>NZ_JBZVDZ010000004.1:0-651921 GCF_058408365.1 Paenibacillus sp. MDV22-iso6 | reverse complement strand
CTGCCTGTCACGCAGGAGATCGCGGGTTCGAATCCCGTCGGTTCCGCCATTTTTATATTTATTAATACCGTATGCGGAAGTGGCTCAGCGGTAGAGCATCGCCTTGCCAAGGCGAGGGTCGCGGGTTCGATTCCCGTCTTCCGCTCCAATATTTGCGCCCTTAGCTCAGCTGGATAGAGCGTTTGACTACGAATCAAAAGGCCGGGAGTTCGAATCTCTCAGGGCGCGCCATTATAATTTTATACGCCGGCGTGGCGGAATGGCAGACGCGCTCGACTCAAAATCGAGTGGGAAACCGTGGAGGTTCGAGTCCTCTCGCCGGTATAGATAACGGGATGTAGCTCAGCTTGGTAGAGCACCTGGTTTGGGACCAGGGGGTCGCATGTTCAAATCGTGTCATCCCGATCTCAAAAAAGACGGACTATCTATTTATAGATAGTCCGTCTTTTTATTTATGTTTAAAAGGTGGTTGTGTTCAAAGCAATCATAACCTCTTAATTTATGACAACCTTTAATAAGGAAAGGAATAATTATATTTTTCATCCTTTTAGTGCTCAGGTGCATCACATTGCTGGTGCCTTAGGTTAATTTTGCATAAACCCCAGTTCTTTCGGTCACAATAGGTTTAAAAAGTGATAGAAGGGGTTCATGTGAACACGTTTAACTTCAAAAAACAATTTAAGAGACGCTGGCGTCGATGGAAAAGAACAGTGTGGATGACTGCAGCTTTGGTTGCCGTAGCTATACTGGCTTACAGTGGTTTGCCGATTTCTTCTGCGATTGAGCGTTTATTAACGACCAATTTCAGTGAGGCTGTATCTGTAATGGGACCTGCTGCGAGTGAACAAAGGTCAGAGCAAGAAATTCAGACTTTGATGGAACAACTCGGGTCTGATCCGGACCGTTTAACGAGTGTTGTATTGGAGACGCAATATATCTGTGGGGTAGAAACGGAACAATTAGGTAAGATGGCGATTCCTCAATTGAAGATGCTGCTCGTTCAACATCCGGATTGGGGTGCTCAGGTTGAATCGGCAGAAGTGTTACGCATTAAGCAACATGTGGATGATCTTTCTCCATTATGTAAAGAGCAGGCGTATATTAGCATAGATGCTGTGGGTAATCTCAATCTTTATGAAGGACGGCCCACAGAAGAGAAAGTCATCCGTACTTTTTTTCAAATGGACGTAGGCACGTTAGAGACATCATTGCCTGAAGGTGTGTTGGAGCAATTGCAGCAGGGTATTCGTATTCAGGACAAGGATGAGTACGACAGTGTAATCTCTACGTTCAGCGATTATGCGGTGGATGAGGCCAATAAAGAAATCCGTAATGGCGGATAAAAGAACAGGCTGATCTGCATTGAGTGGATCTGTTTACATCCAGTAGAGGAGAAGTTTCTGGTGGAAGGATATTCGTAGGTCATACAACATACGAGGGGAAACGAAGGACATCGAAAGATGTCCTTTTTGTCGTTCCATGACCGATACACCTGAATATAGGAGATAAAGATTGTAGGTTATTCACGAATTGAGGCGAGTATATGGAAGGACAAAGTTTTTCCTGCCGTAGGGCCTATCTTTTGTTATAATGAAATGAACGATACATATGTTCGCTTTTGTAAGGGAGAGATGGATTTGCGTTTTTTGGGAATTGACCCGGGGATTGCGATTGTCGGTTTTGGTTTTGTGGATAAAATCGGCAGTAAGGTAACACCTGTACAATATGGCTGTATTCAGACAGAAGCTCATACCCCTGAAGAGGAACGGCTGCTTCATGTATATGAGGGCATGGTACAGCTGATTGATAAATATAAACCAGACGCGGTAGCGCTGGAGAAACTTTTTTTCAATCGTAACGTCACAACAGCGATGTCTGTCAGTCAAGCTAGAGGTGTCATGGTACTGGCTGCTGCCCAGAAGGGACTGCCTATTGCCGAATATACGCCGATGCAGATTAAGCAGGCGATTGTTGGATACGGAAAAGCAGAGAAGCGGCAAGTGCAGGAGATGGTCAAAATGTTTTTGCGTTTACAGGTGATTCCGAAGCCGGATGACGTAGCAGATGCTTTGGCTGTAGCAGTGTGTCATGCACACTCATATACATTAAATTCCAAGTTGAATGAGGTATTGCGAAAATGATTGATTTCCTAAGAGGACAGTTCGTACATCTGGAAAATGAATATATTGTGCTTGATGTACATGGCGTTGGTTATCGTGTATTCTGTCCGAATCCTTTTGCATTTGCGAAGCAAGAAGGCGAAATTATGGTGTATACCCATCACCATGTACGTGAAGATGCGATGTTGCTGTTTGGTTTTGCGACTCGTGAGGAACAGAAGTTATTTCGCAAGCTGATCGAGGTATCAGGTATTGGACCCAAAGTTGCTCTGGGTATACTCGCTGGCGGTACGCCGGACCATGTCGTGACTGCAATTTATCAAGAGAATCTGACGTTCCTGACCAAACTGCCGGGGATTGGTAAGAAAACAGCGCAGCGTATGATACTGGACCTTAAGGACAAATTGGATGGTTTCGGTGCTGCCACGTATGCAACAGGTTTGTTTGCTCCTCCTTCGGAAGAAGCAGGAAGCGGCTCTGCCTGGGATGAGGCACGTGAAGGTCTTAAGGCGCTGGGTTATACCGACAGTGAACTGGATAAAGTATGGCTCAAACTGAAGAAAGATGTTACTTCGGCCGATTCTGTTGATGTGTTGATGAAACGGGCACTGCAAATGCTGTTTACGGGATAATTAATTTTGCCTCTATAATAGAGCAGTAAGCCGCATAAAAAAGGTAGGGATGAACATGGATGACCGGATTATTTCCGCGAACCTGATGATGGAGGATCAAGCTGTGGAGCTTAGCCTTCGTCCCCGGTATTTGAATGAATATATCGGGCAGAACCAGGTCAAGGAGAATTTGAAAATATACATTGAAGCCGCCAAGATGCGCAATGAGGCGCTCGATCATGTGTTGTTATATGGCCCGCCTGGACTGGGTAAAACAACACTTGCCAATATCATTGCCAATGAATTGGGTGTTAACTTACGTACAACATCGGGACCGGCGATTGAACGCCCAGGTGATCTGGCTGCATTGCTTACAAACCTGCAAGAAGGGGATGTCCTGTTTATTGATGAGATTCATCGCCTTCATCGGACGGTAGAAGAAGTGATGTATCCCGCCATGGAAGACTTCGCGTTGGATATCATGATCGGAAAAGGGCCAAGTGCCCGCTCCGTACGTCTTGATCTGCCATCCTTTACGCTGATTGGTGCTACAACCCGTGCAGGCTTGCTTTCTGCGCCTCTCAGAGACCGGTTTGGTGTTATCAGTCGACTGGAGTTCTACACGGTGGATGAGCTGGCCTACATCGTCTCACGGGCCTCAGAGATTCTAGGGGTGGAGATTGTTGGTAATGCCGCCGAAGAGATCGCATTGCGCTCCCGTGGGACACCGAGGATTGCCAATCGACTGCTAAAAAGAGTGCGTGACTTTGCCCAGGTACGGGGTGATGGTATCATCACACAGGCTCTGGCGGAAGAAGCGCTGCAACGTCTTCAGATTGATCCGCGTGGTCTGGACGAGATCGATCATAAAATGCTCAAATCAATGATTAACAGTTTCCGGGGAGGCCCTGTGGGTCTGGATACGATTGCCGCTACGATTGGTGAGGAGAGTCAGACCATTGAGGATGTCTACGAGCCTTATCTATTGCAGGTTGGCATGCTTCAACGCACACCGAGGGGCAGAATTGTAACGGACCTGGCCTATCATCATCTGGGTTTGCCAGTTCCACCGAGAGACGCCAAATAATTGTGACTATATATCAATGAGATTATCTTAATATACAACTTGGGACAAACATGGAGAGGAGACTGATCGTGAAAGCAATACAAACAAGGAAGTGGAGTCGGCGTTTGAAGGTGTTGGCCGCAGCTCTGTTGACGGTAGGATGCCTGCAAGTGCCGGTTTATGCCGCTGAAGGTGATGGGCAGATGATTCGGGTAGCCATGTTTGCGAACCTGGGAAGTACGTATAAATCGACTACACCACTGATTACGCTTGAGTCGAGTGGAAAATGGAATATTGGTTCGGAAAGCGGAGCAAGTATAACTCTTCCAGCAGGACAAATCCGTTTCAGTGCGGATGGATTCCGCGTCAAAGTGTTGGAAACAGGGGATTTCAAAACGGCAGCAGCAGCCGCAAAATTGTTGCAGGCCACTAGTGATAAACCCTTGTTGTTTACAACGTCTCTGAATGGTAAAGCGACCTATCAACTCTACACCGGAAACTATGCAACAGAGGCGTTGGCTGGACAAGCGGTAGCACGTGTACAAAAAGTGGCTGCAGCCCAACTAGGTGGACAAAAACCAGCGGTGACGGGCAGCAAGCGTCTGTCTGCAGGAGTCTACAGCTCACTTCCAGAGGCAGAAGCGGCACAAGCATCCCTTTCATCGGCAGGAGTTAGTTCTTATACGGCGCTTCAACTGGATGGAGGGAGTCAAGGGTATGCTGTATGGGTGGGAGAAGCCTCATCAGATACTGATCTGTCTGCATTCAAAAAAAGTGTGGAAGCCAGTGTTCCAGGAGTAAACCTGTCTCCGGTAAACAGTAATAGTGCTGCGCTTATCATCCGCCAGGATGCCGGGTTAAGCACGGATACACTTAAAACAGCTCCGCATTACACTATTGCCGGCAGTGAGGCCAAGGCGTTTGTGCAAGGAGACGGTAGTGGAATCAAAGTGGTGGAACGTTCCGGACGGACATATCGCGGTGACATGGAAATTAGCATTGTAAGCGGCGATTTGGCTTTGGTTAATGTAGTTCCACTGGAGCAATATTTATACTCTGTTGTTGGTGCAGAAGTGTATTCATCCTGGCCAGCAGAAGCGCTGAAAGTACAGGCTGTCGCTGCACGCTCTTATGCGCTTCAACAGGGAGATCGTTTTAAAATTGCCAACGTTGTGGATACCACGCTCAGTCAGGCGTACAACGGAATGGGTTCAGAGAATGATAAAGTCTCCAGCGCGGTTGATGCTACTTCTGGAGAAGTCATCAAGAGCGGTGGTAAAATCGTAGAAGCTGTGTTCTCTTCCAATGCAGGGGGACAGACTGCTCACCCATCCGAGGTATGGAATGGGGGCGCGGATGTGTTCATTAATGTAGATAGTCCTGGAGATACATCGGCTCAAGCTGGATTACAGACATGGTATCATGTGCTGTTAAGTACAGGAGTCAGCGGATATATCCGCGAGGATAATGTAAAAGATTTAACGACCAAAACGGATGCGGGTTTAGCCAAAGTGACGGTTACTGCCCAAAATACCAATGTGCGTCCCGTTCCGTTAATTCAATCCAATGTTGATCCGGTAGCGAAAATGAATCCAGGCAACGAGGCTGTTGTTCTGGCCAAAGTGCCGCAGTCCAACGATTATGCTTGGGTAAGAGGGCCATTCACGTCAGCCCAGTTGGTTAAAACCCTGCAGGGTAAAACGACTTCTACTGTTCCATCTTCGATCTCAACGCTCGAAGTGACCAAGCGTGGGCCATCAGGAAGGGCACTTGAAGTTACAGCCAACGGCCAGCCCATGACGGTAAAATATGCAGATACATACCGCTCTGCTTTAGGTGGATTACCGAGTACTTTATTTGATATTGCAGGGACCGGAAGTTATACTGTATTAGGCGCTGACGGCAAAACAGCAAGCAAAACCGGCTCACAGGGTGCTGCTGTACTATCTGCCTCGGGCACAGGAACTTCATCCGGTAATGCTCTTGTGGTTATGAGTGGTG
This sequence comes from Paenibacillus sp. MDV22-iso6, assembly GCF_058408365.1. NCBI lineage: Bacteria > Bacillati > Bacillota > Bacilli > Caryophanales > Paenibacillaceae > Paenibacillus > Paenibacillus sp. MDV22-iso6. Next base: position 646,123 of record NZ_JBZVDZ010000004.1, on the reverse strand, counting down.
ATGGTCAAGCTCGAGCTGTAACTCAGGGCCAAAGCTTCATGATCATCGGTCAGGGTAATGGGCACGGATTAGGTTTGTCCCAATGGGGTGCCAAAGGCATGGCTGATGAAGGGTATGATTACCAGGCAATATTGAAACACTATTATCAAAATGCGACTATTGTTAAGGAATGAATCTAATATGAATGTGAACTTATATGATTTTGAATTGCCGGAGCAATTAATTGCACAGACGCCACTGCTTGACCGCACGGCGTCCCGGTTGCTTACCTTAAATAAGGAAAGCGGTGAGGTTAACCATCACACGTTTCCTGATATTATCGACTTCCTTCAGCCTGGAGATACACTGGTGTTGAATGATACACGTGTTCTTCCAGCGCGTTTGTTCGGAACCAAAGAGGACACGGGGGCAAAGGCTGAAGTACTTCTGCTCAAAAACGTGGAGGGCGATCGTTGGGAAGCTTTGGTTAAACCAGGCAAGAAGCTGAAAGCCGGTTCGGTTATCGTTTTTAGTGACGAGCTCAGGGCAGTCATTGATGAGGAAGGCGAAATGGGTGCGCGTTTGCTTACGTTCTCCTATGATGGGATTTTTCAAGAGATACTGGATCGTTTGGGTGAAATGCCGCTGCCTCCTTATATCAGAGAGACGCTGGACGACCGCGAAAGGTATCAAACGGTATATGCGAAACATGAAGGATCGGCCGCTGCCCCGACAGCAGGATTACATTTTACAGATGAATTGCTAAACCGGATTCGGGATAAAGGCGTTAATGTAGCTTTCATCACGCTTCACGTTGGACTCGGAACATTTCGGCCTATGTCAGTTGACAAAGTTGAAGAGCATGTCATGCATGAGGAATACTACTCTTTGTCTCAAGAGACAGCGGATCTAATTAATGAAACGAAAAAACGTGGCAACCGTATATTTGCTGTAGGAACGACAAGTTGTCGTACACTTGAAACGGTAGGAAGCAAGTTTGAAGACGGGCAGTTGCAAGAGAGCAGCGGCTGGACCAAAATCTTTATCTATCCGGGATATACTTTCAAAGTAATCGACGGGATGCTTACGAATTTTCATCTCCCCAAATCCACATTGGTCATGTTGGTCAGTGCGCTTGCGGGTAGAGAACAAATCATGCATGCATATGAGGAAGCAATTAAAGAACAATATCGTTTTTTCAGCTTTGGCGATGCCATGTTGATTTATTAAGATATGAAGGTATTACGATTAATTTTTAGAGGATGATTAAAACCAATGGCAGCAATTACGTACGAACATATCAAAACCTGTAAACAATCCGGAGCTCGTTTGGGACGTGTACATACACCTCACGGTATTATTGAGACACCAACCTTCATGCCTGTAGGAACACAGGCCACGGTGAAGACGATGAGTCCCGAAGAACTGAAAGAGATGGATGCACAGATTATTCTGAGCAATACTTACCATCTGTTCCTGAGACCTGGCCATGAAATTATTCGTCAGGCAGGCGGATTGCACAAATTTATGAACTGGGATCGCCCGATTTTGACTGACAGTGGCGGATTCCAAGTGTTTTCTCTGAGTGAGATGCGCAAAATTACGGAGGAAGGCGTTAACTTCCGCTCCCATCTAAACGGAGATAAAAAATTCCTCTCGCCTGAAGTGGCAATGGAAATCCAGAATGCACTGGGCTCCGATATTATGATGGCATTTGATGAGTGCCCGCCTTATCCGGCTGAGTATGAATATGTGAAAAAATCACTTGAAAGAACGAGCCGCTGGGCAGAACGTTGTCTGGAAAGTCATGCTCGTCCCAATGATCAAGGGCTGTTTGCTATCGTACAGGGGGGCATGCATGAAGATCTTCGTCGCCAGAGCGCGGCAGATTTGACTTCCATGGATTTCCCGGGTTATGCTATTGGTGGACTGAGTGTTGGAGAACCGAAACATTTGATGTATGGTGTATTGGATTACACAATTCCTTTGTTGCCGTCCAATAAACCACGCTATCTAATGGGTGTTGGTTCACCCGATGCATTGATTGAGGGATCGATTCGCGGAGTGGACATGTTCGATTGTGTTCTGCCTACCCGAATTGCCCGTAACGGAACAACGATGACCAGCCAAGGACGTCTGGTAGTTCGTAATGCCAAGTTTGCAACTGATTTTGGGCCACTAGACCCTGAATGTGATTGCTATACTTGTCGTAACTATTCAAGAGCCTATTTGCGCCATTTAATCAAAGCGGATGAAACGTTTGGCTTACGTTTGACGACCATCCACAATCTTCATTTCTTGCAGAATTTGATGCGCAATGTGCGTAAAGCCATAATGGAAGATCGTTTGCTTGATTTCCGGGATGAATTTTTCGATCAATATGGTCTTCATGACAATGACAAAGGTTTCTGACCAGGTTTTTGCGGAACCGAAGTAACAAGCATTATCTGTACGTATAGTCGATAAGGGGGAATTTTACATGTTTCAGGCAATGACTGCATCAGCAACTCCAGCTGGCGGTGGAATTGTATCTTTGATTGTACCTTTGGTACTCATGGTTGCAATTTTTTACTTCTTGATGATTCGTCCACAGAACAAAAAACAGAAGCAACGTAATTCCATGTTAGGACAATTGAAAAAAGGCGATAAAATTGTTACAATCGGCGGTCTTCACGGAACGATTGCTGAAATCACGGATGATGTAGTTGTATTGCGTGTAAACGATGTTACTAAACTGACATTCGATCGTAATGCAATTAGCAGTGCAGTTGCACGTGAAACGGCTGAATAAATCATAGATGTTCAAAAAGCCTGTAAGGCTATGAGTACGTTTGCAGCGTATTTTTCACTATCAGAGAACTGGATCTCCATGGAGACCCGGTTCTCTTTTTCTTTTTCTCAAATAACCGTTACACCCCGTCTTCTATGATCTTCGTGTGTTGACTCCAAATATACCGCCTAGTGCAGAAATCAGAAATGCACTTGCAAGCTGCAGACTGTCTTTCCAATTGAACGAGGCGTCGAGTGCCAGAAACCCAATCAGCAATACAATCAGTCCGTAGACGATTCCGGTAATACCTCCGTGGTACCATCCTCGCTCACCTGACCTCTTGCCAGATACAAAGCCACCAACCAGCAAGGACAAGCCATGAACAACGTACGTATACAGGGAAAGATCCTGTTCCCGCATTCCGGTCATCCAGAGAAAGAAGGATAGAATCAGTGCGCCTAACATCATCCACACAAAAGCATGACAGAGGCCCGAAAGAATCGGGTTAGACATTCGAAATGAAACCATTCGGCGAATCAACTGCATGAAGCGACCCCCTTGTACAAGTTTGAAATTAATACAGTGTATGGTCAAGCCCTCTGACTTATGAACTGAATTTTCCATTAAATGAACGGATTATATTTGCATGAGCATGTGAGCTTCAGGCCAAAATAGGGATTACGCTTCAGGTACCTGTATAAAATTCAGATCCGAAGGAGGAACCCTGTTGTGAATTTCTCAGATGTCGGAGCACATATCTTTCGAACCATGCTCATGTACTTTATTGTCTATGGCTCAATTCGGATAATGGGTAAACGTGAGATCGGGAAGCTGTCCATGTTTGATCTTGTCGTATCCATCATGCTTGCAGAAATTGCGGCATTTGTCATTGAAGATATCAATAAACCGTTATTCCATGGTATTGTACCGATGCTGACGGTACTAGTAGTGCAGATTGCTATGGCATTTCTCAGTCTCAAAAGCCGCAAGCTTCGGTTAATGATTGATGGCAAGCCGACCGTGTTAATCTCCAAAGGGAAATTACATCGAGATGAAATGCGAAAGCAACGTTACAATCTGGATGATCTGCTTCTACAGCTTCGCGAACAAAATGTAGACAGCATTGGAGATGTGGAATTTGCTATATTGGAGACCACAGGCAAGCTAACTGTTTTTCCGAAAGGTCAGAGTTCTTCGAGCGGCAACAGCGGCTCATCAGGATCTGGTTCGACAGGATCTAATTCCAAACAAAAAGCGGGAAAAAACAAAATAGAAGGGTTTGAAAATATCAAATATGAAGGGCTGCCATTGCCATTGATCATGGATGGCAAAGTTCAGGATCAAAACCTTGAGCTGATCCAAAAAACCAGATTTTGGCTTAAAAATCAGATTCAGCACAAAGGTATTATGGACTTTAAAGACGTGTTTATCTGTTCCATCGATCATAACGGAAAAATTTATGTAAGTTCCAAAGATGATAAAGATAACTGACGTTTAAGAACGGCGTTTAAACCAGGAACCAATAAAGGGCGCACGGGAAAGATCATGAAAATCAATCATTTTGGTCCAGCCCATAACAATGAAATATACGATCAGACCAACAAGGGGCGCGAGAAGCATTCTGAGCCAAAATGGAAGCAAGGATGCAGTCTGTTCATAAATGACCAGAGTAGCGGCGCCCATGATGACCATACCAGTGCCTGTTTTGACCCAATCCATCATCTTGAAACGGAACTGTAACAGGCTGCGCACACTTCTTGCATGTAAAAGAGTAACGATCGTTGAATTCACACAAATGGCAATTACCGCTCCAAAAATACCGTATTCCGGCCGGGAGGCGAGTACCAAAATCAACGTAATTTTGATGACAGCACCAATAAATGTATTGAGTAGTGCCTTTCCTGGACGATCAAGTGCCTGAAGAGCAGCTTGAAGAGGAGCTTGAATGTAGATAAACAAAGCAAAAGGAGCCATGAGCTTAAGCATGCTTCCAATCGATGCATCATTATACAGAACAAGACACATCGGTTCGGCAAGCACATACATAAAAACAGAAAATGGAGCACCTGTTACGAGTGCTAGACGCAGAGCCTGATGCATCCGTTTATGTATGAGAGCACGGTCACCTTGCGCCGAGGCCTCAGACAATGAGGGGACAAGTGACGTGGCTAACGAGGAAGTTAAGGCTCCCGGCAGTAGAAGTAGCGGTATAATCATACCTTGTAATGCACCATACTGGGCCGTGGCGAGCCCTTTGGAGATACCTGCAATAGCTAGACTCTGTGCGGTTACAATCGTCTCAGCGAGATAGGAGAGGGAACCAACTAACCGCCCGGCAGTTACAGGTACGGAAATCGCGAGTAAACGACGAAGAAGTCCAGGTTCTGAGCCGGTTGAGTTTTTTGAAATAGCAGGTTTGGGTTCGATTGGAGATTCGAGTACGGGCAGATGTTGATCCATATATTTCTTCTGTCTGGCATAGTTCCACAATAATACGAGCATACCGATGAATTCACCAACAAGTGCTCCCAGCATGGCTCCTGCTGCAGCTTGGGCAATTCCTCGGGGCAAGAGGAGCCAGGAAAACCAGATCACACAGATAATACGAATGACCGTTTCTACGATTGATGAAACAGCCGTAGGCATCATGTTTTGCTTTCCCTGGAAATACCCTCTGTAGACTGCAGATACGGCGATGATGGCAATCATAGGGCTCATGCTGACAAACGTGTGATAGACTCTCTCATCGGTTAGAACATAACGGGTAACCCATGGAGCGAATATGATGCACAAAAACATAAACACAACGCCAAGGGTCAGTGTGAAGCTCAGGCTAATTTGCAGAATCCGTTGGGGTGAATAACGGTTGGCACCTGTATCCGCTTCGGCTACGAGTTTGGCTACGGCCAATGGAATACCGCCAGTGATCAATGTGACGAGTACGATGAAAAAGGGATAGCTCAGTTGGTAGATGCCAACACCTTCTGCACCGATAACTCGTGGCAGCACAATGCGCGGGATGAACCCGAGAATCCGATTAATAATGCCTGCGGCGAGCAGGATCATGGCTCCCTGGATAAAAGTTTGTTTCTTCAAGACTACCCCTCTTTCCCGGTTGGAGTACAGGTATTCATAAACGGGACAAAGCCGTCGTTCTTCATCCTATGCCAGTCCAATATCTTCTCATGACAACTTGGACACGATTAACAAAAAGATCCATCACCAGCAAGAAGGAATATGATCGGGTAAAGTCGAATGATGTAATATTGATGCCGCATAAAGGCTTGGATGTATGAAGGGAGGCTCCCCGTTGGAAGAAATGAATGATGTGGAGTTGGAACAGTCTATAGAGATGCTCTGCCGCAGCAAGGCAGAGGAATTAAGGCTTGTCGGTTACGAATATGTCACCAGCAAAGATGTCTGGAATTGCATCAGTCATAAATATGAAAAGCAGGGCATTCCACCGCTTCACCAACTGGTGAACGACATATTGTCACTGAAAGCAACAAGCTTTATGAACTTTATGACCGTGTCTGCATACCGGGGGTCCTCTTTCTAACGAAAGGGATCTTTTTTGTTGGAAATTGACTGCTTTTTACGGCATCGCTATAATAGGAATATTGAGAACGAAAGGGGATCTAGGAACGGCATGAAAAGAATCGTCAGTTTCATTTTGGTCGTGCTTGTGACCGCAGGAGTAATGTTGGGCACAAGTCCAGGGCTGCTCAAAAATATACGCTTGGGCCTTGATTTAAAAGGAGGCTACGAGATCTTATATGAAGCAGAGCCGCTGGAACAAGGACAACAAGTCACCAAAGCATCTTTGGTGCAAACAGCAAAAAGTCTGGAGAGCCGTGCCAATGCGCTCGGAACAAGCGAGCCGGAAGTAACAACTGAAGGAACGAATCGGATCCGCTTGAAGCTGGCCGGGGTTACCGACGAGGCTGAAGTCAGAGCGAAAATGAAAGAGCCGGCTGTCATGACCTTCCGCAGTAAAGCTGAGAATGACAAAGAAGGCGAATACACTAAAATCGAGCTTCGGGGAAATGAGTTCGTGGAGAATGGTGCCAAAGTGGTATTCAGCCAGTTGAACGCACCGATGATCGATATCCAGGTTAAAGACAAAGCCAAGTTTGCTGAAATCACCAAACGTTTGATTGGACAACCTTTGGCTATCTATCTGGATGATCAACTGCTATCCGCTCCAACCGTGCAGCAGCAGCTGAGTGATGGCTCTGCACAAATCACGGGTAACTACTCACGTGAGGAAGCCAATCAGCTTCGCGATACCATTAATTTGGGCGCTTTGCCGTTGAAACTGACAGAGAAGTACTCTCAAAGCGTTGGTGCAACGCTTGGTAAACTATCTCTGGACCAGACGATTAAAGCGGGATTAATTGGTTCCGTAATTATCCTGGTGTTCATGATTGGTCTGTACCGTATTCCGGGGATTATTGCGAGTTTTGCCCTAATTACACATACGTGGTTGGTACTTGCAATCTTCTATATGGGAGAATTCGTGCTTACCCTTCCGGGGATCGCGGCATTTATCCTGGGTATAGGGATGGCCGTGGATGCCAACATCATTACGTACGAGCGGATTAAGGAAGAAATGCGCAGTGGTAAGTCGATATTGTCTTCGGTTAAAGCAGGAGGTAAACATTCCTTCCGTACGATTATTGACTCTAACATTACAACCATCATTGCTGCAGCAGTTATGTTCTTCATGGGTACAGGTGCGGTTAAAGGTTTCGCACTGGTATTGATTTTTGACATCGTGACCAGCATTATCACGAATATTTTCTTCTCCCGCTTCCTGTTGACCCTGCTTGTGCGGGCTAACGTGTTGAAGAAGCCTAAGTACTTCGGAGTGAAGGAGAGTGAAATTCGTGCGCTTTAATTGGAATTTTGATTATATTAAAGGCAGTAAGATAGCCTATACCTTTTCCATCATTTTGACGATTGCAGGTATCATCAGCATTTTGGCTCTGGGATTGAATTATGCGGTAGATTTCCGTTCAGGTTCAAATGTTGATATTACGGTATCTAAAGCGATCACAACTGAACAAATTAAGCCCATCGTTAGTGATCTTGGTGTTGACACAAAAGATGTTCATATTACACCTGGTGCTGATCGGGTTAACGTTCGTTTCTCGAACGTACTGGATGAAAATCAGGAAAGCAAGTTTAAGCAAGAGTTCACCAAGCTGGATTCAACCGCTTCTTATGAAGTCAACACGGTTGACCCGGAGATGGCTAAAGAGCTTGAACGTAATGCCATATACGCGGTTCTTATCGCAAGTATCGGGATTATGATCTATGTAGCTATCCGATTTGAATGGCGGTTTGGTTTGGCTGCTGTAATTGCGCTCTTCCATGATGCATTTGTAGTTATTAGTGTGTTCTCGATCTTCCGACTGGAAGTGAATCTGACCTTCATTACGGCTGTACTGACCATTGTCGGATTCTCGATCAATGATACAATCGTTATCTTCGACCGGATTCGTGAGAATATGCGTTTTGCTAAAAAGACTTCGAAAGCCGATTTGCGTGAAGTAGTCAACCGCAGTTTGGCGCAAACGATGACACGTTCCCTGAATACAACATTCACCGTGTTTGTCGCTTCGCTCTGCTTGTTTATTTTTGGTGGAGAATCCATTCGCATGTTCTCACTTGCTATGGTCATCGGAACGTTGTTCGGTGCATATTCTTCGATCTACATCGCCGCTCCTTTGTGGCTGGCGCTCAAAGGTAAACAAACAGAGAAACCTAAAGCAGCTGTCAAAGCATCCAACTAAACATTGTATTGTCAAGCCGCGTCTGCTAGGCGCGGTTTTGCAACTTTAGGTAGAGTATTAAGGGGGGCATCGCCATGACCAGAGAACGTTTCCCTTCTGTTCACGCTGCCACGTGGAGCGGGATCGCCGGGAATTTGACACTTGCAGTAATCAAGGCTGGGTTCGGTTATATGGCAAACAGCAAATCGTTGCTTGCAGACGGCCTTCACTCTGCTTCAGAAGCTGCTTCTTCATTGTCCGGCCTCTTTCCCTCGAAGTCTGTACAAACAAAAAGAAAGGCTCGTAGGGAGCGGTCAAAGGAACATTCACGTATCGCGAGACCTGGAATTTCGGTATTATTATCTGTGCTCATCCTTATGGGAGGTTTGCAGATCGCCATCTCCGCTTTGAGTAGTCTGTCTGGAGATGAACCAGAATCGCTAGAGAAGTATACCCATGCACTTGTGGTAGCTTTTGCAGCATTGGCTGTGAAAGAAGCAATCTTTCAATATCAATACCGATATTTCCGTAAACGAAATCAATCGCAGGCTCTCGCTTATGCACAGCAACATCGTCGGGCACTTTACTGTTCACTTATCGTCTTAGTCGGTATTGTAGGTTCCATGACAGGAGAAACGATGGGGTGGAGTATTCTTCGATATATGGATCCCGCAGCTGCACTGATCGCTTCCTGTTTTGTGCTTCACAAAGGCTACAGAATGATTGTGGATACCGTATATGGTTCACTTGTTCAGGAACTGGAACAGGAAGAAGCACTTGACTTCAAAGAGACGGTGCAGCGTGTATATGGCATTATTACGATTGAACATCTGGTAGCACGTGAACAGGAACATGATGTTACGATTGAACTGGTCATTAGTGTGAACCCTAGAATTTCCGTGCTCGAGGCACAAGAGATTGCGAACCGGGCGAAGACACTTCTCTTAACTCGTTTCAGTCATGTGAAAGAAGTACAGATCCAGGCTGTACCTTATGATCCTGGATATCCTTATAAATCCAATCATGAACTGCCAGATCCTGAAGCGACATTAATTCAGTAATGAAGCTTGGTTCAGTAGATCAGGAAAGGAGCGTTATCATTGCTTTATTCGCAATACCGGTGGAACACACCGAATATCGATTTGGAGGCGGCTGCGGGACTCTCGCAGGCGCTTTCCGTTTCATCACTTGTTGGACGTTTGCTGGTCAGTCGGGGGGTTCATAATGAATCAGAGGCAGAACAATTTCTGCATCCTGATCTGAATCAGATGCATGATCCTTATCTGCTTCTAGGCATGAAAGAAGCTGTGCCCCGAATCCAGCAGGCTATTGAGCGTGAAGAACATATTTTAATATATGGGGACTACGATGCGGACGGAGTATCCAGTACATCTCTGATGATCCATCTGATGCGTTATCTCGGTGCTTCTTATGATATCTATATTCCTCATCGTTCCAATGAAGGCTACGGGTTACACAATCACGCCTTGGATTGGGCTCATCAACAAGGAGTCACGCTGGTGATTACGGTAGATACCGGAATCAGTGCGGTAGAGCAGATTGCTTATGCTGCAACACTGGGAATGGAAGTCATTGTGACGGATCATCATGAACCACCTGAAGTTTTGCCTGAGGCTTATACGCTCATTAATCCCAAGCTTCCGGACTGTCCTTACCCTTTTAAAGGGTTAGCTGGTGCGGGTGTAGCGCTGAAGCTGGCTCAGGCATTGATCGGAGAAGTGCCTGGAGAATGGATGGAAATTGCCGCTATTGGTACGGTTGCCGATTTGATGCCTTTGGAAGGCGAGAACCGGGTTATCGTCAGTTATGGTGTTGAGTCCATGCGAGGTACACGTCTGCCTGGTGTAAGTGCTCTGCTTGAAATTAGTGGTGTGGATCAAACTCAGGTCACCTCAATCAATATTGCCTTTGCAATGGCTCCGCGTATTAATGCAAGCGGACGTCTGGATCATGCCGGCCGAGCCGTATCGCTGCTTACAACCGAGGATCTGGATGAGGCACACACTCTGGCAGGCCAACTGGATTTGCTGAATCGTGAAAGGCAACAGGTTGTTGAGGGTATACTTCTGGAAGCGACAGCCCAGTTGGAGCAGAAAATCCAGCTTAATTCCGGAGCAGTGCCGGACGTCATCGTTTTGGCGGGAGAAGGCTGGAATGTTGGAGTTGTAGGTATCGTGGCTTCCAAGTTACTTGAACGGTATTATCGGCCAACGCTTATCCTGGGCATTGACCCGGAGAGCGGCGCTTGTAAAGGCTCAGCACGCTCCATAGAGGGGCTGGACATCTATGAGGCATTAACTGCTTGCAAACACACGATGGACCATTATGGTGGTCATCCAGCTGCAGCAGGAATGAGCCTTCATCGTGATCAACTTAAAGAGCTGGAAGCAGGATTGAATGAGTTTGCGGCATCCGTGCTGACAGAGGAGGACTTTGTGCCCCATCGTCTTGCAGATGACGAATGCAGAATCAGTGATGTACCATTGCAGGTCATTCAAGAGATCGATAGACTCCAGCCGTTTGGCATGAGTAATCCTTCTCCACGTTTTGTATTGCGCAATGTGACTGTAAAAGAAACACGAACGATGGGACGTGAAAAACGCCATCTAAAACTGGTTTTGGAGCAGGATGGTCAGCAATTGGAGACGGTCGCTTTTGGCAAGGGAGCTTTAGCTGAGTTTCTGCCTCCAGGCTCCATCATTGATGTTATGGGCGAGTTGTCCGTTAATGAGTGGAACGGGATGAGGAAACCACAATTAATGCTGCAGGACATCCAGGTTCCACATGCGCAAGTGTTTGATTTGCGAGGTAGTACGGAGCCTCTGAACGCGATGAAGCAGTTCTTGAGTTCGCTTGAAATACATCTACGATACAAGTCAGGCTCAATTGGTGCCATCGTTCGGAAAGAAACGAATGTTTCCGAGGGAAATTCATTGTATGAACCGTGCCTTTGGGTATATGATAGAAAGGTCGGTTTGTTTCCGTGCAATGCTGCCGCGCAGCATTATGGGCAGGAACAGGTCCGGACGTTATTTGTGTTTGATACGCCGGAAACCCCGGAACAACTTGATGCAATGCTGGCTTTATTCAGCGGAGCCGAGAATATCATCCTTCTGCACGGATCAGGCAACCGCCGAGATCGCCTTCAGATGCCCTCCAGAGAACTCTTCAAGCGTATTTATATGCTGGTGTCCAAATGGAGAGCTGAACCCGTGGAGGAACAAGAGATCACTCCTGTGCTCAGTCGTCAGTGTGGCTGCTCGCCGCGCATGATTACCATGATGTTGGATGTTTTTGAGGAGTTATCGTTCATTACCCGAGAAGCTGGAAAGATTGTGTTTGTGGATAACCCACCCAAGCGTGAGCTAACCGCTTCGCGTCGTTATCAGGCGCTGGAGAGCATGGCCGAGACAGAGCAGGTGATGCTGGATGCATCGACCCCTCAGCTGACACAATGGATGATATCCCGGATGAAGGGCGTATCTTAGATAGAAGTTGTGCTATTTATTTTAGGAGGAGATTATTTTGGATTTTAAAGATTATATTCGTGTCATTCCTGACTTTCCACAACCGGGAATCAGCTTCAAAGACATTACGACATTGTTGAAGGATGGAGAAATGTACCGCAAGGCGATCAATGAGCTGAAAGTAATGGTTTCGGATCTCAAAATTGACGTTATTGCCGGACCTGAAGCACGTGGATTCGTTGTGGGCGCTCCTCTGGCGTACGCTCTGGGTGTCGGTTTTGCTCCGATCCGTAAAAGCGGAAAATTGCCTGGAGAGACGATCGAAGTCGGTTATGATCTTGAATATGGCAAAGATACGCTTGCTATGCATACAGATGCGATCGAAAAAGGACAAAATGTCCTGATTGCGGATGATCTGCTGGCGACAGGCGGAACTATTGCTACCTCCATTAACCTGATTGAACAATTGGGTGGCAAGATTGTAGGTGCAGCATTCCTGATTGAGCTGTCTGATTTGAATGGACGTGCAAAATTGCCAGGAATTGATGTATTTACATTGATGAACTACTAGAATTCCGGCATTCATTGCTGTTAAATCACGTGAACTGGATCTCCCGTTTCCCGGGAAATAATATACAGCATTAACTATTTGCAAAAAAAAGCCTGTCTCTCAACCCGTAAAGGTTAGAGAGCAGGCTTTTTGCGTTGTACGATGTATAAAATGAAGAATGAATAAACATTGTTCGTTCAGACCGATCGGTAAGAAATCAATCCGGAGTTTTCTCGGTTAAAGGCTGTTTCTCCGTTTGATCATTCGACCAACCCAGTACTTCAAATAATTTAAACAACAAGCTCAGCAGAATTCCGACGATGGTTGCCAGAGCCATTCCCTTGAGATGAATACCATAAAACGTGATCTCAGTACCACTAAGTCCGATGACGAGTACAAGGGTAGTTAGCAACAGGTTGGTCGGTTTGGCAAAATCCACTTTCTGTTCGACCAGAATACGCAAACCGGATGCCGCAATAACTCCGAACAGAAGCAAAGATACACCACCCATAACCGGAACGGGAATGTTAGCTATAAGTGCCGAGAACGTACCTGAGAACGAAAGTACAATTGCGATAACGGCAGCGCCGCCAATAACATACGTCGAGTAAACCCGGGTCAGAGCCATAACACCAATATTTTCACCATAAGTTGTATTCGGTGTGGATCCTACAAAACCGGAAAGAATAGTTGAAACGCCGTTTCCGAGCAGGGAGCGATGCAGACCTGGGTCCTTGGACAGATCTTTGCCCACAATGCTGCTCGTTACAAGCAGATGTCCGATGTGCTCAACAATGACAACGAGTGCCACAGGCAAAATGGTGAATATGACAGACCAGTCAAATGTAGGTGTCGTTACGGTAGGCAGCGAGATAAAGTCAGCGTTCGCTATATTCTCGGTTTTTACCTCACCCATAAAGTATCCAAGCACGTAACCGGATACAATCCCGATTAGAATGTGAATGATCTTGGGGAACCCACGGAAGGTTACTGCACCAATAACAGTGATACCAAGAGTAACCATGGCTAAAATAATTGGTTTGGCTTGAGGTACCCAATCTGGGTTCTCAGCAGGGTTTGAATTGATCAGCCCAGCCATTCCGGCTGCTACAGGGACAAGCTCAAGACCGATTAGGGCAACAATGGCACCCATAACCGCTGGCGGGAAAACCACATTAATCCAGCCTGTTCCCGCATACTTGATGATGAGAGCTACAATGCAGAAAATAACTCCCGTTACGATGAACGCTCCAAGTGCCATGGAGTATCCGTTATCAGGGTGTGCGATTAACACAGAAGAAACAGGTGCGATAAAAGCAAAGCTTGACCCAAGATAGGCCGGAATCTTTCCTTTACACATGAGTATGTACAACAATGTTCCAATACCGTTCATAAGCAAGATCATACTTGGATCGACACCGAACAGGTTTGGCACGAGTACCGTACTGCCAAACATGGCGAACAAATGCTGGAGACTCAGCAGCGACCCTGAGCCAAGCGGCATTTTTTGATTAACCTGAATTTCACGTTGCAATGAATATTCATCTCCTTTTTTCCGAAACACAAATCTTCAATATAGTACAGAGTTTCTCTTCATTTAGCAATAACATTTTTCCACTAAGCATGGTGGAACCATTTTTATTTTGAGAATTGATCCTTCTATTTCGGCAAATAACGGTAATAATACATAGTAAATGAGGATGATTTCCGACCTTTGTTGAATATCTGGCAACATCTTTAAGGAATGACACATATCGTATAAAAAAATTGGATATGTGCTCTTATTCGTCAGTAGTTGACGGGAAACGGGCGAAGCGTCATAATTATAGGAAATTACTTTTACGGGGAACCTGTGTTGATATTATGTCACGGGTTCCATTTTGTATAGAAAGGACACGGAACAGATCAGAATGGGCATAGAGCAATTACTCGAGAAGGCCGGGGCATATATCAAAGAACCCGATCTGGTGCGCATACGTGAAGCTTACGAATTTGCTGATCAGGCCCACCATGGACAGACGCGAAAATCGGGAGAACCGTATATTCTGCATCCGCTTGCGGTTGCCGATATTGTTGTAAACATGCAGATGGACACCATCTCCATAATTGCAGCGCTTCTTCATGATGTAGTAGAGGATACTACGGTTTCACTTGAAGAAATCCGCAATCATTTCGGCAATACGTGTGCCATGCTTGTTGACGGCTTGACGAAGCTGGAACGTATTCAGTTTCGCTCCAAGGAAGAACAGCAGAACGAGAACTACCGCAAAATGTTCATCGCCATGGCGCAGGACATCCGTGTCATCGTGATCAAATTGGCTGACCGTCTGCATAATATGCGGACACTCAAGTTTCAGTCGGAAGAAAGCCAGCGCCGGATTTCATATGAAACGTTGGAGATTTTCTGTCCGATTGCGAACCGTCTGGGTATCTCTGCGATCAAATGGGAAATGGAGGACATAGCCCTCCGTTATTTGAATCCGCAGCAATATTATCGTATTGCAAACCTGATGCACAAAAAGCGTGCGGAACGTGAGCAATATATTGATACGGTTATGGACGGTATTACGAGCAAGCTGGATGAGATGGGAATTCAGGCAGATCTGTCGGGTCGTCCTAAGCACATCTACAGCGTGTTCAAAAAAATGACAACGAAAAACAAACAGTTTAACGAGATTTATGATCTGCTTGCGATTCGTATTATTGTGGATAACATCAAGGATTGTTATGCTACCCTCGGAATTATACACACGTTATGGAAACCGATGCCTGGACGTTTCAAGGACTATATCGCGATGCCAAAGGCGAACATGTATCAATCGCTGCATACCACGGTCGTAGGTCCGAATGGGGAACCGACTGAAGTCCAAATCCGGACTTGGGATATGCACCGCACCGCTGAATTCGGTATTGCTGCCCACTGGGCCTACAAGGAAGGGGCTGCGAACGGAAACGGAAATAATTTTGAAGATAAAATTACGTTTTTCCGCGAGATTCTTGAACTTCAAAATGAAGCGCAGGATGCGTCTGAATTTGTAGAATCGCTTAAAATGGATTTCTTCTCGGATCTGGTGTTTGTATTCACGCCAAAAGGTGAAGTTATCGAATTGCCTACTGGATCTGTTCCATTGGATTTTGCATATAGAATCCATACAGAGGTGGGTAATCGGACGATTGGTGCCAAAGTAAATGGTCGTATCGTTCCACTCGATTATCATCTTAAGACAGGCGATATCATTGAAATTTTGACGTCCAAACATTCTTACGGACCGAGCCAGGACTGGCTTAAAATTGCTAAATCCTCTCACGCACGAGCGAAGATCAAGCAATGGTTCAAGAAGGAACGGCGGGAAGAAAACGTTGAAAAAGGACGCGACAGTTGTGAACGTGAACTCAAGCGCATGGGACTTGATCCATCTGCTTGGATGACGGACGATAAGTTGCAGGAAGCAGCCAAAAAGTATGCCTTCAATGATATTGAGGATATGCTCGCAGCTGTTGGATTCGGTGGTATTACGGCTGCACAGATCGTGACCAAAGCAACGGAGAAACTTCGCAAGGAGCAGGAAGAATCCAGCTTGCTTGAGCTGAACTCCGAAATGCGTGAGCTGAAGCCTGCACCTGAACGCAAAAACCGTCCGACGAATGGCATCCGTGTCAAAGGTATAGACAATTTGCTTGTACGTTTTGCGCGCTGCTGTAACCCTGTACCAGGGGATGCTATTATCGGGTATGTTACACGTGGACGTGGGGTTTCGGTGCATCGAACGGACTGTCCAAATATCCCGTCCAGTACGGATGGGGAAGAAGCAGCTCGCGTCATTGAAGTCGAGTGGGAAGAGAATATTGAAGCCAACTACAGTGTGGATATTGAGATTACGGGCCATGATCGCAACGGCTTGCTCAATGAAGTGCTTCAGGCTGTTTCGGAAAGTAAAACCAATATATCTGCCGTCACCGGACGTACAGATAAAAATAAATTAGCATTGGTGCATGTCACAATTCTGATTCGTAATACGGAGCATCTGCATTCGGTTGTGGAACGGATCAAACGAGTGAAAGATGTCTATTCTGTGCATCGAATTATGCAGTAAGGAGCCTGTAAGATGAGGGTGCTTGTACAACGCTGTAAAGAGGCTCAGGTGACCGTTGGAGAAGAACTGACGGGAAGAATTGAAGCCGGATTGATGTTGCTCGTGGGAATTACACATGAGGACACGGAGAAGGATGCCATATATTTGGCAGACAAAATCGCTGGACTTCGTATCTTTGAAGATGAGCAGGAAAAGATGAATCTCAGTCTGATTGATGTGGGCGGGGCTGTATTATCTGTATCACAATTTACATTGTACGGAGATTGTCGCAAAGGAAAACGCCCAAGCTTTGCAGCTGCAGCCAGACCTGAAGCGGCAGAATTGTTGTATGAAACGTTTAATCAGCTGTTACGTGATAAAGGAATTCAGGTGGAAACCGGGCGTTTCGGAGCGATGATGGATGTGACTTTCACGAATTGGGGACCGGTGACTTTAATGCTCGAAAGCCCTATTCGTCAAGAAACGCATGCATAATTGGTTGGGGAACAGGCCATAATGAGGGATAATTCGGTTCATTAACATAAGATGATCAAAGGAGTATCCCACCCATTATGCGCCAATCCGTCAAGGAAACACGTTCCCGAATAGAACCTTTGCTTCTGCCTGGAAACCTGTATGAGTCCCTTAAGCTTGCCCGCGCTGCTGCCGAGTGTACAACAACGGTTTGGGCCCTTCAGGATTCGGACAAAGGGGAGCAGAGCCGTCTTCCGCGTGACTGAGTGCTGACCATTTGGAATGAATGAAAAGTCTTGATTCGATCATCGAATCAGGGCTTTTTTTGTTATGGAACTTAACTGTAGCTGAATCAGATGGTCTGATCAAAGTCAAAATAATACAGGCTCGTCATGTTATAAACGGCTCTGGTTAGGGTAATAACAGAACGAGGCACGATGGCGTGCCAGGTTCAGTATTTATTACGGGCAATGAACAAGAAATGTACACCAACAATTTCTGCGAATACCCGATTTCAAGAAATTTCGAACACGGAAAGGAGAACATACGTTATGAGTAAAGTTGCTTTTTTATTGGCGAATGATTTTGAAGATTCGGAAATGCAGGTTCCATATGATGAGGTGAAAAAAGCCGGACACGACGTGGAAATTATCGGCTTGAAAGCAGGAGAGACGCTGAAAGGTAAAGGTGGTAAAGCCTCCTATACTTCGGACAAAGCGATCGCTGAGGTCTCGGCTTCGGATTACGACGCAGTTGTCATTCCTGGTGGATCTTCTCCTGAAAATTTGCGTACAGACGCACATATCCTGAAATTCGTAACGGAGATCAACAGTTCGAAGAAACCTATCGCGGCGATCTGCCACGGTCCGCAAATTCTGGCAAGTGCGAATCTGTTGAAAGGCCGTACGATTACAGCCTATCCTCCGCTCAAAGATGATATGGTGAACGCTGGGGCAGAATTCAAGGATCATGAAGCTGTTGTAGATGGAAATTATATTACATCCCGTACGCCTGCCGATGAACCGGCATTTGTCCGCGAGTTGTTAAAAGTCATTTAATGACTTGGGGCGGACCGTACGATAATGTGATTACTGATTAAAATGAAGATTGAAGCTCAAAGCTTCTGAGTTTTCGTTACACCAATGCATTTATTCCGATAAAGGAGGGTTTGACATGACAAAACATATTCAGGCGTATTTTCGGACCGAGGACGAGGCAGAGGGGGCAAGAACCTCACTTCAGACGTTCCGTACAGAGCATTTGGAGGTAGGGCAACTGGATAGCGCGGTTGGCAGAGACAAACGGATTATGGTACCTCTGGTGCCTTATAACACAGCGGGTGGCGTAGGAACCAATGGAGCCATGGGAGTGGGTGCAGCACCTGGGGTTCCCGCCAGCGAAAATGTAATCCCGGTCGTCAGCAATGTGGATCGTGATACGGAGCGAGGTTCACGAGATAATGTCAATGAGGATGGCGATCTGTTGAATGCTGCGGATGTGTCCTCGGCTGACTATGACGATCTGCATTATGTTTTGTCTGCCAAAGTAAGGGATGAGGATTATGAGGAAATCGTTCATAAACTTCGTTCCAACCAAGCTTATGTGGAAGAATTGAATTAATATGTAGTATGAAGCCCTTGCAGGGTCTGACTTCCATGTCAGGGCCATCTGCAGGGGCTTTTATAAAGGAGAAAACAACAAATTATAAAGCGCTATCATTTTTGTAATATTACTGTAATATTAGTTACATAAGCCTTTAACATAGCCCGTTTATAATAACACACATGACCCCCTTTTTTTATATATCCTTTGAGCCTGCACACCGTGTGCAGGTTTTTTTTTTGAAATGAGAATTTATATGTTTTGGGCGAAGCTTACCCCTTATTTAAATTTTTTGCTAGAATAGAGAAATGGGTTAATGTATTTTGAAGCGCATTGTTTTCATAGTTGGGCTATATTGGACGGTAAATCAAGCTTCCAGCGATTGGGCTCAGGCAAATCCAATCCTATGATCGAGAGTATGAGGAATTCATCGCCAGAGTGATCGTTATATTCTAGATGAACATATACTCGCTGAAACGGCCCCGCCCTTATATAAGGGCGGCAACCGTTTCTGCTTGATGCTAGAAATTGTAAGTTATATAGAATGCCTCGTTTGAGAAATGACACCTATAATGCTAAAGCAACAGTGTTCTCATGCGAATGGCTAGTGACAGATTTAAGGGGGAATTAGTTTTGAGTAAGGTTGGAAGAAATGATTTATGCCCGTGCGGAAGCGGGAAAAAATATAAGAAATGCTGTTTGGGCAAGGAGCCTTCTGCGGTAGAATCCATACTGGGGCTGATATCAACGGAGCAGCATGTCCAGGAAGTCTCGATTCAGCCTGAGAGCAAACTGACCTTGACCAAACTGAAAAAGATGGTGGAGCGCGAACTGAAATGGGAGCATCAGGCTCACGAACAGCTGGCCCTGCAGCTTATTGAGAACATGAGGAACCATTACGAGCGGGAGCTGATATTGGAAGCTCTGTTGCTATGGAATGGCTATTCCCGTCAGACCCGCCCTACTGTGAAGAAGACAGGCTCGTTCTTTGCTGCAATCGAGTACTTGCTGTCTGAGGAATACGGCTTCAATGTTTCGAAGGCTGAGCTGTCAGATAAATATGAGGTAACGACATCAACGATCTCCCGAAAGGTTAAGGAGATGTTCGAATACATCGAAGAATACGGCATGGGTGGCGAAACGGACGAGCTGATGATTCTGAACAGCCCAGGTACATCGAAGGACAAAGCGCAGGCTCTGCTACATAAGGCGATGGAAGCCAGTTCTTCCAAACGCAGAATACAGCTGGCGAAAACGGCCCTGGAGATGTATTCTGACAGCTCTGATGCGTATCGTATTCTGGCTGAGGAATCGGACAATGAGTCTGATGCACGAGCTTACCTCAAGGCCGGAATCGCTGCTGGCGAACGCGAATTGGGCGAACTGTTTTTTGAGAAGAACAAGGGGGACTTCTGGGCGCTTCATGAGACTCGTCCATATATCCGGATATGCAAAAGCTACGCCGAATCCTGCTGGTTTGGTGGAGATACCAACGAAGCGGCACAAATCCTGGAGCATATTTTGGAGCTTAATACGGAAGACAATACCGGAGCGCGTTACCTGCTCGCTGCTGTGTATTTGTACAGCAACCAATTGGAGCAGGCAGAGCAACTGATGGAGAAGTATGGGAAAGGTGACGCTGCAGCCGCCTTTGCCTATGACCAGATCATTCTGGAGTATAAGAAGAACGGAATCACCTCCCAGCTCAAAATGCTGTACCGTGTGGCCCGGGGTGTGAACAACCATGTGCCTGATTATCTGCTGGGTTTGAAGCAGCTGCCGTATAACCTCCCTGATTTTGTCGGAATGGGCAATTCCGACGAAGCGATTGAATATGTCATTATGCACTCCCGTCTATGGGCGAATGTGCCGGATCTGCTGAAGTGGATGCTGAAACAATAGAGATATAAGAAGGCAATAGAAGTTGGAATTCATTTGATGAGTCCAGCTTCTATTAGCCTTGATTTCTGTGGACTTAGCATCCCGTACGACGTGTGAGAATTTTTTTCTAGTGCTATCTTTTTGTGTTAGCCCTTGACTTTAGCACTGCGGTTCATTACAATCAGAAAATAAATTAACTTTAAACGTTATATAATAACTTTAAACGATATAACTTGATGATTTGATGACGGGACCAAGTACTCCGTGCCCACATGAACAGAGAAGAATCCCTTGGCTGTAAGGATTCTCTTGATGAGCGGACGAATGACTTCCCCGAGAACAGACAGCGAACACATTAGATTTACATCTGATGGCTATTAGCTGGCCTGCGCAGGGCGTGCGTTATACGTAGAGCGGAATGATCTGTTTGATCGGATTGCCTGGAGCAACCTTAGATCATTACATGATCACCTGAACGGCGAAAGTGTCAGGGATTCCGGAATGTGGGTGGTACCACGGGTGAATGTGTAAACACAATCCCTCGTCCCTTTGTTTGCTGTGTATACAGTGACAGGGCGAGGGATTTTTTTGTTATACAGAGAAAAATAGATGCTGGAGGGATGAAAGATGGCTTTTCAAAAACCGACTGGAACGCAAGACTTGCTGCCTGGTGTTGTGGAAAAGTGGCAGTTCGTAGAGGAAAAAGCGCGTGATCTGTGTCGCCGTTATAATTACCGCGAGATTCGCACACCGATCTTCGAACAGACTTCTTTATTTGTACGTGGCGTTGGGGAAACAACCGATATTGTTGAAAAAGAAATGTACACCTTCAATGATAAAGGGGACCGCAGCATGACCCTTCGTCCGGAGGGGACAGCGGGTGTTGTCCGCGCTTATGTGGAAAATAAAATTTATGGCGAACCGGATGTGAGCAAGCTCTATTACATCGGTCCGATGTTCCGTTATGAACGTCCGCAAGCAGGTCGCCAGCGTCAGTTCCACCAGTTCGGTGTAGAAGCTATCGGAGCCCTTGATCCAGCGATTGATGCTGAAGTCATTGCGCTTGGGTATCAACTGTGTGTAGAACTGGGATTGAAAGATGTCAAAGTGGAGATCAACTCGGTGGGTAACCCAACTAGCCGTGCAGAATACCGCGAAAAATTGCTTGGATTCCTCAGACCGATGAAGGATAGCCTGTGCAAGGACTGCCAATCCCGGATGGAACGTAATCCATTGCGTGTGCTCGACTGCAAAGTTGATCAGGACAAATTCGTAGGGGCACCGTCCATACTGGATAGCCTGGATGAAGAATCATTGAACCACTTCGCCAAGCTGAAAGAGTATCTGGATGATTTCGGCGTAGATTATGCGGTGAACAATCGTCTGGTACGCGGATTGGATTACTACACATTGACTGCTTTTGAACTGAAAGCTCAAGGCATTGGCGCAATTGATACAGTCGGCGGTGGCGGCAGATACAACGGTCTCGTTGGAGATATCGGTGGACCGGATCAGCCTGGTATTGGTTTCGGTATTGGTCTGGAGCGTATTCAACTGATTCTGGAACACCAGAATATTGATGTTAGTTCCCTTGCTCCACTGGATGTATATTTTGTTGCTCTCGGTGAAGCTGCCGATCGTGAAGTCAACCGTCAGCTGTTTAAGCTTCGTCAATCGGGTCTGTCCGGCGAACGCGACTATCTCGGTCGCAAGATGAAAGCTCAGATGAAATCTGCTGACCGATTCAAAGCCCGTTACACTGCCATTCTGGGTGATGATGAGCTGGAACGCGGGGAAATTGCCCTGAAGTCCATGGATACAGGTGAACAACAAACGGTGAAGCTGGATGATCTGGTATCTGCTATACGCGGAAGTAAATAAGCACGAGTTTGAAACTGTAAAATAGCAACAATTGATCCGGCAAAATTACGGAGGTTCACCAATGTTTCCGATTAATCGGAAGTTGGAGAGCCAGAGGTAATAACATGCCATTTGAATAAAATCGTCTTCACGCAACCGCACTGTTGAATAGCGGGCTCTGCCCGCCCATACAGAACGGAAATTCACATAAGAGGAGTTTGGTTATGAAAAGAAGTCATCATTGCGGCGCATTAACACCCGCACACATCGGTGAGACCGTAACATTGAACGGCTGGGTACAGACCCGCCGTGACCTGGGGGGCGTACTGTTTATCGATCTGCGTGACCGCAGCGGAATTGTACAAGTTGTTTTCAACCCGGCTTACTCTGGCGAAGCATTGCAAATCGCTGACAGAGTGCGGAGCGAGTACGTTATCGCAGTAACTGGTAAAGTGGTTAAACGTGACGAAGAGACCGTAAACAAAAACTTGCCTACAGGCGAAATCGAAGTGCAAATTACCGAGATTGAAGTACTGAACGCGGCAAAAACTCCTCCATTCTTCATCGAAGATGGTGTGGAAGTCGACGAGTCCCTTCGTTTGAAATATCGTTACCTGGACTTGCGTCGTCCGGAAATGTTTGAAACATTGAAATTGCGTTCCAAAGCATCCAAAGTGTTCCGTGATTATCTGGATGGAGAAGAATTCGTTGAAGTAGAAACACCAATCCTGACCAAGAGCTCCCCGGAAGGTGCACGTGATTATCTCGTACCAAGCCGTGTGCATGAAGGTGAATTCTTCGCCCTGCCGCAATCACCGCAAATTTACAAACAATTGCTGATGGTCGGCGGACTTGAGCGTTACTATCAGATCGCTCGTTGTTTCCGTGATGAAGATTTGCGTGCGGACCGTCAACCGGAATTCACCCAAGTCGACATCGAGACTTCCTTCCTGCAACAGGATGACCTGCTGCCAATGATGGAAGAACTGATGGCCAAATTGCTGCGTGAAACGAAAGGTATTGAGCTGGAACTGCCTTTCCAACGGATTACGTATGCAGATGCTATGGGCAAATACGGTTCAGACAAACCGGATCTGCGCTTTGGTATGGAACTGGTTGAAATGAACGATATCGTAGCGAACAGTGGTGTGAAAGTATTTGCTTCTGTCATTGAAAAAGGTGGAGAAGTGAAAGTATTGAACGCCAAAGGCTGTGGTACATGGAGCCGTAAAGAAATCGATGACCTCGGACCATTCGCAGCGCGTTACGGTGCAAAAGGATTGGCATGGATTCAAGTCAAAGATGGCGAGTTCAAAGGGCCAATCGTGAAGTTCTTTACGCCAGAAGAGATCGAAGCAGTCAAAGAACGTACTGGCGCTGAAGAAGGCGACTTGTTGCTCTTCTCTGCTGACACCAAAAAAGTGGTTGCAGATGTACTGGGCGCACTTCGTCTGAAAATCGGTCGTCAACTGGGCCTGATTGATGACAGCAAATTCAAATTTGCATGGGTTGTGGACTTCCCATTGCTTGGGTACGATGAAGATGCCAAACGTTATGTAGCAGAACACCATCCGTTCACACGTCCTAAAGACGAAGATGTGCATCTTTTTGACACAGATCCAGGTGCAATTCGCGCTCAAGCCTATGACCTTGTTCTGAATGGTTATGAAGTGGGCGGCGGTTCGATGCGTATCTACAAACGTGATGTTCAAGAAAAAATGTTCGCTGCTCTGGGACTTTCTCCGGAAGTGGCCAACGAGAAATTCGGATATCTGCTCGAAGCATTTGAATATGGAACGCCACCACACGGCGGAATCGCTTTTGGTCTCGACCGTCTGGTGATGCTGCTGGCAGGTCGCACGAATCTGCGTGAAACGATTGCCTTCCCGAAAACGGCAAGTGCAACGGATCTGCTCATGAATGCACCTTCTGAAGTGGATAACTCCCAATTGGAACAACTTCACATCCGCGTAGCCCGTAAACCGGTGGCGGAAAAGAAATAAAGGAGGCATCGATTCTCAATGCTCCATCAATTTTCAAGAACAGAACTGGCTATCGGACCTGAAGGTCTGAACGCCCTGAAAAATAGTACAGTAGCTGTGCTCGGCATCGGCGGCGTGGGCGGTATTGCAGTGGAAGCTCTTGCCCGCAGTGGTGTTGGCCGTATCATTCTGATTGATAAAGACGTGGTAGACATCACCAACATCAATCGTCAGATTCATGCTTTGACCACGACCGTTGGTCAGAAAAAAGCAGACCTGATGGTGGAACGGGTGAAGCTCATCAATCCAGAGTGCGACGCGATTGCACTGAATATGTTTTACACGGAAGAAACGTATGAGGAATTGTTCAAGTATGAGCTGGATTATGTGTTGGATGCTTCCGACACGATCATTTACAAAATCCACCTTATCAAGGAATGCCTGAAACGTAAGATTCCGGTCATTTCCAGCATGGGTGCGGCAAACAAAATGGACCCGACGAAATTCCAGGTTGCGGACATTTCGAAAACGACCATGGACCCGATTGCTCGTGTTGTCCGTACGACACTTCGCAAAGACGGTATTAAAAAAGGTGTGAAAGTGGTCTTTTCAACCGAAAAGCCGCTCAAACCACGCGAAGATGTAACACAGAAAATCGTTCCTGAGAATGCGCCGGAAATTCGCAAGGCCAAACAGCCACCAGCGAGTAACGCCTTTGTTCCTCCGGTAGCCGGACTGATCATGGTCAGTGTGGTCGTCAAGGAACTGATCGAAATTGTAGAGAATAAACAGCAGTAATCTGTTGTGAAGGAAAAGCGTAGGTGCCGACAAGGTACCTGCGCTTTTTTTGCATGCGCAAAACCTTAACAAATGTCAGGGTTACGTGATGTACTTCAATCCCAAAAGCGTGTATGATATGTGGTGCTGTGCGAAATGATGGTAACTGATAACTACATTTGTTCGGCTTACATAGAGAGAGGGGAACGGAACGAATGAAACAAGGATGGATGACCAGACGACTTGGCTTGGAGCCAGGAGACCAGTGGAAGAAGGAAATTGTGGCGGGGGCCATTTCCTATTTTGCCGTGGTATATATCGTAATGGTCAATGCAACAATTCTGGCCGATGCCGGAATGCCGCTACAGGCGGCAATGGTGGGTACACTGCTGACGTCCATCGCAGGTTGTTTGCTGATGGCATTTGGGGGTAAGTCGCCGATTATCGTTGTACCTGGCATGGGTATCAATGCATTTTTCACCTACACACTCGTACATTCGATGAAATTGAGCTGGCAGGAAGCCTTGGCGGTTGTATCTGTCACCGGTGTGCTGTTTGCGGTCGTAGCCTTTACATCGTTATATAAAATAATTAGTGAGGCCATTCCGAAAAACCTGCAGCATGGCATTACGGTGGGGATTGGCCTGTTCCTGACGTTTATCGGTTTGCAAAAAAGCGGAATCGTCATCGCACACCAGACCACATTTGTGGCGATCGGACATTTTAATGATCCTGGAGTGATCACTGCCTGTGTTACTCTTGTGATCGCCTTGATTTTATTTATACGCAATGTACAAGGCGGGCTTCTGATAAGTATTTTGGCGGGAACTGGACTAGCTTATGTGCTTGGCGCTGTAAAACCAGGTGATCCGGTGTCTGCCACAGAAGCACTGCATCAATATGGTGGTTTGTTTGCCCAGCTTTCCTTCGCAAATCTGTTGGATCTATCGTTCTGGATTGCAGTATTTCTGTTGTTGCTGATCGTTGTATTTGAGAACATCGGACTGATTACAGCCCAAACCCATCTTATTGGTCGCCCCCAGAGGTTTAAAGGCAGTTTGCGGGCGCTGTCGATCTCCAATATTTTTGCTGGAATTTTTGGCAGTAGTCCTACTGTAGCTGCGGCGGAGACAACAGCGGGCATAGCAGCAGGTGGGCGGACGGGCTTGACTCCACTGGTTACCGCAGTGCTGTTTGGTGCAACGTTCTTCTTTATTCCGCTGTTGGGTTATATTCCGGACAGTGCTATTGCACCGATTTTGATCATTATTGGCGGCTTGATGGTACAAAGTGTGAAGGATATGGATTTCAGTGATTTCACGGAAGCTTTTCCGGCTTTTCTGATCATGGTCATGATTCCATTTACGTATAGCATCGTGGACGGTATGGCATTTGGATTCATTGCGTATCCGGTGGCGAAGCTGGCGGCGGGTCAGGGCAAACAGGTGCCTAAAGTCATGTATGGCATTGCCATCCTGTTTTTGGCCAATTTCGTGCTGCATGGGATATTGTAAAAGACAGGAAACGTAATGTAGTTCGTACGTATGATCTCTGGTGAACAAGGAGAGAACGGGGGAACGGAAATGGAAGAGCAACAACAGGCAGGTCAAGCTGAATCGAAAATAGGAAAAAAGGGATTCAAGGATTTTGTGAAGCTGATTGCTGCCACAAATCCACCGAAGCTTATTCTGATCATAGCGTTGATCCTGACACTTATTCAGACGACAGCCGGACTGATTGTTCCGCTGATGACCAAAGGCCTGATTGATGGGCTCACGATGTCTGCGCTGAACAAGTCCGTTATTTTCCTGCTGCTGGGGGCATTTGTTATTCAGGCCATCGCTTCAGGCATCAGCATTTATATGTTGAACTATGCAGGTCAACGGGTGGTTGCGACATTGCGAACGAAGCTGTGGAACAAGGTGTTATCCTTGCCGATGCCATATTTCGACCGGAATCGTACGGGTGATACGATGAGTCGAATCACGAATGATACAAGTCAGATTATGACGCTAATTGCGGATTATCTCGTTTCTTTTGTATCCAATATCGTTGCGGTTGTGGGCGGGGTAGCGTTGCTTTTCTATCTGGACTGGGTCATGTCACTCATTATTCTGAGTCTGGTGCCGCTAACGCTACTCATCCTGCTGCCTGTTGGTCGTAAAATGTACAAAATCTCCAAAAAGCAGCAGGACGAAATGGCAGGTCTTACTTCGGTGCTCAGCCAAGTCATTGGCGAGATTCGTTTGGTGAAAGCTTATGGTACGGAGAAACAGGAGGCGGAAGCAGGCGATTCCCGTATTGGGAAGATGTTTGCTTTTGGACTCCAGGAAGCGCGGATTTTGGCGTTGATTGGTCCACTCTTTACGTTTGTCATGACGGCTGTACTGGTTGTTATTCTGGGTGTTGGCGGCATGCGGGTAGCTTCTGGCTTGCTGTCTCCGGGTGAACTGGTCGCCTTCATTCTGTTGTTGTTCCAAGTGATTATGCCGATGGGGCAATTTACGACACTGTACTCACGTCTGCAAAAGGTTGTCGGTGCGACAGAACGCATTCAGGCCATTCTGGCACATGAAGAAGAACCTCGTCATAGCACAGCAATAGCTCCTAAGGGCAATGAGACAATTACATTTAACAACCTGCACTTCTCTTATGTAACAGGGGAAGAGGTACTGCATGGAATTAATCTGACCGTTCCGGCCCGTAAAGTGACGGCCATTGTTGGGCCAAGCGGCAGTGGGAAATCAACGCTGTTCTCCCTGTTGGAACAGTTCTATCTTCCGGGGTCGGGCAGTATATCGTATGGTGGACAAGCTATAACGGATTATTCATTAGCCTCCTGGCGAAGCAAGATTGGATATGTATCACAGGAGAGCCCTCTGATGGCAGGCACAATTAAGGAAAACATGACATACGGGCTGGGCCGTGAGGCGAGTATGGACGAAATTAGACAGGCGGCAGAAATGGCTTATTCCTCCGCTTTTATTGATAAACTGCCTCAGGGCTACGATACAGAAGTGGGAGAACGCGGAATCAAGCTCTCCGGTGGTCAACGTCAACGGATCGCTATTGCTCGTGCACTGCTGCGCAGCCCGGATATTCTGATGCTGGATGAAGCGACGTCCAGTCTGGACAGCACCTCGGAACATGAGGTACAGCAAGCCTTGTCCAATCTGATGGAAGGACGAACGACGGTTGTTATTGCACATCGATTGTCCACCGTTGTCGATTCTGATCAGATTGTTGTTCTGGAACAGGGACATGTTACGGGAACCGGAACACATGCGGAGCTAATTAGCAACCATTCGGTATACCGTGAACTGGCACAGAAACAGTTTGTGGCACAGGATGGGAAGCCGGATTCTGAGCCGGCATGATTTAAATAATGACCGTTGTTCTTTTGTTCTTTCCAGAACAGGAACAGCGGTTTCTTTCATTTTGCTATCCAGGCTACTGTAGCTTTTTATACATCAATATGATATAGTGGGTATCCTTTTGTGTCGTCAGCGATTGACTATGCAGAGCAAAACATATTCTTAGGAGGTAACTGAAACATGTCAGACAGCTTTCAAAGTGCCTATCAAGAAGAAGAGTACAGGTTAGAGCGAACGATGAAGGAAGTGGACAGTCAGCTGGAACGGCTGCAGAATATCCCGGTATACACCGGCCACGACTTCACAGAGCAAGTGCTGGAGGCCGGACGTGAAGAGCGCCGCACCGCCTTGTCCAAGAGCGCGCAGCAACCCTATTTCGGACGCTTGGATTTCGAAGAACAGGGCAGTGGTGCACGGAAACCGCTGTATATTGGCAAAATCGGCGTAGACCGCGAAGAGGTGGGAGAGCATCCGCTCGTCATCGATTGGCGTGCTCCTGTCGCAAGCCTGTTTTACTCATTTACCGGAGGGGAAGCCTCCGCAACGTATGAAGCCCCAGAGGGACTTATTGAGGGCCTGGTTTATCTGAAACGAAACGTTGTTATTCGGCAGCGTATATTGGAACGTGTAGCGGATACGTACAATCGGGACAGTGACCAGCCAGCTGTATCGGATGAATTCCTTGTGTATCGATTGGGAGAGAACAAGGACAACAAGCTCCGTGATATCGTATCCACCATTCAGGCGGAGCAGGATCAGATCATTCGTGCGGCGAGAAACACCGCATTGATCATTCAGGGTGTGGCCGGTTCGGGTAAAACAACTGTCGCACTGCATCGGCTTGCCTTTTTGCTATATCAATACAAGGAACAGGTATCAGCGGAGAAAATGGTTATTTTCGCACCCAACCACATGTTCCTGGATTACATATCCGATGTACTCCCGGAGCTCGGTGTAGGGGACATCCAACAGCGTACATTCCCGGATTGGGCGATGAACCTGCTGGGGCTGGACCTGCCTTTGGCAGACACGTCGGAGACTTTGAACACTTGGTTTGAAACGCCGGATGCACGTCCTGAACTCAATGATGATGTGCCTGGGCGTTATAAAGGCTCGATCCGCTTCATGGAACTGATTGGGGAGTGGCTATCCGGGATGGAAGAGGAATCCGTACCTGATATGGACTTCAGCCCATGGGATGGTGCAGTGCTCAGCAAAGCCGAGATTGAGAACTGGTTCGGGGATGAGTACAAACATTATCCGCTGGCGAAACGCAAAGAGCGAGTTATGGCGCGTATTCACCGCTGGATTGAGATGGAACTCAAGAAACCTTCCCCGGAAGCTGTTCGCAAAGAGCGTAAGAAGAAAGCGGCAACCCGTGAGAAGGCCTACGCCAAAAAATGGCCTCAATATGAACCGCTTACGCTGTACAAACAGCTGTTTAAGGTTGTTAAAGGCGGTTCGGTACCTGCCTCGCTCAGCGGGCTTATTCCCAAATTGGTGATGAAGCAAACGGCTGCAGATCTGAAGCAGGATATCATCCGTGAAGAGGATTTGCCTGCATTGGTGTACATTCATACCTTGGTTCATGATATTGAAGGCTCCGAGCGATTCGATCATGTCGTCATTGATGAAGCGCAGGACTTTTCTCCTTTTCATGTGGCGCTATTGGATCAGTTTGTCAAAGGGCATTCTTTCACCATACTGGGGGATCTGTCCCAAGGCATTCATGAGTACCGTGGTGTTCACGCGTGGGAAGAGATGAGTTCGCTGTTTCCCGAGGAACAGAATGCATACTTTGCATTGACCCGGAGTTATCGCTCGACAATGGAAATTATCGATTATGCCAATACGATTCTGGAGCGGGGCGTCAAAAGCGGTATTACGGCAATTCCTGTATTCCGGAGTGGTGATCCTGTACGGACATTGTCCTATGGGGTAGAAGGGCGCACAGCAAGCCTCGAACAGGCTCTGAAGCTCTTGACGGTCAAAGACTATCGCACAGTCTCTATTCTGACCCGTACCCTGCGTGAGGCAAAGGAGCTTCACCATGAACTCCAGGCCGCAGGCTGGGATCTGAACTTGATTGACGGCGGCAAAAAACAGTACACAGGCGGTCATTCCGTTTTACCTGTCTATTTGTCGAAAGGGTTGGAGTTTGATGCAGTTATCGTAGCGGATAGCGATGAGAAACACTATTTGCCCAATGCGGGTGATGCGAAGCTGTTGTACGTTGGCTGTACACGGGCATTGCACGAACTGTGGTTATTCCACGACGGCCCATTGCCAGACTATGCTGCTGCAACCCACAATCTGGAAGGCGAGTCTGTTGCCATTCAGGGTTGGCCTGACAGCGAGGCAGAGTGAAACCTTGTTGTTGAACATAGCATTAATATAGAAAGAGCATGGCGCTGTTAAAGCACCATGCTCTTTTTTGTACTTTTCAGATGAGTATTATTATCGAGTGGCTCACCTAAAGTTTCGCTGTTATTCTTCTGCTAGTTAACTTGCAGGTGTACGTTGGGTCAAACCCGGTTTATCCAAAGCTGAGTTATGACTGACGGGACGTCGGTTAACCAGGAAAATCCCCAGACAGATCATTACCCCACCTGCACCCACAATCCAGCCGACATGCTCTTCCAACAAGACGAAGCTCGACAGCAGTCCAAACAGCGGTGCCAGAAAAAGAAAGGAACTGGTTTTGGCCGGATCTGTGTTTTGCAGCAAATAAAACCAGAGGGTGAACTGAATGATGGAACAGAAAATGGTCAGCCATACCAGGACAACGATGGATGTTGTATTTACGATAAAATGAGGCTGCTCTGTAAACACACTCAGTAGAAGCAGTACTGCGCCTCCAGCGAGCATTTGATAAGCGGTAAGTACGAATGTATCATGAGCAGCTCCCCAGCGTTTAATGAGCAACGTAGATACAGCAAAAGAGACAGCGCCGCCAAAGCCAATCCACGTTCCAGGACTCATACTCAGATGGAATCCAAAGGTTAACGCCACTCCGACAAATCCGAGAACCACACCGGTCCACTGGCTAAAACGATAGGACACACCATATAGAGCAGCACTCAGGATGATGACAAGCAAAGGATTCGTAAACGTGATAATGGCGGATTCTCCCGAACTAATCCAGTTCATGCTGTAGTAGGCACATCCCATTACTCCCGCCGACTGGAACAGACCGATTACGGCGATTTGCATCCACTGTTTCCACCCCACAGGCATGGGACGTTTTCTGATGATCCACGCTAGTAATGCTCCTGCCAATATATAGCGAAGTCCCATTAACAAAAAGGGAGGAGCATACATCATACCGATTTTTCCTACGGGAAACGAGGTTCCCATGATGAGAGTTGTAACAAGGATCAGGAGCGTATATTTTAAAGGCTTCATCAGGATTCCTCCACTTCGCTTCCCATGCTCATAATCATAACGTCTGACCGCTATCTACTGTAATCAGTTGCCCGGTCATGGAGGGTTGCTCTAGCGCGGCGCATATCATATGTGCAATGTCTTCGCTTGCCGCTATTCGCTGCAACAATAATTCACCACCCAGACGATGCATTTGTTCTTCCTTTCCTGCCCACCATCGGGTTGCGACTGCACCCGGAATGATAGCGTTAACCCGAATATCGGGGGATAGCGAGTGTGCCAAAGACTTCGTCAAACCGTGTACTGCTGCTTTGGAAACTGCGTAAGGAAGGGAGGACCCAGATCCTGTGCTGCCAGCTATGCTGCCTAGGTTAACGATTGCGCCTTGACCTGCCTGCTGCATTCCTTTCGCTACAGCTCGTGCGCAGTAAAACATGCCTTTAACATTAACGTCATATAGTTCATTCCATATATCATCCGTTACGGATTCCAGATCCTTCATTGGGATATGATGCGTAATGCTGGCGTTATTTACGAGTGCGGTCACAGGGCCAACTTTATTAATGATAAAGGCTACCATTTGACGAACCTCGACATCTGAACCCACATTAGCCTGAACTGCAAAAGCTTGACCTCCCGCATTCAGAATATGTTGTACAGTCTCTTCGGCCTCATCCTGGGAACGGGAGTAATTGACGGCAACGGTTGCTCCACGATTAGCGAGCAGTATACTGGTATCTCGGCCTATACCCGTACCACCTCCGGTTACCAAAACTACAGTGTTCGTCCAGTTCATCATTATTAACACTCCTTAAGTGAACTCAGCGAGTAGTAAGTTGCTGTGTTCTGATTACCCCGATTGTAGCTCGAAGCAGCTATACTGTATAATGATTGTTAATGGATTAGATATCATTTTAAATGATGTCAGAATGGATATCGTTTTATTGGGGGAGGTTTACTGTGGAAAGTGGGGATTTAAGGATATTTCAATGTGTCGCACAAGAAGGGAATCTAACCCGAGCTGCGGAGCGCCTCGGTTACGTGCAGTCCAATGTCACAGCAAGGATACGACATCTGGAATCCGAAGTAGGGACACTACTGTTTATCCGTCATAATCGGGGGATGACGTTATCTCCAGCAGGTGAGATGCTGCTGACGTATGCGGATAAAATTGTATGCCTGCTCGATGAGGCTGGTAAAGCGTTGAGCTCTACAATTGAACCTTCTGGACCACTACGCATAGGCTCCACGCAGACTGCCGCAGCAGTACGTTTACCTGAGCTTTTTGCGAAATATTATAAACAGCATCCGGCTGTCTCCTTATCTTTGAATACAGGTAACTCTCAAGTGCTTATGGATCAGGTTATTGGGTATGAATTGGAAGGGGCGTTTATCGGTTGTTCATGTGATCACCCTGATATTGCTTCTACTCCCGTATTCGATGAAGAACTATTCGTTGTCTCCTCTGGTATGGGACCAGAAGATGAAGAACTCACCAGTAAACCGATTCTGGTCTACAGCATGGGATGTTCGTATCGTCAGATTTTGGAGGAATGGTTATCGGCTAGCGGTGTAACCCGTCCGGTCATTATGGAATTTGGAACCCTTGAAGCGATTATTAGCGGGGTTACATCCGGTATGGGAATTTCACTGTTACCCGAAATCGTCATTCGGCATCAGATCGAAAATGGATCACTGCGCAAGCACACACTCCCGGCAGGCATGAATCGGATGATGACTCATTTTATTACGCGCAAGGATGCTTTTGTCAGCAGTGCGCTTGGCGCATTTATGGGTATGCTGCCGCGGGAGTATGATATGATAGAGAATAGCGATTAATCAGAATTTAATAAGGAACAAGTAAAGGCAATCCGTTAAGGAAGTGATGAGCAATGGATTTATTTTCGTTTCAGCAAGATTCAGAACCTCAAGCAAGACTGCTCGCTGACCGCATGCGGCCAGAGCGTCTTGATGAATATATTGGGCAAGAACACATTATTGGACCGGGGAAATTGCTTCGGCGCGCTATCGAAGCGGATCAGATCTCGTCTATCTTGCTTTATGGTCCTCCGGGATGTGGCAAGACGACACTGGCACATATTATTTCCCAGCATACCCAAGGACAGTTTGTCCGTCTGAATGCGGTGGATGCTTCTGTCAAAGATGTACGTGAAGTCATCGAGCAGGCGCAAACGAACAAGCAGTTGTACGGAACAAAAACCATTTTGTTCCTCGACGAAGTACACCGCTTTAATAGTTCACGTCAGGATGCACTGCTGCCTGCAGTAGAGAAGGGCACGATCATTTTTATCGGCGCAACGACAGAGAATCCCTTTCATTATGTGAATGGGGCCTTGATGAGCCGTTCCACGCTGTTTCAGCTGGAGTCTTTGAACAAAGAGCATTCCCTGATTGCGATGCGCCGGGCACTGACGGATGTGGATAAAGGTTTGGGATTCATGGATCTGCAGGCAGACGAGGAGGCATTGGAACATATTGCGACGATGGCAAATGGCGATATTCGGCGTGCGCTGAACGCCTTGGAGCTTGCTGCACTGACTACACCGCCAGAGAAGGACGGCTCGATTCACATTACGCTTGATGTAGCTGAAGAATCTATTCGTCGTCCGATTGTGAAGGCAGATGAATCGACACAATATGATGTATTGTCGGCATTTCATAAAAGTATCCGGGGTTCCAGTGATGCAGCACTGTTCTGGTTTTTGTATGCGGTAGAGAAGCTGGGCATGGACCCGATGACGTTTATACGTCGTCTGATTGCAGCGAGCAGTGAAGATATTGGACTTGCGAATCCGCAAGCGATGACCCAGGCCATTGGGGCGCTGGATGCTTATCGCAATAATGGCTGGCCTGAAGCCAAGCTGAACATTGCCCAAGCAATCCTGTTTGCTGTTGAAAGTCCGAAGTCCAATGCGGTGTACACTGCGATCTCGAAAGCGATGAATGCCATTGATGAGGTGAAATCGGCTGAAGTCCCTCTTCATCTGAGGGATACCCATTATTCCGGTGCAGTGAAGCTGGGACATGAAGGCTACCAATACCCGCACAATTATCCGGGCCATTATGTGAAGCAGGAATATTTACCGAAACAGCTCTCACGCCGTATTTTCTATGAAGCAACGGAACAAGGCAATGAATCGAAGATTCGTCTAAACCAGCAGCGGCGCAGAGAGCTGTAAGATCCATGACCCGGGAGATGCTTGTACGATGAAAGAAATATTCTATATTGGAATCGGTGGGATTTTGGGTACATTATGCCGATATGGGATACAGTTATGGATGCCAGCAGCCAATGAGGGCTTCCCTTGGGCAGTGCTGCTGATCAATGCCATCGGGAGCCTGTTTTTGGGTTGGTTCTTCACCATAGCTGTTCCAGGTAAAATAACGCCTCAACTTCGTCTTGCAATTGGTACGGGATTTACTGGGGCATTCACCACATTCTCCACCTTTACTCTCGATATGGTCCGTTTATCCGAGGGAGGAATGTGGGGTAAGGCTGTTATATACCTCGTTGTGAGTGTATTTGCAGGATTATTGCTGTGTGCATTGGGGATTAAAGTTGGACAGCGAATGCTGGGTAAACCGACGCAGGATGGTGTTGCACCATGATCATCTGGATTGGTCTTGCAGGAATGTTGGGTGCAGTGCTCCGCTACAGTTTGGGTAGATGGATATCCGGTTCGCTCCGAACGGCCTTCCCATGGGGGACATGGGTCATTAATATCAGTGGTTCTCTGTTACTTGGATTGCTCTATGGCTGGCATCAGTCAGCTTCAATCCCTGACGAAGTCTGGGTGATAGGGGGGACTGGATTTTGCGGAGCGTATACCACATTCTCTACATTTGGATATGAGACCCTCGGTCTGATGGGGCAGGAACGTTACTTAAGAGCAGTTTTATACGTCATCAGTTCGGTACTGCTGGGGGTTGCGGCTTCTTTTGCAGGAGTGTGGCTGGCTGCATAAGTGAAAATAATTATTTTTTTTGCAGGAAAAAGAAGGAAAAAAGCCATCCGTCATGGTATACATGAAAGATGGCTTTTGTTATAGGAATACAGGGTATTGTGCAAAATCCATATGGGGAAGGATTCATTTCTGTTATTGAATCTATTGCAGCGCCGGTACAGGCACTTTTTGAACCTGATCGATCGTTCCGCCGCCGAGACACACTTCTCCATCATAAAACACAACGGCTTGACCTGGCGTGATCGCTTTTTGCTGTTGGTCAAACTGTACATCCACGCTGCCATCTTCCTGCCATGTCAGGGTTACACCCTGATCCGGCTGACGATAGCGGAATTTGGCTGTACAACGGAATGGTACGTTAGGCATGTGTGCTGCACCTGCGATCCAGTTTACACCTGTTGCAGTCAGACCGGTTGAATACAGGCTTGCATGTGCATCGCCTTGAACGACAAGCAGTTGATTTTTCTCCAAATCCTTGTCTGCCACGAACCAGGGTTCACCATTACCGGAACCGCCAATGCCGAGACCTTGACGTTGTCCAAGCGTATAGTACATCAGACCATCATGACGGCCCTTCACTTCTCCGGTTGCAATATCAACCATGTCTCCACCTTTGGCAGGAAGATAGTTGCTCAGAAACTCTTTGAAGTTGCGCTCGCCGATGAAGCAGACACCTGTGCTATCTTTTTTCTTCGCGGTGTACAGGCCAGCTGCTTCTGCAATCTTGCGCACTTCCGGTTTTGGAAGATGACCAATCGGGAACATGGCTTTGGACAGCTGGTTCTGATTCAGTGCATTGAGGAAGTACGTTTGGTCTTTGTTACTGTCCACACCGCGCAGCAGTTTGAACGTTCCATCTTCTTCAATGAGGCGAGCATAGTGGCCTGTAGCCACATAATCAGCGCCGAGATCCAGTGCTTTGTTCAGGAATTCGCCGAATTTGATCTCACGATTACACATGACATCAGGATTCGGAGTCCGACCCGACTTATATTCATCAAGGAAATAGGAAAATACTTTATCAAAGTACTCTTTCTCGAAGTTGACAGTGTAGTAAGGAATGCCGATCTGTTCGCAAACCCGGCGTACGTCCTCTGAATCTTCTTCAGCAGTACAGTGGCCGAACTCGTCCGTGTCATCCCAGTTTTTCATGAAAATGCCGATGACATCGTAACCCTGCTCCTTCAGCAGCAGTGCGGTGACGGAAGAATCGACACCTCCGGACATGCCAACGACGACCCGTGTATTTTCAATTGTTTTGGACATCGTTATCACCATTTCTCTATATAAATGTGTTTCGTTTCTTATTCTAGCATAACCGGACTCAAGTTACGATACACCCGGCCAACTTTGGATAGTGTCCACCACAGGCGCACATTTTGGAATTTCGTCAATCTTTTTTTTCCATAAAGCATGCAGATATGTTAACATTAGCTGAGGGTTATGATCGGAATACGGAGGATTAGAGGGACTAGGTCTGTATTTTTCATATCCCGCTGTGGCGGATCCTAGAAAGACGGTCTTGGACCACATCCTGTTATTTTATGTTTTACAACTTGTTTTTTCGAAAATTGAAAGAGGTGACTCCTTTGAAAATATCGACAAAGGGCCGTTATGGGCTCACAATCATGATGGAGCTGGCAGCCAGAACAGGCGAAGGCCCTACATCTTTGAAAAGTATTGCCGAGCGCAACCAGCTCTCGGAGCATTATCTGGAGCAATTGATCGCTCCCCTGCGTAATGCAGGACTGGTCAAGAGTATCCGTGGCGCCTACGGCGGTTACATTCTGGCAGGCGATCCTGCTACCGTAACGGCAGGGGATGTTATTCGTGTACTGGAAGGTCCAATCTCTCCAGTGGATTTCACGGAGGAAGATGATCCGGCGAAGCGCGATTTGTGGTTGCGCATCCGTGATGGCATTGCAGAAGTATTGGATTCAACAACGCTGAAGGATCTGATTACATTCCAGGATCAGGAGCAAAAAGACAGCTACATGTTCTATATCTAATATAGTTGATGATGAGCATCACAGACGACACACTAAAGCCCCCATATTTGGGGGCTTTAGCCGTGCAACAAGCTTCTTTAATGGTTTGAAAATATGGAAGTCCAACATATAACGGGGTGAAATCAATGAAAAGAATATATTTGGATCACGCCGCATCGACACCTATGCACCCACAAGTCGCGGAAGCGATGATGAAAGTTATGACAGGGCAATATGGCAATGCATCAAGTATCCATGCCTTTGGGCGTGAAGCCAAACGGACCGTCAGTGGAGCAAGGGATGTCATTGCGGCGTCTTTGGGTTGTTTCCCAGATGAACTCGTATTTACCGGAGGCGGCACGGAAAGTGACAATCTGGCGATATTTGGCGCAGTTTCAGCGAGAAATGAACGGGGACGGCACATCATTACAACGGCCATTGAGCATCATGCGGTACTGCATACTTGTCAGGAGCTGGAGCGACAAGGCTATGACGTGACCTATTTGCCTGTAGATGAGTACGGGAGAATACGTCTGGAAGAGCTGAAAGATGCCATCCGGCCAGATACAGTGCTGATCACCATGATGTATGCCAATAATGAAGTGGGTACGATTCAGCCTATCCGCGAAATTGGTGAACTAGCTCGTCAACATGATATTTTGTTCCATACCGATGCAGTTCAGGCTCTTGGCACCCAGGAAATTTCCTGCAAGGAACTGCCTGTGGATCTGATCAGCTTCTCTGCTCATAAAATTAATGGCCCTCAAGGCGTGGGTGCACTATACGTACGACGCGGAATTGTACTGGAAGCGAGATCTCATGGTGGCCTTCAGGAACGGCAACGACGGGCGGGTACCGAGAATATAGCGGGTATCGCTGGTTTTGCGGAGGCGTTGAAAATATCAGGAGAACAAGCGGATGCGCGCCGTGAACATGATTTGGCATTGCGATCAGTACTTCTGGAACAACTGGAGCAGCATGTAGGGGCGGAGCATTTTCATGTCAACGGACATCCGGAATTTACGCTGCCCAATATCCTGAACATCAGCTTTCCGGAAGTTTCCACAGAGACGATGCTCATGAATCTGGATATGGAAGGCATCGCAGTTGCGAGCGGTTCGGCATGTACTTCCGGTTCCCTCGAAGTATCCCATGTACTCAAAGCGATGAAGCTGCCGGAGACATTTTTGCATTCCGCGATTCGTTTTAGCTGGGGGTTGGGTAATACTACGGAAGAAATCATGATAACCGCCGAAAAAATTGGAACCATTCTTGGGCGACTGCGTAATAGAGCCTAAGGGGCTCTTTGCACATGGAACAGAAGGAGGGAAGAAGTTCCATTTCATCGGTTGGATAGAAGCGGTTTTGATGATCGGCGTCTGATTGCCACTCATCAACTTTGGGCATACCTAGCAATAGCGCCGCGACTATTTAATGATAAGAAGATGAGGGGGACCCTGCGATGAAGCTTCAGGAAATGATCGGACTTGCCGTTTTTGACGTTGAGGATGGGAAGCAGGTCGGTAAAATCCAGGATTTCATTGTGAATGACGATTGGAAAATTGAAGGCATTGAACTTGAAAACAAAGGCCTGTTTACCAGTCATGTCAAAATCGTGCAGTGGCAAGATATCGTTGCCTACGGCGAAGATGCCGTCATGATCCGTAATCAACAGGCTGTCCGCAAAACGGGAGCCGACGACATAAAACACACGTACCTCCTCGGCCAGTCTAAATTGAAGGAGATGTCCGTGCTCACCGAAGAAGGTTTGCTGCTTGGACGTGTCTCTGATGTTTATTTTGACCAGGAGTTGGGAAATACAATAATAGGGATTGAAATTACGGACGGTTTTGTGTCCGATTTGATTGAGGGCCGCAAATGGCTGCCATGTACAAGCGATATGTCTATTGGGGAAAGTGCCATTATGGTGCCGCCGCTGAGTGAACAGCGCTTGGAAAATGCCATTCATTCTGTTAATGGATAGGTGAATGAATATGAAATGTCCAAACTGTAGTTCCAAAGATATTGGGAAAATCGGTTCCCACCAGTTTTATTGCTGGGGATGCTTTATCGAATTAACAGTGAACGGTGAGAAAATGTCCGTATACCAAGTGGAAGAAGATGGCACGCTCAGCTCCCTCGATGATCTGTTCTTCGGGGAAGAGCTGCCGCAAGACTTCCCTCATCTTCATGCTTCTTCTTAGTAAGAAGCATAACTTCTTCTATATGCGGTTTCATGACAAAGACTGTCATTGAATGTTGTCATGAAATGATGACATATGTATATAGCTGCGGTTACATAGTGGTTCAAGGGAACTTGTATGAATATATGCTAACCCGGATCACAAGATGCGTCTCCTTCGTTATGAAGGAGACGCTTTTTTTGTGTGTTAATAAATATTCCCTTCCTTACATATACTGACTTTCAGAGCCAGTCCAAAAGGGAGAGATGCAAGTGGAACAATTAACCAAAAACAAGCTGTTCCGTTATGCCATCTGGCTGCTACTCGGATTGATTATTCTATATTTTATATGGCTGCTGCGGCCATTACTGCTTCATATATATGGATTTTTGAAAACAGTGCTGGCACCATTTATCGTGGCCCTCATCATATCCTATGTTCTCAATCCGATTGTAAGCATGCTGGGAGGGCGCAAAGTCCCTCGAACCATTGCCGTGCTGTTAATCTATGCTTTTTTCCTAACCTGTATCGGGGTCATCCTGATGAATGTCATTCCGGTGTTGATTGAACAGTTGGAGGAACTGAACGAGCATATGCCTGAACTGTCGATGCGTGCTCAGAGTCTGATGAACAATATGGATCACAAATTGATGCCGCCAAGTGTGCGTACAGGTATGAACAGCTGGTTTTTCCAGATGGAGGATCGGCTGACCCAGGGGATCACGAAGCTGATGGATAATATCGGGACAACCATTAATGTGTTGTTCAACGTGTTTATCGTGCCATTTCTCATTTTCTATATGTTAAAAGATTTTGAGGTGTTCGAGCGTACGATTGTGGCGTACCTGCCCCGCTCACGGCGCAAGGCCATTGTTTCGGTTATGAAAGAGATTGACACGGCCTTGGGAAACTATATTCGCGGACAATTTATCGTCTGTGTGATTGTGGGCATCTTTGCCTACATTGGTTACATGGTCATTGATATGCCTTATGCACTGCTGCTCGCGAGCATTGTCGCTGTATTTAACATCGTGCCTTATTTGGGGCCGTTTCTTGGAGCTGCTCCTGCAGTGGTGATGGCGTCTACGGTATCGTTCAAAATGGTGCTCTTCGTTGTCATTGTGAACACACTGTGCCAGGTGCTGGAGAGCAACGTCATCTCCCCTCAGGTGGTAGGGCGGACTTTGCATTTACATCCGTTGTCGATTATCTTCGCGCTCCTTGTGGGAGGCGAACTGGCGGGCATAGTAGGTCTCATTCTAGCGGTGCCAGTTTTTGCTGTTCTGAAGGTCATTGTGCAGCACTTTTTTGCCTATTACATCAAAAGAAGAACGGACTAATCGTAGCAACAGTCTGGTCCTAAAGGGTGCGTTGACACCATATAGGCATATCGATATAATGGAGGGGTATGTTTAGAACAAGAAATCGATGATGAAATGAAGTACGCCGAGGTTCCTTTCCTCAGAGAATAGACTTCTTCGGATCAGATGTAATCTGAGCCCGATGGCTGGAAGAGTCTTGAAAGTTGAAGCGGCGGAAAGCTAATTTCGGAGTGCAGGACAACCCTGCCGGGAGCGACCGTTATTTCGCATCAACGAGGAGATTGTTTGTTTCATCTGCGGATGAACAGCAATAACCAGGGTGGTACCGCGATTACAATCGTCCCTGACTATCAGGGGCGTTTTTTGTGTTTATTTTTACTTGTTAACAACCCGGAGCGAATACGCACCGGACTATTATAATTAATTGGGGGCACTCCGTATGAAAGCCAGTGAAATCCGGTCCAAATGGATAGAGTTTTTTGCAAGTAAAGGTCACAAAATCGAGCCAAGCGCATCGCTTGTACCTCATAATGATCCATCCCTTCTGTGGATCAATGCGGGTATGGCACCGTTGAAACCGTATTTTGACGGTCGGGAGAAACCGGAGAATCCACGTCTTGCCAACTCCCAAAAATGTATTCGTACAAACGATATTGAAAATGTCGGTAAAACTCGTCGTCACCATACGTTCTTCGAAATGCTCGGTAACTTCTCCATCGGAGACTATTTCAAGGAAGAGACGATTACTTGGGCATGGGAATTTCTCACAAGCAAAGAATGGATCGGTTTTGATCCGGAACGTCTCTCCGTAACGGTATACCCGGAAGACGAAGAAGCCTTCAAACTGTGGAACGAAAAAGTAGGCTTGCCTGCTGAGCGTATCATCAAACTGGATGAGAACTTCTGGGATATCGGCGAAGGTCCGTGTGGACCTTGTACCGAAATCTTCTATGATCGCGGCGAAGCTTATGGCAACGACATGAATGATCCCGAGATGTATCCAGGCGGGGAAAATGAACGGTACCTCGAAGTATGGAACCTGGTATTCTCCCAGTTCAATCACAACAAGGACGGTAGCTATACACCGCTTCCGAACAAAAATATTGATACAGGCGCAGGTCTGGAACGCTTTGCATCCATTCTGCAAAATGTGGATTCCAACTTTGACACAGATCTGTTCCAACCAATGATTCAAAGAACAGCGGCTCTTGCCGGTGTGAAATATAATGACAGCGTAGAGATTGACGTTGCACTTAAAGTCATTGCCGACCACATTCGGACCGTTGCCTTTGCTGTGGGTGATGGCGTTCTGCCAAGTAATGAAGGACGCGGATATGTCATTCGCCGTTTGCTCCGCCGTGCCGTACGTTACGGAAAAGTACTGGGACTGGACCGTCCATTCCTATATGAACTGACAACGACTGTTGGTGAAGTGATGGGTATGTACTACCCGGAAGTCGTGGACAAACAGGAGTTTATCGCTAAAGTGATCAAAACCGAGGAAGAGCGTTTCCACGAAACACTCACAGATGGTCTGGCTATTCTTGCGGATATCAGCGGCACAGCCAAGTCCGAAGGACGTACGGTTATTAGCGGGCCTGAAGCGTTCAAACTATATGATACGTACGGTTTCCCGTTTGACCTGACAGAAGATTATGCAGCAGAGCATGGTCTGACGGTAGATCGTGAAGGTTTTGATGCTTCGATGCAGAAGCAGCGTGAGCTGGGACGTGCAGGACGCCAAGAAAGCGAGAGCATGAAGGTTCAAGGCGGACCGCTTGCCGATCTTGCGGTTAAAAGCGAGTTTGTTGGTTATAATGACCTGTTGACGGAAGCAAAAGTGGTAGCCATCGTTGCTGGTGACGCACTGGTAGACTCCGTAAGCGAAGGACAGACATGCCAGGTCATCCTTGATAAGACTCCGTTCTATGCGGAAAGTGGCGGACAAGTGAGTGACCAGGGCTTGCTGCGCGGAGCCAGTGTAACGGCGAAAGTGCAAGGTCTGTTCAAAGCTCCGCTGGGACAACACGTACATCTGGTGACTGTAGAGTCCGGTGAACTGCGTGTGGGTGATGTGATTAAAGCTGAAGTGGATGCGTCCAAACGCGGCGATATTATCAAAAACCATACCGCAACTCATTTGCTGCACAAAGCGCTCAAAGATGTGCTCGGAACGCATGTCAATCAGGCAGGATCACTCGTAGAGCCTCAACGTCTGCGCTTTGACTTCTCGCACTTCGGCAGTATTACGCCGGAAGAATTAACAGAGATCGAGCGTCAGGTAAACGAACAGATCTGGAATCGTCTGAACGTAAACATTGAACTGAAAGCTATTGATGAAGCTAAAGAAATGGGTG
Source organism: Paenibacillus sp. MDV22-iso6 (assembly GCF_058408365.1). Taxonomy (NCBI): domain Bacteria; kingdom Bacillati; phylum Bacillota; class Bacilli; order Caryophanales; family Paenibacillaceae; genus Paenibacillus; species Paenibacillus sp. MDV22-iso6. The sequence continues at coordinate 602,316 of NZ_JBZVDZ010000004.1, read as the reverse complement.
CAATGGCACTGTTCGGTGAAAAATACGGCGATATCGTACGTGTGGTACAAGTCGGAGACTATAGTTTGGAACTTTGTGGTGGCTGTCACGTAAACAATACATCAGAGATTGGTATCTTCAAGCTGGTGAGCGAGAGCGGAATCGGCTCCGGCGTACGTCGGATCGAAGCTGTGACTGGCCGTGGCGCGTATCTGTATGTAGAAAGTCAGCTTGAATTGCTCAAACAATCCGCATCCCTGCTCAAAGCAAATGTGGCGGATGTTCCTAAACGCATTGAAGGTCTGAATCAGCAATTGAAAGAAGCTGCGAGAGAGACTGAATCACTGCAAAGCAAACTGAGTGCCATGGAAGCAGGCGCATTGACAGATCAAGTGGTACAAGCAGGAAATACACAATTGCTTGCAGCTCGTGTGGATGCTCCGAACATGGATGCACTGCGTACAGTGGCTGATGAATTGAAAGTAAAACTGCCTAATGCAGTACTCGTACTGGGTGCTCCATCTGACGGCAAAGTGAATTTTGTTGTAGCTGTCCCTGCTGAACAAGTAAAACAAGGGCTGCATGCAGGTAAAATCGTCAAGGAAGTTGCGGCAGTATGCGGCGGCGGAGGTGGCGGACGTCCTGATATGGCGCAAGCCGGCGGCAAGGATGCAAGCAAGCTGGATGAAGCGTTGAAACTGGCGGTTTCACTGGTTAGCGGGCATATTGCATAAATCCATTGAGCGGCTTTCAATCTTCAAAATATAAATCGAAATGGTTCTGTTCGTTTATATTTTGTACCCAAGAGCGAGTGGAATCGAATGATGCAATATGCTGAAGCCAGTAAAGGACAAGCAAAAAACACAATTGGCTTATCCTTTGTTTACTTGTGGCAGTCAGAATATGTTATTATATAAGCAGAAATCAATTCGGCAGGACATGGTCCCCATGTTCATGCAGGAGCGAGGTGTCATCAATGGACTCCATGGATAAGACGGTTAAATTTAATGTGAAAGCCGACGAGCAGGAAGCATCCTCCAAAGAGATTCTTCTCACGGTATATGATGCACTGGTGGATAAGGAGTATAATCCTATTAACCAGATTGTCGGGTATCTGATTTCTGGAGACCCCGCATACATCCCTCGTCACAACAATGCACGCAGTCTGGTCCGTAAAAAAGAGCGTGATGAGCTGATTGAAGAGCTTGTTCGTTCTTATCTGGCCAATCACCGGTAATGTACATCGCTTCCGCTGTGATGCAGCTATGCAGGCAGCGGGAAATGAACCGACAGAAGACAGCCTGAAGCTTGAGAAGGCGATTATTAATCGACCTAAGCAGGCTTGAGGATGGGAGAGCATGGATGAAAATATTAGGTTTGGACTATGGGGACCGAAGAATCGGAGTTGCCGCTAGTGACGCCTTCGGTTGGACTGCCCAGGGATTGGAAGTACTTGAACGCCGCCGGGATGAAGGTGAGTTCGTTCGGATTGCTGAACTTGTGCGTGAGCATGAGATTGGCGAGATCGTAGTCGGACTTCCCAAAAACATGAACGGCACCGTAGGGCCGCGTGGTGAAATATGCATCGCTTTTGCCGACCGCCTGCGGGGCGAACTGAATTTACCTGTTCACCTTTGGGATGAACGGCTGACAACCATGGCAGCAGAACGAACGTTGCTTGAAGCGGATGTCAGTCGCAAAAAACGCAAGCAGGTTGTGGACAAAATGGCCGCAAGCTTGATTTTGCAAAATTATTTGGATGCCAATAGTAAAAGGTGAGGGGGATCAACAATGGCTGAAGATCAACTGGGTATGGAAGAAGAATCGGAGATTATTTACATTGCGGATGACGAGGGTAATGAAGAGGAATTCGAAGTCATCATGAAATTCGAAGTGGACGGTTCGGAGGCCAAGTACATGATGGTTGCTCCGGTTGAACCCGAAGATGGAGAGACGGATGTTTATGCATTCCGTTATGAAGAAGAGGGCGACGATATTAAACTTTTCGTCATCCAAGATGATGCCGAATGGGATATCGTCGAGGAGACGTTTAATACATTTCTTGCAGAAGATGAAGAGGAAGCGAACTAAATGACAGAATACAGCCGCGAAGACTTGAAATGGACAGATTCGCTGCGTCTGGCTTTTGGTGCTCACGTTGAGCTGGAAGAAGAGAACGGTAAATCGCATCCGTATGACCTGTTGGCTGAGTTTGAAGTGAAGGGCCAACAGTATGCGGTGCTCCGCAGTTCATTACGTCCTTATGACGAAGTTGAACTTCTGCGGGTTTTACCGGGAAGTGAAGGCCAGATCATGCCGGAATTAGTTACGATTGACGATGATGATGAGTGGGAGAACATCTCGGAACTGTATGATGAATGTACACTCCCCATTGACGAAGATTAATCAGCTTCAAATTGAAGAAACCGGGAGGGCGGAGAAGTCCGCTCTTTTTGGTTGTGTAAAGGAGTTGTTTCTTTTTTGAAAGGGAAAGCAATAGTAGTCATACTGCTTATCATTGTAGTTCTTGCCGGAGGCGCAGGCGGTTACGTATGGAGTATGATGCGTCCCGTGGAAGCTTCTACAGAACCGGTCGTATTCGAGATTAAGAGCGGATCGGGAACTTCGAAAATCGCGGATCGGCTTCAAGAGGAAGGCCTCATTCGAAGCGGGTTAACATTTAAAGGGTATTTAAAGTGGAAAAACCTAGGTTCTAATTTCATGGCGGGTACATATTCTATGAATCCTGGCGTGACATATGATGAGATTGTTAGCAAGTTGAGTAGTGGCGAAGTTGTGCCGGAGGAAATGGTGAAATTTACGATTCCGGAGGGTTATACCATTCTGCAAATGGCGGGTAAGCTTTCTTATGAGCATGTCGTAGATCGAGATGAATTCATCAAGCTGGCTAATGATCCTTCGGCCTTTGATGTAGATATCGTCAAAAATATTCCAGTGGATGAAGAACTTCGCTACGTATTGGAAGGGTATCTGTTCCCGGAAACGTATGAGCTGAAAAAGGGAAGTTCCACGCATGATGTGATGCAACGGATGCTGGAAGAATTTCAGACCAAGATTAATTCCATTCCTGATTTGGAAGCCAAGCTCCAAGAGAAGAACCTTTCCCTGCATGAACTGCTGACCATTGCGTCACTGGTGGAGAAAGAAGTTGTAGTGGATGAGGAACGTGCTCTGGTTGCAGGTGTAATCTACAATCGGATTAATCAGGATATGAAGCTAGAGATTGATGCTACCGTGCAATATCTGCTCGACAAGCCGAAGGAGCGGTTGTTTTTCAAGGATCTAAAGGTGCAAAGTCCCTATAATACGTATCTGAATAAAGGCTTGCCACCAGGTCCAATTGCCAGTCCAAGTCTTCCGTCCATTGAGGCAGCGCTAAATCCGGAAGCTTCGGAGTATCTGTTCTATGTGACGAAAAAGGATGGCTCGTCTGGACATCTGTTTGCCAAAACGTATAAGGAACATCAGCAAAATATAGCCAAAAGTAAGGCTGCGCAATAAGCGGAGGGGATGTATATGAGTACGAAACATGAACTGCTCGTTACGGCGGCAAATGTGAAAGAGGCAGAGGTGCTGCTCCAAGCAGGAGCAGATGCTTTGTTAATTGGGGATGATCGCTTCGGCATGCGTCTTCCCGGCAGCTTCAGTGTGGAAGAAACAGCAGAGGTCGTTGCCGTTGCAGTGAAACATCAGGCTCGTGTATACGTGTCCATGAACAATCTGATGTCCAACGAGCTGCTAAAGGAATTACCTGAATATGTTCAAGCACTGGGTAAAGTCGGTGTACATGGGGTGGAGTTCAACGATCCATCTGTGCTCGCCGCTATTAAGGAGCATGCTCCGCATATCCAGCTGCACTGGAACGCTGAGATGACATCGACCAACTATGCAACAGCCAACTACTGGGGAACTAAAGGAGCGAGTCGTGTCGTGCTTGCTCGGGAGCTGAATATGGACGAGCTTACAGAGATGGTTCCATTTCTGAAGGTGGAAGCTCAGGTTCAGGTACATGGCATGACGAACATTTATCATTCCAAACGGAGTCTGGTGCAAAGTTATATGTCCCATCAGGGGCGTCCTGTAGAGGGGCATTTGGGTAAAGAGCGTGGTTTATTTCTGATCGAGGCTGAACGCCGGGATGAGAAGTTCCCGATCTATGAAGATCTGAACGGAACTCACATCATGAGTTCGGAGGATATTTGTATTCTCGAAGATCTTCATCTGTTGATGGAGGCCGGGGTACACAGCTTCAAAATCGAAGGCATGTTAAAATCGCTTGCGTATAACGAAGCTGTTGTACGTGCATACCGTATAGCTCTGGACAGTTATGCAGCTGATGCCGATGCTTATGCATTTTGTGAAGAATGGCTGGACGAGGTTCGTCAGTTGCAGGACCCTGAACGGGAATTGTCGTTTGGATTTTTCTATAAAGAACAGGTGTATTAATAGACGAGGTGAACAACATGGAAACAGTGGCGGTACAGCGGAAGTTCTCGGGTAAACGTAACCGTCTGGACAAACCGGAGCTGCTCGCTCCGGCGGGCAACCTGGAAAAACTTAAATTTGCAATCCATTATGGTGCAGATGCTGTGTATATCGGTGGACAGGCATACGGATTGCGTTCCAACGCGGATAACTTTAGCTTTGAAGAGATGCGCGAGGGTGTGGAATTCGCCAAAAAATATGGAGCCAAAGTTTTCGTGGCAACCAATATTTATGCGCATAATGAAGATATCGAAGGCATTCAAGCGTATTTGCAAAACTTGTATGATGCAGGAATTGCAGCTATTATCGTAGCAGATCCAGCAATTATTGAAGTGGCTCAGCGTGCCGTACCGGGTCTGGAAGTGCATTTGAGTACACAACAATCCACTCTGAACTGGCAAGCTGTGAAGTTCTGGAAGGATGAAGGTCTTCCACGCGTCGTTCTCGGACGTGAGACAAGCTTTGAAGAAATTGAAGAAATCAAAGCCAATGTGGATATCGAGATCGAAGCCTTTATTCATGGAGCGATGTGCTCGTCATATTCCGGACGTTGTGTGTTGTCCAACCATTTTACGGATCGGGACTCCAACCGGGGTGGCTGCTGCCAATCCTGCCGCTGGAAGTATGATCTCTTTGAAGATGCCCGGGAAGATACCGTGTGGGTCAGCGAAGAAGAAATGCAACTGCAGGCACCTGCACCATTCAAATTGGGAGAGAACCAGCTACCCCTATTTCAGGAGCAGGACAATTCTTTTTCCATGGGTTCGAAGGATCTGTGCATGATTGGGCATATTCCTGAGCTGATTGATGTTGGTGTGGATAGTTTCAAAATCGAAGGACGCATGAAGTCGATTCACTACGTGGCTACCGTGGTTAACGTATATCGTCAAGCTATTGATTCTTATATGGCTGACCCGGAGAACTATGTATTGAAGCCTGAGTGGGTAGAGGAAATGAACAAGGCAGCGAATCGTCCACTGAATACCGGATTTTTCTATGATACACCGGATCATGAGGACCACATCTATGAACCGGAAGAAAAAGCGGTACCTTTTGACTTTGCTGGATTGGTGATGGACTATGATGCGGCTACAGGAATGGCGACCATTCAACAGCGTAATCATTTCAAACCTGGACAGGAAATCGAATTTTTCGGTCCGGGAGGCCACTTTTTCAAACAAGTGGTTGGGGAACTGCAGGATGAAGAAGGCAATGTGCTCGATGCAGCTCGTCACCCGTTACAGCGTGTAAAAATGAAGGTGGATCAACCTGTTTCCTACTTTGATATGATGAGAAAAAAGAAGTAGGTTCAAATGCCTAGTTTTTAACAAAATAATATTATGTTTTAACAATATAGTGTTATAAAATTTACAAATTTGACCTCCGTATATCGGTATATGGGGGTCTTTTTTTTATAGAAAAATAGGAAAAAAGTTGTAATAAATTTCGAAAAAACGAAAGGGGAAAGGAGAAAGCTGTCGAATACTACATATTTATAGGGGAGAGAAAGAAAAATCCAACAAGTAAATTACTGGCAGGTGAATGGGATTGGTTCAAAAGAAGCAGAAGGACAGTGGGGAAGAGTTGAAAATACCCGAGAAGGTTAAGCCCGAGAAGGTTCAGAAAGTAAAGAAAGAAAAAGTAATGAAAAGTAAGACAGGGGATACTTCAAGCAGAAAGGCTTTTAAATTAGACTCAGGTAATCTGAGGTCAGGGTGGAACAAGACCAAAAACCAGTTGAAGAATCAAAACTGGAAAGATGTTGGGGGAACCACGTTTACACAGATTAAGAAGGCTAATCCGGTTAAATCGGTAGGCGTTAAGCTGTTTTTGGTCTTTTTTGTAGGAATCATGTTTTTTGTTATTGGTTTAGGTCTATTATCCTATGCTAAAGCCAAAGATACGATTGAGAAGAATGCATCCCGATCAAATCAGGAAACGATTGAACAAACCAAACAAAAAATGGACATTATCCTGGAACGGTTTGTAGACACATCTACACAAATTTTCTTCGATCCGGAAATGCAGTCCTTGCTTCAAAAGATGTCTGATAAGAATTTGTCAGCATATGATACGTTTGTGAATTCAAGCTCCATCAACAAACAATTATCGAATATTGCTTTTACGAATAAATCTATGGAAGCGATTTATCTTGTGCCTACAGACGAAACAAGATCTACAATGGGCACAGGTAACAGCAGTTCTTCCATGGGCGACATTCGGAATGAGAGTTGGTACGACGAGTTGGTACAAGCAGGTGGATATCGCTGGCTTCCAACGGAAGTCAAAGAGGATGGTAGCACACCAACGTTCCGAATTGCCCGTTCAATGAAGAACCTGCAAGGGACAACCCAGTCCTATGTGTTAATCATTGAATTGAAATTGGAGGTTCTGGAGCAGCAATTGAAATCACTTGACTTGGGTGAAGGCGCAGTCCTCCAGCTCATTGCTCCGGACAACAAGGTTGTAGCTTCAACGATTGCTGATCGTACAGGAAAAGATACGGATTTGGCTTTTATAAAAGAGTTGAAAGAAAAATCCGGCAGCACGAATACGGAGTATACGGTGGATGGAAATTCAACCAATATGCTGGCGTCATACAGCACCATGGATACATCCGATTGGAAACTGATTGGGATGGTTCCAACTTCGATCCTGGTGAAAGATGCCAAGGGTATTCTTACACTGACTTTGTGGATGGCATTGATTGATGCCGTTATTGCGATACTGATCGGTATTTGGATGGTTCGTATGATTGCCCGCCCAATGGGCAAATTGAAAGATCTGATGCAAGAAGGTGCAAAAGGGAACCTCAAGGTGCGTACACCTTATAGCTCCCAGGATGAAATTGGCCAATTATCGGCTGCATTCAATCTGATGATGGAGCAAATTACGAAACTCGTGGAGCAAACCAACCGATCTGCACAGGAAGTATTGGATACTGCTTCTGAGCTAAGCAGTGCATCCAAGAAAACAGCAGTCTCTGCTTCAGAGATTGCCGTTGCCACTGAAGAAATTGCAGGTGGAGCAAGCAGTTTGGCAACAGAAGCGGAGCGTGGAAACGAATTGACCGACAATATCTCCCGTCAGATGGAGAGTGTGGTCGCCGCAAATGAACAAATGGGTGATTCAGCCCGCCATGTAGAGAAATCCAGTCAGACAGGTACACAGCATCTGAACCAGTTGATGACCAAAACACAGAAGACAGAAGAAATGATTGGTGCGTTGGTGAACAAAGTGGATTCCTTGAAAGAGAGCACATCCTCTGTTCTGAAGGTGCTTGACGTCATGCAGAATATTACCAAACAAACGAACATTCTCTCCTTGAATGCAACAATTGAAGCCGCTCGTGCTGGTACAGCTGGACGCGGGTTCATGGTGGTAGCAAATGAGGTTCGTCAGTTGGCTGAACAATCAAGACAGTCCATTGATATGGTCGGCGACATTACAGACAAGATTATGACCGAAATGAATGAGACGGTAGATCAACTGTCTGCAGCTTATCCATTATTTAAGGAACAGATGGATGCCGTAAAAGATACCAATGTAATATTTGCTTCAGTACAGCAACAAATGGGTGCTTTTGTTGAGAGTCTGAGCATGGTCACCGGCTCAATCGGAGATTTGAATCAATCTCAAGGTACGTTGTCCGAAGCGATGAGTAATGTCAGCGCAGTAGCTGAACAATCTTCTGCAACGTCCCAGGAAGTTGCCTCCTTGAGCAGTGAACAACAAAATATCAGCAACCAACTGGTGAATTTGTCAGCAAAACTAGAGAATGTATCGACAGAATTGAAAGATACATTGTCTCGCTTTACAGTCTAATTTGAACCTGTTTGCTTCATTTGAGAAGCCTGTCCCTAATAAGGGACAGGTTTTCTTGTTGTTGCCGAATAATTCCATTCTGAATGTAGAATACTATGCCAAAACGCTGAACGGGGTGTCCTGATGCATGTACAACTGAAGCGGCGCATTTATATTACATGTATTCTTCTTACGGGTTTGTTTATTTTGCTTATGATTCGTTTGGCTTGGGTTCAGGGCATTCAAATCAACCGCACGATGCCAGGATTTCAACGTACCGTTCGTGAAATGTCTGTATTGCAGCGAGAGCGTGGAGTGGTACTGGATACGGGACGAGGACAGTTTACCGATTATAAGGGGCAACCCCTAACAGGCAAGCTGGAATGGGGGTTGGTCCTTTTTCCACATTCAGATCAAACAAGTCATGCATATCTATCCACAATGGCAAATTCGGAAGTTAAGGAATTGGCGGCTCTCTTACATACTGATGTGAAGTCGTTACAAAAGGAATGGAATCAAGGGAACGCACCCCATTTCTGGACAGCAGGTGCCAACCAGCCGAGTACGTTGGCCGATTCTCAGGTTACCCGACTACGTGAATTGAAGGCAGACGGAGCGAGTGTGTATCCTCTCATGACACGTTATGGACAAGCAGCTACGGGCATGCAATGGTTGGGTTATCTTGCTGAACAGCCTGGGTTCTCGAATGTGCAGTCGGGTCACAAAAATGAGGTGAAGCAGCCTTTTGCCATGAAATCTGGAGCAGCTGGGTTGGAAAGAACAATGGAGCCTTTATTGATGGGCATTGGGCCTACTCTGTTAACACGCATGGTTACAGGTTCAGGAGAAGTTATTCCGGATATCCAGCCACGCGTGATTGCCCCCTCCAATACACACTATCCATTGCATGCAGAGACGACGATCAATATCGATGTGCAGCAAGGGATAGAGCAGATTGTGAAGAAGTCCGGAATGAAGGAAGGAGCTATCGTTGTGCTGGATGCAGCCAATGCAGACGTACGTGCAATGGTTTCGGCACCGTTCTATAATCCGCAGCATGTAGACCCTAAACAAACGGCTTGGTCGAATCGTGCCGTGCAGGGGGCTGTACCGGGCTCCATATTCAAAATCGTTACAGCAGCGGCCGCGCTGGAATATCACGCAGTATCCAAAGGGGAGACTTTTCATTGTGGTGGCGAGTGGGGGAAATATGGTCTGTCCTGCTGGAAGGAGCATGGGCATGGGACATTGAATCTGGAGCAAGGGTTTGCCGAGTCCTGCAATATTGTATTTGCTGAAACTGCTCGTCGGCTCAGTATGGAGCAGTTGGAACGTACGGCAGATGCTTTGGGATTGGCACGTCCAGTTGGCTGGGAGGGAAAGCAAATCGCAGGAATGACGGTACTGCATCATTTTGATCATGAGGACGCAGGAAGAGTGAGACTGCCATCCGTCTCTCCTCTGGATGAAGGAGCCAAGGTACAGACGGCTATCGGTCAGCGGGACGTTCTGGTGACTCCATTACAAGCGGCTAATCTGATCGTTACGCTCTTGCATGATGGCAAGGTGAGTGCTCCACGCCTTGTTCAGCGTATCCGATATGCCGATGGCGATACGATGCTGGATATGCCGATGCATGATTCACCATCTTCGGCAGGACGGATCTCTCCAGCTACGGCGCATCAACTGTTATCTTGGATGAAGAAGGTTGTCAGTGACGGAACGGGAAAATCCCTGCAACATGCACGGTGGCAGGTGGCAGGGAAGTCAGGCACAGCACAGGTACAGCAGCATGGAGAGAAACGTAACCATCAATGGTTTATCGGGTATGGACCTACGGAACAACCCAAATATGCTGTAGCTGTCCTTGTCCAAAACGTTGCTCCAAGCAGCCGTCATCAAGCAACGGCGATGTTCAGAAAAGTGATGGACTATTTGGCTGAATCCTCATGATTACCGGGAGGAGCAGGTTCTTGCACCGAAGGCTCAGTATTCATACCAGAGGTGGTGCTACCCGGTGTGTCCATCACTAATGGGGAGGATTCGAATTCATCCTTCGGCAAGTGAATCCATTGCTGGAGATATCCTTGTTGCAGTAGTTCTTTGAGCAGAATCAGCAGCACCGGAGACAATACCACACCGGCCAGACCAAAGACGGAGAGCGAGATCAGCATAAAAGAAAGCATCAAGTATGCGGAAGAGACTCCGATTGAATTACCCGATATTTTGGGCTCCAGCAGTTGGCGTGTCAGCATGGTTACAGCAAGGACTACAATTAAGCCAATCGCAAGGCTACTATTCCCCACAATGAACAGATACACAATCCACGGAATGAATATAACTGGAACACCCAGCAAAGGCACAAGGTCAAAAACGGCGCAGATGGCTGCGATGGTGAAGGCATTGGCAGTTCCAAGAATCAACAAGCCTGCATAAATCAATACAAAAGTAATCAGCATCATAATCATTTGGGCCTTCAAATACGAACGGATCGTCTTGAACACATGATTACGCATAAATTCAAGAGCCAGCTTCAACGTTTTTGGTGTTTTGGCCCGGGCAAATTTCCGCCAGGATTCAATCTCGATACTGAGAAAGAACGCGAGAATAATGGCAATCCCGAAATTAGTAATAAAGGAAGAAAATGAACTGAGAAAACCGATGACGATTTGTGCACCACTGGTCACCCATTTGGACAGAAATCCGGTCAGTGTAGCAAAATAGTCACTAACCTTCTCGATTATTCCGTCAGGTAAAGCATCGGACTTGTCCTGAATAAAATAAACCAGATTGGTGAATTCACGCTGGACCATCTCGATATAATAAGGAAAATTATCCTGCAAATTAGAAATTTGGGATACGATAATTAATCCCAATCCAAAAAAGGCAGCAACAATAACAGCAAGAAACAACAAAACCGAAATAGCGGCGCCCAAGGTTTTGGGCAATCCTTTGCGGTGCAGAAATCTTGCCAGGGGTTCGATCATCCAATACACTATAAATGAAAGAAAAACTGGCGCAGCCAATTGATATAATCGACTGAATCCGTACATGATAAAGTACACGGTTAATACGAGCAGCGCAATGTCAAAGACGGTGCGCCCATATTTTTTGTAAAGCGGCAGCATGGGCAGGGCTCCTTTGTTGGTCATTAAGGTAAAAATTAGGATGCATTTATTGTACACGATAGCTATCTTTTTGGGAAAAGAGGATTCAAGAAAAGGCTGAATTATGATAAAATTAAAGGCGGTTTATTTTGGTTAGTGCTATATTATGGCACGGTAATTCAGCAAGAGAAGCGGGGAGTTTGTAGCATGACAAATTTACTTCAGAGCATATTACTGTGGTTATTGTACATTTCATCGTTTTACGCCTTTATTCCGAGTTTAGTTAGCAGATTTTTCGGTTTTCGTGTGTTCAGGCGCGGGAGAAGTGAGACGGAGTTTTCCTTAACCTTTGATGATGGGCCGGACCCGGAATACACACCCAGATTGCTTGATTTACTACACCAGTATGGGGCAAAGGCAACGTTTTTTGTAGTCGGGGAGCATGCAGCCCGTCATCCCGAACTCATTCAGCGTATACATGAGGAAGGTCATCTTCTCGGAATTCATAATTATATTCACAAAACGAATTGGTTGATGCGACCGCGTACGGTTCGAGATCAGATTCAACGAACAGGTCAGATTATTCAGGAGGTTACGGGGGTAAGAACTTGTTATTATCGTCCACCGTGGGGGATTATGAATCTGTTTGATTTTTTCAGTAAAAAAGATCGTCGGATTATTCTGTGGTCGTCCATGTTTGAGGACTGGAGAAGTAGTGTAGGCGTTGAGAAATTGACAGAACGAATGTTGAAGGAGCTAAGGGGCGGAGAGGTCATGTTGCTGCATGATCGAGGGACTACCCTCGGCGCTGATGCACACGCGCCGGAGCAGATGCTCCAGGCGCTCGAAGTCGTATTGCAGGAGGCAAACAGGCAGCAGTTGCACAGTGTACGCATCGATACGTTGATGGGAGGCGTTACGGTGAGCGAACCTAAAAGTACAAATCAACCACAAACACATTTATCACCTTGGAAACGGATGGTTGTTGCTTTGTGGCTAGGGTGGGAGAAGTTGTTTCATTGGGTATACCATCTGCATACAGCGTCACCGGAGGACCCATTGCTGCATTACCGCTCCCGCGTATATCATGGAGCATTGGTTGAAATGAATGACGGGCATGTGATTCGTAACGGAGATCCGGTTATTGAACTTCATTTTGATAATAAAAAGCTTTTCGATCTAGGTATGACTTCACGCTCAAGTATGCATCTGGCCATTCGCATGATTCGGGCCATGGAACAGCAACTTCCTGATTTGGCCCGGCAGGTCGCACTTGAACCTGAACTTCGTTCAGCCAAGGCTCTATACGGTGTGAGCATGATTAACCGGGGACCGGAGAAATTCGGGTTTACGGTTCGGGAGTTGGCTCCTGGGCCGTTCAGTTCTGCATCCAAAGTGTATCTGAAACTGCTGCTAAGCGTCATTCATCCGGCAGGAACGAAACGTCTGAAGCAGCGATCCGAACAATTGGTTCCAAAAATGATTGCCATGCCTCTTGACGTGTTGCTGGATCGATATGGTCAGCACGCATTGGTAGCTGCAACGGCGGAACATCCCTCTGAGGAATTGTTGGTTCCTGAACAGGATCTTGTACCTGAACGAAACTGATTGCGAAATGAATAAAGAAAAGGGTTGCCCTTCGCCGAAGTCGGCTGAAGAGCAACCCTTTATTTATGTTTCCGATATAGAAATTCACCGGATATCTCATACTTGAATTAGATACTCAGTACGCCGCCGTTGCTTGCATTCGTTACCAGTTTGGAATAACGAGCGAGGTAACCGGTTTTTACTTTCGGTTCAAAGCCTTTCCAACCTGCGCGACGACGTTCGAATTCTTCGTCACTGATATGCAATTCGATGATGCGGTTGTTCAGATCAAGTTCAATGATGTCTCCTTCTTCAACAAAAGCGATTGGACCGCCTTCAGCAGCTTCTGGAGAGATATGTCCGATACTGATTCCGCGGGATGCGCCAGAGAAGCGTCCGTCGGTGATCAGACCTACTTTGGCACCAAGGCCCATACCTACGATTTGGGAAGTAGGAGCGAGCATCTCAGGCATACCTGGTCCGCCTTTTGGTCCTTCATAACGGATAACGACAACATGTCCTTCTTTTACCTTGCCGTTTGCAATGCCTTCGAGCGCTTGTTCCTGGGAGTCGAAGCAAATAGCAGGACCTTTGTGATATCCACCAACCGAAGCGTCAACAGCACCAACCTTGATGATGGCGCCTTGTGGTGCAAGGTTACCAAACAATACAGCCAAGCCGCCTTTTTCGGAATGCGGGTTATCCAGGTGGTGGATGACATTGGTATCTTGGATTTCCTGACCTTCAACGTTCTCACGGATCGTTTTACCTGTTACCGTGATACAGTCGCCATGAATTGCACCTGGTTTCTTGAGCAATTCGTTCAGAACTGCACTTACGCCACCCGCATTGTGAACGTCTTCGATGTGAAGATCGGAAGCAGGTGCCAATTTGGCCAAGTGAGGAACGCGGTTAGCAACTTCATTGATTCGCTCGATTGGATACTCGATGCCTGCTTCATGAGCCAGTGCCAATGTATGAAGTACCGTATTCGTGGAACCACCCATAGCCATATCCAGTGCAAAAGCATTGTCGATGGCTTCTACAGTAACGATATCGCGTGGTTTCAGATCCAATTTGATGAGTTCCATCAGTTGTTTAGCGGATTGTTTAACAAACTCACGACGCTCAGGAGCAACAGCCAGGATGGTTCCGTTACCTGGCATAGCCAGTCCCATCGCTTCAGCCAGACAGTTCATGGAGTTCGCAGTGAACATACCGGAGCATGATCCACATGTTGGACAGCCGAACTGTTCAAGTTCAAGCAAGCTCTTATCATCGATTTTACCAGCTTGATAAGCACCTACGCCTTCAAAAACGGAGGTCAAGGACAGAGCTTTACCATTGCTGTCACGACCTGCCTTCATTGGACCGCCGCTGACAAACACGGTAGGGATATTACAGCGGAGTGCGCCCATCATCATACCTGGTGTGATTTTGTCACAGTTCGGGATACATACCATGCCGTCGAACCAGTGTGCAGATACAACGGTTTCCACGGAATCCGCAATAATGTCACGGCTTGGCAGCGAGTAACGCATACCAATGTGTCCCATGGCGATTCCGTCGTCAACTCCGATGGTGTTGAATTCGAATGGAACGCCACCGGCTTCACGAATAGCTTCCTTTACAATTTTACCGAATTCCTGCAGGTGGACATGGCCGGGCACGATATCGATGTAAGAGTTACAAACGGCAATAAATGGTTTGCCAAAGTCCTCTTCTTTAACGCCCGCTGCGCGGAGCAAACTGCGGTGCGGTGCACGGTCAAAACCTTTTTTGATCATATCGGAACGCATCTTCTTGGCTGACATGGTGTATTTCCCCCCAAATTTATAATATTGAGCAACATGAATGGAAATATAAATGGCAGTGCATCTGTCGTTTAATTTCATCCGTACTCTAAAAAAATTGACCAGTGATACTGGTTTCGAGCTTCCCGTAGTTTGTGAAGTTCTTTGCTGCTTTAAACCCGTGAACAACCCGGTTTTTCTATAGAGTCTATCACAACCGTCGTCATAATTCTACAATTCAATAGAAAGAAGCTTCAATCCATTAGTGGAATGAAGCTTTCTTGATTTGATGCACTGCATCAGGTGATCTTTCACCGCTACCTATGGGGATAGACTAACTGCTCCCGCCTTTGCGGCCAATCTCCCGATAGAATTCTTTATTATGAGTTTCTGAAGTTGCTTCTCCACCCTTGCGTCCAATTTCCTTATAGAACTGAGAATCATGCGCATCTGAAGTCGATTCTCCACCTTTTTTACCTATCATTTGGTAGAAGCTCCGATCATGCTTTTTGGATGTAGCCTTGCCACCTAATCTACCCGCTTCCTCGCGACTCATTTTGTGTTCAGACGTCTGTGGACGTGCCATTACAAATCACTCCTTATATCATAAGTAGATTGTTGTAGCGCGTATTCCTACTTACCACAACATTTCCAGCCTGAAACAAGTCGATTTGAATGGAAAGGAGCAGGATTTCAGTTTATCTAAACCAGGATGCTGAACGTTTTAATACCCCCTGATGGTTGAAGTGAAAGCGGGAAATATCGGGCTCAATGAGAGGGCGAAAGGCATGACGGACGGCTGGGTGGGCCAGCGTTATAGCGAACAGTAACGCAATGGAGACAATCACCGGAATATACAAGCTGGTCTCCAGATAGTTGTAAACCCCGGACCAGACCGCCAAGCGAACGAGAAATCCATGTAAAAGGAACACATACAGAGTGCGTCGTCCCAATTCAGTCAATCTGGATGTTAATGAAGGGACCCAGGCGAGAAATAATGATCCTGATCCAATTTCAAGTGCATAGATTCCGAGGCGGTAAATTCCTGCAAACCACTCATGATGTCCAAGCTCTGCATAAGTCATGCTTCCCAGTAACCAGCCAGGTGAAATGCTGAACCCTCCGAGTCCAATCCAACCAAGAAGAGCAGCAGATAACGTAGCTGCAATTCTTCGGCCCCAGCCGGATCGCAAATGGGAGCGGATGGACGCTCCGTAGTCATACCCGATAACAAAGAAAGGAAGGAACACAAACGTTCGGCTGAAGCTCAACCAGAAACCATCAAAGGGTAAATATCCGGCACATACTCCCAGCATCACGGCACCCAGTAATCTATAGATCGGCTTCCAGGAGAGTGTAAGACGAAGCAAAAGCCGCCAGCAGAAATGACTTGCCAGAAACCAGAGCAATAGATAAGGTGCAAAGAAAGACAAACGCATATGCGGTGTGTGGAATACGGTGAAATCCATTACTGCATACAGAGACTGAAACAGAAGGTATTGTAATGCAATCTGCTTAAGCACGTTACGGCCAGATGTACCTTTGAGTGAATGTCTGGCGAAGTAGCCGGTTACCCATACAAACAGCGGCATGTGAAACGTATATATCCACAGAAACAGAGCCTCTGCTCCTGCAAAACGCGTATTGATTGGTTCGAGAGCATTGCCTGCTAGTACACAGACAATGAGCATGAAGCGCAAGTTGTAAAAAAAGGAATCCTGATCTTTGTGAATGATGGTCGGTTTGTTCATGTTGTAGCCCCCCTGATAACCCTTGGCGATTGCAATCTGCTTCTGTAATAAGGGTAATATGGATGTGTAACATTAATTGTGATATATTTCACAAGAGTAAGCGCTATCCTTTCTCAAAGCTGTGACAACAAAATGAACGCTCCGGGATTGACAACGGTTGCATAGAGGCTGACAATGGGGAAAGAAGATGAGAAATTGTAAATATAAGGAGGGGAGAATTCATGTCGACGAATACCCGCCCTAGCCCTGAAATTGTTACGTTTGGCGAAAGCATGGGTTTGCTGACAGCAAAGGATACAAGAGGTCTCGAATATGCAGCGACTTTAGACAAATCATTTGGCGGCGCAGAGAGTAATCTGGCTATTGGTGTATCCCGGCTTGGGCATACCAGCGGCTGGTTTGGCCGCCTGGGTAATGATCCGATCGGTAACATGATCTTGAAGGCAATTCGTGGTGAAGGTGTAGATGTATCCAGAGCAAGGATGAGCGACAAAGAGCCCACTGGTTTGATGATTCGTGAGAACGCTTCCGGGAAAGCCTCGGTGCACTATTATAGGAAGCTATCCGCTGCAAGTGCGATTACTCCTGAAGACCTGGACACGGATTATATTGCGGGTGCGCAAATCCTTCACGTTACAGGCATCACCGCAGCAATAAGCGCGTCGGGACTTGCTACTGTTGAAGCTGCTATACATATAGCTAAGCAGGCTGGTGTGAAAGTGAGTTTTGATCCGAATCTGCGTCTTAAACTGTGGTCAGCTGAAGAAGCGCGTCCTGTTCTGCTTCGTCTGGCTGAGCAAGCGGATTATTTCTTGCCGGGTCTGGACGAGATGAAACTTCTGTATAACGAAGAAGATGATCAAAAAGTCCTTGAGCGTTTGTCCGCTATGAATGCAGTCTGTATCGTGAAGGGCGGCCCTGATTTGACCTACGTATTGGTGAATGGTACCCTAACGGAAGTTCCGTACTTCAAGGCAGATCATGTCCTGGATACGGTTGGGGCAGGAGATGGATTCTGTGCGGGCTTTTTGTCCGGCCTTATTAAAGGATATTCTCCGCAGGAGGCGACCCGTCTCGGGAATTTGACCGGTTCCATGGTAATACAGGCTGTTGGCGATTGGGAGGCGCTCCCGACGTGGGAGCAGGTCGAGGCCAAGCTGAACAATGTAGCTCATGTTGAGCGCTAGTCGCTGCTGATATCATATATGTCTCATCTTCGTTCTTTAATGTAAGGCTTGTAATAGACAACCACATTGACAAGGGAGAGAATGAAATGAAGAAGCTTCAGCTGCTACAAAAAATAACGGACAGTGGGGTTGTTGCGGTTCTGCGTGCAGATTCTGCTGATCAGGTTATCGCCATGGCCGAACAAGCCATCGCGGGTGGCATCAAGATTATCGAGATTACGATGACGGTGCCTAGTGCCCTCAAAGCCATCGAGAAATTAAGCCGTGTATACCATTGGAACACACAAGATCCAGAGAAATTTGCCATTATTGGAGCTGGAACAGTACTTGAACCTCAGACAGCGCGTGCCGCGATTATGTCAGGTGCCGAGTTTGTTGTGGGTCCTTCCCTGAACCCGGACACTGTGAAAATCTGCAACCTGTACCGGATTCCGATTCTTCCAGGGGTGATGACCATTGCGGATGTTCAACGTGCATTGGAACTTGGCGTGGATATTGTGAAGTTGTTTCCCGGTAATCTCTACGATCCGTCCATTATCAAAACGATGAAGGGACCTATGCCACAAGCGAATTTCATGCCGACTGGTGGGGTGTCCTTGTCCAATCTAGGTGACTGGATTAAGGGAGGCGCCGTTGCTGTAGGTATTGGCTCGGACCTTACAGCGGAAGCAGTGAAGACGGGGGACTTGAGTCATGTTCGCCGCAAAGCGGAACAATATATGGATGCTTACCGCAAGGCCAAGGCTGAATAGCGATGAATGATGAAGAAGGGGAGCCTCAGGAATGAAGGCTCCCGTTCTGCAAGCCGCGGCACCTGCGGAAGTGCAGAAAGGTGATGAACGTTGAGAAACCGATATAATACAGGGCGCAAGAAGAGGGGCATCGGGAAATTCCTGCTCGTTCTTCTGGCGCTCATTGTCATTGGATGTGGGTTTGTGGCCTGGAAGCTGTTTACGCCTTATGGACCACAGGAGATGGCTCAGACAGCCATGGAAACTGCAAATCAGGTGACTGTAACTGAAAAAGACAACTGGATTGATTTTGTACCGGACAAATCTGTTGGGGTGAGTGTTATTTTTTATCCAGGTGGATTGGTTAAACCGGAAAGTTATGCACCTCTTGCCCATGAACTTGCGGCAGCAGGACATCATACCATAATTGCAAAAATGCCTTTTAATCTGGCGGTAATCAAGCAGAATCTTGCAGATGATATTATTAAAGCCTATCCAGATGAACAATTTGTTATGGGAGGGCATTCTCTTGGTGGATCAATGGCAGCACGTTATGCGGCTTCCCATCCAGATGCACTTCAGGGCATCTTTTTCCTCGCATCTTATCCGGATGAAAAAGGCAGTGTGAAGTCACTGGGGATACCCGCGTTATCCATCTTGGGTACGAATGACGAAGTTGTGAATGCAACAAAGTATCAGAATGGTCGGGCATATTTGCCAGAAGATACGGTGTATTACACCATTGAAGGTGGTAACCATTCGCAGTTTGGTGACTATGGCCACCAGAGCGGTGACGGCGAAGCTGGGGTCAGTGAAGAGGAACAACTGTCTCAAACGGTTAAAACGACTGTGGGCTGGCTGGATACAATCAAGTAAGCTGCAATTTCAACGGTGAATGGAACGAATCCATAGCAGATGGGAACTGGGGGTGATACGTATGTCTATGCTTCAAATCCGTGGTAAGCAAGTTACCTGCCGAGGTATTCTTTTTGATAAGGATGGAACGCTGCTGGATTTCTTACAGCTATGGGGGCCGTGGGCGGAGTCTTTGCTGAATCAGTTGGAATCACAGCTGTCAGAGCTTGGTGCCTCGTTCACGGTGGAGCGTGAGCAAGTTCTCGGTACGGTCCGCAATCGCGAAGGTCAGCTGATCGGATATGATCTTCAAGGGCCATTAGCTATTGCCACGGTGGACGAGAGCAACGGTTTGCTTGCTGGGCAGTTGTATGCCGCAGGCATGCCGTGGAACGAAGCAATCACTACGATCCGCCATTTTTCCAGTGTCGCCATGGATGAGGTACGGCAGAGAAAAATGGCTGAACCACTGCCTGGATTAAATGCATTTTTGCAGAGCTGCCAGAAAGCATCGATTCCGATGGCAGTGGTCACTTCGGACAGCACAGCTGCTGCCGAGGAACATCTGGAGTGGATGGGAATCCGGTCATATTTTACATCGATTGTTGGCAGTGACCGGGTGACTCGGGGCAAACCGGATGGAGAGGCTGCGGTTCTGGCTTGCCGGGAATTACATATTCTTCCTGAGGAGGGTGTGGTGATCGGTGACAGCAATGGGGATATGCAGATGGGACGTAACGCAGGGGTGTCCTATAGAATTGGTTTCTGTCCAGAAATCCAGAGAAGCCACTATTTACATGACGCCAATGCAATTATCCAAAATTATGATGAGTTAAAAATCATCTCTGAATATTCTTCACAGGGGTGATCTCATAAAGGAGGAGAGAGGATGAACGCAACAGAACAACTGGCTGCCTGGATTAAGGAAAGTTCAAATATTGTTTTTTTCGGAGGGGCCGGAACTTCAACGGAAAGCGGGATTCCCGACTTCCGCTCTGCCGCTGGCTTATACCAGACAGAGCAGCATTCACCCTACCCACCGGAAGAGCTGCTGAGCCGACATTTTTTTGATCAGCATGCTGATATTTTTTATGATTTTTATCGAGGCAAAATGCTTCATCCCAATGCGATGCCCAACGGCTGCCATCGACTGCTCGCCAGATTGGAGCAGGAAGGAAAACTTCAGGCGGTTATCACGCAAAATATCGACGGGTTGCACCAGAAGGCTGGCAGCAGCAATGTCCTGGAGCTTCATGGTTCGATCCATCGAAACGCTTGTATGGATTGCAAGAGATTTTACGGGTTGGATGACATTATTACGGCAAAAGATACGGTTCCTCGTTGCACTGAATGTGGTGGCGTGATCAAGCCGGACGTCGTGCTGTATGAAGAAGAACTGGACCAGACGATATTATATCGTTCGGTTGACGCACTGTCCTCGGCAGATTTGCTGCTGGTTGGTGGAACTTCACTAACGGTGTATCCTGCCGCACAATTGATTACGTACTTTCAAGGGAAACACACGGTCTTGCTGAACGCTACACCTACGGCTTACGACAGGCGAGCTGATTTGCTGATTACAGACCCTATTGGTGAGGTAATGAATAAGGTGGACCAGCTTTTTGGTTAAACGTAAGTCGACATTGTCCGAATAACCGCATTCTCCGGCATACGGACCGGGAACTAGAGGCGGAACCTGGGGAAAGAAGGGATTCATGATGGTCTACGTAGCCAGCGATGCACGCTACGAAACAATGAAATACAACCGCGTTGGACGTTCAGGTTTGAAACTGCCAGCGATTTCACTTGGGTTATGGCATAATTTTGGTGGCATTAATAATGCGGAGAACGGCCGAAATATGATTACCCGTTCGTTTGATCTGGGCATTACGCATTTTGACCTTGCCAACAATTATGGTCCGCCGGCAGGTTCGGCAGAGCAGTTATTCGGTCAGGTATTGGCACAGGATCTGAAGCCATATCGAGATGAACTCGTCATCTCCACCAAAGCCGGGTACTATATGTGGCCTGGACCTTACGGTGAGTGGGGTTCTCGTAAAAACCTGGTTTCCAGTCTCAATCAGAGCTTGAAGCGCATGGGTCTCGATTACGTAGACATCTTTTATTCTCATCGTTATGATCCCGAAACACCTCTGGAAGAAACCATGATGGCGCTGGACCATATTGTTCGTTCCGGCAAAGCATTGTATGTCGGCATCTCCAACTATCCTGCAGAACAGACGAAGCAGGCGGCCGAGATTCTCAAAGGTCTGGGTACACCTCTGTTGATTCATCAACCCAAATATTCAATGCTGGATCGCTGGATTGAGGATGGGCTGCAGGATGTACTTGATGAGTATGGAACAGGCAGCATCGCTTTTTGTCCATTGGCACAAGGCGTGCTCACCAACAAATATCTGAACGGTATTCCAGAAGATTCACGTGCCAAGGGCCCGTCTGTGTTTCTGAATGAGAACAACATCTCGCCAGAGACATTGCGCAAAGTGCGTGCTCTGAACCAGATTGCAGCATCACGTGGTCAGAGTCTGGCCCAATTTGCTCTGGCCTGGGTATTGCGTGATGGCAAAGTAACCTCTGCGCTGATTGGTGCAAGTCGTCCTTCGCAGATTGAAGAGAATGTGGCTGCTCTCAGCCAGTTGGAATTCTCCTCAGAGGAATTGGAGCGCATTGAATCGATTCTTCGTCCGGAACCGGATCATAAATAAAGTTCAAAAGGTGCATCTTAGCCATAATGGCGGGATGCACCTTTTTTGTCTTTTATTATTTATGCTGACCTAGGCGATAGGAGATCCTACTTTTGATTACAGTATTATCGCTGGTTCGGTGGTACTTGGCGTGTCGCTTGATGCAAGGGCCTGTTAAGAATGTTCTCCCGGTACAGACTAGGGGCTTCCCCATGGAATCGCTTGAACTGTTTGGAGAAATACAGCGCATCTGGCAACCCCACGGAGGCCGATACCTGTTCAATGGACAGATCCGGACGTTCCCGCAGCAGTTGGCGCGATTTATCGATCCTCAGTTTAAGCAGGTAGGTAACTGGTGATAGTCCGGTTTCCTGTTTGAAAATGCGGGACAGGTAAGCACGGTTATAGCCAAGACTGGCCGACATTTGCTCAATCGAGACAGGGTAGGCATATTGAGTAGACATGTATTGAATCATCTGTTTTACAGTTCGTCGTATGGAAGATTCACCTGGTACTAAGGTTTGCCCCTGAGAAAGGTGATTTTGTGCCTCGGCTAGAATCATATATAACGTACCCAGCGATGTAAAATGAGAGCTTTCTTTTCGCTCGGCAAAAGCCGTCTGCATCACGGATAACCAATCGGAAATACCGCAGGAAGGACCGGCATGAAAGACGGATTTTTCCGGACGGAAACCTGCTTCCTCTATATGTTTGGCAGTCTGGCTGCCGGTAAAGGCCATCCAGCGGTATTGCCAGGGATTCCGGGCATGGGATTGGTAGCTTACAAGCTGCCCTGGTTGAATAAGGAAACAATCTCCTGCGGATAGTTCGTAGGTATGTAGTTCAGTACGGAACGTACCGGCTCCTTTTTCTACATAATGCAATAGATAATAATCGTATAGCTTCGGGCCAAGGGCGTGACCGGGAAGGGTCTGGCTTGCCCCTGCAAAGAGGACATGCAATGCCCCTTTTTCATAATAAACAGGATTGGAGGCAACCGAGTAGCTGAGTGCTCCACTTTTGCCAGAGGTTTCCGGAATTTGTTTTATCGGATCCCCCGTTAGACCTTCCTTACGTTGTTCAGTCATGATGACATTCCTTTCCTTCCTAGATGTTCCATTCATTATACGTCGAAAGGTCACATTTATCCATATGGAACACACATGGTTGCATTTCAAGAGGAACCGCCTTCTTGTATAATAACATTAAGAAAACCAACAACATTGAGATGGGGTGCAGCAGCAATGAACATAAATGAATTGAAACAAAAGTTTATTGACAAGTACGGAGAGAGTGGAGCGGACATCCGTGTGTTCCATGCCCCTGGGCGGGTGAATCTGATCGGTGAGCACATTGACTATAACGGGGGGTACGTGCTTCCGGCAGCGCTTGAATTCGGTACCACTTTGATTATCCGTGAGCGTGAGGACAACAAGTTGCAGTTGGCTTCCACGAATATGTCCTATGAAGGAACGCTGGATACGCCCTCGATTGGAAAAGAGAAAACAGGGGAATGGACGGATTACCCGGTAGGCGTCATGGTTGAACTGCAAGGCAAAGGCATAAAAGTAACCAAAGGTTATGACTTCCTCTATCATGGAGAAATTCCGAACGGCGCAGGACTTTCCTCTTCCGCATCGCTGGAGGTTCTTACCGGGTTTGCTATCCAGTCGCTTGAAGGTGTGAATGATATTGATACGGTTCAACTTGCGCTGCTGTCCCAAAAGGCAGAGAACGAATTCGTTGGCGTCAACTGTGGCATCATGGACCAGTTCGCTGTAGCTAATGGAGCAGAGGATCATGCGATCCTGCTGATGTGTGACACCCTTGAATATGAAAAAGTGCCATTCCGTACCGGCGCCTACAAGCTGGTCATTGGTAACACGAACAAACGTCGGGGGTTGGTGGACTCGGCTTATAACGAACGTCGCTCCCAATGTGAGCAAGGACTTGCCATTTTGAAAGAACAACTGCCTGCACTGAACTATCTGGCGCAACTTACACCTGAACAATTCGTTACACTGCAGGATCACATCAAAGATGAGAAGGTAAGACAGCGTGCCCAGCACGTCGTGGAAGAGAATGCACGTGTACTTGCATCGGTGGATGCACTGCGTGATAACGATCTGGAAACCTTCGGCAAGCTGATGAATGCTTCTCATGAATCCCTTCGTTATCTATATGAAGTGAGCTGCGAAGAACTGGACGTGATGGTTGAAGAGGCTCAACGTATTCCAGGCACTCTGGGTGCTCGGATGACTGGTGCAGGATTCGGTGGATGTACGGTATCTCTTGTGCATGAAGACGATGTAGAGCGTTTTGTAAGCGAAGTTGGAGCGGCATATGAAGCACGTACCAGTCTCAAAGGCGAGTTCTATGTATGCGGAGTAGGCGATGGCGTTAAAGAATTGAAGGAGGCGAAGTAAGATGGCGATTTTGGTGACAGGTGGAGCAGGATATATTGGTTCTCATACGGTAGCGGCTTTGTTGGAGCGTGGCGAAGAGGTAGTTGTACTGGATAACTTGCAGACAGGGCATCGTGAAGCTCTGCTGGGCGGAAAATTGTATGAAGGTGATCTGCGTGACAAGGAACTTCTGGCGAAGCTGTTCGCTGAGAACTCCATTGATGCAGTCATCCACTTTGCGGCTAACTCACTGGTTGGCGAGAGTATGAAAGATCCCGTGAAATACTATGACAACAACGTGTTTGGGACATTGTGCCTGCTGGAAGCGATGAATGCAGCGAATGTACGTCGCATCGTCTTCTCCTCCACGGCTGCTACTTACGGCGAGCCGGAGAAAGTGCCGATTGAAGAGAGCGATCGCACAGAGCCTACGAACGTATATGGTGAAACCAAGCTGATGATGGAGCGCATGATGTCCTGGTTCGATAAAGTACAGGAAATCAAATACGTCTCCCTTCGTTACTTCAATGCTGCCGGAGCCCATGATAGCGGCAAAATCGGTGAAGATCACCAGCCGGAGAGTCATCTTATCCCACTCGTACTGCAAACGGCATTGAAACAACGTCCACACATCGCCGTGTTCGGTGACGACTACGCGACAGAAGACGGAACCTGTGTACGTGATTACATCCACGTAAGTGATCTGGCGGATGCGCATCTGCGGGCCGTAGATTATCTCCGTAAAGGGGAGAACAGCAACGTGTTCAACCTGGGCAACGGTCAAGGCTTCTCTGTTAAACAGGTTATTGAGACGGCTAAGAAAGTAACCGGACTGGATATTCCGGTTGTACAGGAACCACGTCGTGCGGGTGATCCAGCTGTACTGGTGGCTTCGTCTGCCAAAGCAAGATCCGTACTGGGTTGGAATCCAAAATGGACCAATCTGGAAGATGTCATTCAAAGCGCATGGAGCTGGCATCAGTCCCACCCTAACGGCTACGGAAAAAACTAGGAGGCGAACATCGATATGTCACAGACTCAACTTGCAGCAGGTGCCACAGAGCGGACACCGGAGCAGCAGGAAGCACTGCATGCCATTGAACGTCTGGTAGCATTTTCCTTGCAGAACAAATTGATTGAAGAAGCGGATCGGGATTACAGCCGTAATCTACTGCTAGAACAGTTTGGTTTCTCCGAGCCGTATGCTGGAGTATTGAACGAGACGGTGTTGGATGGACCCCAACCATTGCTGGATACGTTAATTGATTATGGGTTCACCATTGGACTTATTCCTGAAAATAGCGATACGTTCCGTGATTTGCTCGATGCAAAAATTATGGGTCAATTGATGGCACGTCCATCTGAGGTGGTGCGCGCATTCCGTCATACGGAGCAGACTGAAGGCATTGAGGCGGCTACCTCGCAATTTTATGAGCTTTCAATTCATTCCAACTACATTCGGATGGACCGTATCTCCAAGAATGTGTATTGGACACAGGATACAGCTTATGGAGATATGGAGATTACAATCAACCTGTCCAAGCCGGAGAAAAGTCCAAAGGAAATCGCGATGGCAAAGCTGCTTCCGCCTCCGGTATATCCGAAATGCCAACTTTGTCGTGAAAATGTGGGCTATGCGGGACGGGTCAACCACCCGGCCCGTCAAAACCTACGTGTCATTCCTTTGGAATTGAACGGCGAACCTTGGTTCTTCCAATACTCGCCATACGTGTACTACAACGAGCACTGCATTATTTTCCATCACGATCATGTGCCGATGAAATTAACCAAGGATACGCTGCGTAGGCTGCTGGCTTTCGTGGGGGAATATCCGCATTACTTTATCGGTTCCAATGCCGATCTGCCTATCGTTGGCGGCTCCATCCTGACTCATGACCACTTCCAGGGTGGACGCCATACCTTTGCCATTCAAAATGCGAAGCCAGAGGCGGTATTCCGCCATGCTGGTTCGCCGGGGCTTACGCTTAGTCTTGTGAAATGGCCAATGTCCGTTCTGCGGCTGGCTTCACACGATCCTGCAGAGTTGCTCGAAGCGGGGAATGCCGTTTATGAAGCATGGAAGGTGTACAGCGATTCTACGGTGGAGATTGAGGCCTTCAGTGAGGTTGACGGAGAACAGATTCCACACAATACAGTGACTCCAATCGTTCGTCGCAGTGCAGACGGAGGATATGAGATGGACCTCGTTCTGCGGAACAATCGTACGAATGATGAACATCCCGAAGGGATTTTCCATCCGCATCGTGAAATGCATCATTTGAAAAAAGAGAACATTGGACTCATCGAAGTGATGGGCCTTGCAATTCTGCCAGGTCGTTTGAAAGAAGAGCTGGACAGCATCGCGGATATTCTTGCTGGGGATACCAAACTTGCTGAGGCGGCCAAAGCTTCCGAACATGTGTTGAACAAACATCTGGGCTGGGCAGAAGAACTGATCGAACGTTTCGGTCCCAACCTGAACAAGGAGCAAGCTGTCGCGCTCGTGCAGCAGGAAGTAGGCCTGAAATTCGCCGAGATACTGGAGCATGCAGGTGTATACAAATATGATGAGGCAGGACGTCAAGCCTTCCGTCGTTTTGTAAGCAGCATGGGATACACCGAATAGTAGTCAACTAACCAAAACACCCGCCCAATCATGAGCGGGTGTTCTTGTCGTTCTTGACATTTGTGTGCATTGGAATGAACTACCGAGCCAGTTATAATAGAGGGAAGTCCTAGAGTACCACAATGAATTGAGGAAATGGGGTTAATAATATGGAAAAGAAGGCATTGGATATTCCGTTGATCACAGATGCTGAGGAACTGCAAGGCATGGTGGGTGAACCGCATGAACATGTGCGTAACAAGGCAATCTCATTTGTGGATTCACATGTTCAGAACTTTCTATCCATATCACCATTATTTTTCCTCTCCACGTCCGATCGTGATGGGAAAAGTGATGTGTCACCCCGGGGCGATGGAGCGGGATTCGTAAAAGTTTATGATACATACCGGCTCATCTATCCCGAACGCCCAGGCAATCGGCGGATAGACTCCTTGTTGAACATTTTGACTAACCCTGGTATTGGCATGCTCTTTTTGATTCCGGGTCTGAATGAAGTGCTGCGCATTAATGGTACAGCGTCCATTACCAAGGATGAAGAATTTATCGCGAGTATGGGCTGGACCGGTAAAACGATTGGTGCGGCTGTCATTGTGGATGTGGAAGAGTGCTTTATCCATTGTCCGCGGGCATTCAAACAGGCTGGATTATGGGCCTCAGAAACCTGGGTGGATGCTGAAGATTTGCCTTCAACAAGCGAGATGTTTCGAGCCCACTTGCAGATTAACGGGTTGTTATAAAGTGAGTGACTATGGATTTGTTTTTCTATAAACGGGGTACTATAATTGGAGTTGCACTAAAAAATTCTAAACTCCATTGGAGGCGACATAGATATGAGATCATTTCAATTTTATAATCCAACCCGATTGATTTTCGGTAAAGGTCAGCTGGAAGCACTGAAAACCGAAGTACCGAAATACGGCAAACGGGTTCTGCTTGTATATGGTGGCGGCAGTATCAAACGCAGCGGTTTGTACGATCAGGTGATCGGTTTGCTGGAGGAAGTTGGAGCTGAGGTTACGGAGTTGGCTGGTGTAGAACCGAACCCACGTCTTTCGACGGTTCACAAAGGCGTAGACCTTTGCAAAACGAATAACATTGACCTGATCCTCGCTGTAGGCGGCGGCAGTGTACTGGACTGTGCCAAAGCGATTGCCGTAGGTGCTAAATATGACGGCGACATGTGGGACTTTGCTCAGCGCAAAGCCGTAGCACAGGATGCTCTTCCACTCGGAACCGTGCTGACAATGGCTGCAACTGGCTCGGAAATGAATGCCGGTTCGGTTATCACGAATCAGGATACACAGGAGAAGTTGGGCTGGGGCAGCGCGTATTCGTTCCCTGCGTTCTCAATTCTTGATCCGGTAAATACATATACCGTTCCTCTGGACCAAACGGTTTATGGCATGGTTGATATGATGTCCCACGTACTGGAGCATTACTTCCATCTGGATGCCAACACACCGGTTCAACTCGGATTCTGTGAGACGATTCTGCGCACAGTTATGGATGCAGCCCCTCGTTTGGTTGAAGACCTGGAGAACTATGAACTGCGTGAAACGATTCTGTACTGCGGAACGATGGCATTGAATGGTGTACTGAACATGGGTCTCGCTGGTGACTGGGCTACTCACAATATCGAACACGCGGTATCCGCAGTGTATGACATTCCGCATGGCGGAGGGCTCGCGATTCTGTTCCCGCATTGGATGAAGCATAATGTGGACGTCAATGTGGATCGTTTCAAACGTCTCGCGATCAATGTGTTCGAAGTTAATCCTGAAGGTAAATCGGACAAACAGATTGCTGAAGAAGGCATCGAAGCGTTGAGCAAATTCTGGACATCCATTGGTGCGCCTAACCGTCTGGCTGATTATGATATCGATGACAGCCAAATCGAAGTGATGGCTGACAAAGCCATGCTCTTCGGCCCATTTGGTAACTTCAAAAAATTGCAACGTGAAGACGTTGTATCTATCTACAAGGCTTCTCTATAAGAATAAAACATAAAAACACAGCGATGTGTTCTGGAACCGCACGTCTCCTTTAACGGAGATTTGCGGTTTTTTTGTTGTGAATAAGAGCGAATTGGAGAATGTTCCAGGAACTGGACCATTTTGCAACCAGAATAACCATTATCGGGTCTAGGAACCAAATGAGGAAAGATTTTGAAACATAACAGCACCTTGCTACGTATTTATTTACATGAGGAATGCCCAGTTGGATGGAATTGCGGCAAAAGAGAGGAGGAACGGGGAATGGAGTCAATCTATTGGGGGTGTCTAATCGGAGGGGCCATATTTGCAGTCGTCAGCCTTGTGCTAGGTGACTTGATTGATGGCTTGCTGGACGGGGCCTTTGAATTGCCAGGCCTTGATTTTTTCAAACCTGTTGTGCTGGCTGGTTCTATAACAACCTTTGGCGGAGCCGGTATTATGCTGACACGTTATAGCTCGATAAGTGCGATTTCGGCACTGATACTATCCCTGCTTATAGGTATTGCTGCAGCCATGCTGGTATTCTTTGCATATATCAAGCCGATGCGTAACAGTGACGTTTCCATTGCGTTTTCCATGAAAGAGCTATCCGGGAAAATTGGAGAAATCACCATTCCGGTACCAGAAAAAGGTTTTGGTGAAGTCATGATCAAGATTGCTGCCGGTAATACGGTGCACACGGCATCCAGCTTTGAACATCGTCCCATTGCGGCGGGAGCGCGTGTTGTAGTTGTGGATGTAACCGAAGGTGTGCTGCGTGTATCGGAATGGGATGAAGATGTACTTAAAGATGTTTAAGGTAGTTTAACCGCCGTTAGCAGTGTAAGCAGTCATGTATAAATAAGGGGAGAGATGTGGAATGAATAATCTGGATTTGGATGTGTTGTTGGTTCCTGCAATTGTTGTCGGTGTAATTCTGATTCTTGGTTTGGCGTTCTGGGCGAGGTACAAGACGGTTGGGCCGGATGAAGCCATGATCGTTACGGGTTCATTCCTTGGAAGTAAAAATATTTCCGACGATGACTCCGGACGCAAAATTAAAATTGTTCGTGGAGGCGGCGCATTTATCTTGCCAGTATTCCAGCAGTCAGAGTTTATCTCACTGTTGTCCCATAAGCTGGACGTTTCCACACCGGAAGTATACACGGAACAAGGCGTACCGGTCATTGCCGATGGTGTCGCCATTATCAAGGTCGGAAGCTCAATAGAAGACGTGGCTACTGCAGCCGAGCAATTCATTGGTAAGCCGGTAGAATCGTTAAGAGGCGAAGCACAGGAAGTTCTGGAAGGGCATTTGCGGGCCATCCTCGGAACGATGACGGTGGAAGAAGTATACCGTAACCGCGATCGCTTCGCGCAAGAGGTTCAAGGTGTAGCTGCCAGGGATCTGAAAAAAATGGGACTGCAAATTGTCTCTTTTACCATCAAAGATGTTCGTGACAAACAAGGTTATCTGGATGCCCTCGGTAAACCGAGGATAGCAGCCGTCAAGCGTGATGCTGAAATTGCGGAAGCGGAAGCGATGCGGGATGCACGTATTCAGAAGGCCAATGCAGAAGAGCAAGGGCAAAAAGCCGAGTTGCTGCGTGATACGAATATCGCTGAAGCTGCAAAAGAGAAGGAACTGAAAGTAGCGACGTTTAAGCGGGATCAGGATACTGCTAAAGCAGAAGCGGATCAGGCTTACCATATCCACGAAGCGCGTGCGAGACAAACCGTGGTGGAGGAAGAAATGAAAGTTGAACTCGTTCGTAAAGAACGTGAGATTGATCTGCAAGAGAAAGAAATTATCGTACGTGAGAAGCAGTATGATGCTGAAGTGAAGAAAAAGGCAGAAGCGGATCGTTATGCGGTGGAGCAGGCTGCCGAAGCGGATAAAGCCAAAAGAATGCGTGAAGCCGATGCAGTACAGTACTCCATTGAAACGCATGCGAAAGCTACTGCGGAGCAGAAGCGTCTTGAAGGGCAGGCTATGGCGGATGCAGAACTCGCTAAAGGTACAGCGGATTCAGAAGTTATTCGTCTGAGAGGACTTGCAGAAGCGGAAGCGAAGGAAAAACTGGCCGAGGCGTTCCAAAAGTTCGGCGAAGCTGCCGTGCTCGATATCATCGTCAAAATGCTGCCTGAACTTGCTGGTAAAATTGCGGAGCCGATCTCTGCGATTGATAAACTGACTGTTGTGGACACAGGTAAAGGTGAAGGCGCCACTCGTGTAAGCAATTATGTAACTGAGCTCATGGCGACGGCCCCTGAGATGCTCAAAAGCGTTTCCGGCATTGATGTGGAGCAGTTAATTAAAGGCCTCACCAAACCTAAAACAACAGCACCGGTTGCTATCCAACAGAGTGAACCTGTAACGACTCCCTCTATAATCGATAAGATTGTGGAAAAAGCTGGAGTTGACGAGTAAGACAACGAATTATAAAGCAGTCATGCTCTATTGACCTTAAGGCGAATTTTTGTTACTTTTTAAGCGAGACGTCCGGCGCGGTTTGCCCGCTTCCGGATGTCTTTTCTTTCTTACTAGGGTGTGACTGAATCACACCTAAGATGGTGTGAAAAAGAGGTGCAAATATTGAGTAGCCTGCAAGTAGCCAAAGCGCTAAATAATAATGTAATTATTGCACAGCATCCTGAACATGGAGAAGTTGTCGTGATTGGTAAAGGCATCGGCTTCAATCGGAAAACGAATGATATTATTCCTCTGATGGCTGTGGAGAAGATGTTCATTTTGAGAAACCAGCAGGAGCAGGAGCAGTATAAACAGCTTCTTCCACAAGTGGATGAAGCATTGATCGAAATTATTAACGAAGTCATTACGTATATTGCAGAACGTACGGACGTTCCTTTAAACGAACATATTCATATCGCACTGACCGACCATATTTCTTTTGCATTAAAACGGAAAGAACAAGGGATTGTTATCCAGAATCCGTTTCTATATGAGACCCGTGAAATTTATCCTGACGAATATCGTATGGGTGAATATGCGGTTCGTTTGATTAAAGAAAAACTGGGCGTAGATCTGGGAATGGATGAAATCGGTTTTATTGCGCTTCACATCTACAGTGCCATGACCAACCAAAATATTTCCCAAGTTCGCGAGCACTCGCAATTGATAACTGATTTGGTGAGCCTGGTGTCCACCCAACTGGATTATTCGTTTGAGACCGAGTCACTGGATTATTCCCGGTTACTGACTCATCTTCGGTTTGCCTTAGAGCGTGTCCGTCGGGGAGACAAAGTGGAAGAAATCCACAAATTGGATTCCCTGTTGAAGTTGGAATATCCTGGAATGTACTCGCTTGCATGGAAGCTAACGAAGGTGATGGAAAAAAGGTTGAATCTCCCAGTGTATCCTGCGGAAGTAGGTTATTTGACCATTCATTTGCAGCGCTTGAATCAAAGGAAAGAAGAAGAGAGTAAGTGAAAAAATTCCATCATTGGAATTCTGATTCGACAAATTTCGTGTAAAGGCTTGCATCGTTTTTGAAGTGGTGCTACAATGGTCTCCGTAATCAAGCAACTGAATAAACACAAACGACGTGTTACTGATTCGATCAGGCATGAGTTATCTAGAGCGTGATTGTTCTTACCTTATACCGGGTATGCTATACCCGAAGGTTGGACCAATTTGCTTTGTTAACTCGTGCCTTTTTTGTTTTCCCTTGCTTGCTTCACAACATAAAAATTTAAAAGAAAGGGTGGATACGACGCAATGTTTAAAAAGCTTTTTGGTGTATTGCAAAGAGTAGGTAAAGCTCTCATGTTGCCCGTAGCGATTCTTCCAGCAGCAGGTTTGTTGCTCGGGATCGGTAACATGCTTGTAAATCCGGATTTTCTGCAATATGCTACAGCGCTAGATACCCCATGGGTAAGCTCGATCGCGACGATTATGATGAATGCGGGTCAGATCGTATTTGATAATCTGGCATTACTATTCGCTGTCGGTGTAGCTGTCGGGCTGGCCGGAGGCGAAGGTGTCGCAGGTCTTGCGGCCATCATCGGTTACCTGGTCATGAATGTGACTTTGGGTACGGCTGTTGGTGTTACGCCGGCCATGATCGGTGAAGTACCCGGTTATGCCAGCATCTTGGGTATCCCTACATTGAGTACTGGCGTGTTCGGAGGTATTATCATAGGTATTACCGCCGCGCTATGTTACAATCGATTTTTCAAAATCGAACTGCCGTCTTACCTTGGTTTCTTTGCAGGTAAACGCTTTGTCCCAATTATCACTTCAGTCGTTTCCCTCTTAATCGGGTTGCTTCTGGTGATCATCTGGCCTCCAATTCAAAATGGGCTGAATGCTGTATCTCACTTCATGGTAGATACAAGTCCGACATTATCGGCGTTCATTTTCGGAGTGGTAGAACGGTCACTTATTCCGTTCGGTCTGCATCACATTTTCTATTCACCATTCTGGTTTGAGTTCGGTGAATATGTGAACAAAGCTGGAGATGTCATTCGTGGAGACCAGCAAATCTTCTTCAATCAACTGCGTGATGGTGTGAACCTTACAGCGGGAACGTTCCAAGTTGGTAAATTCCCGTTCATGATGTTCGGTTTGCCAGCTGCGGCGCTTGCGATGTACCATGAAGCAAGACCGGAGCACAAAAAGTATGTTGCAGGGATCATGGGATCAGCTGCGCTGACTTCGTTCCTCACAGGGATTACAGAACCACTGGAGTTCTCATTCCTGTTTGTAGCGCCAATCCTGTTTGCAGTACACTGTATCTTTGCAGGTTTGTCTTTCATGACGATGCAAATTCTTGGAGTCAAAATCGGGATGACATTCTCCGGTGGATTCATTGACTTCCTGATTTTCGGGATTATCCCGAACCGCACGCCTTGGTGGGATGTTATCATCGTAGGTTTGATTCTTGCAGTGATCTACTATTTCGGATTCCGATTGATCATTCGCAAATTCAACCTGAAAACACCAGGTCGTGAAGAGGCAACTCCTGAAACTGCTTCGGGCGGTGGAGGCTCAGGTTCAACGGATGATCTGCCTCACAATATTCTTGCTGCATTCGGCGGGCAAGATAATATCAAACATCTGGATGCCTGCATTACTCGTTTGCGGATTGAAGTAAATGAGAAATCCAGTGTAAATAAAGATCGTTTGAAACAATTGGGTGCATCTGGCGTACTTGAAGTGGGTAATAATGTACAGGCCATCTTCGGTACACGTTCAGATACGATTAAATCTCAAATGCAGGATATCATTGCAGGACGGACACCGGCACCAGCTCCAGCAGCTGTGGCTAAGCCAGCTCCTGAACAGGAAAAGGCGCAAGGTGAAGAAGGTGAACGTATTATTGCGGAAGACATCGTTATGCCAGTTAACGGCGAATTGATGGATATCACAAACGTTCCTGATCCGGTCTTTGCTGAGAAAATGACAGGCGATGGCTTTGCTGTTCTGCCTCATGATGGCAAGATTACTTCTCCTGTATATGGTAAGGTGTTTAACGTATTTCCAAGCAAACATGCCGTGGGCATTATGTCTGACGGAGGCAAGGAAGTGCTTGTTCATATAGGTGTCAACACGGTGAAGCTGAAAGGCCAGGGCTTTAACGTGCTTGTGCAGGAAGGCGACCTGGTATCGGCAGGACAGCCGATTATGGAAGTGGATCTGGAGTATGTGAAAGCTAATGCTCCGTCGATCATCTCTCCGATCATTTTCACCAACCTGCCAGAAGGCTCGACAGTAACGCTAACGAAAAGTGGGTTACTGAAAATTGGCGATCAGCCGATTATTGAGATAAAATAAGAAGTGTTACGACGATGGCAAGCAAGTGTAAATATATGCAATGCCTAAATTAAATTATTGAAAGTGAGATGATTGTGATGCAACAAACATTTAGAATTACAGACGAAGATGGTATCCACGCACGTCCGGCGACAGCCCTGGTTAATACAGCAAACAAATTCAAAGGTGCAGAATCCTTTGCAGAAGCTAACGGTAAAAAAGTAACTTTGAAATCCATCCTGGGTGTACTTTCCCTTGGTCTGGAACAAGGCGACACCATCAACATCATCGTTGAAGGCGAAGGAGAAGCTGAAGCTCTTCAAGCTCTGACAGACGTTATGGTTAACGAAGGGCTGGGCGAAATTAATGCTTAATGTCTCTGGGATCGCGGCTTCGGCGGGTATTGCTATCGCCAAGGCGTTTATCTTGGAGCATCCCAATTACTCTGTAGAAAAACGCGAAATCAACGACGTTGACGCAGAGATCGCGAAACTCGACTCAGCTCTGGGCAAGTCCCAGGCTGAGCTTGAGGCGATCAAAGAGCGTACTTTACAAGAGCTTGGCGAGAAAAAAGCTGAGATTTTTGCTTCGCATTTGCTCATTCTGAATGACCCGGAACTGATTGATCCGGTTAAGGCGAAAATTGCAGATGATAAGATTAATGCGGAATTCGCATTGAACGAAACAGCAACGCAATTTATTGAAATGTTCGAAAACATGAAGAGTGCTTACCTGCAGGAACGTGCTGCGGATATGCGTGATGTAACCAAACGTGTGCTAAATCACTTGCTTGGTATCGAATTCATGAGTCCTGCTGAGATCAGTGAAGAAGTGATCGTGCTTGCGGAGGATCTTACGCCTTCCGACACGGCTCAACTGAACCGTCAATATGTTAAAGGTTTTGCAACCAATATTGGTGGACGTACTTCTCACTCTGCAATCATGGCTCGTTCGCTTGAAATTCCGGCTGTCGTTGGAACCAAGGACATTCTGGCTCAAGCGAAACAAGGTGACATGATTATCGTTGACGGTTTGGACGGTCACGTACTGGTTAATCCAACGGATGATGTTATTGCTGAGTATCGTTCCAAACAGGAGCAATACGATGCACAACGTGCGGAGTGGAGAAAACTGCGTGATGAGCCAACGGTAACGGTGGACAACGTTCATGTGGAACTGGCAGCCAACATTGGTACACCGAATGATGTTGCTGGTGTTCTGGAGAATGGCGGCGAGGCTGTAGGCCTGTACCGTACCGAGTTCCTGTACATGGGCAGAGACAAGCTTCCTTCCGAGGACATTCAGTATAATGCTTACAAGGCTGTACTGGAAAAAATGGAAGGCAAACCTGTTGTTGTTCGTACACTCGACATCGGTGGAGACAAAGAGCTTCCATATCTGGACCTGCCAAAAGAAATGAATCCATTCCTCGGTTTCCGCGCAGTTCGTCTGTGTCTGGACCGTCTGGACATTTTCCGTACTCAATTGCGTGCATTGCTGCGTGCAAGCGTACATGGTAACCTGCGTGTCATGTTCCCTATGATCGCAACACTTGGTGAATTCCGTGAAGCGAAAGCTGTCTTGCTCGAAGAGAAAGAGAAGCTGGTTGCTGAAGGTATTGCTGTTTCTGACAGCATTCAACTCGGAATTATGGTCGAAATTCCTTCGACTGCAGTTCTGGCGGATCAGTTTGCCAAAGAAGTGGATTTCTTCAGTATCGGAACGAACGATCTGATTCAATACACGATGGCTGCTGACCGTATGAACGAACGAGTGGCATATCTGTACCAACCTTACAACCCAGCTATTTTGCGTTTGGTTAAAATGGTTATCGATGCAGCGCATCGTGAAGGTAAATGGGTTGGCATGTGTGGTGAGATGGCCGGAGACGAAACAGCAATTCCATTGCTACTCGGTCTCGGACTGGATGAGTTCAGCATGAGCGCAACATCTATTCTGCCAGCTCGCAGTCAGATCACCAAGCTGTCCCGTGCAGACATGCAAGAACTTGCTGCCAAAGCACTCGATATGCAAACGGCTGAACAAGTCGTTGAATTGGTTCAAAGCATTCAAGCGTAATGTAATTTTACGGGGGTTCCACCCGATTTTAAGGGTTTCTTTTTCCGATAAAAAAGCTGCAGTCTTGCAGCGATTTTGCCGGTATCTGTTGTTACAGCAGATACCGGCTTTTTTTGTTTTGGGCCGATATCACTATTCTGCAGAGAAGTTACATTTTTCCGTTTGTATCTTGGTTGAAAATCATTATCATTAAGATATTCGAACAATTCAATCAATGGACATCATGCTGAGGGAGAAAGTAGGGTTACCATGAAGGTCAATGAAAAAAAGGCAGGCAAGATGCTTAAATATAGCAGTATCGATTCGTTTGAAGTGTCCTGGAATGGAGAAATTGTTCATGCAGCGACAGCGGAACACTTCGCTATTCTTTGTACAAGTGGCTCAGGAACTTTGGTATCGAACGAACACATATCCCGATTGAATGAAGGGGAAGTCTATTTGCTGGCTCCTGGACAGAGGTTCAAGCTGGCGGCAGATGAGCAGGCGTTAAAAGGCTGTATGGTCCGTTTCGAAGTATACGAATATGGCGGAGAACAGCAGATGACCGCTACCCATGCTTTCATGGAGGGTTTGTTTTGGTGCAAAGATCCGCATCAACTCGCGCTCTCTTGTGATCGATTGCTTCAACTGGAGGTCGCTGGTGACGAGGAACACTTCAATAGACAGGCCGCATTATACGGTTTGATGACTTCACTTGTTCAAGCGGAGGCCAAGCCGGAAAGCGTTGAGTCTACCGCTTCTGCGATTGCCCGTGTTGCCGATTATATGAATGAACATCTGGATCATGAGTTAAAACGAGATGAATTGTCCAAGCTTGCTGGCCTGAGTCCAGGGTATTTTTCGTGGGCATTTCAGCAATATACAGGAAAGACCCCGACGGCCTATCTGATGGATGTCAGAATGAAACGGGCCAAGGAGCTCCTTTTGTCAGGTGATGGTGTAAAAGAGACCGCGGTCCGAGTCGGCTATGAAGATGAATTTTATTTTAGCCGCAGATTCAAACAGAAGATGGGACTTTCGCCTAATGCTTTTGTCAAAAGCCGCAGATATAGTATCGCAAGTGTCTCTGATCCAATCTCGGGCAGTTTACTGGCACTTGGCCTGCTTCCGAAAGCTGCTGCCTTTTATCCAAATCACGAATTATACAACCGAATGACTCGTCTGCATTCTTATGAGCTGGGGGAAGGGCAGATCTGGCAAGAAAATGTGGATCGATTGCGTGCGTCGGAGCCGGAGCTTATTTTCTGCACTGACATTCTGGGCGAGCGGGCGCGAAAAGAGCTGGAGCAGATTGCGCCGACAGTTGCCATCCCTTGGTTATCCGCAGACTGGCGCGAGCAGCTTCGAATGATTGCAGAAGTCATGGAGCATCGGGCAGAGGCGGAGGTGTGGCTGTCAGAATATGATGGCAAGGCGGAAGCGGTCTACCGCAAAGTAAGACGTAACATCGGTGGAGCTACCGTCAACATATGGCGTATCACGGATTCGGAATATCGGATATATGGCAAACGCAATGCTGGCGCGGTCCTTTATGATGATTTTAGATTGGCAGCTACGCATCGTCTCGATGACATCAATGTTTTTGAATCGGTGACTAAAGAAGCTCTGGAAAAATACGACGCAGATATGCTGATTATCATGGTAGATTCCACGCAGCAGGCGGCCCGGGAATGGAAGGCGCTTCAGGCCAGTGAGCAGTGGCATCGTTTGACAGCGGTTCGGCATGGACATGTGTACGAGGTGGGGACAGAAAAATTGTTTGAGTATTCAGCTTGGTCGCATGATCGGGCGCTATCCTATTTTATGCGGTTATTTGGCTGACTAAAGTCCAGTTCACTCCGTTTATATATCCATGTTTAGCTGAAGCAATGAATGATATGATACGTATTGAGAAAGAAAATCATTATCAGTGTAAAGAGGAGGTGACATTCCATTTCTGGAAAGCCGCCTTGGAATCTAGAGCAATTGTTTAAAGCACCTCGATTATACCCGGTTTCCGAAGATCAACATACCGGCGTACATGCTTGCTTCTATGAGGGTGTGTCATATAAAGGTCGTGCTACTCGCATATTTGGCTACTACGGCATCCCGCGTCCGGTCTCTCCTAACGAGGAAGTTCCCGCGGTAATTTTGGTTCACGGTGGTGCGGGAACAGCTTTTAGCAGTTGGGTGAAAGAATGGATGGCACGAGGGTATGCTGCGATAGCCATGGATCTGGAAGGGCATGTTCCATTCGGGGATGAGGAGCACACCGAACGGATGGAATGGCCTTCACATTCATGGAGTGGTCCTGAGAAACAGGGTGTATTTGCAGATTACGAACAGCCTGTTGAAGATCAATGGATGTATCATGCCGTAGCCGCTGTAATATTGGCTCATTCATTGCTCCGCTCTTTTCCGGGTGTAGACAAGCAGAGCATAGGTATAACAGGAATTTCATGGGGAGGCATCATCACAAGTTTGGTTGCGGGGTTAGACACCAGGCTTTCTTTTGCCATGCCCGTTTATGGCTGTGGGTATTTGCATGAACCGGGTTCCTATTATGGGCTTAGCTTTGCATCGATGCCGGAGGCAGAGGCAGAACGTGTTCGTCTATTATGGGATCCATCCACATATCTGTCGGAAAGC
Organism: Paenibacillus sp. MDV22-iso6; assembly: GCF_058408365.1. Taxonomy (NCBI): domain Bacteria; kingdom Bacillati; phylum Bacillota; class Bacilli; order Caryophanales; family Paenibacillaceae; genus Paenibacillus; species Paenibacillus sp. MDV22-iso6. The sequence continues at coordinate 562,824 of NZ_JBZVDZ010000004.1, read as the reverse complement.
AGCTTGCCGATGTTATGGCTTAACGGTAGTAATGATACCCATTTTCCGTTGACCATATTTAACAAGTCTTTTGAGCAGCATCTGGAGTGCCATCCGAACAACAAAAGCAGACTAAGCCTTCATCCGGGTCTTGGACATTCTTATAAGGAGGCATGGGCATGCGAGGGGGTCTTCGCTTTTGCAGACAGTATCGTTAAAGCGAAACCTGCGCTTATTGAAATATGTGAGGAGAAGCACGAGGACGGTTGGTTTGTCGTTCGGTATGATTCATGCCTTCCTGTCCTGGAGGCCAATCTTTATTGGTGCGTGGATGATCGCAATTGGAGAACCGCAAGATGGGAGTCCATCCCTGCTTCGTTGGATACAACGAACTGCAAAGCGCTCATACGTCTTCCACAGCATGGAAGTTCGTTTTTTATGAATCTAAGAAATGAAAAGGGCTGGATCACAAGCACACGTGTAATGAGAAATGAGAGAACGGCAGAAGACAAAATAACAGAATAACGAATGAATAAGGGGATCTGTAGAAAATGAAACAACGAAATCAACGCTACTTCACGTTAACAGCAGTTTTGCTTGCGGTGCTATTATTGATTGTGGCCTGTGGCAACAAAGAGAAGTCAGGTTCGTCTGAGGCAGAACCGACGAAACAGGAACAAGCGGCTTCGGAAGAGTCCCAAGATGCCACGTTTACATTTAAGGATACAAATGGTGAGCAGACATTACCACAAAAGCCAGAAAATATCGCTTCCACAGTGACATATTTGACGGATCACCTGATTGCACTTGGCATGACGCCACAAGCTACAGTAAAATCACAGAACGAAGATTTTCCGTTATATTTGAAGCCATTCTTGAATGATGTGGCTATCATCGGTGATCAAGGTAAGGTCAGTGTAGAGAAAATGCTCTCTCTTGGACCAGATCTGATTGTGACGGATACGAACAGCAAAGAGCAATACGAGAATTATGCCAAAATTGCTCCAACGGCCATGCTTGAGAATGGATATGTGGCACCTGATTGGCAGACGGCATTTCGAGCTACCGCGGCGGCCTTTGGTCTGAACGAAAAGGCAGAAGAAGTGATAAAAACCTATGAAACGCATAAAGCTGAGGCGATCCAAAAAGTTCACGCCAAAGCAGAGGGTAAGACACTCATGGTATTGCGGATAAGAAATGATATTCGGTATTACGGAGACATGGACTACAAATGGCTTTATGATGATTTCGGTTTCTCCAGACCGGCTGTTTTCCCCGTGACAAGCGCTGAAAGTCGCTATGAAGTATTGTCTAATGAAAAGTTGCCAGAAATCGATCCGGATTACATTATCCTTATCAATGATAATGAAGAGATCTATAACAATCTGCAGACCTTGGGGATTTGGAAAAACATGAAGGCTGTTAAAAATAATCAGGTATTCCAGGTGGCTTCAGATTCGTGGTTTGGCGGGTATGGACCCAATGCGGCTACTTCCATGCTGGATGACCTGAATCGTTTGTTCGGCGAATGATGAATGACCGGATTCGTGAGGAACTGGGGAAGCACTTTAATCTTGTACAGGAACTGAATGGTGTACCCGTGGCATCGCTATGTGGAGAATCTATTGTTGATCCGGAGGCAATGAGAAGCTTTTTGTCCGCCTATCAACAGTTAATCGAGGGACAGGATCTAACGGTTGCCGCAGCCTATTTCACCAGTTGGTTCGGGGATGTGGCAGCTGCGCTGCAATATACCGTATCCGTCCATGATTCAGCTCCGAATTTTTCGCTAGCCAATCTGAGTATACATTTGATGAAGGAAACCGGGTATACACGAATTGCTTTTCAACTTGAGAACATGGATGTCACTCTCGCTCCGAAGGATTCGGAGGAAAGAACGGTCTGGCTTGAAGCAGAATTAAGACGTTTTTACAGTCAGACTGCACGTCCCCTCATGGAGTGTTTGTCCAAAGCTTCTGGGTTGCATGTCAGCATGTTGTGGGGGCAGTTGCCAACGGCTCTGCAAAACTACAGGGAGAATATTCATAATACGTATCAAGACGATGAAGCTCTCTTGCGTCAGTTTGCCGCTGATGAACTGGTGCTGCAAAATGGTCTGGAAGCTGATGTATTTGGTCTGGCCAAGAATCCGCTTCGTGTCAGGGTTCGGATGATTGATCATCCGCTGGAGCCTACGAAGAGACTTGCGATCAAAAACGTCTGTTGCTTGCAATATTTACGACAAGGTCGCTCCTATTGTTACACCTGTCCGCGATTGGGCAAGAAGGAACGGGCCAATTGGAAGCCCTAGACCGGAGAAGATAAAATAAAGCTGACAGGTTAATAAGCAATAAAGAAAACAGCCGCGCAGAAAGCAAAATGCGGCTGTTTTTGGCATTTATTAATGATTATCAACGACTGAATATGTTTTCATTAGTTTATTAGAGGTTAGCTTTTAACTGCAAGCACAGTTCAGTACAGGTTTACGGGCTGCTGTTGTTTCATCCAGACGGGTAACCGGTGTGCCGTAAGGGGCATTGAGTACCAGTTCAGGCGTTTCTTCTGCTTCCTTGGCAATGCGAATCATCGTATCGACAAACCCATCAAGGGTTTCTTTGCTCTCGGTTTCGGTTGGTTCGATCATGATGCACTCCTCGACGTTCAGCGGGAAGTACACGGTTGGCGGGTGATACCCAAAATCAAGCAATCGTTTGGCAACATCCAGTGTACGTACACCATACTGTTTCAACCCCCGGCCAGACATAACGAATTCATGTTTGCACACGCCTGGATACGGAATCTCGTAGTAAGGTGCGAGACGGGCCATCATGTAGTTGGCGTTGAGCACCGCACATTCAGATACCCGGCGTAAGCCTTCAGGTCCATAAGTACGAATGTAGGCATAGGCGCGGACCAGAATACCGAAGTTACCATAGTAAGCTTTGACCCGGCCAATGGATTGATCACCTTCGCGATCCAATGCATATATACCCTCATCATTTTTGATGACCATCGGTTTCGGCAGAAATGGAATCAAGCGGCTCTTCACACCAACCGGGCCGGCACCAGGTCCACCTCCGCCGTGCGGAGTACTCATCGTTTTATGCAAGTTCAGATGCACCACGTCGAAGCCCATATCGCCAGGTCGGGTGATGCCCATAATGGCATTGGAGTTGGCTCCATCGTAGTACAGCAAGCCACCTGCCTGATGCACAATGGAGGCAATCTCCTGAATGTCTTTTTCAAAGAGTCCGAGTGTATTCGGGTTAGTCAGCATGAGCGCTGCGGTGTCCGAACCAACAGCTGCGCGAAGTGCGTCAAGATCTACCAGACCGTCTGCGCGGGAAGGAATCGTTACCGTTTCGAAACCTGCTACGGTTGCACTTGCCGGGTTGGTCCCATGAGAAGAATCGGGTACGATGACTTTCGTACGCCGTTCACCACGACCTTCGTGGTAAGCACGGATCATCATGAGCCCGGTCCATTCGCCATGTGCACCAGCGGCCGGTTGCAGCGTAACGGCGTCCATCCCGGTAAGTCCGGCAAGGTCATTTTGCAACGTGTAGAGCAGTTCAAGTGCACCTTGAATGCTGGATTCATGCTGATATGGATGAATTTTGGCGAACCCGTTGTAACGGGCCACATCCTCATTAATCTTCGGATTATATTTCATCGTACAAGAGCCCAGCGGATAGAATCCGTTATCTATCCCGAAATTACGACGAGACAGGGCAGTGTAATGGCGAATGACGTCAACTTCAAAAACCTCAGGCAATGCTGCTGCTTCCGACCGAAGCATTTCCCGGGGAATCAGGGAATCCACAGCTTGACGGGGAACGTCGCATTCGGGCAACGAATAAGCGACCCGACCCGGACTGCTGAGTTCAAAAATCAACGATTGCTCCGGTGCTGGAGAGGCAGCCTGGTTAGTGTCTGTTGTGATAGTTTCAGGTTGGCCCGAAGTGGAGATAGAGGTTACCGTTTCCGATTGTCCTTGTGCTGATGTCGTCGTAGTTGTCTTTGTTGTCGTTTCCTGAGTCACAGCGATCCCTCCAATACACGTGCGAATTCGTCGATCTCTTCCTTGCTGCGTCGTTCAGTAACTGCAATCAGCATATGTCCGGCGAGCTCGGGATAATCACGGCCAAGTTCATACCCGCCAATGAAACCTGCATCGAGCAATTTCAGTTGCAGTGGTTCCACATTTGTTCCTTCAGGCAGTTGGATAACAAACTCATTGAACGTAGGGGCGGTAAACGTAAGAGAGACGCCTGGAATTGCGGTAAACGTATTAAGGGCATAATGGCTCTTTTGCAAATTCAAATCAGCAACGTCGATCATGCCTTGTTTACCCATAATGGACATATATACAGAGGCGCTCAGCGCGAGCAACGCCTGGTTGGAACAGATGTTGGACGTCGCCTTTTCACGGCGGATATGCTGTTCCCGTGCTTGCAGCGTGAGTACAAAACCACGCTTGCCGTTGCGGTCCGTTGTCTGGCCTACAATTCGGCCAGGAATTCGGCGCATATGAGCCTGGGATACGGCGAAGTATCCGCATGTTGGGCCGCCGAGTGAAGCGGCGATGCCAAGGGGCTGCGCGTCGCCAACGACGATGTCAGCACCCAGCTTGCCTGGGGCTTCCAGCAGACCCAGCGATAGCGGGTTGGCGCTGACCACGAGCAGGCTCTTGTGCGCATGCGCAAGGTCTGCGGCCTGTTTTACATTTTCCACGGCGCCGAAGAAGTTCGGGCTTTGAATCATGACGGCTGCGGTGTCATCGGACACGGCGGCTTGCAGGGCATCCCAGTCTGTTACACCATTTTGATATCCAATCTCAACAATCTCCAGATTGAGGCCGTGAGCATAAGCTTGCAATACCTGACGGGATTCGGGGTGCACGGTACGTGACACAATCAGTTGTTTGCGGCGGGTTGCCGCTGCGGCCAGATTGCCTGCTTCCGCAAATGCAGTTGCACCATCGTACATGCTGGCATTGGCTACAGCCATGCCTGTCAACTCACAGATGTAGGATTGAAACTCGAAAATCGCCTGCAATTCTCCTTGGCTGATCTCGGGTTGATAAGGTGTATAGGCTGTATAGAACTCGGAACGGGAGATGACATGATTAATGACGGAGGGAACGTGGTGATCATAAATGCCTGCACCCAGGAAACTGGCGTGTGTCTCGAAGTTGGCATTCGCTGCCGCTTGCTTCGACATATGACGTGTCAGTGCGTATTCATCCAGTTTGGAGGAAACAGGCAGTTCGCCCTGATAGCGAATCTCCTGTGGAATGTCATGGAACAGATCCTCAATCGTTTCCACGCCGATGGTTGCCAGCATGGCACTCTGATCCTGCTCGGTCATGGGAATGTAGCGATGCTTGCTCATGCTTGATCAGCTCCTTGAGTAGGTGTCTTTGGCGCACGTGTCCGTTTATGAAAAGGGGTCTTCACAACCTCGGCTTTCAATTTCTTGCCACGAATCTCAATCTCCAGCGGGGTACCCAGTGCAGCATATTTGCTATCAATCAAGGCCAGCCCCAGATTGCGTTTCAACGTAGGCGACTGAGTGCCTGTGGTCACTTCACCAATCTGCACGCCTTCGGCGTAAATGGGATAATGAGGGCGAGGGATGCCGCGCTCCAGCACTTCGATGCCGACCAGCTTTCGGGCAGGCCCATCATTTTTTTGCTGCAACAAGGCTTCATGTCCGATAAACGGTCCTGCATTTAGCTTCACAAACATACTTACGCCAGCCTCCAGCGGTGAGATGGTTGCAGACAATTCCTGTCCATACAGGGGCAGCTTGGCTTCAAAGCGCAGCGTATCCCGGGCGCCTAGTCCAGTCGGAACGAGTCCGTGACCTTCTCCGGCTTGCATCAATCCGTTCCAGACCGCAGCGGCTTGTTCCGCAGGAACATAGAGCTCAAAGCCATCTTCACCGGTATATCCGGTGCGGGATAACAGCAATGTAACGCCACATACCTTCGCATTTGCTACAAATCGGAAAGGCTCAATCGAAGACACATCGGTATCTGTCACCGTTCCGAGAATATCGACTGCCAGCGGACCTTGCAGGGCAAGCAGCGCCGTTTGATCCGAATCATTGGTCATCGTTACGCCTGGCGTCATGTGCTGTTGCAGCCATGCCCAGTCCTTGTCGATGTTGGAGGCGTTAACTACCAGCATATAATGCTGGTCTTTCAGTTTATAGATCAGCAGATCATCGACCACGCCGCCATCCGGATAACACATTAACGTGTATTGGGCCTGACCGGGAACGAGTGTTGTTATATCATTGGTGGTCATGTACTGTAAAAAAGCTTCTGCGTGTTCACCTTGTACGGTGAATTCACCCATGTGGGATACATCAAATAATCCGGCACGTTCTCTTACCGCTTCGTGCTCTTTCTGAATTCCACTGAATTGTACCGGGAGCTCCCAGCCACCAAAATCAATGCATCGTACGCCTTCATATTGCTGATAGAGTGGAAAGAGTGGGGTTCTAAGCAAATCGGACATCCAATCACCTCGTCATGGGCCGTCAACCGGCCGAGTGTGTAACCGTGGATCAATGAATCTGGCATCATATTTTATTATAAAAGTAAGGTAAGGACGCTATAGGCAGCGCCGCTCTATAACCTGTTTTCGTTTTTTTGGGAAAAAGGAAAAGGACAGGCCAAAGAATCGGCATGCCAGAAGCACGCTGTATTCTTAGGCTCTGTCCTTGGTACCTGAGAGTTACCCCGCCGAATGATGCAGCAGGTTTCCCCTTGGGTGATCATAACGCCCATACAGGGCGATTAGATGCTCTCCAGAGTTGCGTCCCGTAAAAGTCCTTTTGCCTGAGAGATTCACCTCCGCTTGTCGGTGGCTTACTCCTTCGGCGTTACCGCATGTACACCCTGATTCGGGTGTCAAGGGTAATCTCTCCCTTTACATTCATCCGCGGGTATTGCATAGACCAATTAAACACATTTACTACTCTCATTAAAGCCTGAATCGTCTATTGATGTCAAGAACGATATCATAGATATGAACAAAAAATCCGAATGAAATTTTTAATTAACATTAAAATGTACGTCTATTTATAAAGAGTGCGCTTACTTTTCTAATATTCACCATTATATGTAGGGAGGGTCCATTTGAGTTACAGGCATATAAGGAAGAAAAACAAATAAATTGTGAGGTATCTTGACATTTGAATCGAAAATATCATACGCTATGTTCTGGGAAAAAGGTTAAGGTCAAAGAAACGCATGCACTCATTAATGAAAAGCGAGGCGGATATCGATGAGCGAATTGAAAAGTGATTTCCTGTACAGTGAAGAGCACGAATGGGTGCAGACCGTAGGGGAGGATACCGTACGTATTGGCATTACCGAGTTCGCGCAGCATCAGCTGGGTGACATTGTGTTTGTAGAATTGCCTGACCTTGAATCGGATGTAAAAGCGGAAGACGGCATTGGAACGATTGAATCCGTCAAAACCGTTTCGGATTTGTTTTCTCCTGTCAGTGGAACGATTATTGCTGTGAATGATGCATTGCAGGATTCCCCGGAGCTGGTTAACAACTCCCCATATGAGGAAGGCTGGATGATCGAGATTCGTGTTGAGGGCGACCTCACAGCAGCACTTTCCACATTGATGAACGCGGATGCGTATCGTAAACATACGGAATAATATTAAGGTGCAAATTTCCGCTAGATACGGAGTTTCAGCTTAATGGAAAAGTTCGTTTAACGTAATAAAAATGAATCGATTGATTATAGATCCGGATGGTGATACAGCTCATTCGGAGAATACTTAGGCGCAATTGCCTCACCTGGGACAGGGTGAGGCAATTGCGCTTTTTCGTTGTTAACAGACGAAAGGGATGGAATGAATATCAATTAACGTGTTTCATCAATATTTCTAATTGAGATAGAAACAGCTCGTTCAAATAGAATAAATTTACAATTTCGTTTGTCATTAAAATGGGGCATTTCGTGGGTATGATACATGAAAGGGAATAACAGGTTCCATTCCATATACAAGGTTCAAACATGGGACAATCCTTTAAATTTAAATCTTGTCATCAACGTTCATGACGGAAGTAGGTTTTCATTTCGTTGTAGAAGATACCGTTTTCATTTACGATATGGTTGTAAATTAAGATTTATTGAAGATTTGTACCTTTGTTCGTCTGGATCATCGTTGTCAAAATTCAGTGGAATTAAGGTTTAATATGTTGAGGAGGTTTTCAATATGAGTTCAGTGGACGCAAAGTCCGAAAAAAGCGGAGGAATACGGGTCGGCGTTCAGAAGTTTGGACGTTTCCTGAGTGGTATGGTTATGCCGAACATGGGTGCATTTATCGCCTGGGGTTTGATTACGGCATTGTTCATTCCAAAAGGATGGTTCCCTAACGCAGATTTTGCATTGCTGGTTGATCCAATGATCAAATATTTGCTGCCTTTGCTTATCGGTTACACAGGCGGTACCATGGTACACGGCCAACGTGGTGGTGTAGTCGGTGCAATAATGACCATCGGGGTTATTGTCGGCAGTGACATTCCAATGTTCCTTGGCGCCATGATTGCCGGACCATTGGGAGCTTGGGTCATTAAGAAATTTGACAAAGCTGTCGATGGCAAAATCAAATCAGGGTTTGAGATGCTGGTTAACAACTTCTCCGCTGGTATTATTGGTGGGATTTTGGCCCTTCTAGCCCTTAAAGGCATCGGGCCTTTCGTTGAAGCGATTAGCAAGGTGTTATCGGCTGGGGTAGAAGCTTTGATGAACGCTGGTCTTCTCCCGCTGGTCAACCTGATCATTGAGCCAGGAAAAGTATTATTCCTGAACAATGCCATCAACCATGGGATTCTGACACCGATTGGTACGGATCAAGCAAGAGAACTGGGGCAATCCGTATTATTCATGCTTGAATCCAACCCAGGACCTGGACTCGGCATTTTGCTGGCATACTGCTTCTTCGGTCGCGGATCAGCCAAATCTTCCGCTCCAGGTGCTGTAATCATTCATTTCTTTGGCGGGATTCACGAGATTTATTTCCCTTACATTCTGATGAGACCGATACTGATTCTGGCTGCGATGGCTGGTGGTGTGGCGGGTACATTGACCTTCATGCTGACAGGAGCTGGTTTGGTATCTGCACCGTCACCGGGAAGTATCATTGCCTACTCATTGTTAACACCTAAGGGCGGATATCTTGGTATGTTTGCCGGGGTAGCCGTAGCTGCGGTTATCTCCTTCCTCGTGGCATCCATACTGCTCAAAACAGGTAAACAGAAGGATGACGAAGATCTGGATAGTGCTTCCAGCCGCATGAAAGATATGAAAAATCAGGGCAAAACGGGTAACCTCACCGTTGATAAAGACAATCGTGAAGCTGACCGTGCAGCCGATATTGCTTCTTCGGCAGTAAAAACGGATATCAATAAAATTGTATTCTCCTGTGATGCAGGTATGGGTTCGAGTGCCATGGGTGCCTCGATTCTGCGGAAGAAAATGAAGGCAGCCGGTGTGGATGTCGCTGTAACCAACACGGCGATCAGTGAGATTCCACAAGATGCCGACATCGTCATCACACAGAAAACATTGACTGACCGGGCCAAATCCGTGGCTCCAAATGCAGAGCATATTTCCATCGATAACTTCCTGAAGAGTCCTGAATATGAGGCACTGGTGGAGCGCCTCAAATCCGACTCCTGATGAGTAATATTACAAGGAGACAGCGTGAGATCGTGGAGTTCCTGCTGGAGCATCCTCATGAGGTAACTGCTGGCGATATAGCTGTTGTGGTCAAAGTAAGCACTCGTACCGTACATCGAGAGTTGCAGATGATTGAACAATGGCTTGAGCCCCTTGGCATGAGATTGGAAAAAAAATCGGGAACCGGGGTTCGAATTGATCCCGGTTCCGATGATTTGGCCGTATTGCGTCAACAACTTGAGCTTAACGAATATGTGGAGTTTACGCCCGAAGAGCGTAAACTCTTCATGCTTTGTATTTTGCTGGATGAATCCGAGCCTGTGAAGCTGCTTGCATTGGCCTCAGATCTGAAGGTAACCGTGTCTACGGCAAGCAATGATCTGGACGATCTGGAACCACGCATTCAGCTGGCTGGATTGAAGCTGGTTCGCAGACGTGGATATGGGGTCAAGATCAATGGAAGCGAGCTGGCTCATCGCATGGCTATTTCCGCGCTCGCTCTTGAATATCTGGATGAATCCGATTTATTCGGTAGACAAGCGGAGCAGGGAGTTTCCAAAGTAAACAGCAAACTTCTGGAAATGATAGGGCATGAGGATGTACTTACGGTCGAAAATGCATTATGGCAGCCGGATATTGAGTGGTTGGAAAATATCCCGGAACGTCAATACATGAAGCTGCTGATCCAATTGTCTGTAGCGGTTGTGCGGATTCGCAAAGGTTTTGGCATAGGTCGGGGCACACAACAGGACAAAAATGACGTTGGGAATCCACTGCAAGATGAGCGGAAGGTGCCGGAATATTTGGCTTCACGGTTGTGCGGCGTTCTATCTGCCCAGCTTGGGCTGGAGTTTGTCGGCGAGGAGCAGGCTTATTTTCACAGGCTGCTAGTTGAAATCGAGCAATCGATTCATTCCTCGCGTCTTCTGCCCATAGACGATCTGGTCTTACTCGACATGGTTCGTTCTCTTACAGATCGAATGCAGGAGAAAACTCATTATTCGTTCCATGAGGATCGTCTGCTTCGTGAAGGTCTGATTGCCCATATAGAGCCGGTGCTGGAACGAATGGATGGGCGGCAGCTCATCCGTAATCCGTTGCTTCAGCAGATCCGCAAGGATTATGAATCACTGTTTGAGGATGTAAAGAAAGCCGTGCGAGAGGCTTGGCCCAATACGGATGTGCCGGATGAGGAGATCGGATTTTTGGTAATGCACTTCGGTGCTTCCATTGAACGGCTGCGGGTGCTGAAGCGTGAAATCAGGGCTGTCGTCGTCTGTACGAGTGGGATTGGATCTTCACGGATGTTATCGAGCCGTCTGTCCAAGGAAATTCCCGAAATTCGGATTGTGGACAGCGTGTCCTGGTATGAAGCCGCACGTATACCGAAGACGGAATATGATCTGGTTCTCTCTACCGTGGATCTGCCGATGGATAAACATCAATACTACAAGGTAAGCCCACTGCTGACGGCAGAAGAAAGTGAACGTTTAAGAAACTTCATCAGGACAACGACGCTTCAGCGGGAACATAGTCCCCCACCTGAAGCAGACTCAGGGACAACAGGACGAATTTCCGATCCGGTTGGACTGGAAGCGACCCTGATTGAAATCGTACAGATAATCGGCAAGTTTCAGGTGTTCCCGCTGGATAATCAGGAGATCGGATTTTTAGAAACGGCTTACGCCATGTGCAGCGTTTTGCATCAATCCGGTGTATTGAATAATCCAGATGAGATTGCCAGGCTGCTGGAGGAGCGTGAAGCTGTTGGAAGTCAGAAGATTCCCGGAACTTCCCTCGCTCTGTTTCATACACGCAGTGATGGCATTCACAGTCCTTCAATTACGCTGTTCCAATTGACAGAGCCGCTTCTACGCACGCCGGAAGACCCGGCAGGTGTCAGCCATGTGCTCTTGATGCTTGGACCCAGACAGTTATCGAAGGAAAGTTTGGAGGTACTGAGTGAAATCAGTGCGCTATTGTTGCAGGAAGAAATGATTGCATTACTTGAAAAAGGCAACCGGGATGATCTTATTCATTACTTGTCCCAAGAACTTGCGGGATTTTACCGCAGCAAAACCGAAATTGGAGGTATTCAAACATGAGTGTGTTAACTAAAGATAAAGTCATCATGAATGCAACGGCTCAGGACAAATACGAAGCGATTCGTATGGCAGGTCAAATTTTGAAAGACGCGGGACATATCACCGCTGAATACATCGACAAAATGCTGGAGCGTGAAGAGATTGTCTCCACGTATGTCGGCAACGGACTTGCGATTCCACACGGCACGAAGGAATCCAAATCATTCATCCTGTCCACAGGCATTTCCGTCATTCAGTTCCCGCAAGGTGTTGATTTTGGGGAAGAAAAAGCGTATATGGTCATTGGTATCGCCGCTCAAGGTGGAGAACATATGGAGATCCTGACCAGCATCGCAGTCATCTGCGCCGAGGAAGAGAACATGGAAGCTTTGCGTCATGCTCAAACCGCCGAAGAAGTCATCACTATTTTGGAAAGTGAAATGGAACTATGAAGGCCCTTCACTTTGGAGCAGGTAATATTGGACGTGGCTTTATCGGTTTGATTCTGTCCCGTGCAGGCTACAATGTTGTTTTCTCCGACGTTAATCAGGAGCTGGTTAAGGCTCTAGAGCAGCGTGGAGAGTATACGGTTGAACTGGCTAACGAGGCCAAAGACCTGGAGACAGTTACCGGTGTGAGTGCAATCGATGGAACCAATTTGGATACCGTTGCTCAGAATGTTGCAGAAGCTGAACTGATCACAACTGCAGTGGGCGTGAACATTCTGAAACATATTGCTCCCGGTATTGCCAAAGGACTTACGTCCAGATTGGGAACGGGCGATGTCTTCCAGCCCCTTCACATTATTGCCTGTGAAAATGCAATTGGAGCCAGCACTCAGCTGAAAGAACATGTATATGGCCTGCTTGATGAGCGGACTCGCCTGCTTGCGGATCAGTACGTGTATTTCCCGGACTCTGCCGTAGATCGGATTGTGCCGATTCAGCATCATGAAGATTCATTGCATGTACAGGTAGAGCCTTTCTATGAATGGGTTGTTGACCGTTCACAAATGGCCCCTGCGTTCAAACCGGTTGAGGGTGTAATGTATGTGGATGATCTGGAGCCTTATATCGAACGGAAGCTGTTTACCGTAAATACGGGACACTGTATTGCCGCTTATATTGGATATGTGAATGGGTTTGATACAATTCAGAAGGCTATTGCCGATGAAAAAGTCAAATCCATCGTATATGGTGCCTTGCAGGAAACCGGAGCCGTTTTGGTGAAGCGTTTTGGATTCAATGCCGACGATCATCAGTTGTACATTGCCAAAATATTGGAACGGTTCGTTAACCCGCATCTGACGGATGAGGTAACTCGTGTAGGACGTTCTCCACTGCGGAAACTGTCCCCGAATGACCGTCTGGTTCGCCCAGCTCTCCAGGCTTACGAGTATGGAACGGAGACAACACTTTTGGCGATGGGTATGGCCGCTGCCTGCAAGTTTGACGTATCCGAAGACCCGGAAGCGGTGGAACTCCAGACTACGATCCAGCAAAAAGGGATTGAAGCAGCACTCAGCCAGTATACGTCCATGGATGAGAGTCATCCTGTACTGAAGCAGGCTGTAGCGCATTATCAACAAATGCAGAAGTAACGTTCTGTATTTCAATACAAAATAATATTGATTGAAGAAGAGCCTCACAGGGTTAACTGTGGGGCTCTTTATTTTGCTCTGTCTTCTTTTTATACGTATCCAGACATGCCTCGCAGATGCAGGACTTCCTGCGCTGTTCTGCCGGAATGGGGTCAAATACCCCTTCTGGGAACACAGCCCGGTTACACCAGCATTCTGAATGAGGACGACCAGCCGCATAGGAGCAGCCATTGGCCTCACCGCATAAAGGACATACAAGAACTTCTGGAGTGACTTTCTTTGTATCCTGCTCAACAGACATACGAGTCTTCCTTCCCCGATAAATTTCTAACCACGAACGATCGATAGGTTTATTAAAGTATAGCAACTCAACCCATTATATCAATCCTGTGGTTATTCTTCAGGGGGCAATTCAATTTTCAGTCCTTCCACATGCTTGCGACTCATCAGTTTGCGTTTCTTTCGGTTCTCTTTGGACTCCAGCACAATGTCGAGGTCATAGTCACCCGGATATAGTTCATCTGCGGAGATGTGCAGAGTTAGACGTTTCTTATGAATTTTGACTTTACGTCCACGCAGCATGACTCCGATATTTCCGCGACTGTCCTCCACATCACATACGATGCCTGACTGGTTCAGATAAGCTGCATAGACGCGATCCCCTTTTCGGAATGCTTTGGCAGGGGGCGCGGGTTCTAATGTTTCAGGCCGATCAGCAGATTGCTTTCTAGTTCCAGTCTGTACGGACGGGCTGATAGGTTTTATCGTGTTCCTTGCTTCATTCAATTGTTCTTGTTCAACCGTGCTGTTTATTTGCGATGACGTTGAACTTACGTTAGGCACGGATGGAGAGGAGGTGGAAGAGACACTTTGCGAGACACCCTGATCTGAAATGAGCTTGGAGCGCTCAATAATACGCTGTGGCATACCCAATTTCAGTGCAATGGAATAGGCATAGCTGTCCCCGGCTTCTCCGATCCGCAATCGATAAAGAGGTTGAAGAGAGACCGTATCAAATTCCATTCTTGCATTCTCAAATCCAGGCGTGGATGCTGCAAAATGTTTGATTTCCCCAAAATGGGTTGTAGCGATAACGGTAGCTCCACGGCTGTGCAGCTCCTCCAGCATGGCGATCGAGAGTCCCACTCCCTCACCGGGATCGGTACCGGAGGCCATCTCGTCAATAAGCACAAGTGTCGATGAATCGGCTTGCTCCAGGATGCCAATCATGTTGCGAATATGTGCAGAAAAGGTACTGAGTGCTTGCTCCAGGCTCTGTCCATCGCCGATATCAACAGCAATTTCATGATACACGGCCATCTCGCCATCTTCAGCGACAGGCACAAGCAGACCAGATTGCATCATCAATGTGAGCAGACCCAATGTTTTGAGTGCAACCGTTTTGCCACCCGTATTCGGCCCGGTAATGATTAGCGAGGAATAAGTCTGACCAATCGCAAAATCAAGCGGAACCATGGATGCACCCATAAACGGATGGCGGGCATGATGAAGCCGAACACGTCCAATGGCATTGACGCTTACAGTTCGTCCGTCCATGGTCGCTGCATATTTCGCTTTGGCGAACAGGAAATCCAGAATCCCTACCGTTTCCGTATTTAACGAAATTTCACGATTATAAGACTCTGCCAAGGAGGTTAAGTCACCGAGAATTTTCATCTCCTCCCGTGATTCCTCGGCTTGCAGTGAAGACAGCTCCATTTGCAGACCTACTAATTCAGCAGGTTCAATATATACGGTTTGGCCACTTCCTGATTCATCCAGCACACTGCCTTTAACGTGTTTGCGGAATTCTTTCTTAATGGGCAGCACGGTTCTTCCACCACGCTGACTAATCACATTTTCCTGCATGATGGAGCGGTGTTTGCTTATTAGAGAATCCAGCTTGCGCTTCATGCGTTCCTCATTCACCGTCATTTTTTTACGAATACGTATCAGCTCCTTGCTCGCCTGATCCTGAATGCGTCCACTATGGATACAGCGTTCAATCTCGCTGAGCAGGGATTCCATCCATATCATGGATGAAGCGTAGCGACTAACTGTGGGGGCCACTTCGGATTTGCCCTCCATGTATTTCATAAGCTGTGCGCAGCTGCGCAGAAATTGGGCGAGATTGCTGAAATCACGTTCCGTAAATAAATAACCGGTGCCGAGCAGATCCATGATGGTCTCCATGCCATCCAGTGAAGGAATGGGCACACTGGCACCGTAACGAATCAAAGCAGCCGCTTCAGCGGTCTCTTCCAGCCGCATTTGAATCAGAGAAGCGTCCACCATTGGCTTCATGTCTCTTGCGTAACGTTTGCCCAAATAGGATAGGGCACAGGCTGCAACGTTTTTTTGAATTTGGGGATAACCCAGACTGGTTAACGTTTTTTCATTCATGCTTGATCTCTCCTTGGATATAAAATGGAATTTCGGTTAAAGCGATGGGACATATTCCCGGAAAACGCAAAAAGGGCGGAGAATGAACAAACGTCATTCTCCGCCCTTAACGTACGGGAAAGTAGGGCCCGTTATAGGTCTATACAAAAAAATCCACGCTGAACACAGCGCGGAAATAGACCCGGACACGTACAATCCCGGAGGCGATTTATGATATCCGCTGTTCTTAACTAAGTACAGGGTAATGGCGCATCATGAAATACACGTATGCCACAAGGCACAAGTGAATCGAAGGCCAAACTCCTGAATATGAAACTAGTTAGTTAAGAACGCTCACCGACATCAAAATCTCTCCTTTGATTGAGGAATATGCAACCAATATAAACTGGAAATTGCCTTGAAGTCAACCTTCAATAATAAATAGTGGACTTGAATAACAATGGGTTTTAAAATAACAATAGTAAATTAATCCAATGAAAGCGATATTATACATACGTTTTGCATTAGATCGGGTAGTGATTCCGAAATCGTTCTCGATCAAATAACGCAAAATGCACAAAGGAGGATGCTCTTTTTGCCTAAATACCTGCTGCGTTTGCTCTGTTTTACCATGATTCTCGGAGCCCTTCCGGTCATTGTTATTGGTTCAGTCTCCTATTCGATTGCTTCACGTGACATTGAACAGAAGGTCCGGGAGAGTAATTTGCAGATTCTGCATCAGACCCAAATGCGGGTAGAGCAAGTATTGCGCAGCCTGCAATTATCGTCCATCCAATATGTGAATTCTCCACTGGTATTACAAGCGATGAAAAAACCGCTGGACAGCAGCGAATTTCAGGAAATTCGTGATCTGACTTCCGGATTTAATAATCTGCAATCGGTTACTAATATCGATCAGGCCTATCTCGTGAATCTGGATGAAGACTGGGTCGTTTCGATGCGTTCCTTTGGAAAATTGGATGATTTCAGTATTCGGGACCGGATAGGCTCTTATTTGAAATATACAAACAGCCTGTTCTGGGTAACGCAAAATGTGAGTTCAACCAAAGAAAGTGTGCCGGTATCGGCGGGAGTTGGTGAAGCAACGCCAGAACACGCACCTACTCTTATTTCATCCGACAACGTGGTAAGCATGGTATTCAAGATTCCGATGATACCAACGAATGTGAAACCCAAGGGATTTTTGGTTATAGACATAGCCGATACAGAGCTAAGTACATTTCTAAGTCGAAATCCGAATTCAGGGGATATGTACGTCCTTGATCGGGAGCAAAAATATTTTCTCAACGATACAGAACAAGACGGGAAATACGACACGCTAAATCAGGAAATCCATGAAAAGGTACAAACGACAGGACAGTCGGAGGGTTTCTTCAGTGCAGAGGTCGAGGGAAGTCAGGTGGCAGTTAGCTACAGGCAGTCCCCACTCAATGGTTGGTTGTATGTATCCGTTGTATCGCTGAGTCAGATAACCGCCCAATCGCAGAAAATTGCATTGGTTACGGGAGTGGCTACATTAGTCATGTTATGTTTGACGGGATTAGTAGCCATCTACGGCAGTCGCAAGATGTATTCTCCCATTTCCAGACTTCTGCAGTTTACAAAAGGACTGGATTCTCCATTGGCTCCGTCGGGACGCCGTCAGGATGAATTTATATACATCGAAGAGCGATTATCGACCTTGTTCAGCTCGGAAAAGACGATGCGTGAGCAGATGAAGGGCCAGCATGTTCATTTGCAGGAATTTTTTATGACAAAACTGCTTACAGGCAAAATATCGGAAGATGACTTCAGATATCAGGGTCAGTTATACGATTTTCCAACCTCATGGTCCAGACTTGGGCTACTTACACTTCAGATCGATACCCTTGAAGGGACAAGGTATGAGGAGCAGGACCGGGATCTGCTGCTGTTTGCGTTAAACAATATGGTCGGTGAGCTGCTGCCCTCTGATATTCGTTTTGCACCTGTCATGATTGATGACGCCCAGGTTACGGTATTGGCATCCGTGTTGGATGATGAAGTACAGCTAAAAGAGTGGATGCACACTCAAGCGGAATTGATCCGTGAGCGGGTTGTGACCTATCTGAATCTGCCTGTAAGTATCGGTATTAGTCGTTCCTATTCTGCAATAGGTGATTCGCCACGGGCTTACCAGGAGAGTCGTGAGGCTCTGCAAGGCAGGGTAAGTCTGGGCAGCCGTATTATTTTGCATTACGAGGATATTCAGCCGCGAGGTCAGACGGAGGCAGCGTTATATACACAGCTCAGGATGATTGAAGACCAGTTGGCTTCTGCACTCAAGCAAGGGGACGAGGAGAAAACCGATGCGTACTTTAAGCAATACCTCGGTCTGCTTGCAGACAAGAAGCTGCACTTCAGCGAATACCCCGTTATCATGGTTCAACTGTTGTCCCGTGTGTATCAGCTTGTACAGGAGCAGGGTGGGAATGTTGCGGAAGTGTTGGGCGAAAAGGCCTCTATGGCTCGACTACTCAAGTTATCCACATTGGATGAAATGACGAACTGGTTCCGCAAATGTTTATTTCACCCTGTCATTCGATTCTGGCGTGAACAGGAAGAATCTCAATATCTGAATATTGCCCGGCGCATGATTCGGCTGATCGAGGAGCGATATGATCGCGAATTGTCGCTGGAAGCTTGCGCAGAAGAACTGAATTTTCATCCAGTCTATCTGAGCCGTGTGTTCAAGAAGGAGGCTGGTGTGAACTTTACGGAATACCTTGCCGAATACCGGATGGAAAAAGCCAAAACCTGGCTGCAGACGACCAACCTGAAAATATCGGAGATTGCCGAGAAACTCAATTACACCAACCCTACTGCTTTTATCCGTACATTTCGTAAAATTACGGGAACTACCCCCGGAAAATACCGGGAGCAGCAGCGATAAAAGCAACCTGCTCTGCCTGCCATGGCAGGCAGGTTTTTCTTTGTTTCAAGGTCAGCCTTTATTCTGCGTTTGCAGCAGAGTTAAGACAGGAATATCGGAGGTTAAATGTGGTTCATTCAGGGGAGCATTCCAGAATTACAAATGCCTTAAACCCTTGCTGCATAAGGGAAAACAAGAAGCTAAAATGAGACGATAGCCAGTTACCCATTTATCCTCCACAATGAAGACATGAATTCAGGAAGTGATATTTTGTAATCGTTTCCAATGTGGGGAGGAAGACACTATGAAAGCCGAAACGGCGGCTCGGACACGACCCGCTACCCGCAGTGACAAAAACCTGCTGTGGAGGGACATCATCAAAAACCGGTGGCTCTATATTATGTTGATACCGGGCGTGCTTTACTTTGTTATTTTCAAATACATACCCATGTACGGTATTACGATGGCTTTTCAGGATTACACGCCTTACAAGGGCATTCTGGGCAGCGACTGGGTAGGGTTTAAGCACTTCCAGCGTTTCTTCGGGGAACCGCAGTTCTGGACTTTGTTCCGGAATACGTTTTTGCTAGCGATTTATAATATGGTGTTCTTCTTCCCACTGCCAATTGTATTGGCACTCATGATGAATGAAGTTCGCCGTGAACGATTCAAACGCTTTGTACAGACGCTGGTATATGTTCCGCACTTTGTTTCCTGGGTTGTTGTGGTTGGTGTGTTCTACATGCTGTTCACAACCGAGGGCGGCGCTATTAACGAATTACTTTATAACCTGACGGGACAAAAAGTGGCTTTCCTGCTTGAGCCTGGCTGGTTTCGAACGATGATTGTTGGACAATCCATCTGGAAAGAGGTAGGTTGGGGCACGATTATTTTCCTAGCGGCACTCTCCGGTGTAGATACACAGCTCTATGAAGCTGCACGGATGGATGGTGCCAATCGCTGGCGTCAGACATGGCATATTACGTTGCCTGCCATCCGCAGTACAATCATTATTTTGCTCATTCTGCGTCTGGGTAACTTCCTGGATACAGGCTTTGAACAGATCTTCCTGATGCTCACGCCGACGAACCGGGATGTGGGTGAGGTATTTGATACCTACGTCTACACCAAAGGTCTCACACAGGCACAGTACAGTTATAGTGCTGCTGTTGGTTTGTTCAAGTCGGTGGTCGGACTGGCACTTGTACTGGGTGCCAACACGATGGCCAAAAAATTCGGGGAGGAAGGCGTCTACTAACGCTTGGCAGCAGACGTTCTTCACCAGACAGGAGTGAACATTAAGATGCAACAGGATAAAACGTGGGGCAACCGGATCTTTGATATCCTCAATCATGGTTTTCTACTTTTGATCGGAATCGTGACCGTTATCCCGTTCATTTATATTTTGGCCGTCTCGTTTACGAGTCCGCATGAAGTGGCCAAGGGAGGATTCATTCTTTTTCCAAAAGAATTCTCCCTCGCCGCTTACCGTTACATCTTCTCTACAGACACATTGATTCGCAGTCTGGGTGTATCCATTTATATCACTGTAATCGGAACACTGCTTAACCTGTTGTTCACTTCGCTTATGGCGTATCCGCTTTCCAGAAGATACTTGCGTGGACGCCAGCCGATCTTGCTGGGTGTACTGTTCACCATGCTGTTCAGCGGTGGGATGATTCCAACCTACTTTGTCGTAAAATCATTGCACCTGACGGATACATTATGGTCTTTGATGCTGCCTACCGCGATTAGTGCGTTCAACCTGATCGTACTTAAGAACTTCTTCCAAGCCATTCCGGATGAACTGGAGGATGCCGCCAAAATCGATGGATGTAACGATGTGGGCGTATTGTTCCGTATTGTTTTGCCTTTGTCGATGCCAGCAATGGCTACATTCTCTCTCTTTTACGCGGTGGCTCATTGGAACAGCTTCTTCAACGCTGTCATTTATATCAACGATAGTGAAAAGTGGCCCGTACAAGTGTGGCTGCGTGAGATTGTCATCCTGGCTCAGAGCCGGATCGGGGATACCAGTATCGAAGAGACCGAGATTCAGCCGCTCACCATACGCATGGCCGTTATCGTGTTCTCCACGATTCCAATCATGCTGGTGTATCCATTCCTGCAAAAACACTTTGCCAAAGGAGTGATGCTGGGATCGGTAAAAGGTTGAAATTGCGCATGGTTGTACATCAAAACGGGTTCATGACTGTATAAAAAAGGGGAGGTTTTCGTTTAATGAAAGCAACAAAAAAGAAAGCCGTAGCTGTCTTGAGCACACTGGCATTGGTAACAGGCCTGCTGGCAGGATGCGGATCGGATGAAGGTCAGGATGCCGAGGGCGGCGTGCAGAATGTGTCCATTGCAATAGCACAGGTGGGCGACGTACCGAGCAAAGGCAATGAGGTCCAGCAAAAGATTGAGACGTATACGAACACCAAACTAGACATTCAGTGGATTCCGGCTTCGGCTTATAATGACAAAATCAATGTCATGATTGCATCCAGCGATATGCCCAAAATTGTGAAAGTGCAGTATAACCCAACCGTAACGAGTGCGATGCGTAACGATGTATTCTGGGAAGTTGGACCTTTGTTGAAGGATTATAAAAATCTGTCTGCACAGAACGAGCGTTTCTTTGACAATATCAAGGTGGAAGGCAAAATCTACGGGGTACCCGTATTCTCTGATATTGCCCGTGCAACGGTGATTTACCGTAAAGACTGGTTTGATAAGCTGAATCTCAAGGTACCAACGACACCGGATGAATGGTATGAAACGATCAAGACGCTGGCGACCTCCGATTTGGATGGAGACGGTCAGGATAATACGTTTGGACTCATGCTTTTCAAAAAGTATAACGAGGATCAATATTCCTTCACTACACGTCTTGGCGTAAGTTTTGGTGCACCAAACAAGTGGAAGGTAGAAGATGACGGCAGTTTTACGCCGGAATTCATGACACCGGAATATATGCAGGTGCTGGATTTGCTGAAACGTTTGTATAGCGAGAAACTGCTGAATCAGGACTTTGCCGTATTTGACTCCACAGAAGCGGAGAAGAAATATGATACAGGTGTTGTCGGCATGCGTATCGGTGTCGCCCAGAACGGGAAGAGCCAGCAAGAGCGTCTTTCTAAGAATGACCCGGATGGCGTAGTAGACATTGCAGGTTTGCTTGGTGTGAATGGCGACCGTGTGGCGGGGCAGACGGGTAACTCCGGTATTCTGGCCTTCCCGAAAGCGACGGTGAAATCGGAAGAAGAGCTGAAAAACCTGTTGTCTTTCCTGGATAAATTGATGGACCCGGAGATGGCAACGCTGCTGATGCGTGGTATTGAAGACAAACATTATAAGAAGGCTGGCGAGGACCAGGTGGAGATGAGCGACTTCGATGCGTTCCAGCGTGAAGTGAAGCCATATCGTGATAACTTGCCTTACGTAGAAGGTTACAACGTACCGAAATTGAAAGATACCGAACTCGGTGAAAAGGGTACGGAACTTGCCAAAGAACTGGCGGAACATGCTGTGCCAAACCCTGCATTAACCTTGTATTCGTCTACTTATGGCGATCGTGGGGCAGATCTGGATCAGATGATTGCAGATGCGCAGACCAAATATATTATGGGCAAAATCGATGAAAATGGCTGGAAACAGGAGATCGAGAATTGGGGCAATGCGGGCGGTACCAAAATTCGTGAGGAATATGCCGAAGACTACAAAAAACAGGCTAAATAAAAAGCCGGAAGCGGAGGAACATCATGAAAGAAACCCTGCAATTCACACCGGTACGGATGGCTGAACAGTTCATGGGAAGTTATCGCAATCATGAGTTGTACCCTACCTGGCATTATGAAAATGGTTGTCTACTGAAAGCGCTGGAAGAGCTGTACACCCATACCGGAGAACAGAAATATTTCGATTACATTCATGAACTGATGGATAACTTCATTCAGGAAGATGGCTCGATTCGTTCCTATGCGGTTGAGGAATATAACCTGGACCAGATTAACCAGGGGAAATCGCTGTTCCTATTGCTGGACAAAACGGGCGAAGAAAAGTACCGTAAAGCCGCGGATTTGCTCATGGTACAGCTTAAGGGACAGCCTCGTACGAGTGAAGGCGGATTCTGGCACAAGAAGGTCTACCCGTTTCAGATGTGGCTGGATGGGCTGTATATGGCCACGCCGTTCCAGACGCAATATGGTGCGGTTACTGGTGAGGAGAAGTGGTTTGACAAGGCGGCATTACAGCTACTGCTGGTGGAGAAACGTACACGTGATCCACGCAGCGGTCTACTGTACCATGCCTGGGATGAGAGCAGGGAACAGCGCTGGAGCTCGGGAGAAACCGGATGCTCTCCGCATGTATGGAGCCGGGCGATGGGCTGGTATGTGATGGCGGTAGTGGATACATTGGATCATCTGCCTGTAGATCATGAGCAGCGGGGTCAGATTGTGGGGATTTTCGAACGTGTAGCGAATGCACTTGTACATGTACAGGACCAACAGTCCGGGTTATGGCCTCATTTGCTCGATCAGCCGGGGCGTGAGCGTAATTATTTGGAGGCTTCGGGAACCTCAATGTTTGTGTATGCACTTGCGAAGGGCGTACGTAAGGGTTATCTGAGTGGCAAGTTTAAAGCTATCGCAAAAAAGGGGTATCAGGGTCTGCTGCTGCATCTGCTGCAAACGGACCGTGAAGGTGTATTGTCCCTGACGCAGTGTAACGGTGGGGCAGGTCTGGGCGGTACCCCGTATCGTGACGGGTCGTACGAGTATTATGTAACTGAATCCATTCGGATTAATGATCCGAAATCGGTTGCTCCATTTATTTTGGCAGGAGTGGAGATAGAACTGGCGACACGCTAGTTCTTTTCTTCAGACTTATTTATGATAGCGCATTCATGGGGCGTTTTGCATCAATCCAAGGAGCGACTTCAAATCAGCACAATATAGGTCGGAACGGTTCAGTCCGTCTATATTGTGTACCCGTAGCGATTTAATCAAATGAGGCAAAATGTGAACAATTTGGTTAACCAAAGGAGAGATGGTTCATGAGTCCAAAAGGTCGGATGTCCCGTTTAGGCGGATTGG
Organism: Paenibacillus sp. MDV22-iso6; assembly: GCF_058408365.1. Classification (NCBI taxonomy): domain Bacteria; kingdom Bacillati; phylum Bacillota; class Bacilli; order Caryophanales; family Paenibacillaceae; genus Paenibacillus; species Paenibacillus sp. MDV22-iso6. Next base: position 539,050 of record NZ_JBZVDZ010000004.1, on the reverse strand, counting down.
TCGTGGTTGGTGCAATGTCCGCCGGGCTGCTTGCAGGCTGTGGGGGAGAAAAAGCGCCTGCGGCAGGGGAAGGCAAGCTTCCCATTTCGATTTCTTTGATGCAGGTTGGTGATGTGCCGGCCAAGGAGAATGGGATTGAACAAAAGATTGAGGAATATACGAATACGGATGTCAGTGTACAGTGGATTCCGCAGTCTGCTTTTGATGATAAAGTGAATGTCATGGTAGCTTCGGGCGAGATGCCGACCATCATGCGTGTGAATTATGTACCCACAACATTTAACGCAGCCAAAACGGGGCTGTTCTGGGAAATTGGACCCTATCTGAAGGATTATAAGAACCTGTCTGCCCAATCCGAGGCATATTTTGACAATATCAAGATCGAAGGAAAGGTCTACGGGGTACCCAACTTCCGCGATATTGGGCGTACAGCCATGGTGTACCGCAAGGACTGGTTTGACAAACTGAAGCTGGATGTACCAAAAACGCTGGATGACTGGTACGAAGTGATGCGCTCCATTCGCAAGGATGATCCTGATGGTAACGGCAAGGAAGATACGTATGGAACAGTATTGTTCAAAAAGTACAACGAAGGTGTATCCTCTCCGCTGACACGGATCGCCGTAAGTATTGGTGGGGTGAACAAGTGGGGTGTGGACGATGCGGGTAAACTTACCCCTGAATTCCTCACCACAGAATATGTGGACACGATGAAGCTGTTCAAGCGTCTGTTCAGTGAGGGATTGATCAACAGTGACTTCCCAGCGCTGGACCCTTCTGATGCGGACAAAAAAATCGACTCGGGTCTTGTAGCTATGAAGCTGAACGGTGTTGCTCAGAACGGAAAGTCGTTTCAACAGCGGCTGACACCAAACGTGCCTGATGGCGAGATTGATGTGGCTCCGTTCCAAGGACCGGATGGCATTCGAATTGCCGGGGAACCAGGGAACTATGGCATGCTTGTCATTCCCAAAGCTTCCGTACCGGACGAAGAACAGTTAAAACAGGTGCTGACGTTCCTGGATCAACTGATGGACGAACCACTGAGTACGCTTCAGCTGCGTGGTCTGGAAGACGTGCACTATACGAAGACTTCGGATGGCAAAACCGAGTTCAAGGACTTCGACGGGTATCAGCGTGAAGTGAAGCCTTATCGTGACAATCTGTTAAGCATTGAAGGTTATAACGTGCCTGAGCTTGTCGATGTACCGATCGGTATGAAGGGCACGAAGATGGCACGTGAGAATGAGAAGTATGCCATTCCAAATCCGGCGCTGACCTTGTCTTCTGCCATCTATACTGAGCGCGGCCAGGAGCTGGACCAGATGATCTGGGATGCACAGACCAAATACATTATGGGCAAAATCGATGATGCTGGATGGGAGCAGGAAGTGGCGAACTGGAGAAAATCCGGTGGCGAACAGCTCATTTCCGAATTTGAAGCGTCTTATGCCCAGCTAAACGGGAAGTAATTTGAAGAACAAGCTGTGTTTTGCGTGAAATGACGTGAAGCATGGCTTGTTTTTTATGTTCTTTTTCATCCCCGAGATTATGGTTAGGTGACAGAAGGGGTATAAAAGGTAAGGAGCATTTGTTCACATTCATTTTATTGCTCATCGAGAGGGGAATATACAGCATGATTGATGACCATCACAAGTTAGACGTATTAAACGTATTAGATACATACCAAGGAAGAGATCTGGGTGTCACGATGGAACCACAAGCCTGTGGTTTCAAAGTGTGGACTCCTGCCGCAAAGCAGGTGGATGTGCTGATTTACCCGCCTTCAACAGGGGGAAGTCCCAATGAACAGAAGAATCAGGACGAACAGAAAGAAATACCAATGAACAAACAGGATCAGGGCATCTGGTCCCTAAAGCTCGAAGGTGAGTGGAGCGGTTATCGTTATATGTACAGAGCCACCTTTGAGGACGGACGGCAGGAGATAGCGGTTGACCCCTATGCACGGGCTGTGACCATGAATGGAGAAATGGGAGTCATCGTCAGGCTGGAACAGACCCACCCGAATGGCTGGAATGAGGATATTCGTCCAAAACTGGCGAGCCCGGTAGATGCGGTCTTATATGAGCTGCATGTGCGCGATTTCTCGATCCATGAGTCATCCGGCATGAGGCATAAAGGAAAGTATCTTGCTTTTACCGAGACAGGTTTGCACGATTCAAACGGGAATACACTGGGGATCGATCATTTGGCTGAGCTGGGAATTACTCATGTACATCTGCTACCGGTTTTTGATTTTGCGACAGTGGACGAATCGAAGGAAGATGACGGGACTTCCGATTGCTCACGTTATAACTGGGGCTATGATCCGCTCCACTACAACGTTCCAGAAGGTTCTTATGCATCCCGTGCAGATGAGCCGGAGACAAGAATTCGAGAGTTCAAATCGATGGTACTCGCCCTTCATGAGAAGGGGATCGGAGTCATTATGGATGTGGTGTACAATCATACGTTTGATACGGCAGCCAGTTCATTTGAGAAGCTTGTTCCAGGATATTACTACCGTCAGAATCCGGATGGCACGTACAGCAATGGATCTGGTACAGGCAATGAAGTGGCTACGGAGCGCCCGATGGTGCGTAAGTTCATTATCGACTCCGTACGATACTGGGCAGAGGAATACCATGTGGACGGGTTTCGTTTTGACCTGATGGGTCTGATCGACACGACAACAATGAAAGAGCTCGCAGCAGAACTGCATGCCGAGGTTTCTCCATCCATTCTCTTATACGGTGAACCCTGGGGAGCGTTGGAATCACCCCTTGGGGATCAAATGACACTTAAGGGAGCACAGCGTAAAGCCGGATTTGCTGTATTTAACGATAACCTCCGTGGAACGATCAAAGGCGATAGTGATGGAACGGGAACCGGATTTGCTACTGGAGCGGAGGGAAAGGAAGATGATATATGGACAGGCGTACGGGGAGCCATTACTGATTTTACGGATAACCCATCTGAAACAATTAATTATGTAACCGTACATGATAATCTCAACCTGTGGGACAAAGTCGCCCAGACACAAGGATTGCACGATACACTGGGATTTATCACATATAGTGAGGATGGTCGTGTGAAAGGCAGCGCCAACGTGGAAGAGGCTGTACAGCAGGCGAAGCCGTATTTGCACGTTGACCCGGATCGTATACTGGAGAACGAAACGGTCCGGCGTTGTCTACTTGCTAATGGCATCGTATTGACTTCCCAGGGGGTTCCTTTGCTTGCGGCTGGAGATGAATTTCTGCGAAGTAAATATGGTGATGCCAACAGTCATGAGAGTGGGGATTCAGTCAATGCCATTCGGTGGGAGCAAAAGCAGCAGTTTAAACCTGTTCATGATTATTATCGTGGTCTGATCCGTCTTCGGCGCGAGCATCCTGCTTTTCGTCTTCGCACCCGGGAAGAGATTGAGCACCATGTTCGATTGCTTGAAAAAGGAAAAGGGCTGTTGGCCTATGAACTGGCAGGAACGGCTGTCGGAGATTCATGGGGACGGATAATCGTTATATATAATGCTTCCAAAGAAATCCGTACAACCTCCGTTCCTTCAGGTACATGGAATGTGGTCGTAGAGCAGGGGCAGGCTGGTACCGAGACGCTGCGTACGGCCAAGGACGGTCAGGTCAGCATTCCCGCTATATCCATGACAGTTATGTATTCAGGTGAATGAACGTTATTGCACCCTTTCTCCATTGTGGGACGAGGGTGTTTTGTTTTCTCCCGTCTTTTTTTCATCAGGACAGGTACAAATGCTGTCAATCTATGGCGCTTGTTTACATATGCTGTATCTTGAAAGCGATTGCTATGTAGATTTGCATCACATTCAATATGCTAATTGAAAGCCTCTGCTCAACCGATATGTTGAGTACAGACAACCCCGGGTTGACAAATGACGTCTCGCTCCGTAACATCGGGACAACACGAAATCAATGGATATAAAGGCGGTGGGAACGATGCCGGAATGGACATCTTTTCGTTATGAAGGCAACGATCTTGGCTTAACATATACGCGTACAGCAAGCACATTTAAGCTGTGGGCACCTACAGCTCAGCAGGTTTCTATACTCATTTTTGATGATGAGGGACATTATGATGAAAGTGGTAAAGTAACCGAACATGATGACGGACAGCAACGGTCGATGACCCGTGACCCGGATGGAATATGGAGTGTGCAGCTTGAAGGGGATTGGGCCGGACATTATTATATGTATTACATTACGCATGATGATCAGCATATTGCAGTGGCACCCGATCCTTACGCTCGTGCTGTATCGGCGAACGGACAGCGAACAGCCATAATTGATCTGGATACAACCAATCCTGTGGACTGGGAAGAGGATGTGAAGCCCGTATTTCTACGTCCGGCAGATGCAGTTCTATATGAATTACATGTGCGTGACTTCTCCTCCGACCCCCATGCCGATATTCCGTATAAGGGCAAATATTTGGCATTTACAGCTTCCGGGTTGACGGACAGAGGCGGCAACTCCATCGGAGTAGATCATCTTGTCGAACTCGGCATCACGCATGTGCATCTTCTGCCTGTAGCGGATTATCAGACGGTGGATGAATTGGCATCGACAACGGACGCCGGTTCGAATGCCAAATTGCCATACAACTGGGGGTATGATCCGCAGCACTATAACGTGCCGGAGGGTTCCTATGCCACCAATCCACGTGATCCTGCGGTTCGAATTCGGGAGTTCAAGGCTCTCATTCATTCCTTGCACCGACAAGGCATTCGTGTCGTGCTTGATGTGGTTTATAACCATACGTACAGCGTGGATGATGGACCTTTTGAACGAATTGTACCAAGTTATTATTATCGTTACCGTGAGGACGGCACATTGAGCAATGGCTCGGGTGTAGGCAATGAACTGGCTACGGAGCGCCCCATGGTACGAAAATATATTTTGGACTCTCTCCTGTATTGGGCAGAGGAATATCATGTGGACGGGTTTCGATTCGACCTCATGGGTCTGATTGATACAGACACGATGAACGAAGTGACCCGTGAGCTGAGAGAACAGATTGATTCGGCTTTTCTGATCTACGGGGAGCCGTGGACAGGCGGAGATTCACCTCTGGATCGGAAAACGTTAAAAGGAACACAACGCGGTCAGGGATTTGCTGTATTTAACGATCATTTCCGCAGTGCCATCAAAGGGGATAGTGATGGTATCGGCAAAGGTTTTGTTACCGGAGCAGACGGTAGGGAGTACGAAATTGCCATGGGTGTAGCAGGAGCGCTGGATGATTTTACATCTTCACCAGTGGAATCCGTCAATTATGTGACGGCACATGATAATCTCAACCTGTGGGACAAAATCGCAACAACGATGTACCTCAGGCATGATCTCGGTTACCCGGTATGGAGAGACGGGCAGCCCGTAGAAGGAGGCAGTGCGGAATCGGCGGTTAAAGCGGCGGACCCTTATCGTTATGTCGATGCGGATGATGTACTTGATCATGAGATGGTCCGTCGTTCCTTGCTCTCAACAGGGGTTCTACTTACCTCACAGGGGATTCCATTTCTTCATGCAGGAGATGAGATGCTGAGATCCAAAGCAGGAGATCACAATAGTTATCGCAGCGGGGACGCCGTGAATACGATCACTTGGGCTAACAAAGCTCGATTCAGACCTGTTTTTGACTATTATCGGGGCCTGATTCATCTACGCCGCACACATCCGGCTTTTCGCATGATTAACGCCGAGCAGGTAAGGAATCATCTTCGCATGATGCGAGCAGAAGGAAATGTGGTTGCATTTACACTGGATCACGGAGCGAATCAGGATACCTGGAATCAGATCGTGGTGATCTACAACGGAACAGGTCAGCAGCAGCAAGTGAGTCTGCCGGAGGGTGACTGGCATATCGTGGTGAATGATCACCAGGCAGGTACAGATCTCATTGAGACGGTGAGCGGAACCGCAATGGTAGAACGATGGTCACTGATGGTAATGTACGACACGGAGTATGCTGGCGGTGCTGAACCCGCTGTGATTGAGATTCATTCGCCGCGTCTTGTGTACAGTGTCGGAGAGATTGCCGGTTTGCGAGCATCGGTCAGAGACCATTTTGGTAATGTGGTGGAGAACGCATCTGTGACCTGGGGCTCTTCGAACCCACAGATTATTGCGATTCAATCCGATGGGACAATTCATACGGGGGAGACCGGAGAAGCCACGATTAGCGTCCAATGTGGCACGATTACCACAGAGTGTACGCTGCAGGTTGATCATCTCCATCCGGAACGAATTGAAATTATCGGGGAATCCGTGATGTACACAACACGTGTCAGTCGATTCCGCGCCTTGGTTCTGGATCAATTCGGCCAGCCTTTGCAAGGTATGAATATACGGTGGAGCTCATCTCATCTGGATCATGCAGCTGTTAGTACAGCAGGCATTGTGCGTGCTTTAACACCAGGATCTACCCAGATTATCGCGGAGGCTGGAGGAATTCAGGCATCGCTGAATATCAAAATCCACAAACCAATATCGCGAATCGTGACTCTCCGATATGAACGGGAAGATCAGCATTATGAGGGATGGGATGTCTGGGTATGGGGCACAGGCATGGAGGATGGAGCGGTCTCCTTTGAGCGAGTAGGCAATGCAGCAGAAGCCCGTTTTCGGGTGGCTGCAGGACTGCATCATCTGGGCTTAATCATTCGGCTGAATGAATGGGAAGCCAAAGATACCTGCGGAGATCGTTATGTTGATATCGGTCCTGAAGACGGAGATGTGCACATTATCGTTCAGAGTGGGTCGGATCAGATGCAGGTTATCCGTGAAAGTGATGTAGAGGATGATCGTAACAGCGCTTAGCTGGCCAGGTTATAACTTCATACAAATGGTTGAAAAATATAGGCTTAACAAGCGGTCGGAAGGTATTCCGGCTGCTTTTTTGTTCATCAGAAAGAACCATTTTCACCCGAAAAATAAAAAAAACTGTACATGTTAGTGTTTGAGATGGTCTTTCATTGGGGTAAATATAGATATGGCCCCAGATTCGGCCACGCACGAAAAGGCCATTCTGGTCTAAGAGAGAAGCTTATCGCTTCCTAACAAATATAAAGTAAGGATCCCTTGAAGGAGGATGTTCAATCATGAAATCCAACGGAAAAATGGCTCAACTTACGGCAACACCAAGAACTGAAAAGAAAGGTGCAGCATTGCGCCTGTTAAGACAAGGCGGACGTGTTCCGGCTGTCGTTTATGGCCCGGGATTAGAAGGTGCCGCGATACATGTAGATGAAAAAGAAGTGCTGAAAGTAGCACGTACAGGTCGCTCCGAGATGTTCAACCTCAATCTTGAGGGTGGCAAAACGGTTCCAGTGCTGATCAAGGATCAGCAGGAACGTAACGGACGTCTGCTGCACGTGGACTTCCTGCAAATTTCGAAGAACAAGCCGATCAGCGTTAGTGTATCGATCGACTTCCAAGGTACCGCAGCCGGCTCCAAGGCAGGCGGTGTGTTCCAGACACAGGAAACTCAACTGGAGGTCGAAGGACTTCCGGCTGATCTGCCAACCTCCATTGAGGTGGATGTTAGCGGACTGGAAATTGGTGATCGTTTGACAGCTGGAGATATCAAGCTCGAAAAAGGTCTGACTCTGGTGACGTCAGGTGATTCCATCATCGCTTCCGTGATGCCGCCACAAGCGGCTGAGGAAGAGCCTACGGCTTCTGCTGATGAAGCAGCACCAGCAGCACCAGAAGAACCAGCTAAAGAAGAATAGGGAGTCAGAATATTTATTATTCTGTATCTCAACCAAGCCCGGTCATCACGACCGGGCTTTTTTATATTGGAAATGGACAAGTGGAGTCGCTGGAGATGCGCGATAATGAATGTCGTTTTGACTTATGACAGATGGCTACATAGTCGAGCTATTCGGTATGATAACGTTGCCTGTTTGCGTGAAGTAGCGTTACAGTATACTATGATTCGGAGCAGCAACAATGCACTTTGGAATAATTTGCACAAGAAAGCAGGTTTCGCAACATGTTTGATCCGACGATTTATGACAATTTGAAAGTAGGCTTCGAAAATTACCTATATGATCTCGATAATTTGGATGAACTTATTTCCATAACAGATCGGAAGGATCAGCTTGAGATGGCTCGTATGTCCAGAGAGTTCGTGCTGCAATTCTGCCTGAGAGATTGTCCTGAGGTAACTGGCGAAGTGGTACTGAGCACATCGCTTGAGGATCTCGCGGCTGAGATTTTGGAGACACCAGGTGGTCCATCAGGTTGCCGTTTGCGGCTGCGGTTCAGAATGGTTGTTAAGGAGCCTGAGACTCAATGTCCGGCGATTAGCCCCATATTACAAGAGAGCTGGCCGGAACAACGAAAATTGCAGCATATTCATTATATATTTGAAGATCAGCCAGCAACTTACGCCGTCACTGCTGAAGTACATTTTGACCGTAGTGTGAATGAAGATCAGATGGGAGATATCCCTGATCTGTGCGACCATATGGTCAATGTGCTGACTAAATTATTGCATTTGCACAAATAACCAAGCGAAAAAGTCTTGTCTCTGCTCAAAGAGACAAGACTTTTTTATTTTTTTTTTGAATGCCAAATAGGCTATCAGGCGTAGGTATAAGGACTTGAGGTTAATATTTTACGCAAGCAAGTAAGAGAAAGTATATTTAATAAGCCGAATAAGTGCGATTGAACTATATACATAAGGTGAAATTGCGAAAGTGAGTTTGGGACTAAAGATTTAGTACCGGACTAAAGGAACTAGTTTTCCTTGCCGATAAAATATCGAAGGGGAGAAACTACATGACAGAGAAATTAATTCGTCTTCTGCGTATACTTCAGGCTATACAAGCGAATCCCGGAATTTCCGCCAAAGAATTGGCGTTGAAATGCGGTACCACTGTGCGCACGATTTATCGCGATCTCCGAATTTTGGACAGGGTTGCCCCTATCATGAATGAAGGTTATGGCAAGGGATATCGGTTCATTGGTGAATTTGCCATGTATCCTCTGGATTTTACCGAACAGGAAGCGATGGTATTCTCGATGCTTCCATCCGTGGTGGATACTTCGCAACTCCCGGCTGAATTTGATTCAGCTTTTGACAAGGTGATGACAGCTCATACCAAAATGAAATCGAGAAACAGTGACATTGTAGAAAATATTGCAGGCATTATTCGTATGGGTACACCTGCATACCGGGAAGAAGGGAAGTATCCCAATTTACTTATTCCAGTCATTGAAGCCATTCTGGATCAACAAACGATTCGAACCCAATATCATACGCTTACGAAAAATGAAATAACGGTCCGCGACATTGACCCCTATTACCTCATTCCGCGCGATCAGCGTTTCTACTTGATTGGTTATTGCCACTTGCTGAAGAAAGTACGTTTGTTTCGGATCAGTCGCTTTCTGGACGTTATCCAGACCAATACCCATTTTGTTATGGGTGATTTCAACATAACGCAGTTCATGAAAAATACGTGGTCCATTGATCGTGGGGATAAACTGATTCATTTTAAAGTAAGGTTCAGTAAAGAGGTGGCCCCCTACATAAAAGAAGAAGAAATGTTTGTTCGTCCACGAATGACTGATTTGCCTGATGGCGGATTGTTATTTGAAGTAACGCTGAACAGTAGTCGTGAATTCCTGAAATGGTTATATCAATTTGGCCCCGAAGCGGAGGTTCTTGAACCCCGCGAATATCGTAAAGAAATTCGTAAACAACTCATAGAGTGGATGAAGCATTATGCGGAAGATCAATAATTTCAACCCTTCTAAAATCAAAAAAATGTGTAAAAGGAGCTTTTTCGATGAGTACCAAATTATTTGCAGCCATGTATGGAATGGAACATTATCATGGTGTAGAAGCTTTAAATGTAGGCGATATCCTGTTTCTGGTCAAAGACCCCGACAATCGGGTGGACTCTCGAGCCATCAAGGTAGTGGTTCCACCCATTGGGACGGTTGGATATATTGTTAATAATCCGCTGCTCGCTCCTCATGGTTGCTGGACAGGCTCGGGAATCTATGATGCTTTCCGCCAACAAACCTGCGCTAAAGTGAGGTTTGCCATGAAAGATATGATTATTGTGGAGTTAATTGAAATGATGTACGTTCCTGTTCCGCATATGGATAGTTTTATTGCAGACTGGCAGTCACGTGAAAAAGCCTAACGAAATCACAAGCGCAACAAGATTTATGCGCGGATGAGTCTTGTATAAGCTGCTTCAAGATGCATGGCTGTCTGGGCCCAACTGAACTGTTCAACTGCACTGGCACGGCCAGCTTCTCCAAGCGAACGAGCGAGAGAAGGATTGTCTGCGAGTTTAGACAGGTAAGCAGCGAAACTTCGGGGGTTGTGATACTGTCTCACAAGGTATCCATTAGTCCCCGATACAATGATTTCACGAATGCCTCCATTGTCTGAAGCAATGACGGGTAGTCCTGAAGCCATAGCTTCAACATTAACTAGCCCGAAGGCCTCATGTTGTTGGGAAGGGCACACCAGACAGTCCACAGCCCTGTACAAACGGTCAATACGTTCATGGGCGATTTGACCTCGGAAGGTGGCATCAACCTTTAATTTTCGGGCAAGCTGTCGCAGTTTGCTGACGTAAACTGGAGGTCCTTTCCCTGCAATGATCAGTTGCATGGGTACCTGCTGCTGAATAAGAGCTACGGCACGAATCAGCACATCCACCCCTTTGCCCGGAATCAGTCGGCCTACATACAGAATGGAGAATGGCCCTGAAATACCGAACTGCTTCCGTAGCTGCTGCTGCTCTCCTTTAGCTGCAGGCAAAAAGCGGCTTAGGTCCACGCCAAGTGGTACAACACCCATCCGTCGTTTCAAGGATGGAAATCGGCGACCCAGCCTTTGTCTGAGAGATTGACTGTTGACGGCAATCCAGTTCGCTTTTTTTAACAGCGCTAATCTTGCAGGACCTGGTTGTGCAAAGGTTAACGAGTGAAGATAGAGCACCACAGGTAACGAAGGGAAGGCGCGTTTAATTGCAGCCATACTATGAGGTCTGTTGTCTACCTGGATCAAATCGAAGGGCTGAATTTTCAGAAAACGGATCACTGCCCTTGTGTACTCGCTGGGACTGGTTGCTGGTACACGACGGATCGTAATGCCATCTAATTGCTCTGTGATGGCAAGGCCGGGCATCTGACGACTTAAGATCGTCACCTGGTGACGGAGTGCAAGTTCGCGAGCAATGCCGAGGAGGCAGATTTCGACTGATCCGTTACCTGGGACTGGCAATTTTTCAGGCGCTATCAGGGCTATTTTCATCAACAGGCTCCTCCTTGTCCATATTCGTAACAATCTACTTTGGTCATATATCCTATGTGCATCGGGTGGATTTGGCTCCTGTGGAACTACGCGTGAGGGGAAATTTCGTTTTTGTGATATACTGTACGGGGTGCAGTGAAATCGTTGCGCGTATTTAGAAGCAGGAGGAAAAAAATGTTACATTCAACACTCAGCCGCTTTCGACTGCTGTTGTGGTTGCAGGGGCTTTCATATGTGCTGTTGTTATTTGTTGCTTTTCCATTAAGGGAATCAGGAATCATGCCTCAGGCAGTCACGTGGTTTGGCAACATCTATGGCTTTTTATTTCTGATGTATTTATTATTTATGGTCAGTCTTTATACCACGCAAAAATGGCGTTTACGTCGTCCAATTGCTTTGTTTTTTGTCTCATTTATCCCGCTAGGCAATTTCATCTATGATTTGCTGGTCTTTCGCAAGCTGGATCGTAGTCAGGCAAATAAAGCTTGACTTTGCTTATCGTTATGAATATGATGAGAACAGATTATTGAACTTGTTTCAACTTAAAACTAAATATTCCTGATGTTAAAGGGGAGTAGCTTTCACAGTAAAGTCGTCAGTTCGGGATTATATCCCCGGCTTTATTGGCAGCAATTTTGTTGTTAGCGAGACCTTTACCAAGTTTTCATACTGGGTAAAGGTCTCTTTTTGTGAATAAAAAGGACCTTACCAGTAATGGTAAAGGTCCTTTTTTTTGTACATCATAAGGATACTAAGGAGGAGTCAATTTTGGATTTGTCATTATTATTGGAGTATGGGTGGGTTCTCGTCGTATTAGTAGTCCTGGAGGGATTGCTTGCAGCGGATAATGCATTGGTTCTTGCCATTATGGTTAAGCATTTACCTGATGATAAACGCAAAAAGGCGTTATTTTATGGTTTGATGGGAGCGTTTATTTTCCGATTGGGTTCGTTGTTCCTGATCTCGTTCCTCGTGGACGTATGGCAGGTTCAAGCGATTGGTGCCCTGTACCTGTTGTACATCTCCATTAACCACATTGTCAAAAAGGTGTTGGGTAGCCGAAACAAAACAGATGAAGCGGCTGATTCCGCTCCCAAAAAACAAAAAAAACAATCTGGTTTCTGGATGACTGTATTCAAGGTGGAAGTGGCAGATATCGCGTTCGCGGTCGATTCCATTCTCGCAGCTGTGGCGCTGGCTGTTGCCTTGCCGCCAAGTGGTCTTCCTCCGATCGGTGGACTTGACGGTGGCCAGTTTATCGTCATCTTCCTCGGCGGATTTATCGGTCTCGTCATCATGAGATTTGCGGCTTCCTTCTTCGTTAAGTTGCTTCATTCCCGTCCAGGGCTTGAAGTTGCAGCCTTCGTTATCGTCGGCTGGGTTGGGGTTAAGTTGGCTGTTATTACACTTGCACACCCTTCACTGGGCGTTCTGGATGAGCATTTCCCGGAAAATAAAATTTGGAAATTTGGATTCTACATTGTGCTGATTACGATTGCAGTATGCGGTTGGTTCCTGTCTTCCAAGGTGCCTGAAAAAGAAGATGAAAATCCTGTGGAAGAATTGGAAAAACAAGCAGGGAAATGATAAGATGCAAATTCAAATCTGTCAAAACATGTACCATCAATAATCGATATCTAATCTCATGATATGCATGAGTAAGCAGGGTCTGTTCCTTACAGACCCTGCTTTTTTTATATAAGTTATTGGCACGAAGTTAAATCTAATGCATATGAAAAATAGGGAATTTTCCAAGAAAAGGGTTGACACATCGAAACGAGTCCGCTTAATATAAACATAATATTAATGAAGGGAGGTCGAGAGATATGATGGTTGGTTATGATTTGAAATTCACAAAGACACTACGAAGCACAGACACAATTGTATATCCAGTTCATCGTCTCTTTGGCCTCATACGGGCGACATAGGGGAAGATGCATATCGTTTATCCTTGGAACGTTATTAATCGATATGCTACTCTCGGCGTATATAGCAATGGAGAACAGATGCGGCATGTTCATGCTGCTTTTGTTTTCTGTTATTGTCATGAAGAAGTCACGGGCGAACTGTCCGTGGCTTCTTTTTTGTTGTACTGAATATGGATATGAATTCGGAATAACGTTAGGTTCAATTTTGAAATGAACCGAATTAGCTGAACGTACAGGAAGGAATAATAAACATTTATGAATACACAACCTAATTTATTTACGACTCAAAATGAACTCACAGGTGGCTACCGACATGAAGTCAAATTGCCTGCTGGGGACTTAACGGTATATGCGGCACAACAACTATTCTCGTCATTGGACTATAAGGTGTTTGAGATGGCGAACAACAATCTTCAAATCCCGGGCATCTCCTATATGAGCTATACGCCTGACGTGCATGTCGGTGTAGGCACCTGCATCGGTACAACGGCGGTATGGGATGCCAAGAGTGGCTATGTATCTCCATCCATCGTAGGCAGTGATATCGGCTGTGGCATGCGGGTGCATATGACCAATTTGCATAAGGACGACCTGAAGGATGTGAAGCTGCGCCGTAAACTCGTGAAAGCCATTGAGAAAGTGCTGCCGATGGAGGCAAATCAGCGCGGTCATTACTCGGACATTCGTTTGGAGCATATTGTGCGAAAGGGTCTGCATGGATTACCTAAAAAATATATCCCGGACAGCTATACACCCAAAAAATCAACTTCCATCACTCATGTAGAGAGCAGCAAATTTGCCTTTGATGAGGAAGTGTTGAATCTGGTACCGGATATGACTTGGCATCGGGCTCATCGCCAGTTAGGAACTTTGGGTGGAGGCAATCATTTTGCCGAGATTCAAGCGATTGAGATTGCGGAGGAAAATCGGGAGATTGCGGAAGCCTGGGGTCTGTATGATGGACAAATTGTTGTCATGATTCATTCCGGTTCCCGGGCTTGGGGTGGGTATGTAAGCCAAACTAGTTCATCAGCGATTGCGAAAGTGATGCAGCGAAATGGTCTGGGGACATCCGATCCAAGACTGGTTTTTGCTCCGCTTGAACATGCGGAAGGTCTCCATTACGTCAATATGATGTATTCTGCACTGAATTATGCTGTGGTGAACCGCCATCTGATTGCTTATGCAATTCGCGAAGCTTTTCGGGATGTGTTTGGTCCAAAATGCGAATTTCGAACCCTCTATGATCTGATGCACAATTATGCATGGGAGGAATCGCACTCGGATCAAGGTTCCGTTTTTGTACACCGCAAAGGAGCTACACGTGCATTACCTGCTGGTCATCCGGATAATCCGAAGCCATATCTGGCAACAGGTCATCCCGCGCTTATACCCGGTTCAATGGGGACGGCTTCGTATATCATGGTAGGTCAACCCGAGGGGAAGGATAACTATTATTCGATTTGTCATGGGGCAGGACGCATTCGTTCGCGTACAGCAACGAAGCGCCTGGTTACCGTGGAGGATTTTGCCTCGGCGCTGGGCGTGGGAACTGAAGATGAGATTGTGGTGAACCAGCGTTCGCTTGAATCGATTATTGATGAATCGCCGCAAGCTTATAAAAATGTCGATGAAATTATTGATAGTGTTACCGGCGCAGGTCTGGCTCAAGTTGTAGCCAAATGTAAACCACTTGCCGCTGTGAAGGGAGCTAAGTAATGACGATAGAGAAAGAACAATTGAATCATAATAGAGTCATCTATTCCTATGAGGAGCAACAAGACAGTCAAATCCGAAACGAAGGCTATGCCATATATGCCCGCTTGATTCGCGGCATCATTGAAGCGCTTGGCAATCGATACGGCGTTCGTTATGAACTCTATGCAAGCGATGATCCAAACAGTGAATACTGGGATCTGTTAAAAGAAGATCTGCAAAGCAACAGTACGGAAGTGGAATTGGTTGCCCGGATTTTCGAAGATCTGGAGCTGCGTACACTGCATTATGAGGATGATGGAGATGCACCAACCTATGGGGTACATTATTCGATTCGCAACAATGTATTTGCCTATCCGCAGTGGGGCGTGGCTCTCGTCCGCATTCCTTTCTTCCGGGAGAATGGGATATACAATGAGGATTTTGTTTTTGCTACAGGAGAAGAGGAATTGAAGCAATTTCTGGGCAGTGTAAGGGAACGGGAACGGCAGCAAAATATGAAAAAAGTCACGGTGTACACAGATGCTCGCAATGGCAGTGATCGTCATGTGGAATCCATTACCCGCTCTGTGGGGCGGGATGAGGTCGTGCTTTCTCCGCAAATTAAACAGGATATTTTCCGTTCGTTGGACCAGTTTTTCGAGGCAGATCGTTCCTTTTATCGGGACTATGATATTCCTTACAAACGTGGCATCCTGCTGTACGGCCATCCTGGAAACGGAAAAACGACCCTCGTAAAATCCATTGCGGGAAGCATACCGGGGCCTGCGGCATATTGGCAAATTACCGAATACACAAACAGTGAATCGGTGCGTGAAGTGTTCGAAGCAGCCAAACGTTTGGCTCCCATGGTACTGATTATTGAGGATATCGATTCCATGCCAGATGAAGTTCGTTCCTTTTTCCTGAATACATTGGATGGGGCAACGTCCAAAGAGGGCATTTTTCTAATTGGCACCACGAATTATCCGGAGAAAATAGACCCAGGGCTCATGAACCGTGCCGGTCGGTTTGATCGGGCTTATGAAATACCGCTACCGGACGAAGGGCTGCGCCTGCAATATTTGAACCAACGCGGCTTTGATGTCTTCGCAGGGGAAGAAGGTACGCTGGAAGCTGCACGATTGACGGATACCTTTTCTCTTGCTCAACTTGGAGAGCTGTATGTCAGCGCAGCGCTGGAATGGCACCAGAATGGCCAGACAGACATTGTGCAGATCATTCAGTCGATGCGAGGAGAGTTGGACAAGAGCCATAAACATAACTGGCTGGCTCAGCCAGGTAAAGGCCGTGCAGGTTTTTATTAATCGAATATAACCATTAAAATATTCTCACCTCAATTGGTTATACTAAGGCTGTCTGAATCAACATACAATGACTTTTGGGAGGTACATAACGCAGTCTTGAACTGTGTAAGATGCCCGGAAGTGACGCAATCTGTTTATAATGCCTTGTTATAGGCTGTAGAACAGAGAAAAGGGCATATGAACAAAAGGTAATATACAACAATTTTCATGCCAATTGTTTAAATGCTTCTGTAGCGGTTAATAGTAGACAGACAACAACAAAAACTTTAATTAGAGGTGAATGATATGGGTTGGTTATGGTCATTAATTATCGGTGGTATCATTGGATGGTTGGCAGGTCTGATTGTTGGTCGTGACATTCCCGGCGGCGTTATCGGTAACATCATTGCCGGTTTTATCGGCGGATGGTTAGGTGGAGTAATCCTGGGAGATATGGGTCCAGAAATGGGCGGATTCTACATAGTACCGGCATTAATCGGTGCCATCGTACTTGTAGCAATCGTGAGCTTGATCTTCCGTTCTATGGGCCGAAGCCGCGGGTAACGAATTCAAGAATTCTTGAATATACAGTTAGTCGGCAACACGCACTTTGAATAACTGTTGATATAACAGATGCTTCTGAAGAGGTTGATGGAAGTCCACGGACGTGGCTTTCCATCAACCTCTTTTTGTTTTAAGATATAGGTACAACAGAAAGGGATGAGTGTGCATGGAAAAAGCTACATTTGCCGGCGGATGCTTCTGGTGTATGGTTACACCATTTGAAGAGCAACCAGGCATTCATGGTATTGTATCAGGCTATACCGGCGGTCACGTCGATAATCCAACATATGAGCAGGTCAAAACCGGGGAGACCGGTCATGTCGAGGTCGTTGAAATCACATTTGATCCAGAGGTATTTCCGTATGAACGTTTGTTGGAGCTATACTGGCCCCAGACGGACCCTACCGATGATGGAGGGCAATTTCAGGATCGTGGCAGTCAGTACCGGACAGCGATCTTTGTCCATAATGAACGTCAACGTGAGCTCGCAGAGCAGTCCAAGCAGGAGCTGGCAGCAAGCGGGCGGTTCAATCAACCGATTGTGACGGAGATTCGGGATGCAGTTGTGTTCTATCCGGCAGAAGATTATCACCAGGATTACCACAAGAAAAATGAGAAGCATTACAAAGAAGACCGTGCGGAATCCGGACGGGATGAATTTATTGAAGAAAACTGGAATAATTAATTCCATTACATTAGATCAAATTGCATCAGATCTTATTGAAAAAGCCGGGAGAGTTCCAACAGGAACTTCCCCAGCTTTTTTTGATTGTTCAATGATTAAGAGAATGTTATCTCAATGGCTACAGAACTTATCTACGTTCTCTGCGTTGTTGGGAGAACTCTACATCGTTGTGTGAAATAACAGAGCGCCCTGTTAACCGTTAGTCGGTCAACCAGAGCGCTCCATTTACTATTTAGCTGAGGCTGTCTTCAATACATACTTGGATAATGCATCGTCATTGATCTGATAAATAATATGATCGTTGTACGTTGAATACCCATCGAGCAATCCAGGAGAGGATGCAAACGTATATTCATGTACTGTATCCAATGTTTGCGGATCGAGAATATAACCTTTTTTGGCGAAATCAAGTTTATACTGCCCGTCCTGTGTACGATCAACCTGCATGAGAATAGGCTGCTCTTCCTTAAATGTACGTTCAGTCACTTGGCCTTTCATGGTGTACAGCTCCAGCTTTTGGCCTGTAAACAGAGTGTAACTGTTGCCTGCGGTCTGAACATAGGCATCACCGGCAATCGCACGGCCCCAGGCGAGTTTGCCATCGGTGCCAAAGCCCATCAGCTTGTTACCCGTGTTGGCAAAATTGGCACGCATGATCACGGAGCCATCTTCCAGAATGGCCAGTGATTCACCGCCACCGTCTCCCAGAGTGTTGGCATTGCTCGGGAACTGATAGAAGGAAAGACGATTCAGCGTACGATCGTAAATTACCACTTTGGGATTAGCGGCCTGCTGCCAGAAGCTGCCCACTTTGGTTTGTTTGCTTGCATCGACTACGATTCGATCACTGCCTGCTTTGAGTACAGCACCGTTGATTGTTTTTTCCGTAATCAGTTTTCCCTTTTTGTCATACAGCGAGATGGCTGAACGAACGGAACCGTTCGATTGAACACCAGGGCTCGAAGCGATCAATAACGTATCGTCGTCCAGAAGGTACATGGATGATGAATTACTCACGTTTTTGACCCAGTTGGTTTTGCCGGAAGTATTGAACGAGTATACCTTTTTGGTTCCATCCGAATATTCCATATATACGTAAGCTGTGCCGTTGCTGGTATATAGCGAATTGGAGTAGGTTGTATAAGGACCACTTTTCTCATGGAAAATAACGTTCCATTTCAATTGTCCGGTCGTGGCATCCAGCGCCTGAAGCGAATCTAGCTGCCAATCCAGCTTCGTATTGCTGCTTGTTTTGGTCACGGGCTGGGAAGAATGCACATACACCAGATTTTTCGCAGGTACTGCGTTCACTTCGTTGACGATAACGTCTTTCTCCGTATTCACTTGGGTGAGTGAGAGAGAAGATGATGTCCATGAAGGCTTAGGCAAGGGTGCATTTTGTTCTGCGGCCGCGTAGCTTGGTGTATGCAGGCTGAAGAGGAGCGTGCCACTGAGAAGAAGCGCAGCCCATGTTTTGGACTTTCGTTTGTTGGATGTATGCAAGTTATAAACCACCTTTCTTCGATTCAAAATAGAACCGATTGTTGAATTCTACCATTTCACACATGTGAAATTCAACCTGAGTGTCTGTAACCTTTTATGATTGAGGTGTAATATTAATGTTGTTTGGAGAATTTCGAGGGTTACAGGGAATTCATCTTCTTTCTGTTACGAGAGAAGTCTGCTATATTTAGTCGGGTGACGAGGGCTAAGAGGGAGATTAGCCTGACAGATTAGAGGAACGACAAGGAGAACAGACATGAACTGGAATGAAAATATGACCACTGTGGGTATAGGCGTTATCGTCCTTTTACTGCTCATTGCCTGGATCATTCGCCGTGTAATTCGGCGAGGGCAGCGCATACGAAGTGAGGCCAATCCGCGTAAGATTACGATTAAGGATATCGATAAAATGCAGGATGGATCGGAATTTGAACTGTACCTGTATCATTTATTCCAACAACTCGGTTATGCCGAAGTACATAAGACTACAAGCAGCCGTGATTTTGGTGCGGACCTTGTATTTGTGGATAGAGCAGGCAGACGTAATGTCATTCAGGCCAAGCGTTACGGAGCAAATCATCCGGTTGGACTCAGCGCAGTACAGGAGATTTACACGTCCATGCGTTATTATGAAGCAGATCGATCCATCGTGCTCACCTCAGCCAGATATACGGAAGCATGCCGGACGCTAGCAGCGGTCAACGGGGTGAAGCTGCTGGACCGTGAAGATCTGATGGACCTGATCATGCTGTTTAAATCCAGAAGAATGGAAGAAGCACTGGAATTGATTGAGGAAGACGATCAGGAACCTGTGGAAAAATGGCAATCACGGCGAAAAAGAGTTCCACGTTAATCACCTTCACTTGTCTGCCTGCACATGATATATTGAGTGCATACCAACCAAGGGAGTGTGTTCAATTATCATGGCACGTACACAAACGCAAAAAGCATTGCGCAAAGCAGAGCGGTCAGGACAGTGGTGTCCAGAGCAAAGTCGGAGAGTAAACGGAGATTATGGAGCGTTATCCCAGCATGTTCGACTCATGCCCACGAAACAGGAAAAATTGCAAAAGGTCAAACACAAGAAGCGGACCCAGGATGGTGGTGCTTCTTTTTATTTTGTCTGTGATGTGCGGAGTGCTGCATAAGCATCAAAATTTTAAAAAAAGCTCTTCCTTCGATTGGTATGACATCCCTTGGACTGTTAAAATCAATGTATATCTTTTGAATTGGATCAATTATAGCTATACATCCTCCTATCTTCGATGAAGGGAAGAATTCTACATATGACAACAGCGCTTCGCATGGATAAAAAAATCGTTCGGCGTTTTTTGCTGCAGACGCAATCTTTATTGGGACGTTGGCCCGCCGTTTCCTTGCCTTCGGGTCCTGAACAGGTGATGCAACTGATTCGCTCCCTTGGCTGCGTGCAGATTGATCCTGTCGCTGCCGTAACCGGAAATCAGCATTTGGTGCTGGGCGCTCGTGATCCGGGCTATACCTCCGAATATTTACATACGTTGTTGAGTGATCATAAAGTGTTCGAATATTTTGCAAATGCCGCATGTGTTATTCCGATCGAAGATTATGCGATGTTCGAACCTGTACGTGCTCGATTAAGGGATCGTCTGGCTCCGTCATTGGAAGGGCTGGGAAACACGGTGCAGCATGTGCTGAAGCGTTTGGAAGAAGAGGGGCCGTTACCCTCCAGAGCTTTTCGTGCCGTCGAACGGGTAAGCGGATATTGGGACAATGCGGATGTACCGAAAACGAAGGATACTACGCTAGCGTTAAACTTGCTGCTGGATTCGGCTGCCATTCGTGTCGTCGCAAGGCAGGGCAATGAACGTTATTTTCATATTACTGAATCCGGACTGCTGGAGCAGGCCCAATCCATGACAGCGGAGATCGATCTTTTGACTCAAAGGCAAGCTTTGATGGACAAGTACATTTACGCATATCGGGTCGTGGATACCCGAGATCCACGATTAGGCTGGATGAAATCCACCGCTGCCGAACGTCGGAATGATATGGCTGCACGTGTCGCAGATGGTCGCATGATCACACTGGAGGTAGAGGACGTCGCGACGCCTTATTACATCCGTGCAGAAGATGAGGGTTTGTTGCGTGAGATGGAAAGGGAAGAGCCGCATTATGATCCATCAGGTCCGGTACGATTCCTGCCTCCACTGGACAACCTGCTGTGGAGACGGGAACGGATTGTGGATTTATTTGATTTCCATTATAAGTGGGAGATATACACACCAGAGGTGAAACGAACTTACGGATATTACGCCATGCCCATTCTTCACGGCGATCGGCTGATTGGACGTATGGACCCGCGACTCGATCGTAAAACGGGCGTGCTAACGGTGCGGTTGTTATCGATGGAAGAGACTGCTCCACCTGTGGAGGAATGGATCGCGGATTTTCGGGAGGGACTCCAGTTCTTTGCAACGATGCATGGAGCGCGATCCATCACGGTAGAGAAGACGGTGCCGAAGGGGTTGAAAAAGCAACTCAAGTCGATCTTATAGAATCGGTAGACGTCAAAAAGGGAGCGAAAGCTCGCTCCCCTAAGGCTGGATTTGGACCTGTAATAAGCTTGTTACGCCAGTCCCACAGCAATATTGCTTTTCAATTAACGCAGATGTGGTACTTGAACATTCGGATCAACATCTGCTTCATAATCCACACCGTCGGTTTCGAAACCAAACAGTTGGAAGAATTCCTGACGGTATCCTACCAGATCGGACAGATCGTAGATGTTTTCGGTGGTCAGCTCGTTCCATAGCTTCGCCACTTCTTCCTGAACATCCGCTCTCATCTCCCAATCGTCAATACGAATACGCCCCGCTTCATCGGTCGGAACTTCTCCTCCCGCATAGAGGCGATCAGCGAACAAGCGTTGCAATTGCTCGATGCAGCCTTCATGCAAGCCTTTTTCCTTCATGACTTTGTACAATGCAGAGATATACAACGGCACCACTGGAATTGCGGAGCTTGACTGGGTTACCAGCGCTTTGGCTACGGTTAGGTAAGCACGTCCGCCCTTTGCACTCAGACGATCATTCAGCTTGTGGGCTGTCGCTTCCAGATGGTTTTTGGCTTGACCGATGGAACCATCACGATAGATCGCATGTGTAAGTTCAGGACCGATGTAAGAGAAGGCAATAGTTGTTGCATTGTCGGCGAGTACGCCACCTTGTTGCAAGGCATCCATCCACAGTTCCCAATCATCTCCGCCCATCACGGTCACGGTCTGGCGAATTTCTTCTTCAGTTGCCGGATCAAGCGTAATGGAAGTCACTTCTCCCGTATGGAAATTGACTGTTTTGTTCGTGTACGATTGTCCAATCGGTTTGAGCACGGAGTTGAATACTTCACCAGTATTCGGATCGGTACGGCGTGCCGACGCTACACTGTAGACTACCAGATCAACCTGACCGAGTTCACTGCGAATCAGTTCAACGGTCTTTTCTCTTGTTTCGTTGGCAAAGGCATCACCTGTGATGCTGTATGATTTCAGTCCTGCTTCTTCCGCAGCTTTCTCAAATGCAGCGGAGTTGTACCAGCCTGCTGAAGCCGTACGTTTTTCAGTGGCGCTGCTTGGGCGGTAAATGCCGATGGTGTTGGCTCCGGCACCGAATGCGGATACGACGCGCGAAGCAAGTCCATATCCAGTAGAAGCTCCGATAACGAGTACGTTCCGCGGTCCATTCAATTGCGGTTGGGATTTTACATAATCAATTTGTTCCTGGACTTGTGCAGCACAGCCTATAGGATGGGAAGTTGTACAAATAAAACCACGTGTTCTTGGTTTAATAATCATTCATTTGCATCCTTTCATATTCAACTCTTGTTCTTCATTATTGGATAATGCTCTTGTACATACCACCTTATTGTAAAACAATTGCCTCCGAAACGGAAACCGTTTCGATGGATTTGGCTAAAAGACGGTATCCGGCTTCGCATCCGGGATGATATTATATAATTTGAGCTATACATTCACACGATAACGGAGAGGACAGAACAGGTCTGCAGAAGCGAAGCGTTCGCCTTTATCACCGGATTTTCCCCTTCTATAAGGGATTTCAAAAAATCTGGGGATAACAGCGATCGGAAGATGGTTCTGGCCACGTAGTGCTCTAGTGTAAAATCATTCGTTCAACTTATAGTAATTCCAGGATCGAAACGAAAGGAAGACTAGCCATGCTGAAGGAACGGATTGAATTTCTGAGCAAAAGAAAGCAAATCTCCCGCAAAGACCTCGTGGAAGGTCTGGTTACGCAGGCTCACTTTGCCAATATTCTGGCCGATCGTTATCCACTCCCTGAAGATCTGGCAGAGGCTATTGCGTCACGTCTTGGCGTAACGACTTCCTATCTGTTAAACGCTTCTGCACAGGATGAAGAAACACTGGCGCGGGCAGAGGCCATTTTTGAACAAATGTCAGTTCCAGCTTCCGCCATATTAGAAGAAACGGTCCATGCACTTGAAGATCGGGATGATACGCTGACAGTAGAGCTAACCACGGCTTTAATGAAGGCGGTCTATTACCAACAATTAAATGATGCATCGGCTCATGAATATATACATACATCCTATTTGAATTTTTATCTGGAGAAATACGGCCGTCCTGACGATGTGGATCTGCCCCGTCCGTTAGCAAAGGCGTTATTATATTACAAAGTGCAGTACTATCGTTCCAAGCTTGCCTCTGTGGATGTGTTAACACATGCAACCAGGCTCAGTGAATTGGCTCTTCCTGGAAGTGAATTCTGGCTGTCTGTGCAAAATATCAAGATGGAAGCCTACATTCAGGTCAAACAGTACGAAGAGGCCAAGCAGGTATTCGATCTCACCATGAGACATGTCTATGATCAGCGGCTGTTTCATCGGTTGTCCGGTTTGTATGTGGCGTACAGCGGATATTGCTTTGCGATGGGACTTGTACAGGAGGCGCTCTCGGCATTGACCATGGCAGAGGCGAATCTGGTGTATGCGGGTAATCAGGGCGATCTTGTCACTGCCATTGCCAATAATCGGATTGTGATGTTAACCATGACAGGGGAGCTGGATCAGGCGCAGTCGGAGATCGAGCGATTCGAATCCCTGTTGCAGCAGGAACCCGAAGAAACCCAGCAGGCCATGAAGCCTTTAGTGAGTGTGTATCGCTGTGAAGTGGCACTGGCACGAAAGAACTGGGGGGTACTCGCGCAGAGTGTGGATCAACTGTTGAATAGTGCAACAACTCAGGATCAGCAGATGAGTGCAACCTTCTACCAGAGCCATCTTGCTCTTGCGCATGGAGATCGTGAAGTGTTCATGGAGCGAGCGCTCGCATGTCTGCCTTATTTTGAGTCTGTGCAGCATGCCATGCGTCTTGAACCTTTATATGAGGGAATGGCCGTGGTGTCCGAGGATCTGCGAAAATATAAGGAAGCCGCCATGTATTATCGGAAGCTGGTCTACCTGTTACGCAAAAAATAGATCGAAAATCGGCTTGGAACCGCCATTTTTTTGCATGATTTTGTTCAATACCGGTGCATTAGGCACAAAATATGCCTCCAAACCTTTCATTCAAGAGTCGTTTTCGGCTCTTTTTTTGCAGAATCCATCAAAAAGCATGTTAAAGAAACGAAAATCCAGTGGTTTAATCACCGGTTTTTTCGTTTCTTTTGTATGCAGTCAAAAGGGTATTCAAGGACAAGCCCTCCTGTTTATACTTTAACTATAACCAAAAATAAAAAAACGAGGTGTTCATTATGGGATGGTTTGGTAAAAAGAACAAGCAGGAAGATGCGATTGCGAAGGCAGATAAAATGATGAATAAAGGACTTACCGGCATGATGATGAAAGGTTTTGTATCAAAGGAGCATCGGGAAGCCATCAACCAGAGTCTGGATTCGGCAAAACAGGCACAACTGGCGGCAAGTGGTTCCCTTCCCTTAACTGCAACAGCCACGGTAATCACGATTACCGATACGGGCAAGCTGATCAATTTTGATCCAATTGTTGTGCTTGTGCTGGATGTAACAGAGACGAATGGCAATCAGTATCAGCGAACATTGGAAACACTGGTGTCCAAGATGCAGATTCCACGCGTGGGAGATCGAGTGGGATTGGGGCAAAATCCGGCGAATCCGACAGAGTTAATTTACATGGGTCTGTTGTCCGTCTAGAAGGTGTTCGAACTACAAACGAGCATTCTATCATTTAATAAAGACAACTAACAACGAATAATAGAGATATAGAGAGGGTGGGGCAGATGGTAGGTTTCCTGAGATTGGTCGGTGTGTTGACTGTGTTTGGGGTGGGATTCTCCCCATTTCTGGCACAGCAGCTGTGGAATGATCCTTTTATCATTATGCAGGCATGGTGGTATACACCAGCGATTTTTGCCGGATTTGGGCTGATCTTTATTCCCTCCATTTTGGCTAATATCTTCGGCGTCGGGAGGGTGAAATCAGGATTATCGGCGGTTGGTGTCATTAAAAGCATCCAGCAGACGGGTACGTATATTAATGAGCAGCCGGAAGTTCGACTGGGCCTGACCGTCTCGCTTAAAGGGCGTGAGAAATACGATACCGAGTTGAGAACCATTATTCCGTTGACGTCCATGGCTCAGTTCCAGCCGGGCAGCTTTATTCCGTTAGTGGTCTCCGTGAAGGATGAACGGAAGGTAGGGCTTGATCTGAAAGGACAATTGTCTCGGGAAGATATGCAGCAATTGCTGGATGAGAAGATGGTGCAGCATGGCGTGGCACCTGAGATGATGGATATTGCACGAACGGGCGAGAAAGCGATGGCCAAAATTTTGGATGTTACTCCGCTTGGAAGCGGAGGTAATGGCAAAATCAAACTGCAGCTTACGCTTAGTGTAACGAAGTCAAATGGAGAGACATTTAAGGTCACTATACCAAAGGAAATTTATCCATCTACCCTACCTCAGGTTCAGCAAGGTCATATTATTAACGTGATCTACTCGAAGCAGGACCCGTCAAAAGTAGTGTTGGCATTGAATGTACAGGAAGAACAACTAAGTAATTTGTTCTCATCCTGATGGCTATATAAACAAAAGAAACCTGCAACATCACTGTGTTCGTGATGGGCAGGTTTCTTTTGTGAATTATGTTTTGGAGATTCTGGATGAGATTAGATTAAGATCAGACGATGCCCAAACGCATCCGATATGAGAATAGAACTTGTCTCGATTCACCGGCAAATATACGAGTAGCCAGCTGTCTAAATTCGTCTGCTACCTCAAGTAGATCAGTCGCTCCGAGTTTCACTGCCGTTTGCAGGCCGCCTTGGCTTAGTGCCAGATTGACGTATCGGTCGGCATCGAATGTTTCCCGATGATGAAACACAATTTCACGCGAGTAACGGAACAAGCCGGACTGCTGAATCTGCTGCAAATGTCCGTCTTTACTCCATTTATGTGCTTGATTCTCCTGGGGAGCCAGACTGGCAGCTCGATGATCTGCCTCCGTATTCAAATGCAGATAGGCTTGTTCCAGCTGCCAATCGACCACTGGTGGCCAGTCACAGTCGTAGGCAGCAAATATGCCTCCTGGACGCAGTACACGCGCAAATTCGCGCAGTGTGGACTGGGGCTCCATCCAGTGGAACGACTGTGAGCAGGTCACGATATCCACACTGCCATCAGGTAGTACCAGTTCGTGGGACAGGCCGGAGACAAAGCGAAGATGGTCCGGTTTGCCTGCGGCTTCCCATTTGGACTCTGCGACAGCTCTCATATCATCGCTTGGTTCGACGCCAATAACACGTTCTGCCTCATTTAGCCAAATCCATGACGATAAGCCCGTACCACAGCCAACATCTGCGACCAAGCGAGGTTTGCTGCCCAAATAATTCGTCAGAATATCTACGACCTCGGTGGGCGCAGCGGGCCGGTTCTGGTCATATAACGTACCGAAACCTTTGAATCGTTCCACATTGTTACGTCTAATGTCTTGCATGGACAAACCTCCTTCAGGAAATGGATAGATAGCAAAAAAGTAAAAGAATCAACAGATGATCAGAGCTACATTATATCATTCATTTTCCAACCTGTTGTTAACGACCTGTTGTAAATGTTCTACCGCTTTGATATGTCGCCTAAGCAGTTCCTGTCCAACGTGTGCAGGCTTGATTACGGTCAGGTCAGATCCAAACGACATCAGGAAGGAGTACAGCCATTCTCCCTCATTGAGTTCAAGGGCAACGCGCAGCCTGCCGTCGGGCTCTTTTTCAACGCGTGATGGTTCAAAAAAATCATACACCCTATACGCAATAGAGTTGGAGAACGACAGTTCCAGAGCGATTTGGTTGATAGAGACTTGTGTCTCATTTTCCGTTGATCCGATGTTCATGTTGTTTCGGGGAACCCTAGGCAGAAATTTCAGCTGGGTAATGCGTTTCATTTTGAACGTCTGAAATTCGTTTCGGTCGTGCTCGTCGTGAATGTACCCCTTGAAATACCAAGTACTGTTCTTGAACAAAAGTTTGAGAGGTTCAACCGTCGGAACACTCTTCTCTCCATCCGAATTGACATAGTGAAACGTAATCCATTGATTCGTGAAGATCGCCTGCTTGACCTGATTGAACAGCTCCCTCTCCTGCAGTGGAATGCTGCCCCATGGTGAAAAGTCGAACTCGATCCAATCCAGCTTGTGATCAAACAGGGCGGTTAAACGTTTGAGCATATGGGCAGTGTTAAGGTGAGGGATGGCGCTGACGCTATATAATCCAAGCAAAATTTCATTCTGATCATCTTCGGACAACAGGGATTTGTCCATGACAAAGTTGTCCATGAGATGGATGCCGCCATGCTTGCCGGTTGTCGTGTATACGGGAATACCCGCGGCACTCAGTCTGTCGATATCACGGTACACTGTGCGCACGGATATCTCGAACAAACGCGCGAGCTCGGGGGCGGTAGCTTTCTTTTTCTCCAATAACAGCAATAGCATTCTGAATAACCGGTTATTTTCCATGCCGACATTATACCATGACAATAGGTGTCAGGGTATGGGTGATACACTGGATGTATAGTGTTAGGAAGATCAAGAAGGAGGAATTGATGATGTCGATGAAAGACGGATTTTTCTGGGGTGGCGCTACGGCTGCCAATCAGTTTGAAGGTGGATGGGACAAGGGTGGTAAAGGCCCAAGTACTTCCGATATGATGACAGGTGGAACGCACACGACACCACGGCGGATTACGCCTGTACTGGAAGAGGGTACGTATTATCCGAGCCATGAAGCGGTTGATTTTTATGGTCATTACAAAGAGGATATTGCCCTGATGGCTGAAATGGGCTTCAAAATGTTCCGCATGTCCATTAACTGGTCCAGAATCTACCCGAACGGTTATGATCTGGAGCCAAACGAAGAGGGATTGCAGTTCTATGACAACGTCTTTGCCGAGTTGAAAAAGTACAACATTGAACCGCTCGTGACCATTTCTCACTACGAGACACCATTTGGTCTGACCCAGAAATATAACGGCTGGGCTTCGCGCGAAGTGATTGATTGTTATATCCGATATTGTACAACCCTGTTTAACCGATACAAAGATCAGGTGAAATACTGGCTGACCTTCAACGAGATCAACTGTCTGACAATGCCAATGGGGGCTTATATGGCTGCAGGTATCCTGTTTGAAGGCAAAGAGACATTGATCGATGGCGTTGATGATCCACAGACCCGCTTCCAGGCGCTGCATCACCAATTTGTTGCAAGTGCAAAAGCAGTGAAGCTGGGACATGAAATCAATCCTGATTTCCAAATCGGCTGTATGGTCGCTTTCATGACAACATATCCGAATACATGCAATCCGGACGATATTTTGCTCGCGCAGAAGAAGGACCAGCTGTCCAACATGATCTGTGGAGACGTACAGGTTCGTGGAGCGTACCCTGGATTCGCCAAACGTTTCTTCGCCGAAGAAGGCATCCAGATCGAGATGCAGCCGGAAGATGCACAGACTCTGCGTGAAGGCTGCGTGGACTTCTATTCCTTTAGCTATTACATGTCCTTGGTCGAGAGTGCGGATGAGTCGTTGGATAGAGCAGAGGGAAATCTGCTGGGCGGCATCAAAAATCCGTATCTGGAAGCTTCCGACTGGGGCTGGCAGATCGATCCGAAAGGATTACGTTATACCCTGAACCACCTGTATGATCGTTACCAAATTCCATTGATGGTTGTGGAGAACGGGCTGGGTGCAGTGGATCTAGTGGAGGAAGATGGCTCTATTCAAGATGACTATCGGATTGATTATTTGAGAGGTCACATTGAACAAATGAAAGAAGCCGTTGCCGACGGTGTGGAGCTTATCGCTTACACGATGTGGGGATGTATCGACTTGGTCAGCGCATCCACGGGAGAGATGAAGAAGCGTTATGGCTTCATTCATGTGAACAAGGACAATGATGGCAATGGTGATTTCAGCAGAACACCGAAGAAGAGCTTCCACTGGTACAAAAAAGTCATTGAATCCAATGGCGAGGAGCTCTAAGTTGCCACTGTAAAATAGATCCATAATGACGTAAAAGAACCTCATTGGTGCTTGATGCACCCATGAGGTTCTTTACGTTTGGTTTGTTTTCAAGCATGGGTTGGATCATTGCATGGTGAGCGAAAAAGCCTAAGCGAGAGGTTGGGACTGTAACAGGGAAAGGCGTTCCAGATGTCGCTGATAGAACCATATGCATATGGCAAGCCAGCATCCACTCAGAAAGTACCCACCCACTACATCGCTGGGATAGTGTACCCCCAGATAAATTCGGCTCATTCCAATCGTCAGGATAAAGATTGCGCTCACGATAATCATGAATACACGTCCAGTCGCTGTCGGTACATGCTTCCAGATCAGGAATGCCAAGCCGCCATACAAGCTGAACGCTGCCATCGAATGGCCACTTGGGAAGCTGTAACCACTCACCTCAATAATCCGGTTAATCGTAGGTCTGGCGCGCTGGAATACCAGCTTAATCAATGCATTGAGCAAAGTCGAGCCCGTAATAACACAAGCCAGGAAGAGCAGCTCGCGTTTGTGCCTGAGGTAGATATACAGCACAAGCATGGCGAGAATGGTAATGACAACCACAGGCACCTCGCTGCCAATCCAGGTAAAGAGCTGCATCAATCGTGTCATTCTGGGTGATTCCATGCCCTGAATCCAACCAATCAAGGTATCGTCAAAGACGTGGATCTGGTTGTCGCTGATGGACAGGGCGATGCTTACAAATGCAATGAGACATAACGCTGCAACGAGCAGCGGGATGGAGATATTCTTTTTCAAAGTCTGATTCAAGTGACGGTTTCCTCCAAGGTGTCTGAATTCTGATGATGCTCAATACAATATTCGTATTATGCTATAATCTTACAATAAATATAGCTTCAAACAAAATGTGAACGATTACAAGAAGGGTGTTGCAATCTGAGCCGGGGGTGAAAGGATGAAGCGCTTAGTATGGTTTGCATTGATATTGTTGTTGGTTGGATTGGGTTACACGGTATTTCCTGGGGAGAAAGCTTATGCTTGCAGCTGCGTAGAATCGAACGCCCAAGAGAAATTGAAGACGTCTACGGCGGTTTTTACAGGTAAAGTGGTGAAAAGGGGTGGGGTGCAGATATTTAGCACTGACCGAGTGAGAGCATATACCTTTGAAGTGGATACCGCATGGAAGGGTGTTTCTTCTAAACGAATGACTGTCATGGGTAATGATGCCGGTTCGGAATCTTGTGGGATTCAATTGGATAAGAACCAATCCTATCTGATCTTTGCTTATCAGAATAAAATGGACGATAAGTTGCATACGAATCTTTGCAGTGGCAATGTTTCCATTGATCAAGCTGGAGACGCGTTGAAGCTGCTGGGAGCAGGAAAAGTAGTGAGTCAGGCTGATTTTGAAAAAAACGATCAAGGACGAAGTTGGTCATTTTATCTCATAATATATGGTGGGGTTATTCTATTGCTTGTATTGGTAAGTGGCTGGATCTGGAGAAGGAAGAAGCGCGCGTGAATGCTAGGATCTGATTTAAGGGAGAATGGTAGCACGGCAACGGAAGGGAAAAGAAAATCCCCGTGTGGAACATTGAGGTAAACTCGCGTTCCAAGCGGGGATTTAATACATTTGGTCGGATAATCGTACCGATTAAATTAGTTTAACTGCAGCATATATTCATAAGCCGTGATACCGAATACTCGTTTAAAGTGTCTGTTCAGATGAGTCAGGTCGACAAAACCACATTCGGCTACAGCGGAGTAAACATCCTTATGCGTTTCAATGGACTGTCTGGCACGCTCCACCTTGCAATTCAGAAAAAACTGGTAAGGCGATATGCCAGCATGGGACTTGAACTCGCGGATAAATTGAAACTTGGACATGTTGAATTCCGCACACAGGTCGTCCAGTTTCAGCACATCTTCAATACTGCAAAACATCATTTCTTTCGCTTTTCGAACCAGATTGTCCTGAGGCCGCCACAACTTGGTGTCCATTTCCGACTGGGAGAGTAATTGCAACAGGCCCAAGAGCAGTTCACTGCATTTCGCTTCATCCTGTCCTTTTTGAATAGCATCATTCAGCATCAGGATGCTTCGTGCAAGCACAGGGTCATAGACGATGGGGCTATTAAAACGCAATTCCTTTTTCCCTAGAACCTCTTCGACCAAATCCGGCTTCAGATATAGCATGACATAATCTATACCGGCTTTGTCATAGGAACTTCCATCGTGGGACTGCTCCCGGTTGAATAACATCACGCCGTTTTTGTGGGAGGCCTGATAATGTCCGTCCAGATGGTATTGCTGAATACCGCGAAGCGTGACTCCTACTGCATATTCCTCGTGGCAATGCTTTTTATAGGTGAAATCCGTAAAGCTGGCGGATAGAGCCAGTACGTCCTGTGATTTCTTATAGTTAAACAATTCCATGCTGCACACACCTCCCGCGCGTTAGATGATTCCCGATACCATGATGGCTGAGTATAACAAAAAAAGGGCCATTAGGATACTCACTGCTTTTTGATGACGATTGAGTAAGGTTCTGAAGATGGAGCCAAACACGGCCCAACTGGAATAGGCCAAGAAGCCGATGATGGTAATAATGATCACGAACAGAAACGTTGACATGGTGCTATCGTAGTACGGCAGAACATAACTGGGAATAACTGTGAACGTGAACAGAACTACTTTTGGATTCACAAACTGCATGATTAAACCGTTTAGAAACCCCGTAACTTGCTTCGATCCCGTCTCGGTGGAACCCATTTTATAGACTTGATAAGCCAGATATATCATATAAACACTACCCACAATCTGCATCACTTGGAGAATACCAGGCAATACCTCAGCAAGTACATGATTGAGAAGAGCAGAAGCAGCAAGTAATAAGCCAAATGCAACGGTGGCACCCCACACATACTCCATCGTTTTCCGGGGACCAACCTGTCCGACGGAAGTGAGAATCACAATATTGCTGGGGCCAGGTGTGAAGGTAACGACAATGCAATAGATGAAAAAAGATGTAAGATTCATAGGGCCTCCCCGAGTTGTAGTTACATGATCATACTCCGGGGAGGCATTGGCTTATAGTACATTATTGCAGCAGAATGCACATGAGCAGGAAAAAAACATAACTTTCCAGCTAATAGAAACGTCATAGAAGTAACTACTCTGATATCGAGGTGATTAAATGAAAGCTGTAAGTAAGTTGCTGTTCCTATGTATGATACCTCTTTTATTGTCTGCCTGCTTAAAAAATGGGAAAGGTATCCAACTGATCAATAATTTGGATCTAAGTCCTCCAGTTGAAATTTCATTTGAAGAGGCGGAAGCTAGGACCCCGTTTGAAATCAAACAACCGTCAGTTCCTTTCCAAGTTACTCAAAAATCAGCAAGGATTTTAGATACCAATGGTACATTTGAAGCAGTAGAAATCACGTATGCAAATACGGATGAAGGATTGAACCTGATCACTATGATTACAAACTCAAAGGTTGATACACCTCCGAATGGGAAGAAAGGTCAAAAATTATCTAATGGTTCGCAAACGTGGGACCAAGGAGACGGACATATAAGTGCCATCTATTGGAGAAACGAGGGTTTAACGTACTCTCTTATTTCAGGAAAAAATAACAATCTTGAACCGTTATACGATTATCAAACATTAGTTGAAATAGCAAATACATTAAAATGAAGCATAAGGCAGTTCTCCTTTAGATTGAAAATAACACCAAAAGACTCAACTTCACTGTATGTAAAAAGGAAGTTGAGTCTTTTGGTTACTGTATTAAAGCACCTGTTCAATGAATAAAGACTGAAAGGCTAATTTACATTAAGGCATCCAGAAAACGGGTTGCAATGCCGAAATAGATAAACAACGACAATATATCATTCAGCGTTGTGATTAATGGGCCGGAGGCGACCGCAGGGTCTACTTTGAAACGACTGAGCAGAAGAGGAATACAAGTACCGGTCAGTGTTCCGATAACCAGGGTGAAGAATAGTGATACTCCAATAATTGCTCCGAGCAGCCAGTCACCTTGCCAGAAATAGGCGATGACCGTGATCAGCAAACCGCATACAAGTCCAATCATGGTGCCTACTTTAATCTCTCGGCCAATAAGCGCGAGCACTGTGGCCTTGTCCAGCTTACGTCCAATCAAGCCACGTACAACCACTGCAAGGGATTGTGTACCCGTATTCCCCGTCATACCGGCTATCATGGGCATGAAGAACGCCAGCGCCACAACCTGATTCAGCGTGTCCTCGAAAAAATCCACGATGCTGCCTGAGATCAATCCGATAAATAACAATAAAATCAGCCATGGAAGGCGACGTCTAACGGCAACCAATGGTTTGGTATCAAAATCGATATCTTTACTGCCGCCACCCATCTTGGCGATGTCTTCACTGGCTTCGTCCATAATAATATCAATGACATCGTCCATTTGGATAACACCGCATAATCTGCGGTTTTCATCCACGACAGGTAAAGCCATAAACTCATAACGCTGCAGCAGCTGTGCAGCTTCTTCCTGGTCCATATCGACTGTTGCATGGATGACACGCCGAGTCATCAGCTCTTCCACTTTGGTGTTGTCATCTGCCTGAGCAAGGGATTGATAACTCACGACTCCGACCAGTTTGCCTTCATCATCGGTGACATACAGATAACTGGTCGCAGGACTGTGCAGCGTAGCCTGCGATTCTCTCAGTGCTCCCTTTGCGGTTTCATGCGATAACAGGGTACGGTAACGATCGGTCATGATTCGTCCAGCCGTTTCCGGTGGATAGTTCAGCACGGAGCGGATAATGGCTGAATGGTCGAGATTCATATTGGACAACAGTTCTTCTCTGCGTTGGAGGGGCAGATCATGCATGAAGCGAATCAGATCACTTTTGTCCATTTGCTGCATGACTTCAAGAGTGCGCTCCGGGCCTAACTGTTCGAATAGATGCACCTGTTCGTGAAGCGTGAGCGCTTCTGCCATGTCGGCGAGAACGTCCGGTTTGAATAAGAGCAAGAAGCGTTTCGTCTCTTGTTCAGGGAACTTTTTATATACCAGAGAAAGGTCGTAGGGATGAAGTTCTTTGGCCCATTTGTAAAATTCGGTCAGGTTTTGGGTTTGCACGAATTGCACAAGGAGCTCTGTAATTTCTTCAACCGAAAAATCTTTTTTGGGATGGGATCGATTCATATGTAGTCTCCTTTCTATATGGGTTCAACAAATGAATATTTACACTGGCACTCCGATGACAGAACAACCTTCCGATCGCTGTTATCCCCAGATTTTTTTGATTCCTTTCTGAAAAAGGGGAAATCCGGGGATAGCTTATGCTTCCGATGTAGCTTTCTTTCAGAAAGCTTTCAGGCGAACGCTTCGCTTCTTCAGGTTATTTCTGTCCTCTCCGTTATTGTGTAAATGTTTGGTTGAACATATTTCAACTCCGTATTCTTAAACGAAATGGAATGAAAGTTAAACAGTGACCACGGGAAATGGATATTGTAATCTTGCTAAAACATTCGATATGGGCTTACAAATGGATGCTGCCGGGATATACTTGTTGTAGAAAACCCGATGAGGAGGAGACATGTGGAATCGGTTGTAAGAACACAATTGTTATCTCTGGTCGAACCGGAATATCAGAAATTCTCGGCTGCGCTCATTCCGAATATCACGAATCTGTTAGGTGTGAGACTGCCTGAAATACGCAAGATGGCGAAACAAATCGTCAAAGAGGACTGGCGTGCCTACCTGAAAACCGCTGATGATGATTATTTTGAAGAAGTGATGCTGCAAGCGATGGTCATCGGTCATGCCCAAGCAGATATGGAGGAACTCCTGCAGCATATTGCCTGGTTTGTTCCCAAAATAGATAACTGGTCTGTATGCGACAGCTTCTGCGGTGGTTTGAAATATACAAAGGCACATCTGGATCAAGTGTGGCAGTTCTTGCAGGCCTATCTGGTATCCAACCAGGAATACGACATTCGCTTCGGGGTTGTAATGCTGTTGAACTTTTATATGGAAGAAAAATATATCAGCAGAGTGCTTGCTTCATTAGATACCATTCATCACGAAGGGTACTATGTGAAAATGGCAGTGGCCTGGGCGATTTCCATCGCTTATGTGAAACAGCCTGAAGCCACGCTACGTTATTTGCAGGACAATACCTTGGACGACTTTACGTATAATAAGGCTCTTCAGAAAATAACGGAGTCCTATCGTGTTGATCCGGAGACGAAGCAGATCATCCGCAGCATGAGACGGAAAGCGATAAAACGGATTCGTGTGTAGTATGTGTGCATAACGAGAAAAGAAACCAGATATAAAACCTACGAGGGGAAAGGACGATTGACGTATGAGAAAAAGCATCAAGTGGACCAAAATGGAATTAGACGGTCGTCCGTGGGTATTGCTTGCCACCGAAAAAGGGTTATGCCGTGTCATCATGCCCAATGAAACGCTGGAAGATTGGAGTAGTTGGATTGGCCGAATTGCTCCTGGAGTGGAGCTCGAAGAGAATCAAGCAGCGTTGAAGCATACGGGCATGATGGATTGGCTGCAATCCTATTTTGCCGGAAACAAGGTGGCTTTCACAGACGAAATACCACTCGATTTGATCGGAACGACATTCCAACAGCAGGTATGGGCGGAGTTAGGGAATGTTCCTTATGGTGAGACAAGAACATATGGCGATATTGCGGCTGCGGTGGGAAGACCTTCAGCAGTGCGAGCTGTTGGGGCAGCCAATGGAGCCAATCCCATTCCGGTGCTGCTGCCGTGTCATCGCATTATCGGTGCCAACCGCAAGCTGACCGGTTTTCGCGGAGGATTGGAGATGAAGCGAAGACTGCTGGATATTGAACAGATCGAAGGCGTGACGGATGGCGGCCATGCGCGGTTTAATTTCTGATCATCATATATTTCATATAAAAAAGAAGCAGTGAACTATTAGCTAAGTACTTTGCTTGGTTCTAAATATGTACAGGCACTCCCTAGTGCCTGTTTTTTTGCATTCTCTACTGTTAGGAGTGAGGAGAATGGAAGAGGAATGCAAATACCACAAAAGTTTTTCTTTTCCTTCTGGGTTCACGCCGCTATTTTCGCATAAACCACATTTTGGGTTATGATGGACGTGTATTACTAGGAAGGCGGAGTCACAGTTCGTTTATGAAATGGATGATCAGGTTATCAGGACTGCACTTGCATACCACCAAGGAAAGGGAAATCGAAGCGAAGAAATGAACAATAATAAAAATACAATTTATTTAAAAATGAGTATTGTGTTGATCGTTGCTACCATAGGTTGTCTACTTGTTGTTCACTACTTGCGTACCAAAACAAACACGAACATGTATCAATTTTTAACGTGGGACATTTTTTTGGCATGGGTTCCATTCATCATTTCATCAACGATTAGTTATGTAAGCAATAAGAAACTTACAAGAACGAGCATCGCACTAGTCGGGGTAATGTGTGCAGGCTGGTTGTTCTTTCTACCGAATTCGGCATATCTTTTCACAGAAATTTTGCATGCATTCAGATACTTTGATCCTCAGGGGGAAACTAAATTCTGGGTTAATATTGATTTTTGGTATAGCCTTACCCTAGCGTTTGTCGTAGCCATACTGGGTTTACTTCTGTCCATTTGCTCCATACATCAAGTCCACAAATTGTTAAATAAACGATTAAACCCATTTAGCGGTATGGTAGTTGTAGGCGTTGTTTTACTTCTGAGCAGTCTAGGGGTATACATCGGGAGATTTAATCGGTGGAATAGTTGGGATGTCTTGAAGCAGCCTGGCCTCATTTTGAAGGATATCATGACTGATTTAAGTGCGGGCAACAGCATTCTGGTTGAATTTGTGGCTATGGTATTTGTGATTCAAGTTTTGGGATATATTACACTTCGTATACTAATGGGGAAGTCCAATAATATCTAGACGATAATCGTATGGAACACCAACGTTTTAACTATTTTTGCTGAATGAGGTCCTATGGTACCATTGACCACAGATGAATCGGTACTCGATGCTCGATAGACCGAGTGGAAAGAGGGAGTGACTATGTTGAAGCAGGAATACTGGTTAACCAACGTATCATTGGAGCAAAGTTATGTAATGGAAGACGGGCAGGTAACTGGCACCCGGACGAGCCTTGGTCATCTGCGGATTGAAGATGGAGTCATTACAGCCATCGTGGATGGGGATACGGAATTAACAAGCGAGTTGCCAAAGGTTGATGGTAAAGGATTGCTGCTGTTGCCTTCGTTCGAGGAAGCCCATATTCATTTGGATAAAACGTATTATGATGCACCATGGAAAGCGGTTCGACGCATCTCCAGCATTTTCGAACGTATCGAAGAAGAGAAAGTGTTGCTGCCCAAGCTATTACCCGATGCAAAGCGTCAGGCGGAGAGCATTCTGAGCCTGATTCAGGGATATGGGTCTACCCATGTGCGCAGTCATTGCAATATTGAACCGGTCAGCGGGTTGAAACGGCTGGAAGCGACAAAGCAGGCATTGGAGACATTTTCGGGCAAAATATCCTCTGAAATCGTCGCTTTCCCACAGCATGGACTTCTCCGCTCTAATTCGGTTGAGCTCATGCGTCAAGCCATGGCAGAAGGGGCCACTCATGTAGGTGGACTGGATCCTCACACCGTGGACGAGCATATCGAGAAATCGCTTAACGCAATGGTCGAACTGGCTGTTCAATATCAGGCAGGTATCGATATTCATTTGCATGATTCTGGAGAACCGGGTAAACAAACGTTGCTGCAATTGGCTGATCTGACCGAAGAAGCAGGACTTCAGGGTAAAGTTACCGTAAGCCATGCGTTCTGGTTCGCCCGTGCGGAGCAGCAAGAAGCGGAAGATATGGCCAAGCGATTGGCCTCCCTTGGTATGAGCGTTGCTTCGACCGTGCCTATCGGTAAAATGATGATGCCACTTCCGATGCTCCATAAACATGGGGTGAACGTGAAGCTGGCGACAGACAGTTTGACGGATCATTGGTCTCCATTTGGCAATGGAGATCAACTGGAGAAAGCCGGCCGTTTTGCCGAATTGTACGGGTATAACGATGAACGCTCCTTGGCTCAGTCTCTTGCATTTGTCACAAGTGGTATCACTCCACTGGATTCAGAGGGACAACAGGTATGGCCGAAGGTAGGGGATACAGCTAGTTTTGTACTAGTAGAAGCAAGTTGCTCGGCAGAGGCGGTTGCCAGAAGGTCTGCGCGACAAGCGGTATGGTTTGAAGGAAGACTGGTAAGTGGATCGGTAGAATAGAGCATACTGGAATGGATGGACCACGGGAAACCGTGGTTTTTTGTTCTGGACCTGTAAGGAAAGAACCGCTAATCAGCAGGTGGAAAAAGAGGAATTTACTGTTCGCATATACCGCTTTTTGGGTTATTATGGACGTAGTTATCATTTAATTTACTATTTAAGTTGAGGAGTGGAACCTGATGATCAGAGAGGCCGAAGCAAGGGATATCGAGGTAATTGAAAGGTTGTACAAAGAATTATTACCGAACAACCTGAATACGAAGGTACTGGCAGAGCGGATAGAAGAAGTAAGGGATAATCCCAACAGTTTCTTATTTGTTTACGAAGTCGGTGATCAGGTTATTGGGACTGCGCATTTACATATTTGTCTGGATGCTTTGGTGGAAAATAGACCGTTTGGCGTGGTTGAGCGGGTTATCATTACGGAACATGTGCAGAGCAAGGGATATGGATCTGAACTTATGAAGTATATAGAGGATGTATGCATACAGAAAAATTGTATAAAGGTTTTTCTCACCAGCGGTTCATCCAGGTACGAAGCACACGGCTTCTACACGAAGTTAGGGTACGATGGGGAATCCAGCAAGGCTTTTAAGAAATATTTATAAAACAGCTCAAGCTTGATTGTATATTCGTATCCATATTTTTTTATGAATAGATGGGAGGATATATAGATGAAAGACATGAACTATTATGAAACTTTCATTGCAGCAGCAGAAGATTGTCCTGTTAAAGTGGCAGAGATCCCCAAAGCCAAAAACGGCGGCAAAACCGTTCCAGTTTTACAATATGAAATGATAACAAACCACCCTTATCAATATACGCAAGAGGATGTCATGTTTGAAGTGTTCGCGCAGCGCAATCATATACCCGACGAACAAAGATCCATAGAGAGAACCAAGTTTTTCTCTAAGGGACAACCCTGTCTTCGTACTTCTTCGTTGGGTAAGCGTTACGGTTGGGGTATTCATCATAATTCACAAGGAAAAGTGGCGATCTACGCCGTTGAATCCGAAGTCTATAAAGAGTTCTTAAACGACAGCAGTTTAAAACATGTAAAGGCGATGCGTTCGAGCCGTCAATAGCTCTATCCGTTGGAGCACCAATGCTCAGCGTGAAATTTAAAAGAGAACTATAGGGAGGCAGTATGATAGTAGACCTCACTCCAGTAACGTTGGCAGAGAAAAATATGTTATCGAATCTGTATCAACTGTACCATTATGATTTCAGCGAATTTACAAGCGAGGATATCAATCAAGAAGGCAAATACGATGGGAATATTGACTTCATTTGGGAAGGTGATAACAGGTGGAGGCCATATTTCATTACGATTTCTGGCACTATAGCCGGCTTTGTGATTGTACTACTTGAAAATTTAGATACCGATCCAGATCCTACACATGTAATCTATGATTTTATGATCCTGAAGAAGTTTAGAAGAAGTGGAGTTGGATATGCTGCTGCGATGCAGACATTTGAGTTATACAAAGCCAATTGGGCACTTGCTCAGATGGAGAGTAACACTCCTGCAATAGCGTTTTGGCGAAAGGTGTTAAAAGATTATACAAATGATCATTATACGGAAACATTCAGAGACGATGCCAGAAAGTATATTCAGACATTTAGTACGAAAGAATAAAAACAAACATAGGTTAAGGAGAAAAAAATGAAAATTCGTTCTGTCTCATTAGCTATTTTGAGGAAAGAAGATCGCATTTTGGTTCAGGAAATTAACTTCCCGGATATTTCAACTACTTTCTACAGACCTATTGGTGGAACGATAGAGTTCGGTGAGAACAGTAAGAAAACTCTGATCAGGGAGCTCAAGGAAGAGTTGGATCAAGAGATCGAAGAGTCCAGATTAATTTCCGTTATTGAAAATATTTTTGGAGTAGAAGATGAATTAGGTCATGAAATTGATTTTATCTATGAAGCATCATTTATAGATAAATCTCAATACAACCAGGAAGAATTTGTTGGAATAGAAGGCTCTATCCCCTATAAAGCATGTTGGAAACCAATCACTTATTTTTCAACAACAATGGATGATGTAAAGCTAGTTCCTGATGGATTGCTGGAATTGTTAATGGAACAAAAACTAGAAAATGGGTCTATGGTAAGGCATATAAGAACCAAGTAATGGTGAGAAGAAGGCTTTTTTAACTGCGTACAGCAGTATCCCGTTCATTCAAAGGAATACGTTTGAAGAGAAGAACGGGATTATTCGTTACTACATAAAGAAAGATTAGCGTTGTACGCGTATGACAATATCCTGGTCATGATTGCCGAACCCGGAACCATAAAGTGTTAATCCCCCGACGTTAGCCCCCTCCTCGTCAACTGTGAAACGAAGCGTCCAGAATGGCTGCTCCAGTTTGATATCCTCGATCGTCACGTCCGACATCCGCTCTCCATCCATATACGTACCCGAGCTATCAACACGAATCGTCTTTAATAATCCATATTGATTCACATTGCGATGCCACCATGTCGGCGTATATTTGCCTCGAGCAGCTCTTCCGAAGTCAGCGGGGCTTGTCCAAGTTCCAAGTGAAATGCCGTTAAACGTAAATCGGATATCCGATGGCCAATGATCTCTTAAACCCGGGGCTTCAGAAGCCAGTTCCACTGAAATCTCAATGGCGTTAGCAGTCTCGTCAGGAAGCATATAGTTAGGTGTTTTGTATTCGACATAACCTCTTCCAAACCAAAGGATGGCTGCGTGAACCCGCTCAGGATCAAGAAAGTAGCGTGGGTCGTCCCAAACACCGATTTCTTTCTCATGCGTCCCAAGACCGCAGGTAGGATAGACTTCAAATGCAGTATAGTGCCCCACTGAAATTGTCTGTTCTCTAATTCTTGCTGTCCGGCTGGCGGATGGTAGTTCGATCTCGATGTTATTTTGTTTGAGGAAACACAATTTGTGCGTGCCTCCATTCAGGCGTATCCGGCGGCTATCGATCAGTCCGGCTTGCTCAAGCTTTCGTATGTGCATGGTGACGATGGAGGGGCTAAGTTCTAACGCAGCTGCAATATCCTTCACATTCATTTCGCTAGGTGCAATCATATCCATGATCCTCCATCTAACCTCGCTTGCCAGCGCTTCGTATAACGGTATGAATTTTGGATCTCCGTTCGCTTTGATCATCCTTAACAATCTCCTAACCAGATCTATTGAAATCATATATATATTAATTTAACGAAATTAACTTGACTCTTCAACTCTAACGCATTGAAAGAATGATTGCGATAGTGTTTAATTTTTTTATCTGCTTATGAAGTTGGATTCTTAAATATGTAAATTAGAGAAAAAGAGGTGGCTCAAGTGAAATACAATAATCCCGTCATTAAAGGGTTCTATCCAGATC
Organism: Paenibacillus sp. MDV22-iso6; assembly: GCF_058408365.1. Lineage (NCBI taxonomy): Bacteria > Bacillati > Bacillota > Bacilli > Caryophanales > Paenibacillaceae > Paenibacillus > Paenibacillus sp. MDV22-iso6. The sequence continues at coordinate 496,864 of NZ_JBZVDZ010000004.1, read as the reverse complement.
CGAGCATCTGCAAGGTGAATGACACTTATTATCTGGTGTGCAGTTCTTTTCAGTATTTTCCGGGTGTCCCGCTTTTTGAAAGCAAAGATTTATTGAACTGGACGCAAATCGGTCACTGTTTAACCCGAAAAAGCCAAATTCATCTGGAGACCGTAAGCAGCTCCGGCGGAGTTTTCGCCCCCACAATTCGATACAACAACGGGCGATTCTATATGACCACGACGAACGACACCACGCGTCAGAATTTCTATATATGGACTGATGATATATACGGGGAGTGGTCAGAACCGATTATTGTGGATCAAGGGGGAATCGATCCGGATTTGTATTTTGAAGATGGTAAGGCCTTCTTTATGAGCAACGGAACCGACGATGAAGGAATTGGGGGAATCATTCAGTGTGAAATTGACATTGAAACAGGTCGCAAAAAGACTCCAAGCCGTTCAATATGGCAAGGATCAGGCGGACGTTATCTGGAAAGCCCACATTTGTATAAAATCAATGGATACTATTACCTCATGGCATCTGAAGGCGGAACCGAATACGGTCATATGGTCACGTATGCGCGGGGAGATTCTCCTTCGGGTCCTTTCGAACCCTATGCCAAGAATCCTGTTCTGACCAACCGTAATCTGGGCGGTTACGAACTACAAGGGGTTGGCCATGGTGACCTGATCCAGGACCAGGAAGGGAATTGGTGGATCTTCCATTTGGGATTCCGTCAGAGTGGGCAGTGGCTTACCTATCATCATCTGGGCCGAGAAGTATTCCTTACGCCAGTTAACTTTGATGAGGAAGGCTGGTTTACGGCAGGGCATGAAGGTACGACGCTTATGAGTTTTGAAACTGATCGTATTTCCGACATAGTCATTCAACAAGAGAAGAAAAGCTATACGTTCGAGAACACGGATTGGAATCTGGACTGGTGTTATCTTCGTCATCCTAATACAGAAAATTACTTGTTAGAGCAAAGCAACATAAAGTTAAAAGGAACTGAAGTGACACTGGATGTTCCAGCATCCCCGACATTCATTGGGCTCCGTCAAAAAGACTTTGACGCGACCATCTCTGTTGACGTTAGTCTTACGAATGGCGAGGCAGGCATCACCATCTACATGGATGAACAGCACCATTATGACTTGGCCATTCGCAAAGAGCAGAGCGGGTATAAGGTGATTGAGCGTCTGAATATTGGGGATATCAAATCAGTCGAAAATGAAGTTGAACTGGGAAGTAATCATCATGCCACATTGGTTATACAGGCAAGCCATGAACGCTACAGCTTCCTTATTCATGCAGATGGCAAGGATATCCTCTTAGGGACAGCACAGACGAAATACCTTTCCTCAGAAGTTGCCGGGGGATTTACAGGGGTGCTCATTGGTCTATACGCGAGCGGAGAGGGTTCTGTAGCTGAGTTTTCTAAATTTAAGTGTGATTATATCTGAAAAGGTAAGGGGAGGGACTTGTGTTCCTTCTCTTTTTTTGTCAATTCTCGTGATTTCTCAAACAAAAGTGTAGTAGCACTTGTTTATGTATTATATAGCCGTAGCAAAGAATGAGTTGTATGCTGAGAATCAAATATAGATTACAACATATTTGGATAACCACCGAGAAGTAAGTTGTAGTAGAGAGGGAGAAGGCAATGAGTGATAAGACTTCATATTCGTTAGTAGCAGCGAATCAAACTAGCTATGCCAAGTATTTTGCGACGTATAGAAAGAATATCTGGTTTAGACCGAGCTGGGTATCTCTTCAAGAAATGATGTTAGACGCAAGTGATTGTTATTGGATCTATCAAGACAATCAACGAGTGGGCGGGATTTCTTTGACAAGCAGTGAGCTCGGATCTTTCTTCATGATTCCTCCGTCCATGTTGACTGTAGATCTGGTTCATTTCTTAAAGAATTATGCCATTCAAAATTCAGGGGGTCAGTCAAAGGTAGATGCATACAATGTTCTGGCTGAACATATTGATGTGTTGAAGTCGGCTGGTTTCGAAGTGTTAAACACAAGAAAATGTATGATTAGACCTACGGAGAAGATTGAAAATGACCTGCATACTGATTTTATTTCTATTAAACCCAAATTGGAGCATTTGCCAAGCATTGTTCAAGTCATGAACGAATCATATCGTGGAGGAATGGATGAGGGAAATCTGGATACATATCGGGATGACGTGAGTTATTATTTTGAACATAACCGTCAGGATGAGCTATTGAATGCATCATCGATTTTAGTAGATAAAAAGACAAACGAGGTCGTTGGATTTTGTTTAATTTCGATGTGGGAGGATATACCTCTTGTGTATGATATAGCAGTTAAGCCGTGCTATAGTAATCAGGGTTTGGGAAGATATATGTTATCCAAGGCGATTTCTCATCTGGAAGGTTTCTCTCCAACCATTCGTTTATTCGTTACATTAGGAAATAAGGCTGACTATTTATATACCAGATTAGGTTTTCTTTCAGGAGAGGAAACATCTCACTTGGTTTATAGAGTCGTGTAGAGAAATGATGATAGAAACTATACTTAATGAAATCGAAGGGAGGACTACATGGAAGATCAATGGAGAATTGCAACGTATGATCCTGCTTGGAGGCCAATGTTCCTCGAAACCGGGATGAGATTAAGAGAGGCGTTGGAAGAAAAGGCTGTGCGGATTGACCATGTCGGATCAACTTCCATCGTCGGAATGGATGCCAAACCGATCATAGATATACAAATTTCCGTATCTGATTATGATGGTTTGCTTAACTACAAACAAGAAATCGAAGCGGCCGGCTTCGTATTTAGAGAAGAAAATCCCGATAATACCAAGCGATATTTTCGTGAAGTACCCGGAAGCAGGAGAACACATGTACATGTAAGACAAGCAGGGAGTTTCTCTGAGCAGATGAACTTGCTTTTTAGAGATTATTTGAGGCAACATCCAGAGGATCGATTGAAATATGTAGAAGAGAAGCACCGGCTTATGGCATTATACAAGGACCAGCGTCCAAAATACGTGGAAGGCAAAGGACCGATGGTGTGGAGCATATTAGAGAAAGCTCATATATGGTCCCAAGAAATCGGGTGGCAACCGGGAGAATCTGACGCATAGGAATATTCATTGTATATGGATAACCTTATGGGAGTGGTGAGATGAACATTGGAAGAAAGCTGCTGACGACCGTTCTAACCATCATTAGTTTTACTTTAATTGCAAGTATCATATCCATGAATGAATCTTACAGCTTTGATTTCTATATTCTGGTTTATCTTGTATATGCGACTCCCCTGATCACATTGATCGGGCTACCGTTATCTTTATTGCTGGACTATCTGTTGAGCAGAATTCAGTTCGTTAATCATGCCTTGTATCTAAGTTTGAGAATACTGGGTTACTCATGTTCTGGAGTCTTAGGAATGTATATCTATTATTTACTCATGGGCGCGGGAGAAGAAATTTTAAATTTTAAAGAGTCGATAGTTTTGACTTTATTTGGCGTTCTAGCTGCTATACTATTTGTGTTGATCGATGTGGGATTGGAAGGTTTGTTAACGGTGCGAAAACGGAAGAAGGAGTCATAACAATTGCTGATTTAATATTATTTTTCAGGAGGAATATAAGATGCCAACCCACTGTGCACTTCTTGTTATCGATGTTCAGGTAGCCATGTTCGATGAATCAGATCCCGTATATCAGGGGGATATATTGCTTCAGAAAATTCAACACGTCATTTTCAAGGCTCGGGAAAAAGGTCACTCCGTTATCTACATTCAGCACAGTGAAGGAGCAGGCAGTCCCCTTGAGCGTGGAACGGCAGGTTGGGCGATTCATCCGTCCATTGCGCCGATCACTGGTGACCTTATTATTGAAAAGCTTACACCGGATTCGTTTCACGAAACAGATCTGAACATGAAATTACAAGAAAACGAAGTGAAGGATCTTATTCTGACTGGCATGCAGACGGAAATATGCGTGGATACGACTTGTCGCAGAGCAAGTAGCCTTGGCTATGCACTAACCTTGGTTCGTGATGCTCACAGCACATGGAATTCCAACATTCTTCAAGCTGAGCAAATTATAGAACATCACAATTCGGTTCTGAGTATGTTTGCGAATGTGGTGGATACCGAAAATGTAATGAATGGATGAGATGAATTGACGTTTAATAAAAGAATATTTAATCTTTCGGCTTGGCTTGCTGTATTAGGTTTGATCTTTATTCCAGGAACAGCCTACACGGAGGGGACTTTACGAACAGAGTATGGTTTTCCATTGCGGTTCTTTACTGATTATCATTATAAGAAACCTGATGATACGATCTGGTTCCTTTCCAATGTTTATGTGAATGCTCTTCTTTATCTGTTTAATGTCCTGTTTATATACGCTGGAATTCATATTTTACTCTATGTAAAGAAGAGAATGACGAAGCCAAAAGAGTAGGGAGCTGCGACGATCGCGGCTCTTTTGTTTTTTCCATATCATGGGTTATGATAGAAGGCTTATGATAATTGAGGTATACAGCCAGCTAGCGGAATGAAAGTAGGGATCGTTGCAGAAATGCTGACGATCCTTTTTGTATACCTTTGCGGACGGTAGAGAACAGGGGAATTATATTAGACTAATAATATCCCATTAAGCTTCATGTCCACGTTTTGAGCTGGCCGCCCATAAAATTTTGAAATTGTAATTATTTTCTTATTGTATATACATGTAACTTATGGTAAATTTGCAAAGCTATTTTTATGTATATTTTTAAATAAGAGGGATTTTTAATTATGAAGAAAAGCACTTTGTTCGTAGGTTTGTCGGCATTATCCTTGGTAGCAGCTGTCACGCTTGCATCTGCAGCACCAACAAATAATGTAGGGGACTCATCAGCAACTACTGCATCTGCACAAGGCGAAGGAATCATTACCCCAATGGCAGTTGATAATGAGATTGTGAATTCACAGATTTCCGGAAGTAGCTACACGAAGAGTTTTAATATCCAAGCAAATTATGGATGGGTCAAAGTTTGGGTTCAAAATACATCTAAGGAAACCCTAACTGTCCGAGTTACTCAAAGTACTCTGTCTGGTACTCAAAAAATGTTATTCTCTGTAGCTCCTGGTGCAACTTGGTCTGAATATGGAACAAAACCATGGGCAACAGGTACCCACTGGGTTAGCATCAGCACTAAAAACAGTGGCAACATGTCAGGATTGCTTTCTGTTAAACTTGCAAATACGAAGGAAGAGCTTTAATACGAAATAAAATAGAAATCTTAGGCTGCAAACTGAATTCGGTATTTACCGGCGTCAGATGTTGTTTTCAACTAGCAGGCTGTCAAAAAAGGATCGTTGCAGATATGCTGACGATCCTTTTTTTGTATACCTTTAGGGACGATAGAGAAATGTAAAATTATATTAGAGTGATGATGCCTCTTTAAGTTATGGGGCAGGATAGTTGAAATATATGGTAATATTACATTGAGAATAAATTGCCTGGGTAAACAAGGGTATCATCTCTTTTATGTAAAGGAGAGGAGTATGGTTATGGTTAGTAAAGAAATAAGGGGCATAATTGAAAATTATCTTGAAGCATACAATTCATTTGAAATTGAAAGAATGGTCGAACTCTTACATAATGACATAATATTCAGTAATATTTCCAATGGAGAAACTACAACGGAGACCAGAGGAATACAAGCATTTAGGGAGTTGGCAGAACAGTCGTCAACGATGTTCTCTAGCCGTCGCCAGACAATTACCGATTACAGTGTTATAAATGACAAAGTAGAGGTAGGAATCGATTATGAAGGTATTCTTGCCGTGGATTTTCCTAATGGATTAAAGAGTGGGGATAAGCTGCAATTAAAAGGAAAGACAACATTCGAGATTAAGGAAGGAAAAATTTCTTTGATTGAAGATTACAGTTGAATACACCACACGTTTTTTAAGCTAACGGGTAACGTTAGTTCAAATGAGTATGGAGCAGCCTGCAGGTTATACAGGCAGTTTCTTTCCGTTGAACTATCCGGCAGATAAGTAAGCGTAATGATTTGCCCGTTTAGTAACCCCGATCAGCGCTGTGATTACGTAATGGATGCATAAGTTTCTAAAAGTTTTTGGAAGCATGACATTGGATTTTGGAAAACACCTTGAACATTCGGACAAAACTTTTGCCAATATGGAACTGATCAAAATACTTAAAAAGCATGATATATAAATTGAACTAAACATTTACACGAGAACGTAGAGGGCAGAAATAACCTGAAGAAGCGGAGCGTTCGCCTTTATCCCCGGATTTTCCCCTTTGAAAAAGGGATTCCAAAAAATCTGGGGATAACAGCGATCGGAAGGTTGTTCTGTCATCGGAGTGGCAAGTGTAAATATTTTTTAGTTCAATTATATAGAAAAGGAGAATAGCTAAATGGAATCTTTCTTTCGTTATAACTGGATCGTGCGTGAGCAATGGTTTCAGTGGTGTGAGGATGTACCGCTGGAAGAGCTGCTTCGGCCTCGAACAGGCGGGGTAGGCAATATATTGCAAACGTTTTTTCATATCATCGATGTAGAGTGGAGCTGGCTCCAAGTATTGCAGGGCAAACCGGATGGTATGGAGAATTTTGATAATTATAAAACACTGGAAGCCGTACGACAATTCGACCGCAAGCTGCGACCTGATGTGGAGGCATTTGTTCTATCCTGGGACCCCAGCATGGAAAAGAGACCTTGCATTGATCCCGAATTGGATAGCACCGTCGCCAAGGAATCGTGGGGAGAAGTGATGCGACACGTGATTGCTCATGAGATTCACCATATGGGGCAGTTATCGGTATGGTCCAGAGAACTGGACAAGAAGCCTGTGTCTGCCAATTTCATTGGTAAAGGACTTATTACACCTGATAACTAGATTAGAAAAGGAGACACTATGATTCATTGCAGAGAAGCTAGAATTGGGGATGGCGAGGGGATTAGCCAATTATCCCATCAACTGGGTTACACCAGTACAACAGAAGAGATCATCGAAAGGTTGAATCGACTAGGCTCAATGACTGATCATTATGTTTGCGTAGCTGAGATCGATTCCCTTGTTGTGGGTTGGGGGCACGTACAGGGAAGATATTCTATCGAAAGTGTACCTTTTGCTGAGATTGGTGGCTTGGTTGTCGATGAGCATCATAGAGGTGCGGGAATTGGTAAAAAGATCATGAGCGAATGTGAGAAGTGGGCACGGATGAACGGGTTTAACAAGATTCGCGTGCGATCAAGCGGTAAAAGGGAAGCTGCGCATCGGTTCTATATTGCCATCGGATATAATGAGAAGAAGTGGCAGAAGGTTTTTGATAAATCATTATAAAGATCTATGGAGTATCAAATGCCGTTATTTCTAATTTCACAGAGAAGGGTTGGGCAAAATGAGGTTAACTCTGGAAAGTATCCGTTGGATGGAGTTGAGCGAAGAAACTCGCTGTCTGCTTGGGAAACCATACAAGATGCTTCCCCTGTCACCAGGGCTGGAAGCAGACGTTGTGAAGATAGAATGCGGTGATCACTCTTATGTGTTAAAGATATGGAACAAGGACTCCAAACCCAATATTCGCAACCAATATGAACTATTATCTGAACTATACCAGAGTGGAATACAAGTCTCCAAACCGTACGGTTGGGGCATGGATGTGGATTCTAATCAAGTCCTATTAACGAGTTATGACGGTGAGCCTATAGCCAAGTTAAGCAAAACCAAGTTGCAGCAATTGGCTCAAAAGTTAATTCAAGTCCATGGTTATGATGTAAAGGATACAGGTAACGCGGCTGCAAATTACATACCACAATATGATTTCATTGGATATTTTTTTCCCTCCATTGAACTGCATGAGGATATGCATCAGATTCTGACGACCCTTCTTCAACGGACTGAGTTGAGGCAGGATCATTTGATCCACGGTGATTATAACCTGGGAAATATTCTGGAGGCAGGTGATCAATATGCGATTATCGATTGGACAAATGGTCAGCGTGGTGATCCCAGATACGATATGGCGTGGTCCATTTTTTTGATGACGATCTATACGGGGGAACGAAACGGTAAGATGTACAGTGCTCTATTCAAGAGTCTGACGGAATACACACCAGACGATGAGGAGATTTTTGAAGCGATGGCTTGTTTGCGCTGGATTCTATTAAAGCGAGTGTTTAATGTTCCTCTGGGGCCGGGTGTTATGCAGCGAGTTAAAAAGATTACTGGCAATAATTCATATTTAAATGATGAACTGCTGTAGTTCTGTCCTAAACTGTTCTTCGTTGCATACCTATGGTATAGAGGAGCGTGATAGGTATGGAACAGAAGGTGCAAACCTATTTTGAATTAAAACAGCAACAAAAAGAAATTGAACAACGTCTATCTGTGTTACGAGATGAGATTGTCGGGTATTGTGAGGAGCAGGGCGTCTATGAGACGCAAGTTGGCGGATACGCTGTGAAAACGGTGCTTCAGCACCGCAAGGAATATGATGATCAGAAGCTGTATGCTTCCCTTCCCGATCCGGACATCTGGCGACTTCTGTCCAAGGTGGACAGTCATAAGCTGAAAAGCCTGATCAAACTGAACATACTGACTGAGGAGCAGATTAGTCCAGCTTGTACGGTGAAGCCGGTAACATTATTACAGGTGGACAAGTTGTAACCCTTCACACGCCATTACAGATTAACCATTCTATGATCGTCATCACAAAGCACCTTCCACGGCATATTGCTCTGCTGTCATCATCGACGGAATACGGAGGTGTTTTTGTTTTTTTTCGTGGAAGCAAAAACTGGCCTTTGTATATTCGATCAGCAGCTCAGCCAAAGAAGCCGTTCTGGAGTAACATTAAGAGAGCAAATATGTGCTCCTTGTCATTCGCTCATATTTGCAAATGCTCCCCGAGGAGCTGATTAAACCGGTCACGAGGTGACCGGTTTTTTTGTTGTATGCAAAGTTGTGTGCCAATTTCAGCTATGCGTTTTAAGTCATTTGTAAGCATAGGCCTGATTCCGTGCCTTAATGAAAGTAAGCGAATTGCTTTGAACCGTTATGCGAGTAGTTTATATGTTATAATTTGTAATTAATTCATATGCCATCTTTGATTAGGAGGGGAGAATGAAGATTTTCCCATCCTTGTCCATATTCAAGGGAATGAAGATCAGGAAGAGACAGTATATCTTCATAAGTTGTAGACCGATGAGTTGAGGAGATGGACTATGAGGAAAAAAATCATTTCGATCGTGCTTGCCATCTGGGTATTGATGATTGTGATCAGTGTGGTTCTTCTGTTTCTGCCCAGAACGATCCATCTTGATGGTGTGGGTGTAAAGTATCGGCTGGGGGGAGAAGACAACAGGGAGCCAGAGCAAACGGTTCATATCAAGATGGATGGCAAGCGTTATCTAACGACCTCGGGTGACTACATATTCAGAGGAACTATTGATATTGAAGGTGAATCTTTCCCTGTACCCGAAGATCAAAAAATGCTCAAAATTCGTTTTCATAAAGGATACGGATCGATGGAATACTTTATTTCTGAAAATGGGAAAACGGATATCTTCTTATACGGAATACTATTTGTTGATCGTGCATTCAGCAAACTCACCATCGCCATTTCGGAGGAGGATTCAAGCGGAGAGCAGAACAGTAAAAGCTGGAGCTCCGAAGATGGGCTCATGCTCTCAATGCCCGCAACGAATCGTTCCGAAGCTATTCAGCTCTCTAATGAACTGATGGAAATTTATATCGGGGGCTATACATTAAAATGAGAAACAAAATCATAAACATAAACATAAACATAAACAGGCATGCATTTACGTTGAGGGCCTTCCCCCTTCATGTAAACGACATGCCTGTTTTTTTTATTTATGCTGCAAATCTCTAGTCATCTTGCGTTCAGTTTCCAAGCAAAGCTTGTTCTACTTCATCCAGAACCTGACCATAGGCAATCGGTCCAAATCCAGCTACCCAAACCGTGTTGTCCACCATGTAAACCTGGTCGTTTTTCACAGCTTTCAGGCCTTTCCAGACTGAATTGTCACGCAGCTTAGTGAGCGCTTGTTCGTTATCTGCTTCACTACCGGAGATGATCATGAAAATACGATCCGGATTCAATTCAGGCAACAATTCGAGCGACACATTCTCAATAACTTCATTCATGACGATGCCTGCTTTGGCAAGATCAGGTGCATGGAGTCCGGCTATATCGTACAGCAGGTTCGGAGAATAGAAGGCGTCAGGTGATTTGTCACTTGGAGCAAATACCTGAATCTGCTTATCGGTCAAACGAAAAATCAGAATGGTGTCATCCGCGGCATCGCTGGCAGCAACCTTGGTGCCCAGATCCTTCGCCTTTTGATACAACTGATCCACGATTTCGTCTGCCTCTTTTTCTTTGCCTAATACTTTGGCTGTGTCCTTGAACCATTCAAGCGAATTGCTGAAGTAGCTACTCATATAGACTGGTCCAATTGCGCTGATTGCGTCGTATTCATCAACAAGTACTTCATTGGACAGAATGAGATCCGGCTCTGTGTCTAGAAGTGCTTCCTTGTTGAATTCATTAACTGAACCGAGTGGAATGACGCCTTCGAGCTTGTCCTTCAGATAGGCAGGCATCTCCTGACCGACTTGGGTCACCATGGCGTATGGTTTCATGCCCAATGCCACGAGGTGATCGGCATACGCATAGGTCAAGCCAGCGATACGCTTGGGTTCAGCAGGAATATCAACAGGACCCTTAATACCCTCAACGGTGCGTGTCTCTGTACTGATTGCCTCGCTATCCGACGATGAGGTGCCGTTGGTGCTCTCTGTTGACTCACTGGTTGTGGAAGTGGATTCACCCGTAGAAGCTTGTTCGGCCTTGGAGCACCCGGCAACCAGAATAAGCAGCAGCATTAGCATGATGCTTGCCTTCAAATTGGTTTTGAATCCACGTTTGTTTCTTCTATCTGTATTCATATGTGCATGTTCCCCTTTACTGATTATCATTCTCAATTACTAGTATAGGAGAGAAGATTCCGTGCGTCGAGGCACAAAAGGAACCATTCACATGCACGATAGTGACCGAAGGCGCTCGGGAATTTCCCGTAATAACAGATCATGCGAGAAGGCATTATAGCTGCCGAGTACATAATTCATCTGATCCAAATAAACCCGCCCCCGCTTCACCGCTTCCCGCGCTTTCCACCAGGGTGAGTTCAACCATCTCTGCCGCTCGGCATCACTGACCGAAGGGTGGAACACCAACATGATGTAATCGGCATCAAGATCGTCCATTTTCCAATCCTCAGCAATATAATGGCTTTGCTGTTCATGGATCAGGGAAGGGGTGGACAATTGCAGATCCTGATACAGGACCGCGCCCATATGGCGGTAGCCAGCAACAAAACAATCCTGACTTCGAACGAGTAACGACACGATTGAAGCAGAGCCAATCTGCTGACGAAGATGGGTTGCAGCCTGATGGGATTTCTCATCATATTCATCCAGCCAGCTGTAAGCTTGTTGATTTCGTCCGGTAGCCTCAGCAATTTCGAGGAACTGACTGCGCCAGTCCTGGGATTGAAAAGCAATCGTCTGTGTAGGTGCAATCTGGTGCAACTGCTGAACATGTGCATCATCTGTATATTCACTGGTCAGAATCAGATCCGGTTCAGCCCGGAGCAATGTAGTTGAATCGGGCGCATCCCCTTCATAGGCATTCATGAAAAGCGTATGATCCAGCAAAGAGGTTTCGGCTTTGAAAGAAGGACCCGTTGCTGCGCAAGGCTCCAGTCCCAGTGCTAGCAGATGACCTGTATATTGATTATTCATGGCGGCCACCCTGATCTGGCGTGGATTCGAATGAATATAGACGGTGGGCGAGAGGCCTACGGTTTTTTTGAATATACGACTGAAGTATAAAGGGTTGTTATAACCCACTTGGGCGGCTACATCCTGTATGGAGCTTTGTTGCCTGGTGAGCAGCCGTTTGGCATGATGCATTCGAATGTCGGTCAGATATTCTTGCGGACTTTTACCCACGTTTTTCTTGAAAAAACGGGAGTAATACCCCTCGGAGAAACCTGCTCGTTCGGCAAGCTGTTGGCGTGTGATTTGTGTCTGATAGTTCTGCTCCATGTAACGCAGCGCATCCAGTACAAGACTGGCCGAGTCATAATCGGAGGTGGCTTCAAGCCGTTCTCCTACATCTGCGACCCATTGCAGAAATTGTCCTTGGATACGAATCTGCTGCCAATGATTATGCTTCTGCCAGAGTATATGCAGTTCTTTGATTAACTCGCGTTCATGGGATTGCAGAATACCCACACGGTTATGCTCAAAAAGGGGAGGGAGAATAAGAGCCTCTTCGGAATCCTCTCTATTCGAGACTTGCCCCTCTATCTCCAACGCGATGATGCGTAATGGATCTGCGGAAGTCTGTCTAATCTGCAGCTGCTTGCCATCCTGGAGAAAAATAAAATACCCTGCCTTAAGATCGCGATGCTGACGATTCACGGTAAGACAGATCTCTCCATCCTCCAGGAGCAATAACAGTTGTCCTTCTGTATGTGTGAACGGGTTGCCGTTAGAGGGCAGCCTGGTGTGGTGCTCAATGGATGTAAGATTGTACATCGAGATGTCCCCCTCTATGAAGCCGATTTCAGTGTGTGTTTAAAGGCATTGAAGTCAAAGCCTATGTATTATCTTATCATTCTAGCGAGTATCAGAAGTGCTATCAATCATCTTCGCCATCTTCGATGTTCCCTTCGTTGTTCTCCCATCCTCTTTAATGATCCAGTGCGCGATAATAACTGTTTAATAGCGTTTACATTAAAATTCGAAGTGAAATACCTAAATTAAGTGGATTATCCTCCTAAAACGGACGATCTACCGTTGATTAAGTATGCCAAATGTTGGTCCGATTTTATAAGCTTATTCTGTAGGCCAGAGGCTTCTAGATTATACAAAAATAAAGGATAAAGGAGAGTTTTTGTGAACGCGAACACAATCGCAAAAGAACGCCTTCCCTGGTCAGCTCTACTCGCTTTGGCCATGGCTGGATTTATATGCATTCTTACAGAAAGCCTGCCGGCGGGGCTGCTGCCGCAAATAGCGAAAGATCTGAATATCAAAGAAGGTTTGGCTGGACAGCTCGTCACTTTGTATGCGGTGGGATCTCTTCTGGCGGCAATTCCGCTGACGACAGCAACTCGTGGATGGAAACGCAGACCGCTGCTGCTATTATGCATCTTTGGTTTTCTGATTTTCAATACGATTACGGCCGTATCTTCAGTATATGGTTTGACCCTTGCTGCACGCTTCATGGCGGGTGTATCTGCTGGAGTGTTGTGGGGGATGACTGCAGGTTACGCACGCCGCATGGTTTCAGACACGTTAAAGGGAAAAGCGATGGCTGTCGCTATGGTAGGCACACCACTCGCGCTTGCATTGGGCGTTCCCTTGGGTACCTTTTTGGGCAATTACGCAGGATGGCGTCTTATTTTTGGAACAGTTTCATTATTGACGGTAGTGCTTGTATTGTGGGTGCTCTGGAAAGTACCTGACTATGAGGGGGAGCCTGCACGTCAGCAGCTTGCGCTTCATCGGATTTTTGTTATACCGGGGGTTCGTCCCATATTGTTTGTTGTTCTGACCTGGGTACTGGCCCATAACATTCTGTACACGTATATCTCACCTTATCTGGGCGAGACGATGCTGTCCGAACGGGTGGACCTGGTTCTGATGATCTTTGGAGTGACTTCGGTAATCGGTATATGGATTATTGGGCTGTTGATTGACCGTTACATGAGATTATTGATTCTGGTTAGCCTTGTTCTATTTGCGCTGGCCTCACTGGCGATGGGGATCTTTATCCATCAACCGATGATGATCATTCTGGGAGTAGTGGCGTGGGGGCTTACATTTGGCGGAGCGGCTACGTTATTACAGACTGCAATTGCGCAGGCGGCGGGCCAAAGTGCCGATGTTGCCCAATCCATGCTGGTGACAGCATGGAACTTGGGGATCGGAGGGGGAGGGATCGTCGGAGCCATCCTGCTGGAGCAGACAGGCGCTCGTTTCCTACCTATTTCCCTGATCCTGTTGATCGTTATGGCCTTACTCGGCGCCTGGTTCGCCAGTAAACATGATTTTCCAAGACAGGTTAAGGACCGATGATCGATGAAACATTTACACCGGATTCGTTCCTTCGATGAGATTTTTGGTTGCAATAGGTGAGGACATCGCGATGAGGGTGGTGTAGGTACCGTATTGATCGCATCGGTCTCCAAATGCTTCAAGACCAGCAATCGAATTTGTCATGATCTTCAACAGGTAATTATGCTCTCCGCTCACGCGATGACATTCGATCACTTCGGGTGACGAACGGCAGAAATCAAGAAAGGCATGACAATCCCGTGTGCGAAAAAGAAGATAGGAAGTACTCGACCTCCCTATTTTCTGCGGGGAAATGATAGTACGGTACTCTTCGATTACACCGCTTTCTTCTAGACGCTTCACGCGTTCCGTTACGGCGGGTTGAGATAAACCGACCAGCTTGCCCAATTCCGTCATGGATAGCCTTGCCTGGTTTTGCAAATGAAAGAGGATATTAGTATCGATTTGGTCCATAAGATGGCCTCCTTTTAAATTATAGGAAATATTTTGTGAATGCCTTTATATTCATTGTAGATTAAAGCGGATAACTTTGTTGTCTTATGTAATATGAATGAGATCATTTATATAATAAGCACACTTACTTTAAATAATCAAGCACGTGGCACATGGAGGGGAAGAGAGAAATGGGAGACAAAGATATGAAGTTTAATTCTGCATTTGTAGAAGAAGTGATTCACCGTACGTTGGCAGAAAAAAGAATTGTGGGTTCCGTTGTTCAGATTGCGTGGAAAGGGGAGCTGGTCTACAACAGCGCGGATGGCCTCGCCGATCGGGAACAGAACAGACGCATGCAAGAAAATGCGCTGTTCAGGTATGCTTCTGTAACCAAACCGATTGTATCCACCGCCGCCATGGTATTGATATCCCAAGGTAAATTAAAGCTGGATGACCCGGTTATGAAATGGCTGCCTGAATTCCGTCCCAAACAGCCAAATGGGGAAGTGGCCTCCATGACGGTTCATCATCTGATGACACATACGGCGGGTTTAACGTATCGTTTTTTTCAGGAAAACGGAGGAACGTACGAACTTGCCGGAGTATCAGATGGAATGGATATCGCTGGCATTACGCTGGAAGAGAATTTGCAGAGGATTGCTTCTGCTCCACTGCTGTATGAGCCCGGGAAGATGTGGAGATATTCGATTGCAACTGATGTACTCGGTGCAGTTATTGAGAAAGTGACCGGGCTGACACTGCGAGAGGCAGTACAACTGCTCGTAACTCATCCGCTGGGCATGAAGGATACGGATTTTGTCACAGTGGACTCGGAGAGAATGACGGCTGCCTATGCGGACAGTTCCGACATTTCTGGGCAACCTCGTCGCTTGCGTGATGAGGACCAGGTTCCTTTTATTGAAGGAACGGCAGGCTTCCAACTTGCACCCGAAAGATACCTTGATCCATCGGCCTATCTCTCGGGTGGTGCGGGCATGATAGGAAGTGCAGGAGACTTTCTTATATTGCTTGAAACACTGCGTCAAGGTGGAGGTTCGCTTCTTCCTAAAGCGCTGGTCGCCGAAATGACGACTAATCAGATTGGCGATCTGGAGATGCCTTATTGGCCAGGCAGAGGATTTGGGCTGGGATTCACGGTGCTGAAAGATCCGGTTGAGGCGGGTACTTTGGAATCTACTGGAACGTGGCGCATGGGTGGAACCTATGGTCACTCGTGGTTTGTTGATCCAACAGAAGAACTGAGCGTTGTCGCTTTTACGAATACGGCTCTGGAGGGCATGTCAGGCAGATTCACAACTGAACTTTGCGAGGCAGTCTATGAGGGGATTGAGCGAAAGAGATAAGTTGTATTATGGATTTATATGGAAAATTATGATAAGGTAGAGCAGCAGATTACAGTGAAATCTAAATTTGATTCCGAAATGAGATGAGAAGATGGATCGCATCCGCAATTACCTGTTTGTTTTCGCAGGCAATTTTCTAGCTGCCTATATGATCTTTCCAGAAAGAACCATTGGTAAATCCGTGATGTTTGCTGCACTGATGCTGTTGCTGAGCATGGGGATGGATTTCATGAAAAGTAAGAATCAGCATTCGTTGGAGCAGCAGTGAGCCAGCTTATCATTACATGCCAGTGCGGAATATTTAGTCGTAATTAATAATGGAACCGATTCTCGACAGAGGATCGGTTTTTTGTGTACAGTTGAAGCATGTATGGCATGAATGTTGGTCAAGTCAGAAGGCAGGGGAGCTTTTCCTATGATCCGAAACCAATTTAATCAATGGGCCAGATGTCAGGTAGAACGGCTGCAATCGTTGGGTATCTCGACGGAGCAGGCCAAACAGGGGGACGTTGATGAACAACTTATCCCAGATCCTTCAACCGGATTCGTTCATGAGTCCGTGTATGCCATCGGCCAGGTGACTGTCTGGGCATCAAAACAAATGGAATATGAGGTTGTGAACATCGAAACGGAAGAACTTCTTTTATGGAAGTATGTTGAAAAAGTAGAAGGCGACGAACCTGATTTTGATGAGATTTTGAAACCATATTTCGAGGTGTTACAGTCAGGGCTTAAACTTCAACCTGCTTTCGGGAGGAGAGGCATAGTCCACTTTATCCGGCTCCCATTTACTTGATCACTAATGTTCATTACACTTGGTTTATAGTACTTACTTAATCCAAACTCAGATGTTCAGGGGGAATATATTTATGCATCAATCCGCACATATTCAGGAAGCCAGAGATTACATATTAAACCGTATTAATAACAAGCCTGTCGTGGGTATGATTCTGGGATCAGGGCTGGGAGCGCTCGCGGACGAGATCGAGAATGCTACCGTCATTCCATATACGGACATTCCTTATTTTGCTCAATCCGAGGCGATTGGTCATGCTAACGAATTGGTCATCGGAGAATTGATGGGCAAGACTGTCGTAGCTATGAAAGGACGCCTTCATTATTATGAAGGATTTTCGCTGGATGAAGTAACGTTCCCGGTTCGGATTATGAAAGCACTGGGTGTCGAGCAGTTGATTATCACCAATGCTTGTGGAGCGATCAATACCAGCTTCGAACCTGGACAGCTTATGTTGATTACCGATCATATCAATCTGGTAGGCAACAATCCGCTGATGGGGCCGAATAATGCCGAGCTGGGCGTGCGCTTCCCTGACGTGTCACAGGTATATAATCGTGAACTTCGCAGTATCGCCCTGAAGGTAGCGGAGGAGCAGAATGTTGGCTTGCAGCAAGGGGTATATGCATGGTGGAGCGGT
The DNA here is from genome assembly GCF_058408365.1 of Paenibacillus sp. MDV22-iso6. Classification (NCBI taxonomy): domain Bacteria; kingdom Bacillati; phylum Bacillota; class Bacilli; order Caryophanales; family Paenibacillaceae; genus Paenibacillus; species Paenibacillus sp. MDV22-iso6. The sequence goes on along the minus strand of NZ_JBZVDZ010000004.1, from coordinate 479,465 downwards.
CCGGCGTATGAGACTCCAGCAGAGATTCGCATGATTCGTACGATGGGCGCGGATGCTGTGGGTATGTCGACGGTACCTGAAGCGATTGTAGCCATTCATGGCGGGATGAAAGTACTGGGCATTTCCTGTCTGACCAATATGGCCTGCGGCATTCTGGATCAGCCGTTAAGTCATGATGAAGTGATTGAAGTCGCGGCAAAAGTGAAAACAACCTTCATCGGACTGGTTAAAGGTATTCTGAAAGAGATGTAATTCGGAATCAAGTAGGATGCTTCCTTTTAAAGCACTAATATATTAAGCATTGTCCAAGACGGAGGGATTCCGTAGGGCAGTGCTTTTTTTACAAATGAACATGTGCAAAATATTCCTATATCGGTCAAAACGACCTATAATAATAGAGATTCAAGCTATAGGCTGAAAAAGGAGACTGATAGAAATGGAAGAATTGGGCCCCCATGAACACGTCATTTTTGAGAGGATTCATGCAAACTGGTTAAGAGGTTTTGAAGGAGTAGGAGGAAAGCTTTTTCTAACTAATGAACGATTAGTTTTTATTCCTCATGGTCTGAATTTTCAGACGGAATGGGTTCAAATCGAGATCTGGGCTATGACTAAGATTGAGAAAAGTGCGACATGGGGACTAATCCCTAACGGAATTACCATTACATTAGACAGTGGACATGTCTTCAAGTTTGTTGTCTGGAATCGCTCTAAGATTATCAAGGAGATTGTACAAGCCAAGAGAATGAATAACGAAATAATGTAAGTTTCAGATGAAGTACATAAACCAAAAAATGTGGGATAATAAAGTGAACGGATTCTGCTCTGGCCAGATGAATTTATCAAATCCTCATAGATTAATGATGCATTGAAATCTATATAGACAATATTAATAACATGATATGCACTAAAAAGGCTATACAATGGGCACTGTCTATACGGAATTAATCCGTTGAGCGGTGCTTTTTGATTTGGCAAAATGATGGGATTAACAAGCTCGTCATGCACTCCCTTGTATTTCCTATCTCTGATATCGTACAGTTAGATTTTCTATATCATTAGACTAGACAATCTATAAAGCGCACAAGAAGGAGAATGGAGAATGATAGAGCAAGCAGAGCTGCTATGGCGGCGTATTATTGCAAAAGGTACGGGAGCAAATGCAGATTTTGAGGTAGCGCTCAATCTCCAGCCGGGTGCGAGCGATGAAGATTTTCGATCCGTAGAAAACGAACTTGGCGTGACCTTGCCTGACGAGATGAAGGCTCTGTATCGTGTGCATAACGGACAAGCCTGGAATGTTGGCGTAGATTCCTTTGTTCGTAACCTGACATTGTCACCTCTGAATCAGGTGAAGGAGAACTGGGCCTTTTTGCAGGAAGAATTCGATCCGGACGAGATGGAGCCCGAGATTGAAGATGATGCCATTAAGCCAGTACTGTGGAACTGCAAATGGATTCCGATTGCGGAAAATGGTGGTGGGGATTATCTATGTCTGGACACTGACCCATCAAGTTCTGGAACCGTGGGACAGGTATTGTACTTTTGGCATGATTGGGGACATCGGTCGGTTGAGGCTAAGGGATTATTTGATTTTATTCGGAAATGTATAGCAGAGGACGAATCGAACGATTCCGCTTAATCATTAGGCAGAAGAAAGAAATTTCCGTGCAAAATAGTGGCGCAGAAAAATAAATCGCTCCCTGGAGTGCAGGCATCAAGCCGCACCAGAGAGCGATTCTTTTATGTTGGATTTAGTAGGATACGGGCCAGAGCAACAGCAGTGAACATAGAATCAGACCTGAACCGCCGCCCAAGGTATAGACCGTGAGCTGGCGGAGTAAGGACTTTTTCCAGAACGGCAGAGCTGTCTGGGTGCGAATCCGTTCATTTTCCCGTTGCAGGGCGTTCGATTCTCTGACAAACATGCGCTTGAGATCACCGAATCCTTGCAGAAAGGGGTTCATGAACCCAGTCTGCAGCACATGGATTGCTGTTCCGGCCAAGAGACATATCAGACCGGCGACAAACAGCTGGTCTGAACCTTCATGTAGGCCACCGGAGCCGCCTAGTATTCCGCAGAAGTCCAGCAGATAGGCGGCCAGAGCCGTTATCAGACCGGCCAGAGCGTACCGGATAAACATTACTCGGCTACCCGCTTGGTGAAGCGGAGATCCGGGTTGGAACGAGTGTCAAAGATAACGCCCTCAATACTAGGACTAATCAATGCAGTGTCGGCAGAGAAGAGGATCGGTATAATTGGCAGTTCGTCCATTAGAATGGCCTCGGCTTGATGCAGCTCTTCAAACCGTTTAACTGGATCAAGCTCAAACGTGGATTCACTGATCAGCTTGTCGTATTCAGGATTGCTCCAGTTGGTGAAGTTGTTGGAGTTCTTCGATGTGTAGTGTTCCAGCACACCCAGCGGATCGAGGAAGTTTCCTTCCCAGCCCATACGTGCGACTTGGAAGTTCTTTTGCTTGAAGGTATCGATGTAAGTTTTCCATTCTTGATTCTCCAAGTTGACTTCAATACCCAGATTAGTTTTGAGCATTTCCTGAATGGCTTCGGCTACTTTTTTATGTTTGTCGGACGTATTGTATTTGAAGGTAACTGTCGGGAGTGCAGACAAGCCTTCTTCCTTCAATCCTTCGGCCAGCAATTCTTTGGCTTTTGCCGGATCGTACGCATAATATTGGGTTGGCGCCTCTTCCCGGAAATCTTTGCCGGATGGTGCTGTTACGCCGTAAGGGACATATCCGAAAGCTGGTGTTTCACCGCCCTTGGTTACACTTGTCGTCAACGCTTCACGATCAAGTGCATAAGCTAGGGCCTGTCTGATCTTTTTGTTCGTGAAAGGTTTTTCCTCCACATTGAAGGAGTAGGTATATACGCTGAATGAAGGATGGGACAGGAACTCCGCATTGTTCCGCTCCTGATCAAGCGTATCCACTGGCAGGGAGAGGATCAGGTCAAGCTCACCCGTTTTGAACAGTTGATAGTACGTGTTGGAGTCCTGAACCATTTTGAAATGGATGGTATCCATCGTGATGTTGGATTTATCCCAGTATTGATCATTTTTGGCCAGTGTAATTTGTTCATTGTGTTTCCATTCCTTAGCAATGTAAGGACCGTTACCTACAATCGTATCGGCTTCTGCTGCCCACTTCTCATTGTTGTCCACAACGGAAGCTTGAACCGGCAGATAAGCATGGCCAACGACAATGGTTGGGAAGAAGGCCAGCGGAGATTTCAGCTCAACCACCAGTGTATGGTCATCTTTGGCAGTCACACCGACATCCTCAGCTTTTCCTTTTCCCGTGTTATAAGCTTCTGCGCCTTTAATGTAATACAGAGAAGAGGGGTCGTAAGCGGCAGTGGCAGGGTTCAATACACGTTTCCAAGAGTATTCAAAATCCTTGGCAGTTACAGGTTCGTTATTCGACCATTTTGCATCGTCGCGGATGGTAAAGGTGTAGGTTTTACCGTCAGGTGATACATCGACTTTGCTTGCTGCCCCTTCAACGATTTTGCCTGATTTGTCGTATGTATACAGTCCCTCATACAGATTATCAATCACCCAGTAGGATGTTGTATCAGATGCCAGTGCAGGATCCAGTGTGTATGGTTCTCCACCGGCCAGATTTGTGTTCAGTACTTGCTCAACGTTTGCCGCTGCTGCCTGATTGTCCGGTTTTGAAGCAGTGGCACCATTGTCAGTTGTCGAACTGGAGCATGCGCTCAAGGCAACGGATGCTGCGAGCAAGAGAGAGACGGTCCAGTTCGTTTTTGTTTTGTTCATTTGTTCATTCCTCCATTAATGATTAATTCGTGTTATTCGTAAAGATGACATGCTACCCAGTGTCCTTTTTCGACCTCCCTTCCGGCAGGCATGCGGTTTGCGCAAACATCCATCGCGGCAAAACATCGTTGATGAAACGGACAGCCCGCCGGGGGATGAATGGGACTGGGCGGATTCCCTTGAAGCCGAATACGCTCCCTTTGCCCTTTTAAACGGGGATGTGCGGCGGGAATGGCCGACAGCAGCGCCTGAGTGTAGGGGTGGAGCGGATTAGCAAACAGATCGTCCCGTCCGGACAGTTCCATCATTTTACCCAGGTACATGACTCCGATCCGGTCGCTGATATGCTTCACCATAGCCAGATCATGCGCGATAAATAGATACGTCAGTTCCTCTTCACGCTGCAGGTCCTTCAGCAAATTGACGATCTGTGCCTGAATGGACACATCCAGCGCGGAAATGGGTTCATCGGCTACAATGAAACGTGGCTTGACGGCAAGTGCCCGGGCAATCCCGATGCGCTGGCGCTGTCCTCCACTGAATTCATGGGGGAAGCGGTGGGCATGATCCGGGTGAAGCCCGACGCGCAGCAACAAGTCTGCGATGATGTCTTTTCGCGCTTTTCCTCGAGCCAGCTTGTAAGCATCCAGCCCCTCAGCGATAATATCTCCGATGCGAAGCCGCGGGTTAAGCGAAGCGTGCGGGTCCTGAAAGATCATCTGCAGATGGCGGTTCAACTCCCGCTTCTCACGCGGTTTGGCCTGTCCGGTATCTTGTCCGTTAAACAAAATCTGTCCTTCCGTAGCTTTCAGCAGCCCCACGATGGTTCGACCTAGTGTAGATTTGCCGCTGCCGCTCTCGCCGACAAGCCCGAGTGTCTCTCCCCGACGGATGTTCAGGCTGATGCCGTCAACGGATTTGACGGTCAGATTGGACGGGCCGTGAAAATGCTTCTTCACATTGCGAATTTCAATTATAGATTCGGTCATGCTCATTCCTTTCTGCCGGGATACGGTCATCCACTCGAGGAGCTCGAGGGTCGTTTAGCCAGCATCTGGCACTGTGTTTTGATGAAAATATGGTTGCATCAGGCATTTCCGTCAAACAGATATCCATCGTGTGCGGACATCGGTCTGCGAACGGACAGCCAGGCGGGAGCGCAGCAATATCCGGGGGCGAGCCCTCAATAGGAATTAGCCTGTCATGTTCTGTATCATCCAGTCGCGGGGTGGACTGGAGAAGTCCCCACGTATATGGATGGCGTGGCCGATCAAAGATATCCTCCACCGTACCGGTCTCCACAATGGTGCCTGCATACATGACAGCAACGCGGTGAGCCACTTCGGCGACAACGCCCAGGTCATGGGTAATCAGCAAAATTGAACTGCCCGTTTGCTGCTGTAGGCTGCTTAGAATATCCAGAATCTGCGCCTGAATGGTAACGTCGAGAGCGGTCGTTGGCTCATCGGCGATCAGAAGCTTGGGATCACAGGCAAGTGCCATCGCAATGGCAACCCGCTGACGCATTCCGCCGCTAAATTCATGAGGATATTGATGATAGCGGCTTGGTGCATCAGGAATACCCACGAGGTTTAGCAGTTCTACAGATCTGGCCCGGGCATCTTTTGGCGATAGTTTGCGGTGCTTGCGAAGCCCCTCGCCGATTTGAATGCCGACTTTCATCGTTGGATTCAGAGAAGACATGGGGTCCTGGAACACCATGCTGATCTCGGAGCCTCGGATTCGGCGCATGGCTTTAGCGGATAATCCGCTGATAACCCGCCCCTCAAAGCGGATTTCGCCGCTGCGAATACGGCCGTTCGGTGACGAGAACATCCCCATCAGGGAACGGGCGGTTACGCTTTTTCCACTCCCACTTTCGCCGACGATGGCAAGTGTCTCTCCTTCATCGACGTGAAAAGAAACATCTCTTACAGCTTCAAGTTCTTTATCACGTGTGGCAAAGGAGACCTTCAAATGATTGACCTCCAGTAAATGACTCATGGTGTGAACCTCCTTAACGGTTGGAGCGCGGATCAAAAGCATCCTGCAGCCCATCACCGAAAGCGTTAAATGCAAACATGGTGAGCGAGATCATTAGACCGGGAAATAACAGTCTCCACCATTGTCCACTCAGAATGACCCCAAGCGAATCGTTGGCCATCGTCCCCAAGCTAGCGATGGGTGACTGGATACCGAGTCCTAAAAAGCTCAGAAAGGATTCGGAGAAAATAGCCGATGGAATCGTGAAGGTCAGGTTGACGATAATGATTCCAGCCGCGTTGGGCAGCAGGTGCCTGAAAATGATCTTGGCATGGGATGTGCCGAGCTTCTGCGCTGCAAGCACGTATTCCTGTTGTTTCAATTGCAGGATCTGACCTCGGACGACGCGGGCCATCCCAACCCAACCAGTAATGGACAGGGCAATAATCATCGTTAACAATCCCGGTTTCATAACGACAAGAAGTAGGATGATAACCAGCAAATACGGGATACTGTACAAAATTTCAATGATTCGCATCAAAAGGCTGTCGATTCGATCTCCTGTCCGTCCCTGTCCGGCGCAGTAACCGGCGATTCCGCCAATCAGGACGCCAAGCACGAGGTCTATGGCTGCGGCTGTAAAGCCAATCAGCAGGGATATACGAGCTCCTGACCAGGTACGGGCCCACATATCCCGTCCGAGATCATCCGTGCCAAACCAGTGATCAGCGGAGGGTGGCAAATTGGTCTTGAGCAGGGACTGTGAGCTTGGCGAGTAGGGAACCAGTAACGGACCTACCAGAGCCAGCGCAATAATGACAACGAGCAACAACAAACCAAGCAAGGATAATCGATGACGAAAAATACTGTATGTACGTTGCTTCCATAAGGGAAGACCCGGGCTGGATATGCGGTTCGCACTCAATCGGCTTCGATCTGCCGGTGTGAAGCGAGGGTCCGATGTAATGGGGTCTGTAGTTGTAGCTTTCATGCTAATCTCCTTTGCTGGAAAGCTTGATTCTCGGATCGACGATCCGGTACGAAAGGTCGATCAGGAAGAGGGTTACGACCAGAATGACACTGTAAAAGATCGTCGTTCCCATGATGACCGGGTAATCACGGTTGAAGATGCTGTCCACAAAATATTTGCCGATTCCCGGAATGGCAAATATCTTCTCAATTACGAAGGTGCCGGTGATTACGGAGGCGAAGAGCGGCCCGATAAAAGATAATACCGGAATGAGCGCGTTTCGCATTCCGTGCCGGATGACGACTGACCAGGTAGATAATCCTTTGGCTTCTGCTGTTCTTATGTATTCCTGCTGCAGCACATCCAGCATGCTGGTCCGCATGAAGCGAGCGATGACAGCCAGTGGTGTTACCGACAAAGCCAGCGAGGGCAGTATCGTATGCTGCCAGGTTCCCCAGGATGCAACGGGGAAGAGCCTCCATTGGACAGCCGCATATTTAATGAGCAGCGGTGCAAGAATGAAGCTCGGGACGGATATCCCGATGATGGCAATGAACATGGATATGTAGTCCAGCGGCCTTTTGTGGAACAGGGCGGCAACCGTGCCCAGTGCAATGCCTGCAATAAGTGCAATGACAATGGACTGGATGCCAAGAAGGGCGGAGGGCGGAAACCCTCGTGCGATCAATGTGTTGACAGCGGTCGTTTTGGACTGGATGGAGGGTCCTAGGTCCAGCACCAGCAAATTTTTCAAATACAGTGCATACTGGACAGCAAGCGGTTCATCCAGATGGTATCTTGCACGCATATTTTGCAGGACAGCTTCAGGTATCGTTTTGGAATCGTTGGAAAAAGGGTCTCCAGGGATCATGTGCATGATTAGAAAGGTCAGCGTCACAATGATCCAGAGCGTCAAAAGCATGGTGAAAAAGCGTTTAACAATATACATGATGCAAATCTCCTGTTCTGTTTCTCTAAGCACTCTTCCCATTTAATCTACTGCTGTTCAATTAATAATCGCGCAGAAATGCACACATTCGATGTAGAATGCGAGAAACTATTAAAAGCTGATAAGAATACTAGGTATATTAAAGTGGTTTGTATATATTGTCAACATTAGGTAGTCAGGTTTGTTACTTTGGATAACTCTTAGAATATAAAAATGGCTTGCTTTTTCCTGTATAATTGGGGTCGAATGAATTTATTAAATCCCCATAGACCAATGATCCACCGAATCCAATATAGACAATCTGAATAGCTAGAATACAGAATAAAATAATCGAAGAAAAAGGAGCCCTTCCAATGAACCAAGTAACCATGTGTCAATCCAAGCAGGCAGATCAGGAGCACCTTGCTGAGTTGCGAGCTGTGGTTCTATATGATGATTTAAACAGGTTGAAAAGGTACGATGAGGTGAAGGTCCGTGAACGTTTCCGTAATACATTTGACCCTGTCCACACGTGGATTATTGAGGTCGAGGGTGCACTGGTGGGGTGTGTAGCGTTGAAGCCCAAGTCAGAGGAGATGCTACTTGAGCATTTCTATATTCATCCCGATTATCAGGGTCAACAAATAGGAACTCAAGTGCTGAATATGCTGCTGAAACGGGATGAGGTCCGGGGCAAACGTGTTACTTTAAATGTATTGCAGGGCAGTCCGGCTCGGCGTTTGTATGAACGTTTTGGGTTTGTTTTGGACAGTGAAGATGAGGTGGATGTGTTCATGTCCGTTCAAGTGCAGTAATCGTTACGGTCAAAATAGCAGCATCTAACAGACCCATTCATTTAATTCTTGAATGGGTCTATTGAACTTTTCTATTATACTTTCCAGTGACGGTATCCTAATATGGATAATAACCTACTTTTTATATAGGAATTATATAGTATGGAGAATACCAAGATGCCGCATTGGAAGCGAAATCTGTATATTCTGTGGTTTGGCCTATTTTTTAATCATATGGCTTACACCTTGTCTGTTCCGTTCTTTCCGCTGTTTCTGCAAAATGATCTCGGTATTCAGAGCGGATTGGAAGTCTGGTCCGGCATTTCGATCTCGATCAGCTTTCTGATCAGCGGACTATGTGCTCCTTTCTGGGGCTCGCTGGCTGACAGATATGGAAGCAAACTGATGCTGATTCGTTCGGGCGTTGGCCTCGCCATTGCTCATCTGGCTAACTATTTCGTTTATGATCCTTACACGTTTATCGCTGTGCGGATATTTCAAGGACTCATGGCCGGCTTCAATCCTGCATCTATTACGTTGGTCGGCACCAATACACCGGAGAAGCATGTAGGTTATGCGCTTGGTGTCATCTCCACATCCACGGCTGCCGGAGGCATTCTTGGACCGCTTGTGGGTGGAGTACTAAGCCATTGGATCGGGCTGCGAGGATGCTTTATCGCCTCGGGAATCATTACGCTGCTCTCGGCTGTGATGGTGATATGGGTAAAAGAAGCCCGCGGCCCCCGCACTGTGGTTCGCACAAGTATTCTGGGTGATCTGAAAAAAGCTGCCTCCACTCCGGGATTAATGCGGATCTATGGTTTGATTTTACTCGTTTCAACTTCCGTGCTCATTATTGAACCTGTATTGACGCTTTATGTGGTCCAGATTGGTGGAGACGTTAGTAGTGCAACACTTAGTGCAGGAATCGTCTTCTCAGCCATCGGCGTGGCAACGGTAATAATGGGGCCGCGCTGGGGACGGATTGGTGGGAAAATCGGATACGAGAAAACGCTGTTTATCGGCCTGCTGGGCGGCGGCATTGGTAGTTTACTGCAACTGACGGCGTATAACCTCATTTATTTTGGAAGTTTGCGATTTGTCTACGGTCTGTTCTTTGCTGCCGTGTATCCGGCCTTGAATGCGTTAATCATCAAATATGCTGACCGTGATTTCCGGGGAAGGGCTGTCAGTCTGAGTCAGACTGCAAATCAATTCGGTATTGTACTCGGCCCGTTACTCGGCGGTTTTCTGGGCAGATGGACGGGGATTCCTTTTATTTTTCTCCTAACAGGCATTGTCCTTCTGGGAGCAGCCTGGACAGTCCGGTTAAGCGAAAGGAACGAGGCGAATAAACCGGGATTGGGCATGGCAGCAGCAGAAGCAGGCGGAAACAGCATAAAGAAATGATGAAATGATCCTTAGAGAAAAAAAAGGTACTTGGACTGAATTAAATGGTCATCACTACAACATAGGGAGGAATTAATATGTCACAACGACGATTGAGATTGGGAGCAAACTTGAATGGAGTGGGAAATAGCATCTCTTTTTGGCGACACCCGGATATTCCGATCAATGCCAGCGTAAATCTGGATTTCTACAAGAAACAGGCGATTAAGGCGGAGGAAGGGAAATTCGATCTTCTCTTTATTGCCGACGGCCTCTTTATTAACGAGAAATCCAACCCGCATTTCCTGAATCGTTTTGAACCGTTAACCCTGCTCTCCGTTCTCGCAGGAGCAACCTCACACATCGGGCTGGTTGCGACGTTGTCTACCTCATATAGTGAACCATTCACAGTGGCAAGACAATTTGCCTCCCTGGACCATATCAGTGGAGGAAGAGCCGGATGGAACGTTGTCACTTCACCACTGGAAGGCTCGGCTCTGAATTTTGGCAAAGGTGAACATCCGAACCACGCGCTGCGCTACGAAATTGCAGAAGAACATCTGAATGTGGTCAAAGGGCTGTGGGATTCATGGGAGGATGACGCGTTTATCGGGGATAAAGAGAACGGTGTTTTCTTCGACCCATCCAAACTGCATACGCTGAACCACAAGGGAGATCACTTCTCCGTTCAGGGTCCACTCAATGTGGCGCGCTCGGAGCAGGGACATCCGGTCGTTTTCCAGGCAGGTTCTTCCGAATCCGGCAAGGATCTGGCGGCCCGATCGGCCGATGCTGTATACACGGGGCATGAGACGTTAGAGGAAGCTCAGGAGTTCTATTCGGATGTGAAGTCAAGAGCGGTGGCTTATGGTCGTAAGGCAGAAGATATTCTGATCTTCCCTGGCATTGGTCCCATTGTGGGCAGAACGGAGGAAGAAGCCGAGCGCAAGTATCAGGAGATTGCGGAGTTGGTCAGTATTGACCAGGCACTGAACTATTTGGGCCGATACTTCGATCATTATGACTTCGCCCAATTCCCATTGGATGAGCCCTTCCCCGAGATTGGTGATTTGGGAAGTAATAGCTTCCGCAGTACAACAGACAAGATCAAGCAGCAGGCACGAGAACAGGGACTGACCCTCCGCCAAGTGGCATTGCTTGCATCGACGCCTCGCACTTCTTTCATCGGTACACCGGATCAGATCGCTGATCAGATTCAGGAGTGGTTCGAAGGTGAAGCTGCGGACGGTTTCAATATTCGCACAGTTGTGCCGAACGGACTCGCGGACTTCGTGGACCTGGTCGTACCTGTCTTACAAGAGCGAGGCCTGTTCCGTACCGAGTATGAGCATGAGACACTGCGCGGTAATCTGGGGCTTGAGATTCCACGCAATCGATATACATTGGAGACGGTAAAATAAATCAATTATCGCACATCGAACTTGCTTCCAGTTCAGAATGCTTTAAAAGCGATCCAGACAGCCCCTATCATAACGACAATCCCGCATACCCTGCTCAAAAAGTAATCAAAGTCGCTAGGCTCGACATCGTTCGCCCAGAACGAACGAAGTGAGAGGTAGAAAAGGAAGTCTTGAAATTTTTGATAACGGAAGCTGCACCATCCGAAAATCACTGCGGCTAATGCGAGAAACAGATAACCTGGAGCACCACGAGTGTAATGATATTCTGGGTAAGCGGCTGTTACAAGCGTTGCAGGAGAGAATTGTTCTTCCCCCTCTTGAAGTACTCTTTGACTGCCAACGTACAAGAAGACCTCGGAAACGCTATTGCCTTTTGCATCAAAACTTATTAATTGTCCGGAATGATCTTGGACTTCATATTTGTTCCCGTTAGGATATATCAACTTATACGTTGTACTGAACGCAGAATCAATTTTCTTGATGAGATATTGCTGATGATTGATGTAAACAGTCCGTTCCTGATGATCAAGGCGTACTTGAATAGGATCTGCCGTTCCGCTGCGATAAGTCATTAGATTACCTTGTTCACTATCGAATGTGTACTTGTTGTTCTCAACATGGAAAATCGGCTCTGTGAAATAAGGTCTGGACAGGATCGCGATGATTACGGACAGGACCAGAACGCATGAAAAGAAAATGAAGGTGGGGGACTTCATTTTTTTGAGTGACTCTCCCATATAAACGCCATCCTTTCCATTTAGTTCTATAATACGTCATTAAGAAGCACAGGTTGCGATCTCCGTTACTGTCTGAATAACGATCAAATAACTACAACACGAAGAAACCAGCAAGTCGCCCATCATCTGGGGATTTGCTGGTTTCTTTGGTTAAGCTGCTGCAGTTATAGGGTTATACTCTCAGATCAATCTCAAACGTCTTGATTTCATAAGGTTCAAGAGCAAAAGTTATCGGTGTATCATACAGGAGTTCGCCCTCTGGTACTTCCATAAGATTGCATTCTCTCCACGCGTGAATCCGTAGATCGCTTGTCAGTTCAAGCGTATTCATGCTGCCTGAATAATCATGAACGCGTACGATGACACGATTGGAATCCTCCGCCTTCTTAACTGCCGAGATCATGGCTGTGCTCCCGGACAAGGTGAGCATGGATCGACTTGGCTGCTCTGATACCCCTTGTGTATATCGAGCTGGAGCATTCAGAAGCCAGGCCTGCTGCACGGTTCCGCCAACGAGCCAATCTCCCTGATGCGGAAGAAGAGCATAGGTGAAGCTGTGCAGTCCCTGATCGGCATGTGGATCAGGGTGCGTAGCGCTCTTGATCAGGGTCAGCCGCATGACGTTGTCTTTAATGTCATAACCGTACTTGGAATCATTCAGCAAACTGACGCCATAACCTCTATCGGACAGATCAGCCCATTGATGGCCAACAGATTCGAAACGCGCCCAGTCCCAACTTGTGTTCCAGTGCGTGGGCCGTTTAACGTTACCGAACTGAATATCATAGGTGGCTTCAGTGGAGCGGATGCCGACTGGGAAGGCAACCTTCAGCAGTTGCTGCTGTTCATGCCAATCCACCTCAGTGGCGTAATCGATACGTCGATGCCCGGTATATACAGTCATGTTCTGCGTAATCGTAGAGCCAAGGTATTCCCAAGCAAAGCGGATCACGGCCTTAAGCGGACCAGTCTCTACGACTTCAATGCTGGTGCATTTCGTAATCTCTCGCATATCTTCCTGATAGAAGATATCAATATCCCAGGCCTCGTGGGCAAGAGGTTTGTCCTCGAACACCTGAAGCACATTGCCTCTTGCGCCTTTGGCAAGCACCTCACGGTGTGGCTCTTTATCGTAAAGGCGTGTCAACTGCCCATTCTCATTCCACTCGAGCAGATAGAATGGTGTCTCGATTCCATTAGCTGTGTGGATGAATGGAGATTGCTCAGGGATATCGTTTACCGTATTGCTCTGGAAGTGAATTGTGGTATACCCCAGCGAAGGAATATCCTTTACCTCGACGGACCAACGTGCATCCTGGTATTGAGCGTTCAGAATCTCACCGGAATCGCTCAGCCAAGTTCCCATTTCCAATTCGCCTGATGCCGCAGGAATGCTCACGATTTCTGTAACGACCCATGGGGAGGAGTTCCAAATGGTGTACGTACACGGAGATTCTCCGCTGCCAGCAATAGCCATCCGAGCCTGCGTGTCCACGTGATTGCCAATCAGCTCAGCTTCTGCATATTCAATTCTGCTATCCTCATACACCTCTGTGATGGAGGAACCGGGAATGATGTCATGGAACTGGTTGCGCAAAATGATTTTCCAACCCGCAGTCAGAGACTTCGCTTGATACAGATTCCAGTCATTGTGCACAATACTTTGCAATGCATTCAGCCATTCCGCTTCGCGGTAAGCCAGCTCAAGCTTACGGTTCATCCGTTTGTTGTACGCCTGACTGGTATACGTTCCGCGGTGATACTCCAGATACAGTTCGCCATCCCAAGTATGGATGTACGAATCGGTTTTCTCGACCGTCTCCTGCAGCTTTTCAAAATAATCATCTGCGCGTCCTGTCTTGACCTTGGGCAATCCGGGCAGTTGATCCAGCCGACGTCTCATCTCCAGCATTTCGCGGTTAACTCCGCCTCCGCCGTCTCCGTATCCGTACGACAGCAGCAGATCCTGGTTCATCTCCTTATCGCGGTAGGCATCCCAGATGCCCTTGACCGTCTTCGGAATGATTTTTCCGTTATAGGTATAGAACCATGAACCCGGCTCGGACCAAGGCTCGGGTGTAGTAATGAAGTGGGTCAGCACCTCTGAGCCGTCAATTCCGCGCCAGTGGAATGTATCGAATGGCATGCGGTTGTATTGGTTCCAGCTGATTTTGGTCGTCATGAATGTATGAATGCCGGATTTTTTCAGAATTTGCGGCAGAGACCAGCTGTAGCCGAATACATCGGGCAACCATAGATATCGACAGTCCGTCCCGAATTCTTCTTTGAGAAAACGAGTACCGATCAGCAATTGTCGGACCAGGGATTCGCCCGAGGTCAGGTTACAGTCAGCCTCCAGCCACATGCCGCCGCCCGCTTCCCAGCGTCCTTCAGCGACACGCTCCTTGATGGATTCGTACAGTTCCGGGTAGTCCTCTTTCACATATTCGTACAATTGGGGCTGTGTCTGAAGGAAAACATACTCCGGGAACATCTCCATCAGGCGCATGACCGTAGAGAAGGAACGGGCGCATTTCTCGCGCGTATGCTTCAACCGCCACAGCCAAGCAACGTCAATATGAGTATGGCCGATACAAGTGACGGTCACATCAGAGGCTTTGTCCATCGCACTCAATCGGGCGCTCAGGTCATCCCTTGCCTCATGCACAGAGGTATAGAAGACATCGGACTTAGGCTGCGACCAATCAATCAGGCGGAAGGACTGCTGGAGTGCATGAAGCAGCTTTGTGCGTTCAGGTGCATGGGCATCCAGAATGTTGACCGTTTCCAGAATTGCTGACCCTGTAAATACAAGATCATCAACAGCTTCATCCAGCCAACACAGTTCTGCTTGTCTGAACGTATGCGTCTGGTTGCGGGGCTGACCGCCACCTTCCAGACCGGACCATAAGCGGAAGACCAACTCGTTGGTGCTGCCTGCGGCAGAGGCTGGAAAGAACACTTCCTTGTGGTTGGAATCTACGCCTTGAAACGGCTTTCCATCCCAGTAGAACAGTGATTCAAAGCCGGAATTGTTACCACCCCCGGTATCGCCGAAATCAAACAGTCCGACAATCCGTTTATCTTCCCATGAGGCAGGGAACTCGACTTTTGTACGCAGCCACAAATAGAGATCTCGACCGGACCAACTTTCTCCTGTATGCATAGGCTTCCAATGGCTATCGTCTCCCGGCAGGGCAGGGTTAATTTCTTCCCTGCGGTCTTCGCAGGCAAGAAAATGATTTAAAGGCAAACGATCCCGGTAACGCAGCTCGGATAATTCATGAATACGTGCTTGTAGTTTGTTTTCAGTAAGAAACATCGTTAAAAACCCCCAGTTCATTTTATCGGGGAGTGATTCATATATAGAGAGCATCCAAAGCGATTATGTATTACATAACTATTATAGGGGAATGCGCCCATTATAGCGCTTCCATTCGCTTTTGACAAATCAAAATATGGATTACTGATTCTGAGCACTGGTGATTGTCGAATTTAACCAAACGGTGATACACTGAGTTGGAAATTGGTCTGGAGGAGGTGTTCAGGCGCGAATGTCCAGGATACGAACCATGTATAAGAACTACTTGAAGAAAAAAATGTTCAACAAAATCCTACTGTTTTATTCCATGGTTATGGTCCTGTTGTTCATCAGCATCTCGGTGTTGGCCTACCGCTACTATGAACAGCGAGTGGTACAGGAACAAATGGATGCCAGTTTGCAGGAGCTGGATATTGTCAGTATCAACCTGAATCAGCAGTACGAACGGCTGTATAATGCCGTGCAGCAGATTTATACCGACGCCATGATCGGCGATGATCTGAAATATTTTTTGACTCATGAATACGAGGATTTTCTCAATTGGCGTCTGAATCAATATGCTTACAGCTACCGTACAGAGCGAGGGAACTTCGATTATCAATTACGTCTGCTGTTAAAGGATGAGGCCTCGATTGCAAATGTCGTGTTATACAGCACGGATCAGGATTTTTTCTATGTTCTTAATCGGGAGACCCAGCACTTTTACTATCATCCCAAGCTGTCTGCAGGGCATCAGGACTGGTTCCAGCGGCTGAGGAGTGCACCTTGGCAGTACATGGGCAGCGAACCGCTGTTCGAAGGGAAAATGGCTGATGAGCCTACCCCGTACAGCTACGCGAATGTGCTCAAAGACTCCGTGACATTGAAGCAGTATGGTGCAATTATGTTTGAGCTGAATACAGACCGCATCAAAGGGCTTCTTCGAGACAGACCGGGCGGCAAGAACAGTCGGGTCATGCTGATGACCGGGGAAGGTGAGGTGATTTTCGATTCGCAGGGCAAGTATGACAACACCGTCTACCCGTACTGGGGGAAGATGAATTTACCGGAGGATTGGGTGGATCTGGAGGAGCGCTCCAAGGTGCAGCTGCTGAATATCGGGAATACGGGAATGGTCGTGGCTTCTATTATTCCGGAGACGCAAATCAAACAGAGCCTTCAGGCGATTCGTTTCAGCCTCATTGGGATTGTGATTTTGTGCATCATGATTAGCATCGCGGTAACGTTCACCATCATCCGTCGTTATTCCAAAAAAATTCACAGACTCGTGCTTTACATGCGTCGCTGGCAGGAGGGTGATCTGAGTAAACGTATCGATATGGAGGGGGAAGATGAGCTGCAGCAGATTTCGCAGAGATTTAATCATATGTGTGATCGGCTTGAGTCTTACATAGAAACGGTATATGTGTCGGAGATTAAGCAAAAAAATGCGCAGCTTGTGGCTTTACAAGCCCAGATTAATCCACATTTTTTGTACAATACGCTCGAAAGCATCCGCATGAAAGCCATCAGTTTGGGAGCGAGGGATGTTGGGCAGATGATTTATATTCTCGCCACGATGTTCCGTCATTTGATCAAAAAGCAGACCCATGTAACCTTGGCGGAGGAAATAGAGTTGTGCGGCATGTACCTGGCTTTGGTCCAATATCGGTATGAGGACAAGCTGCACGTGGAGACCTATATTGAGAATGCAGCGGCGGGAAGCATGGTCGTCAAGTTGCTGGTCCAGCCGATTATTGAGAATTACATTGTGCATGGTTTTCGTACAAATGATGATGATAACCGGATTTCCATCACAGCCGAAGAAGAGAACGGCGTGATTCACATCCGTGTGAAGGATAACGGAAAGGGGATTTCCGCGGAGAGATTACTTGAACTGCAACATGGGTTGCATAAGGGCGATGAAGCTGCTGAGACATCTGACCGATCTTTGGGTCTTAAGAACGTGCACGACCGCATACGTCTGAATTATGGCAGTGATTATGGTCTGCACCTGAACAGTGCGGAGGGCGAAGGATGTGAGGTGACCATCAGCATTCCAGTTACAAGGGAGGAAACGGGATGAGAAGTGTAATGTTGGTCGATGATGAGCCGCTTATTGTCAAAGGAATGCAAGCGATCATTGATTGGGATCAGAATAACATGCAGATTGCCGGAACGGCATGCAATGGGTTGGAAGCGCTAGCAATGATGGACGAGGTTCCTGTCGATCTGATTATTACGGATATCATGATGCCGCAAATGACCGGACTTGAACTGATCCGGGAGACTAAAGCGCGCAATCCATATACCAAATTCATTATTTTAAGTGGTTACGAAGAATTCAAATATGTGCGGGAGGGCATCTCACTGGGGGTTGAGAACTACCTGCTCAAGCCAGTCAATATGGATGAACTGGAAGCGACTATCAAGCATATGCAGCGGGATTGGGAGCACGAAGAGATGCGCCAGATTCAAATGGATCAGAGCTGGAGGATTCTGCGCAACAATATTTTGCAGCGGTGGGCGAACGAGACCATTGACGCCAAAGAATTCCGTGAGCGTGCGCAGATGCTTGAGATTCCCATGAACAAATCCACATATTGTGCGGCTTCTCTAAGGATTGTAGGAGATGACAAGGGGGATGATCCCCAGATGTATCTGCCGGGAATTGCTGAGCAGTGTGAGCAGATCGGGAACAAAGGCCTCCCGGATGGCTGCGGAATCATCTGTTTTCCTGATCAGGACGGAGACATCATGCTGCTGTTCGTTTCAGCCGGTACGGAAGGTAGTGATGAATGGCAGCTTCAGGCACTCACCAAAATGAAGCAAGCGGTTGCTGAGGACACAGGTGCACGTGTATGGGGGATCATCGGTCAATCCGAGTCGACCTATCTGGGTTTTCCAAAGAGTTGCAAGTCCGTAAAGCTGTGGCTTCAGAATCATTTGTTTATGGATTGTAATACCTTCATCATGCAAGTGGAGAACGAAGAAGCTAGCAATCAGCATCAAGAGAAGCCTGGGCCAGCGATGGAGCAGTTCCACAAGCTGCTGCGGGATGGGGAAGGTACTGAAGTGGATCGATTCATCGACGAATTCTTCATTGTTGAGGGTAAGGAACCCTGCCTCCCGAGAACACCGTTCTTCAATTCTGCGATCCAGCTTATGCTGGCCGCCAAGGAACTAGAGAAAACGCCTGACTACGGGGACATCTTCGGACCCCTGTCCAGAATTCATACGCTCAGCAAACTGAAACAATTGGTCAGAAAGGTTGTTCATCACACGCTGGATACATACCATACTGCCGAGAAAACGTACAGTCCGCATATCATGGCTGTGCTGGAGGTGGTGAAAAATCACTATCAGGATGAGCTTTCACTTAAGACGCTCAGTCAGAGGCTGGAGCTTCATCCGAACTACCTCGGCCAATTGTTCCAGCAAGAGGTCGGTACCACCTTTTCTGATTATGTGAACCAGTACCGAATCGAGCGTGCCACTCATTTGCTGTTATATTCGGACAAAAAGACGGCAGAAATAGCGGGCGAGGTGGGCTATTGGGACTCCACATATTTTTACAGACAGTTTAAGAAATATGCTGGCGTTTCTCCTACGGAGCTGCGCTCGATCTACATGAAAAAATAAGCCGGGGGCTCCGGCTGAATGAAGACACTCCCCATGTGGGGGTGTCTTTTTTGTTATGCAATGAAAGCACGATCTTTAATTAATCCATCAATTTATTGGGTTTTTCAACTATCTCAAAATTGGTAGCGCTTGCATAATGGAGGTAGGAGTGAACGAGGAAATCCAAAGCAACAAAATAGCTTAGGTCCAGTGTTGATTATAGGGGATTAATGCTGGATGCAGCTAAAGCGATAATGAAAGAGATTATAAGGAGGGACAGCCGTGCAGGGTATCTTCAAAAGTCTGATGAAGAACAAGGCGTTTCTTCTGCTGGTACTGCCGGGAGCAGCTTGGTTTATCATTTTTGCCTATTTGCCAATGTTCGGAACGATTATTGCTTTTAAGGACTTCCGGATACATCCGGGCGGATTTCTTGAAAGCGTTCTAAAAAGCGAATGGGTCGGGTTCAAGAACTTTGAGTTTCTGTTCTCCACCAGTGACGCCTATATCATCACACGTAATACGATTCTGTATAACCTGGGGCTGATCTTTCTCGGGTTGGTGCTCGCGGTGACGCTTGCGATCATCATGAACGAACTGTTGAACAAACGGCTGGCGAAGATTTACCAGACCGCGATGTTTATGCCTTATTTCCTGTCTTGGGTTATTATCAGTTATTTCGTCTTCTCGTTTCTGAGTGTGGAAAAGGGTGTGTTCAACCAGATCATTACCTATTTTGGTGGAGATCCGGTTAGTTGGTACAGTGAGACAGGGTATTGGCCGTATTTTCTCATTCTGCTCGGCCTGTGGAAAGGTGCAGGTTATGGCAGTGTAGTATATCTGGCGGCAATCGCAGGTATCGATCGTTCTTATTATGAGGCAGCGATGATCGACGGCGCTACGAAGTGGAAACAGATCAGGTACATAACGCTACCGCTGCTCAGACCGCTAATGATCATCCTGACCATTCTGGCGATCGGCGGGATCTTCCGTTCCGACTTTGGACTGTTCTATCAGGTTCCGCGGGACTCTGGTGCGCTGTATCCCGTCACCAATGTCATCGACACGTTTGTATACCGCGGCTTGACCATTATGGGTGATACAGGAATGAGTACAGCTACAGGATTGTATCAATCGGTTGTCGGTTTGATTCTTGTCCTGCTGGCAAACTATGCTGTGCGTAAAATTGAAAAGGATTATGCCGTATTCTAGGCTGCGGCAAGGGGGTGCTTCCATGAGTAATTTAAGCGAACCGGTAAAGCGGGCATCTGCCCATACAAGGAGAACCGGAAAGAAATCGAAAGATCTGAATGCCATTTCGCCATTATCCAATGTGATTTTTAATATAGCTATCGGTCTGTTTGCCTTATCTTGTATCTTTCCGTTTCTGTTCATTGTTATCATCTCATTTACCGATGAGAAGACGCTGGCGATCAATGGATTTAAGTTATTCCCTGAAGTCTGGACGCTGGATGCCTACCGATTCCTTATGGAATCCGGGCAGCAGATGGCCCAATCGTTTGGGGTTACCTTAACGGTGACGGTTGTCGGAACCGCGCTCACACTGTATTTGGTCACCACGTATGCATATGCCATCTCGCGCAAAAATTTTGCACAGCGTCGGTTTTTCAGCTTTTTGGCCTTCTTCACCATGCTATTTTCCGGCGGTCTCGTTCCCAGTTACATTGTGGTTACGCAGGTGCTGCACTTGCGGGATTCGATCTGGGCGCTGATCCTGCCGTCAATCATGAACGCTTTTTACATTATCGTTATGCGTACATTTTTCACGACCACTGTGCCGGATGCGGTTATTGAGTCGGCCAAAATTGACGGAGCTACTGAATTCGGTATCTATACGCGCATCGTGCTGCCGATTTCGTTGCCGGGCATTGCGACTATTGGATTGTTCAGTACGTTAGGATTCTGGAATGACTGGTTCAATGCGTTGCTCTATATCGACAATGCGAATCTGATTCCACTCCAGACATTGCTGATTCGAATACAGAACAATATGGATTTTGTTGTGCAAAACAGCAGCCGGGTCGTGTCCTACGACATTGCCTCGACACTGCCAACAGAGACCGTCCGCATGGCGATGGTAGTCTTGGCTACACTGCCGGTTGCGCTGGCGTATCCGTTTTTCCAAAAGTATTTTATACAAGGCCTGACCATCGGTTCGGTCAAAGAATAAGTCTGGTTGTGCCTGCCCTCAAAGGGCAGTAACAATAACATTGATAAGGGGGATACACATGAAGAACAAAAAGACCAAAAAAATGGTTCTGCTCATGGTTACTTTACTGCTTACATTTTCTACTGTTCTAGCAGGCTGCGGTGGCAGTAATACCAATGATACAAGCGGGAATGCGGCATCCGGGGGAGAATCCGGCGATAAGGACACGGTGAAGCTCAAGGTATATCTGATTGGTGGTCCACAGCGCGATCTGCCAATGGTACAGGAAGAAATGAACAAATACTTAATGGAGAAAATAAATACAACCGTCGACATCACGATGATTGACTGGGGTGATTATTCCAAACGTATGCCAGTCATTACCGCTTCGGGCGAAAATTATGATATCGCTTTCACTTCTTCCTGGGCTTATGATTATCTGCCAAATGCCACCAGAGGAGCATTCCTGCCAATCAATGATCTGTTGGATAAGTATGGTCAGGGCATTAAAGAGCAACTTGATCCACGGTTCCTTACGGGATCGCAGATCGGTGGCCAAAACTATGCCGTGCCAGTGAACAAAGAGTTGGCTTCGCAATGGGTATGGCGCTTCAACAAGCAGTACGTTGATAAATACAACATGGACATCACCAAGATTCGCACATTAGAAGATCTGGAGCCTTACCTGCAGCAAATTAAGGACAATGAACCAGCCGACATTACTCCGCTGGCTGTTCCGAAGGGCTTTAAGCCTTATCTGGCGTTCGACTTCCTGTTGGGTGACGAATTCCCGGTTGGTATCAACATGAATGGTGACACCGGTAAATACGTTAATGTGTTGGAATCCGAAGAGCTGAAAAGCTCGTTGAAAACCATCCGTAAATACTATCAGGCTGGTTATCTGCGCAAGGATGTAGCGACACTGGAAGGCATCGACAACATCAAAACAGGCAAATGGTTTGTTGACCGTGAACAGACACAGCCGTACGCCGAACTGGGATGGTCCAGAAGTGCGGGCTATGATATCGTGACTACACCGATGCAGGATCCGGTTATTTTTACTGGTTCGGCAACAGGCGCTATGCATGCAATCTCGGCGAACTCCAAGAACCCTGAACGGGCTATGATGTTCCTGAACTTGCTGAATACCGATCCATATCTGCGTAACCTGATCAACTACGGCATTGAAGGAACACATTACAAAAAGATTTCGGATAATGTCATTGAGGATCTGCCAGCGATAAAGGACGGATTCCAGATGCCTGGCTTTGCCCTGGGTAACTTGTTCCTGACCTACATGCACAAGGAAGATCCAGCAGATAAGTGGGAAGCGTTCAAGGAATTCAACAATTCCGCGAAAGTTGCTCCGAGCTTTGGCTTCAACTTCAATCCTGACCCGGTGAAGACGGAAGTGGCTTCCATCTCCGCCATCGTGAAGGAATTCTACCCATCCATCATGACGGGAGCTGTTGACCCGGATGAGCATCTGCCGAAAGCGATCGAGAAGTTGAAAGCGGCAGGTCTGGATAAAGTGATTGCAGAAGCACAAAAGCAATACGACGAATGGAAAGCTGCAAATCCAAAATAAGCCTGAATGATAAAGTAGACATGGAAACGTCTGTCCGGTTTGACGGGCGTTTCTTTTTTTACCCTGAGTGGATTGCCAAAATTGGATTGGAGGATATGGCATGAAAAAGCTTGGTGCGAGTCTCCTATTTGTAATATTGGTATGCGCTGTTCTTTCCTCAGCGGCCTTGGCGAAGCAACCTTATTCATCCTATTGGCTGCCTGAACAATTGCTTAACTGGAATCCAGCTTCCGACCCGGATGCGGCCTTCAACCGGAGCACCATTCCGCTCCAGAGCCGATTCACAGGCGAGGCAGTTAACCCGAACGCAACGAAAGATCCCAAAGTAATGGCCTTGTCTGCGCTGAATCAGGGAACCAGTGGCGTTCCATCGCAGGGATCGGATACATTCTCTGCAAATACGTTCTCTTACTGGCAGTATGTCGACAAGCTCGTATATTGGGGTGGCTCGGCGGGAGAAGGCATTATTGTGCCACCAAGCGCCGATACGATTGATGCGGCACACCGGAACGGAGTGCCAATCATGGGCACAGTGTTCTTCCCGCCATCGGTATACGGTGGCAAATATGAGTGGGTGAAGCAAATGCTTCAGCAGAACAGCGACGGCTCCTTCCCCGCCGCGGATAAATTAATTGAGGTAGCAGAGTACTACGGTTTTGACGGCTGGTTTATCAACCAGGAGACTGAAGGTGGAACAGCCACTGACGCACAGTTAATGAAGACATTCCTCCGTTATCTTCAGGATCATAAGCCTGCGGGTATGGAGATCATCTGGTATGATTCCATGACGAAGGAAGGCAATATTTCATGGCAAAATGCGCTGACGGACCGGAATGCAATGTTCCTTCAGGATAACGGGAACAAGGTATCAGACAGCATGTTCCTGAATTTCTGGTGGAATGATCTTGGCAGTTCTGCGGCCAAAGCCAAAAGTCTGGGCAGATCACCATTTGAACTGTTCGCAGGTATCGATGTGGAAGCTAAAGGATTCGATACCAGTCTGAAATGGAATTTGCTGTTTCCTGAAGGGAAATCGGCTGTGACTTCCCTCGGCATTTATCGGCCGGATTGGTCGTACAACAGCGCGGACAGCATGACCGATTTCTTTGCCCGTGAAAATAAGTTCTGGGTAGGGCAGAACGGCAACCCGGCCAATACGTCGACAAGCCAGGCCTGGAAAGGGATTGCGAACAATGTGGTTGAATCATCGCCGGTGGACCAGCTGCCCTTCACGACCAATTTCAACACGGGCAGTGGCGAGAAATTCTATGTTGATGGCACACAAGTGCGGGAGACTGGATGGAATAATCGCAGTTTGCAGGACGTACTTCCGACATGGCGCTGGTTAGCAGAAAGTAAAGGCACGGCGCTGAAACCTTCTCTCGATTGGTCGGATGCCTATTATGGTGGCAGTTCCCTGAAGGTAGCCGGTGCATTAAGTCCAACGAATGCAACCCATCTGAAGCTGTATAAAACAGATCTCAAGATCGAGTCGGGTACTGAGCTATCAATTACGTACAAGACGCAGAGCAAGCCGGGCATGAAGGTTGGCCTCGCTTTTGCAGACCAGCCGGACCAGTTCGTCTTTCTGGATGTGAAGAACGAGAAGGCAACCGACTGGGCGACGGACACGATCAATCTGACGCCTTACCAAGGAAAGCAGATTGCGGCATTGTCTTTGTATTTTGACAGTACGGAAACCGTATCGGATTATAACATCCATATTGGGCAGCTATCTATCCACAAGAACAAGAACAGTAATCCATCGAACCCTCTTGAGGCCGTTCAAGCATTGAATGTCACCCAATCCGATTTCCGCGGCGGTATTTACGGTGATGCAAGGTTGCAATGGAACGCGTTGAACGAGGAAGTTCAACAATATGAGATTTACCGTGTACTGCCCGACGGCAAAGAGACTTGGGTGGGTGCGACCGCCAATAACGTGTTCTATGTGCCTGAGATGAAGAGAATCAACGCGGAACAGGCGACTATACTGAAAGTCGTGGCAGTGAATGCAAAATATGAGCGCGGCCAGGCTGCCAGCGTGACCATTCAGTGGCCAGCGTATCCGAAGCCGGAAGCAAAGTTCAAGGCGGATACAACGCTGATCACACCGGGTCAGCAGGTGCATTTCACTGATCTCTCTTCCGAGGTGACGGAAGGCTGGTTGTGGACTTTCAAGAATGGCAGTCCGTCTGTCAGCACGGAGCAAAATCCAGTGGTAACGTATGACAAGGAAGGCACGTACAATGTGACGCTTACAGCTACCAACAGCTCGGGGCAGGATACGGTAACAAAGCAAGCTTTGATCACCGTAAGTAAGGCTGCTTCCGGGATAAAAAATGTCGCACTTGGCAAAACGACCACTGCCGACCATGCTTGCGGACCTGCTGAAGGTGCGGGAAAGGCAATTGACGGCAAGGTGACGGGCAATAGCAAGTGGTGCGCACTGGGGAATCAGGCGCATTGGCTGCAAGTTGATCTTGGCAAAGAACATCAGATCAGTGGTTTTGTCATCAAACATGCGGAGAGTGGTGGGGAGTGGTCTGGTTTTAATACGAGCGACTATTCGATCCAGGTCAGTGCTGATGGCTTGAATTGGTCAGATGTAGTTCATGTACAGGGGAATACCGCAGCCGAAACCTCGGATGCAATTGCACTGGTCAAGGCTCGTTATGTGAAGCTGAATGTGCTGAAACCTACGCAGGGCGGCGATACGGCAGCCCGAATCTATGAGTTTGAGGTTCATGGGCTGCAGCCGTAGTTGGCGGTTGAGAAGTGACAAGTGTAGCTGTGAAATTAGCAAAAAAGGAACCATGCGGCCAATCCGGTTTCAATAACGGCCGGCTATCCCTGAAGTAGCTGGTCGTCTAACGGGTGTACCGCATTGTATCAGACTACGACTGAATAAGATTGAATTTGAGGCTCACAGATCATTGGATCTTGTGAGCCTTTTTACGATTATGCTGGATTCGCTTACAAAGGTTTTAAAATCGTTGTTTTAGATAAAAAATCGGTTTTGCAATCAAAGACAATGCGAATGAAAAGTCTTATATTGTAGTTAAAAAGATAAGAAAGGAGTGAAGGTGATGAAGAATAGAAAGATCATGTTTGCTCGTCCGCTGCAAGTGGAAACGGTAGAAGAGGATTTTATCTTGCCAGCTCTAGGGGAGAAGGAAGTATTGGTAAAATTGATCTATTCCCTCATCAGTCCGGGAACGGAGCTGGCCATGTTATCGGGAAAAGAAGAGTGGGCCAAGCTTCCCGTATGTCCGGGGTATGCAAGTGTAAGTGAAGTGATCGAGGTGGGACAGGGGGTACACCATGTTCAGCCTGGGGACGCTGTGTTCCATTATGGTCAACATGCTGAATATCAAGTGGTATCCACAGATCATGTTTTCATCAAGGTACCTGAGCACTTGGATTTGAAGTGGGTTCCCTTCACCCGTATGGCAACCGTGGCATTCACCTCCGTTCGTGTATCCAATATTGAACTTGGGGACGTTGTTGGCGTGACGGGGCTTGGATTGGTAGGGAATTTGGCGGCTCAATTGGCACGCCTTCAAGGTGCAACTGTGATTGGCGTGGACCTGTCACCAGAACGAATTCGAACTGCCCAGACATGTGGGGTTGACTATACGCTCCATGGCGGAGAAGATAAAGTAAAAGAAAAGATACATGTCCTAACGAATGGAGCAGGTGTATCCACTCATATTGAGGCGACGGGTGTACCCAGTGTAGGTGTTCAAAGTCTGGAGTGGATCGGGAAGCTGGGAGAGATTATTTTCCTGGGCAGTCCACGAGGCGAATATAACACGGATGTCACCGATATATTGAACTACTGCCACCTGTATGGACGAGGCTGCATTACGTTTAAGGGGGCACATGAATGGCGCTTCCCGGTTGAGCCGAACGAATTCGTTAAGCATTCCCTGGTGAGAAATTCGAACATTGTATTTCAACTGATGTTAAAGAACAAGCTGCATATCGAACCATTGATCAGTCATGTGATGAAGCCGGATCAAGCGCAAGAAGCATACGAGGGACTGAGAATGAATAAAGACCAGTATAACGGTGTACTGTTTGACTGGTCCTAGGAGGAGATTGGGATGATTAGAGGGTTAACAAGAGCAGGCTTAGGGAACATCGAGTCCAATGAACAATATATTACAAACGCTGCAACATACGGATTTCAGTCTGTAGATTTGAATCCGCTCTCATTGATTGAAGAGGTTGGCAAGGAACAGGCTATACATCTGTTGGAGAGCAATCAGGTGATCATCGGTTCATCCGATCTGACCGTAGACTGGAGAACCACAGATGAACAGTTTCGTGATGGTCTTCAATCGCTGGTTCAAATGGCAGAAGCCTCTGCTGCATTGAACTGTTACAGCTGTTGTACCTATATTTTACCTTCCACAGATCAGCCAGCAGCATCATTTATGGCGGCAGCTACCAAACGATTGAGATTGTGTGCAGATATTCTGGACGCATATGGAATAAGGCTAGGCCTGGAGTTTGTGGGTTGCCATCATCTGCGTACTCAATGGAAGAATCCATTTATTTGGAGTGTGGAGGATACGCTTGACTGGATCGAAACAATTCATGCTCCCAATGTAGGTTTATTGGTGGATTCCTATCATTGGCATACGAATGGATTAAAGATTGAAGAGGTGTTGGATCTTAAGAAGGAACAGATTGTCCATGTTCATATCAATGATGCTTATGATCTGCCCATTGAAGAATTGCTGGATCATGAGCGTTTATACCCTGGCGAGGGAGTAATCGATCTGCAGGGGTTCTTGAAGAACCTGAAGACCATTGGATACACTGGCGTTGTATCTCAAGAGGTGCTTGCACCAACACCAACCCTCGATTCAAGTGAATTGTTTGCCAAGTCCAAAGCAGGCTTCGATAAAGTGTTTGCGAAAATATAAACCGGATCAGTGAGAAGGCAGTGGGGAGGAATACATGTGTATGAGGCATGGATGAATAGCATTTCGCCATTCGTAAGAGCGGCAAGAATGACGGAATCATTTTCTTTGGCAGGGGAATGGATAGACCACGATCATGTGTATACATACATCGAACAAGGGGAAGCGGAGTTCTTCTTGAGTGGTGTGAAATACCTGGTCAAAGAAGGCGACATTGTGCTGATGCATCCATTCATG
Organism: Paenibacillus sp. MDV22-iso6; assembly: GCF_058408365.1. NCBI lineage: Bacteria > Bacillati > Bacillota > Bacilli > Caryophanales > Paenibacillaceae > Paenibacillus > Paenibacillus sp. MDV22-iso6. Next base: position 451,590 of record NZ_JBZVDZ010000004.1, on the reverse strand, counting down.
TCTCATATCATTCGGTCTACCTCCACGCAGCCATTGATTCAGTATATTTTTCATTTTGATCTGTACTATGAGGAAGAGCGTAGTTTATTGAAGAATACGAGTGCAGCTCATAGTGAACGACCTGATCTGGCGGATAGGGAAATGAAGCTGGCTTCCATACGGCCAATCTCTCATTTGCAGCTAGCCGATCGAATTGAATGGAAAAAGAGATTTGCGCTCATGCATAAGGAGTTTCAGGAGCAGCGGGGAGGATCTTCGTTAATCACGAAATCCATATGTTTGGAGTTGCTGCATCTGTTTTTCAAAAATCAATCCGAAGATCAGGACCAAGAGGGGAACATGACCAAGGGGTGGGCATTCATTGAAAAGTCGATTCGTTATATTCATGAATGCTACGCCGACCCTCAATTAAATAATGTTGCTATCAGTAGACATGTCGGTGTATCGACGAACCATTTATCGTATTTATTCAAAAGCAAGCTGGGGATTACCCTTCACAAATATGTGACACATATCCGAATAGAGCAGTCCCAGAAAAGAATTATTGAAGGCACACATAATTTAACCCGGATTGCCGAGGAAGTTGGCTTTTCGAGTATTCATCTGTTCAGTCGGTCTTTCAAGGCTGCTGTAGGTATCACTCCCAGTAAATATGCAGCGATGAAATCGAGGGTGGAGTGGGAATAGGCGGATAGTTGCTAACTAAATATAAAAGATATATAGTATATTTAGAAAAGAAATAGTTAGGATGAATGCAATGGCATACTCTACAGCCTTATCACAGGGAATCTCCATTCTGCTCTACGTTCACGCGTACACCGAGAAGAACTGTCTTAACTATCTATCGACCAAAGTGATATCGGAGCAGCTAAATATTCCGGTTCCTACGACGGTAAAAGTCATTCGCAACCTGAATAACGCCAAACTGACTGCGGCAAAAGAAGGTGCCAAGGGCGGCATATTGCTTGCTCAGCCTTTATCGGAAATCACGATGTTGGATGTATTCCTGGCGGTTGAACCCGGCAAAGATTTGTTTAAAATTCATACCGATGTAACACTCCAGGGACAAGACGTGGATGACGTGAAAGAAAAGGTCATTCATCATCTTGAAGGCGCAGAGATCGCAATGCAGAATTATTTAAAAGACATACGGTTAACCGATCTGTTTCATGAAGAAAAAAAGGGTTAACCTCTTTTTTTGGCTTTAACTAGATATAATATATATCAAGTATATTGCGTTTTGAGAGGAGCAGCTAAAATGAATTTGCATACAAAAGTGGCTGAAGCCAGAAACGGGGTTCCTATTCCCCAACTGGGCTTTGGGGTTTACAAAATAACGAAAGAAGCAGAATTTACAACAGCGACTCGCGAGGCCATTCAGGTCGGGTACCGACATTTTGATACTGCCCGGATCTATGGGAATGAGAAAGCGCTGGGAGCAGAGATCCGGCATAGTCCAATTCCGCGCGAGCAATTCTTCATCACGTCGAAAGTCTGGAATACAGATCATGGCTATGAAGCCACCAAGAAAGCTTTCCAGAAAACCATAAACAAGCTGGGTGTCGATTACCTCGATATGTATTTAATCCATTTTGCCTCGCCAAAGTATATCGAAACGTGGAAAGCCATGGAGGAATTATACGAGGAAGGCAAGATCAGAGTCATTGGGGTCGCGAACTTTGAGATTCAGCATCTGGAAGAATTAAGGAAGCACACGAAAATCTTGCCGATGATCAACCAGATCGAGACGCACCCGGAATTCCCGCAGAACGAACTGCGTGCCTATATGGACAAACATCAAATTTTACATGAGGCGTGGGGTCCACTGGGGCAGGGGAATAAAGTGTTATTACAGCATCCGGTATTGAAGGAAATCGCTGATCATCACCATAAGACGGTGGCTCAAGTGATTTTGCGTTGGCATCTGGAACGGGGCGTCATCCTGATTCCCAAATCATCCAATCCAAAGCGGATCAGAGAAAATAGTGAAATCTTTGATTTTGAGCTGTCCGCTGAGGAAATGGAAAAGATCAGTCGTCTAAACTCGGGTAAGAGGTATTCGATCCATCCGACAGGTTATATTGTGAATCCGATTTTTAATACATTGATGAAACTATTTATCTAGGAAAATAAGACAAAAAACGGGTCGTGGGTCATATTCCATCGACTCTTTTTTTGTATTTATGAAAACATTGACAATTCGTTAACAATTCCAGGATTTTCCGTTTACAAATCTCTCCTATAATTACAATCGTGATAGGTCATTTTTACTATGAACGTGGAAGTTGGGGGGATGAGCCGGACAAGCTCTCATAAAGACGATACATGCAGAATACCAGACAGCAGGGCATGACAAAACAAGGCAAATTAAATGGAATAGAGAAGGGTGACAAGAGCCAATGTCAATGAAAAAGGTGTTAGTGGTGTCCATGGTAGCAACAGTGTTAGGTACTTCTGTGGTTAGTGCAGTATCGGCTGCTCCTGCAGTGAAACCTGTGGCTAATGCAGCTCAGGTGCAAAATTCCACGCTTACAATAAACGGTAACAGCGTCGTCGTTCGTTCCATCGTTAAAAATGGGGAGACACTTGTGTCACTTCGTGATGTGATCAAAGCCATCGGCGCACAAGCCGAAGTACATAGCGGAACGACGGTGATCAAGCTGAATGATCACAGCGTGACGCTCCAAAACAATAGCAAACAAATCGTGGTAGATGACGTCAAAGTGAATCTGAATCAACCCGTTACTATCATCGGTGGTACAAGTTACATCGCTCTTCGTCCACTGGTGTCGGGCGTTGGCGGTACGATTGTCAAGCGAAACGGACTGCTTGAGATCAGTACAGTATCCTTGATCGATGAAGTCGAGAATCCTCGTTTTGCCGGAGCAGATAAGCTGATTGTTTCCAAGAGCGATAACAATGGCAGAAACGATTATCTCGTCAATACAACAAGCGGCAAATATGATCTGTTGTTAACGACAGACGGTGGATCGGATCTCGTTATTTCGCCAAGTGGTGATCAAGCGGCGTATACGAATGCCGAAGGAGCCGTTTATGTTATTGATCTGAAGACCAAGGCTTCCAAACTAATCACCAGCGACAACAGCATCAAGCCTGAGTTGGTATGGTCTGCTGACGGGAATGCAATCTACTTCCTGCAAGGGGATAAAGGGTCCGTGATTGCCAAGGTGAATCTGGCGGATGGGGCGATTACGAAAGTGGTCGAAGACAAGGTGGACTATAAGGAAAACCTGAATGTATCTGCTGACGGCAAGAAATTCATCTATACCGTAACAACACTTGGTACCGTAACTTCGGATACAACCAATGTGGATGAAGACAATGTCTCCATTGATTTCTCATCCAATCAACAGCAAATATTTTCGTATAACACAGCAGATTCAAAACCGGAGGCTGTGAAGCTCACAACATCAACTGACGACAAGGTATTTGTATGGTCTGCTGACGGACAAAAAGCCTACTACGTGAGTGTGCCTTCCGAAGACGGTAAAGCATCATTGCTGTCTGTGGATTCATCTCAAAAGTCTACGCCGGTGTATTCCGAGTACGATGTAGAACAAGCTATTCTGTCGGGTGGCATCTTGTATGTACTTGCGGCCCAGGATGACAGCAACAGCGTGATCCTTTCGATCGATCCGGTAACTGGAAAACAAACCAAGCTGTACACCGTATCTTCCGATGTATCCTCCATCGCGGTTGCCGGAACACAAATCTCTGTGGTTGAGAACGGCCGAGTTCTGGTACAAGCTGGCGGAAGCTGGAGAGCCGTTACGAAGTAATGTTTTATATCAAATATGATCACAAGCTTTTTAATTCGAGAGGAGTTTAATTAACATGAAAAAATGGATCAAACCCTTCACAGCAATGCTTATGGCTGTATCTCTGATTGGTGGACTGGGTGGCGCAACGACAGCATCAGCTGCCAAGAGCACAGAGAAAGGTAAAATAGTCATTAACGGTTCCTCCGCATTGCTTCCGCTGACACTTCAAGCTGCCAGCGAATTCAAAAAAGATAATCCAAAAGTTAAAATCTCGGCTTCCGCAGCAGGTTCCATCACAGGTCCTCAATCCGTTCGTAAAGGGATCGCGGATATTGGCGCTGTAGACTGGGATGCATCCAAAGATGTACCTGGCTTCAAGAAATTTGATGGCTTGGTAGCCAATCCGGTAGCTGTAACAGTGTTCACGGCTGTCGTTAATACCAATGTGGGTGTAAGCAATCTGACAACAAAACAACTGCAGGACATCTTCTCCGGCAAAGTGACAAACTGGAAGGAAGTTGGCGGATCGGATGCCAACATCGTTGTAGTTAACCGTAAATTTGGTTCCGGTACACGGGTTAACTTCCAACAAAAAGCTCTGGATGGCAAGGATTTCATGAGCAAAGGGGATAACTACAAAGAGGTTGGCTCCAGCGGTGATATGAAAACAACGATTGAAACGACACCAAATGCAATCGGTTATATTGACCTTCCGTATGTGACTAGCAAAATGAAGGCTGTATCCATCAATGGCGTGGCACCAACAGAGAAAAACGTCCTGAACAAAACATACAAAGTATGGGGTATTGGATATTACATGACCAAAGGTCAACCTACGGGAGCAACCAAAGCATTCATCGAGTATATCCAAAGCAGCAAGTTCCAGAACGGTTCCCTGAAAAAACTGAAATTCATTCCGCTTGCTGCCGTTAAATAACGAAAGCTGCGAACGTCCATCATTCTCGCATTTCATAAGGAAAGGGATAGCCAGCTTCTGCGCACGGTCGCCAAGCTGGCTTCTCTATGTGAAAGGAAGAGCCCTTCATGATCGATTTAAATCCATCCACGAACAGCCCTGCTCCGAGTGAGCTTGGTTCAAGCATCGGCAAGGCTCCCGGATCGGGAACCCGGTTTGACCGTAAGGCGCGTTTAAGATGGTCCAATAAACTGTTTCGCATGGTCTGTATTGGCAGTACATTGTTCGTTTGTCTGGTTCTGTTATGCATTCTGGTCCTTATGCTTCGTACGGGCGTTCTGACCTTTGCGGATGTTTCGCTCAGCGAATTCTTTTTCTCTACCAACTGGGACCCGGAAAATGAGCATTACGGTGCGCTGACCTTTATTCTGGGAACGCTGGCACTGACGGGGCTCACGATGCTGTTTGCCATTCCAATCTCCGTCATCATTGCCGTGTTTCTCGCGGAAATGACGCCAAAATGGCTTCGCCATATTCTGCGACCCGTATTGGATCTGTTGGTGGGTATTCCTTCTGTGGTATACGGTTTCTTGGGACTGACGATTCTCATCCCCTGGCTTAGGGATATCAGTGGACATGATCTGGCGGACGGTTTGCTCGCAGCGTCCATCGTTCTGACGATTATGGTGCTGCCTACCATTAGCCGGATCAGTGATGATGCCATATCTGCTGTACCGAACAAATACCGGGATGCAGCTTATGCACTTGGTACGAACCGATTCCAAACCATAACTCGTGTGGTCTTGCCTGCTGCAAGAGGCGGAATCATGTACGCCGTCATTCTCGGGATGACTCGTGCCATTGGAGAAACGATGGCGGTGGTGATGGTCATCGGCAATACGGCGCAGCTCGCTAACAGTCTGTTTACACCAACAGCGGTGCTGACAAGTAATATTGTCATGCAAATCTCAAGCGTCGAATTCGATTCCACCTGGAATCACGGGCTGTATATGATGGGCTTTATCCTGCTTGCCATTTCCATCTTGATGATTGTAGCCGTAAGAATGCTTCAGAAGAAAGGGGGACGCTACTCATGAGTATGAAGAAACAGGCGAACGCTGTCCCCGCCTATTCGTTCGGCAAACGCAGAGGTGCATCCACGCTGATGGACCGGATTTTTACGGGCATGGTATGGGGTGTAGGGATTATCGTCATTTTATTCATTGTTGGACTGTTATTTCTTCTTCTGGAAAAAGGGCTGCCTTTGCTGAGCTGGGACTTTCTATACGGTGTTCCAAGCGAGATTGAAGAAGGAGGAGGGATCGGGCCGGCGCTGTTTAACTCGTTCTATGTGCTGATTCTATCCCTCCTGATCTCGATTCCCATCGGCATGGCGGCCGGGATTTACCTGGCGGAATTTGCTCCAAACAACAAACTTATGGAGATCGTGCGGATTTGCGTGGAGGGACTGTCTTCTGTTCCATCCATCATCTTTGGATTGTTTGGTATTGCCCTGTTTGTGGAGTTCTTCGAAATTGGTCTTACCATTCTGGGCGCCGCCGTCAGCCTTGCCTTTCTGAATCTGCCTGTGCTTACCAGGGTAACCGAGGAATCGGTTCGGGCGGTTCCGGTTGAACTTCGTAATGCGTCCTTTGCACTTGGCTCTACCCATTTGCAGACGATCCGTAATGTATTGCTGCCGGTGGCTATAAACGGGATCATGACAGGCATTTGCCTTACGGCAGGTCGGGCATTCGGAGAGAGTGCCGTCATTATTCTGACCGCAGGGGTGTCTACATCCGGGGAAATGTGGGACTTCAATTTGCTATCGCCAGGAGGAACCCTTGCTGTACATCTGTGGTACATTCAATCCGAAGCGATTGTGCCCGATGCCGAGGAAATTGCGCAAAAGACAACGGCTGTGTTGATCTTTGTGGCCTTGCTCATTAATATTCTGTTCCGTGTGCCAATTTGGCTGAATGCACGCAAAAATCAAGCCTGATAGATCAGAATGATGGCAATTAGTTGAACTATGCATTTACACGAGAACGTAGAGGACAGAAATAAGCTGGAGAAGCGGAGCGTTCGCCTTTATACCCGGATTTTCACCTAATTAAAAGGGAATGAAAAAAATCTGGGGATAACAGCGATCGGAAGGTTGTTCTGTCATCGGAGTGGCAAGTGTAAATATGTTTAGTTCAACTTCCAGCAATACATTCAAATTCAACACCGGGAGGAACTATTGTGCGGTCAATCATTGAGATCAACAAATTGAATTTATATTACGGTCAGTTTCAGGCACTTAAGGATGTCTCCATTGAAATTCCGGAACGGGCCATTACCGCTTTTATCGGACCGTCCGGTTGTGGCAAATCGACGCTGCTGCGAACCCTCAACCGCATGAATGACCGGATACCGGGAACACGTATCGAAGGTAAAGTGGCCGTAGGCGGGACGGACATCTACAGCGGCGAGGTGCATGTGGAAACCATTCGCAAGAAGATCGGTATGGTTTTTCAGCAGCCGAATCCTTTTCCGAAATCCATCTACGATAATGTGGCCTTCGGCCCAAAACAGCACGGTATCCATGGTAAGAAGAAGCTAGATGAAATCGTGGAACAGAGCCTGCGTTCTGCTGTCCTGTGGGATGAAGTAAAGGATAACCTGAAGCGTTCCGCGTTAAGTCTATCCGGAGGACAACAGCAGCGCCTCTGCATCGCACGTGCACTGGCAGTGGAGCCGGACATTCTGCTGATGGATGAGGCTACGGCGTCGCTTGATCCCGTCTCGACCTTCAAGATCGAGGAGTTGGCTCATGAGTTGAAGGAACGTTATACCATCGTGATGGTCACACACAATATGCAGCAAGCAGCTCGGGTCTCCCAACAAACGGTTTTCTTCCTGAATGGGGAGGTTGTGGAATACTCTGCGACCCAAGATATGTTCGCCGAGCCCGTTGATTCGCGTACGCAGGACTATATCAGTGGTCGGTTTGGTTGATTCTGAATCGGTAAGAGGTGGAAGTCTTTCAGATAGTTATCTGGAAGGCTTTTTTCTGTTTTTGATTAGTTCAACAGACCACGTTGCTCCAGTAATTGTGTCGTAACCTTCCACAGCTTGTTTTGCATTCCAGTATCTCCGCCTGGATACACAGGAGTAATGGATGCCCCGCTTCCAACATTGAAATACCCTCCCGTTACTTCTCCAAAATTCGGCTCCACAGCCAACCGGGTCATAATGTCCGTACCCCGCCGTGGGTCGCCGATGTGTAAAAACGTTAGAATGTGCTCAAGCACACTCGCAAACCATAACTCCCGACCAAGACCCGTAACATTAAATCCCGGATTTAAAGCATTAACACGAATTCCAGTTCTATCCCAGTGACGGGCAAGTTCGATAGTAAACATAATATTCAGCAGTTTGGTTTTGCCATAGATGGCGGAGGAGCCGCGTGCAGTAAAGGGATCGGTATCCGTTAAGTCATCGGGCAGCACCAGTGTGCCATGATTCCGCGAGGCTTCAGATGCAACATTGACGACTCGAGCGTTGCCTGCCCGAATCAGGGAAGAATGCAATGTGTGCGTTAGTAGCCAAGGTGCCAAATAGTTCACGGCGATCATCTCGGCAAACCCTTCGGAAGTGACTCTTTGTTCAAAAGCATGAAGACCCGCATTATTCAAAAGTACATCGATACGCGGATAAGCGGCTGCGATTTCAAGCCCTATACGTTTTACATCGCTCAGTAAGGACAAATCTCCAAAGAAAAAGTTGATCTTGGCGGATGGCTCAATTTCCCTGATTTTGTTTCTGGTGGTCTCGGCGCGTTCTTCGCTTCTAGCTGTGAGTACAAGATGTGCACCACGTTTGGCAAGTTCAATGGCGGCAAGCTGCCCCAGTCCACTTGTTGCTCCGGTAATTACAATAATGGGTTGTGTTGTTTTCATAATGAGGTCTCCTTTTGACACGAATAGGGTCGAACTATATAATGGACATAAATCAACTATATAATTTAATTGATATTTGTCAACTATATATTCATAAGCCTGCTTTGATGTATCGAGGAGAGGGGAACAACAATAATGAGTGAAAACCCGGTTAAAACCAAAGATAGAGAAACTCTGGAACTGGCACTTGGTGAGCAGATCCATGCGCTAATTAGTGCTTCGCATGCGCTTAATGTCAGATCTGCCGAGCGTTTTGATGCGACTATGCAGCCTGCCGCTTTTCATTTGGTGCGGTGGTTGTATTCTTACGGTCCTACAAGCGCCGCAGCTTTGGCAGAAGCGACGGCTATGGACCGCAGTTCGGTAAGCCGTCTGATTAAACAACTTGAGAAGGCAGGGTATGTAAGCAAGGAGCCGGACCCCGAAGATCGGCGCGGCGTTTTGTTGTCTTTGACGGAGCTTGGTCAACAATCGACGGTGGGTGCGCTCAAGGAGAAGGAGTCAACTTTTTATGAACGCATATCGGGATGGAATGAAGAGGAACTGGAACGTTTCACCACTATGCTTCGGCAGTTTAATGGGTTTAATGTTTAGGGAGAGGTATCATTTCACAACCCGTTAACTTACCATTCACAAAAGTAAACATGTAAAAGCTAAATCAAAACAAAGACAAACCCAGAGTACCTGCGGATTAAGGGAGCATTACGCCTGTGCATTCGTGGGTTCTTTTTTCTATATTCGGCAAATGTTCCGTCCTCAAATATTTACAAAGTCCTTCATTTATACCTCTTCATCACCCCTGTTATGCTAATTCTCTTCCTAATGCTCCACTAGCTGTGGTGGAACTTTCCTGAATGGTGAACAAAATCCGAATTTTTCTTCACCCTCTTGCATCCTTTCTCTAGTACATTTCAGCACCTCAATATGGAGGATGATAGAGCATGATCTTCATAGACACAGCAAAAGAAATCGTTAAAGAAATGTAAAGCAATGCAGGAATATGTCAAATTTTTAATAGGCGCTTTCATTGCGTTGACCCTGCCCTCAAAGTTTCTTATATTTACTCCCGACACAACAACTCAGAACGGTGGTGGGATGATTTTGTTCAACAATAAAGGAAAGAAAATGCTCGCTATGCTTACGCTTATACCACTGGCTACGGGCCTTGTCATGGGAGCTTTCCCTGCTGCGGTAACCTATGCGGATGCGGGAGATAACACTCCAACCAACAGCTCGGCAACAGGTTCATGGCAAACGGGGGATTTGCACGTACATACCTTTGAGTCCGATGATGCACAGAACTCGCTGGAAAATGTACTCGACGCGGGACTGACGAAGTATGGTCTGGACTGGATCGCGCTTACGGATCATTTGCGGTTATCCAAGCGGGATCAGAATGGAGTAGACATTCCAGGTGGATCGATTCCGATGTCCAAAGGGATGAACGAGTACCAGGTGCCACAGATCAAAACACTTCAGGAAGCAGGCAAATACGCAGGCAAAACGATCTTCTCCGGTTTCGAATGGGACATGCCGACACATGAACACGTTGGTGTAGGTATTCTCACAGATGAGCCGAATTCGACCGAAGCGCTGGAAGCTGCAAACGAATTTGAGTATCGTTTTACCAATCGGGATGCGAGTCTATTTGATGCGGCTGACGTAGCGGATTGGAATCAGACGGGAGGACGTGCCTATACGACCCATCAGGATGCACTAGCTGCTATCAATTGGCTGGCAACCAAGTATCCAACGACGAGTTATGCGATGATCAATCACCCTTCACGGGGCAAAAACAAATATACCATCGCGGACTTCCGTGAGTTCAACGATCTGGCTCCACAAGTTGTTTTTGGTATCGAAGGTATGCTGGGCAACCAGATGGAACCGGATCGCGGCGGGTATAACACGAGCTACAACGTAGCCAATCCGACCGCAGATGATGGATACAAATACCGTACATACGGTGGTGTGGACTATATGGTCGCCAAAGTGGGCGGTCTGTGGGATGCATTGTTGGGAGAAGGGCGTCACTTCTGGAACTATGGCAATTCGGATTACCATTTCAAGACGATTGGCACCAATTCCAGCGGTTATTTTCCGGGCGAATATGCCAAGACCTATTCTTGGGTTGATGGTACAGGGATGCAAGCCGTGCTGGAAGGACTGCGTTCGGGGAAATCATTTTCCGTATTCGGTGATCTGATCAACGCACTGGACTTCACGGCTTCCGGCGCGGGTACTCAGGCTGAAATGGGCGGAGACCTGGGTGTGATCCAAGGTGACGAAGTGGAACTGAAAATCCGTTTCAAGAGTCCAACCACGAGCAACAACTATGAAAAACCTATCAACAGCGGTACGTCCGCTGGACAAGTACCGGTGGTAGATCACGTAGATCTCATCGCGGGAGATGTGACGGGTAAGGCTGAGAAGGGCACACCCGCATATTCCAAAGACGCGAACGACTCCACCAAAGTACTGGCAACCTTCACGTCCAACGATTGGACAACAGATGCCGAAGGTTACAATGTCATCACGTACAAGATCAAAGCCACAGACCAGGATAAATATTATCGCCTGCGTGGTACAAATCTGGGCATGAATGTTACTGGAGAGACTGTAGATGGTGAACCGCAACTTGATCCGAAGATCACAACAGCGGATGCAGAGACTCGGTTCAACGAGATCAATGATCAGAACTATCGCGACCTGTGGTTCTACTCTAACCCGATCTTCGTGAATGCCACACCTTACAGTGATGCACAGGCGGTAACGGATACGCTTCAAGCGATTGATCTGGGCGATCTGAACGCGGTCACTTCCGACCTTACCCTTCCTGTTGAAGGAAAACATGGAGCAACGATTAGCTGGTCCAGCTCCAACCCGGAATTGATGGATGCACAGGGGAAACTTATTACACAGCCTGAGAACAATGAGCGACTGGAATTGACGGCAACGGTACAACGTGGCAGCGAAATGGATACTAGAACGTTCACTGTCATTGTGGAGGGAACAAATAATCAGGCATTGGTGTTAAAAGGTAACATGACCACCGCTGACGGCCAGCCGTATCATACGGATACATGGACAAACCAGTCCGTAACGGTTAGTGTAACCAGCGCAGTATACGCCCCTGCTACTTCCGCAATCATTGAGTTGTCTCGTGATGGAGGGCAGACGTACGAACCGTATACAGAGAATACGCCTTTGGAGATAACGGAGCCGGGAGAAAATAAGCTGCTATTCAGAGCGACAGACGATTTGAACGAAACCTATACTTTACCATTGGTGGTCAAAATAGATCGCGAAATTCCTGTCATCACCCTGCAAGGCAACAGCCAAATGTCATTAACCGTGGGAGATACGTATAACGAGCCTGGAGCACAGGCTACCGATAATGTGGGCATCAATGGTTCCGTGCAGATTGACGGCACAGTGAACACACAAGCGGCGGGGATCTATACCCTTCGTTATAACGTGAAAGATATTGCCGGCAATGCTGCACAGGAAGTCACACGTACGGTTATCGTACAAGCCCGTTCGGGTAATGGCGGCGGGGGTTCAGGTAGTGATGGAGGCAACGCTGGAGGGAATTCCGGTGGAAGCACACCAAGCGTGCCAACAACGCCTACAGTTCCAACCACACCAACCAACCCGGATACGGGATCAGATTCTACTACTGAAGTGAAGGTAGAGGTCGAAGCGAATCAGCCAGTACAAACGGGTCTGAAAGACATCGTGCAATTCAACGCTCCGGCTGGAGCCATTGGGGAAAAAGATACGTTGCAGCTGTCCGTTGTATCCCAGGACCAATTGCAAAATGCAGCTTCGCTGAACGTACTGGGCCAAGCAGTACAGATTACTCGCAGTGGAGGACGGACATTGAACGATCAGGCAGCATTGAGTCTGCAATATGATGCTTCCAAGCTGCCACAAGGAACACAGCCAGCGATCTACTATTATAATGAAGCCCGTCAGAGCTGGGTATTCATCGGTGGTAAGACGAATGCAGCAGGAACAATATCGGCTAATGTGAATCATCTGGGTACCTTTGTTGTGTCCAGTTACACAGTTGCTAATCTGTCCGATCTGAACGGACACTGGGCATCCGACTATGCAGATCGTTTGATTGGCATGGACGTTATCCAGGGGTACACAGATGGTACATTCCAACCATCCAAGAAGATTACACGGGCAGAGTTTGTTACGTTAATCAGTAAGGCACTGGCTTTGAAGTCCGTGCAGTCGGATACGACGTTTGCAGATCAAGGCAGTCTGCCAGACTGGGCGAAGAGCGATATTGCCGCAGCCGTGCAAGCCGGAATCGTGAAGGGCTATGGAGACAATACGTTCAAACCTAATCAGACGATCACTCGTGCCGAGATGGCTGTGATGATGGCGAATGCATTGAAGTTAAGTGCAGATGCACAGTCGGGAACGAGCAATGATGCTGTAAAACCAAGCTTCACTGACGAGTTGCAAACTCCGGCTTGGGCACAAGATGCACTCAATACAGCCGTTCAGGCCAAAATTGTGAACGGATATACGGACAATACGGTTCGTGCAGGGAATATGACTACCCGTGCGGAAGCCGCGGCAATGATCTATAAGCTGCTATTGGCGCTGCATGTTTAACTAGTAAATTAAAAATGTTTAGCAAAAGAGAAGTACCCCGTAAAGAGGTACTTCTCTTTTTTTTCTTAATACTATGGTCGCGATCTACTTATTTTAAAATAACCACAAAACCCGTACATCATTTCTGTAACGGTTTTTGTGGCCTTCTTATTTGAATAGAAAATATATGCACACTATCACACATCGCATGTGAATCACGACCCTTGAGGCTGCCTGAACTCTTTAGGGGTCATTCCGCATTTTTCTTTAAATATCCGATAAAAGTACTTCATATCCTGTATTCCAACCTCTCTGGCAATAGTTTGCACACTCCAATCGGTTTCGGATAACAGTTCACAACTTCGTTGTATACGTTTATTTTGTATCATCTGTGTCAGGGTGAGCCCGGTAACCTGCTTGAATGTTCTTTGGAAATGGCGAGGGCTTATGGCAAATCGTTCACACAAACGAGTAAGAATGGCGGATTCATTATAATGACTGGATATATAGTTCACTGCAAGTTGAATGTGGTCGGTCAGATCTCCTTGTGCAGACTGAAGATCACTTGGCTCGGCATGCCGTATGCGAGTTAACAAGTCCATCAGATGAAGATACAGTCGGTAACGATAGCCGGATTCCTTACATTGAAGTTCAAGGTGTAAAGAGTACATGATCTTCCCGAATTCTTTCTTGTTCTCCGTTACTTTGAAGCCGTTCCCCAGAGTACGAAATGGTTGAGTGAGCTCATCAATATCATCATAGATCATGCGGTCACCGATGGCTTGAGGCCCCGATAATATGTGCTTCTCCACAAGGCAATTCATGAGCGTGACAGACTGATTCAATGTGGTCTGGAACACATGTCTCGTATCTGTAGGAATGAACAACAGGTCTCCACGAGTGATTGGGATACAGCTGTCATCGATCGAGAGTGTTCCTTGACCTGCCGTAACATAAGACAATTCATAAAATGAATGCGCATGCTTCTGACATTGGTTATTTCGTATTTCTACCGGATGCATGGAAATGGGAGTGTCATGGAAAGGGTGCTCCATGTAATAGGTTGAATCGTTAAAATTCATAAACAGGAGGCCCCTCCCTCTTCAATTTTTTATTATTTAATTTTAATGGATTAAGCGAGTGACTTCAATCAATCAGATGTCGCATTTGCCCATAGGTTGGTCGCCCTAGACCATTTTTTATAAAGGGTGAAGTCCTTAAAATGAACATGAATAAAGGAATGGAGGAGAGAATCAAGTGACATCAACATTAATGAGTACATTGCCTCAGACAAGAAAGCCTTATTTACTTCGTAAAGGAGAGGGTACGAGTTATACGTTCGGTAAACAGGTAGTTACAGTCATGGCGGATGCTGACAGTACAGGAGGACAGTTCGAAATGTTCACCATCGCCGGGAGTAAGGGAGAGGTGTTTCCCCTCCATTTTCATAACAGTAGCTACGAATCTTTAATGGTTCTGGAGGGAAGAGTTGAGTTGGTAATCGACGGGCAATATCATCTTCTAACTTCTGGAGACTATGCACATATACCGCCAGGGACAAGGCATGCCTATCGGTTTGCAGGTCATCGAAATCGTATGGTTTCCTATTCATTACCTGGGAATATCACGTCTATCTTTCCTGTCATCGGTTTGGCCTATTCTTTCAAGGATTACCCACCGCAGCCCCTACACGAATGGACGCAAGAGGATTTGATCCGAGCCTCCGAGGTAGCTGATATTTGTTTTGAGGATGGAGAGTTACAGTGGGGTGCTTCCCAGCTTGTTGAGACAGGAGTAGTGCACGGCGGAGTCGTTCCTTATGTATTGGAGAGCGGGGAAGGGGATCGTCTCTTAACGGGAGATCAATTGCATCGCATTCTTGCGTCTCAGAAAAATACAGATGGCGCCTACATTTTTGTATCTACAGAAGGACCGAAGGGTGAACCTATTGTAGAGCATTATCACGAGAATCATGTGGAAACTTTTTATTGTGTACAAGGCCAGATGACCATGTGGGCGAATGGAGAAGAAATTCAGCTTCATGAAGGAGACTTCCTCCACGTGCCGGAAGGTACTACCCATGCCTATCGTCTCGATGCACCGTATACCCGGTTTGTTGGAATGCTGGAGTGTGGTTTGTTTGAGCCATTCTTCCGCATCTTGGGTGAGCCTTATGAACATTTTATTTTCCCGAATGAACCTGGCCCGCTACGGATGGACCGCGTTATGGCTAATATGGATACTCTGGATCTGAAAGTGGTTGCCCAATCACCGTTGCATCGCAATTAAGTACATGATGGATAAAAAAACAAACCTTACACAACAATCACAATCGTATAAATTAATTTGGATTTTAGCCTTTGCGATGGTTATTTCCGTGATGAATTCCACCATGTTTAATGTGGCACTGCCTGATCTTAGAGCAGAATTCGGACTGACTTCTTCCCAGGTTAGCTGGGTGGTAACCGCGTATATTATTATATACGCCATAGGGTCAGTAACGTATGGCAAGCTGGCTGATATGTTCAAGTTGAAAAATTTGATTACATTTGGATTATGCTGCTTTGCAATGGGGTCACTAATCGGAGTACTGGCGGACAGTTATATGTTCATCATTGTGGCTCGAATTCTACAATCGATAGGAGCGTCCGTTATCCCGGCCTCTTCCATGTTGATTCCAATTCGTTATGTGGCTGAAGAGAATCGTGGCAGAGCATTGGGGATTACTTCGGCTGGTAT
Organism: Paenibacillus sp. MDV22-iso6; assembly: GCF_058408365.1. Lineage (NCBI taxonomy): Bacteria > Bacillati > Bacillota > Bacilli > Caryophanales > Paenibacillaceae > Paenibacillus > Paenibacillus sp. MDV22-iso6. Next base: position 435,595 of record NZ_JBZVDZ010000004.1, on the reverse strand, counting down.
GGCTCTTGGGACAGCTATTGGTCCAATCATTGCCGGGTTCGTTCTTAGTATGGCAAGCTGGCGTTTTCTCTTCGCGATTTCCATTGTGGTGCTTGTTACATTACCGTTCTTCCGAAAATATCTGGGTAATGACAAGGGTGTGAGAGGACAGGCAGATCTTCCGGGAGGGCTATTGCTGGCTGGCGTTATTACGCTGTTAATGCTTGCGATTACAAGACAAAGCTTGCTCTTGATGCTGCTGATGTTAGTGACGCTCGTACTGTTCTGGATAAGGATGAGAAGATCGTCAGCACCGTTTATATCTCTTGAATTGTTTAAAAACAAACGCTACTCTCGCGGACTTCTCATTGGGTCCATGGTGTTGACTTTGAATTTGTGTGTGCCTTATCTGATCCCCCAGATGTTAACCAGTCTTAATCAGTTGTCTGCGTTACAGATCGGGTTGGTGATGTCGCCTGGAGCCTTGTTTGCCGCATTATTTGGACTCTTGGGCGGGCGTATTACGGATAAAAAAGGGAATCGTTATCTGTTTTCGTGGGCTTTTGGACTGCAATTCATTGCGTATACGCTACTGTATATTTTTACAGGTGGTTCGTATGGTGTGGTGCTGTTTGTTCTTATCGCTGCGAATACAGGGCTGACATTTGCCCAGATTGCTCTTGCGGATACCGTATCCAGAACTTTGCCGAGACATGAGGCGGGTGTTGGTATGGGTGTCTATATGATGTGTAACTTCATCGCTGGTGCGATCGGAACAACGATTCTTGGAACCACATTGGATGCAAAGGGGGCAAGCACTCAAGTATTCGGTTCAATTTACATCTTTTTTGGGATATGGATTGTGGTCTCCGCAGTATTGTTTCTTTCCTTTACCAAAAAGAGAGAGTCCGAATCTGCATCAACCTAGGTTGTACTTGGTATCGTCGATTTAAAATCGATAGAAGCTTTCTGTCATACGCAAGTTATTGAACAGGCTGTCCCACAATTCCTCTAAAGGATGGAGCAGCCTGTTTGTTATGTTTACGGAAAGATCTCAGTATCCTGAAGCTACAGTAAAAAGATCGGGATAAATAAGGCAGGGAGCAGGTTCAACACTTTGATCTTCGTAATCTACAAGATGTTTAACCCCGTATAAAGCGTCAGAATACCGCCAATCAGAGTAATTTCGTTCATGATATTCAACGTCATGAAGATGGATAAACAATTAATCAATTTATCAAGCAAGATTTCACTCCTGAATTCACCAAACTGAGTTTAGAACATCGTCGACTTCTTTGATTCTTGTGACAGATGGTGTTTGAATTAGATTTCCTTTAACCATGACAATAGAGATGTCTGACAAGGCCTCGATATGTTCCAGGGGATTTTGCTCCATAATAATCAGATCGGCATGTTTTCCGATATCCATCGTCCCTGTAATATCGTCAACACCGAGGATCTTCGCATTGGTTCGAGTCACCATGTCGATGACCTGTTTGATGTTCAGGTTGGCCTGTCTCATGTAATGGTCCAACTCTCTCCACATATCATAGTGAGTCACGTAAGGCATGGCGGCATCGGTGCCTATCCCGATGGTGATGTCGTTTTCGATCGCTTGTTTTACACCTTTGAGCATGGAATCATAGACGAGTCTGGAGTTCTCTTTTACCGTTGCACTTACCTTCGTTACGCTGGTATCAAGTGAAGCGGAGGGATAAGCGGCTTGCAGGGTGGGGATGAGTGCGGTGTAGCCATTCAGGGCATTGGGATTATTTTTGTACAAACGAATGATTTCGTCGTCCATCTCCGAACCGTGCTCAATGGTATCGACCCCACCTTGTAACGCAACCCGTACGCCTTCGGTGCTTTCCACATGCGCTGCCACCCGCAAGCCAATCTTATGCGCTTCATCGCAGATCGCCGCAACTTCGTCCACCGTCATCTGTAAACGTCCAGCTTCGCCCACCATCTTCGCATCCGTCACGCCACCAGTCACACAGATTTTGATCAGATCCACACCGTGTTTCACATTGATCCGTACATTTCTTCGTGCTTCCCACGGGGAGTCGCCAACCAGAGCCAGGAATGGAGCACCGTGTCCGCCCGTTACACTTAGGAAAAACCCGGAGACTAGCAGATTGGGGCCGACAAAGTCACCGTTGTTAATCTCATCCCGCAGCTGGACGTCCGTGTAAAAGAATTCCCCCACACTGCGCATCGTCGTCACACCCGCATGGAGTGCGGTCAGCGCGTTGCGTTTCATGCGTTTTTTCAAAACGTTTCTGCCAAACTTGGTGTTCAATATTCGATCATAGGCAAACTGCAACATGCCTTCACTAACCGAGAGACTGAACGGTTTACCGTCTGCAAAGAGGTGCACGTGGGCGTTGATCAGTCCAGGCATTACGTATTTTCCTGAGAGGTCGATTGTTGTGTAGTGACTAGGGATAAGCAGTTCGTTATCTTGGCTTATATTCTGAATAAGTCCTTGTTCATTGACAAGAATGGTCATGTTTCTTTGCAGATTGCGGCTTGAGTCGCCGTGGATCAGATTGACGTTTTTCAATGCGTAAGCGGTGTTCATATGTGTTCCTCCTTTGGATGTAGGTGAAGCGAGTAGTTAGGGTAACGAAGATACCTGTTTCAATAATGAATAAATAATTCATTTTTAGGTTAAAAAAATTGGCTGATATATGATGAAGTTTTTTTGCGTGCAAACCAAGTGAAGTTGATCTGATCTGCACGCTTTGTCTATCTGACATAAGTGATGAGATATAGCGTTATTCGTTGAGACTTTTCATACCGTACAGTCTGTATACATACAAGGCTTCGAATATTTGCTTCCGGCTGTCCTCACTCATATCCCGCTTCAATAGATCCAGGTTCATGTCGATCACGTTGTGCGCGAGGATGTTCAGTAAGATCAAATTCTCCTCGGTGCCAATCTCATACCGTTTATATTGATTCTTGAGATAGGCCTTCTTGGTTTCGATCATTAGCTCAACAAGTTCATTCTTGGCGTTGGTGTAGATGGTGCCTTTATTCTTTTCAAAGATGATCACGATTTGATTCCGATATTTCCGTAACACATCAACCTGTTCCTGTAACAGTGCCGACTTTCGCTCGCTATCCGTTTCCTCGAAAAGAGTCTGGTTATCAAAGTGAATCGTCTCCACCAGCACATTCTTCAGATAATCCACCAGATCCGGTGGCACGACGGCGTAGAATAGTTCTTTCTTATTCTTAAAATAAGTATAGATATTGCCCACGGAAATATTAATTTCATCCGCGATATCGCTCATCTTGGCATCCACATAGCCTTTTTCAAAAAAGACCTTGAGCGCCGCGTATTCAATCTCTTTCCTGACTTCGTCTTTCTTGGCTTGCACCATCGGGAACGACTCCTTAATAGTGAATGGGCGGTTCGTTATTAGGATAAGCCTTTTTGAGTGGTGTGTCAAATGAGGAGAGGGTAAACTAGATCTCGGCTTATAGAAGATCTAGTGCTTATTTCGTATGTTTATTTAAAATAATCCACTAGGACAGGATCAATATGGATGAAGACATTGAAATACATACTATTCATTTGGGCAAAAGTGACATTATTAGATTCAATCAATAATTAGTGAAGGAATTTGAAGCTCTATGCGAGAGTGGCGTGATGAATTATGTTGTATATGGGAAGATATAGAGGTAATGAACAAGGAGCACTTAAACATGTGCTCCTTGTTTTAAAATTAGATAGTCTTATTTCGAATTTAAAAGTTCAATTATGTCAGAATTTTCTTTCTTTATGGCGAGTGTTTTTTTCTCATTGTTCGGTAATAGTTGCTCAAATGTTACGTTATATAGTTCTAAGGCTTTTTTCCAATCGCCTGTATTTGTAACCTCAGAAGCTTTAGAAAGAAATTTTTCATAAATAGCCTTTTGTTGCTCATTGGAAGGAATTTCGTTATTGTTGAATTCTAAGCCTAAATAAAACATCTTTTTTTCCGGATTGTATGCATAGTGGGTTGAAGCGACTTCAGTTTCATCTGTTTCAATGTTTAGGCTTGATTCTTTCATAGTCTCAATCAAGTCATCGAGAGATACTTCTTTTTTCTCATTACACGAAATAAGCAATACAGAGACCAGAGCTATTAGGCTTATGATTATAGTAAAACGTAACTTGGTCATTCTTCATCCTCCCTAGACTTTAATGTTAAGAAGCATTTTTATTTTATTTATTATTTTAAAAAATATAACAGTTAGTTGGCTTGATTGACATATTTAATTATACTTTGAAAATCGATGAGTCCAAATCCATAGTGATCATCTCTTCCTTTTGTGCCTAAATCGATTGAAGTTTGTTTGAAAATTTCGTTAAGCTTTTTTTCATCTATTTTAGGATCAATTGTTTTCAGGAGTACTACCAAGCTTGATACTAAAATACTTGAGGCGGATGTACCAGATATAATCTGATTTTTACCATGTTCGTCCATTAAAGATGTGGGAATATCAATCCCTGGGGCACTCAAAGTTATGTCACTATTAAAATTATTTGTTTGTACATAGTTATTTTTTTGGTCAATCGCCGCAACTGTGATAACTCCTTCATATGCCGATGGATATAATTTTTGGCGTGTCATATCGTTACCTGCGGATGTGATAACCAATATGCCTCTATTAAGGGCTTCATTAATTAAATTATTTAGTTTTGCATTGTTCTTATAGGTACCTATACTCAGATTAATGATATCAACGTTGTTTTCTAGTGCAACGGATATTCCCTTATTTAAAGATTCAATTTCTATTTTTTTGTCTGTTCCAACATCAATTGAATACATTTTCAAATGGTCTCTTAGCAATTTTCCATCTAATGATGGGGTGTCTAAAAATTTACTTGTGCAAAATGCTGAGGTAATCAACGTACCATGTTTACTATCATTATCTTCTGATCCAGTTATTTTAATTTCTTCTATATCCATATTCTTCAAACAAGGACTCGTTTTATCAGTACCAGTGTCAATAATTGCAATGGATAAAGGTTTCATTGCAATTTCATCTTTTACTGGATAGTAATTTAGGTTACTGTATGGCCACTCTTTAATACTATCTGTCGCCAAAATTACCTCTATTTTATTATGAGGTTTCAAAATTAGAATAGCAAAACATATAATAATAGATAGGATAATACAACTGTAAAAAATATGTTTAGATTTGATCATAAGTAACCCCACTTACAAAGTAATAAGTTATACGACAATATTCGTTGTCGTATAACTTATTATTGATTATTTAAATACCTACTCCATAAATACCAGCATAATAGTGCGAACCAATCAAAGAACAACGAATGCTTGCATATTGTTCCCAAGTACTGTTCTGATTGACTGTAAAGGAGTATACTCCAGCCAAAGATACACTATGCGAAGCTGTCAGCTTAAAGGAAGCTTTAGCCTCATTTTGGGTCCAAATCTCTGGTTTTTTATAGTAATCGGTTTCAGTAATTTGTCCCTGTAAAGTGCAATCACCTACTTCAGAAATACCAACTGCTGCTCTTCCGCATGCTTCTCCAGTGAATTCAACGTGTTTTTGTCCGTTACTGACTTTAGTGATCTGAGTAACATAGATCTTTGAAAAAGTTGTACCATCAAATTGCTTCAATTCAGCTGTGGCACTGAAATTACCATCCGAAGGCCAGTTTTTACTTGTCATCTCTTTTTGGTTAGGCAAAGTATATACGTTTACATTATCCTCAGTAATCTCGTCAATTCTCTCTTGAGTTACTGTGAATTCAATCCAAGAGCCATCTTCAAATTCCAGTCTATCATTGGTAACTGTTGGATTCTTTTCTCTATACTCTTCAAACTCTTTCATACGTTCTTCATGAGTCAGAACGTTTAATTCTTTCTTTTCTTCGTAATCTTCTTGTAAGAAAGAAATATCTTCTTCTTGAAGTCCAACTGCTTCTGCTTTAGTTGAAGTCAGGCTTCTGATACTAGGATCTGTTGTAACAATAATTTGATCATTTCCATTCAGATCCAGGACTTGTCCAGTTTCAGCAAGTTGACTTTTAATTTTTTCATATTGTAATACTTTAGAGGCCTCAGACTCAGTTAAACCCTCGGTAATTAATTCATTGAGCTTTGTACTGGTGGAATTTAATTCTGTAGCGTTAGTAACAGGAGCTACTGACATAAGTAAAGAACATCCTAAAAGTATAGATATTATTTTCTTCAACATATTCCATCCTATATTTACAATAATTGCAAATGCGCATTTGCCGATGTTAATCTTAACCTTGATACGTAAAAACTTAAATAGGTCAAAAAGTCTAAAAAATGTATTATTTTGTCGTTTTTTTGTTATTATACGAAGGTAGATCTTATTTATATTAAGATACAACATGCTATTTAGTTGATTAAATCGCTCTGCAGTTAAGGAGTTACTAAAATGACTTCCGCGGAACATACCACAATTAATGATGGAGCGGAGGTTAGTACTTTCGCTTCCCTTTTTATTGAAGAATTAGAGGAACGATGGTCTGAAATAGATATATTAATAGAACAAATTAAATTACAAAGTAATGTTGATGTAAAAAATGTTCTTTGTAGATCGGCGGTAGTTCTGTTAGTTGCTCATCTTGAAGGTTTTATGAAAGAAGCGGCATCAACATTAATAAGAGACTTAAACCAGTATTGTACTTTCTCGGACTTTCCAAAACGAATTCAAAAAACCTACTGCAGTTTGTTCTTGTCGACTATAAATGATAGTGGAGGCATCGATAATAGGATTCAGGGTAAGTTACTTGAGGAGTTTTCCAAATTAAATGCTCGTCTTACTGTCGAACCTTTTCTATTTGACAGAAATAAAAATCCATCACCGAGTGTAATTGAACTTATTCTTAATAATTTTGGTATCAAGGATTTTTTTAAGTTACTGCATAATTCAAAATTAGATGTTGTGTTTGAAAACAATATTTCTGAAACGAAAGAGCTTTTAACAGATTTAAAAGATTATATAAAGCAAGCAGTTGTAAGCTATCCATATAAAATTAATTTATTGGATTATCAAATCTTGATTAAAAATGGACAACTTTTAAGAGATGATTCATTGTGGATAGTATTTATAGATGAGTTATTAAGAAAACGACATTCTATCGCACATGGAGCGAATTTTCAAAATGAGATAGCAGTAAAGGAACTAGAAGATGCAAGGATTAAAGTTCAGATACTGCAATACACAATTGCGTTAGTACTGTTTAACTCCTCGATTACGACTCTCTAAAGCTGCTCTTAACTTGATTTGTGAATGGTACGTCTTAGCGTACCGACTCAAGTTCATTTTTATGTTACCCTCTCCTTAACAAAGGAGTGGTGACATGACAAGTACCGACAGTGAAAATCTCGCTTCGCAGTACGCACAACTCATCGAACAGGAAGACGATTACGTTAACCAACTGGTCACATGCAACAAACTCATCCTAGACGCCATGGACATCATCGCAAAGCAAGCAGGTGTGCTTGAGATGGATACCGTGAAACAGGCTGCGTATCACCTTCATTCCATGGAACAGGATTTGAATCGAAAGTTATTTAAAGTCCGACTGGAGAAGAGCATCTTGGCAAATCAAATGAGCCAGTCTACATAAACCACCTTAACTAAAGGACAGTGCAGGATCACACAAGATGATCTTGAACTGTCTTTTTGTCTGTCCATCCAAACGTTTTTCGCCTTCAATTAAGCATTGACTTTCCCCACAAATCCCCCTACACTTCAATTATTAAAATACTTTTAAAAACATTCATTGAATGGTTCGAAATGAACGAAAGGAGGCATACAACTAACCATGTTACCCACTTCACACAACACCCAACAGGTGAAGCGCATTAATGTTGAACTTGTGAAGAATACACTGCGATCAATAGGCGTAGGCACGAAGGCTTCCATTGCAAACCTGACGAAACTCAGCGTAGCCACATGCGGCACGATCCTGAACGAGTTGCTTCAGACAGGTGAGATTATCGATCTGGGCCCGGACGAATCGAGCGGGGGAAGACCAGCGAGTCGGTATCAGTTTAATGCGGACTACGCGAGTGTGCTGTGCCTGATCATTAGAACGGAGGGCGGCATACACTCAATCACGCATACCCATGCCAATCTGAACGGGGAAATGACGGACGAACAGACTCTTATTTTGGATGAGATTAATGTGACTGTGGTGGAGGATTTGATTGCGAGCCTGATCGAAACGCACCACAATGTGCAGGCCATTGGCATTGGTATACCAGGGGTGGCACACGACGGTGTAATTGGCATTTGTGATGTGTCGGAGCTGGCGGGTCAACCGCTAGGGCCAAGGCTCAAGGAACAGTATGATGATGTGGAAGTGGTCATTGGTAACGACATGAATCTCACGGTGTACGGACTGTATAACCAGCAGCAATTTGAAGAAGAGAAGAACTTCGCGGTAGTTACATTTCCTGAGAACCATTTTCCTGGTGCAGGCTTTATTATTGATGGTCGTCCGCTCACAGGGAACACGCAATTTGGGGGCGAGGTATCTTTTCTACCTTTTGGCGTGTCACGGGAAGAACAGCTACGGATGTTGAAAACAGCGGAAGGGTTGCAGGAACTGGTGGTACAGACACTGGTATCCATTATTGCGATCATTAATCCGGCAACGATTGTGGTAACAGGGGATACGATGGACCCGGCTATGCGGGATGGCCTGACGCAAGGTTGTCTGGATCGAATGATTCCATTGGAGCATATGCCGGAGTTGATTATCCAGAGAGACACACGACGTGAATACCTCACTGGGGTGATCGCTGTTACGTTGGAGAGCCTGACTTATCGCATCCAACTGATCGAGAAGCAATGGTAGTCAACCACATTTTATGGCACCTTAATGGAGGAACTTAATTTGAATCAGCAAGCAGGTACAGAAGGAAACAAGAAAAAGTTCAACAAGCTTTACGCCATGCAACTGGCAACGATTTTTCTGGGATTTATCGTATTTGGTATATCTGAAAATATTAAGGGACCAGCCATTCCGCGAATTCAATTCGACTTCAATCTGGATGAGAAACAGCTCGGGACGTTATTGTCCCTGAATGCACTGGGGTACCTGATCGCCTGCTCCTTCACCGCCATCCTAGTTCGGAAATGGGGCATTAAGGCAGTTAGCATCATTTCGTTTGCATCAATGATACTCTCGGGTGTGTTCATTTACGTATCTCATACATATCCACTCTTTGCTTCATCATACTTCTTCATGTACATCGGAAACGGCATGTTGGAGATTGCGCTGGCGATTCTGGGGGCGCGAATCTTTGTGAAAAACACAGGTACGATGATGAACCTGTCCCATTTCTTCTATGGACTGAGTTCAACGGTAGCGCCTTTGCTGGCGACAGGTGTGATGTCGTTGCACGTGTTTGGTCACGAACTGGACTGGCGCGGTATGTATCTGGTGATGTTGTCACTCTGTATGCTGCCGATTATTGCGGCGCTGCGCAGCAAGTTTCCGGGGGATGATCTTCCTCATGAAGATCGGACTTCACTGAAGACGTTAACACGTGATCCAGCCATCTGGCTGATGGTGCTCATTCTTTCTTTTGGCGTGGTATCAGAACTGGCGGTTGGAGGTTGGCTCGTTAACTTTCTGGAGAAAGCCTACACGTGGGACACGGTCAAAGCATCTGGGCTGCTGTCTGCGTTCTTCCTCAGCTTCTCGCTGGGCAGACTGTTGCTAGGGCCGCTTACAGACCGGATCGGATTCGTCTTGTCGTTGATTCTGTTCTCTGCTTTCTCGGCGGTATGCACATTCATCGCTATTGCAGGCGGAGAGGGGCTGGCATTCTTCTTTGCCGTATCAGGAGCGGGTATTGCGATGATCTATCCAACAGTCATGGCATTTATCGCACGCAGATATCCGAACGGCAGTGACACTGCGATTACGTTCACAGTTACCTTGATGGGGATTGGTAGTGTCATCGGTAACTATGTGATTGGCTGGGTCATTGAAGGTGTGAAGAATGCATATGGCCCAACCACTCAGCTGGGGTCATTGCGCGGACTTCAAGCAGGGTACGGATTCATCGGCCTATGCGCTGTAATCTGTGCGGCATCTGGAATAGTGTTGTACGGGTATTTGAAGCGGAAGCAGGAACTGATTTAGCTATCATTTATTGATTTTAAAACAGAAATCGATGCTTTATGTAGAAAGCGAATAAAGTGTGAATTAACGATGCTTCTTTAAACTATGGGAACGATAGTGGAATAATACACATTAATGAGCAGATACTTCGGTATCCTGCTCTTTTTATTAAGCTAAGTGCAGGTTAGTTATTTCTTGAAATACAGAAAAAGAGCCGCAACTGCAGCTCAAATAAGTAATCGATAAAATTACACCGTAATTTAATATAGTTAGAAATTAAGATGTAGTAACGGTTTAATATGCTCAGCTGCCGCATTAAACTTATCCGCAAATTCCTTCGAATTTTCGTATTCTTTTGGCAAGTTATTCAGGAATAATTTGACCTGTTTGATCACTTTCATGCGTACTTCAGAATCTGCACGATTACCTTTTAATTGATCTCTTACAAGATAACCATATTCCCCCCTAAATATTAAAAAGTCATTGATGAGAACATTTAGTTCAGGAAAAGTTTTAGTATTTTCTTTTAAGAGAGTTAATTGGTCATTCACTAAAATAATGGAAGTATAGACATCAAACATTTGCTCAACTTCATTATCAGTCTCTATCTCACTGGTTTGAGAAAGTGTATCATCCAATTTCTGTACTCTCGCAACAAAACCAGTATAATAATTCGAATTAACCTCAACTTCTTTCTTAGTGTATAAGCTTTCAATTAAAATAAAAGTTGAAGCAATGATCAAGAGAACGACAACAACAATGATGATTTTAGAATATTTTTTCTTCATCATTAATTCAACGTGTGGTATTTTCTGCAATTTAGTATACCTCTATAATATTTTTGTTATGTACACAACATTAGCGATACTACCACAAAAAAAGGGAATAGATCTATTTGTACAATTTACCATTTATATGGAATCGAATTACAATAATCTATCATGTTCTGTAAAGGACATAGGTTGTGAAGCCCGATATGGACAACTCTACCTTACTGAATTCTTATATACACTTAGATCCGGATAAATTCAGATTTATAGGTCAGATATCTACAGAACACGGAACTTTTGCATGGGCAGAGAAACAGACGGTTTTTAACGAATCTGAAATAGCCCGCCAATTAAATCAAATTAACGATAAGACTAAACAATTGATGATTCCTATGTTTGGATCAGTATACCTCAGAGTAGATGATGACGCAGGAGAGAGTTAGACCACTTGAATAATGGCGGAAATCTCAGAGTAACCGACTCTGGGATTTTTTGTGTTTAAACTAAAGGGAAGAATAGTTGAATTAAACAATGGCATAATATTACTAAAAAAATGGAGGAAATGCCCTTGTCTAAACGGATTGTTTTATTAGTTTTTATCTTTATGCTTTCTGTTGGAATCAACAATGACCTACTCATCGCATCAGCTAAACCTACGCAAGCTTTTTCAAATGTGGATTTGGACAAGCTGCAAACTGTTACGGATTTCAAACTCTTTACGCCGTCTTACTTGGTTGAAAACTATAAATTAGAAATTAAGGAGCCATACCCGTTTGTTATTAGTCCACCCGTTTCAAAAGTTAGACTTCATTTTTTTGATGAATCAGGACAGACATATTTGTTTGGAATTGAAGAACATAAGGCGGGTGGATATAAAGTAAACCGAGTTGTCACTAACGTCGATGTTCGTAACCGATCAAGTACAACACGAACTATAGTCGAGGATTTTAAGTTTAATGAACATGGAGAGAAAATGAACATAAATGGAATCGAAGGGCGATTTGAACCATGGGCTAACCATATACCAGGAGGATACCTACGATGGGTACAAAATGATACTTTCATTGAAATGGACAGCGGAGAATTAACTAAAGAGGAAATGATCGCGTTAGCAAAATCAATGAGATGATTCAGTAATTCAAACTAACGGAAAACGAAAGCAATTAAGGCTGCCATCTTACATGGGAGCCTTTTTAATATTTGACTTTAAGTAGACTATGAAAGCGGAATGGCTTTTATCCTTGAAATTAAGCAACAAATTCGATATAAATCCGTTGTAGTATGAGAGAGGTGATATGATGTGACAAAAATGAGTAGTTGGATTTTAATGTTGGTATTAGTGGTACCCACGATATTTGCTGGGTGTTCATCAACAGAAAAAAATGAAGAAACTGTGACTCAAAGTGTAGTAGCATCTGATTTTGTTCTCGAAGTAACAACGCCAACTATTATAGTTACTGGTGAAGCAATAAAAGTAAAAGGGACTCTTAAATATACGGGTATTCAACCCGTTGAAGTTTCCCATGGAGAACCAATCATTCGTTTTTAATTTTTCGGGTAGTAACGAGGAGCGTAATTATAAGGATATGGCATATTTAACTGAGTTTAAGTCAGGTCAACTAGTTGAGGTTGAAGATGAATTTATAGTAACAAAAAAAGGGAAACAAAATCTTCTTGTAAATATTGATGGGGATATCTCATTAACAATGAATCCAATTGAAATTCTTGTTAAATAATCTTAGTTGAATTCAACTAACGGGCAGGTTAACTCAGTGCCATTTTGTGAATTACAGATGTAACTTTCATTGATTTGATAGCGTTATTAATAACGAGGAACGTCTTATAGGTTCTAGAATAACTAATAAATGAATATGAGGGATAAAGTTGTGAAAAAAAAGGGGCTTTTTTTTGCTGTTTTATTATTATCTTTAACAACAGCGAACGTAACTGCCTGTGATTCAACAAGTTCAACTCAAGAGAATAACTCTACTCTAAAGTCTGGTGTATTATCAAGCAAATCAACAAGTACAACCCTTACTAATTCTTTAAGTGAAGAAGAGAATAAACCCTCGCACTATATTGCTTCTGGGGGCGCAACGGTACAGCAACCCTTCTCAATAAATCCGGAATTTGTACATATAAAACTTCTAATGAAGAACAATAGTAAACACGAAGTCAATGTTAGTTTAACACACTTAGATACTAGTGAAGTGTATTTCGCTAGAACGATTGCTGCTGGGGAATCTCTGGATTGGATAAATATTAATCAAGGTTTCACGCAAGGCATACGTACTGGAGGCTACTTGCTTCAATGGAGCGGTGGCGGTTATAACGTTGATGGGGAAGTATGGGGAGCAGCTGTTTCAGACCCGGACGATACTGCTCCTCTATCTTATTGAACTAACGGGCAGGTTAGTTTTAATTTGAGGTATCGCTGCATGGAATCAATAGAACTATCTATGTGGTAAAATATAGGAGGAGTACTATTCGAAAAGTGAGGAGGCAACAAATACATAATGGTCAATGACCTATACCGAAAAATTGGTCTCTTATTTTTAAAGAAAAATCTAGTTCAGTTAGCATTTCAGTTTTTTATTTCAGCGTTAATCGGAGTTATATATACTTTTATGATCATTGATGAAACTATAGGTGGCTATATTAATAAAGTATTACCGAGTAAGGATGGACCGGATCTTCATCAATATTTGCCCATTGTGATCACTGTGTTAATTTACTCGTGTTTCATTCAAAGAAAAGAAAGAATTTTTATAGAAAAAATCTCATTCAGTTGTCTTCATATTCTGATTGCAATACTAAGCTGTATTTCTTCTCTTATCGTTATCATGATGATTCAATTCCGAATGATGTAACTAAGGTGAGTAACTTTAGCATTCAATTAATGAAAGAAGCTCAGTACCATTTAGGAACTGTGCCTTTGATATGTAATCAAGTACCGTACCATTTAAACGATAGAAGCATAGAGAATCAGATTTTACCCTTTGCAAAAGAGAATGGGATCACAATTATGGGATATTCGCCATTTGGATTTCTCCTCATTTACATACATTTGGTATGAAAGGTTTTCCTGAAGTGGGCTCAATAGAAAGAAATATATTGAACACAATAGGGGACAAGTACGGTAAAACAGCATATCAAGTTGCATTAAACTGGGTTTTAAGACAGCAAGGATTAGTCACGATCCCGAAAGCTGCGAACAAGGAACACATCGTTGATAATCTAAATGCTTTAGGATGGGAATTAGAAAAAGATGATATGGACCAGATTGAGAATCACTTCCCATTGTAAAAAAAGGATTACGAAACGAGAAACGATAGCGCGGAGATTGAACCCTCCCAACCAATTGGGCAAACACATGAGGCAATTCATCGTTTCTTGAAATTTGAACTAGGACGTTGCTTACTGAATGAACGATTGATGGAATCCGGAAAGTCAGCGGAATGGCTGGCAAAAGAATTGCTTTTTAAACCGGAACGAGTTTACGACTTTTATTGAAAACAAAAGAGTGATGCCGCTCAAAATTGCCATCTCGATCGCCGATTGCATCGGTTGTGATGTTCGTTCCTTGTATGAATTAATTCCGAATGAAAATGAAGTAATTATGGAAAAGCATTGGGATTGAGCAACAGGTATTTGATCACACCATTAAGCTAACGGGCAGGTTAGCGCAATAGATCAACTATTTTTGTTGATTGTAAAAAGTTTAATTATTATGATATATATGGAATGGAATAATCTTGAAAGTGGGGCTTTCGCATGTCACCAGGCACTCATTTTACTAAATTTAAGCAACAGCGAGTTAGGCCATAATTTAATCTTTATTACTAAGGAGAGCTAATGGACCCAAAAATAAAATTATTGTTCTTGGACGAACATGCTGCAGAAGGCGCCGAGCGTTATGGGGTCAGCCAAGAGGAACTCACTTTCATTGGAGGTTTTCAAAACTTTATATATTCCTATAATCGCGATGAATTGAAATATATTCTCCGTTTCACTCCGAGCACTCTTCGCACGTCGGAGGGACTTGTAGCAGAAATGGATTGGATTCATTATCTTTCAGAGAGTGGTATAGCAGTGTCAGAACCGATTTCTTCAATTAATGGAGAGTATTGCGAACTAGTTCAAGGCAATAAAATGGATTTTTACGTAACCTCCTTTACACATGCACCAGGCCGTAAAATCGGATATCCAGAATGTCTAAGCAATTCTATACTTTATGAAGAGTGTGGACGTATAACGGGCCGACTTCATGAATTAGCGAAGCTTTACAACCCTACGATTCTCAAAAGGCACACTTGGGAGCTTAATGAATACCTCCTACGAGCCGAGGATTATTTGCCGTCAGAACTTCAACCAATCCTTATTGCCCTTGATGAACTTAAAGTACAATTGGCGAGTCTGCCTGTTAATGCGGATAATTTTGGCTTGATCCACGGAGATATTAATGTGGGAAACTTCACGATCAATGAAGCTGGGGGATTAACTCTTTTTGACTTCGACGAGTGCCAGTACAGTTGGTATGTCGAGGATATTGCTATCCAGCTGTATTACTTGCTATATGTATTCGGAGAAGATTCGAAGTTCGAACG
The DNA here is from genome assembly GCF_058408365.1 of Paenibacillus sp. MDV22-iso6. Classification (NCBI taxonomy): domain Bacteria; kingdom Bacillati; phylum Bacillota; class Bacilli; order Caryophanales; family Paenibacillaceae; genus Paenibacillus; species Paenibacillus sp. MDV22-iso6. Next base: position 420,095 of record NZ_JBZVDZ010000004.1, on the reverse strand, counting down.
AAAGGACCAGTATGAACTTTTCATAAAGCACTTCGAGCTAGGCTATATAGAGGATGGCCGACGAATGCCAGACAACTGGAAGGATTTGTTGAAGCTTTTCCTTAGACTTCGCGAAATCATTGTGGTTGTCGGTATGCATCGGAGTTGGGATTTAAGCAAACCAGATGACTGGACCCGCGATTTCTTGCAAGATAGTAGAATGAGGATTACTAAAGGTATCTCGTTGATCGATGAGTTTTGAACGACTAAATGGAGGATACTCATTGAGCTAACGGGAAACGATAGAATAATAAAACTAAGAAAGCAGCTGATCCATGTGATCGGCTGCTTTTATCCAACTAACGGGCAGGTTAACGTAGGAAAAATAGATATGGACGTGACTGAAACGGAGCTTTTTATATTTATATAGATTGAACTTGGAAATATCTTATAAGGGAAGAGAGGCGGAGGAGAATTTTGGAACTTTAGGAGCGATAACGTCCGCCTTTTTCACCGGATTTCTACTGTGAATATCTGGGAACAATAGCGGCCGGAAGTCGAAACATTCACTGGAGTCACGGTAATTTCATAAACTTGATGGAACATCAGTATCAGTCGGGTTTCCATCTGTTTCATTTAAGAGTAACGAATTGGGATACGATTTAAGAAATGTTGATTCATTTACTTTTAAAAAGAACTCGCCTTCAGAAATTAGTTGATTCGTATTAGGTCCGATTTGATCTAACTTTCTTGCTATCTCAGATTCCTTAAAGATACTTTGTTCATCTGCTCGCAAGAACATGCCATGAGGTGTATATAGTTGACTAAAATACCCTTTTGCGAGTTTTGATTCTACGGATTCTTCGATTTTTATTGATTCTTCGGATTTTACGTTATTTGTTGGAAAATTAGAGTTAACAGGATTTTCAACTGTCTTATTTACGGTTTCCATTTCTGGATAGGTGTCTGCTTTTGAATTCGATATTAATGCCACTCCTGAAATAATAGTCACTGCAAAGGCTATTAAATATATTTTTTTTAACATATTATCCCCGCCCTTTCTATACCAACAATTATTTCCTACTTTAAAACATTATATTCAGTAAATGGTAAGGGCCTATTTGGCTTTGCAGTACAACTGGTTTCCAAAAGGACAACAACGCAAAATCCCGACTCATAGCGAGCATAAAGGAACCAAACTGTTTGCTTCCATCGACTACGAGACGGGTCATAAATCAATAAAACAAAGAAAGCCGTATTCAACTCCTCATTTTGGGAGAGGTGCTTGCATTTGATAAAGTTAATTTTGACAATCGTTTTGTTCAATGATTAACAGTTCATTTCTTGAAATTATAATAAGTATCCCCTTTAAATGGGGTTAAGGATTGTCCGATCTTAACCATATACTCTATCGCTTTATCTTTGCTGATAACACTGATTGGATTAACATTATTGATTGATTTGGCATTTTTCTTTTCAATAAGAATCATGTAATTTCTACCTTCCTTATCAAAATTCAATGAATAAAGGAAATTGTTTTCCTTATACTCAGCTTTTGTTTTATCATTTATGGTGATCGTCCTACGCTTGCTTAAATCTGACCGGTCTATTTTTGGATTAACATGAATTCGAACTTTCAGATCTTCACCTACGTATTCCGTTGTTAGAACATCACCACCACCAAGAATGCGTATGCTTTCCAAATATGATTCACTGGGTAACCATTTTGGTATCAATACAGGATTTGTAGATGTTAAATTTTGATATTCTTTAACTGCTTCATTTAGTGAATCAAAATACGTAATCGGATAGTGACCATCCTTATCAACTTTAGGTAATACAGCTTCAGAATAAGCACTAATGGAAGGGATTATCCCTGTTATTCCAAGCCCAATAAGTACTAATAAGCACTTCATCATTAATCTTTTCATAAAAATCCTCCTTGAAACTTCTCAAACCTTTGTTTGAGTTATGTATCTGCTTTTCTCGACTTTTTATTCAGGCCGCTCAAAAAAAGATTAAATAGCTGATAGGCGATTTTCAATCATAAGCCGATTCCGGAGGTAGTGCCCAATTTATTCGGCTCAGGTCTCCACAAGTATCATCGATAAGAAGTCAATTACAGCAGGAGATGAGCCGAATAAGGAATTAATTCATGAACATTCATGTGTTACTGATCCAAGGTTCAGATACTCTGGAGTTTAAGTTTATTTTAGAAATGACGGTGATAATAGGAGAGGAGCAAGAAACAGTTCAAATGACGTTTGGACGAGTTGGTTTAAATGGCTATAGGGTAGATGATAACTTTTCTTGTTATATAATATAGCAACGGAGAGCTAGATTAGTTAGTACGAATGGAGGATTTTTTTAAGCCTATTGGCAAGAGGATGGGAGGATCTATAACTTATTGGACTGTTATGGAAAAACAAGGTATAGAAAGCCACTGCGCGGATCTGATACTCTTTAATCAGTAGTATTTATGGCGTAAAGCCAGGGAGCTTGAAGAAAATGAACCGGAGAATGTTAGGCGAATCGGTCAGATTTATGAGATGATCAAGGACATTAGTAAGATATCTGAGGTTAGAGCCGGACACAGCTCAATAGAAACAAACTCTATATATTTTAAAACAGAAGATTCTATTTTCTGGCATGGGTACTTGTAGGGGAGAATGCATGTTGGAGGAGATATATTTCATTATTTTCTGAAGATAAGCAGAAAAAAAGGCATCTCCTGAAGAAGATGCTCTTTTTTTCTTGAGTAGAAACATTGTTAGGATTGCTACTGGAATCATTCGTCCTAAAACGAGGAAGTATAAATATATTACTCTCTTTTTTCATTATCTAATCGCCGACGAAATACCAAAGCCGAGACAGCAAATATAATAAAAGATAATGTTGAAGCAGCAGTAACCATCTTCAACACATTTCCTATTGGGGGGTTAAACAGCAGAGCAATTGAGATGATTAAAACGGCACCAGTTAAACCCATTCCCAAAATCGAGAACGCTAAAATCTTGTTCATCAAATCACCTCACAGGTAATTGAAACAAGCTACTGCTCCAGCGATACCACCAGCACCAAGAACTGCATATGCACCAATACATGCAGCACATATCGGAGCAGTCACTGGTGTCGGTACTGCACACGAACCACCGCACGCAACCGCAATAATATAAGCCGCCGTACCACCAATGCCAAGCACTGCTCCAAGACAACCTGCCACTGCGCCTACACTCTTCGGTTGAATTCCAGAGTTAACTGGCTCTTCTGCAAGCATTTCTTCGTCTGTGATATAAGGTCTGTCAGTGTCCACGGATTTAGCAACTGATCCATTCAAATACGTCTCAACTCGGAAGTTTCCTGCCTCATTCTTGGTCACCAACATTTCATTTGTCTGCAATACGGTATTATCCTCATCGAAGAATACTGTTACGTTACTAGGAAGGCTATAATCGCCATGCAAAGGAACTGTAACAACCGTAACTCCACCGCCAACCGTGTACACACTCGATTTTTCCAAATCAAAAGCAGACACAGGGGCGATATTCTCAATTTCACCTGCTTCTACTCCATGTAGCGTTGCATTGATCAATTCCTTGGCTTCATTACCTATAACTACAGCAAAATCTTGGCTGTTATCCGCTTGCGCTGTAACACTCAAATTTGGAGATAAACTTAAACAGAAAATAGACAAAATCATTAATACTGGCAAAAAGACCTTTTTCGCCTTTAACATAGTAAAAAACCTCCTATTTTTTAATATTTCGTCATAACATTTCCTCTTCAAGATTGGTACCATCTGTATGCAATTGCTTTAGATACCAGTTCGATAGCATCTGCATGTTCAATGAGGGATTTTTCTTCTCGTTGTCCGGCGTACCTGGGAGTGTATTATAGAAATGAATGCTGATAGGCCTGAATTTGGATTTTTTTTCCTACCCTGAGTTGGTCTCCTGACACGTTGCCCATTAAGCTGAAGCCTAGGGCAAACGTACCCGTAAGTAACCAATTCTTCTTAAATTTCAATAACATTCACGCTCCTTATAACCAGTTTTGAGGATTTCCCCCTCACATATATAGACGCCTTAAAAGGGAAATAGTTACTTTTTTATTTATTATTTTGCATAAAGCCCAAAAAAAGATAAAATAACCGCCTATATGGACGACACACCCTAGGAACAAATTGCACATATAAGTACGAAAACCCGTCTCTAAAGGTATATGATTACGTCAAGGCTTATAAGGATCAATATCGGGAAGTCTACATAACTGCTGATCATGACGATTTTATCGCTGTTCAAGCACTAAATGGAATTATTGTCTTCCCGAAGAAGTGGGCTTTGATCGTTTGTGTATTCTATTTGAAAATGAGAACAACTAAAGACTTTATAAAGTAGCAAGAAACTGAGTGAAGTTCACCAGTCACAAAACCAACTACAACGCGATATTAAGAAAAGTAAGGAGATTGTTAGACTGATGTTATCAAAATGGGCTGTCAGTGCTTATGATGCATTATCAGAAAGGGAAGTGCGTTCATTACGTTCGATCTGATAAAAGTAATAACTATTCAACTTATATTGTAAGTAAGCAATTTTGTAGTAGATCATTATGGAAACACTAATGTTGCCAAAATAGGATAATTACTTTAGTTTTCGGAGCTTTAATTTACGGATTGACATAAAGTTACCCACCAGACTGGAGAATGACATCATAAAGTTGCCTACCAGACTAGAAAAATCACTAAAGGAACAGATCGAGTTCCAGTTTGCTCCGTTTAATAAAGACAAAGGGCATAATTGCATGAAAGTAGGGAACTCATTCAGCAAAGCGTTTACGAAGCAAAAAGACGTGACCGGATTGTCGATTGGATGTATATTGTCGCGAGAAAAGAGCGCATGCATTTAAGAATTCGCTTGAAAAATTTTTTTTTGTATCTTGAACTAGTTTTTTTCGATCAAAGGCAAGAACTAGTTCATGTTTGAAACGGTTAATGTTGATAAGAAAATCTTTATCTGCTCCATTAAGCTAACGGGCAGGTTAGTTCATTTCTTACGTCGAATAAATCTACTATTTGAGCGGGCACTTATACTAAAGGGCAGAATACCACGAAGCTTAGGAGGAGTAGGAAGATGATTCGGGGTGTAATTATTGAAGGGATGTCTACTGTAGGAAAAACATCATTATTTTCTGCTATAAAGAGATTACATAGTCAAACACCGAATAGTGAAAAAACTATAATTTCAATAAGTGAACACTATTCACAAGTATTGCATTCATACCAAGGTGTTTTAAGATCCATGGATAAGGATGAGCATATTTCACTTCTAAGTCGACATGTTGATTATCTTGAACAACAATACGATTGGATTAGCTCTCTTGGTCATTCCAAACCATCCAAAGGTATATTTTTTCTTTTAGAGAGGTTTCATGTAAATCATAGAGCTGCATTTAAAGCCTCTCCTGAGATTGAGCTGCTTGAGAAACGTCTATCCAGGATGAATGCACATTGTGTACTCTTAACCTTGACCCCGGATGCTGTTGAGTCTAGGTTTATTGAAAGTCGCGGTGAAGCGTGGAAGTCATATGTGATGGGAAATTCTACTACTCCCCAAGTATGTGAAACGTTTTTAGATAATCAAGAAAATCTTCGAATGGCTACGAAACAATCATTGATTCCAACTTTAGTGATTAACACAGATGAAGCAGACTGGGATGCTTATGCGAAACGAGTTCTTACGGATTTACGTTAAACGTTGGCGTTCAACCAAGACACTACGGAATTTGTTCAGATATCAGTTAAATCAAATGAAAAGCTTCTTTGATGAAACTATCGGATGGTAGCAGGTTAAATTAATCAATGAGATGAAGAGGGGGAAATCGAAATGAAGACGATCAAGTGTATGATGGACCACCTGTACTGGGCGGACCGACGTATCTTGGAAGCGCTCGAAGAGAGTGGGACGAAGAACAAGGACCTTCTGAAACTCGTTCGGCATGTCGCGGTCGCGGAACGAGTCTGGCTGTCTCGTTTGCAGGGCAAGGGCAGTGCGCAATATTTGTTGTGGGAGGAATCGGAAGACCTGACGGCGATCCGGACGATATTCGAAGAAAACGCCGAGCAATATCGCGTCTATATCGAAGGGCTTGAAGAATCTGAGTTGGACGAAATAATCGACTACGCGAATCAGAGCGGGGTTCCATTCCAAACATCCGTCCGGGACATCCTCTTGCAGGCTCTCTTACATGGGCAATATCACCGAGGACAGATCAATAGGGCACTTCGGATCGAATCGGCAGAGCCTGCCCAAGTCGATTACATTACGTTCGCGAGGCTCTAACGGGCAAGATAGCGTGGCATATAGAGGACTGGATATTCATAGATAGGTTTCTTAATAAGAGGAAAAGAAACCTATCCTGGGATAACCGAAAGAGAATTAGAAAATATAGGTTTTAATTAATCATTAAACTCAACAAACACATGCATATACTTATCTAATCCTGGAAGACCAGTCGTTTCTTTGATATCCAAAAATTTAAGTTTTTCTTCCCAGTCCACTCTTTCTTGGTCGGACTCATCATCAGCTACTTCAAAAATATATGCTAGAACAAATGCATCGATACTGGAGACTCCGTTTTTCAATTGTACCCACTCTTGCGGAAGAACTACTTGGTTCTTACCCACTTCGATGCTCTTACCAGAGAAATTAAGAATCAATTCCTGTCCTTGATTTTTAATCGTAGTCACTTTGTTCTTTCCATCCCATTTAATTGTTGCTCCGGATGCTTTAAAGACATCCTTCACTGGAACATAAGTGGAGTTATACGTCGTTGTAGTCAACTTGTGGTCCTTTGTGATATTTAGTTCTATCTTTTTTAATGAAGGATTATATGTATACGCTGCACGTTCCTTAAAAGGTAGATCCTTTAAAGGTTGGTCCGTAGCAGATGCAACCGACACTACACCCACAACTAAAGTTGACATCAAAAATAGAGAAACTAATCGCTTCATCTTGATTCCTCCTTAAGTATTGTTATTCACGTAACATAAACGCTACAAGACAGGAAAATGTTTCCTTTAAAATCCAGTTGTATGAAAAGGGAGAATAGGCATGGAAATTAAGATACGAGAAATTGCAGCGAATGATTATACTGAAGTTGTTTTTTTATGGAACGATGTGCTTGAGATTCGCAATGTTAATGAGGAAAATTTTCGAGATACTACAGAAAAAATGAATGAGGACGGGAATTACAAAACATTTGTTGCATTATTTGAAAATGATGTGGTTGGTTTTGTAACTATAGTTCAGGCATTGTCCATAGGGGTTTCCATTGGTTATTTACATATACAAGCTCTTGCCGTTAAAAAAGAATTCCAGCATCGTGGGGTAGGTACACAACTATTAAGACATACTGAAAATTATGCTAAAGAACTCGGAATATCTAGTATTATTTTATGTAGCGGATTCAAGCGAACTGATGCCCATGCTTTCTATGAGCATAATGGCTATGACAAAGATTCATACTGCTTTGATAAGATTATTAACCTTGACTAATAAATAATAATTAAATCAAATTCATCAATTATTTCCTTTACTTGAGAGGGGATTGAGACGTATAATCCGTTCAGACATCAGAGCAAGAAGAGGGGAAAAATGATTATGAATAACGGGTTAGTCAACGCTATTATTGCGTATATCATGTGGGGGGTTCTCCCGCTTTATTGGAAGTTGTTTAGCGAAGTTCCGGCAGGTGAGATTTTGTCGCATCGGGTTGTCTGGTCGTTTGTTTTTATGGGTATTCTGGTCGCCGCCCAGCGTCGCTGGGGTGACATAAAGCGGATTGCAACTAACCGCTCGCTTCTTCTGTCCCTCACCGCCAGCGGAATGCTGATTGCAGTTAATTGGCTTATCTTCATCTGGGCGGTCAACAACGGCCATGTCGTCGAGACAAGCCTTGGCTATTATTTGAATCCGTTGCTGAACGTCTTGTTAGCGGTTCTCTTCCTTCGTGAGAAGCCAAACCGCGGCCAATGGCTCGCGATTGCCATCGCTGGAGCAGCGGTGCTTATCATCGCGATTGACTATGGACGGTTTCCGTGGGTCGCGATCTCGCTGGCTGCGTCATTTGGCTTGTACGGCCTGGCGAAGAAGAAGATCAAGCAAGACGCTTCTATAGGTTTATTCTCGGAGACGGCTGTAGTCCTGCCTGTCGCGCTCGGCTACTGGATCTATTTGGCCGTTGTGGGGAAAACGACGGCATGGACGCTGCCTGCACCTACGTTCATTGAATTGCTTCTTTCCGGCGTGGTCACGGCGCTACCGCTGCTCTTTTTTGCGCGAGCAGCCGCCCGGATGTCGCTGTCAACGCTCGGCTTCGTTCAATACATCGGGCCGACGATCATGCTGTTACTGAGTATATTCGTATTCAAGGAATCGGTCTCGCCGGTTTTGCTCGTTGGCTTTGCTCTCATCTGGACAGCGCTCGTGGTATACGCTACAGCATCGATTCGCGGCGCGAAACTCGCGAAGGCGAGTTGATGGCATAGTACCCCGGTAGGGATGAAGTTGAAAACCCTGGAGCATCAATCAAACGAAAGGCGTGGGATTGCCATGACTACAGCCACACTTAGCAAATGGGGAAATAGCAGTGCAATTCGCATTCCTAACCAATTGCTTAAGCGTCTTAATCTGGAAGAAGGCTCGGAAATTGAGATTTTGGTGACAGAAGATAATGAATTGTTGTTGCGTCCAAAAACCAAGCCTGTAGAGTCCAATGAGGAACTACGTAACCATCTAAAGACGTTGCTCTCTAAAGTGAAACAGGATACAAGACATGAAGAAATAGACTTTGGCACAGAAGGGAACGAGCTACTTTGATCATTCCCAGCCATACGACCGACCACTGTACTAACATGAATTTAATGAAGTAACGGGTTTTACTGTTGTATGTCGCTTAATGAGCCAATCCCAATGAAATCAGTTCTACGCAATGTCCGTTCTATTTTGGCATAATTGAAGATTATTAGCTGTTCATTTACCTAAATCCACGTCTAACTTAGAGACGTGGATTTTTTCTTCATACCTAAATAGATTCGTCCATCCTTGACGCTTCGAACAAGAGCCGAAAGGCACTTATAAGTTGAAAAGAAAGATTTTTAATCCTCTGAAATTGTATCCATTTATAGTATGATAAGACTATCGTTAGCTTCTTCAAACATGGCCTGTATTATCTCTGCGGCTATCGGGCAAAGGCCATATCGAATGACCACGAAGACCATCCTATAGATAAAGATAAGGAGATCCAAATATGACAGTAACTTCGATCATGGAACAAATCCGAATTATTGAATACGATCCCTCCTATGCTGCCGCAGTCGCTGATATGTGGAACCGCAGTAACGAAAGTTGGGGAGGCGGCACCAACCAGAGAACAGAAGATACTGTTCGCCGGGAGATGGAGACTTCGTCCAATCTTCATGTATTTCTTGCTGTTCATGAGACAGAGGTTGTTGGCTTCTGCAGCTTTGCCCACTACCGTTATGACGAGAATGCCCTGTATGTACCGCTATTGAATGTGCGCCCCGATTATCACGGCTACAAGGTCGGACGTAATCTGATCCTGAACGCTGTTCGCAAGACCGTGGAAGCGGGATGGCCTCGCCTGGATCTGTTCACTTGGGCAGGTAACACCAAGGCTGTACCGATGTATAAGAAATGCGGGTTCTTCTGGGAGAAAAAGGATGAAAATGTGCATCTGATGAACTTCATCCCGACCATCTTGCAGACGGAAGCGCTTGCTCCTTATTTGGAGGAGCTGGATTGGTACGCAGACAGCACCCATGAACTCGTCATCGAGCCGGATGGCCGACGGGAGCGTGGTTTCGATTTCTTTGATTATTCCTGGAAAAAGAGAGATATTTCCTTGCGAGCCGAATTCGAGAAGTCTGGTCGCGGGCTGACGGCTCTCGAAACACCAGATTACGAAATTACCACAGAGATCGACGATCATGATCTCGTATTTGGTTCCGCATACAAGGTTCGCTACCGGATCACGAACCGCTCAGCATCCGAGCTGAAGTTCGAGATCAAGGGTCAGAACAACAAAAATATTCGTTTTGCGCTGGACGTTGCAAGAGCAGTGGCTCCGGGAGAAACGGTAATCGTGGAGGGCGAATTCCAACTTGATCCTGTTCAAGAGGAGCAAAGTCAGAATAAGACCCATCCCGTTGTCACAAGCACATGGCTGATCGGTGGCAAAAAGGCCGAGTTTCGTATGGGCGTTGCCCCGAAATTCCCGGCCAAGATCAACACGGCGTTGCCCGTAAAAGAGCTCTATACAGGCATCCCGGCCGATTTGTACCTGAACGTGGAGAATAATTTTGATTCCGAAGCGGAGTTCACTTTTAACCTGCCGGAGGATGCATTTCTAGAATGGACAGAACCTTCGGTGCGCTTCACAGTTCCTGCAAAAGGCAAAGCATCTGTACCGGTAGCCTTCACCTTGCGTTCGTATGGTCTCTATTCGCGAGAAGTAGAGGTAACGGCTGTTCCGACGGATAGACAAGCGGTATCTTTTACAACTAAACTGTCTGTTCTGATGAAGGGAACACAAGGACGTTTTGGTGGGGAAAACGGGGAACAGTGGGTGGCCGTGAACGGTGCATTCTCCCTCCATATGAGCAAGCAAGAGAACAACATGTGGATTGAATACCCAGGCTCGGTTCACACGTTCTGGTGGACCTATCCGAAGCTCGGTAAGCCATTTGCAGAAGAGTTTTCCAAGAAACAAGCCAAGGAAGTCAACATCTATCCGGAGGGAGAAAACCAGGTTCTCGAAGCACTGTATGAATCGGAAGATTTCCCTGGTATAGAGATCAAGTCCGTGGTCAAGCTGTCTGCCAACGGAATTGCGGAGTTTTACCACGAAATTGGGAATACGCGCAGCGCAGAGCTGGAAGAGAATATGTTCTTGATGACGAACTTTGGTTTCTTCGGCAACCGGCTTATTCTCCCGTACCAAGGCCGTTATGTAGATATGGGCGATGTGTACTCTGGCGATCCGAGCCACTGGGACAGCGCCCAAATTACAGAGAACTGGCTGTTCTGCAAGGAAGAGTATGGTGCTTGCGGTATCTATTGGGACCCTTCGCTGAAGCTGCTTCGTCCGGAACACACGCTGGGGTTACAGCATGAGCTAGGCCGGATTCCAGCAGGAGCCGTTGTGCAAACAAAGGCGACCGTATTTGCTCTGAATACCTTTGCCAAATGGCAGGATTTCCGGTCTTTCGCTCAAAAACGGCATAACCCGGTTGTACCGAAGCTGGACAACCATCTTGAGCTGGCATTGGGTGGTGGCAATCCGTTTGCCCAGGATGTGCTGACTGCAGAGCTGATCGAACGGAAGATGGTTCCGCTCGCTGGAAACCTGGAACTGTACGTGCAGAATGGTGGCACACCAGAGCATTTAGCTGCTGATATGGAATTAAATCGAGAGCAGGATCTGCGCTCTGCTAAATTGCAGTTCTCCCCTGAGGAAAAGGATGCGACAGAAGAACGTGAATTTGGCTGGAAGGCTCGGGCCGTATATCGAGGCGAGGATCGGATTCATGAACGTACCGCCCTCTGGTATCCGCAGACAGGAACAGCCGTTGATTGCGTGATTGAGGAAGGTCCAGCAGGTCCTGTGTACACGGTGAGCAACGGAGTTCTTTCGATGGCAGCTGCCCCTGGTTTCGGAAGTGTCGTGCATTCCTTGAAGTACCAGGGTGAAGAATGGCTGGACAGCACGTATCCGGAAGCAGCACCACGTTCCTGGTGGAATCCATGGTACGGTGGACTTGGTGTAGGTATCCCTGGTATGAACGGTTTCAGCCGTCAGTTGGAACAAAGAAGCGCAGCTTGGACGGAGCAGAAGGATGAATTCGGTAACGTCTGGAAAGGAATTCAGATCACAACCCGCATCGAGAAGCATGAAGCGAATCGGGGAATCACGGTACAGCAGCATTACCTCATGCTGCCCGGCGTTCCTATTCTCTGTGAGTTGCACTCGGTTACGAACGAAAGCGGATTGGCGCTGGATTACTCGCTAGCCGAGGAACATTTCTTCAAACCCTCGCCTGTCTTTGCTGATGGTTGGCTGGAACACCCCGAGCAAGGGCGGTACCCTCTTGGAAAGCTAGATGGATATCTTCAGTCCAAAGGTTTCTTGCGAATGGGTTCAGTTTCGCGTAAAGACATGCTGCATGCAGTGAATCGTTACCCTAATCAGAATGCTGCGGGGTTTGTGAACAATGTGGTGCTTGGTCACAATGTGTATCACAATCTGCCACTGCTGAACGGGGAAACGGTCTGGACAGAGCCGACCTATCTGATCTTGGGGCAAATTCCTCTGAATCCAGAGGATGTACGTGGCCTTCTGCAGCTAGACTTTGCAACTTCAAAAGGTGAAAAGGAGGCTTAACATGCCGATTATTGACATTCACATTCATCTGTCGGATATCGACAGCTTTCATCGAACGGCAATAGATTTATCGAAAGTGGATTACTCTGCCGCTGGCCTCAAGGCGGAGTTTGATAAGAACGACGTTATTCTTGGCATCGGAATGGGGGTTACGGAGCAGACAAAGGGAGCATTCCCGGATTCCAGTTCTCCCAACCCGATGGGACTTGATTTGGAAGAAACGGTTCCTTCATTCCTGATGGAATGCGTCGGCATTAATCCAAACCACCTAGGTGGTGAAAACGCTCAGGACGAGCTGGACCGGATTGAAGCACGATTGCAAGCTCCTGAGGTAGCCGGAATTAAACTATATGCGGGGTACTATCATCACTACGTGTATGACAAAATCTACACACCAGTCTATGAACTCGCAGCAAAGTATAACGTGCCGGTGGTCATTCATACGGGGGATACATACTCCATGAATGGATTGCTTAAGTATGCACATCCGCTGACCGTGGACGAATTAGCTTTTCAACAGCGCGGTGTGAATTTTATGATCTGTCATTTGGGTGATCCTTGGGTGATGGATGCCGCTGAAGTCGTGGCGAAAAATCCGAACGTTTACGCAGATTTGTCCGGCCTTGTTGTCGGTGATCGGCCCCATTTTGAACGGTTTATGAGCGAACCCTTGTTCATGGATCATTTCCGCCGGGCGCTGGTCTATTCGGATCATTACGAGAAAATGCTGTTCGGAACCGATTGGCCGCTCGCGCCGATCGATCTGTATGCGGAATTCGTCCGTCGACTTGTGCCGGAGCAGCATCATGAGAAGGTATTTTACGAGAATGCTTTTGGTTTATTTCCGCGCATTAAACAGCGAATTGCAGATCTGGGTTAAGCACCAGTTCATATTTGTGGAAAATGTAAGCCATGTAGGTCGTGGAAGAATACGATGTTCATGCTGAATCTTAATCATGTAAGCTCCTGTCACTTCTGGTGGCAGGAGCTTTTTTTTTCGGCAAAATAGTGAATTCATCTTATGCTTAACCTGGAATAAGGAGGGGATTAGGAGAACAAAGGTTGAGTTACCATCTTCATATACTTTTTTAAGTCGTCTTTTGCATATGAGTGTTGTTCCCATACCCCAAGGTTCCAACTCATATAGTGGATGCCAAGGTATCGGGATGCCCGGGAGAAATACTTTTCGAATTGATCTTGTGGAATATCGTATCCGTGGGAACTTAGGGCCTCCCGATAGATGTCTACTTGTCTCATATGGCTACAGCGTAGAGGAATATCGAAGAACAAGGAGCCGTACCTTGCTTCCTCCCAATCAATAAAATAGACATCCTCATTGTTATGTACCAGTACGTTTCCGGGATTCAGATCATTATGGATCATCGTATGCATATGTTCATCTCTGATCAGAACATCAAGATCATCTACGATGGTACTGGCTACAGCTTCAATTTCCGATATGATTGGTAATCCAAATTCCGCAATGAATGCTGGGTTTTCTATGGCGGCGTTCCACGAAGGTCTCCAACGATTTTCCATCATGCCGATGATATGATTCCGATCCACAGTGGGTATCCAGGGCATTTCTTTTTGTAACCCCATATTCGTTCCATGTATGTAAGCCAGCGCTCGTAATTCTTTATTCTGAAGCAGATCCATATCCAGATGGCTATAATCGGTTTGGTAGTCCACATCCTGAATGCAGATCAAGCAGCGATCTTCAGTATGAGGCTCACTTGTTAGACTAAATGGCACATTCGCGCCTTGTGAAAATAATCTGGTCAATGCAGAGCGTTCTATGAACGTGGCTTTCTTCGTAATGACAGAAATGTCCTTTTGCACTCCATTGACTAGGAATTCAATATGATGTCGAAGCAATTCCACGGCCTGAAGTCCCAATTGGATAGGGTTAATTTCCATGCTTAGGATGTGAGCATCCGAGGATACATACTGATGGATGGTTTGTTCTATTAATGCTTGTACTGTGATAGATTCCTTACTCATCTGATTGCTCCTTCCTGCTTATTAGTTAAGTAGCTTACCAAGCTTCGCTGTAATTACAAGTGAAACAAGCACCTTATTGGTGAGCCCACTCTACAAGAGCATTCCTGTGTTTCTCAGCAACGTCCCTATTTTGCTATTGTTTTTGTGAAGACCTAATTACGGAATGATTATGGATTCGATAGAAGTATAAAATTATTAATGAATCCCTCTTTTTGAAGAAATACCTCTTCGAATTCTTGCGTTTTCAAATCATAGTAATAGATTCCCCGTTCATGTTTGATGTTTGCATCTACATATTCCCAAGGAAATAAAAACCTCGTCCATCTTTGGATAAGCGCAATTCGCTGCTGGCCTTGATAGGAAAGGACATTTTCGTTCTTTCGCTTGTTCTGATATTCACCATACTGTATTCAATAGGATATTTATTGATGTGTTTTGCTGTGGCAATCATGATCTGATCTGCACGTGCGGACAGAGTTAAGATTTGTTCCTCATGCAGTTCAATGACCTTACGGGTCTGCATGGAAATAGGATCTATTTCAATGATGGTATGGTTTGGAGGAACCAACGGTGTTTGCGCCTTATTGGACTGCTCCATATGAATGTATTGCTCTTCTTCGGAATATTGGATGGCATAGGTTTTTCTCGTTTCCGGGTTAAACGAAATATCCCATGTAGTTGTATCCGAATCATAGTCATTCAAGATGTTCATCTCTTGTGTTTTCTGATCAAAGAAAATGACTTTGACAGGACGCTCTCCCTTTTTAACAGCAGCCATAACCAAAGTATGATCAACGGTATCTGGAATAATTGAATTAATTGCAAATAAGCCTGTGCTTAATTGTTGAGTCTTTTGTGCCTGAATATCATAGGAAAACAACTCGTCACCCTTATCTTTTCCAACTCCTGAATAATAGATGGTGTCATTTGCTAAGGAAGCTACAGTTAAGGGATATTGTGAGGTATAAGGTAAATCAGATAGTTTAGTTAGAGCCTTCGTTTGGATGTCGTATGTGTATACTCTCATGATCATACCATCATCGGTATCAGTTCCATTAACATATTCCGTGTTTGTAATTGAGAGATATTCATGTGCTTCTTCTTCTGGACCACACCCTGCAATGAAGAGAAGTAAAGTTATTACGACTGCAATAAATTGGTTGGGTAAGATCGTTCTTTTCATTATCTTTACACCCTTTTCACTAAAAGAAACGATAGATGAATTCAAAGTGAATTATACCTTTATTTTACAAATGGAGTAAATGAAAAAAAATTAGACTAGTTACATATAGTTCTATTTTTATATAGATGAATATGAGTTTTAAAAAAACATTTTCAGTGCAAACGTTTTTCCTGCTGAACAATTGATTGATATCTACCGATATAAAGTTAACCCATACAATATTGGACACAATCAAGGATGAAATGGAAGGTGGATTCATTTGGTATTCGCGAAGGCGAGAGAACGCGTAATCAACATGTCGTTCAGAGTCAAATTGCCGCTAATGATCGGTTTACTGGTAACCCTCGTATTGGCGGTAACTGCGGTTTTATCTTACACTGTAGCAGCAGTGATTACCCTCGACAAAAGCAAGGATGAGATTAAAGCAACCTCTGACCGGATTGGTGCGGGCTTGTTCACTTCACTAACGTTGGAAGAACAATCCACGTTCCTGATTACAACACATGGCACATTTCAGGAATTGCTGGAGATTCGAAATAGCGAAGGACAGAATGATGATGTCTTTTTCTCGGAAAATAGTGAACTCGTGGATAAGTCCAATGGGATATTGGCAGACAGCCTCGCGGGGATGGAAGGCAACAGCAATATCATATTGCTGGACCGGAAAGGCATCGTTGTTGCAGCGAACGATCCTGAAGCCCTCGGGGGAGAACGTGCAGATCGTGCGTATTTTCAACAGGCGGTTCAAGGCCAGAATGTAATTAGTGAAGGGGTTATCTCCAAGTCACTGGGTACGCTGGGTACTGCTTTTGCAATGCCGATCTACGATGAAAACAAACAAGTGGAGGGCGTACTTGTATCTACCGCATCAACCTCGTTCTTCGTTGACCAGCTTCAGAACATCAACATTAATGAAGAGGGAAAAGTCATTATTCTGGACCGCGTAGGTACAGTAATGTTCAATTCGGCGGATGAAAAGATGGCGGGGCAGAAGCTTGAGTCTGGTGAATATCAGTCACTGATTGATCTGCCTTCTAACGAGCAGTTGCAACAAGGCGATGTTAGCACAAAGGACAAAGTAATCTTTTATTCCAAAATTCCAAGATCGGATTGGACCATCATTGTTGAAGATAAACTAAGTGATGTGCAGAAGCCATTAGGGAAAATGGCGAAACAGATGTATATCGTCCTGTTCAGCGCAATTGCGGTGTCTATCATCGCAGGAATACTGATCTCCTTACTGGTTACCAAACCCATTACAAGGCTAACAGCATTGTTCAGACAACTTGCAGACGGGGATCTGACGGTGCAGGCTAAGGGCAAATATAGCGGAGAATTCAAACAACTGGTGGACAGCTTTAACACGATGGCGGCGGGCAACCAACAGCTGATTTCCAGCATGAATCATTCCATCAGCGTACTGAAAACAAGTACAACCGAACTGGATCTGTCCACCCAGCAGACTTCGACCTCCATTGCCGAAACAACGACAACGGCGTTTGAAATTTCACGAGCGATGGAATCTCAGGCCAATGATACGGAAGCGATCGTGGATAAGTTCATGAACGTGGGCAATAAAATTGAGAACGTTAATGAGATGTCGCAGTCAGTGAAGCTCAAGGCAGACGAGATTACGGATGCATTCAAAAACAACCATAAGGTCATTGATGTGTTGATTGCGGTGAACGAACAGAACGAGGCCGAAGTGAACAATATTTCCAAGATTACAGTGCAGCTCGCTGAAAGCTCCTCTGGCATTCACCAAATTACAGGTACGATAACCGAGATTGCGAATCAGACGAAGCTGCTTGCACTCAATGCCTCCATTGAAGCCGCTAGGGCAGGCGAGCATGGGCGTGGCTTCGCCGTCGTTGCATCGGAGATCCGCAAATTGGCGGAGCAGACCACAGCCCAATCGGAGGATATCAGCCGGATTGTGATGCAGACGATTGATCATGTCGAGCAGAATAACCGGAGCGTACAAGCCATTGAGGCGATTGCTGAACAGCATAAGAGCAGTGTAGGCCAGACCAAGGAAACGTTCAATTTTGTCACCCAAAATATGAATGAAATGATGGACCAGGTTCAGGCGATTGCCTCCGAGATTGAATCCATTGAACGCGATAAGGATGACGTCATTGGAGCTGCACAGAACTTGTCTGCTTCAGGTGAAGAAGTGTCTGCATCCGTGGAGGAAGTAACCGCGACGATGGAGGAACAGTCAGGCATGACCGAGCATCTGTCAGAGATGGTACAGACCATCGATGGATTGACCAAACAGCTTGCCGAAGCATCATCCCGGTTCAAAACAAAGTAAATAAGCGCATGATGTCATTTGACAAGATCAGGTATGCTGCGATTGGTCCAAGAGATAACTTTCCAGTCACACAACTGATGCAGGTCATACAAAAACAAACAAAGAAGAAACCTCCCAGCCCGTTAATTTTCAAGGGTTGGGAGGTTTTTTCGTAGGTCCATATTTTCCAACTTTTATCGTACGAACCAACTGAGCGGCTGCTGCGAAGTGTCTGCGGTATCCCGAAGATCATGGGCTTTGACATGATTACCGTAGATCATGGAATCACTGCTCAATCGGTAGGAAGGGAAACTGTTCTCTGATTGCAGGCGAAGGCAAGGTTCGAAATAGATCTGTTGCTGTTTGTTGATAAGGAAAGGAAGCGAATCGGATTCAATCCGAATGTCATCACTGTCTGGCTCGTTAACGATCAGAAGCACAGCAGTACCATCACATCCGCATCCATCGGTGTCATAAAACAGCTTGAAATAGCCCGGCCGATCTCCCAGCATCGCGTTAAGTCTTGATTCTGCCAGCGGACTGACCTGAATGATCATAACGTCGTTCACACTCCTCTAATCACCTTATGAATTCGCTTACAATCTAATATATGGAACAATGGTGTGAAATAGAAGGGAAAGCAGACTGAATCCGATGAAAATTACAACTTTGGTGGATCATCCAATCGAATGGTTCAATTACTTGAATATCATCGGTGGAGATGCTGTGATGGAGCCTCGGAATGAAACCCATTTCATCCCGATTCCTTATCTGGTATGATAAGCAGGAATATTAGAGAAAAAGGATGGTTCCACATATGACACCGATTACCATATATGACATCGCCAAAGAAGCGAACGTATCCGTATCCACGGTCTCCCGTGTGCTGAATGATACGGCACCTGTGCGTGCTAGCACAAGGGAGAAGATCATGTCTATCATTGAAAAACACCAGTTCCAACCCAACGCGCAGGCGCGCAGTCTGATCAAGAAAGAGACGGGAACCATTGCGATCATCCTGCCGGACATTACGAATCCGTTCTTCCCAGAAGTGTTCTGGGGGGCTGAGAACGAGGCACGTGGATTGGGATATACATTCTTCCTGTGCAATACGGCCGGGGATTACAGCCGGGAGTCCGAGTATCTGTCTATTTTGCGCGAGAAGCGGGTAGATGGCATTATTTTTCTCGGTGGACGAATCAACATGCAGGTCTGTCCGGATGAGATGGCTCAGGAATTGATTGATATGGGCAAACGTATGCCGATCGTGCTGGTCAATGGCAACATTGCCAAAGGCGGATTCCATCGGGTGTACACGGATGAAGGAGCAGGAGCCGTCTTGGCTGCTGAACATTTGCTCGAACTGGGACATCGGGATATTGCTTTTGTGGGCGGTTTGAAGGAGTTGTCCACCACGATGGTTAAGGTCAAGGCCATTCAGAAAAAACTGCGTGAGCATGGACTCGAAATACCGAAAGATCGTCAACTGCTTGGAAGCTTCTCCATTGAAGATGGCAAACGGGAGATGTCTAAGCTGCTGGACCGTGGAAACCCTCCAACTGCGGTGATCTGTGTGAACGACTACACGGCGATTGGTGCGATTAAGGCGACCATTGAACATGGCTTATCGATTCCGAAGGATATTTCCATTGTCGGTTTTGATGATACGCCGCTCGCAAGTGCCGTTATACCGGAACTGACGACTGTTTCCCAGAATACGTATCAGCTGGGCAAGCTGGCCGTGGATAAGCTGCATGAACTGATTAACCAGGGTAATCCGAAGAAACAGACTGTTCTGCAACCAGAGCTTGTTGTCCGCCAGAGTACTGGACCCGCACCACGATAAATGGGGAATGTTTGAAAAAGAAAGCGTTGACATTCCTTCGGAGGGTGAAATATAATGAGGTCGTGAATGAAACCCCTTTCATAAACTGGAACGGGTTTTAATTTTAAACTTTATGAAACCCATTTCATGAAACGGGTTTCAGTTGTCTGATCTTCCATCCATATTTCAAGGGGGCGCACGGTATGAGAAAAAGTTTAAAGGTCATTTCGTTATTGATGTTGGTCATGGTAATGGGTCTGACAGCCTGTAGCAAGGGTGACAGCGGTGCAGCTGGGGGAAAGGTCGATCTGAGCATGACGATCTGGGGCTCGGAGGACGAGAAGAAGATTTATCAGGAGAGACTCGATATTGTGAAGCAGACCTATCCCGATATTAATGTGAAACTGAACGTCGTTGCCGGGGACTATGATCAAAAGGTTCAGACGATGATCGCCGGAGGAACCGCACCAGACATCATGATGATTGCCGAGAACTATCAGGCGTACGCCTCCAAAAACCAAATTGTTTCGCTGGATGATATGATCCAGGCCAACAATGTGAACATGTCAGAGCGTTATTCTGACGACATCGCCAACCTGATGAAATTCGATGGTAAACAGTTCGGAATGCCTGACCGCGCAGGCGCGATGGTACTCTTTTACAACAAAGACCTGTTCGACAAGGCCGGGGTGGAATACCCGACCAAGGAATGGACGCAGGAAGACCTGCTCGCCGCTGCTCAGAAGCTGACAGTGAAGGAGAATGGCAAAACGGTTCAATGGGGGTACTACCCAGGCAGCTGGTGGCCGCAATGGATGCAATTGATCTACCAAAACGGTGGCTCCCTGTTCGATGAGAGCGGCAAACCTACCTTCAATACCGAACCTGTACGTAAAGCACTGCAATTCATGAATGATCTGACCTTCACCCATGGTGTGGGACCAACGCCAACGGAGATTGCCGACATGGGAAATATCGGTGCTGACCCATTGTTCGCCCAAGGCAAGATTGCTATGGAGACGACGGGATTCTGGAATATCGGTTCACTTGCCAAGGTGGAAGGCATCAATTGGGACATTTCTCCGATATGGGGAGAGACCAACGCTTTCTTCAATGGCTTTACGATTACGAACGCGTCCAAACATAAGGAAGAGGCATTCAAAATCATAGAGGCGCTGACTACACCAGAAGCACAATTACCAATGATCAAAGCGGGCCAGGATGCTCCAGCAACGAAAGCAGGCCTGTCCAGCGATGAGTTCCTGAATGCAGAATATGGCGGCAAGAAAATCAACATGGCTGCTTTCAGCGAGTCCACCATTTACGCCGAGCCGTTCAATCCGCAATGGAATGAAATGATGAAGCTCATTAACGACAAGCTGGGTGTCTACTTCAACAATAAAGCCTCACTGGATGATACCGTGACTGAAATTCAGAGTGGACTGGAAAGAATCTACAAATAGCATCGACAGGGGACAGACGGAATTGGGCATGAATGAATCCGGGTTTCGTCTGCTCGCTTCGTTATGGGAGGGCTTAACGTGAGAAAAAAGGACGGGAAATGGTTTTATATATTCATCTCGCCTTGGCTGATTGGATTCCTTGGACTTACCCTGGGTCCGATCCTGTTTTCCATCTACATGAGCTTCACCAATTGGGATCTGTTCCAGTCTCCTGAATTCATCGGTATAGACAATTACAAAAACCTGTTGACTGATGACCCGATCTTTTGGAAATCCGTAGGCAATACCTTCTTCTACGCATTAATATCGATTCCGCTAGGCATGTCCATCTCGCTCTGGATCGCGTATTACCTCAACAAAAAAATCAAAGGTATTACCTTCTTCCGCATCCTGTTCTATCTGCCATCTGTCGTTCCGGTGGTTGCAAGCTCACTACTCTTCATCCATTTGCTCGCTCCAACGGAAGGGTTGATCAACCAGGCACTTGCCATCTTCGGCATTCAAGGCCCTGCTTGGCTGCTTGATCCAAACTGGGTTAAACCAGCTTTGATCCTCATGTCGCTATGGGGCGTCGGGGGCGGCGTGGTACTGCTGCTGGCGGGTATGAAAGGTATTCCTCAGGAGCTGTACGAGGCCGCTGCCATTGATGGGGCGAAGAGCTCGCAATCGTTCTTCCATATTACATTTCCAATGCTGACTCCCGTCATCTTCTTCAATCTTGTCACCGGGATGATCGGGGCGCTCCAGACGTTCGCACAGGTATTCATCGTAACAGCAGGTGGACCGGACAATGCCAGTCAGATGGTTGTTCCTTACCTGTTCCAGAATGCGTTCCAGTTCTACAAAATGGGATATGCATCGGCCATTGCCTGGGTGCTGTTCATCATCATCATGGCGTTGACCCTGGTTGTGTTCCGTTCGTCGGCGCTATGGGTGCATTACGAGGAGGGAAAAGCAAATGAGTAATCCATCCACTGTAGAGAAAATGATATCTTACATTTTTCTGATTCTGGTTGGGGTGCTGCTTGCTTCCCCTTTCCTGTACATGATCTCCATCGCACTGGCGAGTGACGCTACAACAGTAAAATCAGCCTTTACCTTCATACCGCTCGAATTCCAATGGTCCAATTTCTATACGATCTTCACGAATAACAATCTGGGTACTTATCTGAAAAATTCAGTCATTATTACCGTCATTACCATTATCGGATCGGTGTTGTCAGCATCGGTCGTATCTTACGGCTTCGCTCGGATCAAGGCGAGAGGCAGTCGGTTCCTGTTCATTGTACTGCTTAGTACGATGATGATTCCGGGCGAGGTGACGATGGTGCCGCAGTTCATCATCTTCCGTCATCTGGATTGGATCAATACATTCTATCCACTGATCGTGCCTAGTTTTTTCGCCGGAGCCTTCAACGTATTTCTCATTCGGCAGTTCGTCATGAGCATTCCGAAGTCGCTTGATGAAGCTGCCATGATCGACGGCATGGGACATCCGGGAATCTACTGGAAGATCATTATGCCACTCACCTATCCGATACTTGCCGCCATCGCCATTTTCTCGTTTTCCTATAACTGGGGGAACTTCATGGGACCGCTCATTTACATCAATGATCCGGAGAAAATGCCACTGGCGCTCGGTGTTCAGCTTCTGACCACGGTAGGTGGCGGACAGATGCCGCCATGGAACCTCGTTATGATTGCTTCCCTGTTCCTGACCATTCCGATGGTATTGGTATATCTGTTTGGACAGCGTTATGTCTATGAAGCGAATATCAGTGGTGGCAGCAGCGGGATCAAGTAACGGGAGGTGAACGCAGTGTTGAAGCAAATGGTGAAAAGCAAGAGCCGTCTACATCGCACATGGATAAAGGGCTGCATGAATCATGAATAACAACAAGGACCCTTTCAACAATGACAACCATAATCATCACAAGCAGCGCAGGTGGCGTAGCCGGAGTTACATCCTGATGGGTGTGGCCCTGATCGCGCTCCTTGCAGGAGGAGGGATTATCATCAATCATTTTGCCAATGAATCATCCAAAACACTTGCATTCCAAGGTGAGCCGATACGTCTGAAGCTGGAGCAATCCTATGATCATTTTGAAGGCTGGGGTACGTCGCTTGCGTGGTGGGCCAACGATCTTGGAGGATGGAAAGATCAAGCAAAGGTCAGTGAAGTCATGGATCTGGTGTTTGATGCAGAGAAAGGGCTAGGTCTGAACATTGTTCGCTACAACATTGGCGGCGAGGAGAATCCCGACATGAAGGCGCTTCGGCCCGGGGGAGATATTCCCGGCTTCCAGCCTGAACCCGGCGTGTGGAATTGGGAGGCAGATGCAGGACAACGTGCCGTATTACAAGGTTCTTTGGAACGTGGGGTCAACATCGCTGAAGCGTTCTCCAATTCACCCCCTTACTGGATGACGATTAGCGGCTCGGTTACGGGTGCCGTGGATGGTAGCAACAATCTACGAGAGGATCAGTACGACGCGTTTGCCGATTATCTGACCGAAGTAGTGAAGCATTATCGCGATGAGTGGGACATTACGTTCCGTACACTTGACCCCCTCAATGAACCTTCCTCTGATTGGTGGAAGAAAGGCAACATGCAGGAAGGCAGTCATTTTACCAATGAGAAACAAGCCGAAATTATCAAGAGGGTTGCGGCATCGCTCAAAAGTAAAGGGCTGGACGGTACGCTCATCAGTGCTGCGGACGATAATAGCATTGACGAGACGGTGCACAATTTCAGCCTCTATGATCAGGATACGCTTGATGTGATCGACCAGATTAACACGCACTCCTATAATGGTAGCAAAATGGAAGAGCTTCGCACGTTGACCGAGCGACATGGCAAGAAACTGTGGATGTCCGAGTATGGGACGGGTGGCAGTGAACCCCATAGTCACGAGGACATGACTTCCGTGCAGGAGCTCGCGGAGCGCATCATGTTCGATCTGAAAATCATGCAGCCTTCTGCCTGGGTGTATTGGCAGGCGGTTGAAGATGAAGGTGCCAACAATAACTGGGGCTTTATTCATGCGAACTTTAATGGAGAAGAGCAGTACGAGATGACAAAACAGTATTATGGCATGGCCCAGTTTACGAAATTCATCCGTCCAGGTGCAACGATTATTCCAACAGATGAAGGGCGAACACTGGCTGCCTATGATGCAGGGCAGAAGAGATTGGTACTGGTGATTCGCAATGAGTTATCTGCCGGAACCACAGCATTTGAACTGGGGGCATTTGACTACAGCAGTACTTCTACAGCACAGGTTTATCAGACGTCACCGGATCGGAACATGGAGCAGCTTGAAAATGTTCCGCTATACACCAATGGACTGGAAGTCTCGACTGCGGACAATTCCATCACCACCGTTGTATTAGAAGGCGTAACGTTGCAGGCGAACTGAAGGTTAAGCAATATATCATTTTCTGTCATCGCAGTGATGAACTCAAACACAGAGAAGGAGGGCTTATCTTTGACAGAGAAAACATCCCTTTTGCTTCAGGAGCAGGAAAAGAATAAAAATACCAGAACTGAGCATAGTGCTCGATCTGAACTGACTTACGATCAGCGCAGCTTCATGATGAATGGAGAACGAGTATTTCTGAACAGTGCCACCATTCATTATTTCCGCATGCCAAGGGAGGAATGGCGGGAGGTTTTGATGAAGGCGAAGCTGGCTGGCATGAATTGCATTGATACCTATTTTGCCTGGAACGTGCATGAGCCGGAGGAAGGACAGTGGTCGTTCGAAGGAGACAATGATTGTGGAGCCTTTCTGGACCTGTGTGCAGAGTTGGGCATGTATGTAATCACGAGGCCGGGTCCGTTTATTTGCGCAGAGTGGGATTTCGGCGGCTTTCCGTATTGGCTGGAGACGAAGCAGGGAATCAAGTTCCGACAAAATAATGAATCCTATCTGCATTATGTAGATCTGTATTTTGACCGGATCATTCCAATCATTTGTGAGCGCCAGCTATCTGCTGGAGGCACTGTTATTCTTGTACAGGTCGAGAACGAATACGGGTATCTGATGGATGATGCAGCAGCAAGTGCCCATATGAACCACCTTCGGGACGGCCTGCTTCAGCGAGGGATTGACGTTCCACTTATCACCTGTGTAGGTGGCGCGGAGGGCACGATTGAAGGGGCCAACTTCTGGTCAGGTGCTGACGGTCATTATGCGAAGCTTCGGCAGAAGCAGCCGGATACACCGAAGATCGTTACGGAATTTTGGACGGGATGGTTCGAGAATTGGGGTGGGCCTTCTGCCATTCAGAAGACGGCGCCACTGTTTGAGAAACGCATGATGGAAATTCTTCGCACCGGCTATACCGGAATCAGTCATTACATGTTCTACGGCGGAACCAACTTTGGCGGATACGGTGGCAGAACCGTGGGCAGCAGCGATATTTTCATGATTACCTCCTACGATTATGATGCGCCGCTGAACGAGTACGGACGGGTAACGGCCAAGTATGCTGTAGCGAAGACGTTATCCTATTTTGTCCATGCGTTTGGCGCATTGTTGATGGAGACGGAGGAAGTACCAGCAGAGCAGATCAAGGTACGTCATCCGCAAGGCGTTTCTGTACGAGGCAGGTCTAAAGGCAGCGAGAAGATATGGTTCTTGGAGAGTCACAAGGATGAGCGTGAGACGTTTCACGTCACGCTGGAGGAAGGCCGGACACTTCCCGTTGCCCTGAACCCAGGGCAGATTATCCCGATACTTGACAGGGTAGAGATTGCCAAGAATGTATACCTGACAGGTGGCGCGATGATTACGGGCAATGAAGTGGTGAATGGAGAATTGACCCTGTTCATCGTTGCGGAGGCGGGACAGCGTTCGGTTGTGGAACTGGAGACGAACGTCTTGAATGTACAGGGCAGTAGCATGCAGGTACTGGTTGAACATGATCCGTTAAATGGAGCCTATCGCTTCGAACTGGTACATTTCCGTGAGCCAGACATCATTCATCTGGAGGCAAGTGGTATCCCCATTCGGTTCGTGGTTCTGGACAAGGAAACGATGGATCGCACGTGGAGAATCAAAGGAGGGGGAGAGACAAATCAGCTGCGTTACGCGATCGGATTCGATGATGTAGATGTCTCCCTATCCGGGCAGGTCACAGGTATGATCTCTGATCCGAATCGGAATATGTTGCTTCTCGGCAGTTGGGCAGATGGTGAACGGACGTTGACTGGACATGAGTTCTTATACGGAGAAGCAAACGATTCACAGAGCGGCATGCAGGATGAACATGTTCAGGAGTCATCCGCAGCAATTCAGCATGCTCTGTTCAGCACGCCGCCAATGCCACCAAAACTGACGGATTCCCCTGAGTTGTCTCGTGTGATTTTGACAGCGGAACAGCGTGCTTCGAGTGGTCAACCAGAGCATTTTTCCCAGTACGGACAAGATTTCGGGTATCTGTTATACGAGTGCGATTTCGACCGTTCGGTGGATGGAATCACCACCCTTATTCTGCCGGACCTTCAGGATACGGCCAGAATATATGTCAATCGTGTAGAGCAGGCACTGGTTCGTCGAGTTGGTGCAGCGGGTGTTCAGGTGCAGACGACGAAAGGAAAGAATACACTTCAGGTGCTGGTACAGCATATGGGCAGGCTAAATTTTTCTCCATATTTGGGTGAAAGCAAAGGTCTGGCAGGATCGGTGTACATCGGTGGTTCCGCTCAGGACATCCGCCGGAATTGGCATGCGGAGCATGGGGTGGTGCATCTCGATGAGGTGAATCATCTTGAGGATGCCCCGCTTCTGAGCAGAAGCTTTACGCTGGATGGCATGGACCGTGCGACTCTCGTTGGAGCGGTGAGCCAAGGATTGCGCATTAATGGCATAGATATGCCAATGGAAGGGTATCAGGACTGGTTTTCGTTTAACACGTTGGATCTTTCCCTTTATTTGCGGCCCGGAGAGATCAATACGTTGGAGATGCCTTATAGCAGGACGCCGCTGAATCGGCTGGAACTGATCTTGTACCGGAGTGAAGATGAGCTGAAGGATTGGCGCATGGCAGGTACGGATGCCTTGCTTCCACGACAATGGGGATTATATGAGCCACCGAACGTCTCAGGTCATCTCGATACCTATCGGCAGGATGCGGATTATAGTGGCAATTGGAATGCCATGTCGGTGGGGAATGGTTCGTACGGTCAACCTGTCTGGTACCGCTGGCGTTTCTCCAAGTCAGCTGTGCCCGAACACTTCCGAGCGAACCTGATGCTTCGTCTTACCGGGATGAGCAAGGGAACACTTCATCTGAACGGGCACCATCTGGGACGTTATTGGCAGATCGGTCCGCAAGAGGATTACAAAATTCCGATATCCTGGCTGCAGGATGAGAATGAATTGCTGTTATTTGATGAGGAAGGCCGAACGCCAGAACGGGTGCGCTTCTTGTATGATAACTTGTCCCAGTATCCATGGGTTGTGGTCGGATAGATCTTCTTTTCATTGTACGTACAAGGGAATTGGGTCTGTTCTGATCAGTCGTGTCCTGTTCTAGCTCGTCGTATTTATTCTCTTTGCGGAGACTGCTCGGATGTTTGAATCTATAGATTCTGAATCTCCGGGCAGCTCTTGCACGGTGAATGGACGACGAGAATAGCTAGTATCTCTTATTAAAACCGTTTACATATCGAGGGCGTTGTGGGCTACGTGTTCTGTGAAGGGGGTGATGTTTGGCAAAAGGTATGCCTGTCCCACATTTTCGATAAGGAGATGACCCATGTTCACAAGGAAAAGATGGAGTACAAGATTATTCAAAACTTGTAAGTCCGGCATGATCATGCTGCTTGGAGCATTGCTTTTATTCATTACGTTATTCCCGAATACAGCCAGAGCAGCAACAAGTGTTTACACGATTTCGGCTTTTACCAATACGAGCGAATCCAATCTGTATATCTATGAATCCTACAATGCGACTAATTACGGTTTGCTTAAAGGGCCTGCCTATACACCCCCGGCCAATCTGATCCGTGATCCCAGCATCATGAAGCATACGGATGGGCTGTATTATGTCGTTTATACCACGAACTGGTCAGGTAATACGATCGGCATCGCATCAAGCACAGATAAGGTGAATTGGACGTTTGTCCGCAATATTACCCTATCTGCACCCACCACGATTGCACATACCTGGGCACCGGAATGGTTCAAAGACAGCAACGGCAGTCTGAACATCATCGTGTCCATCTCCCCAGGCAATTATGAGAACTTCAAACCTTATGTTATCACAGCGACCAATGCAACGCTGTCTTCCACAACATGGTCTGCTGCCACAGAGCTTGCAGGCATTGCACCCAACTACATCGATACCTTCATCGTTAAAACCGGCTCAACCTATCACGCATTCACCAAGAATGAAACCACCAAGTATATCGAATATGCTACAGCTACTTCCCTCACTGGACCTTACACATTCAAAGGGACAGGGGATTGGGCAGGATGGGGTTCCTGGGTAGAGGGACCTGCGCTTGTCCAACTGGATACCGGCTCCTGGCGAATCTATTTTGACGGTTACTCTACACAAAAATATTATTACAGCGACTCTGCTGACGGGTTTCAGACCTGGAGTGCAAAGCAGGAGCTTGCCGGTCTGACCGGATTGGTTCGGCACATGACCGTGTTGAAAGAAAGCGGGCAGCCTGGCGATATCCGCAAGCTGGAGTCCTATAATGTTCCAGGCAGCTATATTCGCCATTATAACTATGTGGCCCGAATCGATGCCAGTGTCAGTCCCGCAGAGGACGCACAGTTCCGGGTTGTGCCCGGGCTGGCGAATGCAACAGGCATTTCATTTGAGTCTATGAATTATCCAGGCTATTTCCTGCGCAATAATAATGGCAACATCACACTGGTGAAAAATGACGACAGTGCTACGTTTCGAAATGATGCCACGTTCAAACGTGTAAATGGACTTGCTAACGCCGCTTGGACATCGTACGCCTCGTTTAGTAACCCGAACCTGTATCTGAGGCATTACAATAATGTGCTGAAATTGGAAGCTGTCGTTACCGCACTCGATAAGTCAGACGCGACCTTCCGAGAGATTGCACAGTAATCTTCTGGATTCTTCCATTGAAATTGAACTCATTTTATCTCAAGAAACTGAACTCATTTTACTTTAGAAGGAGTGAATCGAATGAAATGGTTGAAACGGTTGGGCACCCTGCTAATGGCAGGAAGTCTTATAACAGGGAGCTTGGGTACAGAGGCATCCGCCGCGGGTTCTTATACAGCCACGGCTGATCCCTCGAAGCAATATCAGACTATCGAAGGTTGGGGAACATCCCTTGCCTGGTGGGGCAAAGTGGTCGGAGAGTACTCCAACCGGGATGAGTATGTGGAAAAGATGTTTAGCCCAACAACCGGACTAGGTCTAAACGTCCTGCGTTACAACATTGGAGGCGGCGATAATCCTTCATCGAATGTGCTGGAATATCGCAAAGCCGTGCCGGGATATCAGCCTTCCCCGGGTGTGTATGACTGGAATGCAGATGCCAATCAGCGCTATATGCTCCAAGCCGCCAAATCATATGGAGTCAACGTCTTTGAAGCCTTTGCGAACTCGGCACCTTACTGGATGACCATTAGTGGAAATGTGTCCGGTGCCGCGAATGGTGGCAACAATCTCAAGCCCGATTACTATGATGATTTTGCTGATTATCTCACAGAGGTCGTGAAGCATTTCAGAGATAACTGGGGCATCACGTTCGACACCGTAACGCCGCTCAATGAACCCATCTCCACTTGGTGGAAGCAGGGCAACGATCAGGAGGGCATGCACTTTGATCGGGCAGATCAGAACACGATTCTGAGCCAGGTGCAATCTTCACTTACAGCAAAGGGATTGTCCACGAAGCTGAGCGCGCCAGAAGAATACAGTCTGGATGACACAACCACTTCCTTCAACAGTTACAGCAGTGCAGTGAAGTCTGCGATCAGTCAGATTAACACACATACCTATGGCGGAAGCAATCGTGCATCATTGCGGAATACAGCGACTTCAGCGGGAAAACATCTCTGGACCTCAGAATATGGAGACGGGGATGCCAGCGGACTAACGATGTCACGCACGATCCTTAAGGATATACGCAACATGGGGGCGAGTGCGTGGGTGTACTGGCAGGCCGTAGATAGTGCAGATGGCTGGGGATTTTTCAAAAACGTACTGAATAACACGCAAACGACCAGCTACACCGTGAATCAGAAATATTATGTCATGGGCAACTACAGCAAGTTTATTCGTCCTGGTTATAAGATCATCGGCATGAGTGATGCCAATACGCTTGCTGCCTATGATGCTACTTCAGGTAAAGTGGTGCTGGTGACTACCAATTCGGATTCGAGTGATACAACGGTGACGTATGATTTGAGTCAGTTTACAAGTGTTGGATCGTCTGCTCAAGTGCACCGGACCTCCTCTACGGAGAAGTTGCAGCAACTGACCAACATCAACATTCAGAATAAAAAGTTTACAGCGACCGCCAAAGCGGGCTCGGTTACGACCTATGTCATATCCGGCGCGACGTATAATGGCAGCACAGGATATGAATCCGGGGCGATCTATAAGCTGATCAATCGGAACAGTGGTCTCGCTTTGGATGTGAATGGGGCTTCTACTGCCGGGGGTGCAACGATCATCCAGTGGAACGACAATGGCGCAGCAAACCAACAATGGAAGTTGGAGTCTGCGGGCAACAGTTATTATAAGATCCGTAACGTAGGCAGTGGTCTGCTGCTGGATGTGAATCAGAGCTCTACTCAAGGAGGAGCAGCCTTGATTCAGTGGCAGGATAACGGGGGCAACAATCAACAATGGTTACCGGTGGATGTCGGAGGATATCTTGTGCTCGTGAATCGCAATAGCGGCTTAACCGTTGATATCAACCAGAGCTCCACAACCGCCGGTGCCTCGACCATTCAATGGGCAGACAATGGAGGAGCCAATCAGCACTGGAGTTTGGTTAAAGTGAATTAGAAGGAGAGTATTCATTGCGCGGACTGCTCTCGCTTTAGAATGATTCAACGTTGCTAAGGTAAGGATACTCCTTTCTTGAAGTAGGGCGCGCTATGCCACACGGCACGGCTCAAGAAAGGAGTTCATCCTGATACACCAAATCGAGTTAGCTTACGTTCAGTACTAGTTCAGCCTTCTCCGGGGCTAGTGCTCTATTGAAAACGTGAAAGGGCAAATCGTCCAATATCCTGATCCGTATGCCCTGTTTGCACCAAGTCAGACAATATTTTGCCCACTGCACTTGCGAATTTGAAGCCATGACCGGAAAATCCACCTGCCAGCCATACATGATTATGGGCAGGGTGACGGTCGATAATAAAATCTTCATCCGGTGTGAACTCGTATTTGCATACCCCACCACGCTTCAGCTTTCCCGCTGCCAGAGGCATCCGAAGTTCAAGCAATCTCCGCAGATCACCCTCATCCGTCTTATCAGAGCCAAATGAAGCCAGTGTACCGCCTGGTGTCCACTCCTGCCCCGTATCGTGACGTCCAATCTTCAGACCCGACCCGCCAATGCTCGGAAATCCATAATATCCGCCTTCTTTTCCAGCCAGCGTGAAACCGGGAAAGTGATCCTCGGCGAACAATGCCTCCGGTGCATCGAACCATCCCACGGTTTTGCGTACAGCTCGAATGGGAAGGTTCACGAACGGTTTCAGCGTCTGAAACCATGCTCCGGCACTGAGAATGACCTGGTTCGCATAATACGTCTCGCCAGCAGATGTGATGACTCCAACAGAATCTGCGCTGCACTCGATATGTTCCACACGTGTGTGCGTTAAGAGAGTGGAACCCGATGCTTCGGCTGCCTGACGGAAGGCGAGCACGCAGCGTTCACTGAATAAATAACCTGCATCAGGCTCATACATTCCCTCGTAATGTTCAGGGACTTCAATGCCTGGCCAGCGTTTCATGATTTCGGCTGCGCGCAAGGTTTCATATCGAATCCCCGCATCGTCAGCATGGGTTAAACGATTATGAAAAGAATGGATGTCCGGGTCAACTATATTCAAGACGCCCGAAGGTACAAGCAATTTGGCCCCGGTAGTATCCTCCAGTTCTTCCCACAGTTCCTGCGCCAGAAGTGCCATCGCTATATAGTCAGGTCCCCCGCTGTACACGTGGCGGATAAGCCGTGGTTCTCCGTGATGGCTGCCCTCCGTATGCGGAGGATCAAAGGCATCAATCAGTAATGTTTTTAATCCACTGCGCGCAAGATAATAACCTGCACTCATGCCCATCGATCCGGCTCCAACGATAATGACATCATAGGAATGTGATATAACCATCCCTCCTTCCGCTTATTTTTCAGAGACCAATCTTATACAGGATAATCTAGTCTTCAAATTTACGGCAGTCAATAGAACAGGTTATAGAGAAAGCCGATACAACAATAGAAAATTTTGATTAAGGATAAAGTTGTATGTATACCAAAATAGTGGTAGAGTTTTGAACTAAACATTCCGACCTGATTAGTCGGCATTTCAGATCTCTGTATATTCAGATGAAGAACAAGGAAGGTGAAGTCAACGTCAACGAATCCAACACAAGTGTCTGGTTTTCCCAGTCAAACCTATGCCGAAATTGTACTTGAACCCGCCTATAACCAGGCCACACAGCATCTGCTGAACCCCATGATGGCCGTAAACAAAGCACATCTAATTATGCTCCGTGAACAACACATCATTCCGGAGCAAGAAGCGTGCCACATCGCTTCGGCTGTACAGAGTCTGGATGTGGATGGGCTCCGAACGAGCGAGTATTCCTCCCACGTTGAAGATTTGTTCTACCAAGTCGAAGTTGAACTAGAGAAGCTTGGCGGACCCTCTGTCGGGAATCTGCACTTAGCCAGAAGCAGAAACGATATGGGAATCGCCATTTATCGTATGGTGCTAAGGGATAAGCTGAACTCAGCGATTTCCTCAGGGCTGTCATTACACCGAAGCCTAAGAGAATTTGCATTACGTCATATCGATACCCTCATGATTGCTCACACGCACACCCAACAAGCCCAGCCGACCACACTTGCCCATTACATCTGTGCCGTTAGCGATTCCCTTGAACGGGATCTCGAGCGGTTGAAATCCGCCTATACAGGCTGCAATCGCAGCAGTCTTGGTGCGGCTGCTCTCACCACTTCTGGATTTCCGGTCTGTCGAGACCGAACCGCAGAATTGCTCGGCTTTGATGGCATTATTGAGAATGCCTATGATGCCGTCAGCGGTGCAGATTATGCAGGTGAAGCCGCCTCTGTAGCCCAACTGGCAGCTATAAATCTGGGGCGTTTCGTTCAGGATCTGCTGTTATGGTGCACACAGGAATATGGTGCATTAATTGTAGCTGCCCCTTACGTTCAGATTAGTTCCATCATGCCGCAAAAACGGAATCCGGTATCCATTGAACACGCCCGTTCACTCCTTTCAAGTGCCAAAGGGGATGCAGCAACTGCTCTTAACATGATGCATAACACGCCCTTTGGTGACATTGTAGATACCGAAGATGATATGCAGCCCTATGTATGGAGAAGTCTGAATACACTTGAATCCGTATATCGCTTGCTGTCCGAAGTGATGGATACCCTTAAGGTCAATGTGTCATTGCTGCGTGAACGGGCAGAGCGTAGTTTTGCCATGGTTACCGAACTTGCAGATACGCTGGTCCGCACAGAAGGATTATCGTTTCGACAAGCTCATTCCATCGTGAGCCGGATTGTAACACAGCTGACGGAATCTGGTATTTCTATTTCGGGATTGAACTGGGAGGTTGTGAACACAGCGGTACAGGAAATTGCCGCCAAGCCGCTTGCCCTAACCTATGAGCAATTAGAGGAAGCAATATCTCCCGAGCATTTTGTACACATTCGGCATGTGCGTGGTGGACCCAATCCGGAAGAAGTGGCAAGAGCATTGGAGGCCCAAGCGCTCCGTCTCGGCAAACAGGAACAATGGAGTCTCGATACCACTAATAAACTCCGTTCTGTAGATGCAAAACTGGATTTAATTCTAAACGGCTGGCTTAACAGAATCTAAATGGAAGGAGTAAAATCAATGTTCTCCAATCCCGACTTTCGAGTTTTTGACATCCATGCCCATCTGCCTTATAAACTTTTGCTTTCCTCATATAAAAACCATGAGTTGGTGACGCGATATGGCAAGGAACGAAGTGAGCGAATGCGACTAACCTGGGATTTCCCAGCGGTGGAGGAGCAGGGAGAGGAAGCAGCACGGCCGTTAATTGAACGGTGGGTAGAGGAATTGGACAAATACAATGTTGCTGGACTTAACTTTCTGACGGCTCTGGATAATGACAATCTGGCTGAACAAATATCCTTATACCCGGATCGGTTTACCGGATTCGCCTATCATCCCATTGAAAATGAAGATGCATCCATTGAGCTGCGTAGGGCAGTTGATGAGCTCGGGTTGCGAGGATACAAGCTATTTGGTCCTCTCACCCAGATTCCCTTTGACTCCCCTTCGCTCGACCCGGTGTGGGCATTTCTTGCAGAGCGCCGCCTGCCTGTCCTGATTCATTTTGGCATGCTTGGTCATGCCGGAGGCATCGTTCATCATCCCAACATCAATCCGCTTGCCATCTTTAATACAGTCCGTGCCTATCCGGATATTCCGTTCATCATCCCTCATTTTGGCGCAGGGTATTTCCAGGAGCTTCTGCATCTAAGTTGGAGCTGCCCTAATGTATACATCGACACATCCGGTTCTAATCAGTGGGTACGCTGGATGCCCTATGAGCTGAACCTGGAGACGTTATTCCGCAAAACATACGAGCTGCTGGGTCCAGAGCGAATTATCTTTGGAACGGATGCAAGCGGATTTCCGCGTGGTTATCCTTATCGTTATTTGCAGGATCAGGTGCGTGTATGCCGTGAACTTCGCTTCCCTGAAGCGGACATTGAACTCATCTTCGGAAATAACGCAAGACGTCTGTTGAAGCTGCCTGTTGGCAAAGCCGTCGGTTCCACCAACGCGTAAGCCAAGGAAATAGAGAACGTTATAACACTTTTGTTGCAAAAGAGGGGAGAGTGGCTTCACTTGACGAAATCCGGTTATTTTTCATTCAGGCCAAGCAAGACCCTGCAATTATTGATTGCAGGTTTACTCTTATTGAGCATTACAGCTTGCTCAACCAAGCCATCCGAAGAGTCTGGTTCGGCAGGTGTAACAGCTTCGGGTGATCAGACGGAGCCCATCACGATTGAGTACTGGCAGTACGAATTTCCAGCCAAGGTTGAACTGATCAATACCTTAATCCAGGAATTCGAGACGGAACATCCCAACATCAAAGTCAAACAAACCAATTTTCCATACGACCAGTACAATCAAAAGGTAGCTACACTGGTTCCCGCTGGAAAAGGACCGGATGTCATCAATCTGTATTACGGCTGGTTGCCCAAATATGTGCAATCCGGTTATTTACAGCCGTTGCCGGAAAGCAGCTTTCCGGGCATCGCCGAGGCATTTTTCCCTTTTGTAGATACAGCCAAATTAAACGGAAGCTATTATGCTCTGCCTACAGGCGTGAGAACGCTGGGGTTGTTTTATAACAAGGACTTGTTCACCAAGGCTGGACTTGATCCGGACAAACCGCCTACGACTTGGGAAGAGCTTGTCTCGGATGCCAAGGCATTAACGGAAACGGACAAAAATGGGCAGTTGGTGACAGAGGGTTTCGCATGGGAACCAGGTTCCCAGCTTCATCACTGGTTCCGAGACGGATTGTTATATCAAGCGGGAGGCAAAGATACGAGCGAGGATCGTCGGAAAATCCTGTGGAATGATACCCCTGCAGGGCTTGAAGCATTCAAGTATCTGGTTGATTTTGCAACCGTGCATAAGGTAGGAATTAACGGCTTTTACACTGATGATGCCAATGCATTCAAAACGGGCCATGCCGCAATTAACGTCGATGGTTCATATCGATTGGGATCTATCAAAAAAGACGCTCCCGATTTGAATTTTGCTGTCGCACCGCTGCCGGGTTATAAAGGGAAATCCACACAGGCTTCATTCTGGGCTAATGCGATTCCAGCCAATGTTACCGGAGAGAAGTTGGAAGCAGCTACGGCCTTTTTACAGTTTTTGATCAGCAAGGGCGTTCAGGAACAATGGGTGGAGAAGGTCGGTGAACTTCCCGCACAGAAAGAAGTTGCTCTTCAGGATAAGTATGTGAATGACCCGCTGCTTGGCCCTTTTATCTCCCAACTGAACGATGCCAACGCCCACTTCTTCATTGATGAGACGCAGGAGCGTACGTTGTTTGTGAACGCTGTGGATGAGGTGCTGCTTAATCATGTGCCGGAAGAACAGGCCTTCAATGATCTGGTGGCCAAAACTCAGAAGCTCTATGACGACTACTGGGCGAAACAGGATAAGAAAAAATAAGTTCTCATTCAAGGAGGCTGCGCAGCTATGAGGACTACCGGGGTGATCCCTTCGCGGCCGAAACGGCGTCGTTTATGGTTCGGATCGGGAATAGGAAGACTCAATTACAGACATAAACAGCGGTTATTCATTTATGGCGGTTTGTTGATTCCGCTGATCTATTTTGTAGTCATCCGCATCTTACCGATTCTGTATTCCTTTAACGTAAGCTTTCGCGAATGGGGCATGCTGTCACCGGATAAACCCTTTGTGGGCTTTGATAATTATGCGACGTTGCTAAGTGACTCTCTATTCCTCAAGTCCCTGGTGAATACAGGAATCTACGTCGTTGTTGGTGTACCTGCACAGTTGATTGCCGGATTAATCGTGGCTCTTCTTCTCCAACAAGTGGTGAAGCTGCGCGGATTGTTCAGGACAGCCTACTTTATCCCGTATGTAACCAGTGTAGTGGCGGTAAGCTGGATATTCCGGTGGCTGCTGATGAAGAACGGGATTGTAAATGCTCTATTTATAGAGTTGGGCCTTGGGCCGCAATCTTTCCTGTATTCGCCCACACAGGCCATCTTTTGGATTATTGCGGTGATGGTATGGCAAAATATCGGATTTCAGATGCTCATTTTCCTGGCGGGTCTGCAAAACATCCCCAAATTGTATTATGAGGCGGCTGCCATAGACGGAGCCACGGGTTGGCAGCGCTTTGTGCATATTACGATCCCTCTGTTGAACCCGGTCATGCTTCTATCTGTCGTCATGGCAAGCATCGGGTTTCTGCAATCCTTCACTCAGGTGCTGAATATGACTGGAGGCGGGCCGTTGGACTCCACCATATCTGTCGTGCTTCATATATACAATTTGGCTTTCAAGAGTTTTGATATGGGCCTGGCCTCGGCAGCCACCGTCATTCTGTTTGTCATCATATTCATGCTGACTCTGGTTCAGCTTAAAGTGCTTGGCAGTCGTTTTCAACAGGAGTAAAAGGAAGGAGGGTGCTTTACAAGCATGAGCAGATCTGCCGCATGGGCCGATACCCGAACAACACTCCGCTGGAAACGTTCCGGGTCAATGATCAGTTATGGTTTACTTACGCTCGGACTTGGGTTGATGGTGTTTCCGTTTCTATGGATGATATCGACGTCGTTCAAGACGCTGGATGAAATCTACTCTCTAAGCCTCATCCCTTCCAGAGTCACATGGGATAATTATGCGGCTATTTTTCAGGGAACTCCATTTCCCCGCTGGATGTTGAACAGTTTATATGTAGCCGTCATTGCCACCGTGAGCGTCTGCGTATTTGATTCCATTACGGGATACATTCTGGCCAAATTTACGTTCTGGGGGAAACAGGTTATCTTTGTACTCATTCTGAGTACATTAATGGTGCCGACTGAAATGCTGATTATTCCATGGTATCTTGTATCCAGCAGTTTTAACGGCATGGATACGTACTGGGGAATTCTGTTTCCAGGTTTAATATCCGGGTTTGGCATTTTTCTAATGAAGCAATTCATGGAATCTCTTCCTTCGGAATTACTGGACGCGGCACGAATTGATGGCATGGGAGAATGGGGCATTTTCCTTCGGATCGCTGTTCCGCTGGTAAGGCCAGCGTTCGCTACCCTCTGCATTCTGACATTCCTGGGCAGTTGGAATTCGTTCATCTGGCCGCTCATTATTACACAGAGTGAGGAGATGTTTACGATTCCGGTCGGGATGGCTTTCTTCTCCAGCGAGGCTAAGGACAGCAGCAACTGGGTGCAGATTATGACTGGAGCAACACTTTCGGTTCTGCCATTGATCATTCTCTTTCTGTGTTTTCAGAAGCAGATCATTCGTGGTATTGCTACAACAGGTCTAAAATAGCATTAAAGCGACGGACATGTTTTATAGAAAAACAGAACCCTACAATACAAAGCAAAACAAAACAGAGCCGGTTACCCCGTCAAGGGGGCCGGCTTTGTTCTTTCATGGAAATGGAAAAGCCATGCGTGCAATGAAGCGGTGCATTTTCCATATGGAAATGGGTGATTCGTCCATGGAAGGCCGGACCTACCTTGGATATAATCGGAGACTAAAGCCGTAGCAACCAGGAGGAATACTTCATTGAAACAAGTGATGAGACATGACGGAACAGAACCGGAGGTAACTTTGCCGGGAACCACCTTTTACCGCATGCGTGCAGAACAGACCAAAAGAGAGTACGAGATCAGAGTTTGGGTGCCGGAGAGCGCCCCGCCAGCTTCCGGATATCCCGTGATCTATTTACTGGATGCCAATGCGGTGTTTGGTACGATGGTTGAGGCCATGCGTGTACAATCTTTACGCCCGGAGAAGACCGGGGTTGCGCCAGCAATTATTGTTGGCGTGGGGTATACAGTCCGGGAAGCCTTTCCACAGGACAGGCACTATGATTTTATGATGTCGGTTCCCGAAGATGAATTACCCCGGAGACCGGACGGAGCAACTTGGCCGGAGCATGGCGGCGCTGAAGCATTCACCCAATTTATCGAGGAACAATTGAAGCCGGACATTGAACGACGCTATGCCATTGACCGGAGCAGACAGTCCGTTGTGGGACACTCGCTGGGCGGATTATTTGTTTTGCAGTTGTTACTAGATCGTCCGGGAACATACCGAAATTACATTGCAGGTAGTCCGTCTCTTCATTGGAACTCGGCCTGGATCGCCCGGCAGCAAGAGACGTTTGCTTCCCGTATGCTGGATAATCGTATGGAAATTCACGTTTTACTTGCAGCAGGAGAACTGGAGGGGAGTCATCCCAGCGGGGTGATTGAACGTTCCCGAGCATTTACCGAATGGTTGAACCATGCCGATGCAAATGGAGTCCGTGCTGATTTTATCTGTTTTGAAGATGAAGGTCACATCTCTGTATTGCCTGTGTTGATCAGCAGAGTACTGCGATTTGCATCCAGAGATTGATCGGGTTGAGCACCATCATGAAAGAACTAGTAGATGCGGGGGTCTCTGAAAATTTGATATACTGATGATAGTTATTGAGAATGGTTATCAAATGGAGGCCTATAAATAGATGATTTCCCCTAACTTATACCCTAATCAAGAAGTGGATTCCACGTATCCACTCGACAGATTGACTATAAAATTGCGTGACATGGAGAAAATGAAATCCACTTCAGACTGGAACATTCCCCAGCAGCATACCTCGTCTTATGTGCTTGTCATGGTCACAGGTGGTGAAGCCTTACTGACACTGGATCGGGGGTCTATCCATATCCATGCACAAGGCGTATATTCCTGTGTACCCGAATCCACTTTTGGACTGACCTCTTTCGGAGATGAAGGAGCCGAAGTAACGATCATGCGGTTTGACCTTTATCAAGAGCTGCATGATGATCCTGACACTTTGCATGTGGTTAAAGATACCCCGATGTTCAGATCTGGCAAGGAGCTGGCGGTGTCACCAACCGTTCAGCTCTCATTTATGTGCGAAGAAATACACAACCTGTGGCATAGTGGCAGGGCCATGGGACATTTTCAGGCACATGTGCAATTTCTCCAATTACTCGCAAGCCTTACAGAAGCATCACCTCCGCTCAAGGAAGATTCCCAGATGATGATCCAGCGTACCAAAGATTATATCGATGAGCATTCCAATGAGAATCTAACCGTGGAATATCTGGCAGGCATGGCCGGGCTGAGTCCGAAATATTATGTGGACCTGTTCAAGCGAAGATATGGAATGAGTACAACTGATTATATTTCTTCACTCCGCATTAACCGGGCAAAACAACTGATGGCCGGTACTGAAATGCGTCTGCGGGATATTGCTCATCAGGTTGGATATCACGACGAATTTTACTTCAGTCGCAAATTTAAAAAAGCCATGGGAATATCCCCTTCGGTATATATGAACAGCCGCCGCCGTAAAATTGCCGCCTATCACATTGCGATTACAGGACATTTGCTGGCCCTGAACATGATTCCCTATGCGGCACCGCTGCACCCGAAATGGACATCGTATTATTATCGAATGTATGGCAAGGACATCCCTGTACATCTGAGTGCCTATCGGATTGACATGGAATGGCAATCCAAAATTCAGGCTCTGCAGGAGCATCAGCCCGACCTGATTATCAGTTACGACCATTTGCGACCTGAGGAGAAAGCACAGCTTGAAGGTATTGCACCGGTTCATTACCTCACGGTCTCAGATCACAACTGGCGATCACAGCTCCAGATTCTGGCTGAACATCTGGGGACACAGCAGGATGCCAAGAGTTGGCTGGAAACTTATGATCATAAGGTTGACCAGGTCAAAACGATGATGCATCAAAAGCTTGGCAACGAGAAGGTAGTCGTTGTCCGTTTGTTAAAACATCAGTTCACACGTTATTGTTCACCATCCATGTTGGAAGTGTTATATGGAGATTTGGCAGTCAAACCAGCTCATGTCAGTGAAGAAGGGGAGATATATAACGAGCCGATTACGCTGGAACAACTGGATGAAATGCAGACGGATTGGATATTTCTGATGGTATGTCAGGAGAGTGAGACGTTATCCTTCTGGGAGGATGTGCAGAAAACCTCCTTGTGGCAAAATATAAAATCTGTTCAGAATAACCGGTTGTTCATCATCCCGGCTGATCCCTGGCTTGAGAACTCGCCCCTCGCCAACGAACGCATCCTGGACGATCTGATGGATCGCTATCGGTGAAAAATCCATAGAGATTCAGGACAGAGTCCATGGTTCTGTCGGTCAATCTTGTTTATCATTCAATAATGATTATTATTCTCAATTAGAATAATCGAAATTGAAGGGGGATCACCAGAGATGAAAAAGAAATTGGGGTTATGTTTGGTAATGATATGTATGCTCGCTGTATTGGGAGCGTGCGCCAATAAAGAGGACGCGTCAGGGACTGCGGAGAATTCGGCCTCGACTGGAACAACGGCGACGACCAATGAAACGGATACAGCTGAGGCAGCTGAAGGTACAAGAACTATTAAATACTTAGATCAGGAGTACACGGTTCCGACAGAGGTTAACCGTATTGTAATTACCGGTTCCATGGAAGCCATGGAGGATGCACTGGTTCTTGATGTACATCCGGTAGGGGCTATTACTTTTGGCGGCGAATTCCCGGAGATGTATGCTTCTATCACGGATCAAGCTGAGTCCATTGGGCAGAAGATTGAGCCTAACTTTGAGACCATTCTGTCCCTGAAACCGGATATTATCCTGGGTTCTACGAAGTTTAAACCTGAAGTGGCCGAGCAGTTAAGCAAAATTGCGCCATTTATTCAGGTGTCTCATATTGCTACGGATTGGGAGTCGAACCTTAATCTACTGGCTGAGCTGACAGGCAAACAGGAACAGGCCAAACAGGAAATTGAACAGTATAAGGCTGCTTTGACTACTGCCCAGGCTGAACTTGGGGACAAACTGGAAAACAAAAAGGTGTTGGCAGTACGTATTCGTAACGGACAAATGTATGTGTATCCTGAGTCTGTCTTTGTGAATCCGATTCTGTATGGAGACCTTGGATTCCAGGTTCCGGCCGAGATTCAGGCAGCCAAAGCACAGGAAGCACTTTCGGTAGAGAAGTTTGCAGAGATGAACCCGGATTATGTGTTTGTACAATTTGAGACATCCGAGAACTCCGACACCCCGAATGCCCTGACAGATCTACAGAACAACCCGATTATCCAGAAGACAACTGCGCTGAAGGAAAATCATGCTTTTGTTAATGTCATTGATCCATTGGCTGAAGGTGGTCCGGCCTGGAGTCGTATTGAATTCCTGAAAGCAGCAGTTGAGCAGTTATCCAAATAATTAGAGCAAGGCGTGTATACTCCTATGCAAAAAAGAAGATTGAATCCGGTGGTGCTGTTCGCAGCAGCACCTCTGTTCATTGCAGTTACCATTCTTGCGTCCGTCATGTACGGAGCCAAGAGCATTGACGTTTCAACCATAATGGCAGCCATTTTCCATTTTGATACAGACAGCATCGATCACCAGATCATCGTGTCATCCCGGCTCCCGCGTGTTATTGGTGCTCTATTAATCGGGGCTTTTCTGGCGGTGTCAGGTGCGCTCATGCAGGGGATGACAAGAAACTATCTTGCATCCCCTTCCATTATGGGAGTATCCGATGGATCGGTAGTGGTCATCACCTTATGTATGGTATTTATGCCGAA
Organism: Paenibacillus sp. MDV22-iso6; assembly: GCF_058408365.1. Classification (NCBI taxonomy): domain Bacteria; kingdom Bacillati; phylum Bacillota; class Bacilli; order Caryophanales; family Paenibacillaceae; genus Paenibacillus; species Paenibacillus sp. MDV22-iso6. The sequence goes on along the minus strand of NZ_JBZVDZ010000004.1, from coordinate 377,248 downwards.
TACGTCATCTCTTGGTCTGATATTTTACTCTTTGGCGGGATCGGCACTTGGAGCAGGACTGGTATTTTTCATAGCCTGGTTACTGCCGGGGGGTATGTCGCCTGTTCGACTTGCCATTCTGGGCACGATTATTGGTACATTCCTCGGTGGTGTATCTCAGGCCGTGGCTACCTATTATCAGGTGTCTCAAACGATCAGTTTCTGGTATAACGCCAGATTGCATCAGATGGACCCGGGCATGATCAAGCTGATTATTCCATTTGCTGTGGTGGGACTGGCGTTAGCCATCATCCTCTCCAAGTCTATTACCATTCTGTCGATGGGCGATGATGTGGCAACAAGCCTGGGGCAGCGTACCGGATGGGTTAAGGCTTTATCGATACTGAGTGTAGTTATCCTGACTGGAATATCTGTGGCTTTGGCGGGCAAAATCGCTTTTGTCGGTTTGTTGGTTCCGCATATTACCCGATTTCTCTTCGGGGTGGATTACCGCTGGATTATTCCGTGCTCCGCTCTGCTGGGCGGATTCTTTTTGGCCTGGTGTGACATCTTGAGTCGTTTCATTAACTCTCCGTTTGAAACACCAATTGGAGTCGTCACCGCATTATTTGGCGTTCCCTTCTTCCTTTATCTGATCAAAACCAAAGGAGGGGGAAAACATGCCTGAACCGCAGCGGGGAAGATTATGGGCCGTCATTTTCATAAGTTCAATAATCATTGCAGCAGCCGTTTATATCAGTTTGACTAACGGTGCGTTTGACATATCGGTGATGGATGTGGTCAAAACGTTATTACGGCTGGACGCTGTCCATGAGCATGATCTTGTTATTTTTGACTTCCGGCTGCCGCGAATTGTCATTGCATTACTGCTTGGCCTGGGACTCGGGATTGCCGGAGCTGTAATTCAGGGTATTGCGCGCAATCCGCTTGCTGACCCCGGCATGCTTGGTATTAACGCAGGTGCTGGAACAGCAATGGTGCTCTTTATGCTTCTGTTTCACGGGTCCATAACGGGTACAGGATGGTTGTCCGTTATGGCGATGCCGCTGTTTGGCCTGGTGGGTGGATTAACCGCAGTTATTCTCATCTTGTGGTTTGCTCAGGAGCGCGGACAGTTGGATTCCCAAAGGCTCATTCTGGTCGGGATTGCCATCGGTTCAGGTTTTAGTGCAATTACGCTTTATCTTTCCCTCAAGATGAACCCGTCCGATTTTGAGATGGCTACCGTCTGGCTGACAGGCAGCATTTATAATGCCAATTGGCGATACATATCGGCGATGATTCCATGGCTGGTTCTGCTGATTCCTTTGCTTTGGGCTAAATCCCGTGTGCTGGATGTCATGCAGCTGCAGGAGGCCAGCAGCATGGGACTCGGCGTGGATGTTCATCGGGAGAGAAAAATATTGTTGCTGGGCAGTGTTGGGCTCGTCAGTGCCTGTGTTGCCGTATCCGGGAGTATCGGATTTGTTGGGTTAATCGCTCCTCATATTGCACGGCGGCTGGTGGGGCTTCACCATAAACGGGTCATTCCGATATCCGGTTTGGTCGGCATGGCGATGGTTGTTGTAGGTGATTTGATCGGCAAAACGGTATTTGCCCCGGCAGAACTGCCTGTGGGCATCGTCATCTCCATTATTGGCGTTCCTTATTTCATCTTTTTACTGCTCAAAAACCGGATGTAACAAGCCAGATTTGAAACAGGAGGGAAGGGTTCCATACATGAGTAAATGGGTACAGGAGTCGGTTAATGGCTGGACGCTCCATCTGCTGCTTCCGCCATCTTACACAGAGGGAGATCGTCATTACCCGGTCGTTTATATTCAGGATGGAGGTGCGGTAGCCAAAGCCTGTAGCAATCTGCTGGATCATTCTTTTCGCTCCGGAAAATTGCCTGAATTGATTTTGGTTGGTATTGAACCTCACAATCGCAACGATGACTACACACCATGGCCTGTACCAGCGCTGCATGCATCCTTTTCGGCCTTTGGCGGTCAGGGAAGCATATATCTGAAGGCGATCGCTGAGCAGCTGAAACCGTATGTGGACTCGTCTTACCGTACTCTTGCAGATTCAGAGAATACAGGTATACTTGGCTGTTCGCTCGGTGGGCTGATCTCTCTGTTTGCGGCGATGGAATTCCCTCATATCTTTGGAAAGGTTGGGGCGTTATCGGCCTCTATGTGGTATGAAGGTTTCCTCGATTATATGAGTGACTATTCCTGGGCTGAACGCCACGGGTTGAAGCTGTATATGTATGTTGGGAGTCTGGAAGGTGTGTACAAGGTTAATGCCCAAGCACAAATGTTGGAAAATACACGTTCTGCGTGTCGCATGATTTTGGCCCAGGGTTATCCTGCCGAGCGGCTGAATTACGTGGAGGAAGAGGGCGGGACGCATGATCTTTTGTTTTTTGCCAAGCATCTGCCCGAAGCATTATCCTGGTTGTATCAGTGAGCATATAGCTTAGGAAGCCCTCATTCTGTTTGGATATCGTCACACCTCAGCTTGTCCTTCCGAATTCGCCCATGCTATATTGGGGAGATGTGAGGAGATGAGGATATGAAGCTGGTGTCCTGGAATGTGAATGGATTGCGGGCATGTGTTACCAAAGGATTCATGGATTATTATAACGAGAGTCAGGCCGATATTTTCTGTGTGCAGGAGACCAAGCTGCAGGCAGGACAGATCGAAATGGATCTGGGTGAAGACGTATATCAATACTGGAATTATGCTGTCAAAAAAGGATACTCCGGCACAGCCATATTTACCCGGATCAAGCCGCTATCTGTCTGGTACGGGATAGAGGAAGATAGTGAACCGGAAGGCCGAATGATTACGCTGGAGTTTGATCATTTTTATCTAATCAACGTATATACCCCCAATGCGAAGCGGGATCTGACCAGACTTCCTTACCGTTTGGAATGGGAGGATCGGTTCAGAGGGTACGTGCTGCAATTGGAGCAGACCAAGCCGGTTATCGTATGTGGTGACCTGAATGTAGCCCATCAGGAGATCGACCTGAAGAATCCGAAGCCGAATCTGGGCAACTCGGGATTCACGCTGGAAGAGCGAGGCAAAATGACCGATCTGCTGGCTGCCGGATATGTGGATAGCTTCCGTCATCTGTACCCGGATCGCACGGATGTGTTCAGTTGGTGGTCGTACATGCCCAAGGTAAGAGAGCGTAATGTTGGATGGCGGATCGATTATTTTCTTGTGTCCAATCAGCTGGCTCCGAAGGTGTCAGAGGCGCATATTGATTGCCATGTCATGGGCAGTGATCATTGCCCGGTGGGTCTCACGTTGCAATTGTAGATTGCAGAGGGTTTATTTGGCTTTTTACAAAATGAATATCATCCAAACCGCAGGTTTCCGTTATCGGGAATTTGCGGTTATTTTACGTTGTCTATATGATTATCTTCCCTTTGGTACAGGTCTCAATCGTATTTTTCATACTGCGGGTAGGGGTGGAACTAGACTTAGGTTGGGGAAAGAACTGGACCCGGGATCGTTCCGTTTCCATCCGTACTTGGGTAAGATTGAAGAATACATATAGAAGAAGAGCCGGGTAAGGGGTAGAGAATGATGAAGAAGGGGTTACGGAGAGGTTTGAAGGGGCTGGGGGGCCTGATGCTGGCAACAGGACTTCTGCTGCTGGCAGGAACCGCGTACGAGGCGTATCAGTCGACACAGGACATGAAATCTTATACTGCACCAGGCAAGATGTATGAGGTGAGCGGACGTAACATGCATCTCTATACAACGGGAAGAGGAAATGCGACAGTTGTTCTCGCTTCAGGCTGGGGTACGCCCAATCCGTATGTTGATTTCAGCCCGCTATATAACAAGTTGAAATCCCAGGTGAAAATTGCGGTGTATGATCGGTTCGGTTACGGGTATAGCGATTATACGGATCGGCCACGTGATATCGATACCATTACAGAGGAAATCCATCAATTGCTGCGAGTATCCGGCCAACGTCCGCCGTATATCATGGTAGGTCATTCTCTCGGATCGCTGGAGACCGTGCGATTCGCACAAATGTACCCCGATGAGGTAGCTGGCATGGTCATGATTGATGGAGGAAGTCCCGAATATTACAGCACTGTGGCTATGGAGCAATCGGATTGGTATTTCGATTCAGCCCGTCTTCTGGTGAAAACAGGAATTGTGCGGACATTGCTGCATTCGGATCGGTTAACCGAATCTTTGGTCGTTAACCCGGATCTCGTTACGGAGTCAATGAGAAAGGCAGCCACCATATCCACACTCAAGCATGCTTACAATGACAACGTGATTGGAGAGATGCGCAATTCCAAGACGAACGCAGCCCATATCTTGGAGCATAAAAAGGAATTCTCCTTCCCGCTAACCATTCTGACGGCCGGTTCAGAGAAACCGAGCGAAGGCAGCCGGGCATGGCAGGCAGATCAAGCCGATTTTGCTTCATGGTCCAGTCAAGGAACACAGGTCACTGTGGCACACGCCAAACACGATATTCATAACAGTCAGCCGGATATTGTCGCCAATGAAATTTTGGAGTTGGTGAGGCGGTCCGGTGAACTATGAAGAACATAATCCAGCCAAAATATAGCAAACAGGATGAGGAGGTAGGATGGATGAAAAAGATCAGAACCGCTTCAAGATTCCTTTCCTTACTCCTGGCAAGTTGTCTGTTGTCTCTAACGGTATTGTCCGTTTCCGTCTTGTTTGCTACTTCTTCCGTGGATGCCATACCTTTTATCCATTCGGTTGGACGTGATTAGAATAAAAGGAATATATCAGGCCTTGCTGCTCTGCATGCAAGGTATTTTTATTTCAAACTGGAAACCTGACAATTTACATGTTATGTTATATCATTATACTAGATAAAGTAGGCAACTATAGATGAAGACAGGAGAGGATTGAACATGGTCAAAGTTGGTATCGTAGGTTACGGAAATCTGGGCAAAGGTGTAGAGAAAGCTATTACTCAAAACCCGGATATGGAGCTTGTTGCTGTATTTACACGTCGTAACCCGGAGCAGATGGTTGCAGAAGGTACAGAGGTTCGTTTCGAACATATCTCTGCTGCTGAGCAATACATAGGCAAAATTGATGTGATGATTCTGTGTGGAGGTTCGGCAACCGATCTTCCGGAGCAGACACCTGCAATTGCAAAATTGTTCAATACGGTGGATAGCTTCGATACACATGCCAAAATCCCTGAATTCTATAAAGAAGTTAACGCTGCGGCAGAGCAAGGTGGCCACGTGAGCGTCATTTCCACAGGTTGGGACCCAGGCTTGTTCTCAATGAACCGACTGCTTGCTCAATCGATCCTGCCAGAAGGTAAAGAGTACACGTTCTGGGGTAAAGGAGTAAGCCAAGGTCACTCCGATGCCATCCGTCGTGTTCCTGGCGTTAAGGCTGGTGTGCAATACACTGTACCTGTTGAAGAAGTAATCAACAGCATTCGTGCTGGGGAGACCCCAGAATTGACCACACGTGAGAAACATCTGCGTCAATGCTATGTAGTTGCAGAAGCTGGTGCAAATCAGGACGAGATTCGTGAAACGATTGTATCTATGCCTAACTATTTCTCGGATTACGATACAACGGTAACGTTTATTACTGAAGAGCAATTGAAGGCTGAGCATGAAGGCATGCCGCACGGTGGATTTGTCATTCGTAGTGGAGTTACAGGTGCAGGCCAGAAACAAATTATTGAGTTTGGTCTGAAGCTCGACAGCAATCCTGAATTTACCGCAAGTGTACTGGTGGCTTATGCAAGAGCCGCACAACGTTTGAGTCTGGAAGGACACAAAGGGGCTAAGACAGTATTTGATATCCCACTCGGTCACCTGTCTCCTAAATCGGCTGAGGACCTTCGCCGCGACTTGCTGTAGTCCGTTAATTCATTACCGCAGTTGCAAGACCTGATTAATTCATATCTAAAATGTAATACAACACAAACAGCTCGTCCTTCTAAACAGAGGGACGAGCTGTTTGTGTTATACATACGAATCAGTGCATATTCATGGTTTATTCATATTCATTCATAATTCATACTTCATCTTGGGACAGTCTTCCCTACAGCCAGTGTGAGGGAATGTTTAAATGATCCGGCAACTTGGTATCTGCACTGCCTTTTGCCGAGTTGAGCTGGGATTGCGTCAGAAAGATGCTGCCTCTCAGATCCGCTCCACCCAGATTCGCATCCCGCAAGTCAGCCCCAATTAGATCGGTCTTTCTCATATCTGCGTTTCGTAGGTCAGCCGCTATCATTAATGCACCTCTGAAGCTCGCTCCCCGAAGGTCAGCTCCTTTTAGATTGGCACCCAGAAAGTCTCTTCCGATACGCTTTTTGGTCTTCGATTTGGAAGGCTCCTTACCCGAAGCTGGGACCTTTGCCCGCACCATCTCGCTGGCCTGTACAAGCAGTTCGTTCACCACCGCCCGATGTGCAGGAATATCGAGACGTAATATGGCAGATGGCTCCAGATCGGTCAGTCGTTCCGTTTCCCGATATACGTCCTTCAACGCGGCATGGATGGATGATGTTTCCGGCAGCATTAGCATTTCATTGATGTAGCTCATCATCTCATGAAGCTGCTTCATGACAGGCAAGCAATCGAACATTTCAGCAGCTGATTCCGGATGATTACGCCAATCCTTGCCCGCATATGTAATTTGTGATAGTTTCTGACCAGCTCCGAAACAATCGTAGACTGTGCAGCCCTTGAACCCTTTCTGTCGCAGCTGTGTATGGATGCCACAGCGGTTATCGGTACGAAGATTGGAACAGGGAGTACCGCTGGATTTATCAAAAGCAAAGTCTGAGGATTTGCCATACGGCAAGGCGACACAGCATAGACCAAAACATTGCTCACAGTCTGCGCTTAAATGCAGAGTAGCCTGATTGCTACTGAATGCTTGGTTAGTCATTTATACACTTCCTTTAATTAAAAAAAATGCTATTTTAAGGTCAGTACAACTTTACCATTACACTGGATTTCGATCAATTCCGATATGGATCACATGGCGATCCTGATACCGGATTAAACTCCATAAATGACAGGTAGGAATGTAAAATAACCGCCTCCCGTGATGGAAGGCGGTTTATTTAGTTAGTTAGCAACTGTAACACAATTAGAATTAGACGATACCTTGCGCAAGCATGGCGTCTGCAACCTTCAGGAAGCCAGCGATGTTCGCTCCCGCAAGCAGGTTACCTGCACAGCCGTACTCATCCGCTGCCTGAACACAGCTAGTGTAGATGTCAGACATAATGTCATGCAGCTTGGCGTCCACTTCTTCAAATGACCAGGACAACCGCATGCTGTTCTGCGACATTTCAAGTGCGGACACGGCAACTCCGCCAGCATTAGCCGCTTTGGCTGGTCCAAACAGAACGCCTTCTTTATGGAAAACGTCAATCGCAGCCAGAGTGGAAGGCATGTTCGCTCCTTCACCAATCGCTTTAACTCCGCCTTGCACGAGCAATGCAGCAGCCTGTTCGTCGATTTCATTTTGCGTTGCACAAGGCAGCGCGATATCACAAGGGATAGACCAGATGCCTTCACAGCCTTCGGTATACACGGCATGTGGATGCTCTTTGACATATTCGCTGATCCGCAGACGATCAACCTCTTTTAATCTTTTTACGGTATCCAGATTGATTCCTTGAGCGTCATAGATATAACCACCAGAGTCACTACACGCGACAACATTAGCTCCAAGCTCTTGAGCCTTCTGAATGGCATAGATGGATACATTACCCGAACCGGAGACAACCACGGTGCTGTCCTTGAAGCTCAGTCCTTTAGATGCCAACATTTCCTTCACAAAGTACACGCATCCGAATCCGGTAGCTTCCTTACGTGCAAGACTTCCTCCGTATAGGAGCCCTTTACCTGTAAGAACGCCAGCTTCGTGTCCACCGCTGATGCGTTTGTACTGTCCGAACATATAACCGATTTCCCGTGCACCTACACCGATGTCCCCGGCAGGTACGTCCGCATCGGAACCGATATATTTGTACAGCTCAGTCATGAAGCTTTGAGTGAAACGCATGACTTCCAGATCTGATTTTCCTTTTGGATCGAAGTCGGAACCACCTTTACCACCGCCGATTGGCAGGCCAGTCAGGGCATTCTTGAAAATTTGTTCAAATCCAAGGAATTTAACGATTCCCGAGTAAACGGAAGGATGGAAACGAAGTCCACCTTTATAAGGACCAATTGCGCTGTTGAACTGAACACGGAATCCACGGTTTACTTGTACCTTGCCTTGATCATCTACCCAAGGCACGCGGAACGTAATGACACGTTCTGGCTCAACAAGCTGTTCAAGCAAGCCATTTTCCCGATATTTCGGGTGAGCTGCAATGACAGGAATAAGCGAGTCCAGGATCTCTTTGACAGCCTGATGGAATTCACTTTCCTGTGGATTTCTGGCGATAACCGATTCGTAAACGGAATGAACATACTCTGCGGCAGTTACTTGAGTTGAATCCTTAGTTATAGTCGACACTTTTTCAATGCACTCCTTTATTGTGTTAAAGTCTTGGGATGGCTATTTGTATAAATTGCATAAAAGTTTGTAGTTAAATATACAGGAAACAAAATAAAAATACGAGATGAAAACCCATAAAATGTTTTTTATGACGTTATTAAAATCTTCTATGGATCTGTCATATGATGTAAAGGTTAAGTTTGGAAGCTGAATTGACGCCCCTTTTATCGTTATACAAGGCAAAGTTAACGGAATAGCTGGATTAAAAAATTAGTTTTGGTAAGATGGTAGTAAGACCGCGGTATCCGTGGTTTTTTTATCTATATGAAGGAGGAGAACAACATGATGAAGAAAAACATGCGAATCAACATGGAGAACAGGGCTTGTATAGGAGGTGAGATTTATTATGAACCATAGGACCTCCTTTCAAAATTGCAGAGAAATGCTGGTGAACCAGCTCATTATATTCGGTGAAGAGAAAAGAACATTTCTCGACGCCTATTTTGACGTGCGTGATCCGGAACGCTCGCAGATGGAACGCCTGCTTGCGAACTATACAACGTGTGTGGAGAAGCTGCTCCTTGGTTCGGATGAAGCTCTGGACTCGGTGGTACTTATCGGTAGTTTGATCCGTTTTGATTACGTTGACTTCCATACATCTGATTCATTCAACATTGTTATGCCGGATGACGCGGACCCGGATGCGGGGCATATTTCCTTCCTCTCCCCTGTGGGGCGGCAATTATTGCTTGGGCTCAAGGGAGAAGTGAGGTCGATTAATATACCGGCTGGCTCCATGCGAGTACGCATTACGGATATTACGTTAAACAATGAGTCCTTGAATCGGATGTCCACTGGGGGTGCAGATCATGCACTTTAAAGAGACGGATTTGCCGGGAATTGGACGCAAATATTGGTTGCACACACGCAGCGGTGAGCATCTGGTCATCGTTATCCATAATGATGAGCGACGTGACCTGTTTCACATGGAATCAGGCGATTCGCCTGAAGAATTGGGAGATATGGTGTCACTGGTCACACTGGATGATGATGAGGCACGTGCGGTTGCGGCTATTGTCGGTGGCATGACGTACAAACCAACCTTTCAGGATGAGCGTGAAGTTATGCTGGAGGGACTGTTAATTGAGTGGCTCCGTATTGAGCCGCATTCAGAGAGCATAGGAAGAACGATCGGAGAACTGAATATTCGCCAGGCAACAGGAGCAGTTATTCTAGCTGTGGTGGAGAAGAACAGGACGAAGCAGTTTAATCCAGGTCCGGACTATATCTTTACCGCGGGGGCTACGGTTGTTGTCGCTGGTGAACGGGATCAGATCAAACTGTTAAAACAGTTGTTATCCAATGGACGGCTCTAGCCTATGGATATGCTCATATTCGAAGTGGGAATTGCCGTTGCGCTGATTACACTTACGGGGCTAATATCTGCAAAATTACGATTTTCGGTCATTCCTTTCTATATTCTGATTGGTATGGCTGTTGGACCGCATGCACCACAGATCGGCATTGTGGATTTGCGTTTTATCGAAAGCTCGGAATTTATTGAATTTATGGGCAGGCTGGGTATTCTGTTTTTGCTCTTTTATCTGGGATTGGAATTTTCGGTCTCCCGCCTGATGAAGTCGGGCAAAGCCATTCTGACCGGAGGTATGTTCTACGTTGGACTAAATTTTGCTTCCGGTCTGCTGCTAGGATGGTTCATGGAACTGCCACTCAAAGAAACGTTAGTTGTCTGTGGTATTATGACGAGTTCTTCCACAGCTATTGTGGCTAAAGTACTCGTGGATCTGAAGCGCACGGCGAACCCGGAGACGGAGATTATTATGGGCATGATCATGTTTGATGATCTGTTTATTGCCATCCATATCTCGATTCTGACGGGGCTTGTACTTAGTGGGGCTACCTCATTCCTCAGCGTCTTGCTCGTATCCTTGTCTGCGCTGCTCTTTATTGTGCTATTTCTAATCATAGGCAGGAAATGCATCAAGTATATTGATAAGGCACTCAACATCAAGTCATCGGAGTTGTTTCTACTTACCGTTATGACGCTGCTCTTTCTGGTGGCGGGTTTCTCGGAAACGCTGCATGTAGCCGAAGCGATTGGAGCTCTGATGATGGGGCTGGTTCTGGGGGAGTCGAGACATGCCAGCCGAATTGAGCATCAGATTATGCCGTTCAAAGATTTCTTTGGGGCGATCTTCTTTTTCAGCTTTGGCCTGACCATTGAACCTTCGACCCTTGGCGGAGCCGTTGGAATGACCGTGATTGCCGTTATTCTGACCATTGCCAGCAACTATGGTGCGGGCATGATCGCTGGCAGACTCTCCGGGATGTCTCCACGCGCTTCTCTTAATGTGGGATTCACGCTGGTGTCCCGTGGAGAGTTCTCTATCATTATGGCGAACATCGGCAAGGCAGGAGGCCTGATGGCATCCATTCAGTCTTTTGCCGTGTTATATGTGTTGATTCTGGCAGTGCTTGGCCCGATCCTAACGAAAGAATCACCTTGGATCTACAGTCAATACGCTCGCTTGAGGAAAAGAATGAGGGGGAAAGAGACGGGATGAATTGTGCATCTGTTTGCCACGTCTTTACAGCGTAGGTTAATACACAGATGCAAACACGCTTTGAATCTAGTCCACTGCTAAACCGTACACGCCACACTACTTGGAGTATATTCTCTCCTTGGTGTGGCGTTTATTGTATCGGGGAATGTACCATCCCTTTATTGACAGATGTATGAAGGCTGTTATACAAAGAAGTATACTTATGGAAGTAGGCTTAATGTAAGGTCGTGCAATGTACGGCCTTTTTTGGCTATATAGGATCAGTCTCATTCTGAATGAGACTGATCTATGACGAGAGGAGAATGAACAGCATGGATAATCTGCCTTCATATCATTCATCACATCATTATTGGAAACAGTATCAAGCCTTTTTCCCGGAAGAATTCAGGCTAGGGGACCATGCGAATCCTGAAGAGGAGTGGTGGGAATCGAACGGGGTTCATCTGCACATCGATCGTCTGCCCGCGCCCGAGTCGCCGATCAAAATTCTGTTCATTCACGGAGCTGGAGGCAATGGCAGGTTGCTCGCGCCTTATGCTCGAATGTTGCAGCTCCGAGGCTATGAGGTAGTATCGCCAGATCTTCCACCGTATGGACTGAGCTATCCGTTGCCTGGGACACGTCTCAATTATGAACTATGGATCAAGCTGCTTGTTTCACTCGCTGATTGCGAATTTAGGAAAGACGGCAAGCCGATCGTGGCATTGGGAAGCAGCATCGGAGGTATGCTGGCTTATCACATGAGTGCACGCAGTGAGCACGTACAAGGCTTGATTGTAACGACATTTGTGGACACGAGTGATGCGGATATGCGTGACCAGCTTGCACCAAACCGTTTGGTGAGCCGATGGGGCAAACGTATGATGGATCGGTTTCCGGCTTTACTGGATCATATACGTATCTCTGTGAAGCAAGTATCGCGTATGCAGCTGATTACCAATAATTCGGAGTTAACCCGACTTATTATGAATGATCCACAGGCGGCATCGACACGTGTCCCGTTGGAACTATTAAGAACATTCCTGAATAAGAAGCCGGAGGTAGACCCGGAACAGTTTGACCAATGTCCTGTACTGCTGGTTCACCCCGAACTGGACCCGATGACACCATTACAGTTCAGCCAATCTTTTTTTGATCGATTAAAGGTAGAAAAGGAATGCGTAGTGTTGGAAGGAGCGGGCCACTTCCCTATAGAACAGCCAGGGCTGAATCAATTGGAAGAAGCCGTGTTACGATTTTTACATAAGATTGAAGCTCAACATTTATGAAAGTTGAATTCGAATGTTCTCTATATGAACCGCGACCCCGCCCACTTGAATCTTTGTAATTTCATTGGACATGCCCAGTGTTAATCTGGCTTGGATCTCCGAGGGACGGTTCATAGTATACCCTTGTCTAATCGTATAGATTGTATCGTGGGGATCTGAAAGTTGGTTGTATTTATGTAAATAACAGAGTAAAGCACCGTTAGAAGTACCAGTTGCGCTCTCTTCCGGGATATCGTAAAGGGGAGCAAAGTTCCGGCATTCTGCCAGAGTACTCTCTTTATCTGGTTCGACTGCAAACACGTGATAACCTACGACATGGTTAGCTTTGCTAATTTCAGCGATAAGCTGAAAATCAGGAATGATTTTTGACAGAACATCAACATGGTTAACCGTAATCAAGATATCGCGCAATCCGGTAGATACGATCTGTACAGGTAATTCAGCGTGTAAATCATGTGTGGAAATACCCAGAGAATCTGCAATGCCTTGTCGGTCAACGATCTCTCCAAACTCCGGAAGCGCCTGAGACAGATAGACTTCACCATTGTTCTGGACAACTACTTCAAGTATTCCGGCTAACGTCTCCAGCGTGTATACACCTACATCAACGATATGCTGTGCTTTCATTAAATAAAATAAGGCAATCGTTGCATGTCCGCATAGATCAACTTCATCACTAGGGGTGAAGTAACGCACTTTGAAATCAGCCTGGTCCGATGGCATAACAAACGCGGTCTCTGAGAATCCAACTTGTCTGGCAATCTCCTGCATCTGGGAGTCGGACAAGTGTCCTGCTTGTAAAACAACTCCTGCGGGGTTTCCGCCTAGAGGCTTATCCGAAAATGCATGTAACGTACTTACTTCAATTTCCACATCTCTACCTCGCTTGTTCAGTTATTTAAGTTCAACAGTTCTTCATTATATCACGGTTCCTAATCGGGATTGTGAACCCAAACCTGCTGCGAATTCATGAATATAGGTCAAGTGAACGTTCGGGAAGGGTAATGAAGAAGGAGAGCATAACGATAATGCTATGGAAAGGCTGGGATCTCTAATGAAAGCAATTGTGATTGAAAAGTTCGGTGGAGCGGAACAATTGAAGGAAAAGGAAATGCCGAAGCCGGCATGTGGAGTGAACCAGGTGCTAATCCGCATTCATGCTACTTCTGTAAACCCGGTGGATTTTAAAGTCAGACAAGGCCATATGAAAGAGGCAGCAGATTCTTTCCCACTAATATTGGGCGGGGATGTGGCCGGGACAGTGACTGAAGCGGGTTCCAATGTCACTAGGTTCAGAGCGGGCGATCGCGTATTTGCCCGTCCTCGTCATTTCGGGACCTATGCAGAATATGTGGCTGTGGATGCGGACATCATTGCCCGTATCCCGGAAAATCTGAGCTTCGAGGAAGCAGCTGCCATACCGCTAGCAGCCATGACGGCCTGGCAGGCACTTGTTGACCATGGACGGCTTGCCAAAGGGCAGAAGGTCCTCATTCACGCGGGAGCAGGTGGTGTAGGAACCTTTGCTATTCAGATTGCCAAATATCTTGGCGCTGGAGTGGCTTCCACGGCGAGTGAATCGAATGAAGAGTTGCTTCGTTCGCTGGGAGTGGACCATTTTATCAATTATAAAAAAGAAGATTTCTCGGAGATTCTCTCCGGGTATGATGTCGTGCTGGACACGATGGGTGGCGATATTCAACGTGATAGCTTCAAGGTATTAAAGCCAGGTGGGCATCTGGTATCACTTGTGGAACAACCGGATGAAACGCTGGCTAAGGAAGCCGGTGTAACCGCCAACGTGTTCATGATGGAACCCAAAGGGGATCAACTCGATCAGTTGGCTGAGCTCGCTGCTGAGGGCAAGCTGAGACCCATCATTGATGAGACATACCCCTTGAGTGAACAAGGACTGCGTGAAGCGCACGAAAAAAGCGAAACCCATCATACACGCGGGAAACTGGTCATTCGAGTAGAATAGATGAGGGTTATCTTTGAAGGTTTCAAATTTAAAAACTTTACTGACGGAAGATGTCAGTAAAGTTTTTTTATAATAGGCGTATCCACTAGAAGGGAAGTGCACTATGCATACAAAAAAAGCATATCTTTATGTATTTGATACGATGTCAGACTGGGAGGTAGGTTATTTAATTGCTGAATTAAACTCGGGAAGGTATTTTAAGAAAGGGCTGGCGGCGATAGAGGTGGTTGCTGTTGGCGTTGATAAAAGTCCGGTGACTACCATGGGAGGGTTGGAAATACTACCTCGCATTTCAGTTGATGAGTGTATGTTGGAAAGTACGGATGTATTGATTCTTCCAGGCGGAAATACTTGGATGGAATCCATTCACGAGCCAATATTGAAAAAAGCTTCGACATCTTTGGAAAAAGGTCATGTTGTTGCGGCAATATGTGGTGCAACCGTTGGACTTGCGAGGGTGGGATTGCTAGACTCCAGAAGGCATACAAGCAACGATCTGGAATATTTGAAAATGATTTGTCCTCATTACATTGGAGAAAAATACTATGAAATGGTACCGGCCGTAACGGATGGCAATTTAGTTACTGCATCGGGCATAGCTCCTTTGGAATTTGCGATGCATGTATTGAAGGTACTAGATGTATTTACACCGGAGACTTTAGATTCGTGGTTCAATCTATATCAGACTCATGAACCAAAATACTTCTTCGAGTTAATGAATTCTATCAAATAGCTGACATTTCGATATTTTCGCATGGAGTGGAATAAGATATAATAGTAACAATTTATTCCATTCTATGTATGAGGTGATTCGGATGTCCAATGAGCTCATTCAAGCGATTCAATTATTAAAAGAAAAGAAGTGGGTGGATCTGACCCATACGTTTGGACCGGAATCTCCACATTTCTCAGCTTTTGATGCGGCACAATTCGATACGTTGTTTAATCACGACCAAGGTTTCTTTGCCCAAAGTTTCAGGTTTCCCGGTCAATATGGTACGCATCTCGATGCACCGATCCATTTTGTGCGTGATACCCGTTATCTCGATGAATTGGGGTTGAAGGAACTTGTGCTACCGCTGGTGGTCATTGATCAATCTGTGGCTGTAGAGAGCAATCCGGATTTCACGCTGGATGTCGAGCATATTCTTGAGTTTGAAAAAGAGCATGGCGTTATTGAAGCTGGCAGCTTTGTAGCACTGCGTACCGATTGGAGCAAACGCTGGCCCAGTCATGAAGCATTCGACAACAAAGATGCTGAGGGACACAGTCATGCACCCGGATGGTCAGTCAGTGCGCTAATGTTTTTATTCGAGGAAAGAAAAATACAGGCGATCGGCCATGAGACCTTCGACACTGATTCAGCTGTAGACTATCAAAAGAACGGGGCACTTCTGGCAGAATATTATGTACTTGCCCAGGATACATATCAGGTAGAGCTGTTAACGAATCTGGATCAGGTACCAGCCAAAGGTGCCGTGATCTTCAATATCGTACCCAAGGCCGAAAAGGCGTCCGGCTTTCCAGTGCGCTCGTTTGCCATTTTACCGTAAAACAAAGTTGAACATAGGTATAATGCAAAGGACTCACACACAGTTCTTTCCGAATGATTCACCAACGGCATTTGTGCAAACTGCTCATATAAATAATAAAGGAGGCGTAGTACGCCTCCTTTTTATGTGGTTACTTTTGATCCGAAGAGGGATCCTGATTGAATCGTTGTGAAATTTTTTTCTCTGTCTTCTTACGCCGAACCCAGCGCTTGAATATACTTTCTTCTTTTCTTCCCTGCAGTGTTTCCTTCATGCCTTGGATCATAAATTCGGATCTTCGTCTGTCATCCCGACTAATCTCGCGTAGTTCCTTAATAAATTTGTCGTCCATATCTGCCTCTCGCTCATTAAGTATATCTCTATTATACCGAACGTACGTTCTTTTATCAAGTTTTACCATAATCGAATTTTTGGGGACGATTTTAGTGAGAAAGAGCACAGGATTCAGCCCTTTCCATATGTGAAAATGGAATAGAACGTTCAGTATATCTGTATAACAATGTCTGGAGGGTGAGGGATGAGGACTAGTGATGATGGAATAAAGCGTGAATGTGTACCTGAAAGATCGTGGGCGCTCATTATGATGCAGGGGTTACTGGGCATTGGTGCGATGGTTGGAGGGGGAGCACTCATTATCGATCCTTCGGGAAATCTCGTCCATATGCCGGATTCATTATTGGAGCATTCCCCTTTTGACAGTTTTCTGATCCCGGGAATTATACTATTGTTGGTTCTTGGTGTTATGCCGATGATCATTGCCATTTTACTCCTTCGTCGCACTCACTGGGAAATAGGTGAGAAACTGAATCTCTACTCGAATCAATACTGGGGATGGACGTTCTCGTTATATACAGGATTTGCTCTGATCATCTGGATTATGGTGCAGGTATACTTGATCCAGCATATATCTGTTATCCATCTGGTCTATTTTTCCTGGGGAGTGGGAATCCAGATCGTCACTCTGCTTCCTGACGTACAGCGAAGGTATCAGGCAGACTGCTCATCATAATATATTTTTTCTATAAAATAATACGGCTGTCATCCGGATCTTGGAGTGATCCGGGTGACAGCCGTTTATCTTAATTGTTACTTGGAAGCCTGGTAGGCGCTCAAGAATTCTTTTACTTTTGCCGGATCGGACTTCAATTCATTCCCGGTCTGCACGAGTGGACTTACTGTAGAGTATGCCTTAAGTTTATTGTTTTTGTAGAACTGCAAAATGTCATCCTGATTGATGGAGTAGAGCACGGATTTTCTCAGATCACTGCTCTTGGCAACTTCCCGATTGGCTGTGTTGAACAGCAGATAGGAAACCGCATTGCTCGGAATGCTCTGCAATTGCAACTTGCTGTCATTTTTGATGATGTCATACTTTGTTTCGGATACTCCGTAGTACAGGTGGATTTCACTGCTGCGAAGAGCAGACAACGCACTGTCGGCATCAGAGATGAATCGAACATTCACCTGAGAGATTTTGGGTGCATACTCAGAGCCTTTGCGGTATCCGGGATTCTGATAGAATACACCTTCGTAATCATTTTTATATGCCAAGATATATGGGCCGCTGGCATACAGGGTGTTGTTGTACGCAGCACCTTCAGTCACGGTATTCTGATCGCCGTAAGGAATGTCTTTATTCACGTCAAACGAAGCTACATCATACGTATTGATGCTTTCGACCTGTTTTTTGGACACAATGCCAGCAGATTGGTGAGCCAGATAGTTCAATACTTGCGGGAAAGGTTCCGTTGTTGTGAGTTTCACAACCTGATACTTTCCGGCAGCGTTATCGGCTTTGTTTTTGTCCGTAACCAGTTCCGTAATTTTGGTGCCAAGCCCCTGTTCCAATGCGTCTTTAACCGTACCACTGCCACTAGATTGCTGAACGGATTCCAAGGCGCCCAGATCGGTTACTAACTCGGCTTCCTTGATATGTTCGTGAAGGCTGTATGTCCGGTGATCTGGTACGGAATCTTTGTTTTTGGCGCGATCGAGAGAGAAGATGACGTCATCTGCACCGACACGTTCTCCCGTATCTACGGCTTTTTTATTATCAATCTTAGCAAAGTTGATATCGTCTCTGAGAATGAAGTAATACTCCGAGTTCCCCTCAGCAATGCTGAAATTGTGGGAGAGGGAACTCTCTGGTGTAAGTTGATCGTCATCTGTCAGGTTCACGAGACGTACATACATGTTGGTGTTCAGTTGGTTGATAGAACCGTCATTTCCTTTAATCGGGTCAAGGGAAGTCAGTACGGAAGCGGTTTGTGTCAGAATTAATGGTTCTTTTGTATTTTTGGAGCTGTCTTTAAATTCAATCGGTTCCCATGCCATGGCGCGGGATTTGGACAAGCGAACGGTGTCTACATTGAGAATGTCTTTGTTCACAGCCTGACTTTTCAGGGAAATGTACAACGGAGCGATATAGGCCTGATCGGTTACCAAGCGATCCTCCAATTGTTTATACGTATCCTTGTATTCGTCCGGAGTCTGAGTAGCAGCCTGGTCAATAAGCTTATCGATTTCTTCATCAGCCAGAATGCTGTAGTCTCCGCCTGTTTTGAAGAGTGAACGAACTGCGTAATCCGGATTCCCGGTTACCGTTGTCCAGCTGGACAGCGCAATGTCATAATTGCCAGCATCCTGCTGGGATTTGTAGCTGCCGTAATCCGTCTGCAGGTTCAGCTTAACATTGAAGCCATTCTTGGTAAGCTGGTCGCGGATAATGTTCACGTCATTTTCGGAGGAGCTCTGAGCCAGTAATTCGATGTCCACCGGTTTTTGGTTTTGCGTGTTTTCTGTTGTATCTGACGGTGCGGATTCTGACTGGGATTCCGTCTTGGTCTTCACACTGCAACCGGAGACCACAAGGACAAAAGTTAATAGTAGTGCTATCAGCATACGTTTTTTCATGAAAATACCTCCAGATAAGTTCATAATCATTGGAATTCAATTTGAGTTGAATATTGTAGAAGTGGTTAAGCCTTTTCCAGCTTTGGATCAAGCGCATCACGTAGTCCGTCACCCAGAAAGTTGAACGAGAGCACGAGCAGAATGATCGCAAGACCTGGATAGATGGCCAGATACGAATGGGTTTCCAGATACGTGCTGCCCAGCTTGAGAATGTTGCCCCACTCGGGAATATGCGGCTCCACGCCGAGCCCCAAATAACTCAGACTGCTGGTGGCAATGACCGCTCCGCCGATCGTAAGTGTAGACTTGATAATCATGGGTGCGAGCGAGTTCGGAATAATATGTTTGAAAATAATCGAGCGATTGTTGTAACCCAGTGCACGTGCAGCTTCAACAAATTCAAACGTAGATACATAGAGCACACTAGCCCTCATGGTTCGTGCATAAGTTGGGATTGAGCCCAAGCTGAGTGCGAGAATAAGATTGACCGTATTGGCCCCGAACGCCGCAATGATGGCGATAGCGAGCAGAATACCCGGAATGGCATAGAGAATATCCAGCAGTCGCATGATGATATTGTCCGTGTGTCTTCCATAGAATCCCGAGAAGGCTCCGAGAATACCGCCTATCAGTACCGGAATCAGGGTTGACATGAATCCTACGATCAACGATATACGGGCACCGAATACAATCCGGGAAAATAAACATCGTCCAAAGTCATCTGTTCCCAAGGGATAGGCGAGCGATGGAGACTGAAGCAAGGCAGAGTAGTTATTTTCTACAGCCATACTGTAATCAAAAGTAAAGAAGCTGCAAATCGATATTGAGAACAGGAAAATGATAAAAAACAAACCGGACATTGCCGTGACATTCGGAGCAAGACGCTCCCACAGATCATTCCAGAAGTTGGATTTCTGTTTACCCTGCCTGCGGATTCGTCCAATGATGGAAATACCCAGCAGCAGTGCGAACACATTCCCTGTGACCGAAGTCAGAATTAGGATCACGCTCACGCCCAGCATCCAGCGTGGGATGATCGAGGCTGAGGTATACCGGGATACGATAAACAGCACCACCAAATCAATGACAAGGACAAGTACGAGCACAGCCATGGCTGGCAAAAACGTATCCGCAACATACGGTTTAAACATATTGAGTGCCGAGACCCCAATAACGAACAGTTGGGTCAGCAGCATATACACCGCAAATGTATACTCAATGCTCTTTGTTTTCTTGATCAGATGAAAAGCGGCCGTCACGATAAAGATATTGCCTGAAATGATACCTAACAGTTGGACCCAGGCGAGTCTGCGAGTCAGCACAGAGATTGTCCCCTGCCGAATCAGGTCTCTCCGAATCCGGAGCGTCAGCACACTCTGGACCAGCGTGAAAAATAGGTAGATTCCAAGCACAGTCAGCAGAAATGGTCTGAACTCCTGAAGGCTCCAGTCATAACTGTTGAACAACAGTAACACCGACAAGAGAAGGGAAGTGACCCAGGCGAAGCTCGCCTGACTGTACTCCTGTGAAGACTTAAGCCGAAAACGCATTTCTTGTGTAAGTGAACCCGATTTTGTCATAGTGCACCTGCTTTAATATTGTTTCATCTTGGAACGAACTCTGGGATCGACAAACGCGTACAACAGATCTACCACAACATTGATGATGGAGATTGTAATCGCTGTGTATATGACCCCGCCCATAATGCTCGGAATATCAGGGATAAACTGTTTATCCACAATGTAGCTTCCAAGTCCGCTGATATTAAATACTTTCTCCGTTACAGCCGCCCCACCAAGCATGCCTCCGAATTGAAGACCTACAACGGTTACGATTGGAATTAGCGCATTGCGCACCGCATGTTTCAGCAGAACCTGTCGTTCGCTTAATCCTTTGGCACGAGCAGTCATCACGTAATCCTCATGAATAACTTCCAGTGTGGAAGACCGAGTCATACGGGCCACCGCAGCGGTTAATCCCGTTCCCAGAACAATCGTTGGCATAATAATAGATAGCCAGTTCTGTGGATTGAAGGTAGCCGGAAGCCACTGCAGTTTGATCGAAAAATTCAGGATGAAGATGAGTCCTTGCCAGAAATTCGGAATCGATAATCCAATTAATGCAATAAACATGAATGTGTAATCAAACAGTGAATTGGGCTTGATCGCCGAGATGATGCCGATTGGCAATGCGATGACAAGGGCAAGCAGCAAGGAGATAACGGCCAGTGTTAACGTGATTGGAAACTTTCTGGCGATCGTAGCCGTGACATCTTCATTCCCTGAAAAAGACTTGCCGAGATCAAATAGCGCTATGCCCTTGATATTGTTCCAGAGCTGGACAAGATAGGGCTGATCCAGGCCATAGACATGGTTAAAAGCTGCGATCTGTTCCTGTGTCGCTGTCTCTCCGAGAATGTTGGCCGCCGGATTGAATGGGGACAGGTACAAGATGGTGAATACAAGTGTAGCTACGCCCAGAATGACGAATACCGTCATCAGAATTCTTTCGAATATGTACTTTAGATAAGGATTGCCATACAAAAACATCATGGCGTACATCAGACAGCCCGGAATAACTGATATCGCAAGGAACCAAGGTTTATCAATCATCGATTGGAATGTATCAGCCATCGTCAGTCGCTGTTTTCCCTGTTCCTGAAGCTTGCTGAACGTTCGTTCCTTTAACTCCTTCTGAACGGATTCCTCCAGCCACTCCTCGGTCTGACGCTTAAACTCTGCCTCACTAACTTGCTGCCGAAAGAAACGGTGTTTACGCCTCAACTGTTCTTCAACGTCCGTCCTAAGTTTATCCCGATAAGAAGTGGAGAGCATATCGCGTTCAACAGCTTGTTGAACCACGGCCCAGCCATCCCTTTTTCGTCTAGATTGCCAGATCAGAAGTACAACCAAATTAACGGGCAGTCCGAGAATAAATAGAACATATCGATAGGAGGGATGAAGCAGCATTTTGCCATAATTAAATCCCAGGGTGTAAACAAGCTGTGACATTTTGCTGCCTTTTGCAAGATTCAAACCATGCGAGCCTCCTTTCATCTCATTTTAAATTGCATTATTCCGATTGATATAGTATATATTATTTAGAGTCTATTTAATTGTCAAGGTATGGAAGAGTATACATATGAGCACATGTGAAAATATGGATGAGGGCTGGTGATCACATGCAACCTTTGTTGAAAGTAAATGAGTTGTCCGTTTCTTTTCATTCCGGAGAGAGTGAATTTCAGGCGGTGAAAGAAGTCAGTTTTGAAGTGCGGAAAGGGGAAACACTTGGCATCGTAGGGGAATCCGGCAGTGGGAAGAGTGTGACGGCACGTTCCATTATGCGGCTGCTTGCCTCTCCTCCTTCGCAGATGAAAAAGGGTGAGATCCTGTTTAAAGGGGTAGATCTGGTCCATAAAACGCAAAAAGAGATGGAGAGTATCCGTGGCCGTGACATCGGCATGATCTTTCAGGATCCTATGAGCTCTCTTAATCCGACCGTGAAAATCGGAAAACAGATCACCGAAAGTCTGATTAAACATCAGAAGCTTTCCAGAGGGGAAGCGAAGAAGCAGGCGATTGCAATGCTGGAGCTCGTTGGTATTACCCGGAGTGAAATACGTTTCAATCAGTACCCACATGAATTCTCTGGAGGTATGCGTCAGCGGGTGATGATCGCTATTGCTCTTGCTTGCCGTCCTGAATTGCTGATTGCGGATGAACCTACAACTGCGCTTGATGTTACTATTCAGGCCCAAATCCTTAATTTGATGAAAGATATGCAGGCACAGTTGGGCACTTCCATTATTCTGATTACCCATGATCTCGGAGTAGTGGCAGGCATGTGTGATCGGGTTGTAGTCATGAAAGACGGGCAGATTGTGGAATCCGGCACAACCACAGAGATTTTTGCGAATCCGAAACATCCATACACAGCAAGACTGTTGAATGCATTACCTCGACTGGATGAGAAGAAAAAGCCGAAACTCGTCTCGTTGGTGCCACGCGATCTGGAAGATGATCAGCCTTTACTGGAAGTGAAGTCCCTCAAACAACATTTTAATTTGGGTAAAGGCAACACTTTAAAAGCTGTGAACGATATCAGTTTCGAGATTCGCCAAGGGGAGACGCTTGGGGTCGTAGGCGAATCGGGCAGCGGGAAATCGACTACAGGCAGAGCCATTCTACGACTGCATGAACCTACAGGTGGGGATGTGCTGTTTAAGGGAGTGCCGCTCAACCGCCTCTCTGCCTCAGAGATGAAAACGATGAGGAGACATATGCAAATTATTTTCCAGGATCCGTATGCCTCGCTTAATCCGAAATTTAGAATTATGGACATTATTGGGGAAGCCTTGGATATTCACCATCTTGCCGGCAGCCCCGCTGAGCGGGAAAAACGTGTGGAGGAATTGCTGGAGATGGTGGGTCTCGATCCGGCTCATGCCCAGCGATACCCTCATGAATTTTCGGGTGGTCAACGGCAGCGGATCGGAATCGCTCGTGCGCTGGCCGTGGAACCTGAATTTATTGTATGTGACGAGCCTTTGTCTGCGTTGGATGTGTCCATTCAGGCTCAGATCGTACAGCTGCTTGAAGAATTGCAGCAGCGACTTGGTCTGACATACCTGTTCATTGCACATGATTTGTCCATGGTTAAACATATCAGTGATCGTGTAGCTGTCATGTATAATGGGAAGATTGTGGAGTTAGCAGAAAGTGAAGAACTATATTCGAACCCTCAGCATGCGTACACAAAGGCCTTGTTATCGGCTATTCCGGTTCCGGACCCGGCTGTGGAAGCGAAGAAAAAACGCCATGCTGTAAACGAAGCCCCAAGAGAGACGGTAGAAGTGGAAGATCGCTATAATCTAGAACAGTCCCGATGGGTGGAAGTCAAAGAGGGACATTGGGTGGCCATTTCCGGATAAGGTGAAACATTCATTTTTAATCGAAAAAGAACCCCGGCAATGATCTGTGGAAGGTCATTGCGCGGGGTTCAATTCATGCACAGCAGACACTGTGACAGTGAGTGTATTATTTGAACTGAACGGATTTCTTAATGTTATCGATCTCGGCCTTTGTAGTATCATCCAAATAGGTGAAGATGAAGTTGAATGCATAACCTTCAATAATGGTGCTGTAGTAATCTTGCGTAATGGTTGAACCATTGCCCGCATCCATCGTAATTTGCATCAGATCCATCTCTTTGCCACCGATGGTTTCGGTTGTGAATTCCTTGTATTCATAAGGAAACTGGCTGTCCTCCATGAATTTCTTCGTTGCTTTCAGATAATCTTTACCGGTACGAATTCCTTGCAGCAGGCTTACTTTTTCAGCAATCGCCATGGCGGAAGGGCCAACTTGACTTCCGTCCAATGGATATTGTGAAGCCATCAACAGGTTCAGTGTTTTGGCCTGAGATAGTTCAATTTGTTTTTTCTTCGTTTCATCATCTCCAGCAATAACTTCGGAGGAAGCGTTAGTCAGCTCGTTCATGCCTGCGGCATCCTGGAACTCCCAAGCTTGGGGGAATTTCAGCGAAACACCGAAATAGTCATTGTTGTAAGAGCCTTTTTCCGTAGTTCCCAATTCAACGTCTTTGGAGTTATCTGTTTCCTTGGACTCGGAAGTGGATGCTTCGGAGCTCTCCGTGTTCTCCGTATCTTCTGTCTTGGCTGTGTCTGTATCTGTGCCGGCAGTGGTTTCTGTTGCAGTGGATTCCTTCGATTTGGCGTTGTTATCCGCTTTGTCGCCGCAGGCTGCAGCAACCAACAGAATCATAATTAACATGGCAAACAATGAAGCTTTTTTTGGATTAGACATATTACCCTCCTGAAAATGTGTGTGTGTTCTTGTTCTCTCTCTAATTCATGTGTACCTAAAATCTTAGCACAGATGTTCGTGTTGACCACCTATAGGAATCTATAGGTGTACCTTTATAGATAAGACAGACGGCTGGCAATTGAAACAGCTTCCGTGCTGGATTGTACACCTAATTTGTTAAAAATCACTTTTTTATGGTGATTTACGGTGCATTCCTTTATTTTCAATTTCAAAGCAATGGCTTTAACCGTCAGTCCGTTAGAGATCATTTTCAGAATGGTTAACTGTCGCTTGGTGAATTCAATCGATGGCTGCTCTGTTACCGACGAGGCAAGGTTAGATTGATACCGATTTTGCATATGGGCCGGGATCAGCTTGGCGATTGCAATCAGCTCACTCTGGATGTCTGCATTAATGGTGGAGACGTCCAGGTAGCCAACATGTTGAAGACCGACCGACAAAGGTGCAGCGTAGCAATGCCAGTTCTGAAAAAGTGGATTCTCATGCTGCTCAGGGGACAGCTGAACAGGCCCGTGTTTATCCATTGATTCGGATATGGCATTGACGCCACAGCTTCTAGCTGTAAAGATCATACCCGGGCGGATGGGTGACTGTTTCACCACCTGTTCCAAATCAGGGCTATAATCCATGGCAAGCAGAACTCCATGCCCGTCGGTGAGCAGAAAGAGATACGTGCTGGATAGGTTTTCTTTGATATCCGAGAGACTCTGCTGGAAGGCGTTAATCAGAAAATGATTGATTTTGCGAATCCTGTCCAGATTGGTTTTAGTTAAATATTGAATATGTGCCATACCGTGAGTATAATTTTCGCTCTCGGACCAGCTCTTCCGTAAGGAAGATGTTCTTGACATATGGTTACCTCCTTGTGATCAACCGATGGTTTCGATCACATGACCATCCTGATCGGTAATTTCAGTGCGGGCAATTCGAAAGAGAACGCCGGGCAGTGAAGCAATTTCAAATGTTTGCTCGACTGGGCGAAGGTTTGCAACTAACTCCGATACGGTTTGTTCATGCACAATTACCTTAATCTGGTTGCCATCCTCAGAAAATGAAGGTGTCCCCCCGGCTTCGAACGTAATGTTCACTCCTGATCCGATTAGGGACAGTGGAGCGCCTTTTGAAAAGCGGCTACGTAGTATTTTTCCGATAATTTGGGCTTGTTTTGCTCCGATCTGGAGTTCAGCGGGTACACTTTTTTGCAGTATTCTCTTGCGTGGAGATGTCCAGGCCAGTTGTTGTATGAATAAAAATGCTGTACTGGAACCTTCCTCTTCAATCCCGCGCTCAACAGCCTGTATCACTGAGGGGATATCCAAATATGAATTTCTCATGAGATCCGTAACGTATTTTGGCATGAATTCAACAAAGGCTGCTAACAATCCGCGGGTGTTCCATGTTTGCATCGTTTCGAGTTCCAGACCGGTGATTCCCACCATCTGAATGAATTTCACCGTTCCATTGGGTGTGGAGATCTCTGTCAGATCAGGATCTTCAATAAAAGAAAGTGCGGTTAGTAATGTATCTGAGCCGAGACAAATGGGGCCATTTGCATCCATGTAATCTCCTGCATGAAATACGTTTCCGCTAGTAAAAACATATCGTCCAACGTTCTGTAATAGATTCAGAGCCCAAGACGGGGGTGTGGACTCACCCTCACTCCGGGTAAGCCGAAACGTCATTTCAAATCCATAACCGCTATGCTCGAGATCTTCCGATTCCTTCTCATACAGTTCTGAAAAACCATAGGTAATGAAATGCCAGTGAGGTATGGGGGTATCCACTTTGTATACGCTAATTCCATTTAGCGGATCAGGTCCACCGAGCATATAAGGAATGGCTGTACCATAGTGAAGTGGTTCCTGATCTCCATATAACTTACCAACTGCTATATCAATGGCATCCCAACCGGATGTGTTTGCTTCTTCAGTCATTGTTGTGTTCCTCCTTGGCTATCCATTTTCCGGAAAAACATTTTAAATTAAGTCTACCTTTTTCAAAATCGGTTTCAAGCGGCTTAAGGATGAATTGCTTATCGTAGGACTTGGGGGTTACGATGTCTATTTCAGGGAGGGAATTTACATGAGTATGAAAGAGTTATATCTGGCGGAATTTAATCAAGGCAGTAGGGACTCATTTGTGCAACTCTTTGAAAAATCATATTTACATGTGGACCCAAAATGGGCTGAATGTGCAGAGCAGCGAGGGATTCCGGCAGATATTAGCAAGGTTATATTATGTGAAATGGGTGAATATGCGCTAAGATGGATAGACATGAAAGTTCCTGCATTGGGCGACGAAAGTCCTGCCAGCTACCTCGAATACGGGGATACAAATGCCCTAAGAGCAGCGATTATGCGAATGCCTCGATAACGTCCAAAGGTGGTCAGCGAGTGCATTGAGCGGAAAGTTGATTTTGCAAAACAGATATGTTACGCTTACATTACAAGAGAAAAACAACCGAATACACAATAACATCTTTTGATGGATTGTAACTGTGCAGACAGGCAAAACCTAAACTGATGGTGAAATGAAGGCTCTTTTTTTGCGAGCTATTTTACCTTGAGTTTAGGTTTTTCTTGTTTTTTGGCGTGAAATACAGCCGCTGTATTCGGGAAAAACCCAAATAAAATTCGAAAAGAGGTTGTTCGTTATGACCACGGCAAAAAAAGGATTCCCCGAAAACTTCCTGTGGGGAGGCGCTACAGCTGCCAACCAATTAGAAGGTGCATTCGATAAGGACGGCAAAGGTCTGTCTACTGCGGATATGATTGCGCATGTTCCCAAAGAGAAGCGTACAGGTGGACATGCCATGGAAATCTCCTCTACACGAATTGAAGAGATCCTTTCTGGCAAAATTGAAGAACGTTTCCCTAAACGCTTTGGTATTGATTTCTATCATCACTATAAAGAAGATATCGCGTTGTTTGCTGAAATGGGCTTCAAAGTGTTCCGTTTGTCCATTCACTGGGCACGTATTTTCCCGAATGGTTACGATCAAGAGCCGAACGAAGCTGGCTTGAAATTCTATGACGATGTCTTCGACGAACTGTTGAAATACGGCATTGAACCGTTGGTAACCTTGTCTCACTATGAAACTCCGCTGGGTCTGACACAGAAATACAATGGTTGGGCAGGCCGTGAAGTGATTGGGCACTATGTGAGATATGCAGAGACTGTGTTCAACCGTTATAAAAATAAAGTGAAATACTGGTTGACGTTTAATGAAATCAACGTGATGTTATTTAGCCCATACACAGGCGGCGGTATCCTGATTGATAAAGTGGACAACCAACTGCAAACGACATATCAAGCGCTGCATCACCAATTTGTAGCAAGTGCACTGGTAACCAAGCTTGCACATGAGATTATTCCTGGTTCCCAAGTGGGCTGTATGCTCGCTCGTATGGAAACGTACCCTGCGACCTGTAACCCGGTTGATGTTCGTCTGGCGCAACATGAGAATCAGATTAACCTCTTCTTTACGGATATGCATGCTCGTGGTCAATACCCGAACTACATGGCTCGTTATTTTGAAGAAAACAACATTGTGATTCAGAAAGAAGCAGGCGATGACGAAATCTTGCTCAACAATACCGTTGATTTCATTTCCTTCAGTTACTACATGTCCGTAACCAAATCTGCATCCGCAGACAAAGAAGAAACAACAGGTAACCTGACTGGCGGTGTGAAAAACCCTTATCTGGAAGCTTCCGACTGGGGCTGGGAGATCGATCCGATCGGTCTGCGCGTAACATTGAATAACTTCTGGGATCGCTACCAGAAACCATTGTTCATCGTAGAAAATGGCCTGGGTGCATATGACCGTGTTGAAGAAGATGGTTCAATTCATGACTCCTATCGTGTGGATTACCTGAAGAAACACATCGAACAAATGAAAGAAGCGATCAAAGACGGTGTGGATCTGATTGGATTTACAGCTTGGGGCCCGATTGACCTCGTGAGCATGTCCACGTCTGAGATGTCCAAACGTTATGGTTTCATTTATGTGGATTTGGACGACGAAGGTAATGGAACACTCAAACGTTCGAAGAAAGATTCGTTTGACTGGTACAAGAACGTAATTGCCAGCAATGGTGAGCAACTATAATTTGGTCTGACTCCTTTATCTTAAACCCGGATCGCTGTAGTAATTAGGCTATTCGAGGATTGTTACCGCATAAAGCGGGCAAAACCCAGCATAAAGCAGGCCATCGGTGATTATCTGATCTGAAGCCCTTTAGTTGGAGTGTTGTCCGCTTATTGATGTGGAACTGATCGAAACAAGTGCTTACGGGCATAGGGTCAACCGTTTTAACAAAGAATGAAGATAACGTAACCAGAGAGGAATGACAGATATGACAACACCATTTCCGAAGGATTTTCTATGGGGCGGCGCAGTCGCA
Source organism: Paenibacillus sp. MDV22-iso6 (assembly GCF_058408365.1). Taxonomy (NCBI): domain Bacteria; kingdom Bacillati; phylum Bacillota; class Bacilli; order Caryophanales; family Paenibacillaceae; genus Paenibacillus; species Paenibacillus sp. MDV22-iso6. The sequence goes on along the minus strand of NZ_JBZVDZ010000004.1, from coordinate 348,197 downwards.
GCCAATCAGCTCGAAGGAGCCTACAATACAGATGGCAAAGGCCTGTCTGTTCAGGATGTAATGCCGCATGGGATTACGACGCCAAGAACGGAAGGACCGACAGAGGATAACCTGAAATTGATTGGTATTGATTTCTACAACCGTTACAAAGAGGACGTTAAATTGTTTGCTGAAATGGGCTTCAAAGTATTCCGCACATCCATTGCCTGGTCCCGTATTTTCCCTAAAGGCGATGAATTGGAGCCAAACGAAAAAGGTCTGCAGTTCTATGATGACCTGTTTGACGAGTGCCACAAATACGGGATTGAACCCCTCGTAACGATCTCTCATTATGAGACACCGCTGCATTTGTCCAAAACGTATGATGGCTGGGTTAACCGTAAAATGATTGATTTCTACGAGCGTTATGTAACCGTGCTGTTTAACCGTTTCAAAGGCAAAGTAAAATACTGGCTGACGTTTAATGAAATTAACTCCATTCTGGAAGAACCATTCATGAGTGGCGGCATTTTCACACCAAAAGCGGAACTGTCCAAACAGGATCTGTACCAAGCAATCCACCATGAGCTGGTGGCAAGTGCGCTGGCAGTTAAACTGGGTCATGAGATTATGCCTGAAGCGAAAATTGGCTGTATGGTACTCAGTATGCCAACCTATCCATTGACACCAAATCCGGATGATGTTGTAGCTGCAATGCATGCAGAACAGCGGAATGACATCTTTGCCGATATTCATGCACGTGGCTATTATCCGAAATACATCAATCGTTACTTCAAAGCGAATAATATCAACATCAAGTTTGAAGATGGCGATGCTGAAATTCTGAAACATACGGTGGACTTCATCTCATTCAGTTACTATGTAAGTATTTGTGAGACAGGTGACCCACAGAAACGTGTTGAAGGTAAAGGAAATCTGTTTGCAGGTGTACAGAACCCTTACCTCAAAGCAAGTGAATGGGGATGGCAGATTGACCCGCAAGGCCTGCGCGTAACGCTGAATAAATACTGGGATCGTTATCAAAAACCGCTGTTTATTGTCGAAAATGGTTTGGGTGCAGTCGATGAGCTGATCACAGACGAAAATGGCAATAAAACAGTGAATGATGATTACCGGATTCAATACCTGAATGATCACTTGGTGCAAGTGGGTGAAGCGATTGAAGACGGCGTTGAAGTCATGGGTTATACCTCATGGGGCTGCATCGATCTGGTGAGTGCATCCACAGCAGAAATGAAGAAACGCTATGGCTTCATCTATGTGGACCGTAACAATGATGGATCAGGTACCCTGGATCGTTACAAGAAAAAATCATTCCATTGGTACAAAGAAGTTATTGATACAAACGGCGCAAGTCTAAAATCCGAAAACCATTAATTTCTAGTTCTAAAGACATATGTGGGCAGCATCTTCTTGTGTCATATTCAAGCACATTAACCGCTTTCACAAAAACATTGTCAGATGGATAATTATATGGTAAGATGGGCCTAAGGCTAATGAATACTGGATTGTTACTGTTCAATCAGGCAAAACCAGAAGCGGGGCATGTGTATCATGACCAGCTTTGGTTTTGCCTTTTACTACTTTGACGGTGCAAGGTGATGTGAAGAAATGAAAATTGAGAAGGTGCTGAACAACAATGTAGTTACTGTGATTGATCCAGGAGGAAACGAACTGGTCGTCATGGGACGGGGCATAGCCTTCAAAAAGCATACTGGTGAAACGATAGACGACAGTCTGGTCGAAAAAATATTCTCATTGGAAAGCAAGGAAGTATCGCAGAAACTGAAAACGCTTCTGTCTGATATTCCAGTTGAATATGTTGAATGCTCGGATGAGATTATTCGTTACGCCGAGACCGTGTTGGGTGAGAAGCTTCATGAAAGCATCTACATTTCACTTACGGATCATATTCATTTTGCCATTGACCGGCATCGTCAAGGCTTGCAGATTCGTAATGCATTATTCTGGGAGATCAAGCGCATGTACCGCAAGGAATATGCCATTGGGCTCAAGGCACTTCAGATTATTGAAGAAACATTGGGTGTCCTGCTTCCTGAAGACGAATGCGCATTCATCGCAATGCATCTAGTCAATGCCCAGATGAACGGTGAGATGAGAGAAACCATCAGCATTACGAATATCGTAAAAGATATACTCAACATTGTACGACGCAGCTTTGTTATTGAGCTGGATGAGGATTCGCTGAGTTATTATCGATTCCTGACACATTTGAAGTTCTTTGCTCAGCGCGTACTACACGGTACAGCGATTGAAGATAAGGAAGCAGATAATCCGCTTCATGACCTGGTGAGCAAACAATATCCTGAGGCACATGCTTGTGCCTGTAAGATTAACGACTATACTCGCAAGATCTATAGCCGGGTCTTATCCAAGGAAGAAATCCTATATCTGACCATTCATATTGAACGAGTTGTCAGAACTGAACAAACAATTGAATAATTGGGATTGTTACTGCAAAAAAGGCAAAACCTAAACGTTGAATAATGATAAGCTGAAACTGCTTTGTCATTATTCAGTGTTTAGGTTTTTTTTTAACCTTCATTACACATAAAAGGAGCAAAACACAATGGATAAACAACAATTGTCCAAGGATATTCTGAAGCTTGTTGGTGGCGAAGAGAACATCGATCAAGTCACACACTGTATGACAAGACTCCGGTTTAACCTGAATGACAACAAAAAAGCGGACAAAGCGACGCTGAAAAATACACCTGGCGTTATGGGCGTTATGGAGAATGGCGGACAGTTCCAGGTCATTATCGGGAACGATGTGCCCGTTGTGTATAATGCACTTGTAGGCAACATGTCCAAATCCCCGAATGCAGACGCTGGATCAACCGGTACTTCGACTGGGGTTAAGAAAAAGAGAAATCCAGTAAGTGCATTGTTCGACTTTATTTCCGGAATATTCACGCCGATTCTGCCAGCGATTACAGGTGCCGGTATGATCAAAGGGATCGTGGCAATCCTGGTAGCTGTAGGTTGGTTGTCTGATACCAGTTCAACTTATATCATTTTATCTGCTATCGGTGATGGTGCATTCTACTTCCTGCCGATCATTCTGGCGATCAGTGCTGCACGTAAGCTCGGTAGCAATATGTATATTGCTGCAGCGTTGGCAGCGGGGATTATGCATCCGACGATTACAGCCTTGCTTGCCAATGGTGACACCACATTTGTGGGCATTAAGGTTATAGCAGCAACCTATTCTTCTACGGTTATTCCAATTATTCTCGCAATCTGGATTGCTTCCTATGTAGAGAAAGCGGTTGATCGTGTTACACATGCTTCACTTAAGCTTCTGATTGTTCCAACGGTTACCCTGTTAATTATGGTTCCTCTGACCTTGATGACAGTTGGACCATTGGGTACAGTACTCGGTAATGGTTTGTCAGGTGGTATTTCCTGGTTGTTCGACAATATGTCTATATTCGCAAGTATCTTGATTGGTGGTACGATGTCACTTCTGATCATTACGGGTATGCACTATGCACTGCTGCCGATCATTGTTGGTTCGATGACATCACTCGGTTACGATTTTATTATTCCACTGATGTTTGCAGCTAACTTGGCACAAGGTGGTGCAGCATTTGGTGTTGGTCTTAGATCGAAAAATGGTAAAACTAAATCGCTTGCTTATTCCACAGGTCTTACGGCTATTATGGGGATTACGGAACCGGCAATGTACGGGATCAATATGAAGTTCAAAAAACCATTTATTGCTGCCCTGATCGGTGGAGCTGTTGCAGGTGGATTCATGGGGATCGTCAATGTTAAAGCTTATGTACTTACAGGTCTAGTGGGTCTGCCAAGTATTGCAGCATTTATCAGTCCGGCAATTAGCACGTTACTCTACGCTCTGGCTGGTGGTTTGATTGCCATCGTAGTAGCAGCAGTACTGACGTACATCCTTGGTTTCCAAGAAGACAATGCTCCACAATCGGCTGAAGCTACGCCAGCTGCTGAGCCTACAACACCAGCGGCAACGACTTCTGCTTCCGCAATAACTGCTATCGAAGAAACTAAAGCGCTGGATCAAGACGTATTTAGCCCAATTACTGGTGAAGTTAAATCACTGAGTGAAGTTCCAGACCCAGCATTCTCGGAAGAGATTATGGGTAGAGGGTTTGCGATTCAGCCGTCGGAAGGCCGTGTGGTTTCTCCAATTAACGGTACAGTATTCTCGTTGTCGAAGAGTGGACATGCCATTGGTCTCGTTAGTGATGACGGCGCTGAAATGCTGATTCACATCGGGATTGATACCGTGAAACTGAAAGGTCAATTCTTCTCCCCTAAAGTTCAAGCAGGAGCGAAGGTTGCCGTTGGTGATGTACTGATGGAATTCGACAGAGAAGAAATCGAAAAAGCCGGTTACACAACGATTACGCCGGTCATCATTACGAACATGCATCAATATAATTCAATTGAGTCTGCCGGACGTACAACGATTAAGGAAAAAGAATTGTTGTTCACGGCAAAAGCTTAACGAACATCAAAAAGCAGCAGTCTTTCCGGATGAAATTATTCCGGCAAGGCTGCTGCTTTTTAGTATATGGACGATATTCTTCATGGCTGATATTTGCTGGACACTACACCGAGCGAGAAGGCAGCAGCTCCTGAACCAATTGTACAAAGTGCTGCGCGGGCTTGGAAAGATGACGATTGCGATGCCACACAAGCGCAGAATCTACGTTAGATTGCGCATCTTGAATACGATAGATATGGAACGGATGCTCATGATAAAGCTGAAGAACCGTATGGGGCACGATGGAGCTTGCAAAACCGAGTCGCACAAGTTCCAACAACATGTTAATATCCGAGCATTCGCCCGCAATCGAAGGGTTCACGTGATGCTCACGGAATTTCTGTAATATCAGTTCGAACATCCCGAGTCCTTCAGTGCTAGGAAGCAAGAGAGGGATATCGGCCAGCTTTTGAAAATAAATCCCGCGCTCATCCGCTGACTTCAGTGGTGTGGAGGAAATATAGAAGAGAGCTTCCTGCGGTAGATGCAGCACTTCATATTGCTCTGTTTTGACAGGCATCCGTACACAGGCAAGCTCAATTTTGCCTTCACCCAAGAGCTGGCAGAGCTGTGCAGATTCATTTTGCTGAATTTTATAAGTCACCTGAGGGTGTGTTGTCCGAAACTGCTGGAGCGCCTGTGGGATCAAACGATCTGAAATGGTATTAATGCCAAGCGACAGCTTGCCCCGAATGCCATACCTGAAGCTTTGCATCTCCATGACGGCTTCTTCCATATATTTGGTCATTGTGACCGCATAATCATAGAAGCTTCGACCCGCCTGTGTCAGCTCCATGCTGCGTCCTTTGCGTTCAAACAAAGCCACGCCGAGCTCGTCTTCCATCAGCTTGAGCTGCTGGCTTAAAGGAGGCTGAGCCATGTGTAATCTGCGCGCTGCCGCCGTGATCTGTCTCTCCTCGGCAATCGCGATGAAATAGCGACATTGTTTGATATCCACGTGTGTTCTCCTTATTTGCAGCGATATGATTTTCATATGGGAAACCAACAAAACATGTATTTTTATTATACTTCCATCCTATGTTACCATACATAAGATTTAAACACTGCAAATCACACATGTCGATTATGATCTATCGAATATATGCCGTGAGGATGACGACGAATTGGAGGGTGAAGGTGCGATGCTGAAAACAATACATGCAGCTGCTGAAGCTGGACATACAGATGATGTGCTGCGGTTTATCGCACAAGGAACCGGAGTGAATGACCGGGATGCGCGAGGACGGACACCTCTGATGGCCGCGGTACATGGCAACAAGCCAGAGACGGCAAGTATGCTTATTGAAGCGGGAGCGGATGTGAACATCCAGGATCAACGACTGGACAACATGCTGCTGTATGCCAGTGCGGAAGGTTTGCGTAAAATGGTCGAACTGGCTATAAAAGCAGGTGCCGATACCCAGATTACGAATCGGTTTGGGGGCACAGCTCTGATTCCTGCTTCAGATCGAGGTCATGTCGATATTGTGGAGATCCTTCTGAAATGCACGGATGTGGATGTGAACCATATCAACAATCTGGGCTGGACAGCTTTGCTGGAAGCGGTCATTCTGGGGGATGGCGGCACTCGCCATCAGCAGATCGTAGCATTGCTTTTGCAATATGGTGCCGATCCTTCCATTGCTGACCGGGACGGCGTTACAGCATTTGCGCATGCCCGGAGGCATCATTATAAAGAAATGGAGCGAATGTTAACCCAATCATGAACAGACATCAAGAGCAATCTTTGCAAAATAATTTAAAGGGTGCGTCATCGCTTGCATTGGCAGGTATTCAGTGGTTTTTCTTCCTGTTTACCAACACAGTGGTGGTGCCGTTATCCATCGGACACAATTTTCAGCTTTCACCGGAGGCCATTGCTGCGTCGATGCAGCATGCCTTTTTGCTTACCGGGGCTGTGTGTATATTACAGGCGTTCTTTGGCCATCGTTATGCCGTGATGGATGGTCCCTCGGGGTTATGGTGGGGGCTGACGCTAAGCTTAACGGCCTCGGCTTCATCGGCAGGAATGAGTTTGGAACGTATTGGGGGAGGACTGGCTGCGGGTTTCCTGTTAGCTGGGCTGACGATGATGATCCTTGGCGGGCTTGGAGCGGCGCATGTGCTTCAGAAGCTGTTCACACCAATGGTCAAGAGTGCGATGTTATTTCTGATGACGATTCAATTGACCATGAATTTCTTCAAAGGCATGGTTGGATACACCGAGTTTGGCACATTCAACCTGCCTGTAGCGGCGTTGTCCGTTGCTATTGCGTTTCTTGTGGCCTTAATCCAGCTTAAGGGAAAAGGCAAGCTTGGCAACTATTCCATCCTGATTGGCATCGTGACGGGGTGGATTGCCTACAGTTTTGTGTTCCCTGGACAGCATGCAGGAGCATCAGGTCAACAGGATTTAAACCTGTTTTCCTGGTTTCCATGGGGGACGCCGAAGTGGGAACCGGGAATCGTCATCACAGCTTTTTTTGTTGGGCTGGTGAATATGACGAACTCCATCACCACATTAAGCTCCGTCGAAAAAATATATGGAGTGCAAACGACCAGCCAACAATATAAACGATCGTACATGCTCACGGGACTATTCACCATGTTATCTGCGTGTGTAGGTGTACTGCCGTTCGGATTATTTGCTTCTTCAATCGGATTCCTGGAGAGCACCCGCATTCTGAAACGGGCTGCGTTTGTTGTTGGAGCAGGCATGTTATGTATATTGGGACTTACACCTTCCGTGACAGCCTTTTTCGCACAAATCCCTCCCAGTGTAGGGAGCGCCGTTCTATTTGTAGCCTATTTGCAAATGTTCGGTACAGCCCTAAGAACACTTGAAGGCACCACCTTTAATTCCAAAACCATCTATCGTGTGGCACTGCCTGTTCTTACAGGTGTTGCTGTAATGAACATCCCTGCTGAAGCGTTTCATGCTCTGCCCATGTATCTCATTCCGATCATTAGCAATGGGCTTGTCATTGGGGTTGTGGTGTCACTTTTGCTCGAAACCACAGTGGATTGGTCCAAGATGGACAATACTACGACTGCTACCAAAGCAGCCTGAAAATTTAAAATATTGAAACAGTCCGGTTCACTGGGCTGTTTTTTTTGTTAGATTCGTGCTTCCCGGGTTACTTCACCATAATTTTGCCTTGCCCCGCAAGCATTCTCATTTCTCTGGATAAACGCTCATGATTGCCTTGCTGGATCTCCAGCTGTACGCCGTAGTGCCATTGGTTATTTTCTTCTTTGCCCCAGCGCAGCGTTCCTTCCAAATACAAGGGGTCTTCAAAAAGCAGCAAGTTCATGCCGATTCGGATGTTATTGGACTCCACATGCAGATTTAACGGAAATGAAAGCTGACAACCGGATCGGCTGATATCGCATAATTCCGCTTGAATGGGTTTGGGTGGTGCTGAGGCGCCGTTAATGCTGAGTATAAAAATTTCGAACATTATCGGTTCCTTTAAAGTATAGCGAAAAGGTTCTCTTCTAAGGTTGATAGCCATGGTTTCCTCCACAAAATCACAAAAAGTCAGTTATGATTATATCGTCATTTTTGCTAAAAAAATGAAGAGAATAACCTTGTTTGCTAACACCTTAATTCTTCACATGTATAACATGAACCTAGTTAACTCTTGAGTACCTTTAACCTGTGTGCCGGGCTTGATATAATGGTTAAATATGGTTCTAATAATCTCGCCTGCGGATCAAAAGGGGATGGAGCGGATCAAATTGCGTCATTTTTCTTAAGAATTTCAGGAGAAATGAATCGATTGGGAACCGGAAGTGTGCAACAAACGGTTGATCAACTGCGTGAATAGAGTTCAAGAATTGAACAATATCATCCAAATACTGTGCGTCCATTAGTTTTCGTGGCGAGAACAAGGCCGTTGCATAGGTTTTGAACGTAGAATGTACCAGTGAAGAGGGCAGTATCGAATGATCAGCATCCGGTAGTTTGGTTACACTGAGCAGTGATTGTGGAATCATCTGACGATACACGCGCTCTGTCTCTTGAACATCGACATTTATATCTTGACCTCCAAGCACGAGATGAACAGGGCTATGAAACGAAACGAGCCCATCTGTGGCATCTGATTCCACATTGTTGACGATAAACGTCCAACGCTCCTTGGAAATGAGTTGGTCCTTATTAGCTATGAGTTTATATTCATCATAGGTGGCCTTGTTTCGAATCAGCTGCAGAACCTGGTCATTATAGAGCTGCCTTGCAGTGATCTCTTCCTCGGTATATCCCTTCTGGAGCATTTCCTGCTGGGTGTTGTATCTGCCCTGTGTAATCCAGTTGATGGCGGGGGAAACCAAAATGCTAAATGCAATATCCGGATCTTGTTTCACGATGTTTGGAATGACCCATCCAGCCTGGCTGGCACCCCACAAACCAATTCGATCTTGATCAATAGAGGGTTCTTTTCTGGCCCATTCAATGGCGGTTAAGACATCCTGTGCACGATCCTCCATGGTTTGGTCAAGCCAGTTTCCCGAGGAACCGCCAACACCACGTTTATCCAACGAGAGGGAGGCATACCCCGCCATGGCAAGCTTTTCCCACAAAGGTCGGTACCCACCGTCATAACTGGCATTAATCGGACCATCACCATGTACAAAAACGACAAGGCCAACCTTATCTGAATGCTGTTTGGGCAGTGTGAGTATACCCGTTAATTGTCCATATGAGGTTGGAATGGAGATGCGTGTTTCTTTCATGTTGAATGTGTTCTGAATGAGCAGCCAAGACACAATAGCCAGAATGATGATTGTTACACCGATCAGCCATTTGAAAACTGAGGTCGTAAATAATCTTAGTCTAGGGGGCTGTTGTTTAAACACTGAAATGCCTCCTGTATGTTAGAGATAGGGATCATCATGAAAATCCATTCAGGTTCACGGAACAGGAATTTTCGGGAAATGCTGTTGTGTGATGATTCCACTCTGAAGTTCAATTGTTGGTAAAGACGAATGGCTTGTGTGTTGCTGCTGGATACGTGCAAAGATATATATTTACAATGGAGATGTTGGTTTGCAAACTGCTGAGCAGTAATCAGCAACTGTCTGGCAATCCCACGCTTTCGGTGACTTGAAGCTACAGCCAAATGCTCAATATAACATTCGTGTGGACTTGGCTTATATTCCAGGGCAATCATTCCGACCATAAACATGCAGACATTGCGTAGTCCGTATTGCTTGCAAAGCTTACGGAGTGGAATGTGATGGATCTCCTTTTTTATCTGTAGGGGGTTTTTGAGGCACCATTTCAGGCATAGAACCCCGACAACCTGGTTTCCATCCATTGCAATGAACTGCCTATCGGAGGGTGAGTTTCCCTGATCAATCCATATAGCGCCAAGCAAGTCAACTATTTCCGTTGGGGCGAGCCGAACAAGAGCCTCAAACTTGGTTGCAAAAGAATGGACTATTAATTTTCGGACAGCCAGTTGATGTTGATTTTGATCATCATAGTCCACAATTTGAATTGGAGTCGTGAGGTTCATAATGGGTTCCTTTCTTTCACTTTAGGAGGAGTGACCTCAATTCTGGCCTGAATCTCATAGTGTAATTGATCAGTTCCTAACATGGAGAGATAGGACTTTTCAATCAAGATTATAGGGTCTACCAGCACGTAAGTGGCTTGAAATGCATATTCCTTAAGGTGATGAATTTCCTGGGCAATATTTTCTTCGGATGTCACTGTGAATGATCTGGTTAGATATAACCCTTTTTCAACAAAAGAATCGCTGGTAGCATTAGAAAACGGAACACAGACTGCAACCTGGTCTAAGGTATACAAGTAGTGTAAATCAATTTCAAACAATGCAGGTTGATCCGTACGATGCTGATAAAGTGCACGGGCATGCAGAGATTCGTTTGGTTGGATGGTGATCCAAGTGGTGAAATGCCGAACAGGAATTTCCTTTATCTCATATATGGGTATACACTGATCCTGCTGGGATTGGCTGATCCATTCCTGCTGTTCCTGCAATATGCCTTGAATGAATTGTTCCATATGCATTAACGAATCAATCTGTGATTGTACAGCTCGAAGTGAATCGGTTAATAATCGGTTATAGTCATCTGCGGAATAGGAGAGCATGCACTCTTTGATTTGCTGAACAGGGACATTCAACTTGCGCAATAAAAGAATGTGAGAAAGCTGGTAGATCTCATCCATTCCATACATACGGTAGTGGTTGGTATCCACATATGCCGGGAAAAGTATTTCTTTTTCCTCAAAGTATCGAATTTGATGGATTGAAACATGCATTAATTTGGATAATTCGCTAATCGTAATGTATTTGTTCATTAAGCTGGCTCCTGTCTGCTTGAATGGAATAGTTCCACTATAAACCTTAGGTCTGACCTAGGGTCAAGGTGTTTATTTTGAATTAGAAAGGAGAGATAGAATGAACGGGAAATTTCAGATCTTCACGGATACGGCAGCATTGTGCCTGTACGATCTGGGGACGTTAAAACATCGTGTTGGAGACACACCGGACTGGTGGTCTATTGCGGAAGATGAACTGACAGAGGTAAATGCAGGCAACTGTTTGTTTCTGAATCTGGGTGAAGATGGACAGTATGAGGTGACATGGGGTCTGGATGATGCGGGGAAGGAACTGGAGATTGCACAGGTATACCATCTACGTGTCCCTTCCGGTAACGTGTATCTGGGGGCTGCCGATGATGTCAGTGGGGGTGAATTGGAGCCCGATGAATCGTGCGGCGGCGTGTTGCTCCAGATGGAACCTGGAAATTATGCGTGCATGATATTGAGGGAAAGCAATCAAATATGGATTACCATCAAACCCAGTCTGCAAAGCGAAAATAGTTTGAATGACTTGATCCGCATCTGACGTTATAAGTCCGTGATGGAAGGAGGCATATGGATATGGAAATGTATAAGGTACAGTTGGAACGCATACAGGGAAAGTTGAACAAACTCCAGACTCTGGACCCGAAGCGGAATCTGTTTGGGGCAGAGAATCATCAATATGAGATAGCTCCGGTATGGACATTGGACGAAATTAAAGCTTTTGAACAGAAATGGAAGATAGCGCTGCCTGAAGAGTATCAAGCTTTTTTGCTTGGGATTGGAAGTGGTGGTACAGGTCCTTATTATGGGCTGGAAAAGCCGGAGAACGGCATATATTTGGTGATGAATTATGATGATGAGTTGAATGCAATTTCTGAGCCGTTTCCACATGTGGAATCCTGGAATTGGGATGTGGACTGGTACGACGACAGCAAAGAAGAGGACGAGTGGGCAGCGCTTGAACATGAGTATTATGATCCGAAATGGTCGGCAGGGATGCTGCGAATCAGTGATTTTGGATGTGGCGTCTCGCTCAATCTGATCGTGAAGGGATTGTCCTACGGAGAGATCTGGACCGATGATCGAGCGAACAGTAATGGGATTTATCCGGATCATTATATGGGCAACGCGGAGCGGCTGGGTTTTATGGACTGGTATGAATTGTGGCTGGACCGCTCGATCAATGAATTGAATGAGCAAGAGTAGTAGCCTTTAGCTAACTTTTAGATTAAAGGAGGTACCATGTGGGCTGGGAATATGGCATCAGAACAACAAATCCTGTCATTTTGCCTCGGATTGTGAAGCGACTGGCGGAGTCCGTAACCTTCTCAGACTTGTATAAGTTGGAGCATTATGAAGATGGGTTTGCGTTGCTTTAGGAGGGTTCGCCCTAGCCTGAAGCTCTACAAGTCTCGATTGAAGTGGCATCGGGAATGAATGAGATTGTAGAGGGAGAGTTATACATATATTGTCTGTTTCATGTAGGAGGTGAATTCGCAGCAAACTGGCTAAGGCAGATGGGAGCAGCTACGAATCAGGATGACGCTGAGCTGGAATGGTTTGAACTTTAAATAATGATGCGGAAATCAATACAAGAGCTTCCTCCTCAGGATTAGGCGGGGCTTTTTTGTGATGGAAAATAAATAAAAAACGGTTTGGCTTGTTCATCCGTCTTAAACCACAGAAAGAGAGAGAAGGAGGGGATTGCAGGGTGGATACCAAAGCCGAGATGAAAAAGATGCTGTTTGTACAGAGCGAAGACGAGACGGCATTTGTCCAATCCATCATGGAGCATCAGGACACGCTGATCTCCATTGCCTACAGTTACCTGCGTAATCGTCACGATGCACTAGAAGCGGTGCAGGAGATGACATGCCGGGCCTGGATCAAGCGTCGCTCTCTGAAAAATGAGAAGGCGTTCAAATCATGGATTATTCGTATTCTGATCTATGTGTGCATTGATGAACAAAGGCGTCGCAAACGGGCTACACCACTGCCAAGCGATGGGTTGGAGGAGGCGATATCCGAGTCTGCCATTGGAGGACGCAGCGATAACAGACTTGCAATGTGGTCCATGCTTGAGAAAATAAAACCAAAATACCGCCATGTATTACTGTTGAAATACTATAACGACATGACGTCAATTGAGATTGCCTCCATTCTCGGCAAACCGGAGGGTACCATCAAGACCTGGCAGCATAAAGGGTTGGAACTGTTACGGAAACAGATGAAGAACAGGGGGGATTGGCATGACAACTAGTCCGGAGGAACATGCACTTTTTGCAGATGCTTCCCAGGCTAAGCTGGAGAGACAACAATTGAATCCAGCGGACACGGCCTTTGCCATTCAGCGAGGTCTGGCAAAGGCCAGAACCCGGCGAATGACAGGTCATGTGCAATTAAAGTGGATTACGGCGGTGCTCGTAACCGCTCTGGCAGCCGGATGGCTGCTGATGGGTCCACTTGGCGGTACACCACAACAGGCAATGTACAGCCAGCCCGCACAGAATTGGGGAGTTCTTGAACCTTTTCGGGAGTTGGCTGAAAAGGATGTAGAGGGCAATACGATTACATCCGCAATTAACAATGGTTATGTACAGCTCGTGAATCGTTCTGTGAAATCAGGAATATATCAGTTAACCGTCAATGCAGTGATGGCGGATGAAAACAAGATAATCGTTTTGTACACAGCCCAGACGGATGCTTCTCAGGAGATATATTCGGTGAACCGTTCCAGGGTAACTGACATGCTGACCAATCATAAATTTGATGATAGTAATGCGGGGGGAGTCCAAGTACCCAAAGGGAACCATATCATATACGGTCGAACTGCGATTAACCTCAAACGAACTGATGCATTTCCTGAAAAGTTAATGCTCGACTTTCAAATCGTCTCCCTCGATCCGGGGAAGCTAGCAGACCCAAAAACAGGGACAAAGCGACCCGAAATGCGATATTCAGAACTGATGAAGATTTCTTTTGACTTAGACCCCAAATTTTCGGTTCCCAAGACGGAAATTATAAAACTTAATCAGTTATTTACGATTGGCGGTCATGAGGTGATGTTATCTCAAGTCGAGATGTCTCCACTTATTATACAAGCCAAACTTGTCTATGAACCTAATAAAAAGTTTGATTTCCAAACCAAACAATCTATAAGTGAATCAGTACATCCTTACGAGATTGTTTCTATAACCAAGAATGGTAAGCAGACCAAGCTTCTAATGTATCGAGGTAGCGAAACAGAAGACGGGATGATTTTATACTACAGCAGCAATATGCTGGACGATCCTCAATCGCTTGTATTGAAAATACCAACTGAACCCGGCAAAGTTTACGATGACTTGCAGGAAGTGGAGAAACATAAGCTGGAACTGAAAATCAAATAGGATTTAGAAGAAGGCGATACAAAGTCATGGTTTTTGTAGATGACTTTGTGTCGTCTTTTCATTTTTCTTATACGGGGACTGCTGTTGCAAAAAAATAAAAATATTGGTTAAATTGCAATTTTTGTATTGTCACATCTGATGTTACACGATATAATCAACTTGTATTTCAGGATAAAATTATAAAGGATGGTGAAATTTTGAAGAAATTTTCGATTCTTTTACTCGCTGTAACACTGTTATTGTTGACGGTCTCCACGGCACCCGCTACATATGGTGCGGCCAGTTATCCCAACACAGGCACGAATGGTTTAACAGGTTTTGCCGGTAACGCCAAAAATGAGAGTGGTGTATCCAAATCAGCTACGACAGGTGGTAAGAACGGTCAGGTCATCTACATCAGCAATCTGAACGATCTGCGAACACATATGGCAGGCACAACAGCTAAAATACTGGTTATTGAACAAAATATTTCTTCCTCTACGTTGCAGAAAGTCGAATTTGGATCGAACAAAACGTTGGTAGGCTCCTTTGATAAACACACACTGACGAACATTCATTTCAGATCGACGTCCAGCTCAAGCAATGTCATTTTTCAGAATCTGACTTTTGAACACGCTTCCAATATTAATGCTAACGACGATATCCAGATGTATATTACTTCAGGCTCCAACTACTGGATTGATCACGTGACGTTCTCCGGCCATAGCTACAGCCCGAGCGGAAGTGATCTGGACAAGCTCCTGTACATTGGGGATCGCGCAGATTATATTACGATCAGCAATTCCAAATTTGCAAACCACAAATACGGAATTATTCTTGGATATCCGAATGATGGCAACAGCAGCTATAATGGTGTACCTCATGTAACGATGGCAAATAACTATTTTGAAAACCTATATGTACGTGGTCCTGGTCTCATGAGATACGGTTATTTCCATATCAAAAACAATTACGCCAACAATTTTAACCAGGCCATTACCATTGGCGAGAAAGCACGCATATATTCTGAAAACAATTATTTCGGTGCAGGCGCTGAAAAAGGCGGCATTCTGGATGATAAAGGAAACGGAGAATTTACGGATACAGGCAGCACACCTGCGTTAAGCAGTCCATCCTCTCCTCAAACGAGTTGGAGACCGAGCTCCAACTACAGCTATGAAGTACAGACAGCCAGTTATGCCCGCGAGTTTGTCACCAAGTATTCAGGTTCGTCTAACAACACACTTGTGTTCGGGAAATAAAAGGTAGCTGATCTTCTTAACATGTGAAAGCCCGTATCCCTGATGCGGGTTTTTACTATTTTTTTACTATGGAGAAAACCAAATAAAATTCCTGAAATATAAGTACATATTATATTCCTTCATATATTAAAAATTTATAATAAAATTCCGATATACATTAAGTGTGTTTTCATGTTTATGAAGACCTAATGTACTATAACAAAGCCCTAGGACTTTGCGATTTATTCATAAGCAAGGACCAAAGACTGATAAAAGATAGTACAGAAATGTTTCACCATCGTATTTAATTGATAAAAAGGACGGGAAATTCATGAATCGTTATGACGAAATCATCTGGAAAAGGAACAAGCTGATCTGTATCATCCTGTGGGTTATTGTTGCCATCGGTTTTGGTATGGCCTTTCTGGAACCCAAGCTGCTTGTTTCGAGTGGGGTAGCTATTTTATTCACCGGTTGGGTAACGTACGCCAATATCAAAAAGAAGTATATTCATGTGATCCCGTGGCTTTGTACACTCCTGATTACGGTTTGTGGAGTCTATGCAGGCTGGGGAAGTGTTAACATCACTTTAAGTCTGGTCATCACTTCAGTATTGTTGCTCTATCCAGACAAGAAACTGTTCACTACCGGATTTTTCGTGTTGTTTATCATCAGTATTATTCAGGTCGTTCTGGTGGAGACAAAGAGCTCCGAGGAATTTATTGGCCATATTGTTGATGTAGGATTGTTTGCGCTTACGGGAGCCATTCTGATGCTGGTTTCCCAGTTGAATCAAAGACTCTTTTGGGATAGCGAAGCGCGTTGGCAAGAAGTAGAGCATTCCAAAATGAGAGTGGAAACAATGCTTGTAAGGGTCAAAGAATCTGTAGAGGGCCTATCTCGTTATACGGATCAACTGAAGCAAAAAGTAACCGACACCGGCTCCATTACCCATGAAGTAACGCTTGGATTCAGCGAGGTGGCCAAAGGGGTTGAATTCCAGGCCACCAGTGTGGCTGAAATTTCAGAGTCCTTGTCCTTGTCGGATCAGCATATCCGCGATGTTGCTTCCTACTCACTTCAGATGAAAGAACTGTCAGCCAGCATGGCAACGAGCACGGAAACAGGCAGTGCGCAGATGGATCAACTGAATGTTCAGATGCAGGAGCTGTATGAAACGATTAATACCACAGCCGATGATATGAGTAAGTTTAACGAGGAAAGTGAGTCCATGTCGCTAATGCTGAACAGCATCTTGGATATTGCGAACCAGACGAATCTGCTTGCGCTCAATGCAGCGATTGAAGCAGCCCGTGCAGGTGAACATGGACGTGGGTTTGCAGTCGTTTCGGAGGAAGTTCGCAAGCTGGCAGAACACTCCGGCCATTCGGCCAGTGATATTGCTGCTATTTTGTCCCGTTTGAGAGGACAGACACAGGCGTTGACGGATCGGTTTGGGCGTATTCGACTCGCTTTGGAAGCAGGAAAAGACAGTGTGCAAACGGCAGAAGAAGTTTTCCGTACGATCAACAGCAATTCTCAGCAAGTATTGAATCAGGCCGCAGATATCGAGAGTAGTTCAGTCACCATGAGGGAATCCTCTACGAAAGTGGTTAATGAGGTTTCAGAAATTTCAAGTGTGACTCAGGAATCGAGTGCTGCTACGGAAGAAATTCTTGCCAGTATGGAGGAACAGCGCAACCTGACCGAGAAGATGGTGGACAGCTTCGGAGAACTGGAGCAACTGATTGTGGACCTGAACGAGTTGGTATCCGATAAGAACGAAGTAGGTTCTGCAACGGGTACGCTGTAAAATACTTAGGCTGAAGCTAGCCTACTGCATCGGAGTCACCTGATTACACCAATTTTATATTCGAAGTTCAGTTACTGAGCCTGTCTCCAACCATGATGTGGGGGCAGGCTTTTTTTGTTTTTAGATAGCTTATCTCTCCGCCCGTTTTTAACGAAACAATTGTGGATGCTCATCCAGGCCCATTATAATGGGAGGAATAGGAATTTGTAAAAAAACAATTGATGGCAGGAAGTTTGGGTAATTGGGGGAGCAGAACGTGAAGAATGCACTAATGGAAAAGAAGACGGATAGCCGCGATCTTACAGATCCAGCGAAGAATGAAAGACGCGATAGTCGCGTTCGTTTCTATGATCTGAATTCGCTCCAAGATATGGACTGGCCTAACACCGAGGATGGTAGAGATGCAAGAGCGTATTTGGAACCCATGATGTTACAAGGGACGCGGGACTTCATTATAAATGTAAACACAACCTTACTCATTGCTCGAATTGACGATCTAGTGCTTCCGTTGACGGTAAATGATGCAGAGTATGAAAATTCTTACGTTTGTTCACCTTATACGCATTATGTGAGGTATGCCAAGCAGGAGTTGACGATGCTTCGGAAACCGTTGCTGGAAAAGGGGCTTTTCGCGCTGCTTAGTGTGGTGGGGTGGGGAATGCGGCAATCACAAATAAACAAGGTTGTACATATCAACAATTGGCTGTTATCAACAAACCTGTATCCAGCCATGTCCGGAGAGCAGGCTGTTTGTCTGCTTGCAGCAGTAAGGGAACGTTATCCTGAGCATGCCGTCATATTTCGCTCCTTGTGCCCAGGGCTTCACTCCGATCTGACGGGAGAACTGAAGCAAGCAGGCTGTCAACTAATTCCGAGCCGGCAAATCTATCTATACCAGGCGAATGATCCGAATTTCGGCAATGCGAAGTCGCGCTGGCTGCTGAAGCGGGATTACGAATTGTTGACCAAGCACGGATATGAATTCGTTTCCGGATCGAATTTGACGGAGGAAGATATTCCGCGAATTGCGGAGCTGTATAGGCTGCTATACCTCGAAAAATACTCTTATGATAATCCGCAATTCAGTGAACAGTTCATTGCGACAGCAAAAGCTTCGGGAACACTGACCTTGTATGGTCTGCGAAAGGAAGGGCGTATAGATGCGATTATGGGATACTTCTGTCGGAATGGGGTGATGACAACGCCGTTATTCGGTTACGATACGGCGCTACCCCAGTCTATCGGACTGTACCGTATGCTATCAGCTTGCCTGATTGGACAGGCCCGTGAGAACGGTCATCTGTTGCATGAGAGTGCTGGTGCTGCGCAGTTCAAACGCAACCGTGGCGCTGTGTCGGATTTCGAGTATTCTGCCGTGTATGAGCGCCATTTGCCAATGAGCAGACGCTGGTGCTGGCTGCTGCTTGAACGGCTTTTGAATCGAGTAGGTGTGCCGCTGATGCGTCGGATGAAGCTGTAAACTTGCACAACAGCGCGCTGACGCCGTCCTATGTGGGGTGCGCGTGTAGGTTTGGCTCCACACACAACAGGTCAGTCATCGTGAAACGTACACTTATTTAGATTCGCCTCAAAAATAATTGCGCCTTAATCATACATGTTCGGCCAACTGCACTTCGAAGCCATCTGGGTCGGTAATGTAAATAAACCTCAGATGCGGATTGGGCTGGACGGGGCCTCGTACAATCGGGATGCCTAATGCGGCGAGTTGCTCCATGGCTTCGTCCAGCGACCTTACCTCATAGCCGATCGAAACACCGGCCTCTGGCTTGAGTGTGGTTTCGCTGCCCTCAATCAGTTCCAGCTTCGTTTCATTTTCTGGTCCGAGCATGGCGATCTGCCGTCCACGGCTTTCGAATCTGCGCTGAATCGGCAGCCCGAGCAAATCGTGGTAGAAGCGGAGCGATGCTTCCAGATCGTGTACCCGCAGTGTGATCCAATTTAGTCTAATCAACATCATGAGCTTCTCCTTTTTTTGCGCCATATTCATCAACGTTATGCTTATTATACGATAAGCTTGTGCGTGGGCCTACCATACCACGTTACCTTTGCCTATAGAAGTTGCACTTAAAAGTGAAATCGAAAAACTGCCCAAGAATATTCTTGGGCAGTTTGGTTAAGAGTGCCGTTCAATGAGCGGGCAACTTTTTTATTGAATCAGATCAATCGCATCCTGTGACACGAAGGGTCCCCATTATGGGCGTGAAGCATGTGTGTAGAAGTAACGCGAAACAGGATTAGCGACCCATAATATAGAATTCGTAGTGTAAAGGTGTATGTATGATGAAATAGAGAGCTTGATGAGAGAGGTGAGTGACCATGATTGATATTATTGCGCTTCGACGAGACCTTCACGAACATCCCGAGCTGGGATTCACCGAATTTCGTACGGCTACCAAAGTCGTGCAGATGTTAACGGAACTGGGTTACCATGTGGCCTATGGAAAAGATGCGATTGATGACACATCGCGGCGAGGTCTGCCAAACCCTGAAGTGTTGGAAGATGCATATCAGCGTGCCATCGATGAAGGGGCAGATTCAGCGATTGTGCAGCAGATGCGAGGGGGATTTACGGCGGTTGTCGCTGAGTTACAAGGAGAAATGGAAGGGCCAACAACGGCGTTCCGTTTCGATATGGATGCACTTCCGATCCGTGAGAGCAAGTCAGACAAACATATACCACAAGCGGGGAAATTTCGCTCCAGTCATGAAGGCATTATGCACGCTTGCGCGCACGATGGACATACAGCCATTGGGCTTGCACTTGCAGAACGTTTGAGTAACCGAAAGTTCGCCGGGAAGATCCGTCTGCTGTTCCAGCCTGCTGAAGAAGGTGTGCGTGGTGCGTATGCCATGGTCGAAAAAGGCATGCTGGAACAGGTGGACCGTCTGTTCTGCATACATCTGGGTACAGGTGTGCCATCCGGTCATGTCAGAGGGGCGTCTGCTGGATTCCTGGCAACGACCAAGCTGGAAGCCCATTTTACAGGTGTGTCTTCTCATGCCGGAGCTACACCGGAGGAAGGACGGAATGCTTTGCTGGGAGCCTCTACAGCACTCCTTAATATTCATGCGTTGCCTCGGTTTAGCACGGCAGATACACGCATTAATGTGGGTATTCTTGAAGGCGGAACAGGGGCCAATATTATTCCCGAGCACGCACGGATGGTGATTGAAACCCGTTCAACGACAGAAGAAACGAATCGTGAGCTGGAGCGACGGGTGCGTCAGATCATCGAGCACAGCGCGGCGATGCATGAGTTAAGCTCTACGGTTGAAGTCATTGGCGGTGCAGTCCCTATTCACTGTGATATGGAGCTTGCAGAGATTGCTGTACAGCAAAGTGAAGGCATCGCAGGATTTACCCATGCGGAGGCTATTTCGGATGGTGCTTCACTCGGAAGTGAGGATGCCAGTTACATGATTAGGCGTGTACAGGAACAAGGTGGGAAAGCAACGTATATGATTATTGGCAGCGAGCTGCCTGCTCCGCATCACCATCCGGAATTCGATATTGATGAAGCAGTGCTAGCTCCTGCGGTGGAACTGCTGGAGAGATTGGCACGAACGCTCTAGAAAGATATAACTACAACCAAGGAGAGGCTTTCACTTACATATCGGTTAAGGAGGTGAACGCGCTTCAAGGCAGGAGCAAGAGCGAACGTACCAATCGCCAGTTGGCTGAAGCGACTGCATAAGCTTTGCAGGCACAGCTCAATGGCGGTGGAACCTTGGAGCAGAGTTGGATGAAACATAAACAAGATCAGGGGTTCAAACCTCAAACATTGCAGCAGACGAAATATGGAGCCATTGATGGAAAAACCTATGAACAATACGGTACGCTCGGCTGGTTAGGTGTTCCTTATGCAGCACCTCCGGTAGGTGAATTACGCTGGAAAGCACCGCGTGAACCGGATGCATGGACAGGGACTCGAACCGCCAAGGAATTTGCTGCGTGCAGCTTACAGTTATCCGGTGAAACGATAGCCGGAAGTGAAGACTCACTGTATCTCAATATTTGGCGTCCAAATACAACCAGTTCGAAGCTTCCGGTTATGGTGTTTCTGCACGGCGGCGGGAATATGACCGGATCAGGCAAGGATTTTCAAGGTGAACAACTTGCGCGTAACACGAACAGCATTATCATATCGGTGAACTATCGTTTGGGAGCTCTTGGATTCTTTCAAAATGCTGCATTGAAAACCGGAAATCCCCTTGATGATTCGGGCAACTATGGCTTACTTGATGCATTCCGTGCACTGCAGTGGGTACAGGATAATATCGAGGGCTTTGGCGGAGATACAGGCAATGTTACGTTGGCCGGGCAGTCGGCAGGAGCACGTAATGTTCTGGCAGCGTTAATCTCACCGCTAAGCAAAGGGCTATTTCAGAAATTAGCTGCTTTCAGTGGTGGTCTGACCACGGCTGCACCGGAGGAAGGCGAACAAAAATCCGAGGATGCATTTGTGAAATTGCTCGTGCAAGTGGGTAAAGTGACCTCTATTGAACATGCGGGAACATGGATCGGCAAGCAGTCTCAGGCACAGCTGGCCAGCTATTTGCGTGAGTTGCCTGCTGACAAGCTGGTCACTGTATATGGTTCAACGGCGATTCGTATGCAGCCATTCCCACATTTGTTCCGTGACGGTACAGTCATTCCGAAAGAGGGATTCGATGCCATCAACAGCGGTAATTATGCACAAGTTCCTGTTCTGCTGGGCAGTTTGGAAACTGAGTTTTCCAGCTTTGCTTTCGGTGATCCATACTTTGTACCCTCATTTCATGATGAAACTCTGTTTACAGATGAAACCAAGGCCGAACAGTATGCCGCAGCTCTGAAATATGGCAGTGAGGCTTATGCAGGCTTCAATGCGGAGCGGGTAGCCGAGCGCCTGACAAGTGAAGCGGGACAGCCACCTGTATACGCCTATCGTTTTGCATGGGGCACAAAGCCTGGGGTCATTTCCGAAAGGCTGCAAACATTGCTGGGCGCACCGCATGGCGCGGATATGGACTTTTACACAGGACACGCAGACGGCGTTGCCGCTCTTTTCCCTGAAGGTTATTTTAGTGAACAGAACAAACCAGGCCGTGAGGCATTGTCTTCCGCGATGGCAGCTTATCTGAAGCAGTTCCTCTATACAGACAACCCGGGTTGTGGTGGATCATCGGAATTGGCCGAATGGACACCTTGGACAAAAGATGCCAAAGCACCAATTATGCATCTGGACGCAACCGATACGACAGCGGAGATCGGCATGTCTACGCATTATAATGTAGGCAAGGACGCCGTGATGGCGAAGATGAAAAAAGAATTGCCAGAGGAAACATACAAGTTGCTGACGAAGAAGGTATTTGCCGGACGTTTTTTCTGGGAATAAGGACGGGATTAAGTCATGCGAAAGGACACGAGAGAATGAGCTCTAGTGTCCTTTTTTAGTTGCGGGCGTATCTCCTCATTCTTCAATGTGAAGATTCCATTTCTACAGGCGGATTCTGGATTTTTTCGGTATGAAGTGTAGTAATTTCGTCATGGGGCTGGTCTAAAAGCAAAAATTGAGGTAGAATTATTGAGAATTATTCTCAATTAGACAAATCTCTTTCTGGAGTTAAGATCAAGTTATAGACGAGGTGAGAACACATGGGTTTCGATTCGTTAGCCGTTGTATACCAACATTATTTAACGCAGGAACCATTCAGTCAGCAAGATGAAAATACGTACCTGCTCTCTGCTAAAGCGGGCAGTGGCAATATAAAAAGAGTAACCACGTATAGTGGTATCGAAATTGTGTATTCTCAGATTAATTATAGTGAACCATGCTCTACGTTCTTTGCATCGAATATTCCCATCATTGAGCTGCAATTTGCCTTGTCAGGTGCGCGCTATGTAGACATATCCGGTCAGCAATATACGCTGCCCACTGGACAGGGAGCACTCATCATGATGCGTGATTTTGAAGCCTGGTTCCATCCGCCTGCGCAGGAGAACTATACTTCTTTTGCCATCGGAATTCCGATCTCGTTGTTCAATTATGCTGGCGCACAATTGGCAACGAGCCAGTCCATTCGTTTTCAGGACATTTTGGGACATTGTGTGTTCAAACCCATCATATTTCAGCTGGATCACAGAATTCGAACGATGATTGAAAGTCTGATTGGGGAATTGAACAACCCCTATAGATCTTCCTTAATGATGGAAGCGACCGCATTGGAGATATTGAATCGGTTTATGATTCAGCTGTTTGATCTGGCTCCTATTCCTTCGGGATTTTCCAGAGAGGATATAAGGAAGCTGCATACCGCCCGGGAGATTATGGAGGCAAGTATGGTGGACCCTCCATCCCTGCTGGCGTTGTCCAAACAGGTGGGTCTGAATGATTTTAAATTGAAAAAAGGCTTTAAGGCGCTGTTCGGCACTACCGTATTTGAATATTTGCGCCAGATTCGTCTCGACAACGCCATGAAATTGCTGCGCAGTCAAGAGAATAACGTCACTGAGGCAGCGATAGCGGTTGGTTACAGTAACATCAGTGCATTTTCCCAGCAATTCTATCGCAAATTCGGCGTGAAGCCATCGGAAATGAAAAAAATATATTAATAATCCGTCTAACCGTTAATTGTTCCGTATGGAGGCAGTCGAGATTCTCTCAGCCTTGTATACTCCAGGTACAGTGGATACTGTACTGAAAAATAAAGGAGTGTATGAGCGTGAACAGAATCAGAGGAAGTATCTTTTTTAGCGTATTTGCAGCCATGTTGGGTCTTATGCTTATTGCTCCCATTATGCCGCCACTTATTCGTGAGCTGGGGATGAAAGAAAGTCATTCCGGGCTAATTATTTCACTCGGGTCCATCGCCATGGCTGTGATGGGTCCGGTATGGGGCAGATTCAGTGATCTGAAAGGCAGAAAACCAATCATATTGATTGGATTCATAGGCATGTCCATAAGTTGTGCGTTGTTTGCATTGGCGATGTATAGTGGATTAAATGCGTGGATCGGAGGGGGACTTTTGTTAACCCTTCTGATTGTAACGCGGAGCTTGATTGGTATGTTCATTCCGGCAGTGCTATCCTCTTCACAGGCATATATGGGAGATGTGACGGAAGGAGAAGAACGGGGAAGCGGGATGGCGATTATTAGTGCCGCCAATGGGCTGGGACTTGTATTTGGCCCTGCGATTGCAGGTGCTTTTACCATAATCGGTCTGTTGTGGCCGCTTTATTTTGGTATTTTTATTGCGGTTGCGGCGTTTATCATTGCTTTGTTGCTCATTCCTGCTGCCAAGCCGGTCATTCAGGAGAAAGCGCCCAAGGTTAACCCGCTCCAACGCGGTTTGCGTATGTATCTTGCTGCCGGGTTGGTTACGATGATTGGCATTATGACGGTACAGGTTGTAGGTGGATTTTATTTTCAGGATCAACTCGCATTATCTCCAGGGGCTACAGCCCGAATGGTTTCGTTCGGACTGATGTTCTCCGGGGCTGCGATGCTGATCATGCAGGTGATCCAGATGAAGTGGTTGAAATGGCAGCCGCGGCCGATGATTTTGCTCGGGTCCCTTTTTCTGCTCGCAAGCATGGTTTTGTTTTTGATCTCCAGTCAATTGGTCATCTATTATCTCTCATTCTTCCTGTTCGGCATGGGCTCGGGTCTCATGATGCCTGGTTTCATGGCAGGAGCTTCTCTTTCGGTCAGCAAAGAACAACAGGGCGGCGCAGCCGGATTGGTTGCAGCGATTCAGGGCATATCTGCCGTGATTACCCCTTTACTCACAACAACGTTGTATCAGGTGGATAAACATATTCCATTCATGCTGGTAGCTCTGTTGGTTCTAGTCATGGGTGCAGTCATGTTGGGATCGAGAAAAACTCAAACCCATTCCGTTGCCGGGTAATGTTACTAGCCTAACTGAACCACAACTTTGCGGCATAGAAATCTCGCTGCGAATCCGGTTATCGCGTCCAGTTGCACGCCAATCTGTTCACCCTCGTAAGCGAAGCTGAGCTGCAAGCAGACATTGCTTTCCTCGGCGGGAGAGATGTCCTTAAACTGGACGTCTTCAAAATTAAAGTCGAGGGGCTGTTCCAACCCGTCTGTGGAAGTATGCGTAATCGTCAGGGACAGATTTTCAAACTTATCGCCTTGATCTGCGTTTTGCAGCTTCACATTGGTTAGTTCATCGTAGTGAAAGGGTGGGAAGAACCCCAACGTATCGATCACGTTCTGGGCACCTTCTATGGAATTGAGTGGTGAGAAGATCATTTCAAACTGCCAGGCTTCCATCAATCGTGACTCATACTGGGGGCTTGTGTACAGCAGGATCGAATCAGGTCCGCATTTGATTGCCGTTCCAATAAATGCGGACCAGCCTGCTGTTCCAACCTCACCAACAGTTATCAAAATCTGATCTTGAGCATGCAGCCTTAATTCGCAATCTGAATTGAAGTGCACTCGGTAAGCTGGTACCTTCACCTGCCAAGCCGTATTCGGGGCAAAATAAAAGTCCTCCCGCTTCACAGATTTTATGCTAACGTTCCATGTCCGCTCCTGATTCATGCAATCCCCTCCGATATACATAAGCTTTGAAAACTGGCAAGACACTTCACTTGGCCTTGATCATCTCTCAGCCGCAGCCTGCATCAGCTTGTATATCTGGCGGGTCGTGTTCACGTTCCGGACCGTCATATATTTGTAGACCTTGGAGCCTATGAGCTTGTTCATACCACTTTTGGTGACAAGTTCTTTATTGACGGAATATAAAATGGCTCCGGGAACATATAGCAATGTGTCGATTTCCGGTTTGATGGGCAGTTTGTCCAAAACTGAAACATCATTCACTTCATCCCAGAGGAACATGACATCACTTTTGGCCGTGGCATCATTCGTCCAGTCCTCCGGTAGTCCCTGAATAACAGTTCGAACTTCATCCAGATTACGTACCATCACCTTGATCTGTAAGCCAAAATCGACAGCTATGGCTTGTTCAAGAATCTGGGATAATTCCGTATTCGCATCCACGCGTTCCTGATGATCGACAAAGATAATATTGCCTGAGTTGATATACGTCACCACGTCCAGCAAGCCCGCTTGCTCAAACGTTCCTTTTAACTGCTTCATATTGATTTTATTATTCCCGCCCACATTAATGCCCCGAAGCAAAGCAACATAAATCATGATTCAACCCTCCGTATCTTGTGATCCTTTAATTTCAACAAAATGACAAATACTCGAATAAATGTGCAGTATGCTCTTCTCCCAGTAAATCATTCAATATAGGTTCGACATGCTCCAGATATTCGGGTTTGGTTTCATAAGTTTCCTCGTCCTTCAATTCCCCAGCATAGGCCCGTGCAGCTTCAATCAGGATGGCCAGTGCATTAAAAAACACTGTTAATGAATCGGCAATAAGCTGAGGTTCTTCACCTGCAAAAGCAGCATATACAGGAGAGTTCGGTGCTGCTGTATCTACAATTATCGGATCATCGTTAAAATTCGCAATGACGACATGATTTTTTTGCCAAGAGGCTGACTCCTCATAAGGTTCGTTCATTCCGATCCAGCGGTGACCTAGTTGCTGACGATGGAGATGTTCAGGTGCAACAAAGGAGATTAGAGCTGCATCACCGATCTCGACGGCTGCATTTTTCATTTTGAGTGTGCCCTTGGCCTGTTCATCCATCATCTCGTAGTGGATGTACAGATATTGGAGCTCTGGAGAGAGCGGGATTCGTTCGTCCACTTGCAGCTGGTGTTGTTGTTCACGAGGACGCAGATCATGATTTTTGAAAAGTCCATAAGCTTTATTATATAAATCTTGCTGCTCCACAAAACGGATTAGGGCAGCATTCAGCTGTTCCAAGGTGTCTGATCCCTCCTGGTGTTAGGCTATTTTCAAACAGTTACATTCATTCATAGTCATAAGCATAAGCATATATCAAAATGGGAAAAGCTTACACCCTCTGGTTATATAAATATTCTTTAGTTCAATTTATATAGTAATATTGAATGCGTTTACATTAAACCAGAAAAGTGTTATACTTTTTCTCAAATGAGGATTGTTACTGCTTTGGCAGGCAAAACCTGAATGTCGATATGCGTGGACTCTGTCCAGCTCATATTGATGTTTGGGTTTTTTTGCATTTTACGGACCATATTAAGTAGTAGACCAACATCGCAGACATTCCCAAAAACACATCGCGTGGAACACAAGAAAGGGGAGATCACGAACATGAGTACAAGAAAATGGTTAAACGTTTTGGCGGCTGGCTGCCTCAGTATGATTCTGATTGTCAGTGGATGCGCATCCAAAACACCGCAAACGGCTACTGAAACGCCCAACAAGACGGCAGAACAGGAACAAAATGAATCTACAGAAACGGCAGATCATTCCGCAACCAAAGCGAGAAAGGTGATTACAACCGATGGTGAAGTGGATGATATGAACTCGGTGATTCGTTTTCTATTATATTCTAATGAAATGGATCTGGCGGGCATTGTGCTGACCAGTTCAGTGTATCATTATGCGGGCGACGAGGAAGCAGGAATCAAACCTTTCCGCTGGATAGGTACACAGTGGGTTTACGACATGATTGATGCCTATGGCGAAATTTATCCCAACTTGTCCAAACATGCAGAGGGATATCCGGAGCCGGAACAGCTTCGCAAGATGACCAAAATCGGTAATATCTCCGACAAAGGGGAGATGGAGAAAGAAACAGAAGGTTCCGAATTTCTCCAAACGCTTTTCCTCGACGATGATTCCAGAGATCTGATTGTGCAGACCTGGGGCGGTACAAATACAACAGCCAGAGCACTGAAATCGATTGAAGAACAGTACAAGGGCACATCTGAGTGGGAAACGATTCGCAAAAAAGTCAGTGATAAACTGGTGCTATACATCATCCTCGATCAGGATGACAGCTATAACGACTATATTGCAAAAAATTGGCCTGACATTCGCATTCTGAACGACCAATCGAACTTCTGGCATTTTGCCTATGCGTGGAAATTCCATACAGAGGAAGTCAACAGCAAGCTGCATGGGGATTGGATGCTCAAAAACATTCTGGATGGTCATGGCAAGTTGTTGGATATGTATGCATCCATGGGTGATGGAAAAATGATTGAAGGCGAGCTGGAAGAAGAGCAGCGCGGTAGTGCTGAATATCTGAAGAAGAATCCGCAATATGACAAATACGATTTTATATCCGAGGGTGATTCTCCATCCTTCTTCTATCTAATTGACAATGGGCTGCGCAGTATGGAAGACCCTTCCTTCGGTGGATGGGGAGGACGCTTCGGTGTGGTAAATGACAAGCTGTT
Organism: Paenibacillus sp. MDV22-iso6; assembly: GCF_058408365.1. NCBI lineage: Bacteria > Bacillati > Bacillota > Bacilli > Caryophanales > Paenibacillaceae > Paenibacillus > Paenibacillus sp. MDV22-iso6. The sequence continues at coordinate 319,544 of NZ_JBZVDZ010000004.1, read as the reverse complement.
CAGGAACAACGTTCTTGATTACGATCCGTATACTAAACGATATGAGGCTGAATACTCTCTGATGAGATGGTTTGACGATATTCAGAATGATTTTGCGGCTCGTGCCGATTGGGCCGTAGCAGATACCTTTGAAGCAGCCAACCATAATCCGTCATTAACGATTAAGGAAGGACTGGATCTGTCCGTCAGTCCGGGTGAGAAAATAACCCTTCATGCCGAAGGAAAGGACCCGGATGGAGATCAGCTCACCTACAAATGGTGGAGATATTTTGAAGCAGATACGTACAAAGATTCCAACGTCCAGGAGGAGAAAGTTCAGCCTGAGATGGCGGGTGATCTGCAACTTGGATTACATCGTGAACTGGCGAAGGGCGAGAAGTTGGATACGATTCAATTGGAGGGCAGTGACACCGATGCTGTATCGTTCAACGTACCTGACGATGCCAAATCGGGCGATACCATTCATATCGTAGCCGAAGTACAGGATGATGGGGAGCATCAGTTGAAGCATTATCAACGTGTGATTCTCACTGTAAAATAGCCAAAAATAAAAAATGAGTACAAAGAGCCCTTTCGTGATGAGAGGGCCTTTTGGCATACAAAGTGGATTGTTCTTTATGTATCCAAAGTAATGAAAATTAATATTTCTTATCCATAACCCAACAATTTCCGATATAATAACCAGATAGGTCAAAGCAAAAGGATACTACCTCAGAGAGGTGATTTGGATGACGATTGACGTCCTCGTGCGTAACAATGTGAAATTGTTGGGAAAAGGCAGCCAAACGATTATTTTTGCACATGGATTTGGGTGTGATCAGGATATGTGGCGCTATATTGTTCCGAGTTTTACGGAGAACTACCGAGTTGTTTTATTCGATTATGTAGGCTCAGGTGAATCTCAAATTAACTATTATGATTCAAACAAATACAGTGATCTTCAAGGATATGCCCAGGATGTGCTGGAGATTATGGAAGCGCTCGACTTGAGAGATGTCATATTTGTTGGACACTCGGTCAGCAGTATGATTGGCATGCTTGCTTCCATTCATGAACCTAAATATTTCAAGCAAATCGTCATGCTGGGGCCTTCCCCGCGTTATGTAAACGATCTTCCGGGTTACTATGGCGGATTTGATCGGCGTGACATTGATGAGCTGCTGGAAATGATGCAGATGAACTTTATTGGTTGGGCCAGCTATCTCGCTCCGATTGTTATGCAGAATCCGGAACGGAAAGAGCTGACGGAAGAGTTGGAAAAAAGCTTCTGTTCGAGAGATCCGCATATTGCCAGACAATTTGCGGAGGTGACGTTTTTCTCGGATTGTCGGAATGAATTGGAGCGTGCCTCGGTACCTACGCTCATTCTTCAATGCTCGGATGACAGCATCGCTCCCGTTGAAGTGGGGGATTACTTGCATGCGCATCTGAAGAACAGTAGACTTCAACAGATGACGGCGAAGGGGCATTATCCACATTTAAGTCAGCCTGAAGAGACAAGCCGCTTCATTAAAGAGTATTTGCAGAGCGTGTAAAGTAAAATGAGAGGAAAGGCAGTTAATCCATGGATATACAATTAGATATGGCACCCTGTGGATACTTCTCCATTTCTGACTCGGGCATCATAAAAACGATTAATCAAACCCTGCTGACCATGCTAGGGTATGAACGCAATGAGCTATTGGGACGGCATATTGAGTCCACTATGTCGGTGACCAACAAGCTGTTTTTTCATACGTATTTCTATCCCTACATCCAGTTATATGGACATGTGGACGAGATGTACTTTACGTTTCGCACCAGTGATCAGCAGGATGTCCCAGTTTTGCTTAACGGGATTCGCCAAACTCGCGATGGGGAAAGCGTAGTAGATTGTGTGGTTGTGGTGATGCGTAAGCGAATTGAACATGAGAAGGATATAATGAACACCAAGACGAAACTTCAGGAACTGTATCAAGCCACAAATGATGCGAACAAGGAACTTGAACGACTGCACGAAGAATATAAGGTGAAGCAGCAGGCGTTAATCAAAGTGAATGATCAGTTGGAGACGATGGCTTCGACGGATCTGCTCACCGGACTCAAGAACCGCAGGTTTTTTCAGGATAAAATGGTGGAAAGTCTGGCACTCTTCCGGGAAACTCAATGTGTTTTCTCCCTTCTGGTCGTTGATATTGATCATTTCAAGAACATCAACGATACGTATGGACATCCGATTGGAGATCTGGTGCTGGGCAATCTGGCAGGCCTGCTGCAATCGGTGTCACGGAGCACGGATGTGGTGGCGCGTTATGGCGGAGAGGAATTTGTCATTATTCTTGCGAATTGTGATCGAGAGCAAGCTGTGGCTACAGCGGAGAGATATCGTTCACAGGTAGATTCCGCCGATTGGGGCGAGTATAACATTACAGTGAGTATTGGCGCAGCTACGGTTTCGCAGGAAGATACAGATCAGTCTTTGTTTCAAAAAGCGGACAAAGCGCTCTATGCCTCCAAAACGGGTGGGCGAAATCGGGTGACCCATGCAGCCGAGCTTGTAAGAAATTAAGGGCTGGGTTAAACAGTTAAACAGGAAAACATTAAGGAGCCTGCATCATAAGGGAAGTGCCCCTATGCGCAAGCTCTTTTATTTTGTTTGAAACGGGACAGCTGACTTGAATTGGTTGTTCTTCTTCCATAATCATTATCGCGGTGCAAGGTAGCCGTATCCTTCGGCGAAAGAACCAGCTCGGAGAGTGAAGTCTTCGTTGGCCTCATCCATAAATTCGGGGTTTACATACAATGATTGTGCCTCATTTCCTGATCCCTCCATGTAGGGGGTGAAGCCGGAATACTCCGTGTTTTTCCATACCCACAGCGTATCTTCTTGTGGTGCAGAGGAGTAGTACACATTGTGATCAAACACATTCCCCGAATTACTGGTGTATTCATTGTAAATGAGCACGTCAGAGCTGCCCGATACGAGAATGTTTCGTTTGAACGTATTGTTCTTCGTTCGGGCTTGCAAGAATAACTGCCCATTGCCTGCATCCAGCAGGTCGTTATCCACTAACGTATTGTACATAATCGTACTGTCCTCCGTAGAACCGCGTTCCTCATCATAGCCGCCCATGGCGATGCCGGTAAGCCTGTTATGAAAAATCAGATTATCCTGCAACGTAATGTGGCTGGTGGAACGCCCAGCATGCTCCGAAGCAATCTCGATTCCGATATCGTTACGATATACCCGATTGTGGTCGATGATATGATTTTTGCCTCCATCTACATAGATTCCCCCGGCAGAATTGCTATCATTGGGGAGGTTCGTTCCATAAGACGGATTAAGATTGGAAGAAATATTATAGACTTCGTTTCCCCGTACAATCCCGTTTCGCGCCTGATCGTAAGTGTCGTCCTCGGAAGTTCCTTCATACCCAATCAGATCAATGCCGATGTTGTCGGTATCATGGATCGTATTGTCGAGTAGGGCAAACGTATCCACATTCCCGTTGACTGCGAGTGACTCACTTGAACCTAGCACGAGATCATACAGTTCATTATCCTTGATGATAATATCCCGTAATGCTTGGGGATGCTCCGTACCATAAATCGCGATTCCATGGGCGTCCCTGCCCTGTAAATTGGGTTCTGAAGGTTTAGCATCATTGGCAATGGAATGAACGGTATTGCCCAGGAGTTGAATGTGCTCTCCTGACCCGTGAACATATATTCCAGTAGGCACTTGTCCCCGAAGTGAGGTTGTAAAGTTGCGAATTTCGAGATTTTGAATCGTAATATAGCTGGCATTTTCGACTTCAATCAAACCCTCTATGCCGCGTACCGACAGACCTTCACCATCAATGATGGCCTTCTCCTGCGGATAGCTGGAAAACAGGGTTGGATTGCCGGAGGAATTACCGCTTCGAGTGATTTTGACTTTTTGGTGATAGACACCTTCCCGCAAATAAACGGTGCTTCCCGGGGGAGCATGGTCGGCAGCATGCTGCAACGTTTTCCAGGGAGCTTGAATGGTTCCTTTGTTCAAATCGTTTCCTTGTGGTGATATGTAATACATCTTCTGGGTATCCGGTACCTGCACAGCCTCGGGAGAAGGGACGGATGAAGTCTCATCCTTCTGACAACCGGTTGCGAACAGGATCAGGGCCAGGAGTGCAATTGTAGTAATACGATACAAGTTGATTCCTCCTCATGAATTGACTATGAAGTTTTATTATAGCAGATTTGAATGGTGAATTAGGGCGTGATATGCTCATACAAAACAAGCATGTGTGGAGGAATAGCAGCAGCTGGAAGGGAGAAATGATCATGCATAAACTATCTGCAAACGAATTAGTGGATCGGGAACATCACGCTTGGGAGGAACTCAAGGAGCTGTTGGACCATGGACAAAATAAATACACCTATATTCCTGCACAGCGGGAGGTCGGAGAGGATGCGCTCTATCGCCTCCAAGTAAGCACCAAATCCTATTTGGGAGCCGTTGCCTATGAGACCGAGGGAATCCTGTTGGATGATGGCTGGATTACGTTACTTGGATCGGGTGGTGACCGCATTTTTGGGAGTCTGACCAGTTGGAATGGTTTGGGAGACAAGCTGTGTGTACCCGCATTGGAAGGCATGATGATCGTCGCCTACGATGCCGCGGGTGGATTTTTCGGAATGGATATGGGCAAGTATGGCCGTACGGGACATGTATACTATTTTGCCCCTGACACGCTGGAATGGGAATCGACAGAACTGGCTTATTCAGGCTTCATCAACTGGTTGGCTAACGGTGATCTGGAGCAGTACTATCAGACCTTTCGCTGGAAGGGTTGGCAAAACGACATGGGGCAGCTTCAGACAGGACAAGTATTTGCATATTATCCACCGCTTTGGACGGAGGAGGGCGGCGGCGAGAGTAGCAGCAAAGCTCCTGTAGCGGTGGAGGAGGCCTGGAAGGCAGCATTGGCTGGGAAATGATGTGGTACGACAGGGCTGTACGGAGGGAGAGTTTGAATAACTTGAATATCGATAACATTCAGAAGCATTACGGTATTGTGTTTCCCCACGAATATCTGGAGTTTCAGCAGGAGTCTGGCGTTCAAGCATTTGATATGATTGAAAATGGAGAGGTTGTCGATTGGGAAATTCGTTTCTCCGCTCTCGATCATCAGTTCATTGCAAATAACACCAATCTGGTAGATGATGTGAATCCCGATCCACGCCGGATTATTCCGTTTGCTTGGAGTGTCAGCAGCGGCAACAACTATTTATTGGATTACCGAAAGAATTCAGAATCTCCTGCCGTACTGGTTATGGATCATGAAGAGGCGATAGTGCGTGAAGATGCTGAGAGTGAATCAGAGACCCCGGAGGAAGCCCAGCAACTGCTGGAGGAAAATGTACGTGAGATCGCTGCCAACTTCAATGCATTCATAGCTTGTTTAAAAACCAGACCGAGTGATCCAGTTGAGTGATTCACCGTTTGAATAATGGGGTGAACAACAAAAGGCTCGCGCTATGCGCGAGCCTTTTACTCAATTGAATAAATAATGTTGTGATTGAATGATATAGAATACATCCTAGTTTACAACCTATCCAGTCTCAGTCATTGTAGCCGTAGAGTTCGATCGTGCAGCTTTGTTATGCCAGACCACGATGACAAGCGAGATCAGACAGACTAAAAGCAGACACCCATATACATAATGATAGGCTTCCTCTACCGGAACACCCGGAATGCCGTGCAGCATAAGCCCGCAGACAGCTACGGATACCGAACCGCCAAAAAACTGGATCAACTGCAGCAAGCCCATACCGGAACCGATTTGCGCTTTGGGCAGCACCCGAGACGCTTCGTTATTCAGTGAAGCTATGGAGGCGGAGAGTGCCGGGGAGAAGAAGAGATATCCTCCGGTGATGATCAGGGCAGACTGATTCAGTCCCAGCATAAACAGAGCAAGCACTGCGGCAAGCAAAATGTGTCCGATCATCAGAAAACGTATATTGCCATAACGATCGATCCAGCGACCTACAAAACGGGTACAGAATGCCGAGACGATGGCTCCAGGAGCAATCAGCAGACCAATAGCCAGTGACGAGCGTCCAAACAGATCAGCGAGCACTAGCGGCATCAGGAATAGATTCCCCAGATTTACGACCAGAACACAGAAGCCGATGATCAGTAGCCGGGTAAACCCGGGTGTTCGGAATACATGTGGATTCACAAAAGGAAGGCTCGCCCTGCGAATATACACGATGTGCACAACAAGTGAAATGACACCGATGGCCAGCCATAACCAAGACTGCTGAGTAATGGCAACCAGAAGGGTGGTTGCATTAATCACGGTTAATGCAGCACCGATCATATCAAAAGGATTCTCCAGTTTGGCCGTTTCACGCGGGAGAAAATAGAGCAGTACGGGCAGTGCAAGCAGGACAAGCACCGTAATGGCGAAAAGTCCATTCCAGCCCCAGTACTCACTAATGAGTCCGCCGACAATGGGACCAAGCCCAAACGCCATGGCACTTCCTGATGAGATCAGTGCGATGGCAGCTCCGCGTCGTTCCACTGGGATATAACGGCTCGCGATGACAAGTCCAAGCCCGGCCATGACTCCTGCACCCGCAGATTGCAAAATACGTGTCAGCAAAAGGATCGCAAAGCTGTGCGCAAATAATCCCAGCAATGAAGATAAGCCCAGAATAAGCAATCCCACCGTCAACAATTTGCGTACCGGAATACGGTCAGACAATCGACTGTAAATCACCGTCGACAAGGCATAACCAATGGAGTAGCTTGAAATGACCCAGGACCCCAGGTCTGATGTAATCTGAAGATCATGAATAATAACGGGTAAAGAGACGTTAAACATGGTGGTATTCATCACAACGATGAATAGGCAGCAAGTCCAGAGAGGCATTACAATTTTATCTTTCACGTAACCATTCCTGTCTATGAATTCAATAAACCATTTTACGCTCAATCTATGTATATGGCAATAATGTCATACGAATTCATTGGGTGGTTAAACAAAAACGGCGTCCTGACCCAGGACGTCGTTTTTGCACATGAGCATTTTCATCTGATTATTTTTAGGACGTAGTAGCTGGTGTGCCACGATTGCGAATCCACTTGATGACATCCATCAGAATGACCGCTGCGAGAGCAAGTCCCCCTGCGATAAGGAACTCATTCCAGCCAAAGGCTGCCGGGATGGCGAAGATGCTGCGAACCCCTGGAATCAGCGTGATTCCATACAGGCAGAGACAAACCAAGATGGAGCCGAGGACATATTTGTTAGTGGTGAAGCCGACCTGGAAAATCGTCTGTGTGTTGGAGCGCGCTGCAAAAGTTTGCAGACTCCGTGCCAGAATCAGGGTCGTGAAGGCCATTGCCACACTCATTTCCTCCGAGATCCCAAGTCCAATATATTGGGACACGATAACAGCCACCCCGATCAGAACACCACGTGTAATGACAGCCTGCAATGTTCCGCCGGCAAAGATACCTTCGTTGATATCCCGCGGTTTCCGCCGCATGACATCCGGTTCAGCTTTTTCCGTACCCAGTGCAATAGCAGGCAGGGAATCATTTACCAGATTGATGAAGAGCAGCTGGAGGGCCGTAAATGGGTTCACCCAGCCGACTACAAGTGCAAACAAAATGGCGATAATCGCCCCAAGATTTCCTGCAAACAGGTACGCAATGGCTTTTTTGATATTATCGAATACCATACGCCCTACACTGACTGCATTCACGATGGAGACAAAGTTATCATCCGTCAAAATCATGGCTGCCGCGTCTTTCGCGACATCCGTCCCGCTGCCCATCGCTACGCCGATGTCTGCCTGTTTCAGTGCAGGTGCGTCGTTGACGCCATCTCCGGTCATCGCTGCAATCTTGCCTTTGCGTTGCCACGCACGCACGATGCGGATTTTATTTTCAGGAGATACACGTGCATACACCGAGATATGTTCGAGCTGCTGATCGAGTTCATCATCCGACAGTTTGTCCAACTCTGCTCCGGTAAGGGCCAGATCATCCGGGCCTGCAAGTCCGATATCAATACCGATCGCTTGGGCTGTTGTTTTGTGGTCGCCAGTGATCATGATCGTGCGAATGCCTGCCTTCTTGGATTCTTCGATGGAACCATATACCGCTTCACGCGGTGGATCAATCATGGCTGTCAGACCAACAAGTGTTAGATCATATTCGTCCTCTACCGTGACCTGATTTTTGTCATCAAACTTTTTGTAGGCGTATGCTAGCACACGGAAGGCCCGTTTGGAGAACGCTTCGTTCTTTTCTTCAAACTGTATGCGAATCTCAGGCGTCAATGGCTGAACTTCTCCGTTCATAAAAACATGACTACAGCGACTGAACAGCACATCCGGGCCACCCTTGGTCAGCAAAGCCGTCTGTCCTTCAAATGTGTGCACAGTACTCATCAATTTCCGATCCGAGTCAAAAGGAAGCTCGGCTTCACGCGGAAACTGATCACGAATTTCATTGTAATCCTTGTTCACCCGGTTACTGAAGGCAATGAGCGCCACCTCGGTTGGGTCACCGAGTTCCTTGCCTTCCTGGTTAATATTCGAATCATTGCAGAGTACTGCAATATGTAACAAGCGCCGTTCCTCTGCAGACCACTGTTTGGGATCATCGGGGAATTGGTCTTTCGTGCCATGGGGAATGTAATAGTCCACCACGGTCATTTTGTTTTGAGTGAGCGTTCCTGTTTTGTCGGTACAGATGATGCTGGCAGAACCCAAAGCTTCCACGGCTGGAAGACGTCTGATGATGGCGTGCTGCTTGGCCATTTTGTTCGTTCCCAGAGACAATACAATCGTCACTATGGAGGAAAGGGCTTCTGGAATGGCGGCGACAGCGACGGCAACTGCGAACATTAGGGCATTCACAATGGATGGCCCGATATTTTCCGTTCCCTCAGTTAACCAGACACGTCCTGCTTCGATGGCGAAAATAAGAATCGACAAGCCTAGGATAAAGAAGCCAAGCTTCTTACTAAAGGATTCCAATTTCCGTTGCAACGGAGTTTCCTTCGCCTCTGCATTTTCAATCAATTCGGCAATCTTGCCGATTTCCGTTTTCAGTGCTGTACCCGTAATGACAAGCGTACCCCGACCATACACCACCAGTGATCCACTGAATGCCATATTGCGACGGTCACCGATCGGAGCTTCTTCCGGGATGGCATCTGCATGTTTCTCCGCTGCTTCGGATTCTCCTGTCAGCATGCCTTCGTTGACGCGCAAGCTGCCTGATTCCAAAATGCGGCCGTCTGCAGGGACATAATCTCCTGCATCCAGCAAGACAATATCACCGGGAACAAGTTCCCGCGCGGGAATCGTTTTTTTCTGCCCGTCACGAATGATTTTGGCTTCGGGAGCAGACATCTGCCGGAGTGCATCCAGGGAACTTTCGGCCTTTTTGGTCTGCACAACGCTGATTACCGCATTTAACAGAATGACGAGAAAAATGATTAGCGATTCGATCAGGTGTCCAAGGACAATCTGAACAGTGGCTGCGATAAGCAGCACGATAACCATAGGATCTTTAAAATTTTCAATAAACAGCTTCCAAATTGGTGTTGCAGCTTTTCCTTTTATCTCGTTATAGCCTTCCGTCTCCAGTCTCTTCGCAGCCTCAGAGGTTGTGAGCCCATTAGTGGAACTCTGAACGTCCTGAAGTGTCTCCTCTGCACTATGTCTGTAATATTGCAAATGACCAGCTCCTTGGATCATAGATTTCAGATATTAGGTTTCCTTGTGTATATAACCTTGCAGGCGTCTAAGAACCAGTGAAACTTTATCAAATTTATGAACTCCATAGGTAGAATCTCCGCGTCTGGTAAATCTCATTCGTTTGCAATGCGGTGTGTTGGATATACTTTTGCTGTTTATTTTGATTAGGTCATTGTACCTTGCGCAAAAACCATGAAATAAAAGGGGAATTAGTTTTTTTATCCTATTGAAGTTTTTTCATGGAAATGCGTATATAGATAAGGGCATATCATAAAACTCGGGTTTACCGCAGCATAAGGAGAAGGTACATATGAATGACAAGCAAATCGAAGCACTATTGAAACTCGCAGGGGGAAAGGAAAATATTCGTCATGTGCAGCATGACATGGATACCACTACGCTGACATTGCGTGACCGTACTCGAATGGATCTATCAGTATCTGATGTATTGGATCTTGGCGCCGATATTCGTATAACAGGCGATTATTGCTCCATAGCATATGAGGACGAGTCCTCCCAACTAAATAATACGCTACAGGGCATGGGAGTGGGGAAAGCAGAAGGGGACGGACTGCCTGAAACAAGGCGTACCCGTAAAAAATCATTGTTATATTTTATTTCCGATGTGTTCAGGCCTCTGATGCCCGCCATCCTGGGAGCTGCAGTGCTCAAGATTGTTCTAGCCGTCATTACGTTATTTAACGAATCCTCACTGATGGATAGTCAGACATTCCTGATATTTAAATCCATTGGAGATAGTGTGTATTATCTGTTGCCAATCCTGGTAGCCCTCAGTACAGCCTATCGGTTAAAAAGCAATATTTATGTTGCCGCAGCGATTGGCGGACTAATGTTCTACCCGCAAATGACCGCTTTATTGTCAGGTGAAGAGGATGTTCATTTTATGGGTGTACCCATTGTGTCACAAGCGGTCTTTTTTTCAGCTTCAATTTGGGTGATTTTGACGATATATGCGGCGTCCTATCTGGATAAAGTCGTTGAGCAAAAAAGCCCAAGAGTTTTTAAAGGAATTCTTGCTCCATTGTTGACGTTTCTGATTCTAGTTCCACTGGTTCTAATGATACTCGGTCCAATTGGTACTTGGATTGATCAGCATTTACCGGATGTGGTAGATTCACTACTGAATGATGCCCCGATTGTAGCAATTATGCTGCTGGGAGCGGTTTATTCCCTAATGATGATCGCTGGATTTCATTACTGGCTTTTACCTATCATAATCAATGAATTGATGGTTAATGGTTTCTCCCTCATTCTCCCTGTCATGTTAGTTGCCTTCGTTGCACAAGCAGGAGCTTCACTCGCTACTGGGCTAAGAAGCAAACAGCGGGAATTCAGGAAGCTGGCTTTCTGGGCAACAGGAACTGCTTTATTAGGTACCCCAGAGCCTGCGATGTATGCGGTCAATATGAGAAAGAGGGCCTCTTTTTATTCGGCATTGCTGGGCGGTGCTGCAGGAGGACTGTATTTCGGGCTGATGTCCGTCAAAGCAGTTGCATTGGGTGGGTCCGGAAGTCTGCTGGAAATTCCGCTATTTATGGAGGAAGGGAGTCTGAATCTGCTACATGTCTGTGTTGGTTTGATTATTTCCTTCTGTGTGTCAGGTGTGCTCACCTATTGGATGATAGGAAAGGAACGGAAACACGTATAAATTAAGAAAAGCCCGTACCTGATGGTGCGGGCTTTCGTGTATTGTAGAGTTAATAATAGGACAGCCACAGAAAGGATAACAAAAATGCTCAACAACATAGAGTGGATGGCTCAATGGAAGTCAACTAAGCCACTGACAGACCAATGGATGACGGCGGGCAAGCTGCATCACTTTCCTAGTCATGCTTTACTACTCATCCTCGATGGTAGAGCGATCTGGAATATTAATGGACATAGGGTTCAGCTATCTTATGGGGAGTTAGTTGCAGTGCAAGAAAACACCGTGATTGAAGTGATTGAGGGTGGCAATCTGGATCTGGCCGGATGGCATGTTCAGTTCGATACATACGCGATGTTCCCAGACCGAGGTGAAGTAGTGAAATATGAATGGCATGTACCGTCAGGGGACACGTATCAAAAAGTAAAATTAACCGGTGGCACACTGGCGAGTCTTAGCCAACATTGGAATGGAGATGGTTCTCCTAATCCCAATGTAATCCGTGTAGGAAATCAGCTTTTGGTGTATGAACTGTTGCAACATGTATACCGGGAGCTGTTAGAAGAGGAACCGACCGTGGAACAAAGCATTCTCCGCACTGTGGATTACATGCAGCAGCATTATGAACAGGTCATCACACGCAAGCAATTGGCTGAGATCGCAGGCATCAGTCCCTGGCATTATTCCCGCAAATTCAGTGAGCGCTTTGGAAAGCCGCCTCTGGATTATCTGGCTCATTACCGGATCTATCGTGCTCAAGAGGAGCTGTTGTTATCAACGGCAACATCTCAGGACATTGCGAAGAAGACCGGATTCGAGGATGCTCATTATTTCAGTCGTCGTTTCAAACAGTTAACGGGTGTGTCCCCGAGAAATTATGCACAAACGTTACCCCAGCGTAAAATCGTATGTCTTTCCCCGCTTTGTGCGGAAGTGTTGATTCACTTGGGGGTTATTCCACATGCGGTTGTAGTAACTCCCTTGCTTTTGCCTGAACATCTACGTGAACTATTTGACATGCATCAGGTGAAGATGATGGAAGTGTCGCAATATGAGCTGGATGTGGAACTGATTCGGCAAGTTCAGCCCGAATGCATTATGGGAAATTTTTGGACAGAAGAGATCAAGCAAAAGCTGCGCACAATTGCACCCATTATAACCGGTTTAAATAACGATGTGGAGGCTCTGCTCCATCAACTGGCAAGCGTGTTTCATCGAGAAGATACAGCCCATAAACTGCATATGCAGATGAAATTGGAAGTAAACGCAGCACAGCAGCAACTACAGCATCTTGTCCAATCTTCCTCTACCGTGATGGTGCTGAGGGTAGAACCGTTCGGTTATCGATATTTGGGTGGTCATTCTAATGGGGTATCCCATTTACTGTACGAACAGCTCCGTTTAACTCTGCCACAGCCGCTGCAAGCAGGGGAGGCGTGGTTTAATCCTTGCTCACTCGACTTGTTGGCCAAAGCCAATCCCGATTACCTGTTTGTGGAGAAACGAGTTATGCAGCACTTTAGTGCTCAAGAAAATATGAAGAAGTTAGTGGAGAGCTCTCAATGGAATGACTTGAAGGCTGTAAAAAACAACAGGGTATTTCTCGTGGATACTCGCCTGTGGGTGGATGGCCGTGGAATTATTGGACAGCAAATGATTTTGAATGAAATTGTGAATAGTCTGGTCACCAATGTATGGTAGAGCACAATAATCCAACTAAATACGCACCATCTCCTATGGAAGGATCTCTTCCTATTTGCTAGTATTTGATAATAATTATCATTATCAACATTACATAAGGGGAGAGTAGATCATGTCACGAAGGTTTAAGGGTCTGGGAATGGTGCTGTTGGCACTAAGTTTGGTGCTTTCCGCCTGTTCCGGTACTTCTGATAAAGAAGTGGAAGCTTCAGCAAAAACGGCAGAGAAAAATGAGACGAAGGTTGTTCGGGATCAGTTTGGAGAGGTGACGATTCCTACGAATCCTCAAAATATGCTTGTACTGGATTCCATCTATGCCGAGTACTTGATCGAGATGGGCGTTACACCGCAGATGGTTATATTTGTTCCGGAGATTGAACCGGACTATCGTGCGTCTTATTTTGAGGAACACGGGGTCCAAATGATTGAAGCGGAACAATATCAATATAATTATGAACAATTGCTGACGTTGTCACCAGATATAATTGTTACCGCAGGCGTAGGTATGGAGCAAGGCGTATATGATGAACTATCCAAGATTGCTCCAACGGTGGCTCTGGATTCCAACAGTGAAATGCAGATTGCCATGCCGAAGTTGGCTGCCGTCTTTGACAAGACAGAGGAATCTGCCAAAGTGCTGGCTGAATTTGATGAGAAGGCGAAGCAGGCACAGGAGAAAATTTCTCAAGCCATCGGCGGCAAAACCGTGCTGGTTCTTCGAGTAGAGCACAATCGTTACCGTTTCATGGGTCCCAAAGGAGGAAGCAGCAGTGTCTTTTTCTATGATACTTTGGGTCTGAACAGCCCTGAAGTCATCAAAGACTCTACAGATTGGTTTAGCCAGTTTTCCCTGGAATTTTTGCCGGAAATGAACCCGGATTATATATTTCTAGAAGACAGGACGCTGAAAGGCTATGATACGAAGCAATCCATGGATAACCTGAAAGAAAGCAAAGTGTGGGCGAATTTGAACGCAGTGAAAGACAATCATGTCTTTCCGCTGAAAACGAGTGATTTTGTAACAGGTGTGGGCCCTATTGGGTCGGCCAAGTTGTTGGATTATGTCGTTGAAAAGTTGGTGCCCTAGATGAATACTGAAGCAGAGCAGCAATTGGACATTTACGATATAACGATTGTTGGTGGCGGACCGGCAGGAATGTATGCTGCATTTTACAGCGGGATGAGAGCCATGCGTACCAAAATCATTGAAGCCAAAGAGGAATTGGGCGGATTTATGCGCACGTACCCGGAGAAACTGGTCTGGGATGTAGGTGGAGTTGATCCGATTCGTTGTGAGAAATTGATTGATTCCCTGGAAAGACAGGCAAGAACCTTCGATCCAACCATTGTATTCGGCCAGGAAATTGCTCAGATGGAACGACGCGATGATCAAGTATTTGTACTCACCTCAAAGACAGGAGAGCGTCATTACACGCGTACGATTTTGTTATGTGCAGGCAGAGGCATGACGCAGGTTCAGAAGCTGGATATTGAAGGCGCAAATCGGTATGAGCTGACGAATCTACACTATACCATTACGGATCTGTCCAGATTCAAGGATAAACGTGTGCTGATCTCGGGAGGCGGGGATTCCGCAATAGATTGGGCGAATGAAATGGAGGGATTGGCGCGGGAGGTCATTGTGGTGCACAGACGCCAGGAGTTTACGGCACATGAGCTGCCTGTTGCCCAGATGAAAGCTTTTGCCCAAGTCTTGACTCCTTACAGCATCTCGCGCTTATATGGTACAGGAGACAAAATAGGCCGCGTCGAACTTGCCCATGTAGACAATGGGGAGATCATGCCAATTGAAGTGGATGAAGTGGTTGTAAGTCATGGATACGATCGTGATTTCGGTAACCTGGTCCATTGGGGACTGGAACGTGAAGATTACGGTATCTCGGTTGATCCGCGAATGTGCACAAGTCAGCCGGGAATCTTCGGAGCAGGTGATTTCATTACCTATGGAAGCAAAGTCCGTCTGATTGCTGGTGCATTTAATGATGCCGTACTCGCAGTGAATAGTGCCAAGCTCTATCTGGAGCCGACCGCTTCCGATATGGCAGGAGTATCGTCCCATAATGCAAGGTTCTTTGAGAAAAACAAAGCCATTTCTACCCTGTAAATCAGCATGTTAGAACGTGAAGTAACAGTAAGAAGCCCGACCGGTATTGAGAATAATTTCTCGAACATGTGTCGGGCTTTTTTTATTAAAACATCCAATCTCAACTAACCAATAAGTTACCCCTGTGGTTCCTGAAATAATTCAATATATGTCATAAGTTCCTTCACGCCTGCAAATTGCAGGGACAGTTGGCTGTTAAGCTTTTGCAGAGCCAGTTGGAAGGCATTATTAATCTGTGTATAATCCTGCGTGCCGACAGTGTTCAGAAGCTCTTTCATATGTTCAATGTAGTAGACGGATTTTCTTAAACTGCTAATGACCAATATCTTTCTTAACTCGGCTCGGGTATACATTCGATAACCGTTGTTAGGGTCTCTTTCGGAGCAAATCAAGCCTTCTGTTTCCCAATGCCTGATAGCAGAAGTGTTGACCCCGGCTGCTTCGGCAGCTTTTCCAATCGTCACCGCCTCCGTCGTTCCAACCTTTCGATCGTTAGCAAAATCCACCTGTTGCACCATCTTCCATATGTCTTCCATTCGATGCTTCTCCAATTGGCTGTTGTACAGCTGTTGGTTTATAAGCCAGAGGGCATCGATTGTATCACCCTGTTTTACTTTTCTCATAACCTCATATGCAACGGGAATCTCATACCCTTTCAATAATAAACGAATGGCGACAAACGCCTGAAGATGAACAGGGGTATAGTACCTGTGATTGCTGGCGGTCCGTGGAACGTCAGGAATCAGGTTCTCCTTTTCATACCGTCGCAGTGTAGTTGTACTTACATCCAGCCTTGTGGCAATCTGCCCAGGTGTATATGTTCGGTTCATGTTTCTTCTCCTCATGCTTCAAGTAAAACCTTCAAGTGCTACACTAACATACAACGCGCCAAAGTCCATATTTTATCCACACTTTATAATGAAAACCGAAAGATTGCATCTATGTTATACACTGAGGATATCAACAGTAAAGGACTGGTTCAATTGCAGAAAATGATTACATTGTTAAATGGCTCGCAGCTTGAAGTGGGTCTGACGGGAGCGCAAGATCGTAGTGTCATAATGCTGCCCATATCCAAAAAGTCCGTAACTGGACAAGAAGCTGAAACCCTAAAGTTATGGGGGGTTGATCCTGAATTGGGTGCAAAGTTTATCGACGGACTTTCCGATGAATTTCAGATCCTGCATTTTGATTATGAAGGCCACTATATGGCACATCCCCATCCGGAACATTTTACGCCCGAATATATCGCTCAGGATTTGTTACGAATTGCGGATCAGATGAATGTGAATCGATTTAGTTATTATGGATACTCCTGGCTGGCTCTCGCCGGGCTGCAGTTAGCCCTGCGGACTGACCGAATGGAAAGTCTCATTATGGGAGGATTCCCGCCATACGAGGGGCCGTATGAGGAAATGAGAGTAGTGACCATAAGGACATATGAGGGAGCATTGAAGCAGTATGAAGAAACGGGAGAAATACACTCAGCAGAAACTCTAATGAAAGCTGAAGAATTGAGTCCGGATCAATTGGATTGGGACAACTTGGAGTTAAAGATCGATCCGGCTCAAACGAAACAATTTGCGACCTTGTATCAAGGTTTAATTGATTTCGATGACCAACGTATTCAAACTCAGTTGAATATCCCCAGATTGGCTTTTGCAGGAGAGAAAGATACGATTGTGTACGGTGAGAAATTTGGCAATGTGACGGTGGATATCGCTGGACGATTGCAAAAGCATAAATCCGTTCTTGAAAACCTCGGCTGGACCGTCGAAATCATCAAGGGAGCGGATATGGATCACACCAAAGCCATGCAGCCCAGCACCGTTCTCCCTATTATCCATCCCTGGTTAAAAAGTCATTTAAGCTCAGGATCGGCAAAAACAAGTTGATATTACTGTGTGATATCGTCTAAAGCTCTTTGTTTGCGCTGCTGATAATCCAGAATGGATTCGTATAACAATTGCTCATTGAAATCCGGCCACATCACATCCGTGAACCAGAGCTCGGAATAAGCGGCTTGCCATAATAGAAAATTGCTTAACCGTTTCTCCCCACTGGTTCGGATCAGCAGATCGGGGGCAGGATTGAGTCCGGTATACAAAAACTTTTCAAAATCCGCCTCGGAGATTTCCGAGGTTTCTTTGTTTTCTTCATTATTTTCTACGATGTACGTTTTGATCGCTTGTACAATATCGTTTTTACCCCCATAATTCATCGCAAAATACACAGCCATCCCGCTGTTCGTTTGGGTTAGTTCCACCACTTTGCGCATCGCTTCCTGTGTTTCTTCTGGGAATTTTGAGATATCACCAATAAAATTAACTTTGATATTATTCTGATTCAGTTCCTGAACAGTTGTATCCTGTACAAATTCGACCACCAAACTAATGATGTAATCGACCTCTTCCTTGGGCCTTTTCCAGTTTTCCGTAGAGAAGGCGTAAAGAGTGAGCGAAGCAATCCCGTTTTTGTGGCACATGCTTATCGTTTCCCGCATTGTCTGCATTCCTGCATAGTGCCCAGCACTTCGAGGTAATCCTTTTCGCGTAGCCCATCTTCCATTTCCATCCATCATGATTGCGATATGCCTTGGGATTAATCCGTTCCAGTCGATAGAATGGGGTGTATTCGGTTTTTCTTTATGTACACGGTACCTCTTCATTGGAAATTCCTCCTGATCCTCAAGCTAGAATAAGTTAGACACGTATAATGGATTCAAATGTTCGAAATGATTTCCATAATTTATGGTTATTATATAGGATTGCACAGGGACAAGCCATGATAGGTTACTACATTAGTATCGTGCAGAACATGAGTCGACCGTCGTATTCCAGGATTTTTTATATCAAAACCTTTACATTCCAGCTGTATGCGTTTATTCACTTAAATGTTGGTGTATTTTCCCTTATAATAAACCAAAACGGACGAGGAGATGAACTCCAGATGAAAAAACAAATGTGGATCATTGCCAGCTTAGTGGTTGTAATTGTGTTGGGGGCCTTCCTTATTGCAAACAATGTGGGGACAGAAGAGGCAGGTAACGCGGAAGCACCCAATATTAAGAAATTAGTAGAAGATATCAGTACAGGCAAGGAGACACCGGAATCGGCTTCCATTAATGCCACCCAGTTAATCGTCACGGATAAAGGTAACCAAACGACAACCTACGACTTGCCTGAAAAGGAGTTTTTCCTTTCCATTGCACCCTATGTGGATCAGACTCATCCTTGTGCAATTCATAGCCTGACCGGATGTCAGGGCGAAATGAAGAATAAGAAGTTCATTGTGACGATTCATGACTCTGAAGGAAATACGCTTATGAAGGATGCTGAGATGAAGGCCGGCTCCAACGGTTTTATGGATTTTTGGTTAGCCAGAGATAAGTCATACCTCATTCGTGTGGTGCATGATGGAAAGGTTGCAGAGACACAGTTATCTACATATGAAGAAGATAATACGTGCATCACAACGATGCAGTTGAGTTAAATCGTCGTACGGTGCATTCTAACATCATTTCAAAAGACTCGATGTGATCCAGGCCCGCCTTGAATGCGGGTTCTTTCATTTTTTTCTGTTTATGCTGTGACAGTGAAGATTTTGCAAAATGAAAATAATAACTCTTTTGAATTGACAAAATCGCAATCCTACGGGATAATCCATTAGTGATAATGATAATTGTTATCATATAAATACATATAAATAGGGGAGAAGTAGGATATGAAAAAAAGCTTAAACGGATTTTTATTGCTGACGGTTTTGGCGCTTGCTCTGACAGGTTGCGGTAAAGCCAGCAGCACAACAGATACAAATGAAAATGCCTCTTCCGGCAGCACGCCGACTGAAGAGACAGCAGGTCCTGTTACAGTTAAACATAGTGGTGGAGAGCTCAAACTGGACAAACCAGCTAAGAGAGTTGTTACACTGGAATGGACATATACGGAAGATGTAGTAGCACTGGGTGTTCAGCCAGTAGGTAGTGCAGATAACGCCAACTATAAAGTCTATGTGACTCCCGAAGCAGCTTTGGATGACACGGTGACGGATGTTGGAACACGTGACGAGCCAAATCTGGAGGCGATTGCAGCTTTGAAGCCGGATTTGATTATCGCCAATTCCAATTCGAATATCTATGATCAGCTCAATGCCATTGCACCAACGCTTGAATATGACCTGTATACGGGTGATGGCTATAATTATGACAAAATGACGGAAACGTTCAACAATATCGCGGTTGCTCTTGGAAAAGAAGAC
Organism: Paenibacillus sp. MDV22-iso6; assembly: GCF_058408365.1. Taxonomy (NCBI): domain Bacteria; kingdom Bacillati; phylum Bacillota; class Bacilli; order Caryophanales; family Paenibacillaceae; genus Paenibacillus; species Paenibacillus sp. MDV22-iso6. Next base: position 300,048 of record NZ_JBZVDZ010000004.1, on the reverse strand, counting down.
CAAGCGAAGAAGGTACTCGATGAACTCGATCAGCACTATACAGAAGCCAAAGATAAACTTGCTGCTGCCGACAAATCGGAATTCCATTATGTACTGACACAAGCATTTACGTATCAAAATGCAGCAAGTCTTCGCATGTTTACCGATAACGCTGTCGTAATTGGCACGTTGGCGAAGGTTGGACTGGTTAACGACTGGCAGCCGGACAAGATTGAAGGATATGGCTTCTCAACGGTGGGTATTGAATCCTTGCCTGCTGTTCAGGACAGCAACTTCATCTACATCACACAACCGGATGATGACGTTTTTGGCACAGCAATGAAAGACAATTCAGTATGGAAAGGTCTGAATTTTGTCAAAGATAAACGCACTTATCAACTGGATAGCACAACATGGACGTTTGGTGGACCTATCTCGTCCAAAGCTCTGGTTGACGGGGTTGTTGGAGCGATTACCCAATGAGTTCGGTCCAACATTCCCGACCAGTGTTTAACTGGCGTACATTAAGCATTTATGGGGGCGGTCTAACCGCTCTCATCGTGCTTTTTTTTGTAAGCCTGTGTTATGGAGAAGCTTCAATTCCACTCCATACGGTTGTAGATTCACTTATGGGCAGGCAGGACACACTGGAACATAATATGATCTGGGATCTGCGCATGCCGCGAACAGTAATCGGTATACTCGCTGGAGGGGCGCTTGCTGTTGCTGGTTCGTTGTTACAGACCATTACACGCAATCCGCTCGCGGCATCGGACACACTCGGCATCAATGCGGGGGCCTATTTTGTCGTGGTTTTGGGAACGATTTTTTTCCCAGGCTTGATGCAGCAATCGCCTTTCCTTTTCGCCGTACTCGGTGGATTACTGGCAGCTGCCGCAGCCTACTTCATGGGCGGGGGGAGAACGTCAAGTCCGGTGCGACTTGCGCTGTCCGGCATGATTGTATCGATGGTACTTGGTTCTTTTACAAGCGCGCTGCATATTTTCTTCTCTCAGGAGACTCAGGCATTATTTCTATGGGGATCAGGAACGCTTGTTCAGAATGACTGGAGCGGTGTAATTTACGCATGGCCTTGGGTCATTGGAATTACGATCGTTGCCCTGGTTTTATCCCGGCAGTGGGATATGTTGGAACTGGATGAATCAACTGCTTCCTCACTCGGGCAAAAAGTAGGCATGGCCCGTGCCACGGGGTTAATTATTGCTGTGTTGCTGGCTGCGGTCATTGTCAGTGTAATTGGGCCAATTGGCTTTGTGGGTTTGGTGGCACCTCATCTGGTTCGATTGAGTGGAATTCGTTCAAATCGATTGTTATTGCCTGGTGTTTTCTTGTGGGGCGCAGCACTGCTAGTCGGTGCAGACGTACTTGCCAAGATGGTTCATAACTCCAGTCTGGAGTTGCCGACAGGGGCCGTGATGGCAATCATTGGTGCACCATGGCTAATCTGGCTTGTACTTACACGCATGAAGGCAGCAAATGGATCAGGCATGTCTACCTCAATGAGCACAGGAGCACGTTCGCGTCGCTGGGCATTCGGCCCTATTGCTATTATCTTTACGGTACTAACGTTAGCATTAGTTCTCCTTAGTACGATGTTTGGCGGGATGCGCATTCCAATGGCTGATCTTCTGCCAAGCCTGTTTCAATCGGATGGGCTATACTCGGCCATTGTGCAGCTTCGCATTCCGCGAACTCTTGTCGCCGCAGGTGCAGGTGCTGCGCTGGCGATCAGCGGTGTGCTTATTCAGATGGCCGTTCGCAACCCGCTTGCTGACGCGTCCATCGTGGGCGTATCGTCAGGTGCAGGCTTGGGTGCGATGATGGTCATCATCCTATGGCCTGGTCTTCCGGTGTTCTTGCTGCCTATCGCGGCGATTGTTGGGGCAGGGCTCGCTGCAGCAGTCGTATTCTCTTTGTCCTGGAAGAAGGGTCTCAATCCTTCCGCAGTTGTATTGCTGGGTATCGCCATGTCTGCAATTGCAGGCGCAGGCATTCAGGTTCTGATTGTTCGCGGCGCTGTATATGGCAGTAGCGGTTTTATCTGGCTAACAGGCAGTACTTATGCACGTACGTGGGATCAAGTGAAGATCATTGGGGTGTTCCTGTTGATTTTGATCCCGCTTGCGTGGTGGCTGGCGCGAAGATTCGAACTGTTGGTATTCGACGATAATAGTGCTTCCGGTCTTGGCTTGAGTGTTCGTCGGACGCGTCTGCTGGCTATGACCGTTGGTGTTTTGCTTGCCGCAGGTGCAGTCGCCTGTGTGGGAACGGTTGCATTTATCGGGCTAATTGCCCCACATATGGTCCGTCTGTTGACGGGAAACAAGTTAAGACGGTCGATGTTTCTGTCGGCTTTGGTCGGTGCAGTGATGCTGGTGCTGGCGGATACAATCGGAAGGACCATTATGGCACCAACCGAGATTCCATCCGGATTGTTAATTGCAATCATTGGAACGCCGTATTTCCTTTATTTAATGTATCGTTCCAACTGGCGCAAATCAGCTTAAACATTCGATCCTTAAATAAAAAATCCCCTCTGGTTTTCAGTGTTGAGTTCATGTAGACATGTTCTCTTTTCTCACTGCTTACCTAGAGGGGATATTTTATTATGATAGCTTTTTTTCATTTGTGTTATAACTTCGTTGTTTTTTCTCTTAGCATTCCACTGTTATCTACCGATAGGATCGCTTGCTGCAACGTCTCTTTATCCTGAACCAAAGCGAATCTCACATATCCTTCTCCCGAAGGTCCGAAGGCACTCCCAGGCGTTACGATTACACCCGCTTGTGTAACCAGATCCATGGCAAACTGCTCTGAGGTATCGTAGTGGTCTGGAATCCGACTCCAGATGAACATGCTGGCTTCGGGTTTGGCAATATGCCAACCGAGGTTGCTGAATCCTTCGCAAAGAATATCTCTGCGCTCCTCGTAGATATCTCTGACCCGCTCAACTTCACTCTGATCCCCTGTGATTGCAGCAATGGCTGCCTTCTGAATCGGAAGAAACATGCCGTAATCCATGTTGGATTTCAACTTTTTAAGCACAGATACCACATCCGGGTTCCCCACACAAAAGCCGATTCGTGCCCCAGCCAATCCATAGGTTTTGGATAACGAGTTGAATTCAATGCCGACATCCATCGCCCCGGGATAAGCAAGGAAACTACCGCACGTTTTCCCATCGAACACTAGCTCGCTGTATGCATTGTCATGAAGAACGATAATGTCATATTTCTTGGCAAAATCAATTAGATCCAGATAGAACTGATCGGGTGCCATTGCTGTCGTCGGATTGTTGGGATAGGATACAAGCATGAATTTTGCTTTGCGCGCAACAGCTTCAGGAATGTCCTGAAGTTGAATAACATATCCATGTTCTTCTTTTTGGGGCATATAATACAGTTCGGCTCCTGCAAGTAGAGGTCCATCAGCAAAGACTGGATAACAAGGATCGGGTACAAGGACTAAATCTCCTTCATCAACGATCGCCAAAGAAATATGGGCGAGTCCTTCCTGTGATCCAAGCAAGGAGCAAATTTGGGTTTTCGGGTTCAGTTCAACATGGTAACGGCGCTTGTACCATTCACTGACTGCTTGCAGCAATTCGCTCTGATCATTTACAGCATATGTATAGTTTGAAGCATCTGCTGCTGCCTCGCATAAAGCCGTCATGATATGTTGGGCAGGGGGAATATTGGGTGTGCCTACACTTAAATCGATGACAGGTTCTCCATTCTCCAGTCGTTGCCTCTTGATTTCCAGCAAACGTGTGAATATCCCCTCACTGAAATGTTCCATACGTTTAGCAAACTTCATGATGATTATCCTCCATCCTGATCTCCCCTTGGGGAATAACACTTGGAGGTATTATAGCAGAGTTTTCAGGTGATAAGTAACCACGAAATGTGTATTCGACTTCTCAATGTACTCTTCTTGATTTACAATTAAAGGAAAGCTAGACATGGATAAGTATCAGAGACATGGAGGGTGACCAATAATGAACGAACCGTGGGCCGCTTCGATGAGTGGAGTTCCCTGGAACGAGGATAAAATGGACAAGGCTATCGTACAACTGCGGAACAGGGCTACGATTAGCTTTGTTATCGGGCTGGACGAGATGCATGATCTGCGAACACTGGATGAACATGTGTTTGCCAAACGACCCGATTTGATTTTAAATGTGTCCAATACAGATGTGAAGGGGCGGTATTCAGAAGAGTTTCTGGAGGCACTTGCTGGTTTAAAACATGTCACCGCTTTGCAGCTGGATCTCAAGCAAACACAAGATTTGAGTATATTGAGTGCGCTGCAAAAGATGGAGTTTCTGAACATTCGCTCACCCAAAAAGCAAAACCTAAACTTCATCCGGAATTACAAATACTTGAATTACCTCGCACTTAGCGGGAAATTTCCCGATATCTCGCCGATTGAGGACTGCATTCGGTTGAGCACCCTCGTCCTGAACTGTGACATTGATCAGCTTGATTTTGTTGTAGACTTACCATTTATCGAGTATTTGGCTCTCGATCACTGTACATTGGCTGGTTCACTCGAAGTACTGGCTGAATCGAATATCCGTATGCTGAGGTTATCGTCCGTAAAGAATCTGACCGAGATCGATGCAGTAGGAGCATTACATCATCTGGTCTTTCTTCACCTTTCGCTACCCAAGATTGAGCGGTTGTGCGACTTCTCGCACATGAAAAATCTGCGGCAGCTTGAACTGGATTTCATGAAGTCTCTGCAAGAGAATGAGAACCTGTGGACTGCGGATCAATTGGAGGTGCTGGAACTGAAAGAGATACATAAGGGGATAAAGGCAGAAACTTTTGAGTGTATGACCGAAATGCAAAATTTGAAACAGGTGGATTTTCGTTTTATTGATCATAGTAAGGGTCGTATTGCTACTATGCGCCAACAAATGATTGAAGCGGGGAAAGGGCACCTGCTCTATGAACAAATTCCTGAAGGACATCGAATTCCTTCGATGGCTCTTGTGCACCTGTCCAAAATTCTAATGTAGACCATACACAAATGCCCGCCTCCGAAGCGGGCATTTGTGTATTTACAACTTCAGTCCTTGCCCGCTCACGTCTAGCTAGCCATGGCTAGAGGAGATGAATGGCTCATCACCCGCATGACGCTTGCGGTATTCTCCGGGGGTCAGCCCGTACCGACGCTTGAACATGCGGATGAACGAGTTCACATTTTGATAGCCGACCTGTGTCGCAATGTCCTGAATTCGCAGATCTACATTCACAAGCAGTTCTTTGGCCCGCTCAACCCGCAGATTGTTCAGATATTCGCTGAAGTTGATGTTAGTCTTTTCCTTGAAAATACTGGAGAGGTACCCCGATGTTAAATTCAACTTGTCGGCGACGATATTCAAATTAATGTCTTCCCCATAATGATGATCCAGGTAGTCCAGCACAAAGGTGATAACCGGATCACGCGTTTCCAGCTGGCTGCGTACTGCCGCAAGTACCGGTTGAGCCAACGCCTGAAGCCATTCTCTGTATTGCTGCATGGAATGGAAACCAGCAAATGCCTCTCCCGGAGGAGAAGATCGAAGCTCGGATTCGATGTTCGTCAAATTCAGCTTCATCACCGTCTTGCTGATCTGTTCGACTGCACCGATGGCAAAGGTGCGGAAGTCTTCTGCGGCCGCATCCTTGTGCTGCAGTTGCTCCAGCTGGCGATCCAGCCAAGCGAATACGGCCTCTTCATTGCCGGATTGCAGCAGGTTGTGCAGTTCCTCCCCATAAGTGACCTTCACATGGAAGGCATTTGACGAAGAAGCACGCGGCTCCACAATAACTTGTGTCTCCCCATTCAGCCTGCGCTCTTTTAACAGCATGGACAGATTGCTGTACGCATCGGTAAACGGAATTTCTCCGGAATACACCGGACTTACCGCAATGGTCAGATAAAGGGTTTCCTCGACAGCCAGCAACTCCTTCAGTGTATCGAGCGCTTGAAGAATACCACTCTGTGGACCTGGATCGAACAGCAGCAAGAGCAGTTGGTCCTGCTCGGGCTGAATGGCCACGCTATTGGTTTTGCTACTGGTAAACAGGCTCTGAATCAGCTTCCATAATAACAGGGTATGTTGCCCGAATTCATCCGGCTGGAATTTGAAGCCTACCTTGAACAGAATGGAGACATAAGGCTGCTCGGATTGCTGGGCATCCTCAAGCTCCGCCAGATAGGAGCTGAGCGGTATATTCTTTACTTTATGAATATAAGCGTACTGGCGTACGAGAGAGTTCTTCTGCGCAAGGTCGCTTTGAATGTAACGGTTATTTTCCAGAATAGAGCTCAGGCGGTCGCCGATCATGGCGAATTCTTTTACACTGCTCCATTTGTCTGGTCCGCTGTCCGGATTTCGGTCCAGAGCGGCAATAAGGCGCTGGAGCGGCTGGTTTAATCTTATGCTGAAAAACAGGGAGGAGAGCACGCTAATTAGTACAGCAGCGCCAAGCAGAAAAGCCAGCAGCAGCTGCATGCCGCGCATTTCCGCGGCGATTACCGCGGCCTGAGTGACCCGGACATAAGTAAACCCGGTTTGTTTACCTTTTTCATAGAAGTAATACTGATTCCCAATACGTTCATGTTTGCTTCCGTCTGCAGGTAGCTGCGGATTCTGCAGTTCCCCCTCCTTCGTAGTAAAAAGCAGGCGTCCCTCGTTGTCCAGAATGTAGAACGGATTATTAGCGGCATCGCCATATGTGTCCTGCATACGTTGTGGATCCAGCATAACAATGCCGTACACATCTTCGTAGGGAATGGCTTTCATCATGACGGGCATCAGTTGACCGAGAGAACGGGATGAGTGAACGGTATTTTCCGTAAAAGCTGCCGCAGGCATTACTTTCAGGAACTGTTTGTTCATCGTTTGAGTTTTCCAATAGTCCGGAGGATATTCTTTACTATAATAATATTTACCGAACATATCGCTGGCACTGCTAAGACCTTCCTTCTCCAGTACATAGTCTTCTTGCTTGAAATAGAGAATGAAATTGTCGATATGCAGAAAAGGATTGGCGTACAGCGTGGAGAGGTCCGACTTCACCTCTGCGGGAATATCGTAACGGCGGTTCTCCTTAATATGGCTCAAAATGCCCAGGTTGGCTGTCCAGGTATCCGATTGAGTGAGGGCCAGAATCATGTTCTGGGTCAGTCGGAAATGATTCTCATACCCTTCAACGGTCTGCGCAAGGCCTAGTTCATTTTGTCTGACCATCTCCTGATAGACCTTGTTGCTTAAGTACAGATGGGAGAACAGATTAAATGAAGCCAAAATCAGGATGACACTGAGGAAGCTCAGCATTAGCTTGACAAACAGTCCATTCAGCGCAAATTTGCTTGTAAGCAGTCCCTTCATTATGACATTCCCCCTTGAGTACAGCCCTGGATCGAGTGGCTAATCCTATCATAGCGGCATAAAGCTGACACAAACAATATACACTTTTACTGAATTATACGCGGATATCTGGAAAAAAGGAGTAAAGGCGAAAAGTTATATAACATGTAGATAGCGCTTTCCTTTTAGTAAATGGTATAATGTGGAGATGTACATTGGATTTACAAGGGAAGTTACCTCACATTCAAGTCAATTTACAATCTTCTAAGCAAGAGAGGGTGCGCCTCACTCCAAAGTGCTATGCTTCAAAAAGGACTTCCCCTGCTTAATGACAGGCGTTGAACAATATTTTCAGTGGAGGAATTGTAATGAAACGTGCTTACCTGTTATTAATGATTGTGCTTACCCTTAGCGCATGCGAACAGATTAATACTAGTACTAATGAAGATAACACTGCCGTAGTTGTAGGTGATACGAATGGGAAGGATTCTAAAAACACAGAAATTTCGCTGAGCACAAAAGGGGATTTATCAAAAGTTCCCACAGAATTTTTAGCTCAGAACGAAAGTGATCTATCTGCTGGGGATTCTGAAATGGCTTATAAAATGTGTGCAGAAGCTCTGTCTGGATATTATAAAGCGATTTGGAACGGCTCGGACATTGATTTGGATACTTATATCGATAACGAAAACCTTAAACAATATACGCAAAAAAAAGTTTCATCTCAATATGATTTATTTCTTAAGAACAAGCTTACATATAATCAGGTGACAGGCGTTGATATTGATGCTAGACAAGTAGAGTATGTTGGAGGGGATAAGAGTTTTTATTATTTGAAATTAGATGCACGTGTTCATAAGGATATAGGTAACTTTGCTGAAACTACTGAATTTCTTGTGCAAAATTTGAATGGAAAGTTAGTTATTGTTGATTGGTATACTAGTAGTAAGGATAGTTATGATTCCACTGTACGTGGAGAAATTCAGATTATTGACAATCCCGATATCTGGAATAACAGTGAATGGGTGAGCACAATGAACTGATTGAATTTTCCCGTAGCAATTAGATTGTTGTCTTCAATGGTTTAAACGGGCACATATTTTAAATATGTCTTCAAAGGGTACTCCTCGCATTTACAAGTACTAACCGCTGTCCCATATCACGTTTTTCAGTTGCGAAATCCGCTCTACATCTCTTCATCCGGTGAAGGGCGAAGATGCGGCCTTCTTACATCTGTTTTTCAGCGACAATCCGTGCAGTCTGCGCATTTGAGTAATGAAGTTTCGTTCATAATCGCTTTCGGTGGTTGGTTTGCTTTCATATGAGTAAACGTAAGCAACCAGCAACCTGATCGCCGGGCATTTCCACGTATCGCCACTTCCTTCTAGATTAAGTTGCTGATCTTTCTGATGTCACGCGACCTCTTCTTCAATTTTTCGTTGTAATGGGTACTGTACATAATATCTCTCTGATCTTGCTCTTTCCCAGATGTCTGTAATTTCTTCACTTCTATAGCTGGCGTTTCCCGGTAGTTCACCCAGCGAAACCTTCCCTTTTTTCAAAGTGGGCAAAAGAGTGCAGCCCCGGACGTTGGTGTACATAATGCCCAGGTTGGCTGTCAGTATCCGATTGAGTGAGGCTAGAATTGTGTTTTGAGACAGTCCCTTCATTATGACATTCCCCCTTGAGTACAGCCCCGGATCGAGTGGTTTAATCCTATCATAGCGGCATAAAGCTGACACAAACAATATACACTTTTACTGAATTATACGCGGATATCTGGAAAAAAGGAGTAAAGGCGAAAAGTTATATAACATGTAGATAGCGCTTTCTAAAGGTTTATAGCTATAATTCGGAGACGAACCCCGGAATCCCAGGGTAAGTTAGCTGACATATAAGTCGAATTAACTCATCTAAGCAAGAGGGGGCATGCCGATGGCTGATGCTGGCGTAATGCAAAGCAAACCGCAAAAAGAAGCGCACCGGCCGCCTCGGCGGAAGTCGCGTTTGATCAGAACCTGGAACAGGAACAAGGCGCTATGGCTGCTATTCCTGCCATGCCTCCTGTATTATTTGATCTTCCGTTATGCGCCGATGTTTGGTCTGGTCATCACGTTCAAGGATTACAATCTGTTTAAAGGAATTTGGGCCAGTGATTGGGTGGGATTCAAATATTATCGGATGTTTCTGGAGAATCCCGATTTTTGGCCGCTGATGAAGAATACGTTTCTGCTGGGACTGTATAAGCTGGTGTTCGGCTTCCCGGCTCCAATCCTACTGGCCATTCTGCTGAATGAGGTACGAAAGGCAGCATTCAAGCGTTTTGTACAGACGGTCAGCTATCTGCCGCATTTCATCTCAAATGTAATTGTGGCGAGTATGGTGATTATGTTTCTGTCCCCAACCGGAGGACTGATTAACAATTTGCTGGCAGGTATCGGCATTGGACCGATTAATTTCATGAATGAGCCCGGGCTGTTCCGGGGCATCTATGTCCTGTCAGAAATCTGGCAGCATATCGGCTGGGAGACCATTATTTATCTGGCCGCGCTGACAGCCATCGATCCGCAATTGTATGAAGCCGCGGATATGGACGGAGCAAGCCGATTGCGCAAAATCTGGCATGTTACACTGCCCGGTATATCTCCCGCGATCGTCATTACATTGATTCTAAATATCGGCAAAGTGCTGGAGATCGGCTTCGAGAAAGTCTTCCTGATGCAGAATCCGGCGATCTACGATACGGCGGATATTATCAGCACGTATGTCTACAGGGTAGGCATGGTACAGGGGAATTTCAGCTATGGTGCGTCCATTGATTTGTTCATGGGTGTCATCAGTCTGATATTCATCTATACGGCCAACTGGCTCAGCCGCCGATTAAGTGAGACCAGTCTATGGTAGAAAGAGGTGTGGCGTGAACTCACTCCGATTTTCCTGGTTTAACGTTGTGGCATCGCTGATCCTGCTGTTCGTTGTGGTGGTTACACTCTATCCGTTCCTTCATATGCTGGCGGTTTCCCTCAGCAGCAACGTAAACGTCATCCAAAACAATATTTCCTTCTGGCCCAAGGGCTTTAATCTGAGCATGTACAAATTGGTGCTGGGCGATCCGCAAATCTGGACGGCTTACCGAAATACGATCATTTACACCGTGCTTGGCACACTGATCTCACTGGTGGTCACCTCCACCGGAGCCTACGCTTTGTCCAGAAAAGACATGGCACTGCGTAATAGCTTCACAGTCTTGATTGTAATTACGATGTTCTTCAGCGGCGGGATGATTCCGACCTTCCTGGTGGTCCGTTCCCTGAATCTGGTGGACACCGTATGGGGCATGGTTCTCCCGGGTGCAGTTAGCACCTGGAACCTCATTCTGATGCGCACATTCTTCTCAGGCATCCCCAAAGAGCTGGAGGAATCGGGCCGAATGGACGGTTTGAACGATATTGGAATCTTCATCCGTATTATTGTACCGCTGTCCAAGGCATCCTTTGCCACGATTGCCCTGTTCTATGCCGTGGGTATGTGGAACAACTTTATCTTTCCGCTGCTCTACCTACGGTCTCCCGATTTGTTTCCGCTCCAAGTGCTGCTGCGTAATCTCGTACTGGCCGGCAGCGCAAGCTCAGGCGACGTAACATCCATTGGGGGAGATAATCTGGTGGTGGAGGAATCGCTCAAGTATGCGACCATTATGGTCTCAACCCTGCCGATTCTGGTCATCTATCCGTTTGTACAGAAGTATTTCGTCAAAGGAGCCATGGTTGGTGCTGTTAAAGGTTAAGTGAGGCAAGAAGTGCACCTCGAATTCAGATTAAGGGAGAGAAGCTTATGGGTAAATGGAAATCGGTAATACTTCCCCTGCTGATTGCAGTAACGATGGTGGCAGGGTGCAGTGGCGGCAAGGGTGCCGACCCGCAAACAGATACCAAAGGAAACGGTACCGGAATAACCGATAACTCCACCGGGGCGGGAAAGACCTTCACGGCCCTGCTGGACAACAATGCCACTTTTCCTTATTCCAAGAGCTGGCCCATTTGGAGCTGGTTGAAGGAAAAGACGGGCGTCACGCTGGAAGTGCAGACACCTTCCGGCAAGCTGGATGAGAGCCTGAACCTGGCGATTGCCTCCAAAACGCTGCCTGATCTGATGTATATGCCCAATCGCAAGGATTCGAATAAGTTTGGTCAACAGGGCGCACTAGTGGATCTGATGCAGTATATGGACAGTATGCCGAATCTGAAGGCATGGATGAAGCAATATCCCGAGGAAGCGAAGGCTGCCCTGTCCGCCGACGGTAAAATGTATATGTTCCCCAATCAGGGTTTCGGCGAGACGAATCGTATGATCTGGATGTACCGCAAGGATGTTTTTGACAAGGAAGGCATTCAGGCTCCAACAACTTATGAAGAGTTGCATGCAGCGCTGAAGACGTTGAAGGAGAAATACCCGGACAGTTATCCGCTCTCGATCCGCTACGGTCAGATCCCGGATGAGATGAATGCCAATATGACGGTGAACTACGGAACGGGTGAGGGTGCTTATTATGATTTTGACCAGAAGCAATGGCGTTATGGACCGACTGAAGACAACTACAAGGCTATGGTAGGGATGTGGAAAAGTTTTTATGATGAAGGGTTGGTCCCGCCCCATTTCTTATCATTGCAAACCAAACAGTGGCAGGATATGGTCTCGACTGGAAAATCATTTGTGACCATTGATTATATCAGCCGGATTGACTTTTTCAATAATGCCATGCAGCAGGAGAATCCGGAATTCAACATGCAGTTTCTGGCCCCTCCGGCAGGCATTTCAGGGGGCACACAGCTGAATCCGTATTTTCATTATATGGAAGGCGGATTGACGGTGGCCTCGACCTCCAAGAACATTGATGATGTGATGAAGTACATGGACTTTTTCTATTCCGAGGAAGGACGTACACTCAGCAGCTGGGGGGTAGAGGGCGAGACCTTTATAAAGGAAGGCGATACGATCAAGTTCAAGCCGGAGTATAACGATGTCATTGAAATGCGCAAGCAGACAGGGCTTCAGACCAGCGGGACCTATACCTGGATTGATTTCAACGCGCACTTGTCGCTGTTCTCGGACGATCTGAAGCATGCCTATGAAGAAGCGGTCAAATATGATCCTCCCGCAATGCAGCCAAGACCTGCTTTTACAGAAGTGGAAAATGAGGTCATATCCATTACCGGTCAGGCGATTAAGAAGCACCGTGACGAGAGCTTTGCCAAATTTGTTACGGGTTCCCGGAGTCTGGCGGATTGGGAGAAGTATGTAGAGGAAATCAACAATCTTGGAGTAGATAAGCTGCTGAACACCTATAAGGAAGCGTATGACCGTGTTCAGAATGTTCAGCTGAGCGCGAAATGAGCGAATGTACGGCACAGGAATCCTAGACCATTACAGAATGGCAAAAGGAGGCTTCGCTTATGAAAAAGCAGCATCTGCGTGTGTACTCCGGATTCAAACTGGGATTGTTTCTGTTGATCTGTATGGTGACGATTGGAATAGCTGTCCCTGGCAAGGCAGAAGCGGCGGGTTCAATTTCACTGGACGCGCCTGCGGGCGGATATGTATCGGATGGAGGGCTGGTGGAAATTGGGGGCAGTTATACCGACCTGTATGACATTCGACTGTTTGTGGACGGAACGGCTCAATTCGAAGTGGTATTAAATGATCCGGATGGGGATGACAGCGGCACATGGTCTTATATGCTGGATACCTCAGCCTATAACGGGACTGTGGAACTGGTGGTTCGTGGACTGGATACGTCCACCCGTTACGGGGTATGGGGAGCGCCTGCCATCCTTACCGTTAATAACCCGGCAGGTGCTGTTCCTGTAGTAACCATCACGGGACCATCTGAGGGCGTTTCTCTTAGCGGCCAGGTGGAGATCTCTGTCGAGACCAGCTCTCCACTTCCGATCATGCTGGTAGAGGTTCGGGTGAACCGCGGGCCATGGGAGGAAGCTGTTCAGCAAGGCCCTGCATATGTATACACCTGGGACACGGCGGGTCTTGGCGATCGCACGGTCAGTCTGGAGGCCAGAGCGGCCAGTGCACCGGAGCGTTACGGTTATAGCCCGACGGTGTATGCTCAGGTTGGAACCGGGACGCATGAGTCTGCCGTTCCTCTTCCTGTACAGGAGCGGGCCATGTGGATCTGGGAACCGGAGAGTTATAAGCTGCTGCTGAACCCTGGATCGCGCCAGGTGCTGGAGTCATTCATCACCGATACGCAGACATTTGGCCAAACACCAGTCCAGACGCTTTATCTTGCAGTAGGCGGTTATGCCGGATACGATGCACTGGAAGCCCAGGAAGTGGAGTTGCGCTCTTTCGTGAGTTGGGCGCACAGCAAAAATTTGCAGGTGCATGCGTTAATTGCAGGCGGCACTACACCGGCCTATATGGGCGCTTACGAGAAATATCACCATCATGCTGTGCAGGAAATGGAGCAGGTGATCAATTACAACCTTGCAGCGGGGGATACGGAGAAGTTTGACGGCATCAATGTGGATATTGAGCCTTATATCTCTCCCGACTTTAAAGACCCAAGTCATTTCCTGCAGAAGGAATACCTGGATGGCCTGCAAAAGATGATTGATCGCCGGGATACCGCAGGTATTTGGCTTCCGTTCGGTCCTGCTGTGCCCAAGTGGTATGACACTTCGGATCAAGCAGCGAATATTTCATGGAATGGCTCCAGCAAATGGCTTTCTGAGCATGTTCAGGATATATCAGACTATATCTCCATTATGGATTACCGGGATACGGCGGATGGCTCCGCTGGCATTATTGCCGGGGCTGCTGGAGAGCTGGCTTACGCGGATCAGATCGGCAAGCCGAATTCCGTGGTGATTGGTGTGGAAACGCTGGATATCGCCAATAGCGGAGACCCGGAGACCATTACCTTCTGGGAGGAGGGGCGTATCCACATGGAAGCCGAGCTGGATAAGGTATATGCAGCTTACGGGCAGAGCAGCGCCTTTGGCGGTATTGCCGTCCATCACTATGATTCCTACCGGGCACTTCCTTCTTATTGGGGGCCGGGCGGTGTAGTTTGGACAGCGCCGGATGATCAGGAAGCTCCTTCCGCCCTTTCAGGGGTTCCTTCCATTGAGGCGACTGATTATCAGACTGTACATCTGAATTATGGAATGGCTTCGGATAACATGGAAGTGGAACGCTATGTGATATACCGAAGTACCGTGCAGGGGTTCACGCCTGTCGCTGCGGATATCGTTGGACTCGCCCGCGCCCTGAATTACCAGGACAAGGGACTGCTACCGGATACGACATACTATTATCGTATTGCGGCGCGTGATCTACGTGGCAATATCGGGCCTCTCACCGATGAAGTGTCGGCGACCACTGGTAGCACCCCATTGAAGCCACTGATTGTAACGGACATGAATCTGGTCTATGGGGGATCAGGGGTATCTGTCACTCTGAAGGTCAGAGATTATGATACAGGCGCGGTACTTGCGGGGGCGAAAGTCGAGGGGAGATTTACTTATTCTGCGGGGCGTTACACCAGCGGGACAACCGGAGTGGATGGGAGCGTGACGCTTGTCTCGGAAGCGGTGGGACCGGGCAGACAGGTTGGTTTTGAACCTCGCAGAATCCGTTATAACGGCTATTACTACGCAGTAGGTCATGATTCGCCGCATACAACGCTGCTGATGTTGAATGTCAGCAACTGAACAAGTAGACGAGAAATGGCTTGAAGGAGGAGGAAGCACATGAATGTGAATGACTTGGTGGAACCGCTCAAGACTCATATCGTTGAGCATATGTCTGTGCAGGTTTATGCTGATCGGAATCAGATGGGGGCAGCGGCTGCAGCTGCGGTTGGGGCCAGATTAAGACAGCTGCTTCAGGATTCGGAGCGTCAGGTACGCATGGTGTTCGCTGCTGCTCCTTCGCAAAACGAATTGTATGAAGGTCTGGTACGGGAGCAAGGTATTGATTGGTCAAGGGTCTGTGCCTTTCATATGGATGAATATATGGGGCTGGCGGATACGGCTTCCCAGCGGTTTGGCCAATATTTAACGGATCGGCTGTTCAATCGGGTGCAGCCTGGGCGGGTGGAGCTGTTGGATGGGCTACACGATGTGGAGCAGGAGTGTCAGAGATATGGGGAACTGCTGCGTGCAGCTCCTATTGATATCGTCTGCCTCGGGATCGGAGAAAATGGGCATATCGCCTTCAATGATCCGCCTGTTGCCGATTTTAAAGACTCGAGGATCGTCAAAGCGGTAAAACTGGACGAAGCTTGTCGCCGTCAGCAGGTGAACGATGGCTGCTTTGCCCATCTGGATGATGTGCCTGCGGAGGCGTTGACCCTGACTGTGCCAACGTTGATGGCTGGAAGGGATCTGTTCGCAATTGTGCCAGGGGGATCCAAACGGCGTGCACTTGCGGCAGCTTTACATGATCCGATCAGCACGGCGTGTCCTGCCACCATCCTGCGTACCCATCCCGGAATCACGATGTTCACAGACCGGGAAGCCTACGGCCTGTGAGCGTGTCAATGATCGGGAAGCACTACAGAACAGGGTTGCCCATTGAGGTCGGGATCAGAGAGGGACGTATCACTGCTGTTACTGAACTTGAAATGTCGCCTCCCGGAGATTGCCTGCCCTGGCTTGCGCCTGGACTGGTGGATTTACAGGTGAACGGCGGATGGGGGCTGGATCTGAACACAGCCCCGCTATGTCCAGATACGGTAGTGCAGCTGACCCGGAAGCTGAAAAGTCAAGGTGTTACAAGCTTTTGCCCGACGTTGATTACGAACAGTTCCGTAAGGTTGGCTGAGGCGTCTTCCATCATTGCAAAAGCCGTTCGGCTGAACCGGGATGCGGCCGAGGGAATTGTGGGCATTCATCTGGAAGGTCCATTCCTCTCGCCGGAGGATGGCCCACGCGGCGCCCACCCAAAGCAGCATATTGTTCACCCTGATTGGGAGGCGCTCAGCCGTTGGCAGGATGCCGCCGATGGATTAATTCGCATTATTACCCTTTCACCCGAGTGGCCTGGTTCAGCTTCATTTATTGCCCGGTGCTGCGAATCCGGCATTCTTGTCTCGATTGGACATACGGCAGCAACGCCAGAGCAGATCAGGGAAGCGGTCTCCGCAGGAGCGGTGATGTCTACACATCTTGGTAATGGTGCACACCTGATGCTTCCGCGTCATCCGAACTACCTGTGGGAACAGCTGGCGGCCGATGAGCTGTATGGGTGCATGATAGCGGATGGTCATCATCTTCCGCTGTCCGTGCTAGCAGTAATTCTCCGGATGAAACGGAACCGCGCCATACTGGTCAGTGATGCCGTCTCGCTGAGCGGTATGCCACCAGGTTCCTACCACCTGCATATTGGTGGTGATGTGGTATTGACGGCGGAAGGTCGGCTGCACCTCGCCGGCCAGCCTGAGCTGTTGGCTGGCTCGGCGATGATGCTGCCTAATCAGGTGGGATATCTTGTGGAAGCGGGGTTGTGCGGGCTTCCCGATGCCTGGGACTGTGCATCGGTGCATCCGGCCCGGCTGCTTGGGCTTGAACAGGCTGCCGGACTTGAGGTCGGAGCACCTGCGGATATCGTTAGCTTCAACATTGATGGTGGAAAGTTAAGTGTCTTGCAGTGCTGGAAGAATGGCCGGATCAGTCCACAGAGCCAAGAATAGGAGGAGAGCGATGCCAAGCTTGATACCACAACCGAAGCAAATTGCATCGAGCGAAGGAGAAGCCTTGCGACTGAATGGCGAGGAAAGATGGGGTCTTTTCATGGAACAGGATGATCCCAGATTGGAAATTCATTGTCGCCGGGCATTTCCGGGGATGGAATATACATGCTCCAGAATAGAAAAGGGTTATTTGTTAATAATCGAAAGTCTCTCAGGGCAGGAAACGCAGCAGGTAGTCGATGAGGAAAATGGAGCCCCTGCCATTCATGAAGTCCTGGGAACACAACAGAAGAGCCCGACCATCCCTAGTTTCAGTTCGTTTACTCAACAAGACAGAACGGATCTGACTGGGTTGGACGGACGTCCACAAGGGTATAAGCTGGAGGTGTCGGCCGGAAGGGCTGAAGTCTACGCACTGGATGCGGCGGGTCTATTTTATGGATTGCAGACAT
Source organism: Paenibacillus sp. MDV22-iso6 (assembly GCF_058408365.1). Taxonomy (NCBI): domain Bacteria; kingdom Bacillati; phylum Bacillota; class Bacilli; order Caryophanales; family Paenibacillaceae; genus Paenibacillus; species Paenibacillus sp. MDV22-iso6. The sequence goes on along the minus strand of NZ_JBZVDZ010000004.1, from coordinate 282,521 downwards.
TGGTACAACTGAATGGACCCGATGGGGTTATCCCGGCGGTGTCCATAACCGACTGGCCGGATACACCTATGCGGGCAATGAACTTTGACCTGCGTCAGACGTTCTCGAAGCCGGAACTGTTGACGGATTATTTAGCTGAATTCGCCTGTTATAAGACGAACGCAATTTTGATTGAATACGAGGATAAGTTCCCATTTCAGTCGCATCCCGAGTTCGCACATCCACAGCATGCGTTAAGTCGTTCACAGCTGGAAGAACTAAAGCTGAACGCCCACGAGCACTTTATAGAGATTATTCCGCTCCAGCAGAGCTTTGGACATCTGGAATATGTATTACGCCACGAAGGTTGGCGGCATCTTCGTGAGACAGAGCAGTCTACCGGGGAGATCTGCCCATCGCATCCGGAAACCTTTGGATTGATAACCACCTTACTTGAGGAGATGATCGAGGCTCATCCAGATTCGCGTTATATCCATCTCGGGTGTGACGAGGTCTACAGCCTATGCGAGTGCGAACGCTGCAAAATTGAGTTTGGAGGCGTGCGTGAACGAGCTTTTATCGCCTTTGTGAACCGTCTGATTGCATTTACGGCAGAACGGGGAAAACAGCCGATTTTCTGGCATGACATGCTGGATAAATGCCCGCCAGAGGAACTGGCTAAGCTGGATCAGCGAAGTGTCGCCATGATCTGGATCTACAACGGGCGCAATATCGAAGCGGAAGTTACTTCGCATGCCAATAAATTCAGGGCGCTCGGCATTGAAGTTATGGGGGCGCCAGCAGTCCGCAGCTTTGATTGGGCTGAGCATCAGAATTATCCGGTACTGCTGAACCGGACAGACAACTTGCTTCAGTGGGCAGAGACGGGCGACAAGCTGGATATTGGCTGTGTTGTTGCTACCAACTGGACGGGGCCTTTCAGCCTTGGTGTTCCGTATGGTATTTTCGAAACCACCTGGTACCCCATGCTGCTGCATGCGGATTTGGCCTGGAACCGCAAGGCAGATACCGCAACCTTTATCGACCGATTTCTGGAACGGTTTCATGGCATTGATCCTGTTACCGGACATAACCTTCTCGGCAATTACAGGATGGAGGATTATTATGATGTGATCTGGAAGCTGATGGACGAAGTGTGCGAGCACAAGGAAGAAGCGGAACTGATTGCGATCATGCATAATTTTGAGGTGGCGACAGATCGTTCGCGGGCGATCCATAAGTATGCCTACCGCTGGGAGCTGTATCCCGGAGACGATGCGGAGTGGCGCTCACTCCATAACAATTATACGAGAAACCGCCGTGGACGTGAGGGTGTCCTGCCTCGGATGAAGGCTGCGCTGGAGCGTTACCAGCCCTCTGATATGGCGGAGCATTTTGTGAAATCGAGGTTCTATCTGCATGATTATCTGGAGCGCACGCTCTATCAAGAACTGGGTCTGAACGCAATCCATACACAAACTGATCTGACGGCATTGAGTCTGGAAGACAAAATAGCCCTGATGTGCGTAGTAGGCACACCATCGACTGGGGCCGAGCCGGAGTTTCGCGGCAGAATGGCACAGCACCGATTTGGGGGTATCGGCATCTTCCCCCATAATATTGAGAGCGAGCAGCAGACACATGCGCTACTTGCTGAAGTAAAGAACATAGCTAGAGAGAGTGGTAGTCCTCTGCCTTATTACGTTTCAGTAGATGAAGAGGGTGGAACCCTATCCAAGTTTAAGTCCTTTTTTCCCTACGTCCCTGGCAACAGGGCAGCGGGGTTAAGTGAAGATCCGGAAGCCGCCCGTTTGCTCGGTAAAATCATCGGCAGTGAGCTGCACTCCCTTGGTATTCCCATGAACTGGGCACCAGTGCTAGATGTGAACACGAATATAGATAATCCGGTTGTGGGTGTTCGCTCCTTCGGAGAGGACCCGCAGCTGGTGGCCCAATTCGGCCGCGCCTATATTCAGGGGATGCATGAAGCAGGTGTAGCCGTGACGGCAAAGCATTTTCCCGGCCACGGGCAAGTGAGCGGAGACTCGCATATTGTCCTGCCCGAGTGTGAGCTGACGATTGAACAGTTGATGGAGGGTCCGTTGCTTCCCTTTGTTGAAGCAATTCAAGCCGGTGTGGATTCAATCATGATGGGTCATCTGGTGTTTCCTAACATTCCGGAATCGGGCGGACTTCCGGCCTCACTCAGTCCTTTTTTTGCCACGGAACTGCTGCGGAAGCAGTTGGGCTTTACGGGGGTGATCTGCACGGATGATATCGAAATGGGGGCAATTCGCAAAAATTTCAGCCCGGAAGAGGTAGGGGTTCTGGCCGTTCAGGCGGGGAACGATATGATTCTGATGTGCCATACGCCGGAGTTTCAGAGCCAGGTCATCGCGGGTATTCTGTCAGCTGTACGGGATGGGAGAATCAATGAGGAGCAAATCGACGAGTCGGTTCTTCGTATTCGGCAGCTGTATGACCAATTCCGGCAGTACCAGGCGGCTGCACAGCCGATTCCTAGAGAGCAGTGGGAAGAGGCGGCACTGAAGCTGGCTCGTATGACCGTGAAAGTTAGCCGGGACCCACAGGGCCTGGTGCCACTCAAGGATTCGCTGAAATATTTGCTTATATTGCCGCTGCAGGAGCAGCTGACCCAGGCCGATAATAGTGGTTCTGCGGAGATCAGGTTAGCCTCCCTATTGAGGGATGAAGGCTTGGCTGTGCAGACGTGCTACTGCGCAATGAAGCCGGATGCTGAGCAGATAAACTCCCTGGTACTGCAAGCTGCTGATGCGGATGTCGTTATCCAGGGCACCCTTAATGCCCATCTATTCACAGGCCAGCTGGATCTGGCTGAGGCTTTGGCTGCGGTTAAGCCACTGCTAAATCTGGTGCTGCGCAATCCCTATGATGACACCGCACTGCCACAGACAGCCGCATGCATTCTGCTGTGTTCCACCTCCGATTACTCACTGCGGGCACTGGTGGAGTGCATGACAGCATCAAAGTGACTTTTCAATGATGAGCTGTTCAATAGGGTAATGAAACATATCCAAAAGCACAAAAGCACAAAAGCACAAAAGCACAAAAGCTCAAAAGTTCAAAAGTTCGTATGCATTTGCCAACCTTTATTCTTACAAGCGATCTAGTCTGAAATTCAGAGATAGAGGATGTAAAATCGAAAAGCCCGCTACTTTGCGGGCTTTTGTCAATTTTAAGACTTTGATGTTCTTCCCTAGACAACACGTTCACTTAGCTCCGAATTCCGTCACTCGCTTCTTGTGCAAAGACGTTATTAGGATAATGGGTCATAACCCGTTGGCTAACTAGACTACAACAACGTCGTCTTCTCAAAAAGTTTTATATATCCTCACCTATAGCAATAGTTTATAGCTGCCTTATGACAAGAGGCTTTCTCGACATCAACCATGCTGCAATCAGCAAGGCGAGAGCCACTAATATTCCGGATTCTCCAGTCCATAGCAGAACGTTCTTGCCACTGGAAGATATATCAAAGGCATCCTGAATCACGGCATTCCAACATGCATGGAGGAGAATCGCAGGCCATATGCTGCCCGTTGTTAAGCGCAAGCGGCTGATCAGATAACTGAAAGAGGTCACTGAAATCATAAACAGGATAACCGATAAGGCAGGATATGGACCGGAATAATAATTTGCAAAAAGCATTACGGGAAGGTGCCATACCCCCCAAATAATTCCGCTCGTTAGCACGGGTCTAGGTACACGTGCGTTAATAAGTCGAGTGAGCATATAGCCCCTCCAGCCGAGCTCCTCTCCTGAACTGCTGATTATACCGATTGCTGTACCCGCAAACATTTGAAAAAGTATCGTTCCTGCAAGGACAACACCAGATGGGCCTTCAATGAATGAGTCTGGTGTAACATACTGAACCAGCCCCGTAATCCATGCGATTCCATAAGCAAATAAACCAATGACGACTGGAAAGAGCAAGATGAAGGGCAACGATTTCAGTGTTTGCTTCCCACCAATCCGCAAGGAAATATCCGAGATGCCTTCATGCAGGACTATACGGGCGAAGATGGAGGATAAGCCGGGTGTCCACATGAGGAGCAGACCGAAAATCGGTGCTTTCATGATCAGTACATAACTAAGGATGGAGAGAGGAATGAGCATGGCAAAGAAAACGAGCAGTCCTCGCCTGGCTTTTTGGACCTTTTCCTCTTCTGAACTCGTGCTGGGCATGGTGCTAAAATCTGTTCTCATTGTGATAGCTCCTTTTATCAAAATATGTATATCGCTTTGCAGTATAGCAGTGGATATATCCTAATCAGAACAAACTCAAGCCCAGTCTTTGTCCAAGACCCTAGCCCAGGGAGGACGGGACTAAAGTATAGTGAGGTTTTTTTAAAATTGAAATGAATTTAAGCCATCTGTTAGTCCATTTAATAAAATGTTAACTTCCTTTGCGGCAGCACAAAGAGCACGTTTCCAACGCGCTCTTTATGTTTGTTCTTCTCTGGTTGTCATGGAAATTCTTTTTAATTCCGTTGAAATTTTAATTAAGCGTTCAAATCCGTAATTGCTGGAATATTAATTTCTTTTACACAGGTTGCATTGGACAGGCTGACGATGCATTTTACGATAGAAACCATATCCTGAAGAGGGATGCGTGTACCATTATATTCGGAAAGAGCGCGGTCAATGCCATCTTTATAAGGAACTTCGGCTGCGAGTTCTCCCGGGTTGATACACGTAACCGCGATTCGGTCTTTTCTTGTATGTTCTCTCAAGGCTTCTGTAACCCCACGAATGGCAAATTTGGAGGCCACAAAGGATACCTGAGTACTGTTCGCATTGCTCAGACCCGCAGTCGAGCCAATAAGAATGATTTTGCCTGCTGTTGATTTCCTGAGGTGGGGTAATAAGGCCTGAATGCACACAATAGTGGATGTTACATTCACATGAATCAGATTACTGATGTCGGCGGGGGTGTCCTTATCGAACGTATAGTGGTCCTCGAACCCCTCTTTTTCCCAAATGCCCACATTGTAAATGAGAACATCCAAAGTCTCGTTCTGAAGCGCATCGCAGATCTGTTTGGATGCATGGAGATCAGACAGATCTGCCTGTATCCATATGCGTTCTACGCCATCGTCCAGCTTCAAGTTGTCAGGTTTCGTGCGAGACACGACCCAGACTTTATCGCCTTGCTCGGGCACACCCCTGACAAATGCATCTCCTAATCCTTTGCTAGCACCAAATACAAGATAGTTTTTCAATTCTAGTCACCTTCTTTTCAAAGTGTAGTTCTATGGTTACCAGCTCAAAGAGCAGGCTCTTTATTTTCCAATAGTATAATTTCTTCTCCTTGTTGTTGCCTTAATGCTATATTTTCCCGCCCCCATGTGCACATCACATCCACAATCTTGTTGGCGGTAACTCCATACTCTGTAAGGCTGTATTCGACTTTGGGCGGCATCTGTTGGTAAACATGTCTTCTGACAAGGCCGTCCTTCTCAAGCTCACGTAATTGCTGGATCAGGACCTTTTGCGAGATACCGTCTATACTGCGCTGTAATTCGCCTGTCCTTTTCACGCCAGACATTAATAAACATATGATTAGCGCTTTCCATTTGCCGCCAATAATTTCGAGTGTCGCTTCGATTCCCAGGTTATATTGCTTCATGACATATCACCTCGTTCATGTTACATCTTGTTGATGTGCTATAACTATTTATTTTCTCACAATATGGCTGATGAAGTCCATACACACTTTGAAGTAACCATCTTACTTTCGGGTGTGTATTTTCTTTTTTTCAGGCTTATATGATAATGGCCATATTCGAAAAAGAAGTCTGAAACTGAACCGAGAAAGGAATGTAAATATGAGAACACTCGTCATTCTGGCGCATCCCAATATAGAGGTTTCAAGAGTAAATCAACGCTGGAAAGAGGAGCTGCTGCAACACTCGAGCGAGATTACAATCCATGAGATTTATAAAGCATATCCTGATTGGAACATCGATGTGTCCAGAGAACAGAAGTTACTCGAAGCATATGATCATATTATTTTGCAGTTTCCGTTATATTGGTACAGCTATCCGCCTTTGCTAAAAAAGTGGCTAGATGATGTTTTTACTTATGGATGGGCGTATGGATCAACAGGTAACAAACTGCATGGGAAAAAGATGGGTTTGGCCATGTCCATTGGCGATAAGAAGGAAAATTACACGAGGGAGGGTTCAGTATCTTTTACCGTAGATGAGGTAGTCACGCCTTTCAAAGCCAGCATAAATCATGTTGGCGCCGTAGCCTTACCGTATTTTGCAGTCTTCGGTGCCTCATTCCAAGCAACCGATGAAGAAATTAACCAAAGTGCACAAGATTATATCCGATATATCTATGAGTATCAGAATGAGGTTGGGAATCTATCAATTTAAACAGCAAATGACCTGGATCTTCTTTGCTGATATTTGGGGAAAAGTAGATTTTTAGCCCCTTCTAGATGATGAGCATATTTACGGCTTTTATATCTACTTGGATTACCACTGCCATATTATAAATAGGTATGTCCAAAAGCCCGCTTGGTACGCGGGCTTTGGTCAAAGCTATTCTTCTCCAGTAGCCATGAGATTGTGATCCATCGCTCTAGTTTCCGGTATACAGCCTTGCAGAGTTTATATCCAGTTTGAAGTGATTGAATAATATCTGAAAATCTCTGGACTGATATTTTAACTTGCTAAAATTACGTTGATGTCCTTAATAGTTTGATTTGTTGCTTCATTCGTACTTAATCCGTATTTTGTATAAAATTTTATTCCTTCTATGATTGACGAATTTAAGAATGAATACGACCCGTTATAAAGAAGTTCTAAAGATGCTTGATAAGGTGTAGCGTCGAGAATGACATGTGAATTAAACGTTATGTTAAGATGTGCTCCTTCATTTATTAAATAGGTTCTAACTGCTCCCTTGGTAAAGGCGCCGTTAGCCGTATTTAATAGAGAAAAGGGTGGCATCAAAGGGACTGATTGGTTAGATTCAAAAGTTTGTAACAAATCCATCTCTATCTGACTCTCTATACTTGAAGCATCTGCACCAATAAATTTGTAAAACTTGCTACCATAATTTTTAGTGATCTTTAACATATTTGAATCACTTTTAGATTCTTTTAAAAGGTATGCATAAGTCTCGAGAATAGGGAAATCTCCAAACGATTTTTTGAAAGTTGGATTAAAACTATAGGCTACGTTATATAGGTAATCCTCAAAGGATAAATTTCCAGTAAGATCAAACCTAATCTTATTATAAGCAGTGATTTCATCAAGCCCGAGAGAAGTATAGAGTTGCTTACCAGTCGTAACTACATTCTGTTCGAACTGTCTGTCCAATTCAGCTTCTTTAAGATTCAATGTATAAGTTTTTAACATGTTAAGCTGTTTTTCATTTAGATTGTAGTCAGAAAGACTATAAAGCAAGTAGTTTTCTTTCAGAGAGATATTTACATCACTGTTAAAGGTGAATCTTGGATACTTCGTATGTGGAATCAGTGAAGAAATCCCAAGATAACTGAAGTTATCATTGATATAATGGTTAGGATGCGTTCTGTAGTGAGGTCTGACATAAGTACCGTCTTTTCGATAATATCCGTTTACGTAAACTAAATTTTCTGTATCCGTAGTTCCTGCATAATTCTGTCCTTTGTACAAATTGATTGTGTTTGATAAGCCATAATAATTCTTAGTTTCAGTTTTTTCAGTGTATGTAGGTGTGTAAGAATTGTAACTTGAATTGCTATCTACTGTTCCGCATCCCCTGTAGTATCCACTCACCCTTGTTCCATTCTTCTTTGTATAACCACTTACATATGTGCATTTGGCTTCTGCATAATCTGGAAATAACGAAATAATCGGTATTGAGAGCAGTACTACAGAAAACATAACTAGTAGAATTTTTCTTAACCATTTGTTTATAGACAAATATTATCTCCCCTTAGGACTTTAGTCTGTTTCCAACTTCCTTATAGTACCATTTTATTGGGGGATATGAACTATTTTTTGTGTATTCTGTAGATTACTAAAGAATCATCAAAGGATTCTGGTGAAGTTAGTTTTAAATAGGAAACCTGATTATGAGAACTGAAAAGAAAGGCAGTAGCTATAAGAAGATACACCAGATTCTCCTCATAACTAATTTATTCACTCCAGTTGCCCTCACATGTTATATCGCCTGAGTATCATAAGGCCTATGTTACAATAGGGTGAAAAAGGAGGAGTCATTATTGATTAAACAAAAAATTGTGATTATTGGCGCAGGGATTGTGGGGGCATCCATGGCCTATCATCTGGCCAAACGAAATCAAGATGTAACCGTTATTGAACGACATCCTGCAGCGGCGCGTGAAGTCACGGAAAAATCGTTTGCCTGGATACATACTACTCATAGGGTGGCTCCCGATTACTGGCATTTGTACGATGCATCTTTGGAAGAATATCATACGCTTCAGCAAGAGTTACCCGAACTGAAAATTCATTGGCATGGAGCGCTAACTTGGGACACTCCACCCCTAAGGGAGCAACCCCACTTTCAAAAATTAAACCGGGAGCAGCTTGAGGCATTGGAGCCGAATCTGCTGGACTATCCGGACGAAGCGATGTATGTCAGCGAAGAAGGTGCGGTAGACCCCATAGAGATAACGGAGCTGTTGTTGAACAAAGCGAGGGAGTACGGAGCAAAGGTTCAGTTCGATACCAACGTTACACAGCTTCAGCAAGAAGGTTCCCGCTTGGTCGGCGTGCATACGTCCAACGGTTTTCTGGAGTCGGATGTCGTAGTATTGGCCGCAGGTGCAGGCGTTCCCGAACTTTGCAACCCGTTAGGTTGTCCTGTGCCGGTTACGTCGTCGCCTTCCATTCTGATTCGGATGAAATCGACGAATAAATTGATACATACATTAATCTCAAATGCTCAATTTGAAGCGCGTCAACTGACAGAATATACGCTGCTGGCTGCGGAAGATTATATCGACGAGTCGGAGGAAAACGGACCAGAGGCGGTTGGTAAGCGAGCGTTCGACACGTTGCGTCGCAGTCTGAAAGATGGGAATCAACTGGAACTGGAAAGCATAAAGGTCGGGTTGAGACCAATGCCTGAAGACGGCTATCCGATTGTGGGTTTCCAAGATCACGTAAAGGGACTTTATCTAACCGTGATGCATTCTGCAATTACGCTGGCGCCACTGATTGCACGTCTGGCTGCAAGTGAAATCATCGATCGGGAATCAAGAAGTGAATTAGACCCTTGTCGACTCTCCCGATTTTAGTACTATACGAAAAATAAAAGAGTACATCGCCACATGACAGATGTACTCTATATTACATACTATATATTTGCTTAATTCTGCTATTCCTCCTCCGTCGCCACAGGATCCCCCTCATAACTAATCCGTTCGCTCCAGCTCTCGGAATACAACTCCATGTTCGTAAACCCTGCCATTTAACCTCTTTGTAGTTGATTGAAAAGCACTTCATTCGGAAAGGAGATATCATTCTATGAACTATTATTTTCTGGAATCTCAATATCCACGTAGAGGTTTTATTAGTGGCGGAACGACCTTCACTCCCGAATTAGATATGAATTATTTGGCCATAGAGAATCCGCTGCCAGAGGGGACAACGGCAGATGTTGAGTTACTGTCTACGGTGCGCAACCTGAATGTAGATTATTTTGAGACGATCACAGGAACGAGACACGTATCAGATCGTTTTAAAACGCTGTTGGAGGAAACTAAAACAAACACACAGTTTATTCCGACAAGTGTGTGTTACCACGACGGTCGTTCGGTTAAAAAAAAAAAATGGCTTGCACATCAGCTTGATCGTTTGGATGTTTTCGATTATGAACGTTCGGAATATGGGCGCAAAACGGTCATTGCTGCATCTGTACAACAGCCTCCACGTAAGATCGTCAAAGTTGTAGCTCGAATCTGCCTTCATGAAGAGCGAATTGGCGAGCATGAATTTTTTATGCTGGATTATATAAATATCTTCAAACCCATTATTTCAAAAGATTTTTACGAGGTATGCCGAAAACATAAACTGAATCTGAACGTTACAGAAGTCGGAAATGTAAGTATCTAAAATTCTACATGGATGAAAGCACAAAGAAGCCCGCGTTTGACGTGGGCTCTTAATCTTTATTTTTCCCCGGTAGCCACCGGATTCCCTTCATAACTAATCCAGTCCGACCAACTTCCGGAATACAACTTCACATTCGAATATCCCGCTTCTTCCAGCGCAATTACATTCGGGCAAGCGGAGACACCGGAACCGCAATACACGATAATTGCACCATCCTTGTCCAGCTTGCTGAAACGCTCCTCTAACACCCCAGTATCTGTCCAACGTCCATCCCAATCCAACACATCTTTCCAAAAATAATTCACCGCACCTGGAATATGTCCAGCCTTAGCGTCGATGGGTTCCTCCAGACCAGCGTAGCGGCGGGCATCGCGGGAGTCGATCAGTACAGCTGAGCCGTCAGCAGAGGCTTGCTGTACATCCTCAACACTCGCCAATAGCTCTGGCTGCACATTCACCTCAAACGAAGCCGGGATCTGAACCGGCACATCCGCTGTCACTGGAAACCTGGCATTCTTCCAGGCAGAGAAGCCTTCGTCCATGATATACACCTGTTCATGTCCCAGGTAACGAAGTAACCACCACAACCGCGATGCGTTCATACCACCTTGGTCATCGTAGGCAATAATACGTGCATTCGAGCCGATGCCAGCTTTGGAGAGACGACTTGCCAGTTCAGTCGGATCTGGAAGCGGGTGACGCCCTCCGTGCGTAGATACAGGAGCGGACAGATCCTTTTCCAAATCGAGATAAACGGCACCTGGAATATGTCCAGCCTCGTAAGCTTGTCTTCCGGCATCCGGTTGACCGAGCAGGAATCGGCAATCAGCAATGACGACATCTGGTTCATACATTCTGGCGAGCAGCCAGCGCATGGATACAATATTTTTCATGAAAACACACCGCCTTATATGTAATGGGATGAATTCAACCGGAATCTGCATGACGCATGTCCCAGTTGTTTATTTAAAAATATCTGAATACAAATGCAAGTTACACCGCTGTAGGTTCGACTGGTCCTTTTCCAGCTACAGGAGCATCTGAGGGGATGGGCTGTGGTTTGGTTTTGCCATATCGAATGAAGATCCATACCCCGAAAATAATGACAACCCCGGCAGACAACTGAAGCCCATTGAGGGATTCACCGAGTAGCATCCAGGCCAGTAGAGAGGAAAATACAGGTTCCCCCAGTACCCCCATCGATACCGTTGTAGCATTCATATACTGAAGCAGCCAGTTGAAGAGATAATGTCCAAAGATTGTTGGCACGATTGCGAGCAATAGGAAAATTCCCCACTCGGAAGCCGCATAACCACCAAATGGGTGACCATTAACCAGATTATATACCGCAAGCGTACAGGCAGCTACGAAAAATACCCAGAAGTTATAGGAGAATGCACTCAGTCCGGCACGTAAAAACTGTCCTAGCAGCATGTGTACCGCCACAGCGATCGTTCCGAGTAAAGAAAGAATATCCCCTCGCAGCGCTGTGCCTACCAACTGGAAATCTCCCGCTCCAATAGCGATCGATCCAAGCAGGGCAACGCCCATACCGATGATCATCATACGGTTGATTTTGGCTTTGAACAGCCAGACGGAACCCGCAAGAATTAATATAGGCTCCAAAGCGAGAATGACCGTTGAACTAGCTACACTCGTGAGCCTAAGCGATCCCATCCAGAGCAGGAAGTGCAGCGCCAGCATCACGCCGGATGCGAGAAGTAAAGCCCACTGTCTGAAGTTTAAACGCATCATCTCATGCCGGTATTTCCAGACAAAAGGCAGCATTAGCAGATTGGTGAGGAACAATCGGTACATCGCAATGACGGCGACGTCCGCTGTGGACCAACGTACAAAGATGGAAGAAAACGAAATGGCAATAATGCCGACAAAGAATAGCAGATAGATCGACCTGCCGGCACGGTTCAAGCTAGTCATGGATGTAGCTCCTTCTTGAAGTCAAATGGCGTAAATCAATTTATTATACAGGAGAATGCATCTGCAGGAAAAGTATAAGAGAAGAAATAGATAAGTAGATTGTAACCGGGCTTGTAACTATTCTGTCATTCTCCAGGACCATTTTTCTATTAATCTTCTATATAGAGACATGAAACGATATAATGTACCAATAATCGGGAAAAAATGAAAGTAAGGAAGTGGCCTGGAAGTGAGAGTTCAACAACAGAGAGCGGGAGAGAGTGGCGGCATTCCGCATAGAACAAGCCGAACCAAGACGCATGGAAGAAGAAAAATCCGGTATGGGAGACTGAGTGCTGCGCTGGCGCTTCTGGCACTGCTCATTATCGGTTTAACATATGCATTCATTGGCATGACGCACTGGATCAAGGATTATGTAGCACCTCCGCCAGTAGCTGCGATTGAACAGCCAACCAAGCTTGGCATGATTGAAATGACACCGGAGTCCAAAGAGGAACCTGCGCGGTTCCAGGGTCAGGTGCGCAAGCTGGCATACATAACGTTTGATGATGGACCAAGTGTATATACCGATCAACTGCTGGATATTTTGAAGCAGCATGAGGCAAAGGCAACCTTTTTCATGATTGGACGTCAGTTGAATCAACACAAGGAAGCAGTGGAGCGGCTTGTCAAAGAGGGCAGTTATCCTGGGCTTCACAGCATGACACATAACTATAACAAATTGTATAAGAGCGGAAGCTCCTCTAACTTTGTGAAGGAGTTCAAGAAGGAGCAGAAGATGGTCAAGGATCTGATCGGTTTTACGCCGCATCTGATTCGTGCTCCGTATGGCAGTAGCCCACAGATCGGAGATGACTTCAGGGGCGACATTGCTGCGGCCGGATTCAAACTGTGGGATTGGACCACCGACTCCCTCGACTGGAATCTTCCAGGTCAGCCGGACAAAATCGTGGAGCGGGTTAGCAGCAGTGTGCATCGGGATAAGGAAGTGATTCTGATGCATGAGCGCGAGCAAACGGTACAGGCACTGCCACGCATTTTGAAGCTGCTTGAAGATCGGGGTTATGAGTTTGAGGTCTACGATCCGAATGCTCATTGGGTATCCAATTTTAGCGCAGACACCCGCTTGTAAGAATAACAACATAGCAGTTGCAAGAGAGGAGGCACCCCGAGGTGCTTAGAAGAAAAAAGATAGCTCTGGCCGGGGTCAGCATATTGCTGGCTCTGCTTGTCAGTGCTTGCGGAAAGCCGCAGGAACCTGCGGCAAATCAAGTTAATCAACTAATTCTTACCGATCAGGAGATGAACCAGAGCCTGAAGGAACTTGTTCATCATGAACGGGAAGACATGGAATTATACGGATCGATACTGAGTAAAGGAAAGAACAAAAACAGTAATCTGGAGGCCTTGCTCGATCAGGCAGACGGACATATTGCCGAGCGAAGAACACTGCTGGAACAAGCTGAAGCGGTGATGAGCCGGACTAAAGAACAGATGGAAGAGCTGCGAACTTCGTTGGATCAATTATCCTTTGAAAAGGAAGAGAACCTGGCTCAAGCCCACACGGTATTGGATCAGTATGAGCAAAGAGCTGCGTCATTTGAAGCGTTTGTTGCCTCCTACAGGCAGAGCCTTGATGCGGACGAGCAGTTATATGGATTGATGAGAGGCAGTGTGGAGCCCAATCTGGTCAAAATCAAACGTGCGATTCGGGAACGGAACAGCCAATATGCCAAAGTTGCCGAGTTAAGACAGCAGTTTAACAAGCAGACAAAAGCTTTTAACGGAGCCAACGCGAAACTTGTGCAAATGGAGCAAGCTGGCTGACTATTCATGGTGTCAAAGGAGCATTGAACACTTTCGATGATTGAGCGACGGGTCAGCCGTGTAAGTAATACTAAGCTGTCAAGTTAACAAGTCAGGCAACATGGACAAACATCATTGCGTATAAGCTAACGGAGGTGTTCATATGCGAAATACTATGAATATTAGTGCATCATTACTTGTTTTGGTTATGGGATTCTCGCTTGTGGCCTGCGGCAATAGTAGCCCTACTGCTAAGCCACCCGCGAATAATACAGAAGAACAGACACCGGCACCAGGGAAGCAGCCTGAGGAAAGTGCTGTGATTGAAGCGGAAGGCATTTTGACCGGATGGGCAGATCCGCACACGGTTGAAATTCGTGTGAAAGAGGAACCGATGTCTTTCCAGGTGGGTGAAGATCTGCAGAAATCTTTGGATGACATTGACGATGAAGATTCCGTTCAATTCAAATATGTAGAGAAAGCCATTCAAGGCGATACAACGATTAAACAGCTGGTGCTTACGGAAATCGCCAAGGTCGAGTCCAATGATGGTAACGGTACGAATGCAGGTGGTAATGTTACATCTGATCGTGCCAAAACATCCGAGCTGGAAGTGACCGTGGAAGGCATGACCGAAAAGCGCCCGGTTACACTGGCTCAAGGCAAAGGGTATTCATTATATGTGTTTGAACCAATGGTTTACGATGCGGATGATCATGAATTGACCATGAAGATTGATCCGGATTACGAGGTAGAGATTGACAAGCTGCCTTCGGATTATAACCTGAAGGAACTGAAAGTGGATGCGAAGAAAGAGCTGTCAGAAACCGGAGCGGTCAAGCAATTAAGTGAGGAAAAGCTTAGCAACGGCCCGATGAAAGAGGCAAAATTGTTCATGATGTCTCAAAACAATAAGAAAACAGAGTATTTCATCGTAAAAGAGCTGGATGGCAATGGCTTCGCTTTCCATATCCATGCACCGGTTGGCGAACCTTCAGAGGGCTTCCTGCCTATGGTTTATGCCTCCATCAATTCCATCATGAACGAGTAAGCGTGCTTCGATATTAAATAGGTATGTCGTGAATTTGAAAAAGCCGGAAGGAACGATGCGATAAGCATAGGTTCCTCCCGGCTTTTTGTTCGTATGTCTATTCAGTTTGCGGGATTAAACCCATTGACCTATTGTTAATCAGGTTAAGATGGTTGATTCCTGTCGCCCTTTGAGCTCTTCATAACGGGCAACGGCATGCTGATGAACGGGATGTTCGTCGGGAATTCCCATGCGCTCACGAATGAAGGCAGAGACGCCATCTTCGCGAATCAGGTGTTGGAGCTTTATGGCTTCCTCGTCATGTTCATGATTGAACAGCATCGCGGCTGCCATAGCGGAAGTTAAATGAGGAATTTCAATTCCGAATTCGCTGGCCTGCATCGCTGGGCGAACAAGCCGGTCGTAAGGCGATAACTTGCGAAGGGGCGAACGTCCGACCCGTGTTACCTGATCCGTCAGGTTCGGATTGGCAAAACGTTCGAGAATCGTATCGATATATTTGCTGTGTTTCTGTGGATTAAAACCGTGCTTGGCGATGAGCATGGCTCCGGTTTCTTCCATCACTTTGCGTACCTTGGCACGAAGAGGTGCATGACTCATAGCTTGCCGGATCGTCTTAAATCCTTCAAGATATCCGAAGTATGCGGCAACGCAGTGACCGGTATTTACCGTAAACATTTTGCGCTCAATATAAGGTTCAAGAGAGTCCACGTAGTGCACACCTTCAATTTCCTTAAATCCTTCCAGCAGTGCAGGGCGATGAACCACCCATTCATAGAAAGGCTCAACGGTAACTTGCAGCGGGTCTTTATGATCCTGAGCGGGGACGATGCGGTCAACCGCTGCATTGGGGAATGAGACATAAAGTTCTGCTTTTTCACGGGTTTCTACATCCAGAAACGGATATACCCGTTTTTTCAGCCGAGTGCTGCCTCCGATGGCATTTTCGCAAGCGATAATATGAAGTGGTGCAGAATTATTATTTTTCATACGCAGATAGATGCCTTTGGCGATGGGTTCAGCGATATCTTCCAGCGCCGATACACCGACGGCTGTTGTGATCAGATCTGCTGAAGCAATCACTTCAGCAACGCGATCCTGTTCACCGACATTAATGGCGGTTACGTTATTTACAATCGTTGTATCCTGATCCGCATTTGCGAGGGTAATGGGATACTCCTGCCTCTTTTGAAGCATGGCGATTTTCTTCGGGTTACGTGCGACAAAGCAGACTTCATAATCGGAAGCGGACAACATATGACCGATAAATCCGCGGCCAATATTGCCCGCACCAAAATGTACAGCTTTCATGTGTGAACTCCCCCTTTAAAGTTTGAAATGCGAAATTCGTTCAGTCTTTAGACCGTAGTGACGAGTGGTTTCGAAATCAAATCGTTAAATTCGAGGTCGGTCAGGCATGACAGCCGTTGGTGAGGCATATCGAAATCAAGTGTCCCGGTAATGGTATTCGAGATGACTACGCAGTGAATACCAGCCGCAGCAGCTGCACGCGCGCCGTTAGGTGAATCCTCAATCGCTACGGCTTCGTCTGCAGTTACTCCAAGGGCTTCAAGTGTTTGATTGTACAGTGCAGGATCAGGCTTCACATGGGCAACATCATCTGCGGTGCGAATGACTTCAAAGTAATCCTTCAGCTTGAGCTGCTCCAGATGCTGTTCAACCCACTCTCGTTTGGAGCTTGAAGCGACAGCAAGTTTCAATCCAGCTTTGCGTGCAGCTTCAAGGTAGTTCTGGATACCGGGTCTTACCTGTTCTTTGTTCATTAATGCTGCATGATGCAACTGAACGGATTCCCTGAACGCTTCCCGATCGATCGGAAGATTCAAATCTGTGATGAGGTACTCATAAGGATTAAATGTTTTCAGACTGGTACCGATGCATTGCGAGTACATCTCCAGGGTTAAGTCTACGCCGTGTTCCTTGTAGGCATCACGAAAAGCAACATACCATGCTGTCTCCGTATCAATAATCGTTCCATCGAAATCAAAAATCAGTGCCTTAATCATAAATTTGTTCCTCCTGTTTCAGAATTAGTTTTGGGATAAAGCTAAATGAATTTCTCTGCAAATACACACCGTAATCTTTTAACTTGCGGTACATTAGTTGACGTGAAAGCGAAGTTATAAATATTAATTTGGGAAAAAACAGGTGTATAAGCTAATAAAACCGTAACATAGGACAAACAAAAGGGTCAAGCGCGTTATGATTGTTCACATGGAAGATTTGCACATGGATGATGTGTTTTCAGAAAATTGTAAAAGTGGAAAAACGTTATACCCTTTGCGTGTAAGCGGTGTACTGGAAAACCTGTATTTTCAGTTTAAACGTATCAAACTTTTTTTAAGAAATTTTGGATAATTCAACCGTTCAACAGCTTTCGACACTTTTATAATAGAAGAAAGGCAACTCAGCATAGGGTTAAAATAAATTTGCAATCGAACTAACCTATTAAAATTCTTTACGCCATATCAAGCCATGTGGGAGAATGGAAGAAGTCATTTGAGAGTTAAATCGCGGAGGAGGGATCGAAGATGCTGTATAAGGATCGTTTCCAAGGTTGTTTGATTGGGCTTGCCGCGGGAGATGCACTGGGAACCACAGTGGAATTCAGCAGTCCCGGCACATTTAAGCCTGTTACCGATATTGTGGGCGGCGGGGTATTCGATCTGGCGCCTGGACAGTGGACGGATGATACGTCGATGGCCCTGTGTCTGGCAGAAAGCTTGGTGAGAAAAGAGATCTTTGATCCCGGGGATCAGATGCGCAGATATACGAATTGGTATCAGGTGGGTTATATGAGCAGTACAGGAACCTGCTTTGATATTGGCGGGGCTACTCGCAGTGCCCTTGAACGGTTTGCAGCAACCGGTGAAGCGTATAGTGGTTCAACCAACCCGATGACTGCTGGGAATGGATCAATTATGCGGCTCGCACCTGTAGCTATGGCATATGCCAACCAGCCGGATCAAGCAGTGCGGTATGCTGGGTTGAGTTCCAGAACGACACATGCTGCTGTTGAAAGTGTGGAAGCATGTGAAGTGCTGGCAGCAATATTGGTTGCAGGACTGCGCGGAGCGGACAAGGATGTCATATTACGGCCTGCTACCTGCCGTCAGTGGAGGGAAGAGAAATCTTTTTCACCAGCGATTGAAGAAATAGTCCAGGGATCATACCGGGATAAAGCACCGCCTGATATTCAGGGGAGCGGCTATGTTGTTCGTTCACTTGAAGCAGCGTTATGGGCATTCCATCAATCATCGACCTTCGAAGAGGGGGCGCTGCTGGCAGTGAATCTGGGTGATGATGCGGACACCACGGGAGCGGTATATGGGCAAATTGCCGGGGCGTACTATGGATTAAGCGGCATTCCGGCACACTGGCGAGAGAAGCTGGCCATGCAGGATACGCTGAGCGAATTGTCAGAGGCATTGTGGTCAAAGGCGGAAGCTAGATAGAAGAGACAGGAGAAGAGAACATCATATGCGTAAGACAGAGTCATCTCAAACGGAATCGCAAGTTACGAAATCTGCTAAACGAGGGGCGTTTCCTTTATCCATTTTATGCCTGACGGTAGGAGCTTTTGCCATTGGCATGACAGAGTTTATTATTATGGGCCTTCTGCCCAATGTAGCGACGGATCTGAATGTGAGTATCCCCCAAGCAGGGCAGTTAATTACGGGTTACGCGCTTGGTGTGGCGGTGGGTGCGCCTATACTAACCGTGTTCACGCACAAGATACCGCAGAAAAAACTGCTGGTACTGCTGATGTGTATTTTTATCATCGGTAATGCATTGTCTGTTATTGCACCAACTTACGGGTTGCTCATCTCGGCACGTATTCTAACGGCATTTGCCCACGGTACGTTTCTGGGTGTAGGCTCGCTGATGGCAACACGATTGGTTGCACCGGAGAGAAGGGCAGGGGCGGTATCCGTAGTCCTGGCTGGATTAACGATTGCCAATATTATCGGTGTGCCGTTTGGTACCTTCATTGGGCAGCAGCTAGGATGGCGGTCATCGTTTGGAGCTATTACCATTCTGGGCATCATCTCATTGATTGGTATCATTCGTTTCATTCCGGTGATTCAGCAGGGAGCACCAGCAAACCTGGGTCAGCAATTCCGGAATCTGGTTCGCCCCCAAGTGTTATTAATATTGCTGATTGGTGCGCTGGGCTGTGGAAGTCTATTCGCTGTGTTCACCTATATAACACCAATGCTTGTCGATATTAGTGGTTTTGCTGAGCAGAGCGTGACCTGGATTCTGGTGCTGTTCGGTGTCGGCGTTACATTGGGTAATATGCTTGGTGGTCGTCTGGCAGACTGGAAGCTGATGCCTTCCTTGATGGTTAACTTCGGTATATTGGCAGTTCTGTTGGCGGCCTTAACGTTGACGCTGGATAATCCGTATCTCGCGGTAATCACCATCTTCTGCTGGGGCATTGCGGCTTTTGGAATTATGCCAGGCCTACAAATTCGAATTATGAATATGACTCGCGAAGCACCGCTGCTGGCGACAACGTCGAGTCACTCAGCCTTTAATCTGGGCAACGCAGGTGGTGCCTATTTGGGCGGGTTTGCAATTACGCATACGGGGCTCATCTCGGTACCGTTATATGCAGCAGTTATTGCAGCACTTGGACTTGTGGGATTATTCGTTAGCGTGACAATGGAACGCAAAACGAGGTTACCGGAAATCGCCGATGCTGTAGAGCCGGCACCAGTGAATTAAATATAGACAGGTAGATGCAGCCTTCACTCCGCATTAACGTGTGGGATGGAGGCTGTTCTATGGAAGAATTACAGTTCCAACTAGAAAAAGACAAACCAGCCAAGTTACAGTATTATTGGTATATCATAATAATTAGAAGGAAGGATTTCAATTTGAACAAAACATTTGCTATGTTAATAAGCTTCTTATTAGTGTTTCTATTTATAATCCCAATAAGTGATGCGAATGCAGCCGGGTCGAGCACAGTAACGACAAAAATTTACTCGTATAAAGGGCAAAAGTATGTTCAAATTATTGGCGGCGAACAAAAGGTAATTGATAAAATAAATAAAACACTCAAAATCCATGCCGTAAATGCCGCTATACAGAATACATATCTAAAAAAACAGCAAGATTACTTTTACTGGAATACCACTGCACAGACTAAATACAATCAAAACAACCTACTATCTATTGTATATACAGATTATAATTTCAGAGGCGGCGCGCACGGGTATGAAGAAGTAACGACTTATAATTATGATCTAACAACAGGAAAACGCCTCTACTTGAACCAGGTGGTTCAAACCAATAAACAAGCTGTTAATCTAGCTGAGGGTATTGAATCAGACCTAAAGAGTAATGAGAATGTTTTCCCGGAAAGTTTTTATAACTTTCCCTTGTCGAATACATCTAGCTTTTACTACCAAAACACAGGAATTGTCTTGGTATTTAATCCATACGAAGTTGGGCCTTATGCGGCCGGATTTATAGAGGTAAAAGTTCCTTTCTCCAAAATTCAGTCTGAACTGAGCAGACCATTTTTTGATTTAAATAAAAACTCCATTCAAGAGTTGAAGAGTGGGAGAATACCGGGGTTTGAAAATATAAGTTTTGGACAAACGAAAGCAGAAGTATCAAAAGCGCTGAAAAGTTCAGATCGTGAACCCTATTATGAACCGGAAATGGGAGGACTTTTCTGGATATTTGAAGGGGTAGAGTATGCTTCCTTTAATTTTGGGGAGGGGGACACTGACCGTCTTGACCATGTTTATATGAGTTGGAAAACTCTCCCTATGAAAACCTTCAGTGACATTGAGAAGATATTGGGAAAAGGTCAAAAGGGTGTGAACCCTGATATTCAAGAAGAATATTTACTCTCCTATCGTTTTGGGGATACCCGGGTCCATTTCGCCTCCAATTCAACCGAGGGAATCATTCATGGCATAACAATCTCACATTACTAGAAAAAGATGCTGATTTTGTACTCTCCAAGTGTCGGGGCGGAAACATTGTACCATAGAAAGTCGCTAATCTAGCGGCTTTTTTACTTTCGTTGTAGGAGTTGCTATATATTATTTCCTGTTTCCACTCGGACTTGAAAGGATCGTTACTGTGAGAAAAATAATTAATTATATTC
Source organism: Paenibacillus sp. MDV22-iso6 (assembly GCF_058408365.1). NCBI lineage: Bacteria > Bacillati > Bacillota > Bacilli > Caryophanales > Paenibacillaceae > Paenibacillus > Paenibacillus sp. MDV22-iso6. The sequence goes on along the minus strand of NZ_JBZVDZ010000004.1, from coordinate 261,472 downwards.
TGATCTTGCTGATCATTTGGGTAGCGCTACTGTATCCTATTCGTTCTGCATGGTTTGAAGGTGTAAATCAGATTCCTGAAGATCTTCATGGTATTTATTTACTGTTCTTGTTCTTTGGATATCTTATTTGTTCATCTGGTATGGGGCTTATGCTTTACAAGATGTGTTTTAAACGAAAAGAATAGTAGTTACAGTAGGTGAGATCATTCATTTTTCCAAGGAGAAGGTGACAACTTGTACTACTACAAAGGTGCGTTCAGAGAAACGGACAATTTTATTTATTTCAAAAGCGATTTTCAATTAGCCGAGAATGATGTCGTGATATTTGGTGAGAAGAAGTATTTTATCGATAGTGTCGAGAAAGAATTCCTCATCCTTCAAAAGGTGGGCTCCATCGTTTCAGTGAGTGTATGAAATCTTCGCGGAAACATTTCCTTTTTCAAGTGTACGTGCACTTCTGGGCACACGCCTACATACAATAAATCGACCCTGTTCCCACATGTGCTCAGGCCAGATCGTTGTAAAACTGCAGGAGGTGTCATCTGTGCCCGGATTGTTTACCGCAATTGCCCTGTTCATTAAAGAGTTAACGTTACTCGTCTCGTATGTCAAAAATAATGCATTTCCCCAGCCACTGGCTGAGGATGATGAAGCCAAACATTTACGCCTTATGGCTGAAGGCAACGCACATTCACGTAATTTGCTTATCGAACACAATCTGCGCCTCGTCGCGCATATCGTCAAGAAATTTGACAATACTGGCGAAGACCAGGAAGACCTGATTTCAATTGGAACGATTGGTTTGATTAAGGCGATCGAAAGTTTTCAACAAGGCAAAGGGACCAAACTCGCTACGTTTGCTGCCCGTTGTATCGAAAACGAAATACTTATGCATCTTCGCTCTCTGAAGAAAACACGCAAAGACGTATCTCTACATGATCCAATCGGAACGGACAAAGAGGGCAATGAAATTACATTAATCGATATTCTCGGAACAGAAGCCGACGACGTTGTAGATAAGGTGCAACTCAAGATTGAAAAAAGTAAGATTTATCGCAATCTCGACATCTTGGATGATCGGGAGAAGGAAGTTGTTATTGGCCGATTCGGCTTGGAGGCAGGCGGGGAAGAACGCACCCAACGCGAGATTGCCAAGGAACTTGGCATCTCACGCTCCTATGTATCACGGATTGAGAAGAGGGCGCTAATGAAGCTGTATCACGAGTTTTATAAGGCGAAGCAGTGAGATTATAAGCTACAAGGTAGTACTGATAACAATAGCGTTTAGAGGAAGCGACTTGTCTGCGGATGAGTTGCTTTTTTGTTTTAGTTGCTGCGCAAATCAACGAGTACGAGTACTGCTTATCACTGGAGACGTGGCAGGGATTCTGCACGTAATATTCAGTTGCATTGATTTTAATTCTTCCGATTTAACCATTTCAGGATGATCTCCACAACTTCCAAATATCGCTGGCCGACGAGCAATCCGGTATGGGTTGTATCCCACAGCCCTGCATATTCAGCGCCAAGCTGTTCTGCAGTCAATTGACCTCTTCGCTCCTCATCATCGGATTCTACGGCTTTGATGACCAGACTCGGACATGTAATTAAATTGCTGTTGATGGATACACCGCCGCTTGACCTAAATGCCGCCGAGAACGTGAGAAATGCCTTCGATGACTCCATCTGCAGATATTTACGCTGAAATGCAATGTCCTCCGCAGTTTCATCGATACTGCTATGTTCTTCACGGGCCGGGGGAGGGAGGACAATGTCAGGTGTAATTCGATCATTCTCAGGATAGGGAATCAATTGATGAACTTCTTGGCTTAAACTGGAATCAATCACGACCAATCCAGCTAACGCAATCGTCTCGGCAATCTTCTGACTGAGTATTCCGCCCATGCTGAAGCCGATGAGAACAGGAGGTGCTGTGCACTCTGCCAGAACTTCGCGGATATCCTCCAAATAATCCTCAAACGTAATTTTCGTCATGTCCATTACCCGGCTTTTGTAATGACTTCTGAGGTTCATAACGTAGCAGTTCCAGCCTTGTTCAACGAAGTGGGGGATATATTTGCTCCACATCCAGCTGCCTGTATATGCGCCATGAACAAACAAGAGAGGTGGCTTTGTTACTGAATTTACAGAGTGGGGAGCCGTATCACCTTCATATATTTCAAGGTACAAATCATGTTTTCCTATCGTTTTGACTTCATGTTTAGGTAGCAATTGAGTAAAATCGATCATTAGGACAACCTCCAAAATTAGTTTTATATCAAACTATCACTCCAAAAAAAATTAGAAGTTGCCGTGAATTTTCATCAAAATTCGAAGCAGTTCCTTTTTCTCCGCTTCAGTAACATCCGCATAAAACGCGTCTAGCAAGCGCTGCGAGATATCTTCAAAGGCTGGTTTAAGTTGTTCTCCTTTTGCAGTCAATGTCACATGGACAATCCGTGAATCTGTTACATCACGTTCTTTGGCGACATAACCGCTGCGCACCAATTTTTCGACAAGCGCTGTGACCGTGGATTTATCCTTGCCAATTTTTTTGGCGATTTCAGCCATGGTCATTCGGGAATTATTGTACAGGGCGTAGATGATATCCCCATGGGAGGTGGCCAGATCATGGATTCCCTGTTCAGCCATCTCGGATAAAATGAAGCGGTTGACCTTCTCTTTAATTTTGGATATGAGTGATATAGCGTCTGTCGTTTTCATATTTGTAATATAGTTTGTTATCAAACTAATGTCAACCTCGGATTTCAATATTGGTGTGTAAAGGAGATAAAAAAAGAGCAGCTAGAATAATCTCCTGCTCTTTTGGTTGTATTCGAGTGTCCCTTTTCTTTATGTTTTTAAATTGACAAAGATAATCATTCTCAATTATAATCCGAGAAAATGCTTTGTAAATAGCTAAATTTTTATTATTCAAATTCAAGTGGAATTGATGGGGGAAGAGATGGCACAGACGGCTCAAATTCAGAAGCAGCGTATGGGAAAAAGGGAGTCACTGATTCACAGCAAATCCGGTTTTGCAGTATTGATTGCCGCTTTAATCATCGTAATGGTTATTTCGGTTGGAATTGCAGTATCCATTGGACAGGTGAGCATTCCACTCGCTGAGTCTTATCGCATTCTGTTGTACAAATTAACCGGATTTCAATTCGGCTCTACGCCGATTGAGGCGGGGTCTTTTACGGATATTATCTGGCAGATTCGCTTTCCGCGTGTACTGATGGCCATGTTTATCGGTGCCGGGCTAGCTTTATGTGGTGCAGTTATGCAGGCTGCCGTGCAGAATCCACTTGCAGACCCGTATATACTGGGGATCTCCTCAGGAGCTTCACTCGGGGCCACGTTTGCCATTCTGATTGGATTCGGCGCAATTGGTTGGCTTGGTCAGACCGGGGTGGCTTTCTGGGCATTTGCCGGTGCCATGGGGGCGTCCTTGCTGGTCCTGGCTCTGGCAGGTATTCGGGGGAAAATGACATCGGTCAAGCTGGTGCTTGCCGGAATGGTCATTAATGCGCTGTGCAGTGCCTTTTCGAACTTTATCATTTATTTTGCTAACAATGCCGAAGGCATCAAGACCGTAACATTCTGGACCATGGGCAGTCTTGCCTCATCCGGATGGAACAAGCTTCCGCTGATTAGCATCGTTGTGCTCGTAGCCATTCTGTTCTTCCTATTGCAATCTCGGGTCCTTAATACGATGCTGCTGGGTGACGAAGCCGCGGTTACGCTAGGGATTAATCTCAGTGTATATCGCAGGTTGTATATGCTGTTAACGGCTCTCGTCACCGGCGTAATGGTGGCAAGCTGCGGCATGATCGGTTTTGTTGGATTGATTATTCCGCATATTGTGAGAGGGCTGGTTGGATCGGACCATCGTAAAGTCATGCCTGTATCCGTACTATTCGGTGCCATCTTCCTGATCTGGACGGATGTTATTGCACGATCACTGATTTCCAGCGTTGAATTGCCGATCGGGATTATTACAGCGATGATTGGTGCGCCGATGTTTATGTATATGTTAGTCAAAAAAGGCTACGGTTTTGGAGGAAAATAAACATGAAACTGAATGTAGAAAATGTATCCATATCGGTGCTGAACACGGATATTATCCGGGACATTTCTTTACAGGTAAAAGGCAAGCAATTCGTCGGACTGATTGGCCCGAATGGTTGTGGCAAATCAACGCTGCTCAAGAGCATCTATAAAGTGATCAAACCACAGCAAGGCAAAGTATTTCTCGATGATACGGACATTTTGAAATCCAGTCCCAAGGTCGTTTCAAGGCACATGGGCGTTGTGGGTCAGTTTAACGAATTGAGCTTTGATTTTACTGTGCGTGAAATGGTTATGATGGGTCGCACTCCTCACAAGAAGCTGCTGGAGACGGATAATGAACGGGATTATGAGCTCGTGGAACAGGCGTTGGAAAAGGTACATCTAACCGGACATGCGGACCGCAATTACGTGTCCCTGTCCGGCGGGGAGAAGCAACGTGTGGTCCTCGCACGAGTGCTGGCGCAGCAGCCCGAATTTCTGATATTGGACGAGCCTACCAATCATCTGGATATCAAATATCAGCTTCAGATCCTCAACATTGTGCGGAGTCTGGATATCGGCATATTGGCTGCGCTTCATGATCTCGAACTCGCTGCAGCGTATTGTGATTACCTCTATGTTGTGAAGCAGGGACAGATTGTGGTTCATGGCAAACCCGCCGATATCTTGACCCGTGAAATGATTGGTGAAGTATTCGACGTGGAATGTGAAATCTATGAAAATCCGGTTACCGGTGGCTTGGGTATTGCCTATTTGAGTACACGGTGAGACAAGGACTGTCTTAACAGAAACTCACACATGTTCTCTCATTATCTCTTCCACTATAACTCCGGTTGCACAGGCAATTATGGACTAAGTAGCAAAAGAAGAACTGTCTTTAAGCGGAATATATGCTTAAATGACAGTTCTTTTTGTTCTAGAGTCTCAAGTGTCACATGTCACGTGTATTCAGATGTCGTGCATCACCTTTTTGGAGATGTGGCTATTCCCTCTAAACCGATGCTCCCATCGCTTTATATGTTCCTAACAGGGCAATCCGGGTTAGTTGAAGAGCCATATGATGAGGTGAATTTACCTTATTGTCAGTAAGCCATTTGTGAATAATTCCAATGGTGGAGAAGCTGATGTGATCCAGCAAAATATCGAGAGGCACTTCTTTTTGCTCCATACCTAATTGGGATATCCGATCCAAAAACCTCTCTCTAATCACTTCATTCAACCGGCTGTTGAAATTCCCGGCAGGATTAATGAGTACCATCACCCGATAGAATTCATCATGCTCCAATATATGCTCGAACAATACTGCAAAAATGGGATCTGGCTCGTTAAATGAAGGTAGACTCCCAAGGTGGGAATTCCTTTCCGCTAGTAACTGCTCAAGCAGTTGAAACTTCTCATTCACCATGCTATCCAATAAATCATCCTTGTCTAGAAAGTGGGCGTAAAAGGTAGAGCGATTGATATTCGCTTGTTCCGCGATGTCTACGACACTAATTTCGGTAAAGGCTTTCTGTGGCAAAATTTTCAGGAGAGCTTTGGAAATCATCACACGGGTCCGTAAAATTCTTCGATCCACTCCACGGGATTCATTCACTTCTCATCACCTCGAAAACAACGGATTGATCAACTTTGTTGAGCCTTCAAATGGTTTGGGAATGTAGAATAACAAGACATTTCGCAACACATCGGTCAATTGTGTTGTTTAACCGTCAGATTCTGGCTAATTGATCGTTGATATCCAACGGATAATAGCTATCATAATAAATAAAACATACCAAATCAATCGGAAAAATAAAATATAAAAAAATAGGAATGAGGTCATACCTATGGAACTGTTTTGGTTTATTCCCACACACGGGGATGGCAGGTATCTTGGAACAAAAGAAGGGGCTCGGGCGGTCAGTTATCATTACTGCAAGCAGGTGGCACAAGCCGCGGATGAACTTGGATATGCCGGTGTTTTGTTACCTACGGGAAAGTCGTGTGAAGATGCCTGGATTGTTGCTTCATCGCTGATTTCTTCCACGGACAGGCTCAAGTTTCTTGTCGCTGCGCGTCCAGGTCTCATGATGCCAACCACAGCTGCACGTATGGCCGCAACCCTGGATCGTTTCTCCAAAGGAAGACTGCTGATCAATGTGGTGGCTGGTGGAGATCCAATTGAGCTTGAAGGAGAAGGGCTGTTCCTGGACCACGATGAGCGCTATGCGTTAGCCGATGAATTTCTGACCATTTGGCGCAAGGAATTGGAGGGAGAGGCGGTTGACTATGAAGGCAAATATCTGAAGGTTAAGGGTGGCTCCGTCCTGTATCCGACCATCCAAAAGCCACATCCCCCACTCTATTTTGGAGGTTCCTCGGATGCCGCAATGGAAGTGGCAGCGGACCATGTCGATGTGTATTTAACGTGGGGTGAGCCTCCGGGTCAGGTACAAGCCAAAATTCATCAAATGCGGGAGCTGGCTGCGAAAAAAGGAAGAAGCATTCGTTTTGGCATACGCATGCATGTTATTGTGCGTCCGACCGCAGATGAAGCATGGAAGGCCGCAAATGAACTGATCTCCCACCTGGATGAGGAGACGATAGCCGCTGCCCAGAAGATCTATGCTCGCATGGATTCCGTAGGACAACAGAGAATGGCCAAGCTGCATAATGGTGATCGTTCCAACCTAGAGATTAGCCCCAATCTGTGGGCGGGCATCGGCTTGGTCAGAGGTGGTGCCGGAACCGCACTTGTCGGTGATCCCGATCAGGTGGCAGCCAGAATCAGAGAGTATAAAGAACTGGGGATCGAGACCTTCATTTTATCCGGTTATCCGCATCTGGAAGAATGTTATCGTACCGCGGAGCTGCTGTTTCCAAAGCTTCAGTACTCGCAACATGGAGAAAGCGGCGATCATTCCTTTGTCGGTCCATTTGGAGAAATCATTGCCAATAACAACATTCCGGACCACATGGTCAAAACGGAAGTTACCTCCAAATCCTAATTTCATAACGGATTGCAGATTAAGGCAAAAAAAGACACCTGAAGGCATTCGGGTGTCTTTTTTACATGCTGTAGAAAGGGGCCACCTGCGGCCAGCCATCTCTATATCTGTTCAACTATTTCATTTACTGTATCTTGGAGTCAATTGGACGCGAGTGTCCATCCTGGATGACCTCTTGGAAAAGTTCTTTGGATTCCGTGGGCCACGTACCTTGCTTCAGGAGTGCTTCCAAATCGCCTATGGTTACTGGGCGTGCGTGCCGTTTAAGCACGTAACCGAGTTGCCCGTTTGGTTCCATCGTAGCCGTTTCCAGATCGGCAATGCTTGTAATCCCTTTTTCCCGCAACTGCATCTCCAATTGGTCCACGGAAAAGCGCATGCGTTTCAAATTCGGCAGATTCAACTTCCCATCTTCCACAACAACCTTCGATTTTCCGCTCATCAGTTTTTCAAACCAATTAAACTTCAATTGCAATTGTTCAACAATCAGAAGTGTGATGATAAATACCGCCGCTGACCCGATCGCTTTACCTAACTCATGATTCGCAATGGGCTGCACGATCGTTGTTCCGATTGAGATAATAATGACCGTTGTGGCTACACTCATTTGCGATATGGATTTACGTCCAGCAATCCGCAGCAGAATCATGCCAATCAGTACAAGCAAGATGGATTTCCATATCCAGTCCATTGGTTGTATTCCTTTCTGTAGCAAATCATGTGTCGTATTTCTTAGCCTGTTCCTGATCTGGTTGAAATATACAATTGCTTAGGACAAGAGATGTGGATAAGGAAAATAGTCCCGGCATGATAAGGACCATTATACTACATCCTAAAATAAGGAAATGACCGATATTATTATGGAGAGCTTTCTTCTAACTAAATGAGGAGTGATACAACGTACAATGTATACAAACATGATACAAAAGCATCTTTCCCAAGGAGATATGGAAGGCGTTGTTAAACAAATATCATATATTGGTGAAAAAAAGGATATAACTCAATTCGCTTTCTTGATTGAACTCCTGAAATCTACGGACAACGCCATACTACGCAACACAATTGCTATCGCTTTATCTGACATTGGAGATGATCGAGCAGTCGAACCGTTAATTGAAGTCATCACAGACTCCAAGACATCAGGAAGCAGAGGCACATTGCTATACGCTCTTGAAAACCTGAATTACATAGTACATATTGAGAACATTATTCCATTTATCGGTGATTCCAGTCTGGAAGTGAGCGCGCAGTCATTCATGTTGCTGGAGCAAATGATGGATAAGTTATCTGATTTACAAAACCTTAGGTGTCAAACAATTATTGAAATGCAAATCTCACATAACCAAAGCAAGCTTCTGGAAGTAGCATTAGACATGTTGAAGAAATGGAGGTATCAAGTGCAGGAATAAGATAAACACGCTTCTTTCAATCTCACCTCCCTATCGTTTACAATAAGGAATTGAATGCAGCAAACGAAGGAGCGGGTCATATTGGCAAAGCAGAAATACTATGTCGTCTGGGCAGGAAAGCAGCCTGGCGTATACAGCACATGGGCGGAATGCAAAGCACAAACGGATCATTTTACCGGAGCAAAATATAAATCGTATGAATCGAAAGCTGCCGCCGAAGAGGCATATCGTGCAGGATGGAAAGGAAACTGGGGTACGGGTGCCAGTGGTTCAGGCGCTTCTTCGAAGACGAAGTCTGGCAGTAGCGGAAGAAGTGCGGGCATGGAAACCTCCGCAGAAATTGACTATGACAGCATCTCGGTTGATGTTGGTACGCGTGGGAATCCAGGGCCGGTGGAATATAAAGGCGTAGATACCCGCACGGGTGAGATTATTTTTTCCGTTGGGCCAATCTCCAAAGGTACGAATAATCTGGGTGAATTTCTCGCCATCGTACATGCCTTGGCGTATCTCAAAAAAGAGGGCAGTGGTAAGACGGTTTATACGGACTCCGTCAATGCGATGAAATGGTTGAAGCAAAAAGCGGTGTCCACCACGCTCGCAAGGGATGCTTCCACCGAAGAGATCTGGCTGATGATTGACCGTGCAGAGCAGTGGCTGCGGACGAATACGTACAGCAATAAAGTGCTAAAATGGCAGACCAAGCAGTGGGGCGAAATCAAGGCAGATTACGGCCGAAAATAGCCCTATTTCTCTACAATTTCTATATTATTAATTTTCTATGAGAAACGATGTTTACAATTTCCAGTTTCCATTCTATAATCAGTTCATTATGATAAGTTACACATATGAAGGAGCCTGTCATCAGCGGGCTCTTTTATATTTATGGACCTTAAAATCCATAAAATGTTGAAAGAGTATACTTTGCAGGAGGCAGACATGAGTTCCATTTATAGAAGTGAAGAAGGCAAGAGCAGCATACTTGAGGAATACGAAGCGTATGTTGAGCAATTGGGCGAAGGTTTTACACGAGAGTACGTCGAGACACGTTTTGGACAAACGCATGTTTTATTAACAGGTCCAGAAGACGGTAAGCCGCTATTTATTCTCCAGGGCGGAAATTGTGTGAATCCGATGACGTTGTCATGGTTCTCTTCTCTTTTCAAAGATTACCGGATTATCGCGCCGGATACGATCGGTCATCCAGGCTACAGTGAAGAAACACGAATTTCGGCAAGGTTTGATAGTTTGGCTTTGTGGATTTCTGATTTGCTGGATCACTACAAGATCGAAAAAAGTGCGTTTATCGGTCCTTCCTTTGGAGGCGGAATTATCCTAAGACTGGCAACTTACATTCCGGACCGAATTGCATGTTCTGTTCTGGTAGCACCCGCTGGACTGGCCGTAGGATCTAAAATTAAAATGGCTCAGGATATCGTGTTGCCACTTGTAACGTACAAAATGACTTCTTCTCCAACTTCTTTGCAAAAGATCGCGGATATCATGTCATGCAGTTGTATGAAAGAAATAGATAAAAATATAATCGGGAAAATCTTCAAATACGTCAGTCTGGAGCAGGATATGCCCAAGCTTACGGAGCAGGACGAATTGGTGAATTATACATCGCCAACTCTGCTGCTGGTGGGAGAAAAGGATGTCTTTTTCCCGGCAGTTAAGGTCATTGAAAGAGCTCAGAAGATTATTCCGAATGTCAAAGCAATCAAATACGACACAGGTCATTTCCCGTCTCAAGACGTGTTGATCCAGATGAACCAAGAAATTCAGCAATTTTTACAGAAGAATTATTAAATTTAGAAATTTTTCAATATTTCCGCATGGTTGTGATTCAAATTGCATCATTTGGTTTAAATACATGGTTGGCGATGAAACGCCTGTCTGGTTGGACCGAATGATGCAACATGCGGCAAGTCTTCCGATCGACAAGGTTGAAAAGAGGGTCTGTTATGAAAAAGGATAATTGTAAAATGGCATTGCAACGCAATGTAATTTTAAATGATACATATCAGGTAAGACATCTCATGGCTAGCAGTGAGCTGGCTATTGTATATGCAGGAAGAGATCGGAATACAGGTGCAAAGGTAGCGATCAAGGAGTTTTTCCCCCAGAGGCTGGCAGCACGTCAGGCTGACAAACGGGGTGTGTTCTGTTCTTCACGAGGGTTCAGTGGTCAGTATCAGGAACTTCTTGCTGCATTTTTGGTAGAAGGAGAGCTGTTATCGACGTTGAATCATCCTCATATTGTGTCGTATGTGGATCATTTCGAAGAAAATGACACGGGGTATCTTGTTATGGAATATTGTACAGGGGTAACCTTAACCGAATATCTGATTGAGCGAAATCATGCACTGGACGCGGCATTTATTACGGAGACATTACTTCCGCTGGTAGATACACTGGACTATATTCATAAGCAGGGAATTCTTCATCGTGATGTGAAGCCATCCAATATTATGGTGATGGAAGATGGTACGCCCAAACTACTGGACTTCGGTTCAGCAGCTCGTTGGCCTGTACAATCCGGGGAAAAACAGGCGATCTTTACCTCTGCAGGGTATTCGCCGCTTGAGTTCTACTCGGAGAAATCCAGTCAGGGACCGATGTCAGACATATATAGCCTGGCAGCGTTGCTTCATTATTGGACATGCGGGCAGCCCCCTATGGATGTAAAACAGCGGCTGTTCCGCGATGAATTGCCATCTGTACGTTCTCATAATGAGTATGTGAACCGGTGGCTCGCACGCGTTATTCACTGGGGATTATCAGTTCGTTCCGAGCAACGTTGTGCGTCCCTCGCATGGGTTAAGAGATCACTTCAAGTACAGGCCTGGATGTGGAAAATACGCAAACCTGGCACGGTAGAATGGGCTTTAGCTGAGAATGAACATACGCAAGTCTATGCAGCAGAGCCGAAGAAACAGCATGAGACGGCTTGATTGCAGCCTTGTCTTATACATATAGTCGTAACAAATAAGTCAGTTTGGTCCTTTCACGGATCGAACTGGCTTTTTTGTGTATTTTTTTAACCTAAAAGAAAAATTATTTCTTTTTTTAATTTATTTCTGGAAGAATACTTCATTCTAGCTCCAGGGTTTGCATATACTCCATTGAAAAGATGGAGTAATTAGCCAGGAAATCTGACATAAGCGCCGGCTCCCGTCTTATACCAAACTGAGGGGGAATGTTGTGTGACCACCAACAGAAAGGGCTTCACAGTATCTTTGCTGCTAGTCGTTATGATGTCTATGCTGCTTGCCGCCTGCGGAGGAAATGACAATACGGCTGGTACGCCGAGTCCGGGAAGCACTGGGGAGACGGGTACGGAAGCTGGAAAGTCGGTGACGCTGGAGTTTTGGACGATTGCTTTACAGCCAACGTTCAACGATTACTTCAATGAATTGATTGCCAAGTATGAGAGCAGTCATCCTGGCGTGAAAGTCGAGTGGAAGGACTATCCATATGATGCCATTTCACAGCGTTTATTGACCAGTACGGCCAGTGGCAAAAGCCCTGATGTGGTGAACCTCAATACCGAATTTGCCAGTCAATTGGGAAGTAAGGGAGCGCTGCTGAATCTGAATGAATACCTGACAGATGAGGAAGCGAAGAGTTACTTTGAAGGCATTTATAATTCTACTGTTTTGGATGGCAAAGCTTACGCGCTTCCTTGGTACACAGGTACCGAAGTGCTGTTCATGAATACCAAGCTGGTGAAGGAGGCAGGCCTTGATCCGGCAAATCCGCCACAGACCCGAGAGGAACTTGTGGAGTGGGCCCGTCAGGTCCATGAAAAGACCGGAGTGGCCGGTTATGCGCAGCAGCTTATTTCCAAGCTATTTCCAATCGACGGCATTCCGATTTTAAATGAGGACAAAACGGCCGCCGCTTTCAATACGCCGGAAGCAGAGGCGATGATCGCTCAAATGCGTGATCTGATGGCCGAAGGCGTGGTGCTGAAGGAGGATGCGGAATTCAGCAAGCAGATCCAGTATTTTTCCGGGGAGCAGGTCGCTTTTCAATTGTCGGGTCCAACCTTTATTAACTTTATCAAGAAATCTGCACCGGATGTTTACAAGAATACGATTGCGGTAACGCTCCCAACGGGCAAAGCGAACCTGCGGCTCTCCAATTCCATGGATCTCGTCGTGCCACAGAAATCCAAAAACCCTGAGCAAGCGGTGGAATTTGCCGCCTTTATTACCAATGCAGAGAACCAGACTGCCTTCTCCAAGGTAGCCAACACGCTGCCGTCGAGCAAAGCCTCCATTGAAGATCCGTTCTTTACGCAATCCGACGGATCGCTGGAAGCCGAAGCCAAGGTAGCCTCCTCTCAAAGTCTAGATAAAGCCACTGATTACATGGTCGGCGTACCGAATGCAGGAGATATCAACTCCGCATTGGCACGGGGCTTGCAGGAAATTTTGATGAACGGAGCAGATATTAAAGAAACCTTGAACGCAGTGGAGAAGGAAGTTAACCAAATCCTTAACCAAGATTCCTGAACTTAAGCGGTACAGTCTGATGAGGGGGGAGTACTCCCCCTCAATCCTAGAAGAGAGGGAGGCGTAGCCGTGTACAAGGCGATTCGATCCGAATCTTTTGCTGCATGGGCGTTTATGGCACCGGGATTGTTGTTTCTGGCGGTTTTCACCTTTTGGCCGATTATTTACGGGATACCCCTCTCATTAACCGATTATTCTGTCATTACAGAGACACATTTCGTTGGTTTGGATAACTTTACCCGGGCCTTTCAAGATCATAATTTCCTGATTTCGCTGTGGAATTCGTTGGTGTATGTGCTGGTTGTACCGGTGATTCAAATCATTTCGATCCTCATGGCCATTCTGGTTAACAGCCGAATTCCAGGTGTCAAAATGTTCAGGGCAGCCTACTACATACCGGTTGTAACTTCCATGGTCGCAGTGGCGCTGATCTGGAGCTGGCTGTTGGGCAATAACGGCGTGGTCAATTACCTGCTGCTGAAGGTTGGCATTCTCAGTGAGCAGGTCTCCTGGCTTTCCACGAGCAGTACTGCGCTGTATGTGCTGATGTTCATCACCATGTGGAAGGGTCTCGGCTATTACATGATGCTCTATCTGGCTGGGCTTCAAAGTATTCCGGCAGATCTGTATGAAGCCGCCAGAGTGGATGGAGCTGGACCGCTGAGACTGATTATTCATGTGACGCTTCCGCTGCTGCGGCCGCATATTCTTTTTTGCACCGTAATTTCGGTGATGGGGGCCGTACGTGTATTCGATGAGGTCTATATTCTCACCAAGGGCGGGCCGGGAACGTCCACGCTGACCTCGAGCGTATATATTTTTCAAAAAGGGCTGGAGCAATTCAATTTCGGGTATGCCTCGGCGCTTGGCCTGATCGTCAGTGTGATGGTAGCAGCGCTCAGTGTGTTGGTGTTCCGGCTGAACCGGAGAGGCGGGGTGAATACCTATTGATTCGGCGTACGTTTTCGTCTAAAAAAATGAAAAAAGCCCTTCGTCATTTGATCATTTATGTACTGTTGATTTTGCTTGCCGTGTTTATGATGGGTCCTTTTCTGTGGCTGCTCAGCGTATCGCTGATGCCTGGTCGTAATGTGTTCGCGAATCCACCAGCAATTCTCCCTACCTTCATCGCTTTCGATAACTACGTGCAGGTGTGGGAGTTCATGGATTTTCCACGCTACATCATAAATACGGTGGTGATTACGCTCCTTGGGGTAGTGTTTAACATCTTCTTGTCCTGCCTAACGGCGTATCCACTCGCGACCTTTCGGTTCAGGGGACGTAATCTGGTGTTCACGCTGCTAATCTCGACCATGATTATCCCTTCGGCAACGGCGATGATTGTGCATTATTTAACGATTCAGGCCTTTCACTTGGGCAATACGTTTCTTGGGGTTGTGCTTCCGGCCGCGGTGTCGGTATTTAACATTTTTCTGATGCGACAAACGTTTCTGGGCATACCGACGGATATTCGGGATTCTGGCAAAATGGATGGAGCCTCCGAGTTCCGTATCTTCGTGCAGCTTGTCATGCCATTGGTGAAACCAGGGGTTGCCGTCATTGGCTTGCTTGAAGTCATGGCATTCTGGAACAATTTCCTGTGGCCGATTGTGGTGTTGGATGATCCGCAGAAATATCCATTGGCTGCGGCCCTGACGTATCTGAACGGTCAGTTCTCCTATAACTTCGGCTGGATTGCCGCCGGCACCATGATCTCGGTGCTGCCGATTATCATCGTGTTCCTTTTCACCCAAAAATACTATATGGAAGGCATCGCCGGAGCGATTAAAGGATAAAAAAATACAGAAAGGGTGAACGCAATCATGCCGAAGCAGTATAAGTTAACCTTTGTTCCGTTAGATGAACGGCCTTGCAATTATGAGTTTCCTTATTTGTTGGCACAGGGAACGGAATTCACAGTGGAGCGTCCCCCACTTGAAATCATGGGCCTAAAAAAACGTCCGGGCGATGTGGAACAGTTATGGACCTGGTTTGAGGAGAGCTGTGCAAGGGCAGATGGAGCAATCGTTGCCTTGGATACGTTGCTCTACGGCGGGATTATTCCTTCCCGGCTGCATCAGTTGAAGCCGGATGAACTGACGGCCCGTCTGGAGCGCCTTCGGGGGATCAAGCAGCAGTACCCGCAGCTAACCCTGTATGCATTCCAACTGATTATGCGCTGCCCGCAATATTCCCTGTCCGATGAGGAGCCGGATTATTACGCCGACTGGGGAAGAGAGATTTTTCGCAAAGGTTTCATCAGCCATCGGATGGAGCTGGGGATTGCGACGGATGAGGAGATCCGCGAGCTGGCCGATATCGATAACCGTCTACCAATGGAAGTGCTGGAAGATTACCTGGGACGCAGGGCCGTAAATATTGAAGCTAACAAGCAAGTGCTGGCTCTGGTCCAGGAAGGAATTATCGACTTCATGATTGTGCCGCAGGATGATTCGGCGCCTTATGGACATACAGCCAAGGATCAGGAGAAAGTGCGAGCCCGGATTACCGCCCTCGATCTGGAACTTAAAGTCTACATGTATCCTGGTGCGGACGAAGTTGGTTGCGTACTGCTCTCCAGAATGATGAATAAGGCTCGCGGCCGGATGCCGCTGGTGTACCCACGATTATCATCTGTTCAGGGGGCGTTTGTTACTCCGCTATTCGAGGATCGATTTTTCTATGAGACGCTCAAATATCAGATTTTGGCTGCAGGTGGGTTGATTGCATCCAGTGCGACTGAAGCAGATCTGGTGCTGTTGATTAGCACACCCGGAGAGACGATGGCGGAAGCGGTGTCGCAGCAGCATTCTTTTTACAGCTACGATGTATACCGAAACCTGATGGAACTGGTGGAATATGGACACTTTCTGCTCAGGAGCAAGAACAAGCCGGTGGCTGTAGCGGATGTGGGATATGCCAATGGTGGGGATCAGAAGCTGGTCAAGATGCTGCGGCAAAAAGACATGTTATTTGATCTGGCTGGATATGCCGCCTGGAATACCAGCTCCAACTCGCTGGGAACCGTCATTTCGCAGGCCATGATCTACCTGCTCTATGGTCGTACACAATCGCATCTTGATTTCCTCGCTCTCCGCTATGCTGAGGATGTCTGCTATTGTTCAGTCGTTCGGGGAGAACTTAGCAATGGCCCGGTGCAGGAGATGGGCTATGGCAAGTACTTGCTGGATGGGTCTCGTGGCCTTGTTGCCGCCCGAGTAGAGGAAAGGTTGCGTCAAGAGCTTGCTGTGCGGATCGATACTGCAGCAGGGAGTATCCAGATTACCGATTGTTATATGCCATGGAACCGGATGTTCGAAGTGGGCCTGTCTGTACGATTCGTACCATCCAACCCAGGTAAGGAAAGCAGAATATAAGAGAGAGGGTGAGAACCCTGACAAAGGTAGTGCTGGAGAAACTGCATTTGGGACTGATTGTTTCCTGCCAGGCGCTGGTTAACGAACCGCTGCATGGCGCGGCGATGATGGCCCGTATGGCAGCTGCTGCTCAGGAAGGAGGGGCCGCGGGTATCCGTGCGAATGGGGCAGCAGATGTACGTGCGATCAAGCAGACCGTCTCATTGCCGGTTATTGGCATCGTGAAGCGCAATTACCCGGATTCTGCTGTATATATCACCCCAACCCTCAGAGAAATTGACGAGCTGCTGGAGGCCGGAGCAGATATCATTGCATTTGATGCGACCCGCCAGACCAGGCCGGAAAATTATACATTGGAGCAAATCACCGCCTATCTGAACGCAAATGGGGTGGTTTCCATGGCAGACATCTCCATTCTGGAGGAAGCTTTATACGCTGAGTCACTTGGAGTCAGCTGTGTTTCGACTACACTATCGGGTTATACACCGTATTCGCGACAGCAGGAAGGTCCAAATTTGGAGCTGCTGGGGATGTGTGCACAGCGGTTGAAGATTCCGGTCATTGCCGAAGGGCGGATTAGTAAACCCTCTCAGGTAGAAGAGGCGCTTGATCTGGGGGCATACGCTGTTGTGGTGGGCTCGGCAATAACTCGGCCACAGCTAATTACCCGACAGTTCGCAGCAGTGACCCGAAAAGCGAGGATGAAGAGTAATGGAGATGAATGACCGAATTAATACGTATTATCCTTCCATGACCAAGTCGGAGCAGAAGGTGGCCAGGTGCGTACGGGACAATCCGGATAATATCATCTATTTGTCTGTGACTGAGCTGGCTGATTTTGCTGGTACCGGAGAGACCACGGTGATGAGATTCTGCCGTAAAATCGGGTTTAAAGGCTATCAGGATTTCAAGCTGATGCTGGCCCAAGGGCTGCCGAAACGGCAGAACCAGCCAGACGGCGAGCAGGGAGAGGACGATTACGCCGACCATTTATATGCCTCGATGGTGGGTGTGCTGCAATCCAGCTTGGGTATGCTGGATCGCAATCAGTTGGAGCAGGCAGTAAAGTGTCTGGACAGCGCACGACATGTGCAATTCTTCGGCGTGGGCTCGTCAGGCATTACCGCTATGGATGCCAAGAACCGTTTTCTGCGCATCGGCCGACGTGCGGAAGCGAATTCCGACAGCCATATTCAGTCCATGATGGCGGTAACGATGGGAGAAGGTGACGTGGCTTTTGGCATCAGCGTGTCCGGCAGTACGCTGGATACCAACGATATGCTGATGAAGGCCAAACAAAACGGGGCTAAGGTGATTGCCATGACGAACTATGCCAAATCCCCCATTGCTTCTATTGCGGATATCTTGCTCTTGACCGCGGGGAAGGAGTCTCCCCTTGAAGGCGGTTCTGTAGGAGCTAAAATCTCTCAGCTGTTTATTATCGACTTGCTCTGCCAGGGACTGGAGCGCGAGCATGGCGAAGAGACTAAAAAGATGAAGGAATTAACGGCCAGGGCCGTTATCGACCGTATTTATTGAAGGGTTTGTGTGAATAGGGGGAAAGCAAATGCCACAGGTCATTGGCGTAGATGTAGGTGGCACAGGCATTAAAGGGCTTGTAGTCAATGAAGCCGGAGTCGTTCTGGTGGAGGCTACATGTGCAACGGAGGCCCGGTTGGGCCGGAAGGCTATACTTGGCCAGCTGCACGGGTTAGTAAGTGAACTGTTGTCTAGCTGTGAAGAAGTGAAGGCCCTGGGTATTGCCTCGGCAGGAAGGGTGAATGTGGAAACGGGTGAAGTGATCCACGCAACGAACAATTTACCTGGCTGGCAGGGAATGCCACTGACACAGTGGGCAACAGCGGAATTTGGCCTGCCTTCAACTGCTGATAACGATGCCAATGCTGCACTGCTCGGCGAGGCGTGGCTTGGTACCGGCCGCGGTAAGCAGAACCTGGTTATGCTGACACTCGGAACTGGGGTCGGTGGGGCCAATATGGCAATTGGCAGGATGTTACGGGGAGTAGACTGGCGCGGTGGGGACTGGGGGCACAGTGTGCTGGTGCCTGACGGTCGGCCTTGCAATTGTGGCAAACGCGGCTGCGTGGAGCAATACATTTCCGGTAGTGCACTGATGCGGCTGGCGCGGGAACAGAAGGGCAACACGTATACTCACGGCCGAGAGATTATGACCGCTGCAAGACAGGGAGAAGCAATAGCGTTGTACATTCTAGAGCGTTACATATCTGATTTGGCCTCGGTTATTGCGAATATATCTGCCTCGATAGATCCGGAATTGATTATTCTTGGTGGCGGTGTGACCCATGATCAGGCTATATGGTGGCCGATGCTTACCGCTAAGTTGTCCAGTGTCGGATTGGCAGACCGGGTTGCAGTGGCTGAATTCGGTAACTGGGCAGGCTGTTTCGGGGCGGCGCAGCTGGCCTTGGAACACCTGCGTAAGGACGGCGTTGGCTGGTCTGAAGGCAGTGACAGGGAGGAGACAAAGCATGGGGATTGAGCAGGAGAAACACAGTGATATCGTCATTATTGGCGGTGGTCTTGGCGGGACTGCAGCTGCACTGGCTGCAGCCAAGGCAGGGCAACGGGTACTTTTGACGGAAGAGACGGACTGGCTTGGTGGTCAATTGACCTCACAGGCAGTACCGCCAGATGAGCACCGCTGGATTGAACAATCTGGCAGTACAGCATCGTATCGTGAGTTCCGCAGCCGAGTCAGAGATTACTACAGACGGAACTACCCGCTTACGGATGTCGCCAAGAGCGATCCTGTTCTTAACCCCGGTAATGGCTGGGTGAGTCGCTTGGCGCATGAGCCGAAAGTTGCGCTTGCCGTTTTGCATGAGATGCTTGCGCCTTACGTCAACACCGGTCGAATCGAGGTGCTCTATCATACTGTGCCAGTTCAGGTAGATACAGCAGGTGACCGGGTGACTAGCGTGACTGTGCGTGAAGAGCGAAATGGGGGATTAATTAAGCTCCAGGGTGCCTATTATCTGGATGCTACAGAATGCGGTGATCTGCTTCCCCTTGCGGGAGTAGAGTATGTAAGTGGAGCGGAATCCCGGCGGGATACGGGTGAGCCACATGCCCTGGATGAAGCGAACCCGCTAGACATGCAGTCGATTACCCATGTGGCGGCAGTGGATTATGTGCCGGGAGGAGACTTCACGATCCCTTGTCCGAGGGATTATGATTACTGGCGTCAGTATGTTCCCTCGTTCTCACTGTATCCGATCCTGAGCTGGTACGCTTCGGATGCTAATGATACTTCCAAGCTGAAAGAGTTCACGATGTTCCCGAATGATCAGGGCATAACCCCCCTGTGGGATTATCGGCGGATCGTTGACCCGGCTATATGGACAGAGTCACTGAATGATGGTGAAGTCACGCTGCTCAACTGGGCACTGAACGATTATTACGCCGGGCCAATCATTGGCGTATCGCCGGAGAAACGAGAGCGGCATCTGGAAGGGGCGAGGCAACTAACTCTTTCCTTAGTATACTGGCTTCAGACAGCAGCTCCCCGCCTGGACGGCGGAAAGGGTTATCCGGGCGTAAGGCTGCGTGGAGATGTGCTCGGTACGGAAGACGGTCTCGCGAAAGCTCCGTATATTCGGGAATCACGGCGAATCCGAGGCGTATATACCATTACCGAGCAGGATGTGAGCAAGGCATTGCGCGGAGCAGAGGGAGCCAAACGTTACGAGGATAGTGTGGGTGTCGGCAGTTATCATCTGGATCTCCATCCAACAACCGTGAGCCAGCGGACTTTTTATATTCCGAACCATCCCTATGAGATTCCGCTGGGTGCACTCATCCCGGTGCGAGTCAAGAACTTGCTTCCGGCTTGCAAAAATATCTCCATGACCCAGATTGCGAACGGTTGTTACCGTCTGCATCCCACCGAATGGAATATTGGCGAGGCTGCGGGCACCCTTGCTGCTTATGCCATTTCACAGCAAGTAGAGCCCTCAGAGGTGAGGGCTTCGGCGAAGTATCTTCACGACTATCAGGCACAGCTGATTCGCCAGGGTGTTCAGCTTCATTGGACAGATGCGGAACTGGCAGGGGAGTGTTAGACAGACTTTTAAGAGAACGTTGCTATCTTCAGAACACATAAGCACTCGAGATACCAAAGGGATAAAAAAATGATTCCTGTTCTGAACAGGAATCATTTTCTATAAGTCGATTAACTCTCTTTGTGCATCTGTTTTTACAATAGTGTCATTGCAGATGATCGTTCTCATCAACACTGCGATGATTATCCCATGGTCTGCTGTGGGTCTTTCTTTTGTCCTACATAGATATTAGTACTTGGTTTGATGGCTTTGTATCGAATTTCAATCTCCGTGACTCCATCTTCAAACGTAATATACAACTTTTCATTATACTCCAAAGCTTCTGTATGTCTGGGTTTCACTGGTGTTCGTCCCCGAACGACTGTGCAGTTCGTATCATGCCGTACCAATAACGTTTCCTTTTTACCAGCCTCCAGCCAGATTCGTCCTGACTCCGGTACCTTAACCCCAATATCCATACGATCAAATAGTTCACTGAGACTTACTTTTCGTCGCTCCAATGAAGTCAGTGGCCAATTCGTCACGGGAATATCTTCTCCGTTTGCAGTGGCCAAGAAGTATCCTTCCAGCCTTCCGCGGAATACAGGTTTTGGTTTCAGTACAAACCAATACAGGGCGAAGATTCCCCCGGCTGCGAGGAGACCGAGTCCCGTATATAGCAGTATCTTTTCACGTAAAGAATGAATTTTCAACTGGATGTCTACGGTTACACTCGCGCCTTCAGAATCCGTTGCGGTCACCTTGATGGATGAACTACCGGTGTGGAGCGAAGACCAACGCAGTGTATTACCTTCAATGACAGCGTCTCCGAGTTTGCGCTCACTCCCACCTTCTTCCAAGGCATACGTTAATGGATCATTATTGGCATCCTTAAAATAGTTGCTTAGATCAACCTCTGTATTGCTATCGTCTTTGGATAACACCATGGACTCCCCAGTTGCTACGGGGGCCTGATTGGTAATATCTACTTCAACCGGAGTGATCTCCCGATAAAAGTCAGGACCATCAATCCGAAGACCCCATGTGTATAGATCCGATTTTGGAAAAGTGTATTTTCCCGTAAATCCACTTCCTGTATTGGTCAAAGGGATATGCTCTGTTTTCCCATCAGACGGAGTGACAATGAGTTCTGCTTCAAGTCCCTTGTAAACATTCAAATCCTGAATGGGTTTAGGGTCCACAGCCTGATCGTAGAGAGAGGCTTCAAATGTGATGCTTTTCCCCTTTACTGGCTGCTTCGTTGCCATATGTGCAACCGCAGACACGTTGTAGTTACCAAGTAGGTTGATCTTCACTAAATCTCCGCTGTGCCCCTTGAATTTCAGCTTGAATTGTCCTTTGACCGGACGAATGATCTTCATTAGAGCATATTTATCAGATCGGATGAAGCTAACATTGCTGGACTGATAATACAGCTGAGCTTCAGAGACAGCATGATCAGAGAGCATGATAATGTTGGCATCCGCCATGCTTGAATTGGGGATGTCCACAGTTACCTCCTGCATTGCCCCTGTTGCTGTTACTGCTGCCACAGATACAAGAACAGATTGAATCTGATCTGCAAAAATCCGGTTGAAAATTTCAGGCAAGTCGTCTGCGCTTCCCGTGATAAAGGAAGATCCACCCGTCTCCTGAGCTATCCGCTCCAGTTCAGCGGGGTTAACCGTACCATCCCGGTTTAGTCCGACGGTATAGATTGGATAATTAGCTTTTTGAGCCATCTCAATCACCTTGTCTACATCTTTGGATGAATCAGCTGGTGTTCTGCTCGACGAGCCACGCAAATCCGTTTCCCCATCAGAGAGCAAAATCATAAATGGCTTTCTTTTGTCCGTCTGGGACTGTTCAAGCAAGCTCGCACCTCGGCGCAAGCCAAGTCCAAGATCTGTATACCCTGAGCGTTTTAAGCCATCAACACGACTACGAAGGTTATTTCGTGCCCCAGAGGATGATATATCCATTAGAGGTACGGATGAAGTGATTTGATCATTATAAGCTACGAATCCCAATCGGGTCTTAGGTCCACTACTCATATCCATAAACATATGTATAACTTCTTCGGCGATGCGATCTTTGTCGGTCTCATTCATAGAGTAGCTAACATCCAGGACAAACATGGCATCGAGCCCTTCATACGCGTGGGTCTTGACAGATGATTCCGCGTACATGCTGCCAATGTTCCCTCCAGGAATCAAAATGCTAATCACCAATAGAGAGAGCAGTGTTTTTTTGCATTTAATTAATATCATGTGAGGCTTCGAATCCCCTTTCTGGTTTGAAAAACTTCGGTTCACTTGTTGGGAATATTAAATTTTTTTGAAAAACTTTTTCTTAATCACGATATAACGCCGTTATGCGTAGTTTTCATTAATAGAGAATAATGCAACACCGCATACTTTCAGTATTTTTACTCTTGATTAGGGGGAAAACCCCACTAGTCTTAAATCATTCAACTTAATCCAAATTATAGGATATTCTATATCATCGGCATGATCCGTAAGGAAGTGAAGCGAATTCCAAAAATTAGTTCTATAGGTATATCGAAGGTTGTAAAATGAGCTTTTAGACCTATAGTGGGTAATATTGACAAAACATATCGCTGATGATTAAGATGAATTCCATAAATCTCCAAAGCAAACGGCATAATCTGGTACATAAGTTCCAGTCGTATGTTGACAGCTCGTTCTATTGGTCTTGTGTTTGCTGGGAATAGTGATTCTCCTGGATCATGACCGAAGACTGATAGAGACGTGCGGAGTGTCAAAAATTGATGGAGGGGGGGAAGCATTCGCCCGAATGGATCATCATCTTGGCGGATGTTGCCTGAATGGACATTATTAATCAAACGAACCGAACGATGCTTTTTGAAGAAATCAATCCCGAGAAGTTGGACTTGATCACCATTGTTGGTGATGTGAAGGGCATCGACAGTCTGAGTGACGATAAGATCAAGGAGATTAACGAACATTTGCTTGTTCGCAGCTTCGATGAGTTCCTGGACAAGTTCTCACCTAGCGTGTACTCCTTTTTCAATGCGGTAAACCAGAAAGTCATGTATACGCTTAAAAAGCCGGAAGGTATCCCGGACGAAGCGATCTCGGAGATCAAGATCGACCATAGTAACGACTTTCTGAGAATGCTGTTCACCCTGATTGATACCAAGCGCAGTCAAGGTATTACGAACGTTGATTTCAAGTTTGAAAATCTCCTTGATATGATTTCACCGAAAAAAGTAATGGATGACATTCGTCAGGTCCGGAAGGAAATCCATTACATGTATGGCCAGCATGAGAAGCTGGATGACGGCGATCCGAAGAAGCTGGATATCGGAGATAAGCTGAACGTCATGTTTGAAGATGCAAGCCGGAACTATAACAATGTCATGGCCATGCTTCCACTCGCCATTGAAGATATTAAGACCCGTTTGTTGCTGGGCCGTGCACAAGAAGAAACTTCTTCAGAAGCGATTCAGGTAGGGCAACTTACGATTGGTGAGAGCGGAGAATTGAAAATTATCGAAGCTCCAAAGAGTGATAACAACGAGCTGATGCTTCTTGATGAAGCGACAAGCACTGATTTGACGCAAGTATTTGCCGAAGATTACGATTCACTTTCCGAGACACCTTCGCCGTACGTACAGGATCTGGTGGTCCGCACATTCTGCCCGCTTCCTGCGGTACAGTCTGAAGTGGATACTGCTGTTGAAGTGCAGAATTACAATACATACCTGGAGTTTTACAAAAACGCCAAGGATGATTTTGTGAAAACGGTAAAACCGCTGGTCGAGAAAATATTGGGTGTCAAAATGTTCTTTGACCAATATGCGATTAAGAACAAAGGTATGCTTCCTTCCATGCTGATCTCCAATGCCAAACTGGATATGCTCGTCAAGAGCAGTAATATTCCGCGGCTTGAGACATATCTCAACACTGTCAACGCAAAGAATGATTTTACCGATACGATTTGGTTCGGTATCGTTCCTTCCGTAGAACTGGAAAATACAGGCCAAGTTAAAGTCAGCCGTGCCCGTTTCCGTGGTAACGAGAAAGTGGTTAAACAAGACGGAAACAGCATGGAATCTCTGGCAATGCTCCTGCAAGTTGTTAAGGATTACAAGGTGCAGGTGTTCTTCAGCTTTGAATCCGGGGAAGAAACCACCTTCAGCAGCATGGCTACCGCAGGTATTGATAAGTATATCGATAAATGTTCAGTGTTGACCCGTAAGGAATACAGCGAGTTCGCCATTCCGAGTGCTCCAAACTTCACGATTATTCCCAAGGAGAAATCGGGAGTTGTTATCGACAGTCGCATGCTTCAGACGGAGAATGGTGTGGAACTTTCCAAGGAGAAGGAAGACATTCTGAAATTGTGGATTGAAGGCGTGTATGTTGGAGCGTCCTATGTATCTGCAGGGATTGTTGCTGCGTATCAGTGTCCGGAATACCTGAAAGGTGCTTTCAAGAACGTCAACCGTGATTATCCAGGTGTGCGTTTTGACATTGAGGCAGGGGACAACAGCTTGCGTGTTGTAACAACGATGACCAAAGAAATTTCCGGATTTACAAATACGATCAAGGATTTGATTAACCGCAAAAACTTTGGATTTATTTTCTCATCGGAAAATGCCCAAATCCAGGATAGCGACATCAAACGGATCACGGTCTATAAAGCGAGAAGCATGGCGATGTCCGAAGATGGTTTTGATTCCTTGTACAAAACACTTGTTAGTACTTACATTGAGCGCTTGCTCCGTTTCCAAACCGGTGATTTCAAGCATGAAAATATCGTCAAATTCTTCAGCAACAATCCGAGCAGTCAGAAGAGCCGGTGGTTGGGAACTCGAGGGTCGATCAATTCGATCATTCAGGAAGGCGACGACATGAGCTTTATCATCGATGAAAAGAGCAACATGTGCCATATTGACCTGGTATTTAACGGCAACGTGAAGAACCTGGAGGTCATGATTACCAAAGGCACCAGTGCGATGAAAGTGTAAGAATACCATTGGAACAAGTCTGATTATTAAATATGATTCATCAAACAACGTATTATAGACATTTATTTTGGTGTTAGAGGCAGACTTCATCGTCTTGCCTTTATACATATATTCCGGTACCTCTCCCGAGATGGGGAGCATACCGGGCACATTTTTTCCTAATCTTAAGGAGGTTTTTATTAATGGGTTTTGTATTGAAAGTAGAAGGCGCAGAAACAATCGAATTGGGAATGGATAATATCCGTACAGTTGTGTATGACACGGATACACCAGATGATTCCAACGCTAGATCCACAGATGTAGGCGCAACACTTCGCATCAGCGGCAAAATTATCACTGCAACCGACGGTGACAATGCAGATGACACGATGAAACTTGCTTTGTGGTCCCTCGTGCCTGCTGAAAAAGCGGATTGCTACCGCAAAGTAACCCTGGAAGTGGTTGCAGCAGATCAAGTGGTACGCAAAATTTACTTGCCTAACGCATTTGTTGTGGATTACACAGAGCGCTTCGGTGATACCGAAGGCGTAGGTGAATTCAGCCTGTTCATCAAACAGAAAAAAGACAAAACTGAATTCACTAAAATTGAGGGCGGCTTCCCTGTATAAAAGGGAACAACTGTTGTCTTGGGCCAGTTCGTTCTGGTCCGGAACAACGCTGTCATGTTAAGGGGCCCTGGTGCCCCTTAATCTTTATTTACGCCCGAATACGGCAGGGAGGCAGGAAAGAATACCATGAAAGATTATTATGCCGTGCTTGGTGTAGAACGTGAAGCTTCTCCGGAGCAGATCAAGAAGGCTTATCGTCAATTGGCGAAGAAATTTCACCCGGATGTCAATGGGGGAGGTGCACAGGCGGAAGCGCGTTTCAAGCAAGTACATGAGGCATACAGTACACTCGGAAATTCCGAGCTTAGAGCAGCATATGATCAGCAGCTTCGCACTGGACGTAATAGAGGTCAAGCGAAGGGTTCAGCATCCGATACAGCCAGATCCAGTAAAGGCAATGCGAAGTCCGGGAGTGCAAATGCCGAGAAGGTGTGGTCGGATCCATCGCGGATGCAGGAACAGTTCGAACAATTTTTTGGCTATCACCCCAAAGGCAAGGAAAGTCCAAACGGTGGCAAAGCCGGTCCCAATAAAGGAATGGATATGTCCGCCATGTTTGACCGATATTTCGGAATTCGAAAAAAGTAGACCGGTAGCTCGTTATGGATCAAGCCGGTTCAGGCGGAGGTTATGGAAGTGAAACGAGGAAGGTCGGTATTGACGATGGGGCTTGACGCTTGCGTCGCCATGATTTCGTTAGCCGTGCTGTATTACATATTTATCATCAACCGGGATATGAGTGCCCAATGGGTAACTGGAATTATCGTGGTCCTCTCTGGAGGAGCATACCTGTATTTTAAATACATGCCAGCCACCAAGGTGGAAAAGAAGAAATTGTCTTCGCGTGTCGTGAAGCTAGTCCTCCTGGACGACGACGGCACAAGTGTGAAGGAATGGTATATTCAGGGCGAAACGAGTGTTTTGATCGGGAAAAGTTCGAAGAACAGCGAGGCTGACATTGATCTGTCCGATACACCCTATGCGTCTCTCATTAGCTCGCAACACGCCGTATTGAACAAAGCCTCGGGTCAATGGTTTATCGAGGATATCGACTCGGCCAGTGGGGTAGGTGTACGTAAAGGAAATCAAAGCAGAGCATCCAAATTGGAAATCGAAGAACCCAGCCTGATTGAGGCAGGAGACTTAATTTATATTGCCAATACCCGCATTTTGGTGAAATAACGTTGGCGTACATCATACAAGCTTACGGGGGAATGAAACGAAATGAGTCTGACTAGATGTGGAAACGGACATATGTTCAGCACGAGACGACACGGCAATACGTGTCCATATTGCAATCTGGCCGTTGAATCGCCAGCTACCAGTAATGGTGAGGCAGCGGGTGCAATCCCACGCGCACCTCGTACGGCAGAGGATGACAGAACGATGCCATACCTGGGCGAAACGACAGGAATTGAGCCGGTAACGGGATGGATGGTGTGCATCGAGGGTCCGCAGATGGGCCAGGATTATCGAATAATGGCTGAAAAGAACTTTATTGGACGTTCAGAAGAGATGCATGTTCGCATCCTCGGGGATAACACCATTTCTCGGCGTAATCACGCGGTGATTGTGTACGATCCCAAAAAGCGGAATTTCTATTTGCTGCCCGGCGATGCTTCTGGCCTCGCATATCACAATAATGAAGCAGTCTATTCTCCGGTGGAACTGGCTGCCTACGATGTTATTCAATTGGGACGCAGCAAATTCATTTTCATTCCATTGTGCGGTGTGCACTTTGAATGGGAGCAACAGTGAACACCTTCATGATTTTGTGGAACGACAAGGAGCTAACGCCCTACTGGGTTCTTGCGGGTGGCTGTTTGTTGATTTGGTTGCTGTTATTCGCACGAAGCCGCATTCCGGTAAGGCAGCGTGACGATAGACCGGTTGGAGTTCAGATTGGCAATGGACAGACCATTGGTGCTCGCAATGAACAGGACGATTATTTTGCCTGTGCCGTGCAGCCGCATGGTGTACTTGCTGTACTTGCGGATGGAATCAGTGGATTGTCCGGTGGAAAAGTGGCGAGTACGACTGCCGTGGAAACATTTATCCGGGAGTTTGAAGAGTTGGAGCGGTTTCCTGATCCGGAAGAGTTTTGGGATGCTTCTTCCCATGCGGCCAATCAGGCCATCCTTCGGAATTTGCTGGGCGTTCCCGGAGGGACAACATTGGTGTCTGCCATGATCAAGGGCAGGGATTTGTATTGGGGTGCGGTAGGAGACAGCATATTGGCCGTGTTTCGCAAAGGAGAGCTGCTTGCCATCAATCACAAGCATACACTGGAAAGCCAACTTGAAGAACAGTATATGTCTGGAGAGATCTCGGAGCAGGAGGCACTTGACAATCCGCAGCGCAAAAGGCTGGTCAACTATTTGGGGTACGACCATTTTAAACAAATGGAAATCGCGGACGAGCCGTTTGCACTGCAGCCGGCGGACAAGATTGTGTTATGCAGTGACGGGGTATACAACTCCCTCACGGAGATGGAACTGGAGACCATTCTGGCGCAAGATATTCCGCCATTTGATGCAGCCCAGGCCATCATTGATTTAATTGAAGAAAAACAGCTCGTGCATCAGGATAACGCCACGATTATCATTTTGGAGCAAGGATGGTAACGGATCGGGCAACGCACAGGGACGGGAAATGGGGAGACGGATGAGGAAGGAGAACAGTGAATTCAAGACGGCTTTTGTCTCAGAGGCGGGGTCTTTCCTGAAAAATCGGGATTTCTACGGCTGCGTTGAACTGGAAGACTGGGCTTGTTATGTCATTGCAGATGGTCTGGACACCGATACGGAAGTGAATAGTGCACAGATCACAGTACAGACCATTCTGGAATCCTTTTTGGAAAAGCCAACCATGTCCAAACGCAGACTGACGGAATATATCAAGATCGCACATGAATGGTTGCAGTATGAAAGCCGCCGGGTCAGACTCAAAGCGGGATTCGTTATTGTTGTAACGGATTATACACGCATGGTGTGGGCATCGGCCGGACATAGCCGCTTGTATCATTTCCGGGGAAATAGGCTTGCACTAAAAAGCAAGGATCATAGTGTAGCTGCCCAACTGGCAGCGGAAGGCCAGATTGCAGAGGATCGTGTGGATCAGCATGATGAACGCGGCAATCTGAATGAATACGCGGGCAAACCTGGCATGATCAAACCGTATGTATCCGATAAGGTCAAGCTTGCCGATGGTGATGTGCTTGTTCTATGCACCCCTGGATTATGGGAAGGCGTGCAGGATGCCGAGATGATTGATGCGGTGGAAGGTGCCAATGACCCGCAGGCGCTGGCCGACACGTTGGAAGAAGTGATGCTCAGCAAGCAACGTTCACGAATCGAGAATTATAGTGTGGCAGCCATCTATGTGAACAAGATTTTTCATGAAGAACCCAAGAACCGTAAGAAGTGGATTAAACGGATTGCCATCATGTTGATTATGCTCCTGATTTTTGGCGGAGCCGGCATATTCTACGCGGTGAAAAGCGCAGCCAAAAAAGCCGAGCTGGTCGTAGATATGCTGCAATACGAACAGAACGCTGACCAGTACGTGAAGGAACAGGAGTACGCCAAGGCCGTCTCAGATTACAGTCTTGCTCGCAACAATTCGATCAAAATAAAGGACCCTGTGCACAAAAAGTTGCTGACTTCGAAGATGGCTGCTGCTCAGACATTGGTTGACGGCGAGGCTCATCTGAAAGAAGGGGATATTCCCAAGGCAACCGCCAGTTACACCAAAGCACTGGAATTGTCTGATTCCTACAATATGTTCAACCGTGAAGTCATTCAGGAACGTTTGGAACAGATGACCACCTTTCAGCAAGTACAAGACTGGATCACCGAGGGGGATCTGAAACTCCAGAACGGAGACTACAGTGGAGCGATCATTTTGTATAAAAGGGCCAGAACAGCGGCTACGGAAACAGCATATAAGGAAGCGCTGAAGGAAGTTGCCACCAAACTGGAGACGGCCGAAACGAAACGAGCGGATATCAAGCGCCAATCCAGACAACTTCAGGCCGATACGCTGGAACAGAAGGGTGACCGCTTCAATGAAGCCGGAGATTATAGTGGCGCCATGGATGCCTATGCTTCGGCACAGGAAATTTATCAGGAGATCGATATGTTGGAACGGGTGCTGGCTATGGAGCGGAAAATAAATAAGCTGGATGAGAAACTGAATCCACCTGTACCGGCGGTTGATCTTACTCAGGATGCGGCAGGGTTAGGAACAACAGATACGTCTGGTTTGAACTCGGATTGGACCGGGAATGCGGGAGGAATGAGTGTAGGCAATTCAGTGGGAAGCACTTCTTCCACGGGTAATTCCTCTTCGGCCGGAAGTGGGACTGCGGATGCTTCTGGCTCCGGGTCTTCTTCAGGGAAAACGACAAGCAATGCTAGCATTAATTCCGCATCAAAGGCTAAAGGAAGCACCGACACCACCGAGGCTGAAGCGAATGAACAGGAAGCAACGGAAGGAGGAGATTCGTGATGAAAGATATTATTCGTGACCGTCTAAACAAGATGGAGGATCTGGAACAACGTCGCATGCTCAAAGACCTCATGACAGGCGTTTTTCTTAATTTGGTCGAGTATCAGGAGACGCTAAACAAACAGATCGAGCAACGGGTGTTTGACGAGGTGAAGAATCAGGAGGGAAAGTATGAACTCCACATCACATTAATTGACCGGGAAGATTATGATCCCATCCATGAATTTCTCCGACCGATGTTAAGTTCCGATTTGAACAATCAAGTTCTAGATATCAGTGGTGTTGCAGAACTTGTACGTAATGGAGGGGAAATCACTTTATTCTCCTTGTTTTTGGAAATGGGTACCCAGCAGATTTGGGAGCTACTTTCAAGTGAACGGATATTTAAGGGCACCATGATTACGAATGCAGGCGAGTATCCGTTATTTTTTAAGTTAAAACAAAACCTATCGTACATAAACGAAATAGAGAAGCTCTATCAATCGTTTATGTTGAACGGGATGAACTGGCGGACGATTAATCTCCCATATATTTATAAGTTTGTGGATTGTGTGCTTGTTGGAGGAGAAGGAGAACCTGCCATACATGAAGAGGTAAAGGAAATTGTTGTGTCACTGGAGGAGTATGACGTCTATAAACGTTCAGGCGTTATTCCGTTATGGAATTTGGAACGAATAAGTCAACGTAATACAGGTTTCCCGATGCCGGCCATAGATCGAATTAATTTTGAACATACACTTTCTTTACGGCAAGAAGGCGTTGAACATGGATATTTGGTCGATGCCAGCGAAGCGGATGTTAGATATATTTTGCGATCCGAGGATCGATTAGTTATCGTTACTCCCCGCAATGAATCAGGCGAATGGGGGCTTGTGAAAATTATTAAACCTTCTTTGACGAATTTGACTCATTTCCCGTATCCCACATTTTCAAATCGGCGTAAGGAACAGTTCACTGTCCGTTTAGCCGAAAACAAGGGACTAATCATTCGCTCTAAGGCGGAGATTCTGCGAATTGTTAGTTCTCTTGAAGCAGCTGAAGGAATTGAATTGGTCGAAATTCAAATTTTGGATCCAGTAAAGAACGGTCAAATGTTGGGTGATACATCTTCCTTGACCTATTCATTAAATTCATTTGTGAGTGACGGTATACGAACCGATCACGGTAAGCCGGTCATGAAACTAGGTTTTAGATTGGAGGCAAGCGGCAGGGAAAGAATACCGAAATTTTTAGAGGTGGATGTATTAAGTTATATTGTTGCCGAAATCCAGAGGTATTTTCCCGATTACAGATGTGAAGGTGCATATCTGTGAACTATATATGGGATGTCATGTTGAATTCGCAGTTGAAGGGCATGGATGCAAGCAGCATAAAGTTTGTACCCGCGGAGAACTACTCGCCATATATGGAGCTCAGTTTGGAAGATCTGAACATGCGGGAAATCGATCAGACCATCGAAGTGAATCCTTATTATCGATTTTACTCCATATTCAAGAATCTATTTCTTCCGGATGATGAAGAAGTTTACGAGCTGAGGAAGAATCTTTTTGATATCCTTTTTCACTTTCTGGGAACGATTGATTTGCATCAGGGAATGAACAAGCGTGAGTATTATATTCGCTTTCTAAAGAGGGATATATGTGATGGCGTGCATGGAGGCAGAATTGCATCCACTTTTAAAGATCTGAATAGAGAGGAGCAGGACAAGATCTGCGAGGGATTGTTGATGGTTTACGAGACAGGAGAACTAATTCATTTCCTGAAACAGACCATGAGCAAGATTTTCAAAAAATCCATTATTTACGCCAATTGCGAAGAAAAAAATGAATTACTGATTTATATGGGGCAGAAGAAAACAGAAGATGTCAATTCCAAAGTCGATTTGATCATGGGATTATTTTTACCACTCGATTTCACGATCGAGATCTATTGGAGTCATCATTTTGGCATTTTAGAAGAGGAAACCACCATGAGGATTGAAGGAATAGCGCTCTACTAAGAGGGAAAAAAAGTGGTACCTCGTTGAATGAAAGGAAACGTGAATGATGAACGGACCTTATAAGTATAGGCTGCATCAACCGGACACAGATGATAAAGGCAGTCCATTCGCGACCAGATATGCAAGAGTGGAGCTTGAACAAATGACAACTTTCCAGTTAAAAGAAATATGTCATAAGCAGCGTCTTGTAGAAGGTTTGGCCAACCGTCTGGATCGGAATTCACTCATTAGCCTAATTTTAAAATTCAGGAGTGACGAGGAACACTTTTTAATTACACGTCATCACGATGGCGGTTTCGAAAGAATCGAAACCATTCTGCAGCAATATTGGAAGGACCAACGGCCGAAGGAAGCGACGATTCGTGTTCCCGCCAGAATTACTTTATATCAGGGCGTGCGAACGGGCCAGAATGATCGTTATCTGATCCAATCCGATGAAGTGTGGCTCAATAATTCCAATGTTTTATTGGTAAACGGGAGTGGGCAGCTGTGCGGCATCATGAATATTCTCAAAGATGAGAATCGCCAAGGATGCTTCTATCTATCGCGCGATGAAGATACAGATCTAAGGGAAACATCCAATCGGGACTATCGTTTGTTGTTTTTGAAAAAACAGGATTCAGATTATTTCTATCATGCGTATTACAATGATCGGCCCATGCTTCCATTGAAATTTCAGGCTGCCTGTATTCCCGTCTCCGAATTAGTCATAAGGGATACGGAAACGACAGAGGCGGTACTTGCGATTGATTTTGGGACATCCAATACAACAGCTGGAGCATACTTAGATGATGAATATGTTTCGAAGCCGGAGAGAGGCGTTCATTCTTCAGTCCAAATCAATTCAATCAACTATGTTTCGTTTCCGCAGCGAAAGGGACAGGAATGGGCAGAAGTATTACCAACGGCAGTTCGTATTGTGGAGTGCTCCAGTTCGCAACATGTTGTCTATTCTTATGGTGAAGAAGCACTAGGAGATCATGAATTTGGAGGAACGCGGGCGAGTGTCTTCAGGGGGATAAAGCGATGGATCAATAACTATGAAGCCAAAGAAGAGATCATTGATTCTGTAGGGAATACAGCCGTTGTTGATCGTAGTGAAATTCTCGGAGGCTTCCTCCGTTATGTGATAGGTACAGCAGAACAGCAATTCAAATGCCGATTCAAGAATCTTCATTTTACCGCTCCGGCCAAACTTCAGGTTCAGTTCATTGAGATGTTCAAACATGTTCTTCCCGATTACAAAATCGTTGAAGATCAGGTTTTGGATGAAGGTCTGGCTGTTCTATATAATACACTGGCTGATCAGATGGATCGAGGAGCTTTTGCAGACGGTGAAGAATATCAGGCGCTTGTCATGGATTGTGGGGGAGGAACAACG
This sequence comes from Paenibacillus sp. MDV22-iso6, assembly GCF_058408365.1. Taxonomy (NCBI): domain Bacteria; kingdom Bacillati; phylum Bacillota; class Bacilli; order Caryophanales; family Paenibacillaceae; genus Paenibacillus; species Paenibacillus sp. MDV22-iso6. The sequence continues at coordinate 227,506 of NZ_JBZVDZ010000004.1, read as the reverse complement.
GATCTATCTTCGTGCCGCTTTCGGATTGAGGATGGGAGGATAGCCTACAAACTCGATATCCATACAAACTTTGAAAACGGGGATATGAATTTTGGAGGTAATAATCTCACTTACCGGATCATGCAATTCATGAAAGTTGTATTTGCAGATTATTATGCAACGGAGGGACGTTACTCCGATACGGATATTGATACATTAATCAGCATACCTGGAGGAGATTTGTATCGGCATGTTGATGAATTCGGAGTAGATGCAGTTTACGAAAGATTGGAAAAACGGTATTTAGAGGCTGGACAAATTCTGCCGACCGCATATAAGAACTATGAGAGCGCGACACGTGAAGAATATCAGAGGGTATTGAATAATTTCCACCTTCTGTGGGGTGCTGCAGAAAACATGAAAAAGGAATTTTTTCATCGAACAGGCATATTGCGCAGCAAATTTGAAGCGGAGCGTGGCACCGCTACAGAAACGGATCTAAATATCGAGGTAATGGATCGATGGCTGATATCTGTTGTTGAAAATGGCCGTTTCAGGGATGAGCATCATCTTCCAGGAGTTGTGTTCAATATTAGGGAGATTCATCAATTGCTTAAAGCGGATATCTATAATATTGTTCGCAAATTTCTGGATGAATTCTATCATAATGGACGCTTGCAAGATTATTCGATTATCAAGCTTACAGGACAGTCTTGCCGAATTGATCTGTTTCGTGAGGCGCTAAAGGAATTCGTCCCGGGGAAAAGCATTGAATTTAAGCAAAAGGCTGAAGTAAGCCAGAAAACACCAGAATTAAAAATGGCATGTCTTAAGGGAGCTATTCGCTATCTGAATTCCAAAAAGATGGGGATGATTGATCCACAGATTACGCATCAAGCTCCAGTAATTCCGTATACGATCAGTTCCTTAACACATTCGGGATCAGAGAAGAATCTCATTGAGGGCTTGAATGAAAAGAAAACCTCCGGATTCATATCCCGCCCTTCTCATGCTTCAGAGATCGAATTTTATCTTACTTCAATCGATGGAAAACAACGGGGACGCTATGTATATCACAATCAACCAACCGCATATGAGATCAAGTCTTATGAAGAGATCGCAGTGAAGTTCGGAAGATTTATCCTGCAAGACGATACCGACTCGATTCGTAATGGCGAAACCCGTTTTTTTGTCTTTGCCGGGGAACAGCATTGGGGGTTTGTCGTCGTCCCCGTATCACGAAATGAAGAGCAGCTCTACTTAGGTCCCAAAAAGTTTTTTCCCTTCGAACTGGAATCATCCGAACTTGATTTCTTCGATGGCACAAAGTGATTTGCTTGGTTGAAGCAAAGAGAGAGAGGGGGGATGGGCTATGCTGGTACACATCGTTCCACGATTTGAGAAGGGGCGCATTCTACGTACCGAAATGTTAGAGAATCTCAGGGATTTTCCCCGGACTTTTCTGGATGTTCGATTCGAAGATTATTCGGATGGGATATTGACAGGATTAAAGGTGAGCGTGGAAGATCAGGTTCTTGTTGTGGGTAAAGGTATACTCAAGCATGCCGGGCGCCTTTACTTGCTTGAAGATGATTTTTTAGTTCCATATATGGCTACTGGCCGGGTGGCCGTATTGAAAATGATTTTTCTTGAACCGACCCGAAGGCCCGATTTTACGGCACATCATGCCGAAATTGTATTGGAGGGCGAAGAGTCATTGGGGCTTGATGAAGTGGAATTGGGAAGATTCAAGTTAAAGCCGGGTGCTATTCTTCGATCTGATTATCAAGATTTTGCGGATATGAATACCGAATATAATACTTGGTGCGATCTACATGCTCCTTACTCCGCAATTTCAACACCTACGCTGAGACCGGATATCCTGCGTTTTTTTGCCTATGAGATGTTGCAATTTCGTTCAGGAGATGTCCAGGATCATGTTTTTTCGTTCACCTGCTTGAATTCGGAAAGGGTATCCCGACAAGTAGTTGAGCAGTATATCTATCTCAAAACCGGAATGAATTGCGAGGATTATTCGAATGTTCAGCTGCATAGGCAACTGTCCATGATATTGGATGAGTCAGGTCGTAATACGAAGACGGCAGTGCCATGGGCCAATGGCCGCAAAGGAAGAATGATTGTAGATTAATTTACGGAAGGGAGGCGGAGGTTTTGTCTTATCTGGATGAGGAGATAGCCAAGCTTGAAAAGCAGCGAAGACTGGAAGAGCGGGAGAAAAGACAAGGTAATGCGATTCATCTGAACTTGAGAGAGCATCCTGAATTGGGGGAAACTCCATCCCCGCAAGAAATTATGGAAGGTATTCTAAAAGGGACGCTCATAGTGGAAGGAGCGGAGGTATCTTTTGAAAAAACAAGCCTTATGCGCACGGGCATTTGCATGAGGTTGCCTCAAGAATTCGTGCAGACCTTGGGAACGTCCGAACACCTGGTCTACAGTAACGAGAAACTTGAAATGAACTTGATGATGCAATGGGTCAAACCTGTAAAAGCCATGTCGATGGGGCAATTCAAAGAGATTATGCAGCAACAGTTTCGATCCATGGAACTGGGCATGAATTGGATGGAGGACGGGAATGTTGTTCCGTGTGCCTTGCAAACCAGGTATTGTGTGTTTAACAGTTCCGTGGCCAATGGGCAGGTATTCAATTATCAAGCTTTCATTGAAAAAGGCGATCATCAGCTTATTTTTAATGTGAATGGTAATTTACAAAGATGGAGTCATTGGAAGCCTGTGATTACAGGCATGATATCTTCGCTGGAGGTGACAGGTTCATGAGCTCAGAAGCATTGACTTACGAAAATATAAAAATTACTCCGTTTGATCAGATGAGGTTGGAACAGTTCTCGATCGAACAAATGGTGAACGAGCATGGCAAGATATCGCTATCCGGAACGATCACTAAAGAGCAACATGATGAGTATATGCAGTCAGTGCAATCTCTTACTCCGGTAAATGTGTTGCAGGTCATGTCAAATGGTAACAGCAAAAAGTTGTTCTGTGGATTGATCACCATGTTGGAAATGCGCAAGGTACAGGATGTTTACTATTTACAAGCAGAAGCCCATACGTATTCGTACATGCTGGATCTCAAACGCAATACTCGTTCATTTCAGAATCCTTCACTTAATTATAATGCGTTGGCTAAAGAAGTCGGAAAAGCCCATAAAGGATATGATGTCATATACGCCGTCGGACGTGATGATAGCATCGGCAAGTTTGTTCTTCAATATTATGAAACAGACTGGACTTTCCTGAAGCGGATGGCTGCCCGTATGAATACGGTTCTATTACCGGCAGCACATCTGGACAGCGTGAAGATTTACTTCGGTGTGCCCGACGATGACACGGATGAGCATCTAGAGAATTATAACTATGTCGTCAGAAAAGATCTATCCTCCTACCTGTATCAATCCCGAAACAGCCAGTCCCCCGTCCATGAATCCGATTTTGTGCATTATGAAGTGACAACGCATCGCGTCTTGAATCTGGGTGATGTGATCCGGTTCAAGGGGCGCCCTTATTGCATTCAAAGATGTACATCTAGCATGGAAAAAGGTCTCCTTGTGCACCGTTATACAATAACGAGCCGCAAAGGTATGAATAAAGCTGCTCTCTACAATGACAGTATGCGCGGCGCTTCCATTGGAGGACGTGTTCTTGCCATTCAACGTGACACTGTCAAAGTACATTTGGAGATTGATGAACAAGGTCAAGAGAGTACGGCCTATTCTTTCCCGTATGCTACTTCTTACGCTTCAGAAGATGGTAGTGGATGGTACTGCATGCCAGAGAAGGGGGATAGTGTCCGGGTGCATTTTCCGAGCTCCCGAGAAACCGAAGCTTATGCCATCAGCTCTGTTAATACCTATTCGGAGGAAACGGCACTGTCTCAGCCGGTTGCTGTAAGCACTGGGAACCAGGGCGGGACGATGCTTTCCTCTGGAAGCGGTGGCGGATCAAGTGCTTCTTCCTCCGGTGATCGCATGTCCGATCCGAACGTACGTTATTTCCGCAATCCTGCAGGAATGGAAGTTAAGCTCACGCCAGATAACGTTCAAATATCTGCTAACAACGGTAAATCCATTATAATGTTGGAGGCTAACGGTGCAGTAACCATTATGGGACAAAAGGAAGTCTCTCTTCATTCACAGGAAAATGTTCGTATCCGTGCTGAAAAGACACTGCTTTTGACGGCCCAGGACCAAATTGTAATAAGTAGCGACAAAGGCGGGAAAATCACACTGGATGAGTCGGGTAACGCAACAATGGCTGGCACAGAGGTGTTCACCAATAGCTAAGCGTAAAATCAGACCATCTTTTATTGTTCGCAGGAGGTGATGGATGTCATGAAACGGACAGAAGCTTTGAATGAACTTCGTCAGCAATGGGTTCCGCCATTCAGAGCAAATTGTATTGGCGATTTGCATCAGAGCTTGGAAGTACATCTGGAGGAGTTGCACAAGCATGCTTTGCACGTATTTACAGAGGGTTGCTCCAAAGCATTGCAAATGCAAAGGTTGGGACGTAAAGGAAAGATCGGACACATTCATATCACATTTTTCAGAAATCGTATTATTAGGCAGGATTTTCGGTGCAGGATCTATTGGTACGACCAAGCGCTCTATGCCGATCCATTGGAGTGCTTCATCGAATATGATGCAAGTTGGGCGTTCAGATACTTAATGAAATTCAATGAGTTGAGTTTGCAGGAGAGCAAAAAATACATCGGCAAAATACTGGACGCAGACTTGCTTCTTCTGATGAGACAGGAAGCTTCGCTCTATATGCACTATATTACCAATCTTTTCAGGCAAGTCATGAAGGTTGCTGTAGAGCAAGAGACATTCCTGCAGTTGGATAAGGAAGAAGAACTGTACATCCGGTCAGGTGAGCACAGGGATTTCAATGAATTGATATATAAATACAATGCTTGCGTTCCCGTTACGGAAGATATTAGGCAAAAGCTTATCCCTAACGAGCTGGATGAGTATGTGCATGGCAACTTCAGAAATATCGATTTGAGCGATATGTACTTCAAGTTAGTGAATCTCTGTTATGCCTACTTTACTCATACGAATTTGAGCGGCAGTTTACTCGTCGGTTGCCCACTGATTGGAGCCGATTTTCGAAATGCGAAGCTGTCCCACGCTAATTTTGGGCATAGCCTCATTCATGGGGCGGATTTCGGTGGGGCTGACCTGTCCGGGGCACAGTTCGAGGAAGTTCAGGCAAGTTATGTCACACCAACCTGTGAAGAATTTCATATTCCGGCGTTCAGCCCCACGCGGTTTGAAAGAGCGGATCTGACCAATGCCATATTCGTGAATGCTGATCTGAGAGGAGCCGACTTCAAAGGGGCTGTTTTCGAAGGAACAAGCTTTGTGCAGTGTCGCCTAGATGGGGCTCATTTTCTTGAAAAGGATCTTAAAACAATAAAATTGAGTTCAGAACAGCGGGAAGGCTTGAAAATTTACTCCTAAAACGGTGGATGGATACCAAAATGAGGGAGGAGGATATAATTGGATTATTTTATCATGACACAGGATCGACTGCTCGATGAACATATGATCATGTTTGATGGTTTAAGATCTGCCTTTAGAACGTTGGAGGTTTCGAAAGAGCGCGCACAGGAGATCAAAGATTTTACCGTTGTGTATGTCGAAGGAAAGAACAAGATTATTCCGGATTTGATTGACCGTCCGGTTGTTCTCATGTCCGATCCTTTAAAAAAGGTCGTTGAAATGTACGATGACGATGCTCTCTTCAAATGTGTGGTACTTGCCCATCCTGCGGAAGAAATGCAACAAACCTATTGGTTGCTGCTGATAGATCGATTGGAATGTCTGTCTGATCTAACGGAATATGATCCTTGGGGGAGGCCGAGCCGAATAATCATTGACCGGAAGAAGGCCAAAGGACATGCCATGTTTCGCATTGCAGGCATTGACGATCAGCGGCTGGTCATTAATTTGGACATTGCTGAAAGCATACTGCGGCGAGATTTGTGGGGGATATCGCTCGAACCGCTGGAGTCGAAGGAGGAAGAGGAAATATGAGTGATGACAAAAGTTATGTGGTACATGGGGCTTATGCCCAATGCACATTCGGGACACGACCGGCGAGATTGGTGATCCCTGCCAGTCACGGTGATTACATTCATGAGCAACCGCAATTAAACGTGAATGATTTCCTTTCGATGACCAATATCCGACCGTTTGGCTTGTGTACAAGCCTTAGCAATCCGGCAGTACAGGCTGAGATGAAGGCAATCGTAGATGCGGTCCAACCTCCTAAGCAGGACATTGGTTGGTTTAATTCCCTTTTTACTAAAGAAGAGGATATTCCGTTGGAAGAACTGCCGCCACCTGAGTGTGTGGCCATGTGTACGCCTCAAATTATTGCTCCGTGGTTGGACGGCAAAGATGACGTCAAGGTGAGTACTGGAGATGCCTTGCTTAACACCTGCAAAAACTTTTGTATTTGCGGGCGTGGGGATATCACGATAGTTCATAACGGTCAGAGAGAGTAGTCGGATTCCGTGATGGTCATAGGAAGGAGGAGAAATAATTGTGGAAATGGTTCATGCAGGTATGATTATTGAAATACCTTGTAACTTGGTCAGAATTGAAGATATACAGATCATGCATCGAATGAATGAACATTCTTACTTGCGGATCAGGGCTGTCCTACATGAGAAGGGAAGCGACAGTGCTCATGAGCTTACTACAGACGACAAAGTGAAGGCATACATAGCATCTGAAGATGGTCGGGAAAAGAAAACGTGCCTGTTTGCCGGAATGGTTCAACAGGCGGTGGTCGAGCATGTTCAAGGCATTTTTTATTTGGAATTGGTGGCAGTATCACATACGTACATGATGGATATTGAATGGAGGAAGCGTTCGTATCAAAATCAGCAAAAGACTTACTCCGAGGTCATCCATAAGGTGATAGATCCATATGCAGGTGCTTCCTTAATCAATGCATTACCGGCTACGGTAACGGGGCAAATGTTGCTGCAATATCAGGAAACAGACTGGGAGTTCATTCTTCGCCTTGCTTCCCGCTTGGGTACGGTAATCGTGCCCATAGTTGATGATGCGCCTGCCATAGCCCTTGGGATCCCGCAAGAAATGGCGAAGAACGAGCTGGCCTTTGAGGCGTATACGATGCAGTCTCGTTTTGTTCCGCATCGGGAAACACAGGAGATTCGCTATCATATTCAGAGCAGGCAGGTGTACCGGCTTGGAAACCAAATGGAGATTCAGCGACGGCCTTTTGTCGTTTATGAGATTGAATCGACGGTGGCCCACGGTGAACTAATTCATACCTACACGCTACTATCCGAAGCCGAGGCCAAATTGACCAAAATCCTGCCTTATGGCATACAAGGTTTATCGCTTGAAGGTAAGATCACGAAAATATCCCGCAATAAGGTCCAATTGCATCTGGATATTGATAAGGAAGCCGAAACGGATAACGCCTGTTGGTTCCCATTCTCGACAGGTATGGATAACCAGAGTGCGTACATGATGCCCAAGCCGGGATCGCCAGTGAAGTTACATTTTCCCAGCCCATCCGAGAAAAGCGCTATCGCGACGAGTTCGGTCCGCCGAGGAGTCGAGCAGAGCAAATACAGCCAAAAGTCGTCCAATCCTGCCATCAAGTCATTAACGAACAATTCGGATCAGGAGATGAAGCTGACGGGCGAAGATATCGTATTTGCCGCAGATGCAGCAGAAACCGTCAAATTGAAACTGGCCGGAGACGGTTCGATCGAAATTTTGGCGAATACGGATATATCCATTGCTGCTATAGAAGATTTCCTGATCGACGTTAAAGGGGACATGCCTGCTCCGAAACAAATTGAAATGACTGCAGGCGAGATGGTGGCCATCTCGAGAAGCCCAATGGAAGGCATCAATCTGGATCAATATATTTACATCGCTGATCTTACGGATATACAGGCAGCTACCATATATTATGAAGGGACTCCAGGCAAGCCGCCGGCAGATCCGTTTGACGATTCTGAGCTCCTTGCGCAAGATGAAAATTTGATGAAAGAGATCAACGGAAATGCTCTTGCATATCGACAGGCACTGGTTGACAAAATGGAGGCGGGCAAAAGCAAAATCGGCTTTGGCAAAATCGCCATGCTGATCGGCGCAGCTGCCGTAGGCGTTGCGGCGGTCGTTCTTACGGGTGGGGCAGCAACACCTCTGGTTATTGCCGCGGGAGCAACTTTGGTTGCGGGTACCACCACAATGGTGGTGGCAGCCAGCGAGATGGCAGAAGGCAGCCAGGATATAGCCAAGGCCAGGGTAGGCGACTTGTCTCAGTCGCACAATTTTATGCGGGATACGGTGTTGGGTGGCAATGCCGAACTATACGATATGGTCAAATATGGATCGGTCATTGTCTCTGTTGGGGGACTCTCCGTATTGACTGGTGGCGGAGCTTCAGCGCTAATTCTTCCATCCATTGGTGGAGGAGTGAACGTTGCGATCACTGCAATCTTCGACCCTGCGTTACAACCAGGAGAGACGTTAATCGGCCACTATATGAAGAGCTTTCAGAACGGATTTTTGAGTGGTGCCATGATGGGTAAATTCATGTCTGGTATTAAATGCGGTACCGGGTTAAGCAATTTTGCCAATATCTATGGCCGAACGGTAGCGGGCGGTACAATCAGCGGCATGACGCAGGACATGATGAACACGGGAAGCACAAGCCTCACGTCGAATTTGGCGGCTAATGTAGTGGGGGGGCTTTTCTCTTTTACAGGCAAAAACAGACTAACCGATTATGTTTCCTCCGTAGCAGGCGGCATGGGGGGAGCTATGGCGGAGGATTTATGGCGAAACGGGAACGTCAACCATTCTCTGACATGGGATACGTTAAAGAAAGTGTCGGTTGCCAGCCTTGCTACTATGGTTAAGACTGGTGATCCCGTGGACGTCACGAGAGGTGGCTTTCATTATTTTGCCAAAGACATGATCGTGCTTGATATTGGTTCTCCGATCGAAATGGTACGGAACTATAATTCACTTTATCCAGTCAAGGGACTGACGGGCCGAGGGTTTATTTTTACATATGAATCCTACCTCAAGCGAGAGGGGAATCGGATTTACATCATTTGTCCGGATAGCCATTACGAGAGATTTATGTTTCATGAGGGCACTTGGATCAATGCGATTGGAGGTAAGCAGGACTATCGCCTGATCGAATATGAGGATGCATCGGGGTATGCACTCATCGGACCGGACAGGGTAACGTACGAGTATGACGAGACAGGGCGTTTGCGCAGCGTTGCGGATCGGTCAGGGAATCGGACGCGACTGGAGTATAACGATAACGGTATTAGCCGTCTGATTGCACCGGGCGGAAAGACTGTCTTGATGGAGTGCCGGGATGGCTTGTTAATACGGATGACCGACAATATTGGCAGATCCGTGATTTATGAATATGATGGCGACCTCCTCATGCAGGTAACCTATCCCAATCAGGGGAACATTCAATATACGTATACGGAGCAAGACTATCTTGAGAGCATAACGGACCAGAACGGAAATACCTATGTGACTAACATCTATGATGCTGCTGGTAGAGTAATCCGGCAAAGGGATGCTTACGATCAAATGACCGATATCTATTATAATGATGCTGATTCTGAAACGACATTTACTTTCCATGCGACGAATGTCGTGGAGACGTATCGCTATAATACAGATTACCTTGTAACCGATATCGTCTATCAGGATGGGACACACGAAACTATCGAGTATGATGCGTATCAATTCAAGTGTGCACATACGGATACAGGTGGCCGGACTACTCGGTGGGAGTATGATATTAATGGGCAGCTACTGACGGAGATTGCAGCTGATGGCACACAGCATAGTCAGGTCTATGATGAACAATTCAACCGTATCTCCGTGTCAGTCAATAATATCGTGGAAAAGACGTATGCCTATGACACGTTCGGACGCGTACTGGAAGAGACGCAAGCGATTGATGCGGAGCGTCGGGCTGTCACTGCCTATACCTATGATGCACACGGAAGGACTCTCACACGCCAGAATGCGCTGGGTCACGTGACTACGTATGCCTATGAAGTCAATCATACGGATACACCATCTTATGTTAGGGATGCCGAGGGCCAAGAGTATCGATATACATTGGATGATGCGGGCCGGGTCACCGGCATAACGACAGCGTATGGAACCGTTGAATTCGAGTACAACGATCTGAACAAAAGAACCCGTATTGTGGATGCAGAGGGCAATACTACGCTGATGTTCTATGACAAGATGGGCAACATGATCAAGCGGGTGCAGCCCAATGATTACGTGGAACGAATCGATAACGGTAAAGGAACGGAGTACCGCTACGATGCGTTGGATCATCTCATTCGCATCACCGATCCGCTTCATCAAACCCAAAGGTACCACTACGACATGTACGATCATATGCTCAAAGAGGTGGAGCCGAACCAATATGATCCGGTATTGGATGATGGTCAAGGCACGGAGTATGTATATGATCATCGTGGAAACCGCATCCAGACCATATTGCCCGATGGAGGGATTCAACGATTTAAATATGATGCCGCCGGGAATCTCGTGAAGTCCATCGGTCCAGAGCATTATGATCCGGCGACGGATGATGGCCTGGGAACGGAATATGCTTATGATGCCATGGATCGTCTGGTTCAGGTGACTAATGCAGAAGGGCACATCGAACGGCGGTACGCCTATGATTCCGCAGGGCGGGTCGTCAAAGAAATGGACGGCAAGGCAGTGGACAGTGGTGACCAAGATGCCGAACGGTTCGGCACATTGTATGGTTACAATACGGCAGGATGGTTGATCGAAAAACGGGAACCTGTTCAGGAAGAGATATTCTCTGAGAGTAAGCCTGCGGTATCTGGGCAGGTGATGTACCGCTTGTCCCGTTACGAATATGACCTTGCCGGAAACCTGGTGAAGGAAGAGCGAACGTCGGAGTTCGTTACACGGGAGGGATATCCGGCGACGTATCATGGTATTACGTATGCCTATGATCGTAATTTGCGTGTAACTCGCATCACGGATGACACAGGAGCGGACATTCGATATACATACGATTGTCTGAATCAGCGGACCTCCGAACGTTATAAGCTGAGTGAAGGCAAGGAGCGATACATCCGTTACGAATATGACAAAGCGGGCAGGCTATTGCGCCAGCTAGACGTACTCGATGGGGAAGACTTGCGGGATGAACGCCAGGGAACGGTCTCGGCAGAGACCAAATATGGGTATGATCGTAACGGGAACATTACGTATATACGTTCGCCCGAAGGGTACGAAACGGAGATTAGCTATGATAGCACAGACCGGATCGTACAGATCAGCCGCCGGGAGCATGCAGGAGCGAAGGCCAGTTCCATGTACCTGAAGTATGACCGCAGCGGCAACGTGACAGAAGAAACGGATACGCTGGGGCATGGGATACAATATGCGTACGATGTTCGAAATCGACCCATCCGTTTTGTAGGCAAGCGGGGTGGTATCACCCGGCTCTTCTACAATACCGAAGGGAAACTCGCCAAAAAGGTGACGCCTGGCCTGTACGATGCAGCCCGTGACGATGGGGCAGGAACGGAATATACGTATGATGTGCAGAACCGTCTAACCGAAATCCGAAATCCGTTGGGCGAGATTATTCAGCGGCATGCCTTTAACCGTTATGGGGAGCAGGAAGCCGTGACGGAATACGGCGTCGAAACGAGGTATGCCTATACGTTGGCTGGCCAAGTGAGTCAAGTGTGGGGCAATGGCCCAGATCGTATCTCAGTCTTGCGACAGGAATATGAGTACGATGCCGCAGGGCATGTCGTAGGAATTCGGGATGGCGAAGGGCGGACGACGCGCCGTACACTGGACGGATGGGGTAACATTACAGCATTGACACGGCCGGACGGCACGACGGAGCACTATGACTATGACGTGGCCGGTAATCTAACTCGTTCTACGGATGCGAAGGGACATGCGACTCAATATGCGTATAATTCCCTGGGTGAAGTGTCCGCGATTACAGGCCCGGATGGCTTACCAATGACGTACCAGTATGACCGGGAAGGCCGTCTGGCAAGGAAGCAGGACCGGAACCAGCGGGTACTGGACATGGTCTACAATTTCAATGACCAACTCGTCCGCAGACGGGAGCTGTCCAGCGGCGAGGAAGAAACGTACACCTACCGCGAAGACGGCCAGCTGATCTCGTCCGCGAATAACGAAGTGCGTTATGACTACGATTATAATGAAGACGGTCTGCTTACGGCCAAATATCAGAGCCGAATCGGTGACCTGACGAAACAGGCAAAGGACACCACTCCGCGTCCAGTGTTGCGCTACGAGTATGATGCAGAAGGCCAAATGGTGGCCCGCACGGATGCTGGCGGAATGCGTGTCGAATACGCGCATGATCCGGTGGGGCGGATTGTTGCCATCCGACAAGGTGAGAAAGACCTGGCTCAGTACACCTATGCAGCAGGCAATCGAATCGCGTCCATGCTGTACGGCAACGGTGTGCAGACGGCGTATGAGTATACGCCAGAAGGACAAGTATCGCGCCTCCACACCCGCACAGCGGATGGCACGGTACTGCTCGACAACCGATATGCGTATGACCAAAGCGGGAATACGGTTGGCTGTTATGGAACGGAAGATCGCACGGAATACCGTTACGATGCACTAGATCGACTGGTGGAAGCCCAGTATGCCGGATACGGCACGGAGCAACTCGCTTATGACGCCGCAGGAAACCGAGTTTCCCGCATCTGGAACGGACAACAGACAAGCTATACGTATGATACCCGAAATCGCCTGCTCAGCTTGATCGAGGAAGCGTTGCAGAAAGGTGTATCCGCTGAGCGTGCAAACGGGAAAAATATTCGCTTCACTTATGATGCTCAAGGAAACCTGATTCGAGAGCATCAAGGGGAGCAGACGACAAGCTACGCCTATGATGCATTCAACCGTACCATTCGAGTTGAGCAAGCAGACGGCGGGGTGGTACAGCACGGTTACGACCCGGAAGGCTTGCGAAGCAGGCTGGATACAAACGGAACTGTACGCCACTTCGTGCATGACAGCTGGCATGTCGTCAATGAACTGGACGAAACGCAGCGAGTGCAGTCATCCTATATCCGTGGTCATGAATGGCTAACACAACTAGACGATCAGGGCGATGTGGCTTATTATGTAAATAATATCCACGGTGATGTGACCCATCTGACCGGATCACAGGGCCAGATTCGGAACGCGTACACCTACGATGCCTTCGGCAACATGCTGTCTGCAAGAGAGCAACGCGGAAATCCGTTCCGTTATGCGGGAGAAATGCAAGATGCGCTGACAGGGCATTACTATCTGCGTTCGAGGTTTTATAATCCGCTGATCGCGCGGTTCACGCAGGAAGACACGTACCGAGGCGATGGCCTGAACCTGTATGCGTATGTCGCTAACAACCCGATCCGATACGTAGATCCGAGTGGGTATATGTGTGAGGTGAAGGGGGATGTTTGGGGAGCGTTATCCAAGCCTCTAACTGCTACACAACGTAGGAATTCTACAGGGACGGTTACTGGTGGATACAACACAAAAGATTATCAGAAGATTCTTATGGGAACTCATGGTAATGTTGGCAGAATACCAAGTGATATCGCTGTTCAAATTCAAGGAAAGACCTACAAAAACTTTAGTGATTTCCAAAAATCTTTCTGGAAAGCAGTATCCAATTCCAAGTATGCTCAAGAATTCTCTTCATACCATAAGGCTAACTTATCCAGAATGAAGGGCGGAAATGCTCCATTCGCGGATAAAACTCAGCAAACCGGAACGGCTTGGCCTCAAATGGTGTATAATATTCACCACAAAACTCCTATTAGTAAAGGAGGAGCCGTTTTTGATTTGGACAACTTGTTAATTATTGCTCCTCGTACACATGCAGAAATTTTAGAAGTTAATTACCATGGTTTTTACGGTTTCAAACGAAAATAACGATTAGGAGAGTAAGACATGAATATAGAACAAACACCATTTTTTAGGTTTCAACCCTATGCATACACAAATGGTATTTTTGAAGTCAATCATGAAAAGAAACATTGTTCTGTTTGCAAAAATATCAGCGACTATATGTACTATGGTCCATTTTATAGTATTGAAGATTTGAATGGAATCTGTCCGGCTTGTATCCACAATGGAAAGGCTTCAAAAGAATTTAATGGAGTATTTCAAGGAGGAGTGGAATATAGAGGATCATCTCTGTCGGTTTCGTACGATGATACTACAAATAAGTTTTTATATTTTCATGGTTATGATGAAATTTCCTCATTAGAAGAACCCGCAATTGAAGAATTATTATTTAGAACTCCTGGATATGTATCTTGGCAAGAACCCTACTGGCTAACAGAAAACAATTTCCCTCTTGCCTTTGTGAAGTACTTAACAATAGAAGAAATAAAAGATGACTCATTGTTGTTTAGGGAAGCGTTAGATGAAATCAGTGAGAATTATGGTTTTAATACAGATTCAATTACCGATGATGTAGGGCTGTATTTGTTTGAATCCTTATCAAGGGGAGGGAAGTACAGATTGCATCTGGATAACACTTGAGTTTACATGTCGGGCTATAATCTTACGCTTAAATTTCTCTGTACACAATCGTTAAAGATGAACGTTTTATTCATGATACATTACTTATCGTGGCGAGATTAAATGCTTCCATAAATATTATTTTGCCTTGGTTTTATACCAAGGCTTATTTTCTTATTATTATTCTCTTAGATGGGGAATTTATCTACATCCGCGTTGCATATTGCTATATGTGCTTAATCGACTGGTATAAGCCCGGTATGCGGGATGTGGACGGAGCAACTTACGTATGACGCGGTAGGCAACCGAATTTCCCCCATCTGAAACGGACAACTGGCAAGCTATACGTATGATGCATCCAACCGTACCATTCGAGTTGAGCAAGCAGACGGGCGTATTGTACAGCACGGTTACGACCCGGAAGGTTTGCGAAGTAGGCTGGACACGAACGGAACCGTACGCCACTTCGTGCATGACGGCTGGCATGTCGTTAATGAACTGGACGATCAAGGCGAGGTGGCTTATTATGCAAATAATATCCACGGTGACGTAATCCACCTGACAGGACAACAGGGCGAGATTCTAAACACGTACACCTATGATGCCTTCGGGAACACATTGTCTGCAAGAGAGCAACGTGTCAATCCGATCCGTTATGCGGGAGAAATGCAGGATGCGCTGACGGGACATTACTATCTGCGCGCCCGGTTCTATAACCCGCTGATTGCTCGGTTCACGCAGGAAGACACGTACCGTGGCGATGGATTGAATCTGTATGCGTATGTCGCCAACAACCCGATCCGATATGTAGACCCGAGTGGGCATATGTGTGAGGTAAAGGGTGATACTTATGCTACTCCTTCTGGGGGGACAGGTAAAGTATTTACAGAAAACTATCCTATCAGAGGTTATAGAGGAAAAAATTTAAGTGGGATGGATGAAATATATTTAGCTGACCCAAGATTAATTGTAGAAATGCCTTTTGAAGGCAAAGGAAGTCATTCCAAAACTAATTCCGAAGACTGGTTAAGAAATAGTGACTATTACTGGCGTGAAATACATGGAAGATACCCAGAGGCATTCAGTGAATTTAATATAGATGTTATTTTTGGTAGAAACCCTGATGGTTTAAAAGCTCCAGTTAATGATGTTACTTTTAGAGATGTATTTCCTCAATATGATATCCCAGGTTTAAAAGGGAAAAAATTAGTTCATCATCATATAGGAGGTGGAGGTCAAGCATTTGGATTACCTCAGCCTCTGCATCCTGGGTCTGGAGGTTAATATTGAAAAACAATATGGGATATGGGATACGGATGCTGAAAATGCAAGGCTCTTGGGGCAGTTCATTAAATGATAAAGGAGATAATATGATATGAAACAAGAATTAGAAGACTATTTCAAAAGAAAATATGCGAGGTGGAGGGAGTATAAAAATTCTTTCCCTATGATTAGCTGGGATGAGGAAGTGCCTTCGTTTATGTATGTAGGAGAAATTAACAACGAAAATTATGTTCAATGGAAGGCGATTCCAAAAGTTGAGATCTATGAATTCAGTGAAGTTAGGGATGAGTATAATATTGAGTTACATCCTGATATCAAAGAATATTTTAATTCGTATTGGTTTCTTGAATTAACCGGAAGGTATGAAGATTACAGTGTCATACTGGAACCCGTTGTACCAGGAATGGGTTTAAGAGATTTTTATCGTAACTTAAAAGAATATTATCACAGTCATGGGAATCAACCAAAATATATCCCTATTGGATTTGAATCGGATGGCTTTATTATTTTGGTAGATAATGAAACAGGCGAAGTATTAATTGAGGATCATGAAAGAGGGACACACGAAAAAATAGCTGAAAACTTGGCAGCATTAATTAAAGAGATGTAGTTTGATTTTCTTGGGAATTACGGATACTTAGATTAAATTTTATAGGAGAAGGTTTATAATTGTCTTATTGCTTATGACGGATTGTAGTATGAAGCTCAAAATGTGCTCAAAATTTTAATTGCTCAAGCAATCACTTTATTATTTCGAAGGTCTATTCCTATTAGGGGGATAGGCCTGTTTTTATAAACTGTGGTTCAGAAACTGAACCTAATCTTCGGTACTTGGAACGTGCTGCAGACAAACTACGCTTATGATGCGTTTAACCGTACGATTCGAGTCGAGCATGCAGGTGGCGGTGTGGTACAGCACGGCTACGACCCGGAAGGCTTGTGAAGCAGGATGGATACGAACGGAACTGTACGGCATTGCGTGCATGACGTCTGGAATGTCGTCAATGAGCTGGACGAAACGTAGCGGGTGCAGTCATCTTATATCCGTGGTCATGAATGGCTGGGGAAACTGGAATATTAGGGAGATGTGGCTTATTATGTGAATAATATCCACGATGACGTAACCCATCTGACCGGATCACAGGGCCAGATTCTGAACGCGTTCACCTATGATGCCTTCGGCAACATGCTGTCTGCAAGAGAGCAACGCGGAAATCCGTTCCGTTATGCGGGAGAAATGCAAGATGCGCTGACAGGGCATTACTATCTGCGTTCGAGGTTTTATAATCCGCTGATCGCGCGGTTCACGCAGGAAGACACGTACCGAGGCGATGGCCTGAACCTGTATGCGTATGTCGCTAACAACCCGATCCGATACGTAGATCCAAGTGGGTATGCGAAAGCAGCAAGCGGAGGAACCCCAGCTTCAAGGTGTTAATTATGAGACAAATCCGGACCATCCTATCAGAGTTTATAGAAATACTGATCTTAGTAAAGTGGAAGCAATATATGTGGCTGATCCAAGATTAATGGTTGAGATGCCATTTATAGGAAAAGATGGATCTAATACGAATTCAGAGGGTTGTTTAAGAGATCATAAGTATTTTTGGAAGGAACTGTTGGACAGATACCCTGAGGCATTTAGTGACAACAACAAAAAAATAATAAACGGAAAGAACCCGTTTACTACAATGCCGACCAACGATGAAGTTTTTAGAACATATTTTCCACAATATGATGTGAAAGGATTAAGAGGTCAGGGATTAGTTCACCATCACGTAGGTGGTGGAGGACAGGCTGTACCTGTTCCTACTCCAATACACCCTGGTTCAGGGGGGATACACAATGTGGAGAAGAAACTTGGTATTTGGGGGAACGATTCTATGTATGCTGAACTACTACAAAAATTTATTAAGTAGGTGGGCTGAAAAAGATGATTATCAGATCAATGGAAAACTATTTTGATAGGTATATCAGTACTTGGAAAGAGTTTAAAGGAACTTTGCCCCAAACCTCTTGGGGAGAAGAAGGACAGAGATTGTATGTTGGTGAAAAAGATAAAGAAGGTTATATTAGCTGGATGCCAACCAAAAAAGATGATATTACAAATTTCCATTCTATTGAACAAAAGTTTAATATAAGATTCAATGAATCAGTAGAACAGTACTATAACTCGTATTATTTCTTTCAAATAGCAGGTTGGATTAAGGAGTATAATATAAATCTTAATCCTGTCATCCCGGAGAGTGAACCGGAAATCTTTTTACAAAGACTTTCAAACTATATAGAGGAACATAATGGTAATACTAATTATATTCCCATGGGGATAGAATCTAATGGTCTAGTAGTCGTGCTGAATAATATCTCAGGAGAAGTGTGTTTAGAGGACTTTGAAGCAGGAAGGTTTGAATCTTTAGGTTTAAGATTAGATGAATTAATTTTAAATTTGAGTTTTGGTAATTAATAATATTTAGTATGAACTTAAGGAGTAAATTAATAATACTTCTTAAGTTCTTTCTTTTTCCATTCTGGACAAATAAGAAAAAGTAAATCCATGGTGACATAATCCTCCTGACGGGACAATATAGCCAGATTCTGAACGCGTATATGTGTGACGCCTTTGGGAACATGCTGTCTGTAAGAGAGGAACACAGCAAGCCGTTTCTAATATAAGGGAGAAATGCAAAACGGACTCACGGGACATTACTATCTGCAGTGTCAATAATGGCTATTATCATATAACCGTGTACAGTAGCTTACCTGAATCTAAGATTAGGGGGATGATAAAAAGATATATTTATATTTTAACAAGTTAGTTTTTGTCTCCAAAAATTCTATACTACGGAGTGCCAACACTTGAATAAAGAATATACGAAGTTCTATGTTGTGATAACTTAATATAAATAAGATTTTGAAAATAGCTGAACAATATAAAACAGGAAACCGATGAATAATTTATAAGGTTATTCAGAAACTTCGATGACAATAACGATTACATATAGCATCATAGAGAAATGACAGGGAGTGAGCAAATGGAATTTGAGTTTCATATTACAGTGAATGATTTAACGTTTGAAGAGAAGGAAAGCTTTATTGAACTGTGTCAGGTGGAGCAAGTTAAACCAGTTATGATCGTGCTGGATCAGGGTGAATACATCCATCAGCCGATGATTACAGGCTTAATACATAGTACTGATTTTGATGAAGTGAACAGCATTATTAAACAGATGGTCACAAGGTTCCAAGGTAACGGCTTTACAGTTGTACGAACAAAGGTAGAGGTTCCAGCGAAGGAAGAGAAGTATTTTCATCAGCGAATAGTTGCGCATTCTACCCCGTATTTTGAATGGCATGGCAAAGTACAGGTGGATGATGTAGAAAGATTAAAGGAGCTATGTGAAGGCGATGGTGGGCATATTTCAAGGAACTCGCTGAATGCGAATGGGAAAATTAGATTTGTTACGGTCAGAGAATATAATAGTTCTGAAAAATTCTACAGCAGAGTAGAGAAGATACATAATATCTTACAGCAGAACAAAATCGAACTGTTAAAACAGCAATATGAACTGTGCATCTATGACAGTCGGGAAGAACTGGATCGTGGATGGATCTAACCGAATGTTGAGTACGATGAGATGAATAGAGGAGGAGAACAGGTGTCTGGAAAAAATGTAAAATTACATAGCTTGAATGAGGATGAGAGATTCATTGTTGTATTAGAAGCTCTATTGAAGCGCGCTTCTCTCGTGAATAGCCCATTTGTATTAAAAGGAAGTTTGCTGACAAGACAGTATTTGGAGAATCCCAATGTACGTTATGTTGATGACATCGACTTTTTGTATGTAGGTCGAATTGAGACTGAGGACCAGGCCAATGAAATATTTACAGACTGGATGATCCGGGT
Organism: Paenibacillus sp. MDV22-iso6; assembly: GCF_058408365.1. Lineage (NCBI taxonomy): Bacteria > Bacillati > Bacillota > Bacilli > Caryophanales > Paenibacillaceae > Paenibacillus > Paenibacillus sp. MDV22-iso6. The sequence continues at coordinate 207,682 of NZ_JBZVDZ010000004.1, read as the reverse complement.
AACGGAGATGGATCTGAATGACGGTATCGTATTCCGAAGCTTTAGTGAGAATGCTTTCTGGCGCAGAATAGACTACGCGATGGCGGATGATTTTCCTACGGTGAACACGGAGCTTGCCTTTTATATTGATAGTGAACCAAGGAGCGAAAATGAGTATGAAGATGAGGATGAGCTGCATCTTGATATATCCTTTAACCTCGAATTGAATGAGAAGTCTATTGCTCTATCGTACCAACCTATGGTTGGAGAAGCTTTTGTCGTTCCTCACACCGTGCCACTCTCCATTCAAATCGCTTGGAAGCTGCATCAAACGATAGTGAGGCCCCGATTCAAAGACTTGTTTGATTTGCAGCATCTGTTGTCTAACCCGTCATACGATCAACAGGCTCTGCAGGAGACACTACAGACCCTGGTCAACGAGTGCAATATAGACCCAGCAATTACAAGAGAGGATATGAAAAAGGTACTGGTTAACGATCTGCATGATGTGTATTCGAGGTTAAACTACGATTACGACCTGCAATATTATGCAGGAAGTCGCAGTCCTGAAGTGTACTTTATGGAGTTTGTTTCGGAGCTCCGCAAAACAATGAATCACGCCGGGATTAATGGTTACGCGTATGATCACTTACCAAGTTGTACTACGCACAAATAGAGCTTCTCTTTTACAAGTATGCTGAATCATTGTTTGTCTAACCGTAGATGAATTTGAAAGGAACACCCTATCTCCGATACAATGTTCTCATAGAGTCTGAGAGAATGGATCAAATACGGAGCAGAAATGGAGAAATAGAATATGACTGAATTTATCAATGCTGACGATATTAATGACGTAATTTTGGCTGCGGCGGCTTCAGAATTGGAGCAGATGGTGGACAAAATATGTGAACTGATCGGCACGCCTTTGGAACAGACAACAGAGCTGGAGCGTCAGGTGATTGCTGCTTTTGGGTTTGGCGCTGTATATGGCATAACCCATCGGGATCAACTCGCGGAGCCCCAGGCTCATGCATTGAGCATCCGTATGCTGATTAAACCGTTTAACTATAGTGAGCAGCAGGCGGTGGATTTTGCCGATGATCTGATCCGGGTGGCTTCAGACCGTGAGGTTCATCCGGTGATGAATACGATTATCCAACGTGGGATTGATGGACACCGCCAATTCAATCAGGAAGACGATGAAGGGTTGGCCCGCAACATTCAGGAGATTTTGGCGGCAGTACAACCGGAAAGAAACTGAAGAAGCAGAGCGTTCACCCTTTCATGTAGTGGTACAGACAGTATTTGTCTAATGAATTGTTAACTTAATTGGGAGATGATCGCAATGGATCTGATGAAGTTAAGTAAAGAGCTCTCATACGCCTTGCGTCACGCCCCATGGGAGTATGAGCTGGAGCTGGACGAAGAGGGCTGGGTGGAGATTCCGCAATTGCTGGTGGCTTTACATGAAAGTCCACAGTGGAAAGACGTCACGGAAGCGGATCTGGAGCAGATGATTCAAGCTTCTGAGAAAAAGAGACATGAAATCTGTTCTGGCCGCATCCGGGCATTATATGGTCATTCGACTCCGCAAAGGATATTCAAGACACCCGCCACTCCACCTGAGATACTCTATCACGGCACGCCGCTGCGGTCGGTTGCTTCCATTATGGAGCAAGGTTTGCAGCCTCGGCAGAGGCAGTATGTTCATCTGTCCGCAGATAGGGACACCGCCAATCAGGTGGGACGAAGACGTGATGACCAGCCAATAATACTGAAAATTAACGCGGCTCAAGCGGCCAAAGAAGGTATTTTCTTCTATCATGGAAACGAAAATATTTGGCTGGCCGATCACATTCCGGCACGATATATCGAGCAATGATCGATGTAACGTTGATGGAGATTACCGATATCTAAATCGAATTCAAGTCACAATTAAACTAGTTTAGTATAAAGAGTACGTTCAACTGCTATATCTTTTTATAGATCGCTGTTATACCAAAAGGGACACATCCAACATTCGCTGGTGTGTCCCTTTATGATTCGCACTCTATTATCTTCTACTTAAACTTACTTGCCCAAAATCGCTTTAACACCCTCACTCAATGGTTGAGCCGGACGGCCAAGTAATGTCTCCAGTGTATCACTCTCTACAGCCAGTGCGCCTTCACGGATGGCACTTTGCATATCAACGAGCATGGAGACTACAAAGTCAGGCAATCCTGCACCCTTCATGATGTCCGCATACGCGGCATCGTCCACGTTTTGCACGTTGATGTCCTGTCCAAGTACTTCCCCAACGATGGCTGCAAGCTCAGCTTGAGTACGAAGTTTACCAGACAACTCATATACTGAATTTTCATGTCCCTCACCTGTCAGTACTGCAGCGGCAGCATGCGCATAATCATTGCGAGTAGCCCAGCCCACTTGGCTGGCATTAGTTGCATGCACCCAAGGTGCGCCCTGGGTAGCTGCTTGAACGCTACCTGCTTCATTTTCCAGGTACCAGTTGTTGCGCAGGAAGGAATAAGCAATGCCGGATTCGCGGATAGCCTGTTCTGTGGCACGATGTACTTCAGCAAGTGAAAGGGTGTTTTTCTCCGCATTCACAACGCTGGTATAAGCGATGAATCCAACGCCTGCTTTCTTGGCAGCGTGCACGGCAGCTTGATGTTGGCGAATACGCGTTTCATTGTCACCGTCTGTGGAGATCAGCAGCAGCCGATCCACGCCTGCAAATGCTTTTTCCAGCGTTTCCGGTTGATCGAAATCACCGTGACGAACGTCAACACCTTGAGCGCGCAATGCTTCCGCTTTCTCCGGGTTGCGTACACTTACAGCCAAATCCCCAGCAGATACCGTTTTTAACAGAGCCTCTACGACCAGTGAACCCAAGTGACCTGTTGCTCCAGTAACTAAAATTTTCATTGTATTTTCCTCCTATAAGGTATGTTTTGTGTCGACACAAATGTGAAATGTCAATCTACATGAATGGATGTAATCGTATTTGTTATAACAGGTGTGATTACAACGAAAGGTTTAAAAAAAGCTCGTAATGAGCTTTTTTTATTCAGAGACGTGAACCTGATCCATCATCTGTTGTATCGTTACACGTTTCAAACGCTGCTCCATAGCTAACTGAGCCTCAATAAGTTCGGCGCGCAAGGTTTGTTCGATCATGCTGCCAACCGGACAATTTGGGTTTGGATGCTTGTGGAAGTTAAACAACTCGCCATCCTCCACAACCTCAAGTGCACGATATATATCCAAAAGCGTAATGTCCGCGGGGTCCTTTAACAAAGAAGCACCGCCGACACCGGGTCTGACCTCGATCAGGCCGGCCTGTTTCAGCTTGGACATAATCCGCCGAATAATGACGGGATTGGTATTCACGCTTTTGGCGATAAAATCTCCCGTGCACTCATTGGGCACAACAGCGACCAGGGACAACGTATGAACCGCAATGGAAAAGCGACTACTGATTTGTTTCATGCATGATCACCACCGTTGTAACTATAATAGTTACAAATAAACACGATGTCAATGATGAATTTCAAAGTAGCCCGGTGTATTGAATTCTCATTTCGGATACATCTCAACCCTTAACCGCCCCGGAAGTCAGACCACCCACAATATATTTTTGCCCAATGAGGAACACAATCAACACTGGCAGGGAAGTAAGCACAATATCCGCACTAACCAGATTCCACTGGGCACTGAATTGTCCGAAGAAGTTATAGACAGCGAGCGTCATTGGCCACATCTCGACGGTATTGAGCATGTACAGTGGGGCGGTAAACTCATTCCAGACACTCAGGAAATTAAGAACAAATACCGTAACCAGGACAGAGGTTAACAAAGGCACAATAATTCTGAGAAACAGCTTGATCCCGTTGCATCCGTCCATGATCGCTGCTTCATCCAGTTCTTTCGGAATATTGGATACAAACGCATATGTGATGAATAGCGAGATCGGAATACCCATCGCGGTATAGAGCAGAATCATGCCCACATGCGAATTAATCATGCCCAGCGACTTCATGACCTCCATTAGTGGAATGTAGTTCAATGGCAGCGTAATGCCCAGAATAAGAAAGAAATATAGGAACTTGCTTAACTTCGAATAATTACGCGATAAGGTGAAGGCTGAGAACGCCACAACAAACACCAGCAGAAGGGAAGAAGCCGTTGAATGCAGCAAACTGTTGAAAAAGGAACCACCCAAGTGTCCCTGCTCATAGACGATTTTATAATTTTCAAAGATGAACTTCTCGGGCAGGGTCAGTTTGAGCACTTTGGCTTCGGCATCGGACTTGAATGAATTCAGCACAATGACGACAAAAGGAATCAGGACCACCAGGCTAAGAAGCCAAGCGAGTACATTTAATCCGATGGAAAACAGCCGTTTTTTCACACGCATCTAGTATTCCACCTTTCGGTTCATCAAGCGGATGATGAAGAAGGAGATGACAGCCATAATGACAAACAGAATCGTGGATAATGCACTGCCGAGCCCCCAATAGCCTTTAGCAAAAGAGGAATATACGGCTGTGTTAATTACATCCGTCGCGTTGCCCGGTCCGCCATTGGTCAGTACATATACCGCATCAAATACCCGCAGCCCATACGTAATATTGAGCACCGTAGCGATGGTGATCGTGGGCATCAGCATCGGAATCGTGATTCGAAACAGCTTCTGCCAGAAGCCGGCACCGTCAATCGATGCCGCTTCATAATAATCCCGAGGAATGGCGAGTAGTCCAGCAATGAACAGCACCATAATGTACCCCATGCCTTTCCACGTATCCACCGCCATAATAGATGGCATTGCCCAGGTCAGGGAGCCCAGCCAGTTCTGGGCCAGAACGTCCAGACCCAGCGAACGCAGTGTCACGTTAACGAAGCCGTTGTTGGGATCGAGCAGGCTTTTGAAGACCAGGCCGACAATCAGGAACGAAAGGACTTGGGGTGAAAATATGATCATCCGGTGCAGATTGGCGGCCTTCACACCGCTGACCAGCAATAGAGCTAGGAATAGGCCCAGAACCGTCTTGGCGATCGAAGTAATCAGAGTGAAAAGGACTGTATTCTTAATAAAAAGTAAATACGTTGGATCACCCGCCAGAATGGTTCGGAAATGCTCCAGACCAATAAAGTTTTTCTCCGAACTGTAGCTGTTCCAATCGGTGAAGGAATAATAGATGCCCAGCAGGGCGGGAGCGACGATGAACAGCAGATACAGCACAATCGCTCCAGATGAGAAATACCAGGGATAGATCTTATTTACATTCATAAACTGTTACACCTGTCCTTCCTGCCAAAATGCATGAGTGCATGGTGCCTTACCTCGCTGCATTATAATGGTGGTTAGCCACATGCTCATGTGTTTACCCAGAATATGCGCTGTTATTGCCACGCATCATCTTTCAGCACTTTGGCTTGTTCAGCCCTGCGTTTATCAATATTTTGCAGAATCTGATCCGGGGTCATCGCTCCAGCGAACATGCCGGAAAGATCCTTGCCGATATCCATCCATTGCGGATCAATATACTTCACAGCGGCCTGCATGACCGTACCTTTCTCATGATTTTTCTCATAATCGATATAGTCCTGTGTGAGCTTCGGTTCAATTTCAGGCCAGCAGATGGTCAGATTGCCTTCACCCCCATCGAATACACGCTGCAGATGATCATGCTCCGTAATCCACCGGAAAAACTTCAGTACCTCTTCCGGGTGCTTGCTGTTTTTGTTGCCAAACATCGCAGCCGAACCACCCGGATTCACACCAATCGTCTGATTATCGCCCCATGGCATCACGAAAAATCCCATATTGTCCTTCATGTCTGGATACGCCTCAGACACTTCCTTTTCGGTGCCCGGAACTCGAAGCAGCATCGCTGCCTTCTCCTGACCAAAGGCTTCAATGCCAGCCTCGACCGTGTTGGACAGAAAATCCTTGCCGAAGTAACCCAGTTCCGCAAATTCCTTTAACTGTTCAATGACCATCTTGAGCTGCGTCAAATCCGCGACCTTCATCTCATTGTTGTTCAGCTTCTCGTACGTTCCCGGCGCAGCTTGCTCATAGTTTGGACCGGTTTCGAACAGAGGCAGCACCTGATACCATCCGCTGGCAGGAGCCTGATAGAACGGAATGATGTCCTTATCCTTGATTTTCTGGCTGATCGCCTTGAACTCGGCGTAGGACGTTGGCGGCTGGATGCCGAGCTCTTCAAAGATGCGTTTGTTATAGTACACATACCATATTTTCGATGGTGCAAAAGAAACCCCGTACACCTTCTCTTTATAGCTAACCGTTGGTAAAATCTCTTCGGACATGCGTCCTGTAAATTCCTCATTGGTCAGATCAATTGCATTTTCCTCAGGTCTTACGTTGGCAGGCATGCTAAGTGGATCCACATCGACATTAAAAATATCAGGAGCTTCGCCGGAGGCGAGCTTCACCTTAATCAGGTCACGCCACTGGGCATCAGGGACCACCTGAAAGTCAATTTTCACACCCGTTTCCTGCTCATATTCTTTAGCCATCGTTTGCATGATACCCGTACGTGGAATGCCGCTCTGACTTGTTCCGAACGTTAGTGTTACCTTCCCTGAACCTTCGGAACTTTCACCGGAGTTGCACCCGGCAAGAAGCAGGCTGGACAGCAACAGCGCACCTACGAGGGATAATAGAAATCGTTTTCTCATCAATGAACCTCCCATGGAATAAAGAATAATAGATCTTGCCGAAACGCTTCATGTAAGCGTATTCTTATGTGAACAACTTTACGCGGAACGAAGAATGCGCTCAATAGACAAAAGCGTTCTGTTGGGTGGACATTTTCGAGTAAGTTGCAAGACATCATCCGATAACGAGGTGTGAGATGGTTAAGTACCGATTCAGAACGCTTCAGCAAAGTCTGTTTGCCTACTACTCTGCAGTCTTTATTGTATTTTCATTGATTGTGGCCAGTCTCTTGTATGTTTTTCTTGCCAATGACATTCGTAGTCGAAGTGCCGAACAGCAGAAACAGTTGGGGAATTCGATGGTAGGCAATCTGGATCAGGAAATCGTCAAAATGAATAATTTCTCCATGAACATCGTATATTCCAATCTGGTCAAGGAGCACTTCAGTCACTATTTATCTCCAGCGGAGGACAATGAACAGACGCTGACAAGTGACCCGGCGTTTTACAAGGATACAACAACGCTGATTGATGTCATTCTGGCGATCATTAGCAGCTCTAACACAGCCAAACAAGCCAATATTTATGATGTGAACGGTAAAATGCTGGGTGCCGGTGCGTTCAATGGCCAGCTGTCCGTAGATCTGACCCAAAGACCGTGGTACGAGGAAACGTGGGCGCGCAATGGCTGGCGTGTCATAAGTTTACTGGATGGTGGGGCATTACCGATGCCAACAGGGCAGGGGGAGTCAGGTAAACCATATCTTTCCCTTACCCGGGTGTATAAGGATGGAAATTATGTCTCGCAAGGAGTAGTGGAAATTTTGCAGGATGCAGGAACCGTGTTCCAGCATTTAAACGATGTGCAAGCGGGGAACGAAAATCTGAGCGTCTATGTATTGAATGAACGTAATGAGCTTTTATATCCTTTTTTGTCCAATGAACATCCGTTAACAGCAACCCATTCCGACGTGGTTAACTTGATTCGAAACGATCAATATTCACCAGGAACGATGCAAGGAGTCGTAGATCCCAATGGAAATTCGAAGCAAATGATGACCTACACGACCTCGCAGGAGACCGGATGGACGGTTATTGTGATGCAGTCGAAACAATCCCTGTTTGCGAATTTGAATCGCATGGCTCTTCTGTTCATGGGGGCAACTTTAGCTACCTTGATGCTTATTCTGCTCCTCTCATACCTGATCTCCAAACGTGTTACCTTACCGCTCCATCGTTTGCAGCGCATTATTCAGAAAACTGGCGTCCACGATCTGACCACGGGTCAGGACTCTGGTCAGTTGTTCAAGTTGGAAGTTCCAGGTTCCATCCGTGAGATGGATGAGTTGAATGATACCTTTATCCAATTGAATCAACAGCTTGTGCAGTCTTTTCAGGACATGCTGGCAATCAAATCTCAGGAAACGGATGCCAGGTTGCTGGCGTTGCAGTCCCAGATGAACCCTCACTTTCTGTATAACAACATTACGAACATCAGCATCATGGCGGAAGAGGGCATGAATGAACAGATCGTTGCGTTCTGTGGTCACATTGCATCCATGCTGCGTTACATCTCGGCTCCGAACAAAAGCGGTGTTGCATTGGAAAAAGAAATCGACTACTGTGAGCGGTATTTGGAGTGTATGAAAATTCGGTTCGAAGATGATCTGCTTTATGAATTCCATGTTCCGGACTCGATGAAAAACCTTCAGGTGCCTATGCTGCTGATTCAGCCTTTGCTGGAAAATGTCATGAAACATGGACTACGTGATACTCCACCCTGGAAGCTGCATATCATTGGAAAGCTGGACACCTTGCAGGAAACCTGGCTAATGACAGTGGAAGACAACGGACCTGGCATGGAACCCGAGGCGCTTACGCTCATCCAGCAGTACATACAACAATCACAGGAATGGGAGCGTATGCCTGAACTTGAGATCAACGGGATGGGATTGAAAAACATCTGGATCAGACTCAAATTATGGTATGGCTCCGCGGCACATATGCATATTACGAATAAACCTTCTGGCGGCGTCAGCATTACGATTGGAGGTTCCATTCGAAAGGAGCACAGTTAAAACTCATGGTGATGACATATAGAACTATTATTGTGGAGGATGAGGCGTTAATTCGCCGTAACGTATCCCGGAAATTCAGCGAGCTGGGCACACGGTTTGAGGTTATAGGTGAGGCTAGGAATGGACAGGAAGCATTGGAACTGATTGAACATACGGTGCCTGATCTGGTCGTTACCGATATTCAGATGCCCGTCATGAATGGGCTGGAACTGGCGAAACATCTTTATTTTGCCTATCCGCATGTCAAGATCGTGATCCTGAGCGGCCATCATGAGTTTGAGTTTGCACGTCAGGCGATCAGTTACAAAGTGGAGGATTATCTGCTTAAACCCCTCGCAGAAGAACAGCTTCGATCGCTGCTGGATGCGATGGAATTAAAGCTTGGCAAGGCAGAGGATTCGCTGGCACATGTCAGTGCAATTTTGGATGAACAGGTGAAGCCGGAGGACATCGCAGAGGCAGTCAAATTGTATCTGAAACAGAACTATATGCATGAAATTACGTTGCAGGACATGGCAGGACAGATGCATTTTAGTGTAGATTACCTGGGGAAGTGTTTCAAAAAGGTGACGGGTGAAACCCCGCTCAAATACATGACAGGGCTTCGAATCAACGAAGCAAAACGCATGCTCGCGGCCTTTGAAGATATGGATATCAAGACAGTAGGTAAAGCGGTGGGATATAGTGATTCCCATTATTTTAGCCGTATCTTTAAAAACAAGACAGGACTGTATCCCAGCGAGTATCGCCAAAGGTTACAATAACGAAAAAAAGCCCTGTCCATGGCTCTTGAAGAACCACGATGACTGGAGCTGATTATTGTAACAAAGCATCTTCTGTGATTTGGCGGATATCAAATGGGGAGCGGTTACCTTCCTCAATGATGTCGGGGAGAATATGTTCGAGGAAATAGTGTACACAGTGGAGGTCAATATTTTTGATTTTGATCAGGGCATATCGGTACATCACGATAAATTCCTTTTCTGTATTGCCACGCTGCAGTTCAGCAAACGCTTCGTATACCTGATCCATTTTGTCTGCCACTTCCAGAATAAGTCCTTCGACAGAATTGTCTTTGCCTTCACGCAGCTGTCTACGGAAAATCGGCTGGAACTCTTCAGGAATATTTTCGTTAATAAAATGCTCAACCATGCCTTCTTCTACCTGCTGTAGCATCGAACGAAGCTCCAGTGAATAATGTTTAACCGGCGTTTTGATATCACCGATGAAAATTTCACCATAATCATGACTGCTGGTGATTTCGTAAAGCTTCTTCCAATCGATGGCGACCCCATGCTGTTCCTCAATATCGGCCAGTGTTTTGGCATACTGCACGACTTTCCAGGAGTGGGCGGATACGCTGTGTTCCTCGAACTTGAATTTCCCCGGCGTACGAATAATGCGTTCGAGATCGTTGAGTGATCTAAAGTACGTATGAATTCCCATATAAGTAATCATCCTTTGTTGGTTGGGTATGAACCGACTATACACCAGTGATGTTAACACAGGATTAACGCCGTATGAGGTAAAGGTAAAATCAGTTCACATATTAGTCTGCCCATAGATCCCATCGTAATTACACAGTGTGGAGTAAGTAAATTAAGAAATGCGAACTATTGTTCTTATATTGTTTTCGTTGTAAAATCTGGAGTGGGCAGTTTATGTTCCCTATTTCTTCGAAAGGAAGTTTTTGCACCATGATGGGAAGATCCCACCTGATTATCGGGACCACTGTATCCCTCTCTGTTCTGCAATTGGCCGGCATGCCCGTGACTGCACCGGCGGTTACCGTGGCCCTGATCGGTTCGCTCCTACCAGACATTGATGAGCCCAATTCACTATTGGTATCCAAGGCGTTGCCGAACAGCCTCATTCGGCTGTTACAGACAATTCTGCTGCCTGTCGCCGTATTTGTGTACTTCTATGTTCAGGCGAAACCATGGAATTTGCTGCTCGCGATTCTGATTGCGATGGTATCTTTCCTGCCATCCCGTTCCCTGCGCAAAGTGTTGATGTTTGCAATCGGATTGGGACTTGTATTCTATGGGCATGCATTCGCACCATGGAATCTAATTGCTGGCAGTCTGTTAATGCTGTGTACCACCTTAACCCACAGGGGATTGACACACACATTATATGGAACCGCCGTATGGACTGGGTTGCTCTACAGTACAACTCATTTGCAGGGGCCTGAGATCTGGGTAGCTGGAGGCACAGCCTATGTCATGCATCTATTGGCAGATTCGTTGACGAATCGCGGCATTCGTCCATTGCCACCACTCAAGTGGCGTATAAGAATCAATCTCATGAGTACGGGCACGAAACATGGTGCCGTTGTGGAAAATGTGTGCATTGTGCTGGCTCTTATTTTGGCCTGGATTGCATTCTCCCCTTTATTTCTGTAAACCAAATCATGCCAGCTTCTGCTTATGCAGAGGCTGGCATTTTGCAATTCATCACTACATCTTAATCTCCCCTTCATCTTTAGGACGGATTTCGTGTTCTGAACATCAAAAAAGATGCCCTGAAAATCAGGGCATCTTCTATAGAAAAAGTTACGCGTTTCCGATAATCGTGTTCAGTGTTGTCTGATCCAGACCCTTCACCAGTTTCACGAGCAACTCTTTTGCCGCATCATAGTCATCCGTATGAATGATGGAAGAAGAAGTATGAATGTAACGGGCGCAGATGCCAATTACCGTTGAAGGCACACCGATACCGCTCAAATGAACCGCTCCGGCATCCGTACCGCCAGGAGAGATGAAATATTGCATTTTGATCTGATTTGTTGATGCTGTGTCCTGAACATATTCAACAATACCACGATGGGTAAACATGCCCGGGTCGAAGATACGCAGTAAAGCGCCTTGTCCAATATGTCCGAATGATTGTTTGTCTCCTGTCATATCATTCGCGGCACTGCAGTCCAGTGCAAAGAAAATATCCGGTTCAATTAGATTGGCAGCCGTGCGTGCACCGCGTAGTCCCAATTCTTCTTGGACTGTTGCACCGCAATAGAGGGTGTTTGGCAATTTTTCTTTATGCAATGCTTCAACTAGCTCAAGTGCAAGTCCTACGCCGTAACGGTTATCCCATGCTTTTGCCATGATTTTCTTCGGGTTAGCCATCGGTGTGAACTCACAGATCGGCACGATCTGCATGCCCGGGTGAATGCCCCAAGACTCTGCTTCTGCACGGTTATCCGCACCAATATCCAAGTACATATGGTTAAGATCAACCGGTTTATTACGCTGGGATTCATCGAGTAGATGAGTAGGTGTTGAACCAACAACCCCTGTAATCCGGCGATCCGGAGTGATGAGTTCCAGACGTTGAGACAGCACAGCCTGACTCCACCATCCACCGAGTGGGCGGAATTTGATCATGCCTGTTTCCGTAATGCCTGTGGTCATGAAACCAACTTCGTCGAAGTGACCTGCAACCATGACTTTGGGTCCGGACTCCTCTCCCCGCAATACGCCAAAAAGGCTACCCAAGCGATCCTGGACAAATTCATCCGTATAAGGAGACATTTGTTCTTTCATCCATCCGCGAAGCTCGCGTTCAAACCCGGAAACGGAAGGGAATTCCGTTAACGTGCGAAACATTTCTAACGTTTTTTGATTCATGTGTCGACAACTCCTCTGCTTGTATGTAGATCAGGTCTCAGCAGAACGGCTGCCGGACTGTTGTCCTTCGGAAGAGAAGAACGTTTTATTTAACCACTGGTCACACTACAGTATGAACCTTGCGCAAGTAATTGTCCATGGTTATGTCACGTATCTCAGGCATGAATGGTTGCTCGTTTAATGTTTCATCGGGCCATAAAATCCGCACCAAGCACAGTCGCCAAGCAGCTGCATTGAATATGCATATAGTAAGGAACCGTTTTGCTTAACCAGTATTCCATAAGGTATTTAATGACCCACTAATTTCACTTGCCTCACAACAGGAAGGAGCTGGGACAATAGATGACGCCACCCGATGAAGGCAATGAAACCATCCTTTGTATCGTCCTTTTTATTTTGCTCGTGATCATTCTGCTTTATTTATAAATTTCACAGACCTCTGATCCGGCGCTGAGCGACTCATCTCATTCGGCAGCTTAATCGTGCTGGAAACATATGCTGTCTTTCGCCGGATACATAACTTTCCCAACCTTAACAAACAATGAATACAGGATTACACACAGTACATGCAGTCACATCTGTTGACTTATTTTCATTTCAAGGGAGGTTCTGTATCTTGCCAGCTCAAACTAAGGGTAGTAGTAAAAAATCATCATCATCCCTGTCCATCAGTGAACAGGAATATAAAAAAGTCGCCAAAAAACATGAGCCTGCCCGTCCAATCTGGACGAACTGTATTAAGGCATTCTTCGTCGGCGGATTCATCTGCGTCATTGGACAGGCTATCCAGGAAGCGTTTATGGCCGGGTTTGACATGACATCGAAAGAAGCTGCCAGTCCAACCGTTGCGGTCATGATCCTCATTTCAGTCATCCTGACTTGCCTCGGTGTCTACGATAAAATGGCACAATGGGCGGGTGCTGGAACGGCTGTCCCTGTCACCGGGTTTGCCAACTCCATGTGTTCGGCAGCACTGGAGCATCGCGCCGAGGGACTGGTGCTTGGGGTTGGTGCCAACATGTTCAAGCTGGCAGGCTCAGTTATCGTGTTTGGTGTCGTTGCTGCCTTCATCGTGGGGATTGTATATGCCATCCTCGGCTTCGGAGGTGGACATCTATGAAACGCCTGGGCCAACAAACCTGGCAATTTGAGAACCGTCCACGGATTATCGGCAGATCGGCAGTCGTAGGACCGGATGAAGGCAAAGGGCCTCTAACATCAGATTTTGATTATGTATATGACAATTTGGAAATTGGGGAGAAAACCTGGGAAAAGGCAGAACGCAAGCTTCTTGAACAGGCTTCCCAAATGGCATTAATCAATGCGAATATCACAAAAGAAGAGCTTCAGTTCTTTGTTGGTGGAGATCTGATGAATCAGATTATTAGTAGTTCCTTTTCTGCCCGCAAGTTGGGTGTACCTTATTTAGGGGTATTTGGTGCCTGTTCAACGTCGATGGAAACGTTGGCTCTCGCCTCACTCATTGTGGACTCGGGTGCAGGGGATTATGTACTCGCGGGTACGGTGAGTCACAACTGTACGGTGGAAAAGCAATTTCGTTATCCAACGGAATATGGTTCCCAGAAGCCTCCATATGCGCAGTATACGGTCACCGGTTCTGGCTGTGGTGTGGTTTCTCGTACTGGCGAAGGTCCTGTAGTTACCAAAGCGACTATTGGCCGAATTATGGATATGGGCATCAAAGATCCGTTTAACATGGGATCCGCGATGGCGCCTGCGGCAGCGGATACTATCGTTTCCCATTTTCGGGATACAGGGTTGGAACCCGGTTATTATGATCTCATTGTGACAGGCGATCTGGCATCCGTGGGACTTCCCATTACCAAAGAATTGCTGCAAAAAGAGGGTATTCCCATGGAACAGACGGTTTTCAATGACTGCGGATTGATGATTTATGATCGGGAGAAGCAGCCTTACGTTGTCGCTGGAGGCAGTGGCTGTGGATGTTCTGCAACAGTGACTTACGGTCACATTTTGAACCGGATGCAAAAGGGTGAACTCAATAAGGTATTAGTGGTCGCTACCGGTGCATTGTTATCTCCACTTTCATATCAGCAGGGCGAGAGCATTCCTTGTATTGCGCATGCCGTAGCCATAGAAAAGGAGGGATAAAGGATGCAGTTTTTATGGGCATTTATTGTTGGCGGGTTGATATGTGTCGTGGGACAACTTCTGATGGATGGTGTCAAACTGACTCCTGCACATACGATGAGTACACTTGTTGTGGCTGGTGCGGTTGCGGATGCGTTTGGGCTGTATGATCCGCTCGTCAAATTTGCAGGGGCAGGAGCTTCCATCCCCATTACCAGTTTTGGTAACTCCCTCGTGCACGGGGCATTGACGGAACTGGAGAAAGAGGGATGGATTGGTGTCATTACGGGGATATTCGATTTGACCGCGGCGGGTATTTCCTCAGCGATTATCTTTTCTTTTCTCGCGGCATTGGTGGTTCGGCCGAAAGGGTAACAGAGCATGGCAGAGCTAGCCATTATATATGGAATCAGCAGAGGCTTCGGATAACTTCTATCCGGGCCTCTTTTTGTCGTAATCATGCGATAACTGCGGTGAATCTGACGGCTGGAAACAAATTATGAGTTCCTTCGAGTGTACTCGCGCCCTTGGATCATGTACAATAAAAGGAAATCTGTATGCTTTTTTAGGAGGTTAGACCACATGCCTGTGCGCAAAGAGTCGATCCAAATCATATCAGCAGTTCGTTCTAATCTGGAATCATGCATAATGGGGAAATCCTTTGAAATTCAACTTTTGCTCACAGCTTTGCTTGCAGGCGGACACGTTCTGATTGAAGACGTACCAGGAACAGGCAAGACGCAGTTGGTTAAAGCGTTATCGAAATCCATGCGCGGAGAGTACCGCCGCATTCAATGTAATCCTGATATTTTACCAAGTGACATCACGGGGGTATCCGTGTTCCATCCACGTGACGAGCGCTTTTACTTCCGTCCGGGTCCGGTCATGACGAACATTTTGCTGGCAGATGAGATTAACCGGGCAACTACGAAAACGCAGTCCGCTTTGCTGGAAGTCATGGAAGAGCGCAGTGTAACGGTAGATGGCGATACGTATGATCTGCCTCATCCATTTATGCTCTGTGCAACCCAGAATCCAATCGATTTTGAAGGAACGTACACATTGCCGGAAGCGCAATTGGACCGGTTTATGTTGAAAATAAGTCTGGGTTATCCCGACAAGGATATCGAGAAAACGTTGCTGAAGCAGCATCAGTCGGGTCAGCCTGTTGATCGGCTTGAATCCGTAACCCATATGGATCAGATATCAGCCATTCAACAGGAAATCAAGGAAGTATTCATCGGTGATCCGGTCATGGATTATCTGCTTGATGTGGTTCGCAAAACTCGCTCCCACCCATCCGTACTGCTGGGCGCCAGCCCGCGGGCAGCCATTTCATTTATGATGGCCGTGAAGGCTTTTGCCTTTTTGCAGGAACGTGACTACGTGCTTCCGGATGACGTGAAAACGATGGCACCTTATGTCATCTCCCATCGGATCGTGCTGCGTCCCGAATCGAGACTGGACAGCATGAGCTCCGAGGCTGTATTAAAATCCGTACTTCAGCAGGTTCGAGTGCCCGTCTCCATGGGGCAATAATTGATGAAGCCGCTTTTGAGTACAGTCAGAAGGGGAATACGCCACCCCCGCGTATGGAGCATCGCGGCGGTGTGGATGTGCTGTTTGGCTTATGTATTGTTCCAGGGCGGGAAGACCTCCCTGATGCTGCTGTCGATGGTGACTCTGCTTTGTATTTACCTTGCGATTGCTGGTTTTAGCGGTGTACGTCGTACTCACGGCGTACGCAAGCTCTCTTCTGGTCAGGATCATGAAGAGCTGCTGCATGCCGGTGACCAGGTACAGGTGCAGTTAAGTCTGAACATCCCGGGATTTCTGCCACTTCCTTATGTGGTTGTGCGCGAAATGCTGCATCGGCATAACGGCGAATCCTGGTCTTTCAAAGAAAGCCTCATTCCGAGCATGCGAGGGTATGGTGAATTGTCTTTTCAAACCCCGCCGCTGGAGCGGGGAAAGTATGTCTTTTCAGAAACGGAATGTGCCAGCGAGGACATCTTTGGTCTAATCGAACATCGGGGAACGTTCAAAGCTAAAGGGGAATTCCGGGTGTTGCCGCGGACGGTATTTATCCCGTACTGGCAGCTATATGATCGCAAATCACGGTTATCCGGTCCACAGACGGCCTTGACCCGCTCGCGCAGGGAAACGACCCAGATTAACGGCGTGCGTGACTACGTTTATGGCGACCGACTTTCCCGCATTCACTGGAATGCAACGGCAAAGACGGGAACGTGGAAGTCCAAGGAATTTGAACATGAGTCGGTGCCGAAAACGATTCTGGTGCTGGATGCGCTGTCAGGCAGCTATGAACATGGTGAGGCCTTTGAACTGGCTGTGTCCACGGCTGCCTCGCTGCTGGAGTATGGCACAAGAGAACGAATGGGTATGGGGCTGCTGACACTGTCGGAGAAGACATCATTTTTTGCTCCCAGCGAAAGTCCGATGGAGCGGCAGAAGATGATTCATCATCTGGTAGATATCCAATATAACGGCCAAGAGAATCGGCTGCTGCCCGGTGTCGAGAAGATGTCACGTCAGTTTCCTCAAGGCGCGTATTTTGTAGTGATTTCTCCCCAGAAAGATGAAAAAGTTCTCGAACTGCTCCGATGGGCTGACACACGGGGGATGACCCCTTGTCATATTCTGATTGAACCCACTGATTCCCGCCGGAGTTCCGAGTGGAATGCGATGCTGCGCGGAAGAGGCACAAGATCCTTTACCGTTTCCCATTTGCAGGAGCTTCCAACGGTTATGGGGGGAGGTAGTGTATGAGTACTAAAGGCAAAGAGCTGACAGTGGGGAGAAGATCCTGGTATCATGCGGCTTCGTTGCTCTGGATTTTCCTGATTGGCATGCAGTGGATATCATTTACACAGGAATCCTGGTATACCGAGACCACTTCATTGGTGCTGTGGACGCTCGCAGCGGTCAGTATTCTGGAAGTGATTCTGCCTTTCAAAATAATGATTCGAACTATAATCAAGGCGGTTGTCCTTGTATATATTTTGCATAAGACACTAATCGATTACACCGTTTATATTCCTTACGGCACGTTAATGGAGCGTACAGAGCAATTTGTGCTGCACCTAGCACCTTACATCTGGTTCTCCCTGTGCGCGTGGGTGATGCTTGAAGCTGCCCTGCGCCTGGTGACTACAACACGCCGAATTCTCGTTTTTCTGGGCATTAACATTATATCGATGGGAATTCTCGACTCCTTTACCCAGTTTCCACTCTGGATTGAAATCGCCTGGGTTATGTTTGCAGGAATGGGATGGCTGGTATGTCAGCACTTCCGTAATTTCCAACTGCAATATCCACAAGGGTGGAAGCGAATTATCCGACATCCCTACAAAATTCTGGCCAACATTGCCATCATATTCTCTTTGATTATCGTAGCCAGTGTGAATATGCCGGAAGTTCCTCCTACCTTGACGGATCCTTATACCGCGTGGCGTAACTACACCGGAAGTTCGGGGAGTCAGACAGGCAACGGCACACTGGACATTCCGACAGCTACCGAGTCAGGATACAGCAGGGAAGACAACCAGCTTGGCGGAGGGTTTAACTTCGACTATACACCAGTCATGTCTGTCACTACCAATGAGCGCAGTTACTGGCGTGGTGAGACGCGGGCAGAGTATACGGGAACAGGCTGGGATGATCGCGGACGAGGTGCAACAGAGGATGTTGAGGCGGGACAAGCACTGGAGAATGATGAACCCGGAAATGTAACCACCAAGCAAGTCACTCAGAAAGTGACGATGTTGAATGATAACGTGTATCCGATCCTCTTTGGAGCCTATTCCATCTCGAAAGTCACATCTGTCAATGGTGAGGCGAATTCGGACCGGATGTTATGGAATCCAGAGCAGGCAGAACTTCATGTCGTAACAGACCGTCAGCAACCGCAATATCCGAAGACGTATACGATTGTATCGGAAGCGCCAGTTATTGTGGAAGATGAACTTCGTACCAAATCTTTTGATGATCTGTATACTAGCAATCCGGCAGATGATATGTACCTGCAGCTGCCATCCAGATTCCCAGATCGGGTGACGGACCTGGCCACTGAAATTACAGCATCGGCAAATACGCCGTATGAAAAAGTGGCATTACTGCAAAACTATTTACAACAAAATTTTGATTACACAAACAATCCGGATTTATCCCGAAAAGTAAGTAGTGACTTTGTTGAAGGGTTTTTATTTGACATTCGTGAAGGGTATTGTGATTATTTCTCGACTGCACTGGTTATGATGGCGCGCTCCGAAGGAATCCCCGCTCGTTGGGTGAAAGGGTACGCACCTGGACAGCTTTCGCTGAATTCAGACATGCAGGCTCCCCGCCAACCTGGAGCTGAGATCGAGACAACTTACACTGTAACGAATGCAGACGCGCATTCTTGGGCTGAAGTTTATTTTGGCGAGTATGGATGGATTCCGGTTGAAGCGACGCCGGGCTTTGACATGCCGTTGCTCACGGAACAACCGGATGTACAGCCGGTAGATGAGCCTGAAGAACAACCTGAAGAGGAACCGGTAAAAGAGGAAGAGCAGACTCCTGCGCCTGAGCAGGCTTCATCCAGCATCCCGACTTTTGTAATCTGGGTTGCGGGAGCCATCATCGTATTGTGGGTGGCTTATATGTTCTGGCGAAATCGCCTCTCGCTTCGATTCTTCGTGCTTCGTCTGCGGACAGGTGGACCGTTAACCCCTGAACAAAAGGTAGTGGCAGAGACCGAACGCTGGATACGTTATGCGAAGCGCAAAGGATTGACCCGAAGCGGGGATGAGACACTTCGTGAATCGGTAACCCGCTGGAGCCAGCTGAAACCAGCTGCAGCAGCGACATTGCATGAACTCTTAGCGAAGTTTGAACAGACTCGCTATAGTCCAGCGTCTGTAACTGCAGACGATTGGAAGGCCGTCTATCAGACTGCTTCGAAGCTGCGTAAGGAACTTAAAGCGGAACGGGCGTAATGTCTCCCGTCCCGTTTTTCCTTTTTTCCTATACCGTGAGGCGCTGTATGCATTTTCAGGAAAGACGGATTTGTGATATAGTGTGTCGTATGAAACTGAGGTGACTTCTTTGTTTGAAATGTTAATGCCCAAGCTGCGTGTAGACACGGTTTTTGACATTAATCTGGAAGAGCTATACGCTCAAGGCTACCGTGGAATTATAACTGATCTGGACAATACACTCGTTGGGGCGAAAGCTCCTGATGCCACGCCCGAACTGATTGAGTGGTTCGCACGTGTCAAAGAGGCTGGTTTCCAGCTCATGATTGTGTCCAATAACAATTTGAATCGTGTATCCCTGTTTGCGACGCCACTGGATATCCAGTTTGTGCATAGTGCACGCAAACCATCGAATGTTCCGTTTCGTAGAGCAATGAAGATGATGGAGTTAACTCCTGAAAAAACGATTGTGGTAGGCGATCAGATGCTTACAGATGTCTATGGAGGGAATCGACTGGGACTCTATACGGTTCTGGTATTGCCGATCTCCATTGGAGATGAAGGCTTCATGACCCGCTTCAATCGGCGCGTGGAACGGATTGCTCTAACGAGTTTGCGCAAGAAAGGCTTATGGCTTGAGGAGGAAAAGAAGAAATGACAGAACCGCATAACGGCAATATTGCCGTAAGGTGCAGCGGATGCGGAGTGCATCTGCAAACGGAAAACCCGGAATTACCAGGATTCATCCCCGAAAAAGCGTTGGATCGTGAACCCGTCATTTGCCAGCGTTGTTTCCGTATTAAAAATTACAATGAGTCATCATCCGTTACAGTGGATCAGGACGAGTTCTTGGCCCTGCTCAGCAAAATCGGGGATAAGGATGCACTTGTCATCCATATCGTTGATCTGTTTGACTTTGATGGCAGTATCATCTCTGGTTTGCAGCGTTTTGTAGGCAACAATCCTGTATTGCTTGCCGTGAACAAAACGGACTTGCTTCCAAAAGTAACTAACTGGAACAAGGTTCGCAACTGGGTGCAAAAACAGGCCAAAGAACAAGGTTTGCGTACGGTAGATGTCGTTCTGTGCAGTGCGAAGCAAAATCAGGGCTTCGACCGACTGCTTGAGCTTGTAGGGACGTATCGCGGAGATCGTGACGTATATGTGGTTGGTGGTACTAATGTGGGCAAATCCACACTGATTAACCGTCTGATTCGTGATTACAGTGATCTCGAGCAGGAACTCACAACATCCCGTTATCCGGGGACGACGCTGGATATGGTTAATATTCCACTCGACGATGGAAAAGCTATTATTGATACACCGGGAATTGTATACCCTTGGCGTTTCAGTGAGATTGTATCCCGTAAAGATCTGGCTGCCATTATGCCAGAAAAACCGCTTAAACCGGCCGTTTATCAATTGAATTCTGGTCAGACGCTGTTCTTCGGCGGCATGGCTCGTTTTGACTTTGTAGAGGGAGATCGTCAGTCCTTCACTTGTTTTATCAGCACTGCGCTTGATATTCACCGGACGAAGCTGGAACGTGCAGACGACTTGTATCGTGACCATCTGGGTGAATTGCTGTCTCCACCAACGCGTGAAGATGCAGCGGATATGCCTGAATGGACCAGACATGAATTCCGTATCAAACGTGGCAGCCAGTCGGATGTATTCATTTCCGGACTGGGCTGGATTAAGGTTAACGGTGAGAATGGGGCGCTTGTAGCTGTTCATGCTCCAAAAGGTATTCGTGTACTGATCCGCCCATCCTTGATCTAATGTAATTACAGCAGCATTTTCACCAGATCGGAGGCGGAAGTATGTCGGAACAGAAAAAAACAAATCCTTCACTCCCTGTCCTGCTTGGCGTTATGGGTGATCCCATTGCACATTCCAAATCGCCTGCTATGCATAATGCGGCTCTGCAGGCTGCAGGAGTGAATGGAATGTATATGCCGCTGCATGTTCGTCCCGAGCAGCTGGAATCCGCCATTCGAGGCATTGTGGCGCTGGGGTACCGCGGTGTGAATGTAACCATTCCGCACAAAGAACAGGTGATGCAGTATCTTGATGTCATTGATGAAAGTGCACGCCTGATTGGCGCGGTGAACACCATTGTCAATGAAGAAGGCAAGCTGACAGGGTATAATACGGATGGCATCGGTTATGTGCGTTCCTTGAAGGAAGAAGCTGTTCCGGAACTCGCAGGTAAACGTATCGCTGTTCTGGGGGCTGGCGGAGCAGCAAGAGGTGTGATATACGCTCTTGCTTTGGAGAAGCCTGAACGGATTAGTATTCTTAACCGTACAGCCGACAGAGCCGTTGCCCTTGCTTCCGATCTGCGCGCTCATGGACTGGGTGACATCACAGGTAGTGGAATGGAAGAGGCTGCTGCGGTACTGGCTTCGGCTGATATCGTGATTAACACGACAGCAGCAGGCATGCATCCGCATGTAGATGACGTACCTGTTGACCCTGCACTCATTCGAGCAGGTGCAGCAGTAAGCGACCTTATTTACAATCCGCTGGAAACACGCCTGCTTCGCGAGTCAAGGCAGCGTGGATGTACTGTGCATGGTGGTCTTGGTATGTTTATATACCAAGGTGCGGTAGCATTCGAGCACTGGCTCGGCATCCCGGCTCCCGTGGAGACGATGCGGCGCGCAGTGTTAGACAGTTTTTAATATTGTAAAAATATAATTGAACGGTCAGGCCTAGGGCAGACATTGTGCTGTTGCTAAGGCTTGCTCACCATAAGGAGTATGGAGTATTAATGTTAAACGGTAAACAAAAGCGCTTTTTGCGTTCACAGGCACATCATCTGACCCCTGTATTTCAAATCGGCAAAGGGGGAACGAATGAGCACCTGTTCCGTCACATCGAAGATGCGATTGAGAAGCGCGAATTGATGAAAGTGCAAGTGCTCAACAACAATGACGAGGACAGAAAAGAGATGGCCGAAGAAGTTGCCCGTGAAACGGGTAGTGAGCTTGTACAAGTCATCGGTAACACAATCATCCTGTACAAAGAATCGCGCGATAACAAACAAATCGAACTACCTAGATAAGGGAGTGTGACGCGGGTGAAGATCGGTATCATGGGTGGTACGTTTGATCCGATCCACATGGGACACCTCCTGGCAGCTGAAGCGGCAAGGGATTCGCATGCACTGGATGAGATCTGGTTCATGCCTTCCCATGTTCCACCTCACAAACGCGGCGCCGGAGCTTCGGGACAGCAACGTCTCGAAATGACGGAAGCGGCTGTGAAAGGTGTGCAGCAATATGAGGTGCTGGGTATCGAGATGGAACTTGGCGGTGTGTCCTATACCATTGATACCATGAAGGAGCTTTGGCGCCGCTATTCGCAGCATGAATTTTACTTTATTGTTGGAGCGGATATGGTGAACTATCTTCCCAAATGGGAGCAGATCGAAGAACTCGCCGAACGTTTAACCTTCATCGGTGTGGGAAGACCGGGATTCCAGTTACATCTGGATGACCTGCCGGACGCGTTGCAGGATCGGGTATTGTTGGCTGAGATGCCCCTAGTGGATATATCATCCACAGCCGTACGCAGACGTCTTGCCAAAGGTCATTCGGTACGTTTCATGATTCCTGATGAGGTGCACCAATACATTGTAAGGAGCGGTTTATATGGGACTAAGCCGTGACGAACTGATCCGCGCAGTTTCCGGTCAAATGCCGGAGAAGCGTTGGAAGCATACGCTGGGTGTCATGGAGTCGGCAGTGTTATTGGCTGAAAAATATGGTGCTGATCCTGTAAAAGCGGATTTGGCAGCAATCTTGCATGATGTGGCCAAGTATTGGCCCGTATCTGAGATGGAAGCGGTCATCCGTGATAATGGTTTGAACGAAGAACTTTTGCAGCATGACAAGCAGCTCTGGCATTCCGAAGTGGGTGCTTTTGTTGCTGAACGTGACTACGGCATCGATGATGCCGAAATTATTAATGCTATTCGTTGGCATACCTCGGGTCGAGTGGGCATGAGCCTGCTGGATAAAGTGGTATGTCTTGCGGATTATATTGAACCGGGAAGAGACTTCCCGGGAGTAAATCATATTCGCGAACAGGCTGAGCTCAGTCTGGAAGAAGGTTTAATTGCCGGTTTTGACTCAACGATCAGCTTGTTGATCTCGCAGCGCCGTGTCATTTACCCTTTGACCATGTTGTCGCGGAATGACTTGATTGCACATTTATAGATTAGATTATGGAGGTTGGTTCATGACAGTATCATCGAAAGAACTTATGAATATGGCGGTTGCGGCCGCTGACGATAAAAAAGCATCTAACATTGTAGCACTGGATCTGATTGGTATCTCGCTGGTAGCGGACTATTTTGTTATCTGTCACGGGAATTCCGATACTCAGGTACAGGCGATTGCAACAGAGATTCGTAAACAGGCGCATGCTGCCGGCGTGAACATCAAAGGCATCGAAGGTATGGATTCGGCACGTTGGGTATTGATGGATATGGGTGATGTGGTTGTTCATATCTTCCACCGTGACGAGCGTGAGTATTACAACATTGAACGACTGTGGTCTGATGCCAAAGTGGTGGAAACGGTATGAGTTTGATCGCAGGAACAGTCGTCAACTTGCCGGTTTCACGTGAAGTGTCTCCATTTGGCTACTTTTTGACGACAGGATCGGAAGATGTACTGCTTCACTATACGGAGCTCACACGGGACGTGAAAATTGGAGAAACGCTGGAGGTCTTTGTGTTCTTTGATACGGAAGATCGCCTGGCGGCAACCATGAAAAAACCATATCTCACTCTTGGCGAAATGGCACGTCTGGTTGTGGCTGATATTCACCCACGCCTCGGCTGTTTCCTCGAGATGGGGCTTGGGCGGCAATTGCTACTCCCGATTCGTGAGCTGTCTGAATTGGAAGAGCTGCGTCCCCAGGTGGGCGATGAAGTCTTTGTTATTATGGAACATGACAAGCAGGGACGTTTGCGTGCGAAATTGGCCGGAGAACGTGAGCTTGCACCATTGTCTTTCCATGCGCCAACCTCATGGGTTAATCAATGGGTTGAAGCTACGGTGTACAAGACACTTCAGATGGGTACGTTTGTACTTGTTGAAGGTGGAGTGCTGGGATTTGGAGCCATTGGCATGATCCATTCCTCGGAGCGTAACCGGATGCTGCGTCTGGGTGAAAAGGTAAACTGCCGGGTAACTATGGTCCGTGAAGATGGACGTGTCAATCTGGCAATGTCTCCTCTCAAAGAGGTTGGTCGCAACGAAGATGCAGACAAACTGCTTGCTTTCATGAAAGAGCGCCCTACGGGCGGCATGCCGTATTCGGATGCAACCCCGCCGGACATCATCAAGCAGCGCTTTGGTATCAGCAAATCCGCTTTCAAACGGGCCTTGGGCAAACTGATGAAGGACGGTCTGGTAACTCAAAAGGAAAACTGGACCTATCTGACAGAGTCTGTACCTCAGGATCAGAACGAGGACAAGTAGACAAACGGGTAGAATGGATCAAGCATACGCTTGAATCCACAAGTAAAGGCAGGGCAAGGCTGGGTGAACTCCGGACGCCCCTGCTTTTTCTTTTGTTCAAAAGAGATTCGAAAATGAAATTGAAAGTGCGGTGCCTGACATGTCTTACCGGAAATTTGCCTATGTGTACGATGAATTAATGGAGGATATGCCTTATCCGGACTGGATAAGGTTTGCGAGAACGGCTTGGGAACGGCATGGCATGCCGAAAAGTGTGGCTGAACTGGGCTGTGGAACCGGCTCAATTACGATCCCACTGGTGAACTCCGGCTTTGAAGTTACAGGTATTGACCTGTCAGCGGACATGCTGTCTGTTGCACGCAGTAAAATGGAGGCCACGCCTCAAGGCCACCGCTTATATCGGGAAGGCAGTGTCCGCTGGGTGCAGCAGGATATGCGGGACTGGAGAGTACCGGAGCCTGTGGACTCGGTGATATCGTTCTGTGATTGCGTGAATTATCTGCTTGAAAAAGAGGATATCGTTCGTACCTTTCAGCGTACTTACGAGATGCTAAAGCCGGAGGGCACATTCCTGTTCGATGTACATCATCCGAATACCCTTATTCGATACGAAGAGGAGCAACCATTTGTGTTGGACGAACGCTCCGTATCGTATATTTGGACCTGTGATATGGATCATGAACGGTGTGAGATTGAGCATCATCTAAGTATCTTTTCGTGTGTGGCTGAGAGCGGCAAGGATATGTACCAACGGTTTGAAGAGGTTCATGTTCAGCGTGCGTATGATCCGGACTGGATGAAGCTGGAGCTCACGAAGGCTGGCTTCAGAGATGTACGTGTATATGCTGATTTTGAGTGGAAAGAGGCAGGAGAAGGCGCACAGCGTCTATTCTATGTAGCCGTGAAATAGGATTAAGATAAAGAACTGTCCTTATGATGTATAAGGGCAGTTCTTTGTTTATAAGAATGTTTTTTTATATGTAATAAAAGTTATTGCCAGTGGGGTTAAAGGAAGCCATAATAGTTGGATGGAAAACGTTTTCTAATTAGTAGAATCCTGAAAAATTAAATTCTGGGTGGAATGCAGAATGGAAAGTACATACAAAACAAGGCTTACTTCCGAACAATTAGACAGAATTGTGCAGCAGCACTTTAACACAGGTGTCAAAGAATACAAAGAGATGATTGACGGGTGGGCAAACCACGCTTACTTTATTACCAAGAAAGACGGACAGAAGGTTGTACTCAAAATAGCTCCTTCTAATGGCATTAAGCTGATGCGCTGCGAACAGCATGTCATGGTTGCTGAGGTTGAAGCACTACGACTCGCGGCAGAACTTCAGGATGTACCCGTTCCTCGGGTATTGGCCTATGATCCATCGCTCACCCTGGTTCCGGCAGAATATTTTATTATGGAGTACATGCCAGGAACGCCGTATAACAAAGTCAAAGATCAGTACAGTGCAGAAGAGCAGGAATCCATAGAGCAGCAGCTGGGTGCATACAATCGTCGGATCAATGAAATTAAAGGAGAGAAGTTTGGTTACTTTTCTTCAAAGAAATCGCATTATACAACGTGGAAAGAAGCTTTCATGAGCCTAATGGATGATATGCTTGCAGATAGCAAAGCAGCGGGTGTGGAATTTTCGATTCGTTATGAGGAACTGGAGCGTTTGATTCAAGAGAAATCGGATGTGCTGGATGATGTCAAAGAGCCTGTGCTTGTACATTGGGATTTGTGGGATGGGAATGTATTTGTAGAGGCGGGGAAAATCACCGCCATTATCGATTTCGAACGTTCCCTTTGGGCAGATCCTTTAATGGAGCACTATTTCAGTCATTTTAATAATACACCGGGATTCCTCAAAGGATATGGTAGAGCAGTTACAACAGACAGTGAACGAAAAAGAAGAAGTTTATATGATCTGTATTTTGATCTGGCGCTGAGAATCGAGTGTCCATATCGTCAATACGATAACAAGGAACACATTCAGTGGTCGATTGATAATCTAGAAGAAGGAATCAAGCGATTCCAGTCGTCTTAAGGTGTATACTGATGCATAGCATTGCTTATACTCAACAGACAGTGTAATATTGACTTTAATGCTTCTTTTTTATATAATGTTTCCGATCATATCGTATACATATTTCGATGATAAGGATCAGTAGTGAGTCCTGTACATGACAGAGAGCCGGCGCTTGGTGCAAGTCGGTTGACAGTATTTCACGAACTCGCCTTGGAGAAATGCGGTGATTACACCATCTTGTAACCGACTGATTAACACTCGGGTTCAGGAATGGAAATCCGCATCGGTTAACCGCCGTTACAGGTCCAAAGGGAGTGGATGACGAAGCACGATCGTCCGCTAACTAGGGTGGTACCACGGGAATTCAACCTCTCGTCCCTAGCGCTGCAAACGCTACGGGATGCTGAGGTTTTTTTGTTGCAATAAAAGCGAATAACCAGAGGAGGAACAATAGATGAGTGAGAATCAACAGCCGAAACACGGCTATAAGCCACAAGACATGGAGAAAAGTTGGCAGCAATACTGGGATGACAATAAAACGTTTAAAACGGGTGAAGACCCCGCTAAACCGAAGTTTTATGCCTTAGATATGTTTCCGTATCCATCCGGCTCAGGCCTGCACGTAGGTCACCCGGAAGGATATACGGCAACGGATATCGTATCCCGTTTCAAACGTATGCGCGGTTTCAATGTATTGCATCCAATGGGTTGGGACGCTTTCGGCCTGCCTGCTGAGCAGCATGCATTGGATACTGGTGAGCATCCACGGGATATTACATTCCGCAATATTGACAATTTCCGTCGTCAGATCAAATCACTGGGTTTCTCATATGACTGGGATCGGGAGATCAGCACAACAGACCCTGACTATTACAAATGGACGCAATGGATCTTCATCCAGTTGTACAATAAAGGCCTGGCTTATGTAGATGAAGTGCCTGTGAACTGGTGCGAAGCTTTGGGAACGGTACTGGCGAACGAAGAAGTTATCGACGGTAAGAGTGAGCGTGGTGGACATCCGGTCGTTCGTAAACCGATGCGCCAATGGGTATTGAGAATTACGGAATATGCAGAGCGTTTGCTGGAAGACTTGGAAGAGCTGGACTGGTCGGAAAGTATCAAGGATATGCAGCGCAACTGGATCGGCAAATCGACCGGGGCGGAAGTTACTTTTGCCATTGAGGGTCATGAAGAAGTTATTAAAGTGTTTACGACACGTGCAGATACTTTGTTTGGTGCAAGTTATGCTGTATTGGCACCTGAGCATGAGCTGGTTGAAGTCATTACAACGGCTGAACAGCGTGAAGCAATCAAGGCATATCAGGAACAGGCTGCTCGCAAGAGTGATCTGGAACGTACTGATTTGGCTAAAGACAAAACGGGTGTGTTCACAGGAACTTATGCAATCAATCCGGTAAACGGAGCGAAGGTGCCAATCTGGATCGCCGATTATGTTCTGGCTGGATACGGCACAGGGGCGATCATGGCCGTTCCGGGACATGACGCTCGTGACTGGGAGTTTGCGAAACAGTTTGGTCTGGACATCATCGAGGTTGTACAGGGTGGCGACGTGACACAAGAAGCGTATTCCGGAGACGGACCGCATGTGAACTCCGATTTCCTGAACGGATTGAACAACGAAGAAGCGATTGCGAAGATGATTGCCTGGTTGGAAGAGAATGGTAAGGGGCAAGGCAAGGTAACCTATCGTCTGCGCGATTGGCTGTTCAGCCGTCAGCGTTACTGGGGTGAACCAATCCCGATTCTGCATCTGGAAGACGGAACGATGAAGACGGTGCCGGAAGATCAACTGCCTTTGCTGCTGCCGGATATTGACCAGATTAAACCCTCGGGCACTGGAGAGTCACCACTGGCGAATGTTACGGAATGGGTTAACACCGTAGATCCGGAAACGGGAATGAAAGCACGTCGCGAGACGAACACAATGCCACAATGGGCCGGTAG
The DNA here is from genome assembly GCF_058408365.1 of Paenibacillus sp. MDV22-iso6. Taxonomy (NCBI): domain Bacteria; kingdom Bacillati; phylum Bacillota; class Bacilli; order Caryophanales; family Paenibacillaceae; genus Paenibacillus; species Paenibacillus sp. MDV22-iso6. Next base: position 178,728 of record NZ_JBZVDZ010000004.1, on the reverse strand, counting down.
CTGCTGGTATTACCTGCGCTTTATTGATCCACACAATGACAAGGAACTGATCTCTCAGGAGAAACAGCAGCAATGGCTGCCAGTTGATCTGTATATCGGGGGAGCAGAGCACGCGGTGCTTCACTTGCTGTACGCTCGTTTCTGGCATAAAGTGCTGTATGATCTGGGTGTGGTGCATACCAAAGAGCCGTTCCACAAACTGGTCAACCAAGGTATGATCCTGGGAACCAACAATGAGAAGATGAGTAAATCCCGTGGTAATGTTATTAACCCGGATGAGATCGTCAATGAATTCGGTGCAGATACATTGCGTCTGTACGAAATGTTCATGGGGCCTCTGGAGGCGACAAAACCGTGGAACGCTAACGGGGTTGAGGGCATGCACCGCTTCCTGTCACGTGTATGGCGTCTGTTCATTAATGAAGATACAGGTGCAATTAATGACAAGATCACAGCAGATGGTGGAACCGATGAGTTCAAGCGGACTGCACACAAGACAATCAAAAAGGTTACAGAGGATATGGAACATCTGCGTTTCAACACAACGATCAGCCAGTTGATGATCTTCATCAACGATGCGTACAAAGCAGATACGCTGCCGCGTGAAGCAATGGAGAACTTTGTACAGCTGTTGTCACCGCTGGCACCGCATATGGCAGAGGAGCTGTGGAGCCGTCTCGGTCATGAAGGTGGAATCTCTTACGTAGCTTGGCCTGAGTATGATGAGTCCATGACGGTGGACGCCGAAGTGGAGATTGTTGTTCAAGTGAATGGCAAAATTGTAACCCGTGCTACGATCGCGAAGGATCTGGACGCACAGGGTATGCAGGACTTTACAATGGAACTGGCACCTGTGAAACAGGCACTGGAAGGCAAGACCATTCGCAAGGTCATTGCCGTTCCAGGCAAACTCGTTAATATTGTTGCCGGTTAATCTCACCGGCTTTGAATAGTTCATCCAGCTTCAACAAATCTTCATCATATTTGTCGTGAGTCGTCTGGATCAGACTGTCAAAAACCCCATTCAGACTGACCTTTAGCAAGGCAAGTGCCTGTGCGGTGATGCCGCCAGGGACAGCCACGCGAGCCTGAAGTTCTTGCGGGGTGTATCCTCCTTCGGTGAGCAGCTTGCCTGTTCCCAGGAGCATCTCGCCGGCAAGAGCGCAGGCGTCGGCTCGTTTGATGCCTGTAAGCTTGACGGCACTCTCAATCCATTGCTCCAGAAAGAACGATATGAATGCAGGTCCGCAGCTGGAGAAGTCGGATGTGATCCGGGTGCAGGCTTCATCCACTTGATAGGGTCTGCCGATATGACTGAGCAGCCCTTCCAGCACAGCGCGGTCTTCGGTAGTCATTCGCTCACCGTGAATACACAGGGACGCTCCGCTGCCGACCTGGTGCGTAACGCTGGGGATAACTTTGGAGACTTTACAAGGAAGTGAAGATTCCAGATGGCGCAGCTGCACGGGACTGGTGATCGAGACGATTATATGATTGGGATTCACGACAGGCAGGATGTCGTCAATGACATGTTTGAATTCAAGTGGCTTCACGCACAAAAAGATGATATTGCTGCGGATGACGGTTTCCCGGTTGCTCTGTGATTCATGCAGACCGGGGTAACGGAGGGATAGCTGCCGTACTTTGGAAGGGGTTCTATTGCTGGCGGCGATCTGCCGTGGCTCAAGTGCACCGGATTGAATCAAGGCATAGATCAGCAGGCTGCCCATGCTGCCGGTTCCGATAAATCCAACCTTCATTGTTCAGGCCTCCTTTCATGCTTTACGGTAATGGCGCAGTTCTTTCCCTCTAGTGTATGCGTCAGGACCTGCTTCACATGACATGAAAATAGTACAGCTTGGTTTACCAGGCAAATCCAACGGTTCGGAAGCACCGCCCGTGTTCAGAATAGATTTATTTTGAATCCAGGGAGAGGTGTGGAAGAAAATGAGATGGAACAAGGGGATGACCATTGCTGCGGCGGTGGTCGGATGTATTCTGATATTATGGTCGGGCAAAAGTGAACAGCCGCCTTCGGGCTGGGAACCTATGCAGCTCGCCACCGAGAAGCCGACGATAGAGCAGGAAACCCCTGCTGTACAGTCGGCTACTTTGGTTCAGGAACAAACGAAGGCTTCCGATGCAGAACAGAGATCGTCAACAACAGAGGCCCCAGTAGAGACTAATCTGGTTGATGCCGCAGCAGGGAAAGTGTCTGATCAGACAGTTGCAGTTAAGCAAACGGATACTCCTACTGATGGGACACAAACGAAATCCGAGGCAGCGGTTGTTTCACCAGACAATAACCAAGCTTTGGTTAGTAATGAAGCTGTCGACAATGGCAAAATTGATGTCAATACAGCTCCGGCAGCGAAGCTTATGGACCTTCCTGGAATTGGGGAGAAAAAGGCGCAAGCCATTATTGATTATCGTAATTCCCATGGTCCGTTTACCAAAGTCAGCGATCTGACCAAAGTGAAAGGAATCGGAATGAAGATGCTGGAGAAAATGGCTCCGTATGTTCAGATCAGGTAATCACGCAATATTAAATATTAGGATATAAGTTGAATTGGAAATGACATAAGAACGAAGGATGGGTTCAACTTGTATCCGATGGGAGGGAAACGGTTATGAGCACGGCAGACGTACGCAAAGACTGGGATACGTATTTCATGGACATCGCATATATGGTCTCTACCCGTTCCCGCTGTTCACGCCGTCATGTTGGGGCTGTACTTGTGCAGGGGAAGAAACTGCTTGGAACAGCCTATAATGGTGCGCCCATGGGGGTTCCGGACTGCTCTGAAGCAGGATGCATGATCTCAGAAGAATATGAGCTGGTGGTAACCGACGGTCAGGAGGAAATGGTTAAAAAGCAACGCTGTATTCGTACTATTCATGCGGAGCAGAATTTGCTTTTGTTCACCGATCGAATTGACCGTGAAGGCTCTTCTGTATATGTCACGGATGAACCTTGCTGGACTTGCTCTAATATGCTCGCGAATAGCGGTATTACAGAAATCGTGTTTCATCGCCCGTATCCCAAGGACACAGGCAAGGTAACAAATATGATGAAGCAAAAAGGTATTACGTTTCGTAAGCTGGAAAATTACCAGCCTCCGCGGGAGACGATGATGACAGTAAGTGACTAGAACCAATATAATATTCAAATTTGCGGGGAAGAACCTCCGGTTGCTGTATCAGCTGCCGGGGGTTTTTCTGCGTTCATACGGGTGACACAAAGGAGGGGAAGAAAATGAAAGGTAGACCTTTACTCGTATTTACCGTCTGCTGGTTATGCGGTAGTGGGATGGCATGTGTATTATCGGGTTGGTCCTTGATCGTGGGAATGATCGGAGCATTCGTTTGTCTGCCTCTTTTACTACGATGGATTGATATACGCGGTTGGTCCATCTTGTTACTGATTGGAGCACTCGTTGGCGGTGCTGTGCACTGGGAATGGAATGATGCGCGGAATCGGAGTAGTCTGCCCGATATCACACATACGACAGCCGAGGATTTGGACGGTTATGCAGCTACACTCGAAGGAACCCTTATGTCGGATGTACGCATAGATGGGGATCGGGCCGATTTTGAAATGCAGGTCACGTCGATGCTTCCACTATCCGATGCATCCTCGGCGCCAGCGTCGGAAGCGCGAACTGCGCCTAACGTGAGAGAACGTCTAATGGTCCAAGTTCGCCTGGCTGAGGAAGAAGAACAGCAAGTAGCAGCAGGGTGGAAGCGAGGAGATACGATCACGTTGACGGGTGCGCTTGCGCTTCCCAGCGAAGCTAGAAATTTTGGTGGGTTTGACTATCGAAATTACTTAAGGACTCTTCATATCCATTGGTTGTTTAAAGTGAAGGGTGCCAGCTCGGTAACCACCGTTCCGCCGGAAGGGCTGGGGGAACTCAATATCCTCCGGTGGAATGACATCGTCAGGCATAAACTTGGCGCAGCGGTAGAACAGATATTTCCCGAACCTCATGCGGGGTATATGAAAGGCCTGATTATCGGGATGGCTAATGATATCGATCCGGATACATATGGACAATTTTCACAGCTTGGTTTAACTCATATATTGGCGATCTCTGGAACACATGTCGCGGTGTATGTGGCATCGCTGCTGCTCCTTTTATCCTGGCTTAGGTTAACCCGAGAAACCTCGCTCACCATTGTGTTACTGCTAATACCTGCATATGTACTGTTGTCTGGCGGTTCGCCATCAGTCATTCGTGCGGGTATCATGTCGATGATTGGTTTGTATATGGCGCGGCGCGGGCTTGCGAGGGATGGATTGCAGATGATCAGTGCAGCAGCGTTGTTGATGATGTGGTGGAACCCGTATTTTTTACTGAGCGTGAGCTTTCAGCTATCTTTTCTTGTAACGGCTGGACTGATGATTTACATGCCACTGATTAATCGGATATTTAGCAGTTGGCCCAAGGGCCTTGCAGCAACAGCTTCTGTGACGGTAACAGCACAGCTCATTTCTTTTCCGGTCACGATTCTGTATTTCAACCAGTTTTCACTGCTTTCATTTATCGCAAACTTCCTGCTTGTATCTTTGATCAGTGCCATTGTACTTCCTCTTGGAACGGTTGCCCTGATTTTATCGTTCATTTGGATACCTCTGGCTAAACCATTGGCGTGGATTGCTATTATGTTGAACAAATTGACCTTTGTAAGTGTGGAGTGGATGAACAGTTTGCCTGGATTTGTGCTGATCTGGGCTACCCCATCGCTACTGTGGATAACAGCATATTATGCCGTTCTCTATGCGCTTCTGCGGGTCCTTCATCGTGGTCGAGGTGACCAGCCTGTAGTTCAGGGCACAGAAGAGGATACGGCTCCGCTGGATCGCCGATTTGTTGGGGGAACGCCTAAAGCGGCTCTAGGATTGTCTGGGTTGTCTAATGTATCATCACAAGGATTAAACAAAGGTGGACGTGAGGCTAGCCCGGGTTCGATGACAACATTAAGTGCAAGTATTGCCTGGCCGGAATATACCAGTGCATTTGCTGCGCGTGGGGCGGGTTTTTACTCTGGTGAACGGATGAACGTCTTCCACAAATGGATGTGTGCGCTGCTGGCTCTCAGCTTTGTGGTGGGATTATGGTGGGCATACCAGACACCGCAGCCTGCGGGGACAGGAGTGGTGCAGTTTTTGGATATCGGACAAGGGGACAGTACACTTATTACAACACCTGAAGGCAAACATATTTTGGTCGATGGTGGAGGTACGGTCCAGTTCGGGAAGTCTGAACAATCCTGGAAGACACGGCGTGATCCATACGAAGTAGGGGCCAAGGTGGTCGTTCCTTTATTGAAAAAGCGGGGCATTCATCGGCTGGACGCCGTAATCGTAACCCATGCCGATCAGGATCATGCTGGTGGATTACAGGCCGTGCTCGAACAGATTCCAGTGGAACGATTCATGTTCAATGGGACAACCAGCGGTACAGCCAATTTCGAGAAATTGCTGGATACCGTTATAGACAAGCAGATTCCGTTATATGCCATTCGCCAAGGGATGTCCTACGCTCCGGATGGGGAGACCAGACTACATTTTATATATCCGGATCTGGAGAAAGCGATGGATACAGAAGAAAGATTGCCCTTCTCGGAACATCAGAATCATGATTCGGTTGTCTTTATGCTGGAAATGGCAGGCGCCTCATTATTGTTCACAGGAGATATGGATGCTGCAGCCGAGCAGGATCTGCTCTATATGATTCAAGATGGATCGCTCTCAGCCTCGTTTGGACAGTACGATGCGGATGCTACGTTAGTAGATGTTACTATTCAGGAGATGTTTACACGTCATTTGGGGGAGAATCATGAGGTTCCTGTCACCATAGACGTATTAAAAGTTGCACACCACGGTAGCAAAACATCGTCAACGGAAGCTTGGTTACAGTACTGGAATGCATCTGCATCCGTGATATCTGCTGGGGCCAACAATACATATGGACATCCCAATCCTGGGGTGCTTGAACGTCTTGTAGATTCGGGTACAGAGATCTATCGAACAGATCAAATGGGGGAGATTCAGATGAAGATCAAAGATGGGAAGATTGATGTGCGCTACAAGTTGACGATGGATGATTCATGAATTTTGTGGGAGTTGGATAAAATGGATTACTCTCTTGCTTTTGAAATACCAACTATTAAGCTAATTATAGTCGCACTGAATAAGTTAATCGTGTGATCGATTTGATCCCAAGTTTTATGGCGTATCATCATATTATATACAATAAATAATAGACTACAGAGTAGAAAAAATCCCAGGAAGTACTTTAAAAAGATTTTCAAATTCATTTAATCTGCCTCATATCTGCTTAGAAATTTTGTTGCGCCGTTGTGAGTTCTAGTTCGTCTGTGCGACTTGAATTACTATTAAATAGTGTCCAGTTTTCCGTTAGTTGTCTGATTTCGCTCCTCTACGTGCCTATATTTTCTATTTTAAGTTATAAAATGGGATTTATTATGCTGTTATGTGAAATTAATGTAAAATTTCGTGAAAGATACGTAATACTTCTGTGTTCATCATGTTCGCTCAATAAAGATAAAATCTATACAGTCCCAATCTACAACTGGTTGTCATTTATTAATTTTCTGTATGAAGTACATCATTTGCTCGAAGAATGAAACCAAAAGCCCGCTTTCCGGTATACTCCTGGGGGAGAATGCCGGAAAGCGGGCTAATTTTGAAATGACTTATAACAACGAATTATTCAACGCCATCTTTGAAGTGTTTACTCCAATGTTTGTCGCCTTTGTGCAACAGATCTTCTACGGTTTTCTCAAGCGTCAGCAACAGCTGTGCTCGTACATCAAGCACGGTTTCTCTGTACAAGCGTTCTTCCGATCCGACGATTTTATCGCCGTATAATGCCTGTGCAGCGGTGTATTTCCGATGTTCCTCAACCAGGGTATCAATAGACTGCAAAGCATGTTCCACAAAATGGGATATGCTTTGATATTCTTTGGGCATTTGTTCTTTTAACGCTTGAATTTTTGCAAGAGCTGGCATGCTCATCACCTCGTGTTATGAATGTAAATTTACAATACACTGTTTTCATGAAAATTACATTAAAACGAGCTTAAATTTGTACAAAATTTGAACTTTTTTATTTTCAATGCTATAAGTGTTGTTAGCTATAATGTATGCCATTGTAATAAAATTGAGTCGTGTAAGTACTGGAATGACTTTTGAGCTGGCTTGATGACTCGTTATGCAATTTCTGTTATTCTAAGAGAAGATTTCAGCGGCTCCAATACATAAGCCGTTATTTTGTTATGGCAATAAAAAAAATACTTAACTTTGCAACAATTTTATTGATGGTCACGTCTGTAAGGTTGCAGGGAGAGGGGGATCCTTTGTGGTAGAGCCGGAACTCATCAGAGCCGCTCAATCGGGCGATCGCGACGCTCTAATTACCCTATTGCGGGACATTGAACAGCATGTTTATCGGACCGCATATTACATTCTAAATAATGAACAAGACGCTTTGGATGCTGCTCAGGAAGCGTTGATCCGAATTTACACCAAGATTAATTCATATGAGGAAAAGGCCCAGTTTAAGACATGGGTTCAGCGCATCGTCACGAATATCTGTATTGATAAATTCAGAAGAACCAAGCCCTCCGTCTCCATTGACGAGCATGATATGGTTTTTCAGGACAATCAGGATGTGGAATTCGAAGTGATGTCCACGTATGTGGCAAAGGATATTCAGGATGCCATTAACAAGCTGCCTGAGCATCATCGTACCGTTATTGTTCTAAGATATTTGCAGGACTTATCCTATAACGAAATTGCGGATTGCCTCGATCTTCCGTTGAATACGGTTAAATCTTATTTATTTAGAGCCAGACAGCAATTACAGAATCTACTACAGGAGTATCAGAAAGGTGGTGTGACAGGATGAAATGCGAAGAGGTGGTGGAATGGATGCACCGGTATCTGGATCATGATCTGGGCGAGGCGGAAACTGCGCAGATGCTACAGCATGTGGCCCAATGCGCGGAGTGCGCCGAAAATTTTAGTTTGCTCAGAGCTCTCTCCAGAGAACTGGAAGATTTGCCGCAGGTAACCCCGAGATTCAGTCTGGTTGATGCCATTATGCCGCAACTGGATGCAATCGACGAAGCGAAAAGGGAACAAAGCAGTACAATACAGGAAATGAGTCCTGTCCCTGCTGCATTTGAGAATTTACAGCGTTCTAGTGAGCGGAAACCGAAGCAAAAATGGTTGAATTCTATGGCGGGCCGGATGTCCATGGGCGCAGCAGCAGCCGCTGTTGTACTGGGCGTTGCCATTTTTGGATATCAGCCAGAGAAGATCGAAAATGCAGAAATGATAATGAGCACGGGCAGCACCCAAGAAGGTGGGAATGAGGATCAAAATCCACTGAGCAGAGAGATCGATAATGAAGATTCTTCCACCTCACTACAGAGCGATAACAGTGTGTGGGTCGATAGTTCGGAAAGTCAGCCATCCGCTGAAGATAAACAAGCTCAAGAGGTTGGTCCTGAAGAAAATGGTTCAGAAAAGGTGCAGGAACCAGAATTGAAGGAAGAGCAACCTTCTAAACAGCCGGATACTGGGTCAGAATTGAACAAGAGTGATGCAACGAAAAACGCCCCTTCCAGTTCCAATCCTGCTGATAGTACCAAGAGTGCAGATCAGCAAAAAAGTCAGGATTCAGGAGCTGCTACCGGATCTTCGGCAGGTTCTACTGAGAGTGGAGCAACGGAGCCTGAAAATGGGGATGCACAATCATTCACTACTTCTCAGGATATGCCTGATGTTAAGGTAGAAGAGCCGACGGAGGGCGTGACGAGTCCTGATTCCGAGACAGGCATGGATGCAGCGGGAGGAAATAAGGGATTGGCTGCCACGGATTCAGGTGCACTTGCCACGAAGACTCCAAAAGAATGGAAGTCACCCGATGGCTCCTATCTGGTCATGCTGCTCGGCGATCAGATCAGCATTTACTCTAAACCTGCCGCTGACCCGGATGTGCTTAATCTGGTCGAGCAACGTAGTGTGGAGGGTACACTAAAATCTGCGAGCTGGTCCAAGGATAGCACCGTATTCAATTACGAGACAGATCAAGATGGGACAACAGTGAAGAAATCGTTTAATGTGTCCACTGGTTCAAGCGGGACCTCTGGTAAATAGGCTGTAAATTATACGTTTGGCCTTAAGACTTGCCGAACATTTCTGTTGTATCAAGAATATATTGAAAGTAACAACAACGTCCTATCTCAGTTGGCATAACTGACGTCGTATGACCGCGCACCAGCTTTTTCTAGAATTGTTGGTGTCAGCGTTTATATAGATGTAGGACAGGGGGCCTTCATCCGTAACCGGATGTAAGGCCCCTTTGTTGTCTGTCACGATTTCTGGTAGGATAAGAGGGATAAGGGGGCACCGTGATGGATGTAAAGAGTGCGACAAAGGCAATACGTAATGGAGAAACGGCTCCGGTATATGTGCTGTACGGAACGGAGAAGTACCAGATACAGCAATTTACGGATATGTTAAAACAACAGGTAATTGAAGAAGAACACCGAGAATTTGCGATCATTCCATATGATCTCTCTGAGACACCTGTGGAGGTGGTCATTGAAGAAGCGGAGACGGTTCCTTTTCTTGTTCCACGTAAACTCATTATCGTTCGCGATGCTAATTTGTTTACAGCAGGCAAGGATTCCAAAATGGATCACCAGATTGATCGGCTGCTTACATATATGGACAATCCGGCAGATTATAGTACTATTGTGTTTCTGGCCCAAGGGGATAAGCTGGATGAGCGTAAAAAACTAGTCAAGGCAGCCAAGAAACAAGCCGTTGTCCTTGCGTTCGCTCCACTAAGTGGTGAAGAGCTGCTGGGTTGGATTGTAAAGCTGGCGAAGCAACGGGATGTATCTTTTGAGACTGGAGCAGCTGACACGCTTGTGAGTTATGCAGGAACAGGCTTGCAGACGTTATCTGCGGAAGTGGACAAGTTGTGTTTGTTCGCTGGTAACGGAGGCACGATTAAACGCGCAGATATCGAATCTTTGGTGGCGCGAAGTACCGAGCAGAATGTGTTCGCGTTGGTGGAGGAGCTTGCTAACTTGAGGCTGGAGAAAGCGTTGGGTCTTTTTTATGAGTTGCTGAAGCAGCGTGAAGAACCAATCAAAATTGCTGCCTTGATTGCCCGTCAATTTCGAATTATGATTCAGGTAAAGGAGTTAGGGCAGCAGAGTTACTCCCAACAGCAGATTGCCAGTCAGCTTGGTCTGCATCCGTATGCTGTCAAAATTGCTGGTGAACAGGCTCGCAAGTTTCAGGCAGAACGTTTGAGGCTAATTCTGAGTCATCTCAGTGAACTGGATTATCAGATGAAGACCGGGGCAGTGGATAAAGTGCTCGGACTAGAGCTTTTCTTGTTAAGGCTCGGTGCTTAAACTTAGATATAACTGTAACACAAAGCGGCCTCTATTCCGTTGATGGTGAGATCATCGGAATAGAGGCCGCCCCGTTTGAATGAGTGCTTATAGAATCAGATACTAAAAAATCCTGAAAGCTCGTGCTGTTCAGGATTTTTCCATTAGATCGTATAAGTAACGCTTCTTACGCTTGTGCGGAAAGAGCGTTCAGTTTTTTCGCCAAGCGAGACTTTTTGCGGGCTGCAGCATTTTTATGAACCAGACCTTTAGTTACAGCCTTGTCCAGCTTTTTGGAAGCAGCTTGAATCGCAGCTTTTGCAGTATCAACTTCGTTACTTACCAGAGCAGCATCAGCAGCTTTAACAGCTGTACGGAGTGCAGATTTCTGGGAAGCGTTGAGTGCGCGGCGCTTGTCGCTCGTTTTTACGCGTTTAACAGCGGATTTGATGTTTGGCATTACATTCACCTCCTGTAAGGCATTTGCATGAATACAAACGTTTCACAACTTAAAATATTCTAGCACGCTGGCATGCAAATTGCAACAGATTTTCCTATGATGTTCGATGGTGCTGCATAAAGCACACCATTTTCCCACACAATATGCTCAAATGCGGTAAGGGAGGCAGGGACAGATGACACTGGATTTGCAAAATTATGCAGTTCGTACCGACTTGGCAATTGACTCCAAGGAGATGGCTCAGGGGGGGCAGAAACAGACGATTCCCGGGCTACGGGAGGATGTGGATGAGAAAGACGGTATCAAAATCACACGTATTGATGTGCTTGATGATGCAGCAGCTACAGCAATTGGGCGTGTAAAGGGGCACTATGTCACTTTGGAGGTTCCATCGCTTCGTAACGGGGATACCGATCTTCAGGAGCGGGTGGCGGCAGAATTCACGCGAGAGATGGAAGATTTTTTGGCCAAAGCGGGAATTAACAAGACTTCCAAGGTGCTGATTGTGGGTTTGGGCAACCTGAACGTCACGCCTGATTCACTTGGTCCGCTGGTAGTGGAGAATCTGATGGTTACCCGTCAGTATTTTGAGCTGGTTCCGGATCAGGTTGCACCCGGTTATCGAGAAGTCAGTGCTATTGCGCCAGGTGTGCTGGGGACAACGGGTATAGAATCCAGTGACATCGTACAAGCGATCGTGGATCGAACGAAACCAGATGCAATCATTGCGATTGATGCGCTGGCTTCACGCTCCCTCGAACGTGTTAATACAACGATTCAAGTGGCAGACATCGGCATTCATCCTGGCTCAGGAATTGGGAACAAGCGACGTGGACTGACACGTGAAATATTAGGTGTTCCCTGCATTGCCATCGGTGTACCTACCGTATGTTATGCGTCGACCATCGTGAATAACGTCATCGAAATGATGCGTACTCATTTTCGGCAGGAGACCGACCAAACGAAACAGATTATGGGCATGCTGGACGATATTGGCGAAAATGACCGTCTCAGTTTGGTAAAAGAGGTACTGGAGCCACTAGGCCATGATCTGATCGTTACCCCCAAAGAAATCGACGAATTTGTCGAAGATATTGCCAATATTATTGCAACAGGTCTAAATGCAGCGCTCCATGATGCGGTAAATGCTGAGAATGTAGCTGCCTACACCCATTAATTAACATTTGAAATTTAAATGCTTGAGACTCCTGTGAAGAAGGTCCGAATCTATCGGACTTTCTTTTTTTGTGCAATCTTCTTTTTCCTGTTCTATCAAATCTGGCAGGCTCATAGAGTTGAAGTATAAGCGTTGTCCAGCAGGGAAGGAGACAGAAGCAATGAACAAAATATTGGCCTGGAATATTGGTAAATGGAAAAAGAGATGTTTGCACGTGCTGGCCATGGGCCGTACGTTGTTGTTGCTTATGATCATATCTGCTTTGTTTTTTGTTGTACTCGGTCTAGGGGGCATGGCAGAGAAGCGTTTGAATAGCTCACCCGTTTCTTCTATGAAAGGGTTTGCGGGAGCCGTATCAAGCAGCTTTTTTGTGGACATGCTCGGCATGGAAATGCCGCATCTAACTCAGAAGGAACAAGCCTCTGCATTTTCTGGTGAAAATCTGACTTCATTTGTGTTCCAACTGCTGACGAATGTGAATCCGCAAGACCCCAAAAGCCTGATCGCTAGAGAAATGCCTGGCATGGGTTCCAATCAACCCGTACTGCTGCGACCGGGCTCGGGAAATGAAAAAGCTGAAGCTCCAGAAGATTATCAGCCGGGTCCTGGACTCATTGATACGGCATCGGCAGGCGGAGGGAAATCAGGTGGCGAGCAGCATATCCCACCAGGTCAGGATAACCCCGATCCATCTGATCCGCAGAATCCGGGTGATGGTGAAGTAAAGGGTGATCCCCCACCGAAGAGTGGCGGTAAAGATGAACCGAGCAAACCAACGACAGGAAAAAAAGCGATTCTTGTCTACCATTCCCATCCACGTGAAGGATACAATCCTCTCTTGGGCACAAAGAGTGACAATCCTTCTTCTGGTAAATCGACGGGCAATGTTTTTCAAGTGGGAACCTACTTATCCGACAGTTTGGAGAAGCTGGGGATTGGGGTGGAGCATGCACAGGAAGATTATCCGACCAAGGTGAAGGATTATAACTGGAATTATTCCTATAAATACTCTCGTCAGACGGTGAAAACTGCACTCGCTCAAAATGACGATCTTACGTATCTCATCGATATCCACCGTGACTCACAACGTCATAACAAAACAACAACGACCATTAATAATCTGGGTTATGCCAAAGTATATTTTATTATAGGACATGAAAATCCAAACTGGCAGCAGAATGAGGCCTTTGCGGCCAAAATTCATAAGAAGCTGGAAGCGAAATATCCAGGGGTATCTCGGGGCGTATGGGGCAAGGACGGCGGCGGGGCCAACAATGGTGAATACAACCAAACGCTTTCTCCCAACAGCATATTGATTGAGATTGGCGGCATCGACAATACAGCTGCTGAACTGGAGCGGACATCCAAAGTACTCGCCGACATGATTGCAGAGGTGTACTGGAATGATCAGAAGGTGGACAAAGCGAGTGCGGAAAAGACATCACAAGGTGGCTAGTATTCCTGATATGGAAGAATAGAAGAATCGAAGATAAAACAGGAGGCGAGGAACGTGTCCAGATTCGGCAAAAGATTGTTTTCCATCTGTGTATTAATGTTGCTGGGTGTTCTGTTTGGAATGCAGCTGGCAGGCAGCAGTTTTAATAGGGGCGATAATTCGACTGACAACCCTGCAGTGGTGAAAACTGAGCCGGTGTCACCGGCTACCGAGTCTGTTCCGACCTCGGCGGTACAACAGGAGGTCAAAGAACCCCCAGTGGTACCTGTTCTGTCACCGAGTCAGGTGCTTGGCTCAGAGCAGAGCAAAGCACCGGTCGACGTGCTGGCTGACAAAACGGCAGGTCTTCTTCAAAATCTGTCCCATAACGGAATGAAGTGGGTAGTATCCTTATTTAGCGGAGTCGCTGAATAAAAGGTTATGAAATATAGGCAAAATATACCCTTGGGAGTTCGCAATTGTGACGATAATTATAAAGTTGGGGCAACGCGGGATTGATGCACCCTGCATCAACTGTTATAATGATGTGATTGACACTAGGCTGTTTCTGGGGGTAAGGAATGACTGACATTCGGGCAAGACAACGTAAAATTCGTAACTTTTCAATTATTGCACATATAGATCACGGCAAATCAACACTTGCGGACCGGATCTTGGAGCACACAGGTGCGCTCACGTCACGTGAAATGCAGGAACAGGTTCTCGATAAAATGGACCTTGAACGCGAACGTGGAATAACGATCAAGCTACAAGCAGTAGCCTTGACTTACAAAGCGGATGACGGTGAAGAGTATTTATTGAATCTGATTGATACACCAGGACACGTAGACTTCACGTATGAAGTATCACGCAGTCTTGCTGCATGTGAAGGTGCTCTGCTGGTTGTGGATGCGGCTCAGGGAATTGAAGCCCAAACACTTGCCAACGTGTATCTGGCGTTGGATAACAATCTTGAAATTTTACCGGTTATCAACAAAATTGACCTTCCGAGCGCTGATCCTGAACGGGTGAAGCAGGAAGTGGAAGATGTTATTGGTTTGGACACAAGTAATGCGGTTTTGGCTTCGGCCAAGTCAGGAATCGGAATCAAAGAAATTTTGGAGCAAGTGGTGAAAAGTGTTCCGGCACCAACTGGTGATCCTGAACAGCCTTTGAAAGCGCTGATTTTTGACTCGCACTACGACCCGTACAAAGGTGTAATCGTATATGTGCGTGTTGTTGACGGCAAAATCAAATCCGGTTCCAAAATCAAAATGATGGCAACAGGTAAATCATTTGAAGTCATTGAAGTTGGAGCGTTCAAACCTCGTATGACCATCGTGGACGAGCTGAACGTCGGGGATGTTGGATTTATTGTTGCCGGTATTCGGCATGTAGGCGATACACAAGTCGGGGATACGGTAACGGATGCCAAAAATCCAACACCGGAACCTTTGCCGGGTTATCGTAAAATTAACCCAATGGTATATTGTGGTCTCTATCCGATTGAAACATCGGACTATGTTGATCTGCGTGAAGCGTTGGAGAAATTGCAGTTGAACGATGCGTCTCTGAGCTTTGAACCGGAAACATCCAGTGCACTCGGTTTTGGATTCCGTTGCGGATTCCTTGGACTGCTTCACATGGACGTTATCCAGGAGCGGATCGAGCGGGAGTTTAATATTCCGTTGATCACAACGGCACCAAGTGTAATCTATCACGTCACCTTAACGAATGGTGAAGTGATGAAAATCGACAACCCATCCAACTATCCTGAGGTGGGACGGATTGATTACGTCGAGGAACCATATGTCAAGGCAGACATTATCGTACCGAATGATTATGTAGGTACCATTATGGAGCTGTGTCAGAATAAACGTGGTGAATATGTGAATATGGAATATCTGGACACAACACGGGTTACCATTACCTATGAGATTCCGTTGTCCGAGATTGTATATGACTTCTTCGACCAGCTGAAATCCGGTACCAAAGGATATGCATCCCTTGATTATGAGCTGTCCGGTTACCGTCAGTCCAATCTGGCGAAAATGGATATTGTACTCAATGGCGAACAGGTGGATGCTCTGTCCTTCATCGTTCACCGTGACCGTGCCTATAACCGTGGACGCATTGTCTGTGAGAAACTGCGCGAGCTGATTCCACGGCAAATGTTCGAGGTGCCAATTCAGGCATCTGTAGGTACCAAAGTTGTAGCTCGTGAAACGGTAAAAGCAATGCGTAAAAACGTACTTGCGAAGTGTTATGGCGGTGACATCTCGCGGAAACGGAAACTGCTTGAGAAGCAGAAGGAAGGTAAGAAGCGGATGAAGCAGGTTGGTAACGTAGAGGTGCCGCAAGAAGCATTCATGGCGGTTCTGAAAATTGATGATTAAGAACGCAATCTCTGAGTACATCAAATTTTGTGTATCGGAGAATGCGTTTAAAAAGACGTTTGCTTGCAAACGTCACGTGAACCCTTTCGGTACATCAATAATTTGTGTATGAAAGGATGAACGGATTTTTGAGGTACAGCACAGAATGTGTGTATTCAAATTAGATTAATAATTCATTTTTGGGTACAACACTGAGTGTGTGTATCAAAATTGAATTGCAAGACGTTTGCTTGCAAACTTAGGCACAACACAGAATAACCAATAAACCAAGCTGAAAGGGAAGCCGGATGGCTTTCCTTTTTTCAAATAGAGGGGGACTTGCCATGACATTGGCAGCACACAGCCGGAAAACAGGTGCACCCCAAGCGGTGTATCTTCACATTCCCTTTTGCACAAATAAATGTTTCTACTGCGATTTTAACTCTTATGTATTGAAGGACCAGCCTGTTATGCAGTACCTTGAAGCGCTGGAACGGGAGATGGAACATACGGTTAAAGCGAATCCGCCGGGAGAAATCAAAACCATATTTGTGGGCGGCGGTACGCCGACTGCACTGAAACCGGATGAAATGGCCGTATTCCTGAAGTCCGTTAAGACCTATTTCCCCAATTGGGCAGATGATATTGAGTTTTCGATGGAAGCTAATCCGGGCACGACCGATGCGGAGAAACTCGCCGTTATGAAAGAAGGCGGAGTGAACCGCGTCAGCTTTGGGGTACAGGCTTTTCAAAATGATCTGCTGACAGGTATTGGCCGGATTCATAATACAGATGATGTATACCGCAGTTTGGAAAATGCCCGAGCAGCTGGATTGCATAACTTGTCCATTGACCTCATGTTTGGTTTGCCAAACCAAACTGTCGAGATGCTGAACGAGAGTATTGATAAAGCGCTGGAACTGGATTTGCCGCATTACTCCATATACAGCCTGAAGGTGGAAGAGAATACTCTTTTCCATACGTTGTATCAGAAGAACCAGCTACCGCTTCCTCATGAAGACGACGAGTTGCAAATGTATCTTCTATTAATGAAGCGTATGAAAGAAGCAGGTTACGGACAATACGAGATCAGTAACTTTGCCAAACCCGGCTTCGAGAGCCGTCACAATATCACGTACTGGCGTAATGAGGACTATTACGGTCTGGGTGCAGGTGCACATGGATATGTAGGCCGCGAACGCCATATGAATATAAAAGGTATAAACCCGTATGTTGAAGCTTCCAAAGGAGGTCTGCCGCGTCTCGATCATTTTGAGATCAGCCGCGCCGAGGCAATGGAAGATTATCTGATGGTTGGATTGAGAATGCTGGAAGGTGCTTCATCCTCACGGTTTAGCGATCAGTTCGGGGAGCCTATGGAGGAAGTGTTTGCGAAGCCTTTGGGCAAAATGCTGAATGCAGGACTGCTGGAGAAGACGCCAGACGGCTTCCGGCTTAGTGAACAGGGCATCCTGTTCGGAAATGACGTTTTCGCCGAGTTTATCGGGTCTATATCGCTGAATTCGTAGCTTGAAATTCTATACGCTCTGTTGTATATTTATTCATATTGATTTTACAGAGCGTGTAATTTATACAACTACGAAGTCAGCTTTCCTCTGGAAAGCTTCTTATAGGAGGAGAGCTGGATGTCGGCCATATGCAGAAAAGCCGTACCGGAAGATGTTGAACCATTATTTGAAATGATTAAGGGCTATGCAGAGCGTGGGATCATGCTTCCGCGTTCACGGGAAGTACTGCAACGGCAGCTGGAGCACTTTGTTGTAGCAGAAGTGAATGGTCAGGTTGTAGGCTGTGGATCTCTCTGCCGTTTGGGAAATGATCTGGTGGAAGTCAGATCGCTCGGCATCTCCGAAGGTCACAAAGGCATGGGCATTGGCTCACTGCTGCTGGACCGGCTGGTAGAGGAAGCGGAGAAACAGCAAATTCCCAAGGTCATGGCGTTGACATATGAGGTGTCCTTTTTTCTCAAAAACGGTTTTGCCGTTGTGAACAAGGAAATTTTCCCGGAAAAAGTATGGACCGACTGTGTTCATTGCAGCAAGCAGGATTGCTGTGATGAGATTGCTGTATTGAAAGAGTTGAATATTTCAGCCTGATAAATGAATGAACCGTATGGATTGAGCCGAGTATACTCTATCTCACCTGCGGTTCTTTTTAATTCATGAGATGTACAGTAAAGTTGTTATGTCTTGGAGACATTGGTCTATACTATAAATAGATGAGCGTACTCATCAAACTGACTTGACAATGCTCACGTCATTTTGGTATTTTTGTATTACCGCTTAGCACTCATCTAACCGGAGTGCTAACGACATGGGACAGTACAGTCAGAAGGAGGGAATACTCACCATGTTAACAGAGCGTCAACGAATGATTCTGAACGCTATAGTGGATGACTATATCCGTTCAGCTGAGCCCGTAGGGTCCCGGAGCATTTCCAAAAGGGGAGATGTTGGATACAGTCCGGCGACGATCCGTAATGAAATGGCGGACCTTGAAGATATGGGCTTTCTGGAACAGCCGCATACATCGGCTGGTCGCATACCTTCGCACAAAGGCTATCGATATTATGTCGATCATTTGGTTCCCTGGAATCAGGTGGAGCCGCAAGAGCTGGACGACCTGAAATCATTTTTCGCAGAAAAGCTGAACGTGATGGAACAAGTTATTCAGCATGCCTCAGTCATTTTGTCACATATGACGAATTATACTTCGATCCTGCTTGGACCGGAAGTTTTCCACACGTCACTTCGTCATTTTCAACTGCTTCCGCTTAATGAAAGCGAGGCTGTAGCCATCATCGTAACGAACACGGGTCAGGTAGAGAACAAGACAGTTCAGATTCCACCTGAAATTTCGGTAGCGGAGATGGAGAATGTAGTTCGTTTATTAAACAGCAAGCTGGTCGGCGTGCCGATTTACAAATTAAAGTCTCGTCTCTACACCGAGCTTGGGCAAGAGATGGAACGGCATATTACACGTTATGAGGAAGTCATGCAGGTGCTGAACAGTGCCTTTGACAACGAGCATGATAATCGTCTGTTCCTTAGTGGTGCCACCAATATGTTGACCCAGCCAGAGTTTAAAGATATTGAAAAGGTAAAAGATATTCTTGACCTGCTGGATGAGACACCAACACTCATGAAATTGATGATGCCCGTGCAGGGTGGATCTGGTATTCAGGTGCGAATAGGCACCGAGAATGATCATGAAGCCTTCGCCAATTGCAGCCTGATAACGGCATCCTATTCATTGGATGGAGAGGCTTTGGGCTCCATCGGAATTTTGGGACCTACGCGAATGGATTACGCACGTGTCATTCATATTTTAAATACATTATCCCGTGATTTGACGGCCATGCTAACGCATCGCTTCAAATAAGGGAATGAACCATTTCATTCTTATAAGGAGGTGAACATCTTGAAAGATGAGCAATCATTCGCAGCAGAAGAACAGGAACAGCAAGCAACTACAGCAGCGGAGCAGGAGCCTGTCAACGAAGCCGGAGCTGCAGAAGCGCAGGCGGAAGAGATGACAGATCAGGAGCAAGATGAGATCGCACGTTTGAAGGCGGAAGCTGAGGAACATCAACAGCGTTTTGTCCGTGCGCAAGCTGATTTTGATAACTTCCGTCGTCGTACACAAAAAGAAAAAGAAGAACTGGCGAAATACGCTTCGATGAAGCTGGTCACAGAACTGGTGCCGGTCATTGATAACTTCGAGCGTGCCATGGCTACTGTACCGGAAGGTGCTGAAGTCGAGTCCTTCTCCAAAGGTATCCAAATGATCTTCCGTCAGCTGGAAACTGTGCTGAACAATGAAGGTCTGACGTCAATGGATACGGTAGGACAACCGTTTAATCCCGAATTCCACCAGGCGATTATGTCCGTGGAGAGCGACGAGTATGAAGAAGGTACCGTTGTCGAGGAAGTCCAAAAAGGCTATATGCTGAAGGATAAAGTACTTCGTCCGGCTATGGTTAAAGTTAGCTCATAATTTCTATTAAAGAATGAAATGAGTTCACTCTTGATTGTACGATGCCACCGAAGTTTAATATAAAGGTTAGTACACACATAGAGCACGATTAGGAACAACAAATACAAATAAGGATCAATCTGATCCATTTTAAATTGTCGAGGGAGGAAATTTTCCGATGAGCAAAGTAATCGGTATTGACTTAGGAACAACAAACTCATGTGTAGCGGTTATGGAAGGCGGCGAGGCTGTCGTTATTCCAAATCCGGAAGGCGCACGTACAACCCCATCCGTAGTGGGTTTCAAAAAAGATGGAGAACGCGTTGTCGGTGAAACGGCTAAACGTCAAGCGATCACGAATCCGGATCGTACGATCATCTCGATCAAACGTCATATGGGTACATCCCACAAAGAAACAATCGATAGCAAAGACTACTCACCACAAGAGATTTCTGCAATCATCCTGCAAAAACTGAAATCCGATGCTGAAGCTTATCTGGGTCAAACGGTAACTCAAGCGGTTATCACAGTACCAGCTTACTTCAATGACAGCCAGCGTCAAGCAACAAAGGATGCAGGGAAAATCGCAGGTCTGGAAGTTCTGCGTATCGTCAACGAGCCAACAGCAGCAGCTTTGGCATACGGTATGGAGAAATCCGAAGACCAAACGATTCTCGTATATGACTTGGGTGGCGGTACATTCGACGTATCCATCCTTGAACTGGGTGACGGCTTCTTCGAAGTTAAAGCAACTAGTGGTGATAACCAACTGGGTGGCGATGACTTTGACCAAGTGATCATTGATTATCTCGTAAGTGAGTTCAAAAAAGATCAAGGCATTGACTTGAGTAAAGATAAAGCAGCGGTTCAACGTTTGAAAGATGCAGCGGAAAAAGCGAAAAAAGAACTTTCCGGCGTATTGACTACAACTATTTCCCTGCCGTTCATTACTGTGGCTGATGGCGTTCCTCAACATTTGGAGTTGAACCTTAGCCGCGCTAAATTCGAAGAAATCTCTGCTGGTCTGGTTGAGCGTACGCTTGAACCAACTCGTCGTGCACTGAGCGATGCTGGAATGACAGCTAACGATATCGACAAAATCGTCTTGGTTGGTGGTTCCACACGTATTCCTGCAGTACAGGAAGCAATCAAAAAACTTACAGGTAAAGACCCTCACAAAGGTGTTAACCCGGATGAAGTTGTAGCTTTGGGTGCTGCTGTACAAGCGGGCGTACTGACAGGTGACGTGAAAGACGTTGTATTGCTTGACGTAACTCCATTGTCCCTGGGTATTGAAACTGCGGGTGGCGTATTCACTAAAATGATCGAGCGCAACACAACGATCCCTACAAGCAAATCCCAAGTGTTCTCCACTTATGCAGACAACCAACCAAGCGTTGAGATTCATGTTCTGCAAGGGGAGCGTGAGATGGCAGCGGGTAACAAATCCCTCGGTCGCTTCATGCTGGGAGATATTCCTCCAGCTCCACGTGGCGTTCCACAAATCGAAGTTAGCTTCGATATTGATGCCAACGGTATTGTTAACGTATCTGCAACAGACAAAGGTACTAACAAAACTCAAAAAATCACCATCACTTCTTCTAGCGGTCTGAGCGATGCTGAAGTTGAACAAATGATGAAAGATGCTGAGTTGCATGCTGAAGAAGACAAAAAACGCAAAGAACTCGTTGAAGCGAAAAACAGCGCAGATCAACTGATCTACTCTGTTGACAAAACGATCAAAGATCTTGGCGAAAAAGCGGACGCTGGTGAAGTTGAAAAAGCGAATGCTGCAAAAGAAAAACTGCAAGGCGTTCTGGCTTCCGACAATCTGGAAGACATCAAAGCCGCTACAGAAGAATTGACAGAGATCGTTCAACAACTGTCCGTAAAACTGTATGAGCAAGCACAAGCTCAAGAGCAAGCAGCTCAAGGTGCTGAAGAGCAACAAGGTTCTGCAAAACGTGACAACGTCGTAGACGCTGATTACGAAGTTGTGGATGAAGATAAAAAACAAAACTAATTCACGATTTCTAGTGAATTAATCATCGGTGACGTTCGGATCGAAGGGAAAGTCATAGCCGGGGCTCCCGTGCTTTGGCTTTCCTTTTGTCACGATGTGCGATATGGTGAATGATATGGGGGTGGAAGAGTGGCTGAAAAACGTGATTATTATGAGGTACTCGGCGTCGGCAAAAATGCCAGCGACGAGGAAATCAAAAAGGCATACCGCAAGCTTGCCCGTCAGTATCACCCTGACGTAAACAAGGCTGCTGACGCGGAAGCCAAGTTTAAGGAAGTTAAAGAAGCTTATGATGTGGTCAGTGACGGCCAGAAGCGGGCGCAGTATGATCAATACGGTCATATTGATCCAAATCAGGGCGGATTCGGCGGCGGTGGCGATTTTGGCGGCGGCGGCTTTGGCGACATCTTCGATATGTTCTTTGGCGGTGGCGGTGGACGACGTGATCCAAATGCTCCGCAACGGGGAAACGATCTGCAATACACCATGACGATTGAGTTCAAGGAAGCGGTATTTGGTAAGGAAACTGACATTACCATTCCTCGTACCGAAGGCTGTGATACTTGTCATGGCTCAGGTGCGAAACCGGGAACCAAACCAGAAACCTGTTCCGTCTGCCAAGGTAGTGGTCAACAGGAAGTGGTTCAAAATACACCGTTTGGCCGTATGGTCAACCGTCGTGCTTGTTCGAACTGTAATGGTTCGGGACAAATTATCAAGGAAAAATGTACTACGTGCAGCGGCAGCGGTAAAGTACGTAAACAACGCAAAATTCATGTTCGCATTCCAGCGGGTGTAGATGATGGCGCTCAATTGCGTATGACTGGTGAAGGTGAAGGTGGTCTGCGCGGAGGACCAGCAGGAGATCTGTATATTGTCATCCGTGTGAAATCACATGATTTCTTCGAGCGTGAAGGCGATGATATCTATTGCGAAATTCCGCTTACCTTCGCTCAGGCAGCATTGGGAGATGAGATTGAAATTCCGACGCTGTCCGAGAAAGTGAAGCTGAAAGTACCTGCCGGTACACAGACAGGAACGTATTTCCGTCTCAAAGGCAAAGGCGTACCACGCCTGCGCGGTATGGGGCAAGGGGATCAGCATGTGAAAGTCGTTGTAGTTACGCCTAGCAAGCTGAATGACGAGCAGAAAGATCTGCTTCGCCAAATTGCTGCGCTGGATGGAGAACAAACTCATGAGCATGAGCAATCCTTCTTTGACCGGGTGAAACGGGCCTTCCGTGGAGACTGAGTCTTAATCATTAATTTAAAAAAGGACACCACAGCGGTTTTTCCGCAGGGTGTCCTTTTTTGCATAATATGGGCACGCTTGCGGAAAGATACCAGACATGAGCATTCAGTGGTTTACTGATGTGCCGAAACTAGGGAAGCAGGTGAACCGGATGACCGAAAAAAATATTTTGGCTTATTTCCATAGCCCGGAGCAAGCGGAAGGGGCAGCCAAAAAACTGGAGGCATTACGAGTGGAAGACCTGTCTATCAATCGATTCAGTCGTTACGCGGGTGTCGGGCCAAGTGGAGCATCCTATACGCCGGGTGTTTCCGGCAGTTTTTCTTCCTGGGTACCAGGTGCTCTAGGCACAAATGCCAGCGCGGGAATCATGGCTGCAGCAGATCCTTCTGCGAGCGGTATGAGCGATGGCGGACAAGAGGGTCCGACAGGCAGAGATGTACTACTAACCGTCGTCGTTGACGAGGCAGTACATCACCGTGCCCTATCCATTATCGAACAAGCCGGCGGTATGATTTAGTTTTTCAATTAATTTCTATTCACTGAGCATCTATATAAGTTTCAACCTAAACATTTACACGATAACGGAGAGGACAGAAAAAACTTGGAGAAGCGAAGCGTTCGCCTTTATCCCTGGATTTTCCCTTTTAAGGAAGGGAATCAAAAAAATCTGGGGATAACAGCGATCGGAAGGTTGTTCTGTCATCGGAGTGTCAGTGTAAATACTCTTTAGTTGAACTTATACAATTTGAAGGAGGAACATAACGATGGCAGAACATGAACGTCCAGGAAAGATTTTAACGAAAACGGAAAAGATGAAGCGGATGCAGTCCGCCAAAAATGAGGATGTGGAATTCAGTGCCGAAGCTGCGGATCATGAAGATATAGAGGCTTTGCGCCGCAGTGAAGCGGCCGATCGTCGTCAGGGTCGGGAGATTCATGACTGAAGATCGCTCTGCAGTGATTATCGAAGCGGTGTTTACGAGCTGGTCCGAGGCTGAATCTGCACGCAGAGCTCTGGAATTGCTGCACCCAAACCAGTTGAGTATCGAGAGTCTGAATGACTCATCGTCTTCAGTGGATCTGGAAGCGCCTGAGAGCACAGATAATTCGACTATGGCTGTGATTGGGGGATTCAGTGGTGAGCTGAATGTACTTTCCCTCATTAGCGATGAGACCGAGGTGTTGTCGGGTGGACAAGTGTATGACGATCCGGATGCTGGCTCTGAAGGCAGGTCCAAGCAAGAAATCTTGCTGACCGTATCCGTATCCAGTGACTCTCTCCCGCAAGCTGCAGAGATGATTACGCAGAACGGTGGACGCTTTTGCTAACAAGTTAATCGAGTTTAGTCATAATTAAAACAGGGTATTCGAGCAGTCAGGCTGCGGGTATCCTGTTTTTGTTGTTTCTTTACTGCCGCGGTTTTGTACTCCTGCTCGCTTGTGTAGTACAATAGTTGGGATGTTTGAAAAATGAGGAGGAAAAACGAAGTATGTTATGGCATGAACTAACAATACATACCACAGAAGAAGCTGTGGAGATGATTTCGAATTTTTTACATGAAGCGGGTGCTGGAGGGGTCTCGATTGAAGAGTCCGGTACTTTAAATAAAAAACGGGATACGACGTATGGCGAATTGTACGAGTCTCCTTTGAATGATATTCCTGAAGGCTTTGCGGTCATTAAAGGATACTTCTCCGAAGGTACGGACATGGACGCATTGCAATCTGAAGTGAGTCCACGCATTGCGCAGCTTTCCGAATTCGATATCCAAACGGGGGAGGTTCGTTTTGAGACTCGAACAGTGGATGAAAATGACTGGGCGAACGCCTGGAAACAATATTTCAAGCCAGTACGTGTCTCGGAACGTCTAACCATTAAACCGACATGGGAAGAGTATACGCCGGAAAGCCCAAATGAGAAAATTATTGAGCTTGATCCAGGCATGGCGTTTGGTACGGGAACACATCCAACCACTTCGCTTTGTCTGCGTACACTAGAATCGGTCATTCAGGGTGGCGAGGAAGTCATTGACGTAGGTACAGGCTCTGGCATCTTGGCCATTGGAGCTGTTCATCTTGGTGCAAAACATGTGTTGGCGCTGGACCTCGATCCAGTTGCGGTAGCAAGTGCCAAAGAAAATGTGGAACTGAATGGGCTGGGACAACAAATTACGGTGAAAGAGAGTGATTTGCTGTCTGTTCTGGGCAGTCAGGACCCTGCGCTGGGCGTGAAGCTTCCGGTGAAAGTTATTGTTGCCAATATTTTGGCCGAAATTATTATGCTATTTGTGGATGATGTCTATCATGCGCTTGAGTCTGGCGGTGTTTATATTACTTCAGGCATTTGGAAAAATAAAGAGCAGCTTGTCCATGATGCGCTCGTTGCTTCCGGCTTCGAAATAAGTTCGGTTCATCGCGATGAGGACTGGATCGCGTTTGTGGCCAGAAAGAGGTAACCGATGGATTTAAACTCGTTTTTTCGTTATCCACTGGATCAACTGCCGTTTTTCCTGTTGACGATCCTGATTGCTTTTACGGTCCATGAATTCTCTCATGCCTATTTTGCCAACAAATTCGGTGATCCAACAGCCAAGCTGCTAGGCCGGGTTACCCTCAATCCGGTCGTACACTTTGACTTGTTTGGGGTGCTATTGCTCGTTATTGCTGGCTTCGGTTGGGCACGACCCGTTCCAGTTAATCGGGCGAACTTTGACAAACCAAGATTGATGGGTGTTATCGTCTCTGCAGCAGGGCCACTAAGCAATCTGCTACTTGCGATTATTGGTACAATTATTTACGCTTCATTGGTTGGTTCAGGAGCGCTGGGGAGTATAGAAAATGAGCGATTGCTCACAGCGATATCCATGTTTTTCTCTATTTTTAACCTGACGAACTTTTTCTTGTTTCTGTTTAACCTTATACCGTTGCCACCCCTGGATGGTTATCGGATTCTTGAAGACGTATTGCCACCATCTATCAGTCGCAAGCTGCAAGGAGTGGAGCAATGGTCGATTTTTATCTTCCTGCTGATTTTGGTTATACCTCCGCTGCAAAATGTGACGATTCAACCGTTGTATGAGTTTGCACAAACGATGTATGTGGATCTGGCAAAACTAATCATTGAATTATATCGATAAGCAACACGTACCTCTAGGGCTGAAATACTGGTCAGATAGACATAAAAGTTGTATGATCATCTGTGGCGATTGGATTCACGCCTGCCATCAGGCGGGGTGAATTCCAGTCATAACAGGACAGAATGGGTGGATAGACGAATGCAGCGTTATTTTGTATCTGCAGAACAGTTTAATGAACATTCCGTAGTCATCACGGGTGATGATGCGCGCCATATCGGCAAAGTGATGCGTGGTAAACCTGGAGATAAACTGATTGTCAGTGACGGAAACTCCAAAGAAGCTTTGGTGGAGATTGAAAGCATCGAAGCCCAGCAAGTAACAGCGAATATTGTGGAACCTCTCGAAATGGACCATGAAGCACGGATACGTGTAACCGTGGCTCAAAGCTTGCCAAAAGGCGATAAGATGGAGACGGTCATCCAAAGATGTACAGAGATCGGAGCAGTTTCATTTGTTCCTTTCCTGTCTGAGCGTACGATTGTGCAATATGATGCCAAGAAAGAAGGCAAACGGTTGGAGCGGTGGCGGAAAATCGCCAAGGAAGCCGCTGAACAAAGCCATCGGAACCGCATTCCATCCGTCGAGCAGCCACTTTCCTGGAAAGGGCTGCTATCTTCTTTTGAGGGCTACAGTCTGGTATGTTATTGTTATGAAAAGGAAAACGGCAAGCAATTAAGAGACGCATTGAAGCCGTTTGTGGAGCAGCTTGCACCTGGTGCGAGTGCTGAAGTGTTGATCGTTGTTGGACCTGAGGGTGGATTCTCGGAGAGGGAAACGATTGAAGCCGATCAGGCGGGTGCTGTATCCGTTGGACTGGGCAAACGCATCTTGCGGGCCGAGACAGCTGGAATGGCGGCGCTAACTTGCGTCTTATATGAATCCGGAGAAATGGGGGGAATGTAATTATGCCATCCGTGGCGTTTTACACCTTAGGCTGCAAAGTTAATTTTTATGATACAGAGGCGATTTGGCAATTGTTCAAAAACGAAGGATACGATCAGGTAGACTTTGACGAACAGACAGCGGATGTATACTTGATTAATACTTGTACAGTAACCAATACCGGCGACAAAAAAAGCCGCCAGATTATCCGTCGTGCCATTCGGCGCAACCCGGATGCGATTGTAGCCGTTACAGGCTGTTATGCGCAAACTTCTCCGGCAGAGATTTTGGACATCCCTGGTGTGGATCTTGTTATCGGTACACAGGATCGGGACAAAATTTTGCCATATGTCAATGAAATTCAGGAATCACGTCAGCCCGTCAATGCAGTGCGCAACATCATGAAAACGCGGGTATTTGAAGAGATGGACGTACCGGATTTTGCCGATCGTACCCGTGCATTTCTGAAAATTCAGGATGGCTGCAATAACTTCTGTACGTTCTGCATTATTCCGTGGTCACGTGGACTTTCCCGTAGCCGGGAAGCAAATAGCATCATCCAACAGGCTCATCAACTGGTGCATGCCGGGTACAAGGAAATTGTCCTGACAGGCATTCATACTGGTGGATACGGGGATGACATGGAGAATTACGATCTGACGGATCTCCTATGGGACTTGGACAAAGTGGAAGGCCTGGAGCGTATTCGGATCAGTTCGATCGAAGCCAGTCAGATTGATGATCGGATGCTGGATGTGATCAAACGTTCAGACAAACTCGTACGCCACTTCCACATTCCGCTGCAAGCGGGCGATGATACCGTACTGAAACGTATGCGCCGTAAATATACGACCGAAGAGTTTTACAATAAAATGCTTCGCATTCGGGAAGCGATGCCGGATGTAGCGATCACAACTGACGTTATTGTTGGGTTCCCGGGTGAGACGGATGAGATGTTCCGTAATGGCTACGAGTTGATGAAAAAAATTGGTTTTTCCGAAATGCACGTATTCCCATATTCCAAGCGTACCGGAACACCGGCAGCACGTATGGAAGATCAGGTGGATGAAGAAGTCAAAAATGCACGCGTGCATGAACTGATTGATCTATCCGAGCAAATGCAACTGGCATACGCCAAGCAGTTTGTGGGACAAGTACTGGATGTCATTCCTGAAGGTGAAGCCAAGGGCCGTGAAGGCAGTGGTAAACTGCACGGTTACAGTGACAACTACATTCAGCTGGTCTTTGATGGTTCGATGGATATGGTCGGCAAGGTATGCCGTGTCAAAGTGACCGAAGCGGGTGTGAATGAAAGCCAGGCTACGCTGGTTCGTGTGTTGGAAGAAAATCTCAAGTCCGCAGCGATGTAATCGAGGCGTCAGAAACAAGGATTTCATTTCCTTGGGGAGCGTACCCGTGGAGATGAGGTCCTTCTTTTTCCAAAAAAAAGATGAAGACAATTCCGTAATGGGGGAGAGCAACATGAACAGAAAAGAAATTTCGGCAGGCGGAGTCGTCTACCGCACGGGAGAAGACGGAAAGCTTCAAATTCAACTGATTGTAGATCGCTACGGCAAAACGACTCTCGCCAAGGGCAAAATGGAAGATGGAGAAACGGTGGAACAGACCGCACTGCGTGAGATTCTGGAAGAGACAGGCATGGTCGGCCGAATAGTAGAACCCGTCGATATCATTTCCTATACGTATCAGCATGCAGAGTTTGGTCCGGTGGACAAGGAAGTTCATTATTATCTCGTTGAAGCGGAAAGCGGTGACCTGCAGCCTCAGATTGAAGAAATCAAAGGTGTGGATTGGTACGCTCCGGAAGAAGCTTGGTCTAGACAGCAGCATAGTGGATACGATAATAACGATGACATTTTACGAGTGGCGCTGAACAAATTAGGCATTAACGTATAGCTGTTTTCTATTGAATGACGTAACGCTACTGTTTGTTGAGAGCGTTTTGAACATCAGGCCACGGGTGACTTCGCCACTGGGGTGGAGACCGGTGGTTTTTTGTGCCAAATTGGCAAGTAACAGAACGGCAAGGCAAGCAGTGAACTGGTGACGTTAAAAAGGGTCTGGGCATGCGCAATCTGTGCCCCGTTATCCGCTGATAGCCAGGCCGAGGCTGCATGCAGCTGGCCGATCAGCGGCATAAATAGCAGCGCCCCCGCAATGTTTAATACGACATGGGAGGCTGCGACAAATTTGCCTGCGGATGCTCCTCCAGCGGCTGCAATCACGGCGGTGATACAGGTCCCTACGTTTGACCCAATCACAATGGCGATGCCGATCTCCACAGGCAGTACGCCTGTGGCTGCAAGCGTAATCGCCATGCTGATTACGGCTGCGCTGCTATGAATGAGCGCCGTCAGACAGGCGCCTGCCAGAAAGCCCCACCACAAGCTGTCGGCTGAGCGATCCAGAAACCACTGGAATACGCCCATACTACGCAGGGGCACGGCAATGGATTGCATCACTTGAATGCCTGTCATGACGAGGGCAAATCCGGCGGACGCGAGAAAGCTGTATTGCATGGTAGACAGCGTCCGACGCGTGCGTTCAGGAGCGAACTGATTTCGTTCACCAAGCACAACAAAGACGGCCCAGCCTGTCAGTGACAAGGCAAGCAGAGGCAGGGAAACCCGTCCGATCTGCAGTCCGACCAGCTCGGTGGTCAGGCACGTTCCGATGTTGGTTCCAAGAATAATGCCAAGTGTGCGTCCGTAGGTAATTAATCTGGCGTTCGCCAGTCCAATAGTGAGTACGGTGACGGCGGTACTGCTTTGCAGCAGGGCAGTAGCGCCTGCGCTAAAAGCCATGCCTTTCCAGGGAGCAGAGGTAGCTCGGCCCAGCCATCCAGCCAGCATGGGCCCGGCCATCCGCTGTAAGGCTGTTTCCATCAGCTTCATCCCACCAAAAAAGATAAGAAGCCCATATAACAGGGGCAGCACAACATCTCTGAACATGAGTTAACATCATTCCTTCCGTGCATATCCTTATTCTCATCCTATGAGTAAATAAGGACAACCATGACAGGCTAACGGAATTCTGGAGTCAACAGCATTTGAAAGACCTATAAGTTTCCTTAACGGTCACCCAAATTACCACCACAATTCAAAAGATACGGAGACTCTGCAAACGTAGCGAAGGGGATGGAATTGGAACTGGAACTGTAGAAGCTAAGCGTGCGCCTTTATCCCCGGATTTTCCCTTTCGAGAAGGGAATCAGAAAAATCTGGGGATAACAGCGATCGAAGTCCAATCCATCACCGCAGCGGTCTCTCTTGCACCAAGCCTATCTTTTCAACTAACTATGAAAGAAGTGGATCTATCTTGCCATCAGTTACACTGGAACGCAGCCGCAAAAAGCGGCTTGAACATGCACATCCATGGATATATAACAATGAAATCGCCTCTGTTGAAGGAAAACCCGAGCCGGGAGATCTGGTCAACGTATTGAATCATCAAGGTCGCTATCTTGCGACGGGATACTATAATCCTGCATCTCAAATCACAGTTAGAGTCGTGGCCTATCAACCTTTGGAGTTTGAACAGATGGATACCGCGTTTTTTGCAGCGCGTTTCCGCGATTGCTTGCGCCACCGGGAGCGTTTTATCCAGGATGGAGAGGCATACCGTCTCGTTTATGGGGAAGCTGATTTCCTGCCAGGACTGATTGTTGACCGTTTTGGCAGCATCCTTGTAGTTCAATTGCTCACATTGGGTATGGACCGTTGCCGCGAAGCAATTGTACAAGCTCTAATTGAAGTAATGCAGCCGGAAGGCATCTATGAACGCAGTGATGTATCCATTCGTGAACTGGAAGGTTTGGAGCAGACGAAGGGACCATTGTACGGGGAGTGCCCGCGTCATGTCACGGTAACGGAGAATGGATTGCTCATTAAGGTGGATATCGTAGAAGGCCAGAAGACAGGGTACTTCTTTGACCAGCGAGAGAATCGTGCAGCCATCGAACCACTTATGAAGGGTTGGGGTTACAAGAGTGGCATTACGCTCCAACAGATCGAGCAGGATGGTACGCAGCAGTTGCTTCCTGTGAATAAAAGTGGCAAGGTTGTGACGTTCCCTTATTGGGATGGGGCTACTGTGCTGGAATGTTTCTCCCACACAGGCAGCTTCACATTGAACGCCTGCAAATATGGAGCCAAAAAAGTAACATGTCTTGATATCTCAGAGCATGCGATTGAAAGTGCACGTACCAACGTAGAGCTGAACGGTTTCACTGACCGGGTTGAATTTGTCGTTGCGGATGCATTCCAATACTTGCGTGAGCAGGTGAAAGGCCTCGATGAGCGTAACGTACGTGCACGTGCTGGCGAACAGAAAGTGGATACGTCCAAGGCGCTTGCAGCCAGTGGTAAAACATTTGATGTGGTCATCCTCGATCCGCCAGCCTTTGCCAAAACGAAATCAGCAGTCAAAGGCGCATGCCGTGGATATAAGGATATCAATCTGCAAGGAATGAAGCTGGTGAATGAGGGCGGGTATCTGGTAACGGCAAGCTGTTCATATCACATGCGTCCGGATCTCTTCCTGGAAACCATTGCGGATGCAGCCGAAGATGCAGGCAAAGTACTGCGTCTGATCGACTGGAAAGCAGCCGGTAAGGATCACCCGCAAATTCTGGGCGTAGACGAAGGTCATTACCTGAAATTTGCCATCTTCGAAGTGCGCAGCAAAAAGAATTAATCGAGCGATTTCCATTTAAGTCGCACATACATTTACGCAAAGAGTCCACAGTTTTCATAAGCTGCGGGCTTTTTGCTATGCTCGTGCATATGATCTCTGGAATTGCCGGATAGTGGCAAACGTATGTTCCGAACCAAGTCAGATATGTTATACTGGGAATTAAAATCTGTTCGTGATGGTTTGGAGGATTAAACATGTCCGTACGCTTTGTTATTGGCCGGGCAGGCAGCGGCAAGAGTACGCTGATTACCCGGGAAATCACATCCCTGCTACAAAAGGAACCGCAAGGTAAACCACTGATTCTGCTGGTCCCGGAACAGAGTTCGTTTCGAACCGAACAGTCACTGGTTTCTTCAGGTGCTATAAAAGGTACCATGCGTGCTGAAGTGCTTGGTTTTCGCCGATTGGCCTATCGGGTAATGCAGGAGGCAGGTGGTTCTGCACGTATTCCCATTGGAGCTGAAGGTAAAAAAATGCTGCTCTACAAAGTGCTCCAGCGTCGTAAGGAAGAATTGAAGCTGTTTGGAGCATCAGGCAGTCAGCTGGGATTTATAGGAGACTTAAATGATTTATACAGTGAGTTTAAACGTTATGAACTTGACCCTACTTCACTGGAAGAAGGACTTTCCGCATGGAATACTTCCTCTTCTGCACCGATTCTGGGAGACAAGCTGCATGACTTGCTTCTTATATACCGTGATTATGAAAAAGAATTAACCGAACTATATATCGATGATGAAGACACGTTGACTGAACTAACAGAGCGGTTGCCGGAGAGCGCGTTGCTGCAAGATGCACAGATCTGGATCGATGGATTTCAGGGATTTACCCCGCAGGAAATGAGTGTCATTGGAAGACTGATGCTGCAAGCTTCTTCCGTCACAATTGCATTGACGTTGGATCGTGCTTACGACCACGGCGCACTTCCAGGAGAACTGGAGCTGTTCCATCCCACAGCGAGTGCATATGCACGTCTCAAAGGCATGGCTGAGGATCTGGGTGTTCTTAATGAGACAACCGTGCTTCAACCGGAAGTTTTGCCAAGATATGAAGGCAGTCCTGGACTGGCGCATTTGGAGGCTGGCTTTGATCGTAGAGTCCGCTGGAAGAGTGAGGGGCGTGATGCGGGTGTCCGACTTTACGCCGCTGAGAACCGCCGGGCTGAGATGGAAGGAGCACTTCGTGAGATGCGTCGTCTGGCGCAAGATGAAGGTGCGCGTTATCGAGATATGGCAGTGCTCGTTCGTCAGTTGGATACATATGCCGACATTGCTGAGCCTCTATTCAGGGATTATGGCGTGCCTGTCTTTCTGGATCGGAGAAGAAATGAACTACATCATCCATTATCGGAATTTATTCGTTCAGCACTCGATATCGTTCGCCGTCGCTGGCGTTATGAGGATGTATTTCGCTGTGTGAAAACGGATCTGCTGCTTCCACGGGGCGGTTCCATTACACGTGAAGATATGGACCAGCTCGAAAATTATATATTAGCTTGCGGAATTCACGGATACCGCTGGACAGATGGCAAGCCATGGAAGTATGTACCCAGCCTGTCCCTGGAAGACAACGATCAGGATGTCCGCAGCCGGGGCCGGGAACAAATGCTGTCCTTAATGGAAAAATGCCGTACGGTGATTGTTGATCCACTGGGTGCTTTTGAGAAACGAATGAGCAAGGCAAAGACAGCTAAAGACCAATGTGCGGCGCTTTACAGATTACTGGAAGATGCCGAGATTCCTTGGAAGCTGGATCAGATGTCTGCAGAAGCCAAGGCTCAGGGTGATCCGGAACGTTCGAGAGAGCATCGTCAAATGTGGGGTGCCGTCCTTGATCTATTAGATCAGATGGTTGATATGATGGGGGCCGAACGGCTGGATATCGATTTATTTGCCGGGCTAATGGAGACCGGATTAACCGAACTGAAGCTGGGACTTGTTCCTCCAGCGCTTGATCAAGTGTTGATTGGATCGATGGATCGTACACGTCTTCAGGGTATCAAGTACGTATTTATTCTGGGTGCAGTAGAGGGTGAACTGCCTGCTGTCCCTCAAGATGATGGTGTATTATCTGAGCAGGAACGGCTGCTGTTGACGGAGAGAGGTTTGGGGCTTGGGCCAGGAGCAACAAGACAAATGTTGGATGAACGCTTTCTGATATATACAGCCCTGACAGCGGCGAGCAATCAGTTATGGCTGAGTTATCCCGTTGCAGATGATGAAGGGAAAACATTGCTACCCTCAGAAATTGTACGACATGTACGGAAGATGTTCGGTCTGCATGAGCAGCCATTACTTGCCCAGCCGCCGGTTACAAATGCTGAAGAGGTGCACTGGTCTTATGTTATTCATCCTGGTCAGAGCCTCTCTTATCTCATCGGACAGTTGCGCAGATGGCGCCGTGGAGAAGATATTTCTGAAATGTGGTGGGCGATCTATAACTGGCATGTCTCTCGGGAGACAAGCAGACCTCAGCTGAAACAATTGCTTGGATCGGTCTTTTATCGCAATCGGGCGTTACCTCTGCGTACGGCTACCAGCCGTAGATTATATGGTACAGAGGTAAGGACTAGTGTCTCTCGAATGGAGCGTTTTGTGGCGTGTGCGTTCTCCCATTTTGCATCCCATGGACTGCGGCTGAAAGAGCGCCAGTTGTACCGCTTGCAAGCCCCTGATATAGGACAATTGTTCCATGCTGCCTTGAGTCAGCTTGCCATGCGTTTGCGTGAGCAGAATCGCAGTTGGGGCAGTCTGTCACCGGATGAATGTCGGAAGGAAGCGGAGCACACCGTGGAGCAGATTGCACCACAGTTGCAGGGAGAGATTTTGCTTAGCACGAAACGGTATGGTTACATCTTCCGCAAGCTGAAGGATATCGTTAGCCGGGCGTCGGTTATTCTGGGTGAACAGTCCAGACGGGGAAGCTTTGAACCGATTGGGCTGGAGCTTGATTTTGGACCAGGTAAACCCCTGCCACCGCTGCGTTTTGAATTGGAAAATGGCTGTGTGATGGAGATCGTGGGTCGTATCGACCGCGTGGATGTGGCTGAGGGAGAGAACGGCTTACTGCTGCGGGTCA
Source organism: Paenibacillus sp. MDV22-iso6 (assembly GCF_058408365.1). NCBI lineage: Bacteria > Bacillati > Bacillota > Bacilli > Caryophanales > Paenibacillaceae > Paenibacillus > Paenibacillus sp. MDV22-iso6. Next base: position 143,749 of record NZ_JBZVDZ010000004.1, on the reverse strand, counting down.
TTGATTACAAATCGAGCCAGACCGATCTCAAGCTGCATGAGGTGTATTATGGCCTGTCATTACAGATGCTCACGTACTTGGAGGTGCTGCTTAGTGCTGCCGAGGACTGGCTTGGAGAATCGGCGATGCCTGGAGGAACACTCTATTTCCATGTGCATAATCCATTGCTTCAATCCGCGAACGGCATGACTTCTGAGCAGGCAGGACAAGAACTGCTGAAACGGTTCAAAATGAAAGGCTTGCTGCTCGCGGATCGGGATGCGATCGCTCAAATGGACAATACCCTTGACAAAGGCTACTCAGCTATTATTCCAGTTGCGCTTAAGGCGGATGGCAGCTTTTATAGTAGCGCTGCTGTAGCTACGCCGGAGCAATGGGATACATTGCTTGCTTCAGTTCGCAGCAATATACGTGAGATTGGCACCCGGATTACGGAAGGGGATGTCGCGATTGAACCTTACCGTATCCAGCAGGAGGTTGCATGCACCTTCTGTCCGTACAAGCCAGTCTGTCAATTTGATGAAAATATCGAAGGTAATGAATATAATCTGTTGTCCAAACCGGGCAAACAGCAAATCTGGGACATGCTGTCTCATGGCAAAGGAGGGGAAACATCATGACGAATATGCCAAAACCGGAGGGAAGCTTCTGGAGTGATGACCAATGGAGTGCCATCTCACAGAGTGGAGAAGACATTCTGGTTGCTGCTGCAGCGGGTTCCGGGAAGACGGCTGTATTGGTTGAACGGATTATTCGCAAGATTGCAGACCCTTCCCGTGGATTCAGCGTAGATCGTTTGCTGGTTGCGACATTTACGAAAGCTGCTGCTGCTGAGATGAAGCAGCGGATTCGGGAAGCACTGGAACGTGCACTTGAAGAGCAACCTGCCGAAGAACATCTGCGCAAACAACTGTCATTGCTCGGGCGAGCATCCATTACGACACTGCATTCATTCTGTATGGAAGTCATTCGTCGTTATTATCAGCAAATACCGCTAAACCCGGCTTTCCGGATTCTGAATGAAAATGAAGCCGAAATTATGCGGCAGGAATTGTTGGAGCAGTTGTTTGAGGAAAAGTATGGGGAAGAAGACGAAGGCAGTACATTCCGCGAATTGGTGGATTGGTTCAGTGGGGAACGAAACGATGATGCCATGCATCGACTTGTGCAGCGTTTGTATGATTTCTCACGCAGTCATTCTTGGCCGGATCATTGGCTTGCGGAGATGGCATCTGCTTTTCAGGTGGAAAGTGTCGAGGCACTTGGACATTCTGCCTGGGTTCAGAGTATTTTGCGTGATGCAGCTCTTGCCCTAAGTGGTGCGACTGGTCTGCTGCGTCAAGGGATCAGCATATCGATGCAGCCGGAAGGTCCGAAACCTTATGCAGATACATTGAAAGAAGATTTAGCAATGGTCGAAGAGCTTCTGTCAGCTGTTGAGGTCATGCCATGGGAAAGATTGCCTGAAGTGTTTCAGCCAGCAGCTTTTGGCAAGCTGAAGCCTTGCAAAAAGGACCAGACAGACCCGGGGTTACAAGAACAGGTCAAGGAACTTCGTGAGGCTGCGAAAAAAGCCGTGACGGACCTGAAAGGGTCATTGTTTGGAAGAAGTGCGTTTTCTTTCTGGCAGGAGCTGGAGCAGGCGGCACCACTAATGCAGGAGCTATCCAAGCTGGTCAGTGCATTTGGAGAGCGATACCGACAGGCCAAGCAGGAGCGCGGTCAGGTCGATTTTAGTGACCTGGAGCATTACTGTCTTCATATTTTGCGCCATGAAGATTCAACCCCTGAGCTGTCCATGCCTTCGGATGCAGCAATGGAATACCGGGCACGTTTCGATGAAGTTCTGCTGGATGAATATCAGGATACCAATACAGTGCAGGAAGATATCGTCCGACTGATTTCCAGAGAAAATCCAGGAAACCGATTCATGGTTGGTGATGTAAAACAGAGTATTTACCGTTTTCGTCTGGCTGAACCCGGTCTGTTCCTGAACAAGTACCGTCAATACGCAGCGAATTCGGATATGGATATGGAAATGGACGGAGAGAGAGAATCACTGCATGCAGGAAGACGTATTGATCTTGCACGTAACTTCCGTAGTCGTGCAGAAGTAGTCCATTCGGTCAACATGTTATTCAAGCAGCTCATGAATGAAGGGGTAGCCGAGATTGCCTATGATGAACGAGCTCAGCTCGCTTATGGGGCTACTTTCCCGGCAGAGACGCTTGGAGATGAGGCATACACACCTGAACTCATATTGATCGATCGTCAAGGCGGAGGACCTGATCTGACGGAAAGCATGGATGAGAATGGGGATGCGTTACCTTCTGCTGAGCTGGAGAGTGCCGAGCTTGAAACCGCTCAGCTGGAGGCTCGGGCCATGGCTCGCCGTATTCGTGAAATGGTCGGAGATACGGATAAACCAGCCCTCAACGTTTATGATAAAGCCCTCAAATCCATGCGACCTGCGCGTTATGGAGACATTGTTATTTTGCTGCGTTCTGCCCTGATGTGGGCTCCACTCATGATTGAGGAATTCAGACAGCAGGGTATTCCTGCCGGAGGGGAGCAAAGCAAAGGGTATTTTCAGGCGACGGAAGTGGAAGTGATGTTGTCCTTGCTGCAGATTGTGGATAATCCAAGGCAGGATATACCGCTTGCTTCCGTGCTTCGTTCGCCGATTGTCGGACTGGATGAAGAGGAACTGGCTCAGATTCGCCTTGGGGACAAGCGACAGTCTTTCTATGATGCTGTTATATCAGCTACAGGAGCATTCTCAAGTTCGTTGAATGTTTTCGGGCAGCATGGTGAGAAAGCTTCGAATCCGGATTCATCTGCAATCCAGCTGCAATGGCCCGAAGTCTGGTCAGAAATGGAACAGGGGCAGCGGGAGTCGGCAGTATCCGCCGAAGCAGACGTTATCGAACGTATATATGAAACCTCTGTACATGCAGGTAAAGATGAGATTATGGATGCTGGTATAGATGCAAGTATGGGTGGACGTATAAGCGACGATGCGGTTAGGGACAACGGTACTAGCACAGAGTTGCAACAAAAGTTAATTCGATTTATGCGTCAGTTGGAACATTGGCGACTTGAAGCCAGACAAGGCAGCTTGAGTGAACTCATTTGGCGCATGTACCGGGAAACGGGTTATCTGGACTGGGTTGGCGGCCTACCGGGAGGCATGCAGCGTCAAAGTAATTTGAAGGCTTTGTATGATCGCGCGCGGCAATATGAGGAGGCAACGGCCAATCGTGGATTGTTTCGCTTCCTGACCTATGTATCCAGACTACGTGAGAACGGGGGAGATCTTGGCACCGTAGCAAGTGGTTCTGGTGAGCAGGACAATGCGGTACGCATCATGACGATTCACCGGAGTAAGGGCTTGGAATTCCCTATTGTTTTTGTCGGGGGTATATCCAAGATGTTCAATCAGCAGGATCTGAACTCGCCGTTTCTGATGCATAAGGAGCTGGGGTTTGGCCCGAGGTTTGTAGATCGTGAGAATCGGGTTGCCTATCCAACTTTGGCGAATCTGGCGATTCGTCGTCGTGCCCAGTTTGAGCTGCTTGCCGAAGAGATGCGGGTGCTCTATGTGGCTCTAACCCGTCCAAAAGAGAAAATGATTTTGGTCGGTACGGTAAAAGATGTTGTTAAAAAGGCAGTGGCCTGGTCTCAGATTAAGGACAGTCCGGAACGGGTATTGCCTGACTATCTGCTTGCAGCCGGACGGAGTTATCTGGACTGGATCGGTCCATCCCTGATGAGACATCCAGACGCAGCTTTGCTGCGTGAACTTGCGGGAGGCACTGATTCATATGCTGCCTGTCTTGTGGATGATGAATCACGCTGGGGCATTTCCGTCATTTCTGCTGATCAAGTATCCCGGGAAATATTTGTGGATCAGACGCTTGGTGAAGAAGAGGGCATGACAGAAGTGCGGAAACATCGAATTGCTGCCCTAAAAGCCGTTCAGCCTGTGGAGCTGTTTCCTTCCTCACCTGAAGAAGAGATGATCGAGGATACACAAGATACAACACCACGAGACATCAGTGAGGAAAGTGTATTTACAATAGGTGAGCAAGAGGGTGTACAGCTGCTTCGTGAAGTAGATAAACGGCTTTCATGGACATATCCTCATCAAGAAGCAACTCAAGTAGCTGCCAGCACATCGGTTACCGAACTGAAGACATTGCTTGCCATGCAGGACCACCAGTCGTTACAGATAATGGAGGAAGTTGAAGAACAATCTGAGGCGTCCGTGGATTCTGAGAACCGTGGGATGAAGGATGGAGGCTCGTCCTTTAAATTGCATTTGCGTCGTCCCAAATTCATGGAGGAGAAACAGTTGACTGGAGCCGAGCGGGGAACGGTGTATCATACGTTGATGCAGCATCTTCCTGTAGATGGTTCACCCGTTGATTCGCAAATCGTTGAGCAGACACTTTTGCGGTTAGTTGAGCTCCAGATTTTGCTCCCCCACCAGGCAGAGGTTATTGAGTCTGATCAACTGGCCGAATTCTTCAATACAGAGCCTGGGACAGAAGTGTTGCGTGCGGAGTGGGTGAAACGGGAGATTCCATTTATTTATGGACTTCCGGCACATCATTCTCCTGCCGAATGGCTTCATAGTCTGTCACCAGATGCAGGTATGCAAACGTTGGAGGAATACGGTAAGATGCAGGCATCACTAGAAAATGAGACGGTACTAGTACAGGGGATTATTGACTGCCTGTATGAGGTGGATGGCGAGCTTGTTTTGCTCGATTATAAGACAGATCGGGTGTTGGAACATCGCGGAGGACTGGACAAACTGACGGAAAACTATCGTTTCCAGCTGGAGCTGTATGGCCGGGCTATTGAAGATATTCTGGGTCGGAAAGTCGACCGGAAGTGGCTGTACTTTTTTGATGGCGGACATGCTGTGAAACTATAAAGTGAAATTTTAAAATGGCCGGATGGAATTTGTATCATTGGATTTTGCATGAGAGAGGGGTTGAACGGACGATGCGTATTTTGCACACAGGGGACTGGCATCTGGGGAAAACGCTGGAGGGACGGAGCCGGCTGCGAGAGCAGGAGGATTTTGTGGATGAGCTTGTTAGACTCGCGGATGAGCAGCAGGCAGATGCCATATTGATGGCTGGTGACGTGTATGATTCTGTAAATCCGCCTGCATCGGCGGAACAGCTTTTTTATGAGGCTGCGGCGCGTCTGACGGAACAAGGGAGACCTCTTGTGGTGATCGCGGGAAACCATGATCAGCCGGAGCGAGTGGCTTCGGTAACCCCGCTTGTGAACAGACAGGGAATTACACTTGTAGGTATGCCTACTTCAGAAGCAGTTACGATCCATGCGAAGAGAACTGGGGAGACAGCGCAGATTGCTGCATTGCCATACCCCTCGGAAGCGCGACTGAATGAACTGCTGACAACGGATGGGGATGAGAATGTGCTTCGCCAGGCATACAGTCGCCGGGTTGGCATGTTAATGCAGCGTCTGGCTGCTTCTTTTCGTCCGGATACGGTGAATTTGGCAATGAGTCATATTTATGTTCTGGGCGGAGTGGAAAGTGATTCGGAACGTCCCATTCAGGTAGGCGGCGCCTATACGGTTGACCCTTCTGCATTGTCGACAGGTGCGCAATATACAGCACTGGGGCATCTCCATCGTGCGCAGGCAGTTAAAGGAGAAGGTGTGATTCGTTATAGTGGCTCTCCACTGGCCTACAGTTTCTCCGAAGCGGGGCAGAGTAAGTCCGTCACCATGGTTGATGTGGCACCAGGAGGCGCCGCAAACGTGGAAGAAGTGCTGTTGACCTCCGGACGTCCACTTGTACGCTGGAAGGCGCGTGGCGGTCTGGCTGAGGTTTATCGGTGGCTGGATGAAGGGCGTGATCCTCAGGCTTTTATTGATATGGAAGTATGGCTGGATGACGCCATGTCTCTGAAAGAAATTCAGCAGCTCCGTAAGTCGCATGACGGGATCATCCATATCCGTCCGGTGTATCCCGAGATGGCAGCCGCAGGGCTTTTGGAGCAACGATCCGAGCTTCCGGTACATGAGCTTTTCCGCAAATTTTATCAGCGTCAGACAGGTGGGGCATTACCTGAAGACAGTCTGGTTCAACTGTTCCTGGAACTCGTAGATGAGGACGAGCCAGGCGTGCGTGAGGAGGTCGAGGGAAATTGAAGCCGATTTTATTGAAAGTCGCAGGTCTGCAAAGTTATCGGGAGACTCAGGAGATTGATTTTACTGTATTGACGGAAACGGGACTGTTCGGTATTTTTGGTCCTACAGGCAGTGGGAAATCGTCTTTGCTCGACGCGATTACGCTGGCCATGTACGGAAAAGTGGAACGTGCTGTTAATGGTACCCAGGGAATCATGAACCACGCTGAGGATTCGTTGTCCGTTGCTTTTACATTTGAACTTGTATCGGCGGAAGGCACAAGAAGATTTCGGGTGGAACGACGCTTCAAACGAAACAATGAGGTATCGGTAAGCAACACAATAAGCAAATTCATTGAGACCGTCAACGGAGAGGAACAGGTGCTGGCTGATAAACTGGCAGACGTGAACCGATGCGTTGAAGATGTCATTGGGTTGAAAATGGATGATTTTACGCGGGCCGTTGTGCTTCCACAAGGGAAATTTGCTGAGTTTCTGTCACTGAAAGGCAGTGAACGACGCCAGATGCTGCAACGTTTATTCCATCTGGAGAAGTATGGAGATCAGCTTGCCATCAAGCTCAGCCGTCGGGTGAAGGACAATGATATGGTTCATCAGTCATTGGCCGCGGAGCAGCAGGGGCTTGGGAATGCCAGCAAAGAGACGTTGGCAGAAACGGAGCTTCTTCTTCAAGCTGCTGTGAAACAGTCTGAATTGTCACGCAAAACGCTTGATGAAGCGATGAAGGAAGCCGAGCAACTCGGTAAAGTCCGTGAGTTAAGCCATGAACGCCAGGTTCGTATGGAGGAACACGAAAAGCTGAAAGCACGTGCACCACAGATCGAAGCTGGGGAACAACGGCTGAAACTGGCCGGGGCGGCAGACGCGATACTGCCTTCATTGCAGACGATGCGTGACGCAGCAGCACAGCAGAAGTTACGTGAGGATGCAGCCGGGATTGCTCACCAGCAAGCGGTGGAACATGAACGGCTGTCTGTACTGGAAGCCGAGAAGGCCGAAACGGCCCGTGTACAGATGGCTGAGGAAGAACCCAAGCTGCTGCTTCGATTGGAACAGCTTGAACAGGCCAAGGAGTTGCAACGGGAACGGGATGGGCTACGAGAGGATCGTACCCGTCTTAAGCAGCTTTTGGACAAAGGACAGGCTGAACAGAGCGTCATCGGACAGCAGCTGGAGAAGGAAAAAGAACTACAGCAGCGTGGCCGCAAACGGCGGGAAGAATTACAGGAAAGTCTGAAGCCGAATGAAGTGAAGTCCGAAGAACGCAGACAGCTGCAGGCTGCACTGGAATTGAAGCATCGTTTGGATACTGCGACGGAGCAATTGCGCCAGAACAAGGCTGAGATGGAAGCCAATAAGCAGTCGGCTGAACAGGGGGCAGATCGGCTGAAGCTGGCTGCCCAGGAAGAGACCCGTCTGAGTGAACAGCGTCAGCATCTGATCGAACAGGCGGCAGTGGGCCTTGAGGCCTTGCTTGCCTGTGAGCAGGACATTGGCCGCGAACAGAGCCTGCTGGCCAGGGCGGAGGAGCAGCTGCGCGGAACAATGCGTGAGCAGGAGCTGCATAGGCTCTCCTCCGCCTTGCGCGCCGAGCTGCGCGACGGCGAGCCATGCCCGGTGTGCGGCTCCGCACACCACCCGCTCCCGGCTGCGCCGCCGGGAGAAGGTCCGCCCGCAGGCGATGCGGACCTGGAACTGCTGCGCAGCCTGCACGCGGAGCTGCAGGAGCTGCGCTTTGGGCTGCGCCAGCAGCTGCACGAACGTCGCAGCCTGCTGACGCAGCTTGGCGCTGCGGCCGGCGAAGCCCAGGCCACAGCCGAGGCCGCGCCTGCGGCTGCGAAGCCAGAGCCCGCCGGTTCGCCCGTACACGGGCGCTCCCCGGCGGACTGGGCGGAGCGTGCCGCCGCACTGCGCGAAGCCGCGCGGGCGCTGGCCGCTGACGCAGCGCCGCTGCAAGCGGAAGCCGCCGCGTTGCAGCAGGCGGCTGTAGGCGCGCAGCAGCGCCGCATGGAAGCGGCTGCTGCGCAGGAGGCAGGCCAAGCCGGACTCGCACAGGCGGAGCGCCGGTTGGCCGAGAGTGAGGCCGCCGCAGCCGCATTGCACGGCCGCTGGGCCGCGGAACTGCCCGGCATCGTTCAAGAGCAGGCCATGGCCCTTCACCAGGCGATGCAGGAGCGAGACGCGCGCGCAGAAGACATCAAGGAACGGCTGAACAAGAGCGTGACGTTCCTTGAAGAAAAGGAACAGTTGGTACAGTCCCTTCAGCAGAAGCTGGTTGAATTGGACAAACAGCTGATTCAATGGCAAACGGAATGGCAAGGCAATAGCAAACAGCTTGCCGAGAAGGAAGAACGTCTGCGTCAATGGGTTGGCGAGCAACGGGTCGAGGATTTGATTGCTGCGGCCCAGACTCGTCTGGATGGACTACGGAAAATTGCTGCCGATTCAGCACAGCGTTTCAAGGAAGCGGATGTGTTGAAACAGGAATCGGCCAAGAAGGATGTCATGGCTCAACAAGCAGCAGCCTCGGCAGCAGAGCATTTGCAGCAGGCACAGGAACGCTGGAAGCAATTGATGGAACAATCGCCATTTGATTCGGAGAATGCTGTTGTGGAGGCAGCCCTCCCTTCCCAAGAAGCGGAGCGTCTTGCCGCGGAAATTCAGCAGCATCGGGAGCGTGATCGTGAACTTATTTCTCAATTGCGTGAGCTGGAACAAAAATTGGGCGGAGTCGTTGTATCCGAGGAACAATGGTTGGCATGCTCAGAGCGACTGAAACTGTCTCGTGCAGAGGATGAAGCAGCTCTTAGAGCCAAGGCGCGTGCAGAGCGGGATCTGGAAGATGTGCAGCAGCGACACGTTCGCTGGACCGAGTTGGAGAACAAACGGGTAGAAGTGAGCAGACAAGGTGAGATGCTTAGCAAACTGCAAGCAGCTTTCAGAGGTAATGCATTTGTCGAGTATATTGCAGAAGAACAACTGATGCAGGTAAGTCAGGCTGCTTCACAGCGTCTGCGCTTCCTGACCAAACAACGTTATTCACTTGAGGTGGATTCAGGCGGGGGCTTTGTCATCTGTGACGATGCAAACGGTGGAGTTAAACGTCCGGTGTCCACCTTGTCTGGTGGAGAGACGTTCCTGACCTCATTGTCACTGGCCCTGGCTCTGTCTGCCCAGATTCAGCTGCGCGGTCAGTATCCGCTGCAATTCTTCTTCCTGGATGAAGGGTTTGGCACATTGGACCCTGAACTGCTGGATACCGTCATTACATCGTTAGAAAAATTGCATGATGACCGTCTTGCCGTCGGTATTATCAGCCACGTTCCGGAGCTGCGAGCACGCTTGCCACGCAAACTTGTAGTTATTCCAGCGGGCGAGGCCGGAGCTGGCTCTCGCGTAGTATTGGAAACATTATAGGAACTTGAACACAGAACACATACGAATGAATGACCCCAATTGGGATGCCCTCAGGAACAGGCCGTACAAGGTTGTTCCTGAGGGGGAAATCTCCTGATTGATTGAGTTTTGTTGGTTTGAATCTCATTTATATACTCGTTGTAACAGTTGAGTGAGATAGCTCACAGATACAGGTTCATCCTGTTGTTATACTACAGTTAAGCCGACAAACTTATGTTAAGCACCCCGGCGGACGTCTGATCAGGAATAATCCTGGTTAGACGTCCGCGACAGCAGACTTCCGCATGGAAACTGCAACGGGGTGCTTCTTTTTTTAATAGGCCCTTATCTTGAAACTCTTGTCATTCACAGTGTCATTTCGCCCAGATCTGAATACGATGAAAGGGTGATGAAGAGCAGAACAGATTCGGGAGGCGATCGAACGTGGAAAAGGTAGAAGCGAAGAAACTGTGTAAGGAACACATGCATCGCTATGTATGTATACAGATGCATGACGGTGCCCATTATGATGGCATTGTGGAAAATGTGGATGATGACATGATTTATTTGGCTGTTCCCGTGGGGCATGAAGCTGTGGTTAATCATGCAAACGCAAACTGGGGACCCAATATGATGCCAGTTACTTATCCCGCTCATGCACGGGGATTCTTCCCGGGCTATGGCTACCCATACCCTTATTATGGTTACGGTCGCAGACGGTTTAACAGGCTGGTCCTTCCGTTGGTCGGCCTGACTGCATTATCTTTGTTACCTTATTATTAATAGGGCCTTGAAAGCATTATCTTTTACCAATGAAAACTGAACCTTTCACATCTTCGGTGTATTCTTTGCACTTCACTGAGATGTGAGAGGTTCTTTTGTTGCTATTATTATTGAATTGAAACAGGTTAAATTGGACGTGAGTTTTCAGTTCCGGTATGATAGTAGGGTATACATAATTTTTAATTCGAAGGAGGGTATGAACAATGGATTGCTTATTTTGCAAAATTGTAGAGGGCAGCATTCCCTCCAATAAGGTACTGGAGAATGACCATGTCATCGTCTTTCATGACATCCAGCCCGCTGCACCGACCCATGTACTCGTTATTCCCAAGAAACATATTGCTTCCATGAATGAAGTAACGGCGGAAGACTTGCCGTTGATCGGTGAGATTCATTTGGCTGCGCAGGAAGCGGCCAAGCGTCTCGGCGTGGAAGAAACAGGTTACCGACTGATTAATAACTGCGGCAAGGATGGAGAACAAACCGTTCATCATCTGCACTATCATTTGCTTGGTGGGACCCGACTTGGTGTGTTGACAAGTTTGTCAGACTCACACAAATAAACGATCCAAGTTACTTTAAATCAGGACTGATTCATATATGCATAAAAGGCATGAATATGGAGCTGAAGTTCACATAAAATAAATGATCATTACGTTAAGGTTGACACCTTTATTACCTTTCGCCTATAATGAAAGGTGATGAACCGTGTTATTGCTCTTGGACGGTCTGGTCGGAGGGAGGGAAAACTGGTGTCTGAAACTAAAGTTCGCAAAAACGAGACTATTGATGCTGCACTTCGTCGCTTTAAACGTTCCATCGCAAAAGATGGCGTATTGGCTGAGGTGAAGAAACGTAAGCATTATGAGAAGCCAAGCGTAAAGCGCAAGAAAAAGTCCGAGGCTGCTCGTAAGAGAAAGTTTTAGGAGGATTTTAACTACATGAATCTTAGCGAACGATTGAACGAAGATATGAAGCAAGCGATGAAGAGCAAGGACAAGTTCAAGCTCTCCAACATTCGGTTGATTCGTTCGACGATCAAGAATCTTGAAATAGATTTGAAAAGAGATTTGGATGATAACGAAGTGCTTGATATTCTGAGTCGTGAAATCAAACAGCGCAAAGATGCCCTCCAAGAATTTGACAAAGCGGGCCGTGAAGACCTCGCGGCAAATGCAAAAGCGGAAATTGAATTACTCAGTCAGTACCTTCCCGCACAGCTTACCGAAGAAGAAATTAAAGTTATTGTACAGCAGACCATCCAGGAAACCGGTGCTTCTTCGAAAGCCGAGATGGGGAAAGTCATGTCTGCCCTTATGCCGAAAGTCAAAGGCAAAGCGGATGGCAAACTGGTAAATCAAGCAGTTCAACAATTTCTGCAATAAAGCAAATCAATAAACACCTCCTGACTTGTCAGGGGGTGTTTTTTCCATTTTACATCATTGATACGGTACTCATTTCCCAGAAGAAATTTGAAACGTAATTAGTAATCGTTCATTTGTTCATGGAAATTCACAAATATTGCTTTTAAATGGATAATATATATGATTATGGATTTAAAATGTTGCAATTGCTTCCGGTTTCAAATATAAGTTTAAGATTTTGAAACGAAATGTTGCATTGTACGTAATAAATACCATAAGCTGGACAGTATAACATTAATGGAAAAGGGGGGACTATTTGTGAAGGGAAAGCGCCGGAAGAAGCTTACGGGGCCATTGATGCTCATGATGCTACTGACGCTGCTGCTTCCTGTCTGGATTGGATCACCGTCAGCGCATGCAGCTGAGAAAAGTGGCGCCGTATATATCATTCCGGTGGATAAACCAATCGAGCAGGGACTTGGCAAGTTTATGGAACGCGGGTTCAAAGAAGCAGAAGAGATGAATGCTGGCCTGATCGTTCTGGATATCAATACGCCGGGAGGGCGTGTCGACACGGCAGAAGAACTGGGTACATTAATTAAGGAAAGCCCAGTTGAAACCGTTGCATTTGTCCGTGGAGATGCTGCCTCGGCCGGAAGTTTTCTGGCCTTGAATGCAGATAAGATCGTAATGTCGCCAGGGAGTATGATTGGTGCGGCAGCGATGGTAGACAGCACGGGTAAACATGTTGATGATCCGAAGCTGGTTGCATTCTGGAAGAGCAAGATGCAGGGAGCGGCTGAGAAAAGTGGCCGTGACGGCAAAATTGCAGCCGGAATGACGGATGTTAACATGGTCGTGGAGATGCCTGAGATTAATAAAACTAAGCAAAAAGGTGAAATTATTGCTCTCTCGGCCGAAGAAGCGCTGAAAGTGGGCTATGCGGACCATATCAGCAACACGCCGGAAGAAGCTGCAGCTTGGCTTGGTTACAGTCAGGATGATGTGTTCACTGTTCAGAGAACAGCTGCAGAGAACATATCCACATTTCTCACCAATCCTGTCGTCATGACTGTATTGCTATTCCTCGGAATAGCTGGTGTGATCATTGAGTTAATTGTACCTGGGTTCGGAGTGCCTGGTATTGTTGGTATCGTGTGCTTTGTGCTTTATTTCTCAGGGAACTACATTGCCGGTTTTGCCGGAGCGGAGACATGGGTGTTATTCACTGTCGGACTCATCATGATGATCCTCGAGATGTTTATCCCGAGCTTCGGTATTCTGGGGATTTTGGGATCGATTGCGCTTGTCGCTGGTGTCGTGCGAGCTGCCTATGATACAAGTGATGCATTTATATCGTTAGGTATTGCTTTTGGAGCCGCGCTGGTAGTCATTGCAATCGTTGTTATTCTGTTTAAGGATCGAGGCATATGGAATCGATTCATATTAAGTGACAGGCTGTCTGCTGATCAAGGATACTCTTCGGCGACAGAACGCAAAGAGTTGATCGGTTTGCAGGGCATCAGTTTGACTCCACTTCGTCCCTCGGGAACAGCGATACTTAACGGAGAGCGTGTCGATGTGGTGTCGGATGGAGATTTCATTCCGATTGATACACCAATTATTGTGATCAAAGCGGAAGGTACCCGGATTGTGGTTCAACAAGCATTACCGGTGTAACCCGCTCTGTTGCCGGAGTTGATTAAAGCTTCGGCAATGTACATAACCATTCTACGGAGGCTGCTAGTCGAGTGGTGTAAATCAATGCACAGCAGCAAAGTTCCACACTGTTTTTATCATGTTTCTTACAAAAATTAAATTGCAAATGGAGGAATTTTGACTATGGAACCAACCTTGATTACGGTTTTGCTTATTGCGGTAGTTGCGATTATCGTATTGAGCGTATTCTTCAGCTTTTTCCCGGTTATGCTCTGGATCTCAGCCCTTGCATCGGGCGTACGCGTGGGGATTATCACGCTGGTAGCGATGAGACTAAGACGTGTAACACCTAGCAGGATCGTAAATCCACTGATTAAAGCAACCAAAGCTGGACTTCAATTGACAATGAATCAACTGGAGAGTCACTTCCTAGCCGGTGGTAACGTAGACCGAGTGGTCAACGCCCTGATTGCTGCACAACGTGCGAACATTCCACTCGAATTTGAACGTGCTGCTGCGATCGACCTTGCGGGTCGTGACGTATTGCAAGCCGTACAGATGAGTGTAAACCCACGTGTTATTGAAACGCCGATTGTTTCTGCGGTAGCCAAAGATGGTATCGAAGTTAAAGTAAGAGCGCGGGTTACGGTTCGTGCCAATATTGACCGCCTCGTCGGTGGTGCGGGTGAAGAGACGATTATTGCCCGTGTCGGTGAAGGTATCGTAAGTACAAACGGTTCCTCGAATTCCCATAAAGACGTCCTGGAAAATCCGGATCTGATCTCCCGTACCGTATTGTCCAAAGGGCTGGATGCAGGTACCGCTTTTGAAATCCTGTCTATTGATATCGCGGACGTGGATGTAGGTAAAAACATTGGTGCCTTCCTGCAAACGGAGCAGGCAGAGGCTGACAAACGTATTGCACAGGCAAAAGCGGAAGAGCGCCGCGCAATGGCCGTAGCCCAAGAACAAGAGATGAAAGCGCGCGTAGTGGAAATGAGAGCGCGTGTAGTTGAATCTGAATCCCAAGTACCTCTTGCTATGGCTGAAGCACTCCGTAGCGGTAAAATTGGTGTAATGGACTACATGAACCTGAAAAACATTGAAGCAGATACTCAAATGCGCAACACATTAGGAAAACCTGGTGAAAATACAAACTCCAACGATCACGGTGATTCCAAAAACGGAAGATAGGCGGTGAGTGCATATGGGCCTATTTGAATGGATTTTTAACAATCTGTATATTGTAGCAGTCATCGCTTTTGCACTCTTTTCCTTCCTTGGAAAAGCAGCCAAGTCGGCTGATCCGAACAAAAAGCGTGCAAATAACGGGATGCCTACGTTTGGAGGGAGTGGTGATTCGGACCGGAATGATCGCTCGCGGGGAAATACTGCACCGCAGCAGTCATCGGGTCCTTCAGATCCACGCTATGATGAGCAGTACGACGAGCGGTATGATGACGATCAGTACGATGATCGATATGATCAAACCTATTCGCAGCCGGCAACGACATCTGCCCGTCCGGTGAATGACGACTTTGGAGGACGGGGTTCTCTGGGTGGAATGGAAAACTCCCTCGAAGAACAAATGAAAGTGATGGAGCAACGACAACGTGAAATTCGGGAGCGACTCGATCGTATTTCTACTGCAAATACACCGGTTGTGTCTGACTCCAGTTGGGATGAAGTTCCATCCAACGAGTCTGGACCGTCCCAGCTTCGCCGGGAAGACATTCGTACTGGTGTGTTATGGGCAGAGGTTCTCGGTTCTCCGCGCTCTAAACAACCCTTTGGAACACGAGGCAAACTATAACTTCATATGGTTTTAAAAAGTGAAAAGCCGTCTCTGGTGAGCATAATCCCAGACGACGGCTTTTTTCTGTTTCGGCCTCTTTTTATTTTCACATCTAACACGGTCCGTAGTTTTCATAATTTCAAGAATCTGCGCATAAGTTGAACTGTAGAGGAAGGGGGAAGACCTTCGAATGACCCGGATCAGCCGCAAGCTGCGCAGATGGACCAGTGAAGTTCTGGATCTGCCGCAGGACGTGCTTTACGATATGCCACGGTTAACCCTGATCGGCACAAAGCAATTGTATATAGAGAATCATCGTGGTGTCATTCATTTTACACCGGATCGCATCGTTCTGGCTCTCTCACAGGGTCAGCTGGAGATCAAAGGAACTGAACTGATGATTCGCAATATTTTGCCGGATGAAGTGGCTGTTGAAGGAACAATTCTGGATATTCATATGAATGGAGCGGAGGGGAACGGATGAAGCAGCCCAGTCTGTACAAACTGCGCGGAGCAGTCCGAATCACGGTCACTGGGGGGGATATTGAAGCATTAATCAATACGGTGGCAGAGCAGGGACTGGAAGTATGGGACCTGCGTGCCCATGATGGACGCAAGGCAGAAATGAATATTCTGCTACCGCATTTTTTCAGGCTGCGTCCTTTGCTGAAACGGACAGGCTGCCGGGTAAAGGTGACACACCGGAGTGGATTTCCTTTTTTTGCAGCCCGTTTGTTAAGAAGGAAGTTCTTTCTAGGCGGCATGCTATTTTTTGTAGCAGCTCTGTTTGCGTTATCATCAATGGTTTGGAATGTAGAAGTGAAAGGCAATGTGACGATTCCCACGGATGAAGTGCTCGCGGCAGCAAAGAAAGAAGGCATCTACCCCTTCCAGTGGGGATTTCGGCTGCAAAGCCAGGACAAGCTCTCCAGACAGCTCGCGCTGGCTCTGCCAGATGTAACCTGGATTGGGGTGAGCAAAGAAGGGACAACCATCACCATCCAGGTTGTGGAGTCAGCACAGCCCAAGCGTGAACCGCTGCTGAACCCGAGACATCTGGTCAGTAAAACAGACGCTGTAATCACTCAAATTTACGCGGAGCAGGGACGCCCTGTCGTGCAGAAGGACATGCGTGTCAAGAAGGGGCAGGTACTGATATCCGGTATTTTGGGAGATGAAGAGAATACAAAGACCATTGTAGCCAAAGGGGAAGTGCGCGGACTGGTGTGGCGTGAATATCAAGTCGAAGTCCCTCTTGTGCAGAAACATAATACGATGACTGGAGATAGCAAGGAACGTTTTTACATTGTGCTGGGGAAATGGGCGATACAACTCTGGGGATACGGGAATACGCCTTTTACCACATTTGATACCGAAAGTGATCATAAACCGCTGACCTGGAGATCCTTCACACTTCCCATGGGATGGCTGACCGAGAAAGATTTGGAAACTCGGGAACAAGAGGAGCAGCACACGATTGAATGGGCTAGAACGAAAGGATTGGAAGGAGCAAGAAACGATATTATCGCCAAAAACGGCAAAGGAACGAAAATTTTAAGCGAAAAAATTTTGCATGAGAAGAAAGAGAATGGTAAAGTTTATATGAAAGTATTATTTGAAGTGGAAGAAAGCATTGCGGAAGAACTTCCGTTAGTCCATAGTCAAGGAGAATGAGGCTATTTGTCAGAGCAAACACGCAGCATACGAATCTCCCTCCAAAGTGCGGGAGAGGGTCAATCTCTTTTTGGACCCCAAGATATTTTTCTGAAACTGATTGAATCCGAGATTCCCGCCCAGATCGCATCCCGTGAAGCGGAGATTGTGATCCATGGCAACATGCAGAATGTGGAATCGCTTGAACAATTATTTGATGTGTTGTTGCAATTGGTACGTAACGGATATGTGTTAACCGAAAGGGACGTTAAGTATGCTATTGAGCTTGCAAAGGAACTGCGTGCAGACCAGCTTCTGGATCTGTTCAAAGGCGAGATTACAACGACGTACCGTGGTAAGCCGATCCGTGTTAAAACGATTGGACAGAAACACTATGTAACTACAATAAAAAAACGTGATGTTGTATTTGGTATCGGTCCAGCCGGTACAGGTAAAACGTATCTTGCTGTTGTCCTGGCTGTGGCAGCAATTAAGGAAGGAAGCGTCAAGCGGATCGTGCTCACAAGACCTGCAGTTGAAGCGGGAGAGAGTCTTGGTTTCTTGCCTGGTGATCTTCAGGAAAAAGTTGATCCTTATTTACGGCCGCTGTACGATGCTTTGTACGATGTTATGGGACAAGAGCAGACTGCGAAGGCACTGGAGCGCGGTTTGATCGAAATTGCACCTCTTGCCTATATGCGGGGACGTACACTGGATGATTCGTTTATTATCCTGGATGAAGCTCAGAATACGACACCGGAGCAGATGAAAATGTTTCTGACTCGTCTCGGTTTTGGTTCCAAAATGGTTATTACCGGTGACGTGACACAAATTGATTTACCGCGCGGCAAAAAGTCAGGGCTTGTGGAAGCCAATGCAATACTGGGCCAAGTGGAAGAGATTGGATTTGTCTATTTTGCCGAGCAAGATGTTGTACGGCACTCCCTCGTCCAGAAAATCATCGTCGCCTATAACCACGCCGCAGAAAATCAAGAATAGAAAGGGATTGTCTCGATGACCTCGAAGGAACTGTCAAAAGGCAAATCTTTTCAAAATAGAGCTACAGGATGGAAGTATAGCGTGTGGGCACGCTATCTTCTGTTTTTGTTTCTGGTGATCCTCTTCTACGTGAGTCTTGCTTCCAAGCTACTCCCAGAGCGGTATGATATTCAGGAAGGCACACGAAGTGAAGTGAATATTGCTGCGCCCATGCAGATCCCGAATACCAAGGCTACACTGAAAGCACAAGAAGAAGCCGCTGAACGTGTACAGCCAATGTTTCAGATCGTGCAGATGCGGAACGAAAATCTGATGACGACTCTGCTTGATCGTATTGATCGACTGAATCAGGATGATCAGATTTCCAGTCAGGACAAGATTGACATCTATCGTGATGAAATACCGCAGCGTCAGAAAGATTTTGTTTCCAATTTCATCAACAACAACCGGAAAGCGGGTACATACTCCGAAACTCTGTTGGAAGAGATCAGAAATGTGGTACAGGAGCAAAGCTACCGCATCCCGGAAGAGACATATATCAAAATTTCACGTCTGACTTCGGATGATATTCAGGAGATGAAGGCCGTTGCTCGGGATATCGTCTCCAGATTAATGACCGACCAGATTAGTGAGGCTACAACAGCTCGTGCCAAAGTGGCCGAGATGGTGAGTGTGAGCTCCCTAAGCAAGCGTACGCAGCGTGAAGTTGTACAGGAGCTTGCTCGTCTTGTGGTAACGTCTAACCGCTTCTACGATGAAGAGGGTACAAAAGAAGCTAAAGTACAGGCTCGTGAGAACACTCAAACGGTCTTTATCAAGCAAGGAGATACGCTTGTTGCCAAGGGTGAGATGATTACCCCGGAGATGTACACCCTTCTGGGCGAGAACGATTTGCTGAAAAACGAAGTGAACTATTGGCCTCAGCTTGGACTGCTTATGCTGTCTTGTCTGTTGTCGGCAGCGATTCTCATGTATATTCAGCAATTCAGCGGAACGCATTTCAAATATAATAATGCTCAACTGCTGATGCTTGTTCTCATATTTATTATTACGATTGTAGTTATGCATGTTACGGCGATACTCCAGACCAGTGAGAATTCATACGTAGGCTTTCTTGCCCCTGTTGCCGTAGGAGCAATGTTAATTGCATTGCTGCTGGATACATCGCTTGCCTTTGTCTGCTCGATTATTATCGGCATGCTGTCGAGTATTATTTTGAATACACATCAGGGTCAGATTTTTGACTTTGAACTTGGATTCTTCGCGGTGTTGGTATCGTTTGTTGCGATCTTCGCCACCCATCGGGCAAGTCAGCGGTCTACGATCCTGAAAGGCGCCATTATGGTCTGTCTGTTCGGATCGATCGCAGTCTTCACCCTGGCTCTGATTGACTCAAGTGACTGGAATCGGACGACGACGCTCTATGGCATTGGATTTGCGTTTGCCGGAGGCGTACTGACCGCCATATTGGTTATTGGGCTAATGCCATTTTTCGAAACCTCATTTGGCATCTTGTCTGCGCTGAAGCTGGTGGAACTGTCTAATCCCAATCACCCGCTACTACGTAAACTGCTAACAGAGACACCGGGAACCTATCACCACAGTGTGATGGTAGGAAACCTGTCAGAAGCCGCCGCAGAGGCGATCGGTGCCAATGGGTTGTTATGTCGGGTCGGCTCGTATTACCATGATATTGGCAAGACCAAGCGACCGATTTATTTCATTGAAAATCAAAACAATATGGAAAATCCGCATGATTCGATTGATCCAAAGCTGAGCAAGTCCATTATCGTGGCTCACGCACGCGATGGTGTGGAAATGCAGAAGGACTACAAGCTGCCGAGGCCTATTCGGGACATTGCTGAGCAGCATCATGGAACAACCTTCCTGCATTACTTCTATCACAAAGCACTGCGTCAGGCTGAGGAAGCAGGAGTAGAACCTGATTTTACGGAAGATGATTTCCGTTATCCGGGTCCCAAGGCTCAGTCCAAAGAGTCGGCGATTGTTGGCATTGCTGACAGTGTGGAAGCTGCGGTCCGTTCCTTGCGGAAGCCTACTGTGGAACAAGTGGAGTCCATGATCGAAAAGATTATTAAAGGTCGACTGGACGATCATCAGTTTAACGACTGTGATCTGACAATGCGGGAGCTGGATATCGTCGCCAAGACCCTTAAGGAAACCGTCATGGGCATATTCCACTCCAGGATTGAATATCCGGAAGAAATGAAGAAACCGAAGCCTACCTCGCCTGAAGCGGGTTGATTCGCTAATATAAGAAGACAGGAGTATGAAAGAATGAGTCTTAACCTAGCATGGAATAATGAACAACAGGATAAAGAAATCACCGAACCGATGATCGCAATGTTGGAGCAGCTGCTGAACCTTGCAGGGGAAGCAGAGGGTGTTGCGGACGGGGAAGTGGCCCTGACTTTCGTAGATGATGAGCAGATTCATGAGCTGAACCGTGACTATCGCGGCATTGATCGTCCAACAGATGTATTGTCTTTTGCAATGAATGAGACTGTGGATGAGGAACTGGATATCATCTACGAACTGGACGAAGATGAAGAAATGGAAGA
Organism: Paenibacillus sp. MDV22-iso6; assembly: GCF_058408365.1. Lineage (NCBI taxonomy): Bacteria > Bacillati > Bacillota > Bacilli > Caryophanales > Paenibacillaceae > Paenibacillus > Paenibacillus sp. MDV22-iso6. Next base: position 123,321 of record NZ_JBZVDZ010000004.1, on the reverse strand, counting down.
AATGCCGGATGTTCTGGGGGATATTATTATTTCTGTTCCACGGACCATCCTGCAGAGTGAAGAATATGGGCATTCATTTGAACGTGAGCTCGGGTTCCTGTTTGTTCATGGCTTCTTGCACTTGCTTGGATATGATCATCAAGATGAAGCCAGCGAAGCCGAAATGATGGGCAAACAGGAAGCGGTACTCGCCCAAGCCGGGTTGACACGATAATGAAAAGGCGCTCCTGGGGGATGGTATTCCGCAATGCTGCGGAAGGAATCGTATACGGGCTGCGGACTCAGCGGAATGTAAGAGTTCATACAGGAGTCGCCATTTTGATGTGTGCAGCCGGCTTTTTTTTCGGGATTTCCAGAACGGACTGGATGTTTGTACTGACAGCCGTTTTTCTGGTTCTTGTGACGGAGCTGATGAATACAGCAGTGGAAGCTGCTGTAGATCTGGCGCATCCGCATATACATCCGCTGGCAAAAGCGGCGAAGGACACCGCGGCCGGTGCAGTTTTGCTGGCTGCGGTGTTCGCCGTCATCATCGGGAGTATCGTTTTCATTAAACCGGTGATGAGCTGGCTGGGTTTGCTGTGATTTTGTTTTTGTTTTGATTTTAATATTACACACAAATTATAAAGTTGGACTCATTTTTAAGTTGAACTTCTGGTTTGCACAATAACGGAGAGGTTAGAAATAACCTGTAGAAGCGAAGCGTTCGCCTTTATCACCGGATTTTCACTTTGGAAAAGGGAATCAATAAAATCCGGGGATAACAGCGATCGTAAGGTTGTTCTGACAGCGGAGAGGCCAGTGCAAATATTTTTAAGTTGAACTTAACTCATTGAGTGCAACTTTATATACACCCTAAGGGAGAGATTAATTATGGATAATGATTTGTTGATGCAAGAAGCAATTAAGGCACGTACGAAAGCGTATACGCCTTATTCTCATTTTGGTGTAGGTGCAGCTTTGCTTGACAGTGAGGGACATGTGCATCATGGTTGTAATATTGAGAATGCTGCTTATACGCCAGGCAACTGTGCTGAGCGTACAGCCATGTTCAGTGCGATTGCAGGAGGTAAGCAACCACGCAGTTTCAAAGCCATTGCCATTGTAGGAGATACAGACGGCCCGATTGCTCCATGCGGCGTATGTCGTCAAGTGATGTATGAACTGTGTGAACCGGATATGAAAGTTATTCTGGGTAACATGAAAGGTGATCTGCAGGAGACTACAGTTGCCGAGCTATTGCCATGGGCTTTTGGACCATCTGATCTGAACTCTGCTAAAAAGTAAAAACCAATATATTCCAGGCCTAGGCGCCTGAGGAGGAACATATGAAAAAACAAGCATTCAAATCCGGCTTTGTAGCCATTATTGGACGTCCCAATGTAGGTAAATCCACACTGATGAACCAAGTCATTGGACAGAAAATTGCGATTATGTCGGACAAGCCACAAACGACTCGTAATAAGATTCATGGTGTTTATACATCGGAACACCAACAAATCGTTTTCCTGGATACGCCAGGGATTCACAAACGTCAATCCAAGCTGGGCGATTACATGAACCAGACCGCTTTGAATACGCTCGGAGAAGTCGAAGCTGCTCTGTTCCTGATCGATGCCTCGGAAGGCATGGGCGGTGGTGACCGTTATATTGCAGAACAATTGAAAAATGTACGGACGCCTGTCATTCTTGTCATGAACAAAATTGATAAAATTGAGCCGGAAGCATTGCTTCCGCTGATTGAGGAATATCGCAAGCTGCATGATTTCGCTGAAATCGTACCTGTTTCTGCCATGCTCGGCAGCAACGTAAGTACCTTGCTTGAGCAGCTCGGCAAGTATTTGCCGGAAGGTCCGCAGTACTATCCAGATGACCAGGTTACAGACCATCCGGAGCAGTTCGTTTGTGCTGAGTTGATTCGGGAGAAAATTTTGCAAATGACGCGTGAAGAAGTGCCGCACTCCATTGCGGTCACGATTGAGGATATGAAAGTACAGGACAACGGCGTCGTTTATATTTCTGCCGTCATTTTTGTGGAGCGTGATTCGCAAAAAGGGATCATTATCGGTAAACAGGGTGCCTTGCTTAAAGAAGTGGGGAAACGTGCCCGCCATGATATTCAAAACCTGTTAGGTTCCAAAATCTTCATGGATCTGTGGGTTAAAGTGAAAAAAGACTGGAGAAATCAGGATCGAGTTCTGCGTGACCTTGGCTTTGGCCGCGACTAATCGTCGGAATTGTATCCAGTAATTGCAACACATAGTTTACCTTGCAAGACTCCATCCTATCTGGTAGAAGCAGACGTCATTTCCGAAGAGAGGATGAAATTCCGATGCGAGATTTTTCGTGGAAGGTTTTTGCGATGACGGGGGATGTGGAATCCTATCTGTTGTATGCCGAGGCATGTAGCTCAGTGGGACAGGAGTCGGAACCTGCAAGGGAAGTGATTGAAGATGAAGAAGCCGAATGTTAATTGGCTAATTCGGGAATGGTTAGGTGACGAGGCATGCTATACAGGGTGGAAGGGATTGTCATCCGCAGCATGGACTACGGCGAGGGAAACAAAATCATTACGCTTTGCACCGAAAGCGGCGGGAAAGTAGGGGTACTCGTCCGCGGTGCCAAAAAACCCAAAAGCCGACATGCTGCACTGGTGCAGCCATTTACGTATGGTCAATATGTATATTTTCGTAACACCGGTCTGGGAACACTAAACGCAGGTGAGATCATCGAATCTTATCATGAGCTGCGTGAAGATCTGATTAAGGCCTCCTATGCATCTTATGCTTGTGAACTGTTGGATCGTGTGTTGCAGGATGAAGAGACAGGTACGTTCTGGTTCAAACAGTTGAAAGCCTGTCTTCAGGCGTTGAAGGAAGAGAAAGATCCGGTCGTCATCACAAGCCTGTATGAAATGAAAATATTACAGGCAGCCGGGTACGGACCTCAGCTTGATGATTGCATTTCTTGTGGTCACGAGCGTCCGGATGAGCAATTATTTGTTAGTCCAAGGCTTGGAGGCGTTCTATGCCGTGCTTGCAAACACTTTGATCCTCCGGCGATGTCCGTGAGTCCGAAGGCGTTGAAACTCTTGCGTCTGTTTGCACAGCTGGATCTGCAAAGGCTTGGTAATATATCTGTTAGCGAAGGCACCCGGGATGAGATCAAAAAGATCATGCGGGCCTTTATGGATCATCAACTTGGCTTGAATCTAAAATCCCGTTCTTTTCTTGATCAAATGGAAAAGTACGGGATTTGAGTCGTCTTGATGTGAAATAAGTAATATATCTTGACTTCGTACTTATTTTTATATATTATGAACTATAATTTCTCTTTTGGAGACATGCATTGAACGAGAAAGTAGGAGACTTGATTTATACATTCAGGAGCAGAAGAGGTCGGTTGACCTTACTAATCTTGTGTGAGCGAGCCGGGGATGGTGGGAGCCGGGTTGAATCGGTCTGTGAAACGGCACTCGGGAGCATGAATGACACGGAAAAGTGGGCTTGAATGAACAGGATCTCTGTTTATATCTAAGCCAAGTAGGGTGGAACCGCGGGAATAGCTCTCGTCCCTATGTCTGTATAACAGGCGTAGGACGAGGGCTTTTTATTGTCTGTACCGTTCTAGGCTTGTTCATCACAAACCATCGAAAAGGAGCATGATTATGAATTTTCAGCAGATGATTCTCACGCTGCAACAATTCTGGGCCGCGCACAACTGTATTATTGTTCAACCATATGATACGGAAAAAGGGGCAGGTACGATGAACCCGATGACCTTTTTGCGTTCGCTTGGACCCGAGCCTTGGAAAGTAGCTTATGTAGAGCCGTCCCGCCGTCCTTCGGATGGTCGTTATGGAGAAAATCCAAACCGTCTCTATCAGCATCATCAATTCCAGGTTATTATCAAGCCTTCGCCAGACAATATTCAGGAGATTTACCTGGAAAGTCTGAAACAGTTGGGTATTGATCCGCTCAAACATGATATTCGGTTTGTTGAAGACAACTGGGAGAACCCTTCCCTCGGCTGTGCTGGTCTTGGCTGGGAAGTCTGGCTGGACGGTATGGAAATCACCCAATTTACGTATTTCCAACAAGTCGGTGGAATCGAGACGAATCCGGTAGCAGTTGAAATTACGTATGGTATGGAGCGTCTTGCTTCATACATTCAGGAAAAAGAAAATGTGTTTGAGTTGGAATGGGTAGACGGAATTACATATGGTGATGTGTTCCGTCAGCCTGAATTCGAACACTCCAAATATACGTTTGAAGTATCTGATGTCAAAATGTTGTTTACGCTCTTCAACATGCATGAAGAGGAAGCGAACAAGGCTATGGCACAGAATTTGGTTTTCCCGGCATATGACTATGTGTTGAAATGTTCCCATACGTTCAACCTGTTGGATGCGCGCGGAGCAATCAGTGTAACGGAGCGTACTGGGTACATTACCCGTGTCCGTAATCTGGCTCGTCAAGTGGCTGCAACATATGTGGAAGAGCGTGAGAAGCTCGGCTTCCCGCTGATCAAGAAAGGGGGAGCTGAGCATGTCTAAGGATCTGTTATTTGAAATTGGTCTGGAAGAAGTGCCTGCACGCTTCATGCGAGCAGCAATTGAACAGCTGCAGGATCGTGTCGTGAAATGGCTGGATGCATCCCGCATTTCTTACGGTGAAGTGAATGCCTATGCCACACCGCGCCGATTGGCTGTTTTGATCAAAGATGTTGCCGAGAAACAGGAAGACGTGGAGGAAGAAGTTAAAGGACCTTCCCGTAAAATAGCACTCGACGACAGTGGTAACTGGAGTAAAGCTGCACTCGGATTTGCCCGTAGTCAGGGAGTTGAACCGGATCAGTTTACATTCAAGGAACTGAGCGGCGTGGAATATATCTACGCGACCAAGAGCAGTAAAGGCGTTGAAACCTCATCTGTAATTGGTCAGGGTTTGCTGGCTATACTGCATGCCATGACGTTCCCGAAATTCATGCGTTGGGCTTCGTATGATTTCAAATTTGTGCGTCCGATTCGCTGGATTGTTGCTCTGCTGGGCAGCGATGTTATTGAATTGGAAGTTGCAGGCGTAAAGTCTGGCAATGTAACACGTGGACATCGTTTCCTCGGAAAAGAGGCGATCATTTCGGATCCCGCTTCGTATGTGGAAGTGCTTCGTTCCGAGCATGTCATTGCGGATATCAAAGAACGTGAGCACATGATTGTATCCCAGATCCAGGCACTGGCTGCCGAGAAGAAATGGGATATTGCGATCAAGGAAGATTTGCTGGAAGAGGTCCTGTTCCTGGTTGAGACACCAACAGTGCTGTTCGGAACATTCGAATCTTCATTTTTGAATATTCCACAAGAGGTACTGATTACTTCGATGCGTGAGCATCAACGTTATTTCCCGGTGCTTGATAATGATGGACAATTGCTGCCATACTTCGTTACGGTTCGTAACGGCGGTAGCGATTCACTGGATGTCATTGCAAAAGGAAACGAAAAGGTACTTCGTGCACGTCTGTCTGATGCCAAGTTCTTCTACGAGGAAGACCAGAAGCTGGAGATTAAGGATGCATTGTCGAAACTGGAAAGTATCGTCTTCCAGGAAGAGCTGGGAACGGTTGGAGATAAAGTTCGCCGTATTCGCAAAATTGCGGATGGTCTGGCTAGCAAGCTGCAAGTACCAGCCGATGTAGCCGAAGCGGTGAATCGTTCTGCGGATATCTGCAAATTCGACCTTGTTACACTTATGGTGGGAGAATTCCCTGAACTGCAAGGTGTGATGGGTGAGGATTATGCCCGTAAAGCTGGTGAAAAAGAAGAAGTGGCCAAAGCGGTATTTGAGCACTATCAGCCACGATTCGCTGGAGATCATTCTCCTGCTTCGCTTGTTGGTGCTATTGTAAGTGCTGCGGATAAAATGGATACAATTGTAGGTTGTTTCTCGATCAATATTATTCCTACAGGATCTCAAGATCCTTACGCGCTGCGCCGTCAGGCAGCAGGGATCGTACAAATTTTGCTGGATCACAATCTTCCGCTGACAATGTCCGATGTATTCGGCGTTGCTCTTCAAGTGCATGCTCAGATGAACCTGTTGAAACGTGCGGATGAAGAGGTGCGTAAAGATTTGCAGGACTTCTTCGGTCTTCGTGTGAAAAAACTGTTGTCGGAAACGGTCCGTTATGATGTTGTTGACGCAGTGATTTCTTCCGGATTTGATGATATCAGCGCGGTAGTTCCAAAAGGTGAGGCACTCATGGCAGCTGTCCAAACGGGAGATGCCTTCAAAACAACCGTCGAATCCTTCAACCGTGTCGGTAATCTGGCTGCCAAAGCATCCAATGCTTCGGTACATGCAGAACTCTTCACAGAAGAAGGAGAGCGCCAGCTGCATGCAGCATGGAGCAAAACCAATGAGGAATATCGTCAGGTATTGTCTCAGCATGCTGCTGCTGAAGCGCTCGCGATTGCATCAGCTTGGAAGGAAGCTATCACCGTATTCTTCGATTCGGTTATGGTTATGGCTGAAGACGAGGCTGTGCGTGCGAATCGTCTGGCATTGCTTGCAGCCATTGACCGTGATCTGAAAGCTTTTGCTGATTTCTCCAAATTGGTCTGGTAGTCGGGTCCTTTTCTGCTCTGAGTGGACAGATCTGCGGCAAAGCATAAATTCAGTATTAAAGAAGGATATATGAGGGTATAAATATACGGAACGGATTGTGAAAAATTTATATTTACAGCCGTTCCGTATTTTAGCCTTTGATTTCCATAGACCGGTCAGAAGGATTTTGACTGGCTGGGGTCGTATATTACAATATGCAGCTATTTTATGAAACCGGGTGGTCTGGCTTTGAGTGAGTTGAATGTACGCCACATTGTTGTGGATGGTGATGCTTGCCCGGTCAAGGCTGAGATCGCAGAAACAGCTCTCCAATTCAAAGTTCCTGTATTGATGGTTTCTTCATTTGATCATTTTCTTCAGGGCGGAGAAGGAGTGCGCACCGTTCAGGTAGATCGAAGTGATCAGAGTGCAGACCTTTACATTGCCAATCACATCAAGCCATACGATGTGGTCATTACACAGGATTATGGACTGGCGGCGCTCGCACTTGGCAAACGTTGTTATGTTTTATCATTTCGTGGTCGTGAATTTAATGATCGTGACATTGATTTCATGCTGGATTCCCGTCATACTGCCGCCAAAGCACGAAAAAGAGGACATTATGGAAAAGGCCCAAAGCCTTTCACAGAGCAGGATCGGGAAATTTTTCAACATAAACTGACAAAACTTTTGAAAGATTTGCAGGAGAATGTGTAAGTTTATCGAATAATATTTACGTGTTAAAGAGATGAAGGTGGACCAAGATGAGTACCGGACAAGGCGGTATACCCGAAAGCATTATTGAATCGGTGTTACAGCAGCATGATATCGTCGATACGGTGAGCCGATTTGTACATCTGACCAAACAGGGGAAATATATGAAAGGCCTCTGTCCTTTTCATTCTGAGAAGACGCCTTCGTTTACAGTTACGCCTGAGAAACAAATTTTCTATTGCTACGGTTGCGGCACGGGTGGAAATGCCATCAAATTTAGGATGGAAATCGAAGGGTTATCCTTTCCCGAGGCCGTCAAGACGATGGCAGAAGAAAGCCACATTTCAATGGGGGACTGGCAGGGGCGTGAATCGGCTCATGTTAATCCAGAAACCGAACGTTTATTGGAAGCATATGAGCTTACCGCGAAGCTGTATCATTTCTTATTGAAAAATACAGAGCACGGTAAAGTGGCTATGGAATATTTACGCTCACGTGGGTTTAGCGACAAACTCATTGACCAATTCCAGATTGGCTATGCGCCTAATCGCTGGGATACCTTGGTACAATTTCTGGAAAAGCGCGAATTTCCGCTTGAAGAGATGGAAAAGGGTGGTTTACTGTCACAGCGAAACGAAGGTCAGGGTTATGTGGACCGTTTCCGAGACAGGGTGATGTTTCCGATTAACGGCAGGAGCGGAAAGCCGATTGCATTTGCAGGTCGCATTTTGGGAGACGGGCAACCGAAGTACCTAAATTCACCGGAAACCCGGTTATTTAACAAAAGCCGTGTTCTCTACAATCTGCATCATGCCAAAAATGCAATTCGCAAACAAAGGCAGGCCATATTGTTCGAAGGGTATGGGGATGTTATCTCCGCCTGGGATCAGGATATCCAGAATGGTGTAGCGGCAATGGGTACCGCGCTCACTGAGAATCAGGCATTGATGCTTAAAGGCATGTGTGATGAAGTCATTGTATGTTATGACGGTGATCGAGCTGGACAGGCTGCGGCGCTCAAAAACTTCCCTATACTCGAGGAAGCTGGGTTACAGGTCAAAATTGCTCTGATTCCGGATGGACTCGACCCGGATGATTTTATCCGAAAGCATGGTGGCGAGCGGTTCCGAAACCAAATTGTGGATGGCGCCGTAACGACTACAAAATTTAAGCTTATAAACCTTAAAAAAAACCATATACTGCTAGAAGGCGGCGGACAAATCGCTTATTCCAAGGAAGCGGTGAAACTTATTGCTCCATTGTCTTCTCCTACAGAACGGGAAGTATATCTTCGGGAACTGGCTGCGGAAGTGGACGTATCTTATGAAACACTGAAGCAGGAGTGTAATGAAGAACGGGAGGCCATGAAAAATAACCTCCAGTATGGGGATAATAACCCGAAAAGGTGGAATAATGGTAGGCAACAAAATAGGCAGGTGCCTACACCCAATCTGTTGCCGGCTTATCACGCTGCTGAACGCAAACTTCTCGCCTGGATGCTTCAGGATGATGAGGCTGCCCATTACGTGAATGAGCATCTTGGTGAAGCTTTTAACTTGGATGATCATGCAGCTATTGCTGCTTATCTATATGCCTATTATGCGCAAGGCAAACCGTCGGATACAAGCCGTTTTATGTCTTCACTTCATGACGACCGACTGGAAAAGACGGTCAGTTCAATCTCAATGATGGATGGTCCAGGTGAATGGAGTATTCAAGCACTTGACGATTGCATCAGGGAAGTGCTGAAGTATCCGCGTAAGAAAGAGTACGATCTGAAAAAAGAAGAAATGATTGCTGCAGAGCGGGCAGGTGATTCTGTACGCGCGGCACAAATTGTACTTGAAATGATTGCCCTAGAGAGACAGTGAACATCTGAATGTTGGATGTTTCTAGGGAGGAGGGAGTCGAGTTATGGCGAATGATCAGCATACTGAACTAGAAACAGAATTGACGCTGGATCAGGTTAAAGATCAATTGATTGAATCAGGTAAGAAAAGAGCTTCGTTGAACTACAAGGAAATTATAGAAAAACTCTCCCCGTTTGAGCAAGACGCAGAGCAGATGGATGAGTTCTATGAACAACTGAGTGACCTGGGTATTGATGTCGTGAACGAAAATGATGAAGAGGTAACCCTTCGCCCTAGTGAAGATTCCGAGAACAACACCAGAGAGGGAGACGATGAATTCCACTTTGATGATGATCTGAGCCTTCCACCAGGAATCAAAATCAACGACCCTGTTCGGATGTATCTCAAAGAAATCGGTCGTGTACCTTTGTTGTCTGCGGATGACGAAGTGCAGTTGGCCAAACGGATTGAAAACGGGGATGAAGAAGCGAAACGTCGTTTGGCTGAAGCTAACCTTCGTCTCGTGGTAAGTATCGCCAAGCGTTATGTTGGACGTGGCATGTTGTTCCTGGATCTGATTCAGGAAGGTAACATGGGTCTGATCAAAGCGGTTGAGAAATTCGACCACAAAAAGGGTTATAAATTCAGTACGTATGCGACATGGTGGATTCGCCAAGCGATCACCCGTGCGATTGCGGACCAAGCACGTACGATTCGTATTCCTGTGCACATGGTGGAGACGATTAATAAGCTGATCCGGGTATCCCGTCAGCTGTTGCAGGAACTTGGGCGTGAACCGACACCGGAAGAAATCGCTGCCGAGATGGATCTGAGTGTGGAAAAAGTTCGTGAGATTACGAAGATTGCTCAGGAACCGGTTTCCCTGGAAACACCGATTGGTGAGGAAGATGATTCCCATCTGGGTGATTTCATCGAGGATCAGGAAGCATTGGCTCCGGCGGATGCTGCTGCTTATGAGTTGCTAAAAGAACAGCTCGAAGATGTCCTGGATACATTGACTGAGCGTGAAGAGAACGTGCTTCGTCTGCGTTTTGGTCTGGACGATGGACGTACAAGAACGCTGGAAGAAGTGGGCAAGGTATTTGGTGTTACGCGTGAGCGTATTCGTCAAATTGAAGCCAAAGCTCTTCGCAAATTGCGTCACCCTAGCCGCAGTAAACGGCTTAAAGATTTCCTCGAATAACATCACTATGGGAGACTTTCCGCAAGACGCTTTAGCGGCGGCGGGGTCTCCTTTATTTTTAAATTGAACATCTAAATTTCTTGGTTTTGGTAATTCATCCTTGAAATGTTTTATTGGATTTCATTTTATCGCTTTTCGTTGTTCAATGCAAATCAATAAATTAAATGAATGGTGTAGGTGCTTCATGAAACTTTCGAATCGATTACAGCGGATACATGATCAAATTCCCGAAGGCAGCCGCTTGGCTGACATTGGCTCAGACCACGCTTTGCTTCCAGTTGCGGCAGTACGCAGCGGGAAAGCAGCAGGTGCAGTAGCCGGAGAAGTCAACCCAGGCCCTTATGAAGCTGCACGCAAGCAAGTCAGCGATGCAGGCCTGAAGGAACGAATTACAGTACGTCGTGGAGATGGCTTGGATGTCATCTCTGCAGGAGAAGTGGACGTTATCACCATTGCCGGTATGGGAGGAGCACTCATTGCCTCCATTCTGGACCGTGGCCTCTCCAAACTGGATGAGGTCAAGCTTCTTATTTTGCAGCCTAATGTTGGTGAGGATATTCTCAGACGTTGGTTGTTGGAGCATCACTGGGTGGTCGTTGCAGAACAGCTGCTTGAGGAAGATGGCAAAGTGTACGAGATTATTACAGCAATGCCGCAAGAACTCAGTCCGATCGCCAATGAGGAAGTGTATCGCTCACGTCCGCTTGAAGGCGGAGTGGAATTGACATCAGATTTGCTGCTGCGCATGGGGCCTTATTTAACAGACCGTCCAACGGATGTGTTTTTTGCCAAATGGGAGAGCGAAATCGTCAAGCTGCAAAGTGTCGCGCAGTCCATCTCCAAATCTGATCAGGAGTCTTCTCGGGACAAGGCGGCTGAGGTGGAGCGTCTTATTGTGAACTTGAAGGAGGTACTCTCATGTTTGCCAAAGGTCAAACTGTAATTCAATTGATGGAGCAGCTTGCTCCCAAACATCTGGCTGTGCCGGACGATCGGATTGGTCTTCAGCTTGGCAGTTTGCAAAAGGAAATTACGCACGTTCTTATCGCACTTGATGTTACGAACGAAGTTGTAGACGAGGCCATTCGGATTGGAGCCAATCTGATTATTGCGCACCATGCCATCATTTTCCGTCCGGTCAAGTCATTGAATACCGATACACCCATGGGGAAACTGTATGAGAAGCTAATCAAGCATGATATTGCGGTGTACATTAGTCATACCAATCTGGATGTGGCTGAAGGCGGCATGAATGACTGGATGGCCGAGGCCATTGGTATTGAGAGCAAGGAATCACTTGAGGATGTACATACAGATCATTTGTTCAAACTGGCTGTATTTGTACCCCGTACCCATCATGAGCAGGTACTCCAGGCGGTTCTCGAAGCGGGTGCTGGCAGTATTGGGCAGTACAACAAGTGCAGCTTCAATACGGAGGGCACAGGTACTTTTGTACCGGGAGAGGGGACACAACCTTTCATCGGTACAGAGGGGCAGATGGAGCGTGTAGAGGAAATGCGGATTGAGACCATTGTACCGCAGAGTCTGCGCAGCAAGGTTGTACAAGCAATGCTTAAGGCGCATCCGTATGAGGAAGTGGCCTATGACCTGTATGCAATGGATTTAAAAGGCCGTACGCTGGGTCTAGGGCGCTTGGGGCCACTCAAACAACCAAAGACACTCGGTGAGCTGGTGGAGGTCGTTAAGGCCCAACTGGATGTGCCATACGTTCGGGTAGTAGGTGATCTCAATCGGCAGATCAAAAAAGCAGCAGTGCTTGGCGGCTCAGGTAGCCGTTATACTCTTCCTGCGCGGTTCAAAGGTGCCGATGTCATCGTAACTGGAGACATTGATTATCATACGGCTCACGATGCGCTGATGGCGGGTATGTGTATCATCGACGCCGGGCATAATGCCGAGAAAATCATGAAACCGAAAACTGCGGATTGGCTGCGCTCACGTTTGGAAGACAAACGTTATGACACGCAAGTGACTGCATCGGAGGTAAATACGGAAGTATTCCAATTTATCTAAAAGCACTCGGGTTCAATGCTTCCTGTAAGATTAAGCTTGTTTGTAAACTAAAATGCCTGTATACTATGTAATGTTGTTCGGAAAGCTTGACAGACAATCGCTGGTGGCCTTCGTTGCCACGAGAGGAAAGTCCGGGCTCCACAGGGCAGGATGCTGGATAACGTCCAGTCAGCGCGAGTTGAAGGATAGTGCCACAGAAATGGACCGCCGATGGCCGGATTTTCCGGCACAGGCAAGGATGGAACCGAGGTGTAAGAGACCCCGAGGAACGCTGGTGACTTCGTTCCTGGTAAACCCCATCTGGAGCAAGACCTAATGGGACACAGTCGACTCTTCGGAGAAGGCAGCCTTAGCCCGAGGTGTGTCTAGGTTGGTCGCTTGAGCTGTGCAGCAATGTATGGCCTAGATAGATGATTGTCGCTTGTGGTGGGAGGGTAGTTCCCGTCTGAACCACGAAGAGCACAGAACCCGGCTTACGGTAAGCTTTCCTAACTACAACACAAACAGTAACAAGTGCAGTCCACTATCAGTCACGGGCAAACAGAACGATTGTACCTGATGTGCCTGACTGATCAGAAGGATGCGATTAAACTTCAAAAGAATTCCTGCACTTGCAGGTCATATAAATAAGGCGTCAGACTTCGAGCTTTCTCGGGTCTGACGCCTTATTTTTGTGTTATTCGTTGGAATGAGAAATTGTTCCTAATGATACAGTGGATGACAGTTCGTTACAGTGTAACTACAATGTCTGACTGTAATGATGCATGCCAGCGTTGAATGGCACGATCCATACGCTCTACAGCCTCGGGAAGCAGATCTGGATCCGTATGAGTAAAGTTGATCCGCATACGGTTCAGTTCCGGTGTACCCGCATAGAATGAATCCCCTGGTACAATACATACTTTTTCCTGAATTCCATAGGTAAACAGATTGCTGGCCAGCATGCCCTCAGGCAATTGCAGCCACAGGAACATTCCGCCTTGCGGTGAGTTCCAAGAGATACCTTCCCACGATTTTGCAGCCATGAGAGTGGTCATTTTTTTCATCCGTTGTTCATAATCCTGTGAAATATTGCGAATATGGCCGTCCAGATCGAAAGATTCCAGTAGTGCATGAAGTGCTCTTTGGTCGATGCTGCTGGAATGCAAATCTGCCCCCTGTTTGGCGCGGGCAGCTATTTGGATAACATCCGGAGCAGCCAGTATCCAGCCAGTGCGGAGGCCAGGAGCAACTGTTTTGGAGAATGTGCTGGTGTAGATGACATTGGATGGACCCTCATAGGATTCCGCATCCAGTTTCGCCAGTGCAGGGGCATCCAGTTGTTCCGGTTTAAAGCGGATTTCACCATAAGGATCGTCTTCCAGGATCAGTACCCCATATTTCCGGCACAGGTCTACGGCTTGCTGACGTCTGGCGCGACTCCATACTTTACCTGACGGGTTGGAGAACGTAGGGTTAATGTAAACGAGCTTTGGACGATGCAATTGCAGCTGTTCCTCCAGTGATTCAGGCAACATTCCGTCATCATCACAGGCAACACCGTGCGCCTCAGCCTGATAGGAATGAATGACTTGAAGGGCAGCCAGATAGGTTGGTGATTCAACTAGCACGCTGTCGCCTGGATCGAGCAAGATTCGGCACACCAGGTCAATGGATTGCTGGGAACCTGTAGTCAGAAGCATATGATCAGGTGAAGCGGGAATGCCCTTGGATTCAAGACGTTCTGCAATTTTGGCACGTAGTGGTCGGAATCCTTCCGTCTCTGCATATTGAAGAGCCGCTGAACCACCCATGAATACCTTTTCGTATGCGTCACGGATGGCTTCAAGCGGGAATGATGACTGGGCAGGTAAACCGCCGGCTAGAGAAATCATTCCAGGCGCCTGTGCAGCCTGTAACATGTCGCGAACGACAGAGGACGGGGTATTTTGTGCCATTTTGGACCAAGGGATATTCATATTATTCTCATCTCCTGTTATTCACTGTTATACTGATATTATAAACTATAATAGACGGACTGCAGTATAACAGTAAAATGCTGATCATAACAGTTGGGAGGGTGCATGTGTGCATATTGAATTGAAACGGGGAAGCAGCACCAAATTGTATGTTCAGATTGCCCTTACACTTGCTGACCGAATAAGGTCTGGACTAATCGAGCCTGGAACCCGTCTGCCGTCGGTTCGTAAAATGACGAATGATCTGGGCGTCAGCCTGGTCACTGTGTCCAAAGCCTATGCCGAGCTTGAAGCCATACAGCTAATTACGTGTTCCCAGGGGAAGGGTTGTTATGTACGGGGGGAGCATGAGCTGGAGATAACGGAGGATATGGAGAGGACTCACCGCACTCATGCAAAAAATGAATCCAGCACACCTTGGAACTGGCAGATGGCCCTTGTGGATTATTTGCCCCGAGCTCAGCTCTGGAGACATTTTGATGCATCTCCACAAGTTAGATATGAGCTGCATATGTCGGCAATTCAGCCTGAATTGTTGCCAACGCGAGAGATTATCGATAGTGCGTACCGGCTTTCCTCGGATCATCCAGAGCGCATGGCTGCCTATGGGTCTTTTCAGGGAGATCGCGAACTGCGTCAGACGTTTTCCGGGCATTTTGCGGAAAGAGGTTTGCGGGTAATGCCCGAACGGATGCTGATTACGAGCGGTACTCAGCAGGGAATCGATCTCGTCGCGCGTACATTTGTTGGTCCTGGTGACGTCGTATACATGGAAGCACCAAGCTATACCGGAGCAATAGATGTGTTTACAAGCAGAGGAGCAAAGATTATTACGGTGCCGATGGATGATGAAGGTATGCGTATAGATCTGTTAACCCGGTTATGTGATACATACCCGCCCAAGTTGATATATACCATTCCTACGTTTCACAATCCTACAGGCATTACGATGAGTGCCAAACGGCGTGCGCAACTGCTTAATCTTGCTCAAAGTTATCATTGTCTCATCCTGGAGGATGATCCGTTCGCCGATCTGTATTTCCGTGATCCTCCCCCTGCTTCCATTAAATCCATGGATGGGACGGGGCATGTGATATATATCAAAAGCTTCAGCAAAGTACTGTCTCCAGGCTGCCGTGTGGCGTGTGCGGTTGCAGACGGAAGTGTGCTCACCCGACTTGTTGCAGCCAAATCCACTGCGGATCTCGGGAGTCCGCTACTTACACAAAAGGCCTTGCAATCGTTCATACAGCATCAATACAGTGCGTATACAGCGCGATTGAGGGATGAGTTATATTCCCGGCTTCTTGCCGCATCAACGGTACTGGAGGAACATGGTTCTCCCGGGATGTACTGGACTTTGCCTGATGGTGGACTAAACTTGTGGCTGCAATTGCCTGATGGTTTGGATATGCGTGAACTGCACCGCCAGTCGCTTGCCGCAGGTGTTTCCTTTTTACCTGGCTCTGCCTGTTATGTAGGGGAAACGGATACGGCGACTCTGAGGATCTGCTTCACGGTTACGAATCAGGAGCTGTTATGTGAAGGTCTACGGGTATTATGCAGGGTTATTAAGAACATTACCCCTCAACAGGGTGGGGCTAAAGCGGACAGGCTCCCGCTTATTTAATTTTTGGAACACGGACATACATCCAATCCACATTGGACCTAGTGCAATACGTTATAGTATCACTTGAAAGGGAGTTGGTTTGAAATGAACCATTTCTGTCCACCGCTTTGTCCGATTGTTTGTGATCCAATCCAGGTTGTTGAAGATTATTACATCCCACAAATCGTACCCGTAATTCACCCGATCGAAGTCATCAAAAAACATCACTGTGTGCCGATCCATCATCACATGTATCCTGTCGTGGTCAAAGAAGAAGATCCTTGTTATGTTTCAAGCCACAACGGTAAGAAAAAATCCGTGAAAAAATCAAGCAAATCCCGCACAACTTCTCGCAAGCGCTAGTCGCAGCGGGTGCCCCGGGGAAATAGGTAAACATACCAAAGAGCAGCATACGCCCCGGGGCGCAGCTGCTTTTGTTTTTTTATATCCAGTGTACGGTTATTGTTTGATGTACTTTTTCATTGTATTATCCATTTGCTGTCTCACATGTTGTGGCCAGAATTGAAGTGGGGCACTGTTACCAGAGGCCGCCTCCAATGCTTTAAACACATCGATTTGACCATAACCGAAATACTTGTCATGACCTGGGTCTCCGAGATCTATGACGCTTTGACGCATGAGATCCATGACTTCTGTGTTGGTCAGATCAGGATTGAGTGAGCGAATCAAGCCTGCAAGTGCCGCTACATGGGGGCTTGCCATCGACGTTCCGGACAAGGCTGCATATTGGTTGTTCGGATACGTACTTGCAATGCTGGAGCCTGGAGCCGTCACATCGACGTAATCCCCGTAGTTGGAATAGGAAGCTTTGTTCATGTCGGCATCCGTAGCGGATACCGCAAATACTTCTGGATAAGCGGCAGGGTATCCCGGACGCTCCGTATTATCGTTACCGGTCGCTGCAATTAATACGATGTCGCGATCAAAAGCGTATTTGATAGCATCATGAAGAAATTGGGCATCGGCGTAGTTACCCAGACTCATGTTAATGACCTTGGCTCCATGATCAGCGGCCCAAATGATGCCTTCTGCCACAGCATAGGTTGTGCCTGACCCCGAATTGTCGAGCACTTTAACAGGTAGTACCTTGTTATACCAGCTCATGCCTGCTACACCTTCGTTGTTATTCACAACAGCGCCGATGATGCCTGCTACATGTGTACCATGTCCTACGTCATCAAGTGGTTTGCTCGCTGGATCGACAACGTTATAACCTTTCAGCAGCTTGCCCTTCAAATCAGGATGAGTCAGATCGACGCCGGTGTCTACCACGGCAACGATAACATCCTTGTTGCCCTTCGTAATATTCCAGCCACGGTTAGTCTCAATGGCGGGCAGGTTCCATTGGTAGTCGGAGAACAAAATATCATTGGGCACGGTTACATCTTTTTGTTCAGGTACGGTTTCATTGGTTAAATACATGTAGTGGGGTTCCATGTACAGCGGATTCCATTTACGTTCGAAATAAGCATGTAATTGTTGATAATTCATATTCTCCGACCGAAAAACATACGTGTATCCCAGCTTGCGTGCCGATTGCATCCGCAGGTCAGATTTAATGATGCGCATATCCCGTTCACCTGGATCCTGACGAAAACGGATGACGATTTCATTTTCGTAAAAATGGCTGGCATTGGCATTATCATGTCCTGTTTTTACAGTGATTTCTTTAAGGGTGTCGGGGTGCACAGACTCGATTTTGAATTTACCTTCACGCGGATAAGGGATCATGCGCAAATTTTTGCGCTGATGCTGTTCCACGGCATTCAGTACATTTTGGCTAAACAGAGCGATGACGGCACGTTCTCCATCCTTGGAAGGTTGCGCCATAACAAAAAACTTTTCCTTGCCGAGAGGAAAGGAAGAAGATTCGAAGCTTTGACGTTTGCTCACAGCTTTTTTGGCTAGGGCGAGAGAATGTTCCAGCTTTTGCTGTTCCATCTTGCTTCCTTTTGCTGCTGTTTTGTCAAAGTGCCGGCTGCGAGATCCCTTGGTATTCATTACATCAATAGACCGTATATGATCATGTGTTTGTTGTAGCTCTTTAACGTATTGACTTATTTGCACATCGTTCATTTTGGAGGTCTTCTCAAGCATGATGTTAAGATGTTGTTTGGCATCCGCACGGGTCAGCAGATCGGTTGATTTTACATCCTGAACTTTAAGACGTTGTTTGCTCGCATGCTCTTCGTGTGGAGAATCGGGCATGGCACTTGGAGCAGGAACAGGGCGATTGGACGTCGGAAGCAAAAGCGTCAAGGCAAGTGCGCCCGCACCCGCGGCAATGGCCCAGTTAACCCATTTCGGTCTGGACATAGGGGATGGAACCTCCTCGTTTATTTTGACAATCATCTTACAGTGCTCTGATTTCATCGTTGTCACTGGATATATCTATCGTTAGGAAAAGCGGTTATTTTTATGCAGGTGAACATCAGGTGAGCTGTGTGTAATGGGCATGTTCAGGGACAGAAAGGGAAAGCCTGATTAAGGGATACCGCTCGTCATCTTTTTATGGTAGGATAGTACCTGAGAATTCAAGGTCAGGGGAGAACCTCTCGTTGGCCGATCTATATGTAAGGACTTATTTAAGGGGGAGCTACCTTTATGTCAGCAGCCAATGTACAGAAAACATGTGAGTCAACTAGGGAAAAGTTAAAACCGGCTATCGATCGGATCGAAAAATTTTTGAATGAAAATGCCTTGCCTGAACTAGATCAGAATCAGACGGAGGAGTCATCAGCCTTCTACAAAGGATTTCTTTCGGATCTCCGTCATTTGCTCGTTTTTTCTGAAGTTTCTTACGAAAAACTTGGCGTTGTGCTGCGTCGTGCCAATTTTGATGTCGATTTTGCCGAAAAGGCTCTCTATAACACATACCATCAAAGCATAAACAGCTTTTTTTATCCTAAAAATGAATGTTACTCCGAAGATGGAAGATATGCTTACACTGGTCAGGATGCGATCCGATTCCGTGATAAGCCGATTCGTGCAGTACGTGATGTCATTCTTGAGATATCGAAAACGTACGAAGAATTGCGTGATGATCTGGCCTTTTATGAAAGTGACTACCTCACGCAGCGTCGGATGCAAAATCAACGCAATCACGCGTAAATACATTTTTTAACTTATATGCGAATTGGACAAAACCGCCCTTGTGGCGGTTTTTTTTGCGTGTTCTTTCAACTGGCATCGCGTATAAAGGAGCATGTCATCATCTGGCATTTCGTTGGAGAATAGCCGATTTACGGTGCGGAGACAATAGATGTCGAGGTGATAAAAATGAGCCAAGAGAAGCCGATCGTCAAATGCAGTGTTGCTAACTGCCACTTTTGGGGAGAAAACAATTTCTGCCAGGCTGATGCCATCATGATTGACATTGACCAACATGCCACCCGTCGCTTACATGAGGAATTTGCCGGAGAGACCTTTGATTCTGATCATCATGATCATGCCCGTACTTCATCTGCAACTTGCTGTCACACATTCAAACCGAAATGAGCAGTCATTCCCATTTATATGGAGGTGCTTTGCATTGAATAATGACCGTAGAGATGATCACCCGTTGCAACGTCCAAAAACGACTCCGTTAGATGAAAAGCAGCGTCAGCGTGTAGACTATCCAAGACGTAGCCACAGGGAAGAGTATGGTGCAGAGGTAGCGCCCCCAACAGGTTCTATTCGAACAGAACCTACGGAAAGAACCGATCATACCCCTGTGAAGCGTGAAGATGACGACGGTGTCATGAAATCTACTGGCCGAATCTCCGGATATATGGGTCTGGCCTTTGGTATCGCATCCTTATTTATGTGGTCCATTGTCCTTGGTCCAGCTGCAGCGGTACTTGGTTACTATGCTTACGTGAATGGCCGGAAAACGGCGGGTGCGTGGTCCATTGGACTTGGCGCATTGGCAACACTTAGCTATTTCTTCATGATTCCATTCGCCCGTTAATAAAGCAAAAACATGATCTGATCATCAGTACAAAAAATGATAACCGAACTGGATATGAGTTGGTTATTTTCAGCCTTCTGCTTCCACCTTACTTAAGGGGTGATAGCAGAAGGTTTTTTCGCATATACGCAATGAAGTTGTAAAATCGGTCTATTTTTTTGAAAACAATGGAACCTGCCTGTAAAATAATGTAGAATAAAGTCATAATCTACGTTTACATTATACGGGAGTGAATATAACTCATGCAGATTGATCCGCGCGCGTCGCGGCAGTTGCTGGAACTGCAATTGTCCAATAGTCTCAACGAAACAAATGCATCGGATGGAAACTCCGCTTCAACAGTGGATTTTGCCAGTATGATGGACGGGCTGCTTGGGACGAATTCAAATACTTTGAACAATACTAGTACCGTAGGCGAAGAAGTGAATTCTGCTGCGATCTCCAAACGATCCAGTGACGGTCTGTTGTGGCTGCAACTGGGCAGCATGTATAACCCGGATGCAAGTTCTGTTTCTTACTCGAACAGTAATGAGGTTTCTTTATCTTCCCTGTTAAATACTGGAGCAGTCGATTCGGGTGCATCTGTACCTACAGATTTTGAATCTTTGATTGCCTCAGCGAGCGCCAAATATGGGGTGCCTGAATCTTTGATCAAGGCGGTTATTGATACAGAATCCGGTTTCAATCCGAATGTAGTGTCTTCCGCAGGTGCCAAAGGACTGATGCAGTTGATGGATGGGACGGCAGCAGGGTTGGGAGTAAGCAACGCTTACGATCCCGCTCAAAATATAGATGGTGGAACCAAATACCTTTCTCTCCAGCTCCAGCGTTTTGGTGGCGAGGTGAAGATGGCACTTGCTGCTTATAATGCCGGACCGGGACGGGTTTCGAGTCTGGGTGTATCGAGTGACGCTGAACTAATGAGTGTACTTAACCGCCTCCCTTCGGAAACACAGGCTTATATCTCCAAAGTGGAGAAAGCACAGTCGAAATATTCGGTATAAATGGTATAGACCAAAGAAATGGCAACACAACAGCACGCCCAGGAAGAGATCAAACGCGGGAACAGCAGTCTTAAATGTGCTTAGTTCCTGTTTGGTCTTTTTGTGTTGAGCGGGGATCGTGTTACAATGCTCACTGTAGATTCCACAACGAAGAGACAAGGAGGGGAACCTCATTTGAAATATTTTGATTATGCAGCAACGACGCCTCCTCATCCGGATGTCGTTCGTACAATGGCCGAGATTATGGAGGCGCAATATGGGAATCCGTCATCGATACATGGATATGGTGAGCGAGCCCATCAATTGTTGCGCCGAGCGCGATCTGGTTGTGCCGCCGCAATTGATGTGAAACCGGAAGAAATCGTATTTACCTCAGGCGCAACTGAGAGCAACAATCTTGCCATTAAAGGGGCGGCATTACAGTATCAGTCTCGGGGCAAACACATCATTACAACTGCAACGGAACATGCTTCAGTTTACGAGAGTTTTGTGCAGCTACAGCAGTGGGGATGGGAGGTCACTTGGCTTCCCGTCGATTCCGATGGTTTGGTTAGCGCCCAGCAGGTAGTGGATGCCATAAGATCGGATACGGTGCTTGTGAGTCTGATGCATGTGAACAATGAAACAGGAGCGATACATCCAATTGCTGAAATCGGTGTACGACTGAAAAAGGAAGCACCAAAGGTGCTTTTTCATGTAGATGGTGTGCAGGGTTTTGGCAAGATGGAAGCTAAACCTGCGGCATGGGGCGCGGATCTTTACAGCTTGTCTGCTCACAAGATTCGTGGTCCCAAAGGAGCTGGTCTTCTCTACGTACGAAGTGGAGTCGAGCTAACGCCTTTACTGTCAGGGGGTTCCCAAGAGCAGGGACTAAGAGCGGGTACTGAAAATGTACCTTTGCTTGTGGGTATGGCGAAGGCGATGCGTCTCGCTGCGGAACGTCAGGCTGACTTTGCACAGCGTACAACGATTTTGCGAGATCGTATCATGGAGGTCATAGATACTATTCCCGGACTTGTGTTAAATAGTCGTAAGGAGGGTGCGCCGCACATTGTTCATTTTTCCTATCCTGGAATGAAGGCAGAAGTGGCGCTGCATACCCTTGAACAACTTGGAGTAACTGTTTCTACACAATCTGCCTGCTCTTCGCGATCGGCTGAACCCAGCAGGGTATTGCTTGCCATGGGCAGGGATAATGCTTGTGCTGCTGGTGGATTGCGTATTAGTCTTGGAGATGAACATACAGAAGAAGATGTGGCACTGCTGGAGCAGGCTTTACATCAGATGGTGGCGCAGCTGCGCCCGTTGGAAAGGCGGATGTGATTTTAGATGAAATATGATATGCTGCTTCTCCGTTTCGGAGAGTTTATGTTAAAAGGAAAAAACCGTGCCCGGTTCGAAAAAACAATCATCACCCAGGTACGTTCCCTGCTCAAACCTTATCCAGGTGCAAGTCTGCGGAAGGAGTTTGGACGGTTGTATGTTGATCTGGGTGGCGAATCTCATACAGAGCTGATCGCTGTGCTGAAACGAGTATTCGGCGTTATGTCGATCAGTCCGGTTAAAGTGACCCCATCGGAGACTGACCAAATCGTGGAGACAGCCGTTGCTTTTATGGATGAAAGAGAGTCTGAATTCAAAGACGGTACCACGTTTAAAGTTAATGCACGGCGTGTTTGGAAAGAGTTCCCCAATTCTTCGCATGAAATGAACCATCTGGTAGGTTCTCCGATTCTTCGGAAATTCCAGCAGTTAAGCGTCGACGTGCGTCAACCTGACATTGAACTGCGCGTGGAAATTCGGGATCAGGGTACGTATATCTTCAGTGAGGTGATTCCGGCCGTAGGCGGGTTCCCCCTTGGCACAAATGGAAAAGCGATGCTGTTATTATCGGGTGGCATAGACAGCCCTGTAGCGGCATGGTCTTCGATGCGTAGAGGCCTGGAAGTGGAATGTGTACACTTTTACAGTTATCCGTTCACAAGCCAGCGTGCCAAAGAAAAGGTCATTGATTTGGCGCGTGCACTTGCTGATCATGCAGGCACAATTAAGCTGCATCTGGTTCCTTTTACGGAAATTCAAACTGCATTTACCCAACTGGGACAGGATAACTTGATCATCACACTGATGCGCCGCTCCATGTTACGTATTGCAACCAAGCTGGCTGAACGTGAACGTGCGCTTGCACTGATTACCGGAGATAGTCTGGGTCAGGTAGCAAGCCAGACCCTGCCAAGCATGAATGTCATTGGACGTGCGACGGATCTGCCGCTGCTGCGACCACTTGTCATGATGGACAAACAGGAAATTATAACTCTATCCAAACAGATCGGAACGTACGATATATCGATACTGCCATATGAGGATTGTTGTACTCTTTTTGTACCGAAATCCCCAACAACGAATCCGAATCTTCGCATTGTGGACAAAATTGAAGCGACCATGAGTCAGCTACCGGAATGGGTGGAGCAGGCGGTGGAGCAGACAGAAACAATTACGCTTCATGCAGGCGAGAATTTTATGGTAACCAATGAGGATGAAGTTAATGACATGAAAGAAGAGTGGTTCTGAGGATTAACTATGATACAACATATCCGAATACCCTTTAATGTAAAATAAGTGGGATAAATAGGTGATGTCTACTTTTAATATTATAGTATAGTTAATTATTGACAAGGATAAATTTAGGATATATATTTATTTAGGTTTTAAATTATTTTAGAAAGAAGGTAATCATATGGGGAATCAAGCTAAAGGTAGAACTATTTTTAACAATGACAGAGGCGTAAGTCGTTTTGGACAAGGTGCAAAGATGAATAATATTAGATTCAAAAACGAAGTTGGACCGGGTAATGGTTGCGGAGGTTGTTCGGCCTGTGCGTCAACTATCCCAACACTGTGTACTCCTCCTAGTACTACATGTGGTTGTGGTTCAGCTAACAAAGTTAAGTTTAATGCTTAATTAAAATCTCAACAGTAAATAAAGTGACCCTAATAGCATTGTGCTATTAGGGTCAATATTTTAATTGAATCGAGGGCTAAGAATGGATTATCGAATCTCAAAATATCTCATGTTCCAAGTTGAAAATGGTGACATTGTGATTCAGAATCAAGAAAGTATACTTACGGTTAGTGATGATTTAATGAAACAAGTAATAACTAAGTGGGATATTGATCAAAAAGAAACTGTTAATAATGAAGAACTTGAAGAGTTGTTTGGAGACTTTACGGAAGAAGCCATTGAGTTCTTAATGAATTATAATGTCTTGATACCGAGGAAGGACAAGACGGTTTCAGTTGAAAAAATCGTAATAGCAAGTAATGATACAGAAACGGGGCAAACAATTCATCGCTATCTTAGTGAAGAATATCATTCACAAATCCCTGTTGAAGTTTATGATTTAGATTCCTTGCCTCCAATTGATCAGAATGAGCTTACTATAATTTTTATGAGCCCTTATAGCAAAAAAAGAGCGAAGGAAATCGTCTTAAGGCAAGATAAACGATCTAATTCAAAATTGTTTTTTAGTTATGTCTATCATGGTAACTTTTATATGGATTGTTTGTATTCACCTGAGTGGAAGGTTCCTTGTCATCTGTGCCATATTGGTCATATTGAGTCTAGTGGTCTGGTAGAGGACACGGATCAGGACATGACATATCAGAATATGATTGATCTAATTTATAAAGAAAACGAAGCTTTTGAAATCCAAATTCCTTTAAGTGGAGTTCAAAAATTGAATATCACAAGCAACTTAGTAAATAAGATAAGAGAATATATTGGTGACTTTAGTGTAACTAAGATACACAGAGAGGATATAACAACCTGTACGCTTGTGGATCTCCAAAATTTTAAAAAAACTCGGGATACTTCACTACATTGGGAGTTGTGTAATTGCTATGAATGATAAACAATCAAAAAGCCGACTAGATGAACTAGCTCGGTCATTTACAGCGGAATATTTGCAAGAGAATTTACAAGATAAAACAGTGATGTCTAATGTTCTGAAATTTCATCAACGTACTACTTGGCAGGATGTAGGGGATTATGAAATAGAAACCCGTCTAACCGAATGGTTAGATTTAGTTCAATACAATGATATTCTACCTGAATATTTTCAAGCAAAGTATAAATTTGATGTAAAAAAAGAAAAAAAAACCGAGGGTAACTCCAAACGCGTTTTTGATACAACACTTCCGATAGCCTATAGTATGATTGGCGACGTATTACATTCCGCATTCGGAGTAGCTGATGGATATCACACTAAACCTTTCCCTTCTGCGGGAGCATTATATCCTATAATACCTCTTTTAGTAATAATAGAAAAAAATGCAGTTGACAAACTTTTCCCAGGGGTATATGCATTTGATTCACAAAATACAGAGCTTTTATTGATTAAAAGTTTCACGGAAGAAGACATATTTAATATTAGTAAAAATATCTATGGGGGTAGCCCTTCTAATGTGTTTGTTTGTTATTCCTTAGATGTAAGAAGAGCCATTACCAAGTATCGAACTAGAGGTTACAGACACGCATTAATTGAAGCTGGACTTATGGCTCAAAGTTTCCGAGTAGCTGTAGAAGAGCAAGATCATTTTGGAGATTGTTTAATATCAGGATTCAATGATAATGCTCTTAGCAGTATTTTGGGAGTAAATCCTCGATTAGCCCCCATTGTATTAGTTCAATGGTTTGGTAAATATATATGATTTTTGATCGTAGTAGAGGTATTCATTTTAGTCTGAAGAGTAAGACGTTTACTAATTTTCCTGTTTACACATCTAACTCCGTTATCGGGAATTATGTTGATGAAGCAGGATACATGGGGCCAGTAGGGTGTGGCGCGGTATCTTTAGATAAACGAAATGCATTAATCAAAGCTTTTTCAGAATCAGTTGAACGTAGATCTCTGTTATTTGGTTCAAAATCAGTTGGCGAAACAAGCCAAACCTATGATTTATTAAGTGGGAAAATAGTTGAAGTCCCCACAAAGTTAACAAAATATAGTGAATTTAATCCTGTTGTAGATACTACTGGGACAGCTGTTCATAATAATCCACATGATGCGTTATATAATGCCTTAGTAGAATTGTTGGAGAAAAACTGTATTTTTTTATTTTGGTATGGAAAATGGGGGAAAAAATTAAAAATTGAGAAGTATAAATCAATTTATACAAATAAAATGGAGAAAGATGGACTACGAATTCATTTATTTGTACAAGATTTCTTTTCTCCTTTATTAGTTGTGCTATGTGTGTTAGAAGATAAAATGGGAAAGATTACTTACAAATTTGGGACCGGTTCGGGAATTGATTTGAATTCTGCTGTTGATAAAGCGGTGTCTGAAGCTTACTTCTTGGGAAGATACCATGATCTTAAAAATTTCTTCGAAGATCGAACTCTTAATATTTATGATCAATTATATAATCACCCCAAAACAATGGGACATATCCATGATTTGCTTGATCTTACTTATTCGAACGAGATATATGAAATTCATGATAACTTAAATAGTAGATCTAAAACTATGATGATTCTAGAAAATTTACCCCAGTGGATTACAGGTATGTATGTTTCGGTTTTACTTCAGAAAATTCATGTCCCCTCTATTTCTATCAAGGTATCATCTAAAGAATTATTAACGCATGTACCTTTTAAAAAATTTATAGATCAAAAAGTAATGATTAATCAACGAACATTAGAGCTTTCAATTGAGGAATTGGACTCCTTACCAAACTGTCCGATAATTTAAAGGAGATTAGTTATGAATAGTGCGGCACCGTTCATTAAAAAATCAATAAATATTTATCAGTCTGCTTTTATTCATCGACCGAAAGGATGTACTATAAATTCATATTTGCATTCTGGAATAACTGGATTCTCAAGAAAAAATAATGTTAAACAATTAATGAAATCATCAATTGGTGAATTCGAAGAAAGGTTAGCGGGTACAAAATATTTAAAAAAGAATCCCCGCAATGAATCGCCAACTTTTGAAGCGTTTAATCTCATTTCCGGTGAAATAATCAATGTAAGTGCAGATTCTATACTATTAAATCATAATCTGCCCATTTTTTCCGCTGTGAAACATATCAATTTTACAGATAGTACGGGAAATGCTGCGCATGTACGAAGTGATTTTGTTATTGAGAAAGGGTATATGGAATTCATAGAGCGGCAATCTTTGATTTTTTCTTGGTTAAGTGAGAGTCCTGGTGAAGTGGTAGAATTAAATCATATACAGAATGAAAAACTAAGAACTAAAATAACGCATATTAGCTCAGCTTTAAAACATTTATCTTTTTATAACATCTCTATATTAAAGGGTATTTATGTGATTATGTGTGTAGGTTATGGAGATAAGGCGTTTTCGGTTGGTTTAGGAACATCTTGGAATTTGGAAGTAGCTTTGGAATCAAGTGTGGATGAATTTATAATGATTTTTGAAAGTGTAGTTTGTCATAAAGCGTATCGGGATGATACCAGCCATGAATACAATAATCTGTATGTTGATATGTTTTATTCTATGGATATCAGCGATTTTTTAGATGATATCAGTTATTTATTAAATAATAAAAAAGTAATGATTTCTTATCCTAAGGTACATGTCTCACCAAATAACAATAAGCTGTTAAATTCGATCAGAATGTTTAAAGATAGGTTTGATATAGATATATACGTTACACAAATGGCATCCCCTTATCCTGAAAATCAAATTAAAATAGCAAAAGTATTTTCTCCGGATGCTTTTCCACATATTAATACAATGCTCTACAATCCTAATGACTTTAAGATATCTAAAAAATTAACAACGGATATTTATCCAAATAAATTTAAAATGATACCATTCGCTTAAAAGAATTGAGGTTCGCATTAATGATAAGAAAAACGTTTGAGTTTTATATTTTTTTTAATAAAATTATATTAAGAGAAGGAATAGGAAACTACTTATGGTCATTGTTAATGCCTATTCTAATTTTTGTATCTATTAATATCAATTGGTTCTATAAAACACCGCCAATACATGAAATTATTTCTTCTTTTAGTGCGATTTGGTCTTATAATTTTGTAAGTATTTTCCTTTATGGTATTGCAAGTAGAATTTCAATTTTTCGAGAAAATGGCTTTCTGAGATCTTTTACTTATGTTGCTGGGGACAAAAAGCCTATTATTTTTAGTTTGTACTGGATTCAAATTATTCATGGCTCGATTATTGTTTTAGTATTTACCATAATCTCCGCTCTTGTATTCAGATTACCTGTGATAGAACTGGTTGAAATTTCAATTGTTTCGTTCTTAATCGTTAGTCTTCCTTTGGCAATGCTAATGTTACTGTTAGCTGCTCTACCAGTAACTACAGCTACACTTAACTCTGTTGCAAGCATGGTAATGTTACCAGCTCTATTCATGACTATGTTCAGAAACTATAATTATACTCAATTGAACGACTTATTTTTACTCAGTCCAGTTGAATATGTATCACGAATCTGTCGCATGATATCAGATTTCTTTTTTTATGGCCAAACTCAAGAGAACATATCTCTTTTGTTAGTGATAACTTTTGTTTATTTAATTATAGGTATATTATCATTGAAATTTCTTAAAATTAACTCTAAAATTGTTAGAACTTAGATCGGAGATAATCATGATCAGTTTGAATAATATTTCTTTCAGTTATCCTAAAACTAAATTTAATGTCATTAATGGAGTGGATATAGAATTTGAAAAGAACCTTGTTAATGTACTTATAGGGTTAAATGGTGCCGGGAAAACGACGCTTTTTGATTTGTTAATTGGGCAGTACAAGCCCTCTGAAGGTCAGATCGTAAACCTTCCCAAATACGAAGATATTCTGTATCATCTTCAAGGAGCTTTTATTTCTTATTTAGTAACAGGTAAAGACTATGTTCGCTTAATATTCTCCATATCCGGAAAAACATTTGTTGATGATAAAGAGGCAATAATAAGTGAAATAGACTTGAAAAATGAAAGAGAACTTATCTTATTTAGTCAGCTTTGGAGCAAACGGATAGGTCAGATGTCTGTGGGCGAACGAAAATGGCTCTATATTGTAACTTTGACGCAAATTAAGAAAAAGTTATATATTTTTGACGAACCAACCGCTGGAGTAGATCCGTCATCAAGGATTAAGATTTACAAAAGAATAGAAAAATTGACAGAACATGAAAACTCTACGATTATTTTCTCTACACATCACCTGCATGAACTTAAGGATATCAAATGTAAAATTATATTTTTACACAAAGGTGAAATTCTATTTCAGGGTGACTACACTCAGTATATTTCGAGTTTTGATACTACTAACCCAGATGAAATATTCGATCTATTTATAAGTTGAGACTGTTAAACCCAAAAAAAGATGGCAACTGTTTCTTACAGTTATCATCTTTTTTGGCATTTAGTTATGAGGTGTCTACAGACTAAGAGTAGCCATAAGAATGGTTAATTTTAGTCTTAAGTCTATGAATAGGAACCTTGTTGCTCTTGAGGGCCAGCCTTGTCGCTAACTGAACGTTTGCGATATCCTGCAAACACGACACCAGCAGTGACGAGGACGATAAATAAGATTCTCAGTGCAGGATGCTCAGTGAAGAAAGGTACAAGACGCTGCTCCTCTGTAATCATATTGGAAGCCGTATACCCAAGCACGATAGCTCCAAGATAAATGATCCAAGGGAAATGGTTAATTAATTTGATAAACAACGTACTGCCCCACACGATAATAGGTACACTGATCAGCAGTCCGAGTATAACAAGCACCAAGTGCTGCTGTGCTGCACCAGCAACGGCGATGACGTTATCCAGTCCCATGGCAGCGTCTGCGATGACAATCGTTCGCACGGCTACCCAGAGAGAACTGCCAGCCTTGATATCCGAATGCTCTTCCCCTTGATCTGCCAATAGCTTGTACGCAATCCAGATCAGGAGTAATCCCCCAACAAGGAGTAGCCATGGCACTTTAAGCAGCCAGAGCACAATCACGGTGGCTACAATGCGAATCAAAAGTGCGCCGCCTGTTCCGTAAAGAATCGCCCTTTTCTGCACAGAAGGGTGCAAATTTCGAGCCGCGAGACCAATCACGATGGCATTATCGCCAGCCAGAATTAGATCAATAAATACAACGTTCAACAACGCTAGCCAAAAAGCGGGGCTAAACAGCTCCATACGATGTCACTCCTTCTATATATCCAAACCTGAGAAAGCTTGTTCAACGTTTAAGAATAGCATGGACAACTTTGACATACAAGTTAGAGTGGGGGGATGAGGAGCATGGATACGCTATGGCTGTTGACCGAAATATTAATGATTAATCTGGTTCTGAGTGGAGATAATGCGGTTGTTATTGCCCTTGCAAGCAAGGATTTGCCGGCGAGACAGCGCAAGCAGGCGGTATGGTGGGGGGCTTTCGGCGCTGTTGTTTTGCGTTGTTTGTTAACCTTTGCAGCTGTGCTGCTGTTGGGTATTCCTTTTATTCAGGCGGCTGGTGGTTTGCTGTTGCTCTGGATTGCTGTCAAGCTGCTGCTTCAGAATGAAGATGAAGTACATATTCGTAAGGCGTCCACGACCTGGAAAGCGATCCAAACGATTTTGATTGCTGACTTTGTCATGAGTCTGGATAACGTTCTCGCGATTGCTGCGCTGGCGGATGGGGACTTGGCGCTCACGGTCATCGGAATTGCCATAAGTATTCCGATTGTGGTGTGGGGCAGCGGATTAATTGTCGGTTTGTTGAAGCGGTTTCCGATTCTGGTATTTGCCGGTTCAGGTATTCTGGCCTTCACAGCAGGTGAGATGGTGATGAATGATCCGAAGCTGGGACAGTGGCTCGGTGGCTTGGCTGCTGAGGCGCATACACTGCTGCCTGTAGCTATGGCTTGTCTTGTAATCGCGATTGGAGGAGCGCACAAGTTTGTTCGTCGAAACGTGTAAGTTGATTTGAGCAAATGGAAATGTGAATTTTCTGGCGAACTGCCCGTAAAGGGCAGTTTTTTGCTGTATTTATTTGTTCAGAAGAAATGGGTGAACTTGAATAAGTCATAGACCGATCATTTTAGGGTAATACAGGATAATGGAGAGAGGCGAAGTACGACATAAAGTGTAGTTTTTTGCATACACATCGGCTACACTAGAAGAAGGCTGGGAACAGTCAGTCATCATGGTGTGCTTATAGTTTATCTTACGGGGTACATAGCCAAATGTTATAAGAGGTGATTGTAGATGAGGATGAGAAATGAAAAAGCAATCGGAATATTTATTTTTGTTGCAGGTTTAATAATTTTACTCGGTAAACTAGGTGTGTTTGGCTTTATTGGACGGCACTTCTGGCCTTTGCTCATCTTGTTGCCTGGTCTTGCTCTTCATGCATTATATTATGCAAGGCTCACGCCATCATGGTCACTCGTTCCAGCAGGAACATTAACCGTCTATGGTCTGTTGTTCGGAATCACGAATACATGGGGCAGCGGATTGATGAGCAACCTGTGGCCTGCTTTTTTGCTTGGAATTGCCGTTGGTTTGCTTGAATATGCACTGGCTGATCATCGAAGACACGCAATGGTACTTCCGGTGGCATTGGGCGTTGGCATCCTTTCAATTATTTTATTCGGATTTACACTGCTTCACACCGGTATTATCTATGTGCTGGCGGTAATTTTGATTGTAGGCGGGATGTGGTTGCTGTTTGGCCGAGGACGCCAAGGGAGAGGCTGGTAACATTCCCAGTGGTCTTTCAAGCGAAATATCTTGATTTTTACCTATGATCAACTATAATATAAGGGATATAGGCATGCGTCGGGATATCACCGACGCTTATTTTGGGTGAGTAACCTGCGAATTTGCGGGAAGTTTAGTAGATAAGAATTGAAATTGGAAAGGATATGGATACAAACCATGCATTCAAGAGAACACATTCGCAATATTGCGATTATTGCCCACGTCGACCACGGGAAAACAACGCTCGTCGACAAGTTGCTCCAGCAATCCGGTACTTTCCGTGATCACGAAACGGTACAGGAGCGCGCAATGGACTCCAACGATTTGGAGCGTGAACGCGGTATTACGATTCTGGCCAAAAACACAGCTATTACCTATAAAGATTACCTGATCAATATTGTGGATACACCAGGACACGCCGACTTTGGTGGTGAAGTGGAACGTATCATGAAAATGGTTGACGGCGTTTTGCTCGTTGTTGATGCTTACGAAGGATGTATGCCGCAAACGAAATTCGTACTTCGTAAAGCTTTGGAGCACAACCTGACACCAATCGTTGTTGTAAACAAAATTGACCGTCCAGCGGCTCGTCCGACTGAGGTTATTGATGAAGTACTGGACCTGTTCATTGAACTGGGTGCCAACGATCAACAACTTGAATTCCCTGTTGTATATGCTTCCGCATTGAACGGAACATCCAGCATGGATAATGATCCTGCAAAACAGGATGACAACATGATGGCGATTTACAATACCATCGTTAGTCATATCCCACACCCTACCGAAAATGTTGAAGAACCACTTCAATTCCTCGTTACTTTGATGGACTACAATGAATACCTTGGCCGTATTGCCATTGGTCGTGTTAACCGCGGTGTGATCCGTCAAGGACAATCGGTAACGGTTATTATGCGTGATGGTAAGAGCAAAACTGCACGTATCGAGAAACTGTTCGGTTTCCAGGGTCTCAAACGTATTGAGACGGAAGAAGCAGGAGCAGGTGACATCGTTGCGATTGCAGGAATCAAGGACATCAACATTGGTGAAACCATCGCTGATCCGAACAACCCAGAAGCACTTCCAGTTTTGAAAATTGATGAGCCTACACTGCAAATGACGTTCCTCGTGAACAATAGTCCATTCGCAGGTCGTGAAGGTAAATGGGTAACTTCCCGTAAACTTCGTGAGCGTTTGTTCAAAGAATTGGAAACTGACGTATCCCTTCGTGTTGACGAAACGGATAGCCCGGATGCATTTGTCGTTTCTGGACGTGGTGAGCTTCACTTAGGTATCCTGATTGAAAATATGCGTCGTGAAGGATATGAGCTTCAAGTATCCAAACCAGAAGTTATCGTTAAAGAAGTTGACGGTAAGAAAATGGAACCTCTAGAGCGCTTGTTGATTGATATCCCTGAAGAAAGCATGGGTTCCGTAATGGAGAGCCTGGGCGCACGTAAAGCAGAGATGGTTAACATGGTCAACACAGGTAGTGGTCAAGTTCGTCTGGAGTTCCTGATTCCAGCACGTGGTTTGATCGGATATAGCACCAACTTCCTGACATTGACTCGTGGTTACGGTGTAATGAACCATGCATTTGACAGCTACGCTCCAGTAGTATCCGGTCAAGTAGGTGGACGTCACCAAGGCGTGCTGATCTCAACTGAAACTGGTACATCTACGTTCTATGGCATGATGGGCGTTGAGGATCGCGGTACGCTCTTCTTGGAGCCGGGTACTGAAATCTACGAAGGTATGATTGTTGGTGAACATACACGTGACAATGATATCGTTGTTAACATCTGCAAAGAAAAACAACTGACTAACGTTCGTTCTTCTGGTAAAGATGATACGGTTAAAATTAAAACTCCGATTATCTTCTCGTTGGAACAGGCGCTTGAATATCTGAATGAAGATGAATATTGTGAGATTACACCAAAATCTATTCGTCTCCGTAAGAAGATCCTGAACAAATCCGAGCGTGAGCGTGCAGAAAAACAACGCAAAATGGCTACAAAATAACACCTAACTACAACTAAAATAAATGATATAAGTTAACGTTTGATGGAACACATATACACCATCGACGTCGATTACAACCCGCTGAAGTAGTGGAGGATTCGGAATCGATTCTGTAGGAGCGAAGCGTTCGCCTTTATCCCCGGATTTTACCATTGAGAAATGGATCAAAAAAATATGGGGATAACAGCGACCGAAAGAACGATCCGAATCCGAAACGGTCACATGCAGAGTTTTGTAATTTATGTTGTTGGAAGGGTTCCATCAACCAGTTAACTTATATCTAGCATGAACACGAAAGGAGCTGGCTGTGCATGCAAGCATGGTTCGCATCAAACCCGATCGTAGCCTACATCGTCATCTTTGTATTGATTACTTACGTATATAACAAGGTGTTTCGGGTACGTCAGAAATTGCCACTTGGTAAGGAAATCGTTCTCTATATATTGATGGCGATGGGCACATTCATGCTTCTTGTGTTTCAAATCGACAAGTTGCCAATTATTCAATGTTTGCTGGTGGCTGTTGGTTTGATGCTGTTAGTGAGAGTTCGGTATTTTATTGAAGGTCGTCAAAAGAAAAAAGCGGAAGCTGCCGCTCGAAACTCATAAATTCTGTATAGTATAGACCATCCGTTTTCCTTAGGGAAAGCGGTTGTCTTATATATAGGCCAAAACAGATGTGATAAAGGTGTTGAAGATATGAACTCGAATTCGAACGGACTGCCTCCACGGAGACAGGCACCGACTCAATCCGGCGCTTCTGGATCGAAGAACGGCAAAGGCAAGCAACCAAAGAAGAAGAAAAAGATGCGAACCTTTGGCAGACTGATTTTAAGTTTATTGGTTATTGCAATTGTGGTAGGCTGCGGATATCTCTATTGGGTATACAATCAGGTAGCTGATACGGGCATTGACAAGCCAGTACCGGCTGGAATGTCAGCGAAAACCAAACCCATTACGATGTTGCTGCTAGGTACGGATAACCGTCCCGAAACAGGTACGTATCTATCGGATGTGGTTATGGTAGCTTCTCTGAATCCGGAGACCAAGACGGCAACCATTGTATCTTTACCTCGGGATACCCGTATTCAGTTGGATGGATATAAGGCGAATAAATTAAATTCCTATTATCCTAAATTTAAAGCCCAAGAAAAAACCTCTGGCAAAAATGCAGAGGAACAAATGAAAGAAATGATGGGCAAATATCTAAATGTGGATATCAATTATACAACGGTACTGAATTTTCAAGCGTTCCGTGATGCGGTTAATGCTGTAGGTGGCGTGGATGTGACAGTGGATAAAAACATGTGTTACAAAGATACGGCCGATGGCACGGATATTAACCTGGTAGCTGGTGCACAGCATTTGGATGGAAAAGAAGCACTTGATTTTGTTCGTTACCGTAAATCGAATTGTAAGCCGAAGACAGATGAATCCAACGACTTTGACCGAAATAAACGTCAGAATCAAGTGTTGAATTCTATGTTGGATCAGTTGAAATCACTGGGAGGCGTAACGAAGATTGGTAAAGTGATAGGCGCTGTTGACGATAACATGACAACAGACGTGGAATCGGAGCAGATGAAGAACTTCATTTCAACCTATTGGAATATTTCCAAATCGGATGTGCACTACACACCTGTAACCGGAGAGTGGAGAAGTCCATATGTATATATCAACGAAACTGAATTGGCTAATGCCAAACAGGCGTTGCAGGATACACTTTCAGGTAAAGTAACGGCATCTCCAACAGCCGAGTAACATTCATTCTTTTGGGATTGGAAGCGAGTTTGATGGTATGCTATAATATCATCAACAACGAATCAAGAATTGCATAAAGAAGATTAGGGGGCTGGTTGGATGTCCGAAGCCGTCACACAATTGACTGAATCTCTTTTACAGCAATTCAAGAATGAAACCTTTGTGCTCTTGAGCACCGTGGACATTGAATCTGGAGGTCCGACATCAACAGCAATCTCCTGGATTTATGCGGAGAATGCTTCTACCCTTCGTGTGGCGATTGATCATCGTTCACGTCTCGTGAACAATATGATCGAGAATCCGGCTATTACGGTCACCATTTTTGGAGAAGAGATGGTGTATGCGGTAAACGGACGTGCTTCCGTACGACAAAATCCGTTACAGGATGTTCCGTTTAATATGTGCTGTTTCGACATTTCCATTGAAGCGGTAAGGAATGCCCTTTTTTATGGAGCCCAGCTATCTTCTGTGCCTCAATTTGTCAAAATATATGATCAGCGTGCTGCTGAGAAATTAGATGAGCAGGTTTTTACTGCAATGAAAAAAGCCTAGTGAGAGATCACTGGGCTTTTTGTTGTCTTTTGTCAGAAGAATGCAGCTGCTGCATTTGTTGTTCACGTTCAACATGTTCATCCGGATTTTGACGGACTTTGACATCTTTGGGTAGTTGGGGAATGATCCGGCCCACCATGTCTGCTAGTTCTGAAGCGAAACCGGATATTGGATGACCTTGACGAATATGTTCACCGATTTCCTTAATACGCTCGGTGACATCAGCATCTGCGGTAACAATTGAATCCACACCTTCCGGATCTTTGCGGAGGGCTTCGGCTACTGAGTATTTAATTGTACCTACTCGTGCACGTTCCAGTTCACCGTCAACATCAATGCCAACTACGGCTGTATTTCCAAGAATGACACAGTTGGCATCTTTGACACCTTCCACTTGCTTGGCAAGTGTTTTGAGGTGGGTGACCCTTTTTTCATTTGGCATCCGATCGGCCTTGGTGTTGTCCATGACGTTTTTTTCATGAACCTCACCTGTATTTTCGGTCAGATGGTCCACAGCTGAAGGGTGCAACCGATCTTCCTGAGTATTGAGCATGTGAGATCCTTTCCTTTGGTCTTGCTGAGTTGTAACATTTCCTCCGTAACCTTTGGCATGCTGACCTTGTTGCTGCGAGGCATTACGTGTAGAACTGTTGCAGCCTGTAAGTATAAAGATCAGAAGCAGCGTGCAAACCCAATATTTCATAAATGTTCATCCTTTCCTGGAGTTTTTCAGAATGGTTGACAATTATTTTGTCCTAGTCGAATACATTTATGTATGGGAGCATGATTGTCCATGTCGCTGCTGAAAGATCAAACTTATCCATGCCTTTAACGACGCCGCTTTGGAGGGGATTGAATGAAAAAGATTTTTGTATTGGATACGAACGTGCTTCTGCATGACCCCAATGCCATATTTGCCTTTGAGGAACATGAGGTAATCATTCCCGCGGTTGTACTGGAGGAGATCGACTCCAAAAAAAGAAATGCCGATGAAATTGGGCGTAATGCTCGTAATGTATCGAGACTTCTTGATGGGTTGCGTGAATTGGGACATCTGCACAGTGGCGTCCCTTTAGCTAATGGAGGCAATCTGAAAGTGGAACTGAATCATCGTAGTTTTGTGAAAGTACAGGAAATGTTTGGAGAAGTGTCCAACGATAATCGGATTTTGGCTGTCGCCCTGAATTATCAGATTGAGGAAAATGAGAAAGAGGTCGTTGAGCGACAGGTGGTTCTGGTCAGCAAGGATGTGCTTGTTCGTATCAAAGCGGATGTACTCGGTCTTTTCACACAGGATTACTTATCAGATCGAACGGCAGGTCTTAGTGAATTATATCCAGGCTATACTGCCCTCAAGGTTCATCCTTCGGTCATTGATGAGTTTTACACATATCGCTTTCTACCGATCAAACCGTTACAGTTGTCTTATTCGCTTTACCCGAATGAATTTGTAATTCTTAAGGATGAGATGGGAACCAATAAATCGGCTTTGCTCAAAGTAAATACAGAGGGAACGAAGCTGGAACCACTGTTCCTGAGTAATGATAATGTATGGGGCATCAGTGCACGTAACGCGCAACAACGTATGGCCCTAGAACTGCTCCTGAATGATGATATTCCACTTGTCACGATTACAGGAAAGGCGGGTACGGGAAAAACTTTGTTGGCGCTTGCTGCGGGTTTGCTTAAAGTGGAGGATGACCATAAGTACAAAAAACTGCTGATCGCTCGTCCGGTTGTTCCGATGGGGAAAGATATCGGTTATCTCCCTGGAGAGAAAGAAGAAAAATTAAGACCATGGATGCAACCGATTTATGATAACTTGGAATTTTTGTTTGATACCAAAAAAGCAGGCGACATTGATAAAATTTTGATGGGTCTTGGCAGTATTCAGGTTGAGGCACTCACTTATATTCGTGGTAGGTCTATACCAGGACAGTTTATCATTATCGATGAAGCGCAGAACCTGTCTCGACATGAAGTGAAGACCATTGTCTCGAGGGTGGGCGAAGGCAGTAAAATTATTTTGATGGGTGACCCTGAGCAAATAGATCATCCTTATCTGGACTCAGCAAGTAATGGTCTGACGTATATTGTGGAGCGATTCAAGCAAGAGGGAATCAGCGGACACATTATGCTGGAAAAAGGAGAACGTTCCAAGTTGGCTCAGCTTGCAGCAGATTTATTGTAAGGTAACGGAAAGTTATTTCCCGGAAAATGTTTCTATTAAACCGGCTCTTCGAGCCGGTTTTTTTGCTGAAAAAATAAAAATCAGTTATTGCACAGAACTCGATATGCTCGAAGTATGCAAAATATCGGAAAACTGTTTTTTGGCATGATAGGACAAGAGCACTACTTATTTGTTACAATGAGTGTTGCAGGAAAAAATTAGGGGAGCAAGGAGGGGAAGTTAATGAAGCGTGGACACCAATTTGTTTTGTTCGCAGTGCTGCTGCTTTCGTTAACGATTCTGTCTCCCAGCTTTGATTTTAGAGGTTCACAGCTTAATCAGGAACGAAATCAGGAAAAAGATGCATTTCCCAATACGTCATCGCGCAGCGAGGACCAACATGCCCCACTAGAGATTGTAGTCTCGATGTCAGAGGCAGACTTTAAATCGTTTAAAAGAATGGCTAATGAAGTAGCAACTTCTCAACATGTGGAAATCAGTCTTCGGAATTTGGAGCCGGATACATATAAGCGAGTGCTTGAGAATAAATTTTCGGTAGGGGAGAGCGGAGATATTATTCTTCTGGATAGCGCGGAAGTTCAATATCATGCCAAAAAAGGACATCTGTATCCGTTGAACGGTACAACACTGTCCAAGTCTTTGGGAGAAACTGTGGTAGGCTTACGGGAAATGACAGAGTGGAATGGTTACCAATGGGGTATGCCGTTTGATCTCGACGCCTATGTACTCGCAGCTCGCTCTTCATTCCTGGACGAAGCCGGTTTGGCAGGTTTACCCGAAAATAAGGAACAGTGGATCAAACTTGTACAACAAGCAACGCAAGATGAAACGGATTTGATAAGTGTAAACTTAAATGACCTTCAAGCGGTAAGTGCTTGGTTGAATCAGTTTGAACCAGGCATGGCTCCCGACAAAATTAAGAAAGCGCAAACTTCCTCGCAAACGGAGGCGTACCAACAGACCATACAGTTGCTGGATCAGATCCAGTCGCATATTACAGTCGATTCCATAAATCCGACAATCTCTTCTTCTGGTGAGCAGACAGGGGCTTCTATGGTGGTCACGTTACTGTCTCGTTTGATGAGTGGAAATCAAGGCGTGGCAGGCGAACAGGGATCAAAGGAGAGGATAGCCCTCAGTGCGTTAGAACCGCTGAGATCAAGAAGTCTTGTTATCGCAGCTGGATCACTTGAGGCGGAAGAGGCCAGCCGCTGGATTGAAGGGATGACATCCTCTGCCGTGCAATCGGAGTGGTACCAACAGGCTAACTATTTACCAGCAAAGCAACAGGAACTAGATCTTGAGTCACAGAAACTAATAACGAAGTATAATACGACGGATGTAAAATCCTGGTTTCCAGCTGACTCTTCGCAGGCTGTTATGACGGAAAGTCCTATACTAAATTCTGCCTTTCAAAAGAAGATCCAACAACTTCTCGCGGGAGAGATCACGGCTAATCAGTACGTCAAAAGCATTATTGCCTTGCAAAGCTCGTCAAAATGAAATGGCGAGCTTTACTTCAAGTATGCCTTCACTTGTGGATACTTCTGTGGCTTTGACAAACGACAGAATTTTCTGTGGGTAAAATCCGAGATCGAATTCTCGTTCCAGCATACGACGTGTGGTATCGGGCAGTTCTAACTGATTAAACACAAGTTTATCTACATGAAATCGAATTGAATTCTGAGGTTCATTCTCGACCGTATAATGGCCTTCAATGCTTAATTGCAACTGATCACGCTGCCCAGAAGCAGTGATTCGATCTTTGTCGAACTGAAAGGCGAAGTCCTCAAAGATCGGATTTTGTGATCGTAGAAACGTATTTAACTCATCTTGTCCGATTCGAATGGTGTACGATGTTCCGGTAGTTGAGATTCCTCCGTTTTGTTCCTGGATAAACTGTGGCAGGTTCTGCATAGCTGATGCCAATGCTTTAAAATATCGCTTGACCTCGTATATACCGATGTTCTCCCAATAGCTGGTCAACTCATCCATCAGTTTCTGCATGGCTGCAGCATCCCCGCTGGCAGCTACTTTTCCGTCCACTTCTTTCTGCAATGCTAGTACTCGTTCACGTTGATTTTGAAGATTGTTTTTGAGTTCAGACAGTTCTGCAGAGGTCTGATTAATCTGGGTAGACGTTTGCTGCATGGTGCGATATCGATCCTGATACTTGTCCAGAACAGCCTGATCCCTGCCGATAATAATCTGATAGTAATCGTATAAAATGAACAGGTCCTTAAAGGATCTTGCCCCCAGTACCGTCATCAAGAGACTATCACGCTCTCCGGTATAGTAGGATCTTACAACTGCACCCGCTCGGTCTTGCTGAGTATGTATCTGGTCTTCCTGTTCCTGAAGCTGAATGGATAACGCCTGACGCTGTTCGTCCAGCTGTTTTAGTTTGGCTGCAATACGTTCGATTTCATGATCGATTTCGACGATGGATAGGCTTTGTTGCAGTATTTCGCGTGTTTCCTCAGATGAAGGTTCTCCATAGGCATAAGTCCAAGGTAGCTGGATCAAAAATATAATACATACGATTAAGCCAGGAATGCCGTATCGACGTTTCACCCATCATTCTCCTTTCCATATCTACATATGATGCGAACAGGCTGATCTCTTCCAGACAATATATGAAATAGATACGTGAAATATCCGTAGTGGTTACATAACACAAAGAATAGTCATTTAATCTGAAAACGACAAAAAAGCAATCCGACATTAGCCGGATCGCTTTGATGCTGCTGGCGGATTAGAGCGGCAAATCCATTTGGAATACGGTCCAGTAGCTGAACCCTGTGAATGTCACGATCATATAACCCCAGAAGAGCAATATGTACGTACGTTCGGTAAATTTCAGATATCCCAAAATGACAAAAAACGCAGTCTGCAGGAAAAAAAGCAAAGCCATTTCGACCAGGTCTCCCGCAAAAGCCATCAGGCCAATCGCTAGCGTGAAGAACCCGAGTACCCGAAACATGCGCGCCACGGTAAGTCCTCCTCTCCTATGTACGATCATAGATTGTCTACACAACATTATACCGGGAAAGGAAAAAGGTGTAAACAAAATTGGATATGAAAGCGAATTCTTTTTTTGCCTGAAAGATTTAAAGTATGGTTTGTTTTGCATATGTAACGTATGAGCACACATAAATATGGAAATACATTTTAGTATGAAATCAATTCTATGAACTCTATGAGAGGCATAAGAATGAATGAAGCAGCTTTTATACCTAATTCACATACCGGGAAATCGGTTATGGGGACGGTTATTTTAGGATGTTGTTAGGAGGGTATTATAGCATGACTGCAGTGAGACAGGATGCTTGGAGTACAGAGGACGATTTGATTTTGGCTGAGGTTACTTTGCGTCATATTCGGGAAGGAAGTACACAACTAGCTGCTTTTGAAGAGGTTGGCGAAAAAATAGGCAGAACTTCTGCCGCTTGCGGTTTTCGCTGGAACAGCTGTGTACGTAAGAAGTATGAGTCTGCTATTAGCAATGCTAAGGCTCAACGACAAAAACGGAGTTATCTTCGCAAACAACCGGCTTTGCTTGGACCACAAGTAGCAGCTTTGTCCATCCTGGATACAGAAGAAAATCTGTACAAGGCGGATGGTATTTCGGAAGACTCTCTATCCATTGATGCAGTTATACGATTCTTGCGGCAATGGAAGGGGACTGTGCAGGAAAACGGTCGCCAGCTCAAGATGCTTGAGAAAGAGCTTCGTGAAAAAGAGGATGAACTTCATGAACTGCGTTGCGAGAATGATCGTCTGTCTAAGGAAGTGAATGAAGTACAGACTGATTATCGTGTTGTAAACGACGATTATAAAGCACTGATTCAGATTATGGATCGTGCTCGCAGACTCGCATTTCTGACAGAAGAAGAAGAGGAACTCAAAACGAGATTTAAAATGGATGCCAACGGGAATCTGGAACGGATTGAATAAAAGCAAAATATGTCTGATGATCAGCATTAGATTAAGACCCGTCACACCTCCGTTACATAACGGCGGGTATGATGGGTTTTTTGTTTCCTGTTTTTGTTCTATTATAGATAAAAGCAACTATTGGAGCAGAGGTAGGGATGCAGCATGATCATTGACGTTGTAGGATCAGGGTCACTGGGTCTTTTGTATGGAGGTAAGCTTCAGGACGCAGGCAACGAGGTTCGATTTTGGACCAGAACGGCTGAACAGGCGAGTAAACTGAGTATAGAAG
The DNA here is from genome assembly GCF_058408365.1 of Paenibacillus sp. MDV22-iso6. NCBI lineage: Bacteria > Bacillati > Bacillota > Bacilli > Caryophanales > Paenibacillaceae > Paenibacillus > Paenibacillus sp. MDV22-iso6. Next base: position 80,888 of record NZ_JBZVDZ010000004.1, on the reverse strand, counting down.
GATTTAAGGTCATCGAACGGGAGAAAACCATCCAGATTAAACCTGATCATATCCAGGTCAAGCCAATTACGGAGTTAACCCAAGTGTGGGAACACTCACCTGGAGATTGGCTACTATTAATGGTGAAACAGACAGCGATACATGATGTTATACGTGAAATTGGTTCATTGAAGACGCGAGTGCCCAACATCGCATGTTTCCAAAATGGGGTTGGGCATCTGGATCAGGTGCAATCCAATATGCCGCATTCCAATATATACAGTGTTATAACCACAGAAGGGGCGAAGCGGCAGCAAGAGGCGGTCATTCGTGCGGGTATTGGAGAGACTTGGTTGGGCAAAAGTGCAGATAGGGGTATCTCATCTCTAACGCCAAATGATCAAAATGAACTCATTCGTTTACAGGGACTTTTGCAGCAGGCAGGATTTGGCTGTACAGTGTCGAATGAAATCGATAAGCTGATTTATAGGAAGTTGTTAATCAATGCTGTCATTAACCCACTTACTGCGATATGGCGTATTCCTAACGGGGAGTTAATTACAAAGGAAGAGCGAATCATGTTTATGCGTCAGTTGTACGATGAGGCATTGGCGGTATACAAAGCCAGCGGAATACTTCTTGATGCGGATGTGTGGGAACATATCCTCTCCGTCTGTCGTTCCACAGCTTCGAATACATCTTCCATGCTGTCGGATGTTCTGCATGGACAACAAACGGAGGTGCAATCCATTAACGGGCAAATCGTAAGCATGGCGTGTCGGTGTGGCCTGTCTGCTCCGATGCATGAAGTTCTGCTTCATCTAATTGAAGGTATGCAACCGGAAGGAGTGAGTTAATGGGATTTTTTATTGTGCTGAGCATATTGCCGTTCTTTCCGTTTTTTCTTGTGTATTGGATCATGTATGGATGGAAAAAAGATAAGCGTGTGGCGTTGCGCTCGGCAATGGATGTAACAACCTTATTCCTTATATTCTCTGTATCGGCGTTATTCAACTTAACATTTGATTCGAATTTTGGATTTTATTTAACACTAATACTCATACTAATAGCGCTTGGATTCATCGGAGGTGCACAAAATCGGCTCAAAGGTAAGGTCGATAGGGGTAGAATGTTCCGGGCCGTTTGGCGCATGGCTTTTGTCATAATGAGTTTTGGGTATGTTTTGTTTACAATATTTGGATTATTTAGATACTTCATGAAACAGATGTGAGGATACATAACGCAAAAGACTAAAAAATGTGTCGATTTTGTCGAAAACTGAAAAAAACATTACTTTCTGAAAAAGTAATGTAGATTTTTTTGACCGGTGGTTGTATAATCTATAAACATATACCACATCAATTTAGGGGGAAAGTGTTAGATGAAAAGGAAAAGTCTATTAGTCCTTTTGACGCTGATTTTGGCGTTCGGTACCGTACTTGCAGCGTGCGGATCGAAAAACGAAGGCACAGGTAACACCGATACTGGTTCTGCAACCGAAGGAAATGGTCTTGCTAAAGATCAAGTCCTGAAAATTAACCTGACAGCTGAACCTCCTACGTTGGACCCGGCTCAAGCAAAAGACAGCCAAACCAACACTGTACTGAAATTCTTGTATGAAGGTCTTGTTCGCATCGATGCTGATGGCAAAGAAGCTCCGGGGGTTGCTAAAGACTGGACAATCTCCGAAGATGGTTTGAAATATGTCTTCAACCTGAACCCGGATGCTAAATGGAGTAACGGTGATGCAATCACTGCCGAAGACTTTGTACGTTCTTGGGAACGCGCTTTGAAACCGGAAACAGCTTCTCCATATGCTTACCAATTGTACTACATTAAAGGTGCTGAGGGTTATAACCTGAGCAAAGACGAAAAATATAAAGGCACTAAAATCACAGATTTCTCACAAGTAGGTGTTAAAGCTACTGATGAGCACACGCTGGAAGTAACGTTGGAAAACCCAACACCTTACTTCTTGGGTCTGACAGCATTCTACACGTACTATCCAGTACACAAATCTGCTGACACCAATGACAAATTCTTCACAGACTACAAAAACATGATCGTTAACGGTGCATTCACAATGGATCAATACGCTAAAGGTCAAAAAATTGTCGTGAAGAAAAACGAAGGCTATCATGCAGCTTCTGACATCAAATTGTCTGAAATCAATATGTCTCTCACAAGCAGCAGTGCTTCCGAGCTGCAAGCTTACAAATCAGGACAATTGGACTACACTGGTCACCCGAATGGTGAGATCCCAACAGACCAAATCCCTTCTGTTAAAGCAGAATTGCCGGACGAGTTTAAAGCTACTGGTATTGCAAGTACGTACTACTACCAATTCAACGTTCACGAAGCTCCATTCGACAATGCTAAAATCCGTAAGGCTTTTGCAATGTCAATTGAGCGTCAGTTGATTGTTGATAAAGTAACACAAGGTGGACAAATTCCAGCTTTTGGCTTTGTACCTCCAGGTATACGCGGTGAAAACGGCGAATTCCGTGATGAGCACAAAGATGACTACTTCACTGAAAACGTAGAAGAAGCTAAGAAATTGCTTGCTGAAGGAATGAAAGAAGAAGGCTACACAACATTGCCTGCAGTAACTTTGATCTATAATACTAGTGACAATCACGCGAAAATTGCTCTTGCTGTTGCTGACATGTGGAAGAAAAACCTTGGTGTTGACGTGAAAACGGAAAACCAAGAATGGGGCGTATTCCTTGAGAATCGTCAAAACCAAAACTTCCAGGTTGCTCGTGCGGGCTGGTCTGCAGACTATAACGATCCGTACAACTTCTTGGAAATGTGGACAACAGGCAACACAAACAACGATGCTAAATTCAGCAACGAACAGTTCGACAAAGATGTTAAAGAAACTGTGAAATCCGCTGATCCTGCTACACGTATGGCTGCTTTTGCTGATGCAGAGAAAATCCTGATTCAAGAAGAAATGGCAGTATTGCCAATCTATTACTACACTAACGTATCTTTGACTAAGCCTTACCTGAAAGGCATACAACTTGATTTCAGTGGAGCGATTGACTTCACTCGTGCATATCTGGAAGAGAAATAAGTTGTTCTGAAGTCTATATGATTACTTCGGGATATATATGTGGAATTCCATATATATCCCGATTTTTTTGTATGTGCACCGATTTTCCTTATAATTCTTGAAATTTCCGATAAATGGATTGGACATTATTCTTGTCTAATTCTACAATCGATTTGTATACAAAATATTGTTTGTGGAGGTGTGCAAGGGTTGGTTAAGTACGTGCTGAAAAAACTGCTATTTATGCTGCTATCGCTTTTCATACTCGCATCAGCAACCTTCTTCCTGATGAAGGCCATTCCGGGTGACCCTTTTACATCCGAGAAAAAAGTATCACCTGAAATCCGGGCACTTTTGGAAGTGAAGTATGGTTTGGACAAGCCGATGTATGAACAATACCTGAAGTATATGGGTGGAATCATTAAAGGTGATTTCGGGGTTTCTATGAAATACCTGAACCAAGATGTATCTGGTATGATCACTCAAACGTTTACAGCGTCGCTGAAGCTAGGAATTTTTGCGATTATTATCTCGATTGTTGTGGGTGTCTTGTTGGGGCTTATTGCCGCAGTGTACCACCGCAAGTTGATTGATGATATTACGATGATTCTGGCTGTTATCGGGATTGCTGTACCGAGTTTCTTGCTCGCATCCCTGGTGCAATATGTTTTTGCATTCAAACTAGGCTGGTTTAATGTTATGGGCTTCGATGGCCCACTCGATTATGTGCTTCCTGTTGCCGCACTGTCGGCATCTCCAATTGCCTTTATCGCACGTTTGACGCGTTCAAGCATGTTGGAAGTGTTGCATGCAGACTACATCAAAACAGCCAAAGCCAAAGGTTTGAAATGGCCTGCTATCATGTTTAAACACGTTTTACGGAACGGTATTCTGCCAGTCGTTACTTATGTTGGTCCGATGACAGCAAATATTATCACAGGTTCCGTTGTTATTGAGCAAATCTTTAATATTGGTGGAATTGGTAAAGTATTTGTAGAGAGTATTACGAATCGTGATTACACGATGATCATGGGGATTACAATCTTCTATGGTATTCTCTTGATGCTTGCACGTTTCCTGACGGATATCGCTTACGTGTTGATTGATCCTAGAATTAAGCTAGAAAGCCGGAAGGGGGCATAACGTTGTCTGGCACGAATAACAACAATAATGAAACGGCGAACACAGGCCTGGATAGTCAGGCAGCGTTGAAATCGCAAGAGAGTGTATCGCTATTCAAAGACGCTATGTACAGACTTGCAACCAACAAGGCCGCTATGATTAGTTTGGCTGTTCTAGTCCTTGTTGTCATTTTCTCTATGATTGGTCCAACTTCTTTGTTCTCAAGCTATAATTATTATTCCAATGATTTGTTGAATTCCAATGCTGCACCGAGTGCTGAACACTGGTTCGGAACAGATGAACTAGGTCGTGATGTATGGGTAAGAACCTGGGTAGGTGCACGTGTGTCTCTTACTGTAGGTTTGGCTGCTGCTTTGATTGACCTTGTCATCGGGGTAATTTATGGAGCCATTATGGGCTTCTACGGTGGACGTGTTGACGGCATCATGAACAAGTTCTCCGAGATCTTGTACTCCCTGCCATACATGCTCGTTGTTATCCTGTTGCTGGTTGTATTGGAGCCAAGTCTGACAACGATTATCATTGCACTCACCATTACAGGATGGATCAGTATGTCCTGGATTGTGCGTGGTGAGATTATGCAACTCAAAAACAGAGACTTTATCCTTGCTGCTCGTTCCATGGGCGCAAGCACTGGGCGTCAACTCTTCCGTCATTTGTTGCCAAATGCTGTCGGACCAATTCTCGTTACATTGACGTTGTCCATCCCAAATGCTATCTTCGCAGAAGCATTTTTGAGCTTCCTCGGATTGGGTGTATCTGCACCTAAATCCTCTCTTGGATCTATGATCAATGATGCACTTACAGGCTGGACGCTGTATCCTTGGCGGATGTGGTTCCCTGCAGGTTTGATGGTTATGACAATGCTTGCATTTAACTTGCTTGGTGACGGCTTGCGCGACGCGCTTGATCCGAAATTACGTAAATAGAAATAGGAGGTGGGATTATGGAGCCGATTTTAACAGTCAAAGACCTGAGTGTGTCATTTACGACGCGTTCTGGTGAGTTTGATGCCGTTAAAAATGTGAGTTTTGAACTTGGCAAAGGAGAGACGCTGGGGATCGTAGGTGAATCCGGTAGTGGTAAGAGTGTTACTGCCCAAACCATCATGAAATTGATTCCCTCCCCGCCTTCGAAGGTCAAAAGCGGAGAAATTACTTTTCACGGGCAGGACCTGCTGAATAAGACAGATAAACAGATGGAAGCCATCCGTGGTAAAGATATCGGCATGATCTTCCAGGATCCAATGACTTCTTTGAATCCTACCATCAAAATTGGTAAACAAATTACCGAGGTACTGCGCAAGCATCAGAATATGTCCAAAAAAGAAGCTGAAAAAAGCGCATTGGAAATGCTCGAACTTGTAGGCATCAAAAATGCAGAATCGCGTATGAACCATTATCCACACCAATTTTCCGGTGGTATGCGTCAGCGTGCTATGATTGCGATTGCCTTGGCATGTCGTCCATCCCTTCTGATTGCGGATGAGCCAACAACTGCACTCGACGTAACGATTCAGGCACAAATCTTGGATGTTATGAAAGACATGCAGCAAAAGCTTGGAACTTCGATCATGCTTATCACGCATGACCTTGGAGTAGTCGCAGGAATGTGTGATCGTGTTGTTGTTATGAAGGAAGGCGAAGTTGTTGAAACTGGAACAACTGCTGAAATCTTCAGTAATCCTCAACATCCATACACGATTAAGTTGCTGAATGCTCTTCCTCGTCTGGACGAGCCTAAAAAAGAAAAGCCTACTCCAGTTGGTATTATCAAAGGTGCCAACAAGCCGCTGGTTCAAGTGAAGAACCTGAAACAATACTTCAATTTGGGCAAAGGGAACATTCTCAAAGCGGTTAATGATGTTAGCTTTGATATTTTTGAAGGCGAAACACTTGGAGTTGTAGGGGAGTCGGGCTGTGGTAAATCCACAACTGGCCGCACAATTCTGCGCCTTTATGAGCCAACAGGCGGAAATGTTAACTTTAACGGAACGGACATCTACAAGCTGTCTCCGCGCAAGATGAAAGAAATGCGTAAAGATATGCAGATGATTTTCCAGGATCCTTATGCATCTTTGAACCCACGTTTCAACGTTATGGATATCATCGGTGAATCTCTTGATATTCATGGTCTGGCATCAAGTCGGACAGAGCGGAAGAGACGCGTTGAGGAATTGCTTGATCTTGTAGGTCTGAATCCCAGCCATGCACTCCGTTATCCACATGAATTTTCAGGTGGTCAAAGACAACGGATCGGGATTGCCCGTGCATTGGCTGTAGACCCTAAATTCATCATCTGTGATGAGCCATTGTCAGCATTGGACGTGTCCATTCAGGCTCAGGTTGTTAATTTGCTGGAAGAACTTCAGCAACGCCTCGGCTTGACGTACCTGTTCATTGCGCATGACTTGTCCATGGTTAAACATATCAGTGACCGTGTAGCTGTAATGTACATGGGTAAAGTGGTGGAGTTGGCTGAAAGTGAAGAACTTTATGCTAATCCGATTCACCCTTACACCAAAACATTGCTGTCTGCGATCCCTGTACCTGATCCGGAAGTAGAAGCGAGCAAACGCCGCATTTTGCTGCCGGAAGAACAAGCACTTAAGAATGGATCTGGTGGTCCTGCAAATGATCCATACAACCTGCAGAACGCTCAATTGATTGAGATATCCAAAGGTCACTGGGTTGCAGAACCTTACGTATAAAAAGTACAATTTTCATTTGGACTTATCCATGAATATCAAACCGCCGACTTTGTTCGGCGGTTTTTTATTTTTTGATGCACTTTCTTTTGACGAAGAGGGCTCTCATTCGGTACAATCAAGAAAGGCTCTTTGAAGCAGAATAGGAGGCAGACCTCATGAAAGGTATTACCGAGGCACTCCGCAGCGGAACGCGACTTGCAGAAGACTATGTCTGTTCAAGGGATGCTGCGCGTGGCCTTTACCAATATGACATTCGCTGGGAATCGGGGCTTCATACGCGTGCCGAGTGGCTAGACCAATCGGAGAACACACGTATTCCTCGTCAACATCTGGCAGAGTATCTACGTATATATAATAAACGGGTGAACGATCATGGTGCAGTCCATGAATCCATCACACGTCTCGCGGAACAAGAAGCGTTGGTTGTTACGGGAGGACAGCAAAGCGGCCTGCTTACAGGTCCGTTGTTTGTAATTTATAAAGCAGCAAGTGTAGTTGCAGCTGCGCGGGAAGCGGAGAACAGGCTACAACGGCCGGTCGTTCCCGTTTTTTGGATTGCAGGCGAAGACCATGACTGGGATGAAGTGAACCACACATACTTGCCTGACGCCAACGGTGACATGACGAAGATCAAGTTACAAGGGCGGTTTGCAGGCAGGGATTCTGTGAGTTATGTCCATGTGGAAACAGAACAATGGATGACCGTGCTGAAGCAGGTGGAGCATCTGTTACCAGATACGGTGCACAAACCTGGTTTGATGAAGCTGGTTACGGAAATTCATCAGTCGAGTTCGAATCTGAGTGATGCGTTTGCTCGGTTAATCTCAGCATTGTTTGGCAGCAGTGGACTTATTCTGATGGATGCTGCAGATCCAGACTTGCGCAGGCTTGAGCAGCCTGTATTTGAGCGTTTGATTCGTGAAAATGGGACATTACGCCAAGCATATGCACAAGGTGCCTCCGCATTGGAACAAGCCGGATATGCCATGCCAGCTGAAGTCGCGGAAGATGGGGCCAATCTGTTTTACATACATGAAGGGGCACGGTTGCTTCTGATGTTGAAAGACGGCTTGTACAGCGACCGTAAAGGTCTGGTTTCATTTACAGAAGAGCGACTGCTTCAGGAACTGGCTGAACATCCCGAGCGGTTTAGCAACAATGTATTGACCCGGCCATTGATGCAAGATTCCATTTTACCTGTAGCGGCTGTTATCTTAGGTCAAGGTGAGATCGCGTACTGGGGATTGACACGTGAAGCGTTTGGCCGGTTTGGGCTGCAGATGCCTATCTTGCTTCCACGTCTGTCCTTTACCATTTTGGAAGATGTTCATCACAAGCATATGAAGCAGTACAGTCTTTCTTTCCAGGACGTTCAATATCATATGGAAGATAAGAAGGAACAATGGCTGGCACAGCAGGAGACCTTCCAGGTCGATGAACAATTCGAGCGCGTTCAGCAAGCATTTGCCGATCTATATCGTCCATTACTTGATCAGATCACAGAGATCCATCCTGGTCTGGACCGAATTGGAGATACCAATGTAGGTAAGATCAGCGAACAGATGCAATATCTGCAACAGCAGACCCACAAAGCCATCAAAGATAAACACAATGTGAGTCTAAGACACTGGAACGGGATGCAAAACTCACTCTTTCCCATGAACAAACCACAGGAACGAGTACATAACGTACTCTTTTACCTGAACCGTTATGGAACCGAGTGGATCGGACAACTGATTGAAAGTCAGAACGAATTCCGTGGACAACACCAAGTGATCACATTGTAGTGACCTTTTATAATAGAAGGAATAGATAATCGAGGAGGATGAGGAATGACTACCCCTGCATTGCAAAACAGTATCGTTAAGGATATGGGACTCGCTTCGGAAGGTCATCTGAAAATTGATTGGGTAGAAGCACATATGCCGGTGTTAAACCGCATTCGTCGCCAATTTGAACAGGATCTTCCGTTTAAAGGTTTGAAAGTAGCCATTTGCCTTCACCTTGAGGCCAAAACAGCTTACCTGGCGAAAGTCATTCAAGCTGGTGGTGCAGAAGTGACGATTACACACAGCAACCCATTGTCAACACAGGACGATGTTTGTGCTGCTCTGGTGGAAGACGGCGTTACTGTGTATGCCAAACATAATCCGGACCCTGTTGAGTTCAAAGAACTGCAACTTCGTGCACTTGAAGTGAAACCTGATCTGATCATTGATGACGGTGGAGACTTTGCCACTATCATTGCATCTGAACGTCCTGACCTAGCTGCCACCATTCGTGGTGGAGCAGAGGAAACGACAACGGGCATCATTCGTTTGAAAGCTTTGGCGAAAGAAGGACAATTGCGTTTCCCAATGGTTGCAGTCAATGACGCTTATTGCAAATACTTGTTTGATAACCGTTACGGTACAGGTCAGTCTGCATTCGATGGTATCATCCGTACAACTAATCTGGTCGTTGCAGGAAAGAACGTAGTTGTAGTGGGTTATGGATGGTGTGGTAAAGGTGTAGCGATGCGTGCCAAAGGGCTCGGAGCAAATGTCATCGTAACTGAAATTGATCCTATTAAAGCCGTAGAAGCACATATGGACGGATTCCGTGTCATGACGATGGTAGAAGCTGCAAAATTGGGTGATTTCTTCATCGCTGTTACCGGCAATAAAGATGTGATTACTGGAGAGCATTACGATGTGATGAAGGATGGAGCAATTCTTAGCAATGCGGGTCACTTTGACGTGGAAGTAAACAAACCTGAACTTGCTAAACGTTCCGATTCGATTCGTACCGTACGCCGAAACATTGAAGAATATCGCTTCAAAGATGGCCGTAAGATGTATTTGCTGGCTGAAGGACGCCTCGTAAACCTGGGTGCAGCCGATGGACACCCTGCTGAGATTATGGATACAACGTTTGCATTGCAAGCGCTGGGTCTGCGTTATGTGAGCGAGAACTATGCGGAACTGGGTAAAACCGTTGTTAATGTACCTTATGACATTGACCAACAGGTTGCCAGTTACAAACTAGAAAGCTTGAATATTGCCATCGACTCTTTGTCCGCCGAGCAGGAAAAATATCTGGACAGCTGGAAATTCTAAGAGGCATCCATTAATTACAAGCTGATTAAGTGCTTCAAAGGGTTTAAAATGGTTTATTAATGATATGGCTCATATGCGGGTGTACGTGCGATTGCCCGTAAACGGGAAACGTCTTTGATCCTGAGTGACAGGATCAAAGACGTTTTTTTGCGGTTGGAAATTAAAAAAAAGTAAAGCCCGTAAGAAGGGTTTTGATTTTTTTGTGCGAATCTATTATGCTTAGGTGGTGGAAAGTGGGGCAAAGTGGGAGAAACGGGTGAGGAGTGAGTGGGCCAATGTTTATGGGGGAGTTCCAACATAGCATTGATGACAAGGGTCGGGTTATTATTCCGGCTAAATTCCGCGAATCTCTGGGACCGTCTTTCGTTGTCACACGGGGTTTGGACCAGTGTCTTTTCGTGTACCCCATGGAGGAGTGGGGGGTCATGGAACAGAAGCTCAAAGCACTGCCGTTGATGAAATCCGATGCACGTGCGTTTACCCGGTTTTTTTTCTCGGGTGCCACCGAATGTGAATTGGACAAACAGGGCAGGGTAAATTTGCCGGGCAATCTTAGAGAGTATGCCAAGCTGGACAAGGATTGCGTTGTTCTTGGCGTGTCGAACCGGGTGGAGATTTGGAGCAAAGGCATATGGGAGAGTTATTTCAATCAATCCGAAGAAGCATTCAACGACATTGCCGAAAAGCTGGTCGATTTTAATTTTGATTTATAAAGTCAGGAGGGGTGCAGGTTGTTTCACCACATAACCGTACTCAAAGAAGAGGCAACAGAGGGATTAAACATCAAGCAGGACGGTATATACGTGGACTGCACTTTAGGCGGTGGCGGACATAGCTCCGTGATTGCATCCAAGCTCGGTCCAGGGGGACGTCTGATCGCACTGGATCAGGATGATTGGGCTTTGGATAACGCGCGTGAAAAATTGGCTCCATATGGAGAGCGGATTACATTGGTGAAAACCAATTTCCGTGATCTCGAACAGGTACTGAAAGAACTGGATGTACCGATGAAAGATGGCGTGCCACAGGTAGATGGCATTTTGTACGATTTGGGGGTATCATCGCCGCAATTCGACGAAGGAGAACGTGGATTTAGCTACAATCACGATGCTCCGTTGGATATGCGTATGGATCAGGACGCATCCCTTACCGCCAAAGAGATTGTTAACGAATGGCCGGAAGAGGAGATTGCCCGCATTTTGTATCGCTATGGTGAAGAGAAATTCTCTAGACGAATTGCGCGTGTCATTATTGAAAAGAGGAAGCAATCCACAATTGAGACTACTGGCGAACTGGTGGAATTGATCAAAGAAGGGATTCCGGCGGCGGCTCGTCGTACCGGAGGACATCCTGCAAAACGCAGCTTCCAGGCATTGCGAATTGCGGTTAATGATGAGCTGGGCGCGTTCGAAGAAGCGTTACATCAGGCCGTTCGGTGCTTGGCACCGGGCGGACGTGTATCTGTTATTACTTTTCACTCACTTGAGGACCGAATTTGCAAACAGATTTTTAGCAGTTATCTGGAGAAATGTACATGCCCTCCCGATTTTCCGTTGTGTGTTTGCGGCGGTAAGGGTACCATGCGTTTAGTGAACAGAAAGCCGCTGATTCCAACGGAAACGGAACTGGCCGAAAACTCCCGTGCTCGTTCAGCGAAGCTGCGCGTAGCCGAGAAACTGTAAATCAAGAGCGGAGGAGAGAGTCGGAGTATGGCATATACACGTGGTAATCTGGCAGTGAAAGAAAAAGCGTCCCAAGAACGTGTGGCCCAGCAGCGGTACAAGGAAACTACCAAAGTGGTGACCCGTCGTACCGGTCTTCCGGCACGCGAGAAATTTTTGTATCTGATTACTCTGGTTGCAGTCATTGTTGTGGGTGGTGTAATGATGTCGCGTTACGCTCACATCTATGATCTGAATAAGCAGGCACAGACGACGTTGTCTGATGTGAGAGACGCAGAGAAAACGATTGCAGATCTGCAAGTGGAGAAAGAAAAACTGAACAATCTGGTCATCGAGAATGCTCGCAAACTTGGTTATGTTGAGGCTTCCGGTAAGGATGTCATTTTTGTACCTCGCTCAACAAGTGCAACGAACTCGACAGGTACTGAATCGTCCTCGGATACAGCAAATAAGTAGAACATTTTGTATCAATCCATACAAAGTGCTGAAGCAAAAGAGGTGTACCGATGGTAAAAAGAATAAAGATGCGCACGCTGCTTATAGGGGGATGTATTACCCTCTTTTTTCTTGTATTAATAACCCGCATATTCTTTATTCAGGTTGTTAATGGCGGTATTTGGCAGGAGCGAGCAGCTGGTTTGGTCGAACGTGAACAAACCATCAAGGCCAGTCGCGGGACAATCACAGACCGCAATGGTAACATCCTGGCCACAGATGCACCTGCTTACACGGTATCTGTAAACCCGGAGATGATTAATAAACTTGGGATTGAAGATGTGGTTATTAACAAATTATCTAGTTTATTGGGTAAAAGCGAGAGTGAAATGCGCGCACTTGTAACAGCCAAAAAGAAAGATGGGACATTCTTTCAACAACGTGAAGTGCGCAGTGAAGGGTATAAAATTAGCCCTGAACTCGCTGCTAAAGTAGACGAATTTCGCGAAAAACTTCAGGATGACTACAAGGCTAAAAACGCGATTGTCATGACACAGGAGTCGAAGCGATTTTATCCGGAAGAAACGCTCGCCTCTCATTTGCTGGGTTATATGAGCCGTGATGGCAAGGCTGTTAACGGACTTGAGGTCTCGTATGATGAACAGCTTACAGGTACAGATGGTTATCTGAACTATCAGAAGGATGCCAAAGGGTACAAGCTGCCTGATTCCCAGGACAACTACCTTCCACCGCAGAATGGAAGTAACTTGAAACTGACGATTGATGATACAATTCAGTACTACATCGAAGATGCAATGAAAGAAGCGGTAGCCCAGTACAATCCACTGAGCATGACTGTCATTGCAGCAGATCCTAACACGATGGAAATCTTAGGAATGGCCAATTGGCCGACCTTTAATCCTAATACGTATGCGGAAACGCCGGATCAGAAGAATTTTATCAATCATGCGATACAATCCATCTATGAACCAGGGTCTACTTTTAAAATTGTTACTCTGGCGGGTGCGGTTGAAGAGAAGCTGTTTGATCCGAATGCTACGTTTGAATCCAAGCGAGTCTATATCGGTGGCTACCCAATCAGTGATAACGGTCACGCCTATGGCCGGATTTCCTACTTGGAAGGTGTCAAACGTTCAAGTAACATTGCGTTCGTTAATCTGGGCTATAACATGCTTGGCGGTGAACGTTTGCGTCATTACATAGACCAATTCGGTTTTGGTAAAAAGACGGGCATTGATCTGCCGAGTGAATCGGCTTCACCAATCAAGCCGCTGGTTTATAAATCGGAAATTGCCACAGCAGCATATGGTCATGGTCTTGTACAGGTAACGCCAATCCAGCAGGTAGCAGCCATTTCGGCCATTGCCAACGGTGGCAAACTTATGGAACCGCATCTGGTAAAGGAAATTATTAACCCGAATGACGGTACATCAGAAGTAATCAAGCCGAAGGTCGTTCGTCAGGTCATTTCCAAGGAATCTTCCAAACTGGTGAGTGGGTATCTGGAACAGGTTGTAGCCGACCAAACGATTGGTACAGGGCGCAATGCTTATATCGAAGGATACCGTGTGGCTGGTAAAACGGGTACGGCAAGAAAAGTTGTGAATGGGACATACAGTAAATCCAAAGACGTCGTTTCGTTTATCGGATTTGCACCTGTAAATAATCCCAAAATCGCGATGTTAATTGTGATTGACCAGCCTGACGGTGCCAATATTGGCGGCGGTACTGCAGCTGCTCCGGTATTCAAGAAGATTGTGAGCCAGACCCTTCAATACATGGGAGTTCCCAAAGATACAGTAAAGACCACTGACAAAAAGTCAAAAACAACGCCGGTCGTTCAAGCTAAAGCTCCTGATCTGTCAGGTAAGACAGCCAAACAGGCTAGAAGCCAACTTTTGAACGCAGGAATTGCCTATGAGACGCTTGGTCAGGGTGAAAATGTCATTCGCCAGTATCCTGTGGCGGGTGCAGCCATGAATCCTGGCCAACGAATCTACCTTTTGACCGAAGAGAGCAGCAAAATGAAGATCCCTGATCTGACTGGCGAATCTCTACGAGATGCACTTGAAGTGCTCTCCCTCATGAAAGTGGGCGTAACCGTTAAAGGTGAAGGATATGTGGTGAAGCAAACGGAGCAGGTGGCAGGCGAACAGAGAACGGTTGAGCTTGTGCTGCAGACGGCCAAAGCGGCAGTTACCGGTATAGCAGATGAAGCTCCTGAGTCTTCTGATCCAGCATTAGGGGACGAGACTAACAATCAGGGAGCAGCTGATGGAACGGGGAACACCGAAGAAACGGGCAAAACGGATACTACAAATCCACCTTCAAATGAGACAAAATCGTCTGGTAACACTTCGGACGGGGCTTCGCTTCCATAGAGATCACAGACAGCTTGTTCTAACCCCCGGTTGTCCTGAATATTCATGAATTGAACACAATCATGATTTTGGGACGAGTGGGGGGATCTTTTCGTGAAGGGGTCAAGCGTAAATCTGCGGCGTAGGTTGTTATGGAGTTTAGTGATTTTAGTTCTGTTATTCTCAGCCTTGGTAATCAGGCTTGCTTATGTACAGTTAGGGAAAGGACCGGAACTCTCTGCGAAAGCGGAAGAGTCTTGGCGGCGGAATATTCCTTATTCAGCCAAACGGGGAGAGATCCTGGATCGAAATGGAACCTCTCTCGCCTACAATATAACCACACCAACCATTATGGCGATTCCTGCCCAGGTCAAGGAAGCGGAGACAACAGCAAGAGCACTGGCTCCTTTGCTGGGGATGACCGAAGAGAAAGTGCTGGCAACCATCAAGAAAAGAGAACTAATTGTACGACTACAACCCGGTGGCCGCAAAATTACGATGGAGAAAGCTCAGCACATCCGTGATTTGAAGCTTCCGGGTATCGTTGTTGCTGAGGATAATAAACGCTTTTATCCATATGATGATCTGGCGGCTCATATTCTTGGTTTTACGGGTATTGATAATCAGGGCTTAACGGGTGTAGAGAAAAAGTATGATGATAAGCTGAACGGTTTGAATGGCAGTGTGTCCTACTTGTCCGATGCGGCCGGAAGGCTTATGCCGGGCTCATCTGAGAAGTATGTGGAACCAAAGGATGGTCTGAACCTGAAGCTGACTATTGATAAATCGATTCAGTCCATCATGGAACGCGAGCTGGATCAGGCTATGGTCAAGTTCCAGGCCAACTCGGCGCTTGCTATTGCCATGAACCCTAAGACGGGTGAAATCCTTGGCATGGCCAGTAGACCCGGATACGAACCAGCCGATTATCAGCAATATCCGGCCGATGTATACAACCGGAATTTACCGATCTGGATGACGTACGAACCGGGTTCAACGTTTAAAATTATTACGCTCGCAGCAGCACTTGAAGAGAAAAAAGTAAATCTGACGCAGGATCAGTTCTATGATCCCGGATTTGTTGAAGTTGGAGGCGCTCGCCTGCGTTGCTGGAAAAAGGGTGGCCATGGAAGTCAGACCTTCCTCCAAGTCGTGGAGAACTCCTGCAACCCTGGATTTGTTGCACTGGGTCAGAGGCTGGGCAAAGAATCATTATTCTCCTATATTAAAGACTTCGGTTTTGGCACCAAAACAGGCATCGATCTGAGTGGTGAGGCCAGCGGGATTCTGTTCAAACTGTCACGGGTCGGTCCTGTGGAGCTTGCGACCACTGCTTTTGGTCAAGGGGTATCCGTTACGCCGATTCAGCAAGTAGCGGCTGTGTCAGCAGCTATTAATGGTGGTAAACTATACAAGCCATATGTTACAAAGGCTTGGGTTCATCCCGAAACGGGTGAAGTGATGGAAGAGGCCAAGCCGGAACTGGTTCGTCAAGTCATCTCGGAAGATACGTCCAAGCAAGTACGTGAAGCACTTGAGAGTGTCGTCGCCAAGGGTACGGGACGTCCGGCGTTTATTGATGGATACCGGGTTGGCGGAAAAACGGGTACGGCCCAGAAGGTAATCAATGGACGTTACTCCTCTACCGAGCATATTGTATCCTTTATCGGTTTTGCTCCAGCGGATGATCCGCAGATTGTTGTGTATACTGCGGTGGATAACCCGAAAGGGATTCAGTTCGGCGGCGTGGTTGCCGCACCGATCGTACAGAACATTCTGGAGGATGCGCTGCATTATATGAATGTTCCGGTTCGAAAGGATCAGGTAGCCAAAGAATACAAGTATGGAGAAACCAAAATCGTGACGGTTCCCGATCTGACAGGAGCTACGGTCGAAGATCTGTATGAGGATCTGAATATGAACTTTATGCTGGCCAAATCCGGCAGTGGGAAATATGTCATTAACCAGGCTCCAAAGCCAGGAGCACGGGTTGATCAGGGTTCTACTATACGCATCTATATGGGTGATGTTCTGAATGATATTCATGATCATACCAAGGAGGAAGGACAAGAGCCCTGATGGGGCTCTTGATCCCCACCGCAACAAAATGCACTGAGTTGCGTTTCATTAATTGGCTGTGTTTACGATATTAATGATTACAGAGAACTGTTGAAATTGAAGTAAACTTGGAAAAAGTGAGGTTATTCATGTGCTTTTAAAACAACTTTCATCAATGCTAACAACCGCCCGTGTCATTGGCGAACCAAATACAGAATGTCAAAACCTACAGACAGATTCTCGCCAGGTACAACCGGGAGATCTGTTTATCTGTCTTCCAGGACATACGGTTGACGGACATAACTATGCTGAGAAGGCTGTAAACGCTGGAGCTGTCGCTCTGGTTGTGGAACGAGAGCTGGATCTGCCTGTTCCGCAGTTGCTGGTAAAAGACAGCCGTTTCGCCATGGCTGTACTGGCAGATTCCTTTTTTGACTCGCCAAGCCGCAAGATGAATATGATTGGTGTAACGGGAACCAACGGAAAAACAACGACTACCTATTTAATTGAAAAAATCATGAGTGACTTTGGTCAAAAAACAGGATTAATCGGGACCATTCAAATGCGCTATGACGGGCGCACATACCCGATGTCAGGTACTACACCGGAAGCACTTGATCTACAGCGCAGTCTGAATGATATGGTTCAAGCAGGCACGGACTGTTGTGTTATGGAAGTTTCATCCCACGCTTTGGAGCAAGGTCGGGTGAAGGGGACGGAATTCCGCACGGCTGTATTTACCAATTTGACGCAGGATCATCTGGATTACCATCATTCCATGGAAGAATATCGTGGAGCGAAAGGACTGTTCTTTGCACGGTTGGGTAACGGATATACCGAGGATGCTTCCAAGCGCAAATTTGCAGTAATCAACGCAGATGATCCCGCTGCAGCTTACTTTATATCTGTAACGGCAGCTGAAGTCATTACATACGGCATGGAGGAAAATGCGGATGTACACGCATCCCAGATTTCAATTACCTCGCAAGGGACTTCTTTCCATGTAGACACATTCAGAGGCAGCACTGATATTCGTTTACGGATGGTAGGCAAATTCAATGTGTACAACGCAATGGCTGCCATCGCTGCTGCTCTGGTTGAAGACATTCCGCTGGAGGAGATCAAACGTAGTTTGGAGACGGTACCTGGCGTAGATGGACGTGTTGAGGCTGTTGACGAAGGACAGCCGTTTGCAGTCATTGTTGACTATGCTCATACCCCAGATGGCCTGGAGAACGTATTGCGGACGGTGAAGGAATTTGCTGAAGGCCGTGTGATCTGCGTATTTGGATGTGGTGGTGACCGAGATCGTACGAAGCGGCCTCTAATGGGTAAAATTGCAGCGAAGTATAGCGATATCGTATTTGTTACTTCCGATAATCCGCGGACAGAAGATCCCGATCTGATTCTCAAGGATATTGAACAGGGCTTGATTGAAGATGCCATTCAACCTGACCGTTATACGATGATTGTGGATCGGCGCCAGGCGATTCATGAAGCTATTGAAATGGCAAGCTCTGCCGATGTAGTATTGATTGCGGGCAAGGGGCATGAGACCTATCAAATCATCGGCACAACCAAGACGGACTTTGACGATCGGATCATAGCGAAAGAAGCGATAAGGGGCAAATCCAATTGATAAAAAGAACATTGGCACAATTGGCCGAGATGTGTGGAGGAACACTAACTGACATTGCTGCTTATGGTGATGTTGGTGTTGAAGGTGTATTTACAGATTCGCGTAAGCCCGTTCAAGGCAGTCTCTTTATCCCGCTTGTTGGCGAAAGGTTTGACGGACATGAATTTGTGCAAACCTGTGTAGAGAAGGGCGCTGCCGGAGCTTTATGGCAAAAGGATCATGGAGCTTCACCTCAAGGTGCTGTGATTATTGTGGAGGATACCCTGGTTGCATTGCAGGAGCTTGCGTCCTCCTATTTAAAAGAAAACAAGGCCTCCGTTGTAGGCATTACAGGCAGCAATGGTAAAACAACAACAAAGGACATTGTGGATGCCATTCTGTCTACCACGTTCAAAGTGCATAAGACCCAAGGCAATTTCAATAATCATATTGGTTTGCCGCTTACCGTACTTAGCATGGAACCAGACACTGAGATCGTAATTCTGGAGATGGGCATGAGCGGCCGAGGAGAGATTGAAGAATTATCTTTAATTGCCCAGCCGGATGTCGCAATCATCACGAATATTGGTGAATCCCATCTACTTCAACTGGGATCTCGATTGGAGATTGCTCGGGCAAAAGTTGAAATTGCTGCTGGCATGAAACCAGGTGGATTGCTGATATACAACGGCGACGAACCGTTGATTGAGCAGGTTCTGGCGGAGCCAGCGACTAAGCTGCCTGAAGGACTTCAACGGTATACATTTGGCTTGCAGACGGATAACGATGATTATCCTACTGGAATTATGAATGCACAGAGTGGGGTTGCGTTTACAACCAAGCAGTCTGGAGAGGATGCTCTTACACTGCCATTATTGGGGACACATAATGTGGTCAACTGTCTTGCTGCATTAGCGGTTGCCCGTCATTTTGGAGTGGCTGCTGAACAGATTGTAGCAGGACTGTCACGTTTGAAATTAACCGGCATGCGCATCGAGATTATTAACGGGGTCAGTGGTTTGACCATGCTCAATGATGCTTACAACGCTAGTCCAACCTCCATGAAAGCCGCTGTGGATGTGCTGGAGGGCCTTAAGGGGTATCGGATCAAAGTTGCCGTGCTCGGTGATATGCTAGAACTGGGGCCTCAGGAGCATGAGCTCCATCGGGGAATCGGTGAATATATTACACCCGACAAAATGAATATGGTGCTGGCTTATGGCCCTTTATCTGCGAGTATCGCAGAAGGAGCAAGACAAAACATGCCAGCAGAAGCCGTACACACTTTTGAGAGCAAGGAAGAATTGACCCGATATCTACTGGAGAATCTCCAATCCAGAGATGTTGTCTTGTTTAAGGCCTCCCGAGGCATGAAGCTTGAGGATGTGGTCGAAGCGCTAAAAATAGCTCCATTACAGAATAGAGTAGACTAGAGGGGTGAACCCATGGATTTTCAGGTATTACTGTTAACAATCGGTGTTTCATTTATTTTGGCGGTGATTGCTGCACCGCTCTTGATTCCATTGCTGCGTCGAATGAAGTTCGGACAGCAGGTTCGGGAAGATGGGCCACAGAGCCATCTGAAAAAAAGCGGAACACCTACAATGGGCGGAGTAGTTATTTTACTCGCGTTCACATTGGCCTTTTTGAAATTTTCAGCGGTCAAAAATACGGACTTTTACGTCCTGCTGGTGGCTACACTCGGCTTCGGTCTGATTGGTTTCCTGGATGACTACATCAAGATTGTATTCAAACGTTCACTGGGGCTGACGGCTAGACAAAAGATGATTGGTCAGTTGTTTTTCAGTGCAGTGATGTGCTATTTGCTTATCCAGAATGGACACAGCACAGCCATATCGATTCCAGGTACATCAGTCTCCTTTGACTGGACGGGATGGTTCTACTATCCGTTTGTGGTATTCATGATGCTTGCCATCACGAATGCAGTTAACTTTACCGATGGTCTGGACGGCTTGCTGTCCGGCGTGAGCGCCATCGCATTTGGGGCATTTGCCATTGTGGCGATGCAGGCAACATCCATGCCAGCAGCGGTATGTGCGGCGGCGATGATTGGTGCGGTACTTGGATTCCTGGTATATAACGCACACCCGGCCAAAGTGTTTATGGGAGATACAGGCTCACTCGGAATTGGTGGTGCGATTGGTGCCGTCGCCATTGTGACGAAGACAGAACTTCTTTTTGTCATCATTGGCGGTATTTTCGTCATCGAAATCCTGTCCGTTATCATTCAAGTAGTATCTTTCAAAACTCGTGGCAAACGTGTATTCAAAATGAGCCCGATTCATCATCACTTTGAACTGAGTGGCTGGTCGGAATGGCGAGTTGTCATTACTTTTTGGGCGGTAGGTGCCATTTTGGCCGCTCTCGGACTTTATCTCAACAAGGGGTTGTAAACAATGAATCATCCTGAATCATATCGTGGACAACAAGTGGTCGTGCTTGGACTGGCCAAAAGCGGCGTGCAGGTCGCCAAAGTACTGGATCGTGCCGGCGCAATCGTTACAGTTAATGATAAAAAAGAGAGAGAACAGTGTCCCGAAGCATCCGAATTGGAGGCTTTGGGAATTTCTGTTGTATGCGGGGGACATCCGGACGATCTGATTCATAGTGATGTGAAGCTTGTAGTCAAAAATCCGGGCATTCCTTATCAGGCACCTCCTGTGCAACAGGCACTTGCCTTAGGCATAGAAGTGGTGACTGAGGTGGAGGTAGCTTACCATCTATGCGCTGCGCCTATGATCGGGATCACGGGCTCTAACGGGAAAACAACCACAACAACGTGGGTAGGGAACATGTTGGAGCTTGCCGGTTTGAAACCAATCGTTGCCGGTAATATTGGAACGCCATTGTGTGAGGCGGCAGAGCAGGCTTCTGCGGATAACTGGATGGTGGTGGAGCTTAGCAGTTTCCAACTGAAAGGCACATCCGATTTCCGTCCACGCATTGCAAGTTTGCTAAACGTGGCGGAGACTCATTTGGATTACCATGGGGACATGGATGATTATGTGGCTTCTAAAGCCAAATTGTTCTCCAACCAGCAACCGGAGGATGTAGCTATCCTGAACTGGGATGACCCGGTATGTCGCGGACTGGTTCCTTATATTAAAGCAAGACTGCTCCCATTCTCGCTGACAGAGAAGCTTGAAGCAGGGGTATATGCCGATCCTCCATACGTGGATGGGGAAGAGGATGATGTGAAGCGCCAGGTAATCTATGCAGACGGTGAGGGCAACCATCATGTCATTATTGATGTGGAAGACATCGGAATACCAGGACGATTTAATGTGGGAAATGCCTTGGCAGCAGTAGCTATTGCTGTATCCGCTGGAGCCGATCCATCTGTGCTTGCTGCGCCTCTGGCTGACTTCAAGGGGGTTGAACACCGTCTTGAATATGTACTTGAACATAATGGAGCGGGCTATTACAACAATTCCAAAGCGACCAACTCCAAAGCAACCGTAATGGCGCTGAACTCCTTCAAGGAACCGGTCGTGCTCATTGCCGGAGGACTGGATCGTGGTTCAGACATGATGGAATTGCTGCCATTATTCCAGGAGCGCGTGAAAGCTGTGGTTGCTCTTGGAGAGACACGAGAGAAAATTGCCAAGGTCGCGGAACTGGCGGGATTAAAGCAAATTAAGGTCGTCGATAATGAGGAGGACGCTGCTCGGACGTTAACCGCTGCCGTGCAGGAAGCTTCACAGTTTGCAGCTCCAGGTGATGTGGTCTTGTTATCACCGGCGTGTGCAAGCTGGGACATGTTTCCTTCCTATGAAGAGCGGGGACGCATTTTTAAAGAGGCGGCGCATAACTTGTAAGTAGGGGGGTGGAAAAGCCCCTACTTCCATGCAAGGGGTGGCCTCCTGATGAAACAGACGCGACCGGCGCCGGATTTCTGGCTCCTAATTTGTATTCTGGCATTGCTTGCCATCGGCATTATTATGGTATACAGTGCGGGCTCGGTGCTTGCTTTTCATGACTACGGTGATTCATTTTACTTTGTCAAAAGACAGCTGCTGTTCGCCGGACTTGGACTTGCTGCCATGTTTGTTACGGCAAATGTGGACTACCGGGTCTGGAGAAAGTATGCAAAGCCTATACTGATTGCCTGTTTTATAATGCTGATTGCGGTGCTGATTCCTGGCATCGGAGTGGTTCGGGGAGGGGCACGAAGCTGGTTGGGCATTGGCTCGTTCGGCATACAACCTTCAGAATTCATGAAACTGGGTATGATCCTGTTTCTCGCTCACTGGTTAAGCAAGGAACCTGGCAAAATCAAAACGTTCACGACGGGGCTTCTGCCACCGCTCGGCTTGATTGGTTTGGCCTTTGGTATTATTATGCTTCAGCCCGATTTGGGGACAGGCACCGTGATGATGGGTGCATCGATGCTGATTATTTTCACAGCAGGAGCACGGATGAAACATCTATCACTGCTTGCCCTCGGCGGTATAGCAGGGTTTGCCGGACTGATTGCGGCAGCTCCCTACAGATTGCAGCGAATAACGGCTTTTTTGGACCCGTGGTCTGATCCACTTGGTGCCGGATATCAGATTATTCAATCTTTATATGCGATCGGCCCTGGAGGACTTGCGGGCTTGGGGCTGGGTATGAGTCGACAAAAATACAGCTACGTACCCGAGCCACAAACGGATTTTATTTTTTCCATTTTGGCAGAAGAGCTAGGCTTCATTGGTGGAATGATTGTATTATTGCTGTTTCTGGTCCTGGTGTGGAGAGGGATGCGCGTAGCGATGACGGTACCGGATGCTTTTGGCAGCCTTCTGGGTGTAGGCATTGTGGGTATGGTGGCTGTGCAGGTCATTATCAACATTGGTGTCGTGATCGGGCTTATGCCGGTTACGGGGATTACGCTCCCGCTCATCAGCTATGGCGGTTCATCTCTGACCTTGATGTTGACAGCGCTAGGCATATTATTGAACTTATCCCGTTATGCGAGGTGAATGTACGATGCGAGTCGTTCTAAGCGGCGGCGGTACCGGTGGGCATATCTATCCGGCCGTTGCTATAGCAAGGCAATGTGAGGCGGAGAATCCCGACTCGACATTTTTATATATCGGTGGTACCCGTGGACTGGAAAGTAAACTGGTGCCACAAGAGAATATTCCGTTTCAATCGATTGACATTACAGGTTTTCGCCGGAAATTGTCCTTTGACAACGTGAAGACTGTGATGAGATTTCTGCAAGGTGTTCGCAAAGCCAAGAAAATGCTCAAGGAATTCAAACCCGATGTTGTCATCGGTACGGGGGGCTATGTGTGTGGGCCTGTCGTATATGCAGCAGCCAAACTTGGTATTCCAAGTGTCATTCATGAACAGAATGCCATTCCCGGGTTAACTAACAAGTTCCTTACCCGGTATGTGGACACGGTAGCTGTTAGTTTTGAGGGTTCGGAGAAAGCATTCTCTGGAGCCAAAAGGGTTGTGTATACCGGCAATCCAAGGGCTACAACGGTAGCTCAAGCTAGCCGTGATCGTGGTTTTGCGACACTGGGTGTACCGATGGACAGCCGAGTTGTTCTTGTGGTTGGTGGTAGCCGTGGTGCGAAAGCAATCAATAAAGCCATGGTGGATATGGCACCGATGCTGGCCAAGCTTGAAGATGTGCACGTGGTCTACGTGACTGGTGATTCTTATTTTGATGAAACGCGTGAAGCGATTCGCAGTTCCCTTGGAACGATGCCAAATCATCTGCATGTGCTGCCCTACGTACACAACATGCCTGAGGTTCTTGCATGCACGTCGCTGATTGTAAATCGTGCTGGGGCATCATTCCTTGCCGAGATTACATCTCTAGGTATTCCATCCATTCTGATTCCGTCACCTAACGTGACGAATAATCATCAGGAGGCGAATGCTCGTACACTTGAGGGTGGTGGTGCATCGCTTACGATGCTGGAGAAGGATCTGACAGGCCAGGCGCTATATAAAGCGATTGCTGGAATTATGAATGACGAAGCGGCGCGCAAAAGGATGGCGGAAGCCTCCAGGGAACTGGGGAAACCTGATGCAGCCGAGGTGCTTGTGAGCGAGATTCGGCGTCTTGCTGCAGGGCGTTAAAGTGCGTTTTGGGCGATTGTCACACACACGGCGGGACTGACATAAGATACCCTATAAATCGTGACAATCGTTCCATGGCGCCGCAACACGGCTTGCAGCAACGAAAACTGCCGTGCTCATCGGTTTTGAAGTAAAGGAGGATGTTAATATGCAGCAGTGGATATCGTTACTATCCCAGAACAATGTCGGCAAAGTTCTTGAAAACGAGCCGCTAGCCAAATACACCACATGGAAGATCGGCGGTCCTGCAGATGCGCTGGTCATACCGGAAAACAAGGAGCAGATGATCAATCTCATTCAATTGCTGCACAAGCATCAGATCCCATGGATGCAGCTTGGACGGGGTTCAAACATGTTGGTGTCTGACAAGGGAATACGCGGAGTTGTCGTGAAACCGGGAGAAGGCTTTGATTATGCCGAATTTCACGAGGGCGGGGTAACTGCCGGAGCGGCACATTCCTTTGTTAAACTCAGTGTTGTTGCTGCAAAGAAAGAGTGGACCGGTTTGGAATTTGGTAGCGGCATCCCCGGAACGGTCGGCGGAGCCGTATATATGAATGCTGGTGCCCATGGATCGGATGTGTCACGGATATTTCAATCCGCTGAGATTGTACTGGAGACAGGGGAATTGGTACGTTACAGCAAGGAGGACATGGAATTTGCCTATCGCCACTCTGTTCTTCATGACCGGAGAGGTATCGTGCTGGAGGCTACATTTGCACTCCAGCAGGGAGAACGCAAAGTCATTTCGGAATCGATGGCCGCTTATAAAGACCGTAGACGCCGTACACAGCCACTGCAGATGGCGTGTGCTGGCAGCGTGTTCCGGAATCCACCTGGTGATCATGCCGCCCGCCTGATTGAAGCAGCGGGGCTAAAGGGTATGACTCAAGGAGGCGCACAGGTATCCACCATGCATGCCAATTTCATTGTCAATACAGGCCAAGCAACAGCAGAGGACGTTATCACCCTAATGCAGCAGATTCAGAACACTATATCATCTCAAAACGGTATTAACCTGGTACCGGAAGTCTTCGTAGTGGGTGAACGGTAAACCCCGGAGGTGATACATTGGACAAATTGGTGATTGAAGGCGGGAAACCCCTCTCAGGATCCATACGCATCCATGGAGCAAAAAATGCCGCTTTACCGATTATGGCCGCAAGTTTGTTGGCAGACGGAGAAGTTACGCTGCACAACGTTCCACACTTGCTGGACATTGAAGTGATGCTGTATATCCTGGAACGACTTGGATGCACGTGTCGGCATGAACAGGGAACAGTGACGATAGATACATCGTCCATCCGGTCATATGATGTGCCTGAGGATCTCATGAAGCAGATGCGTTCTTCCATTTTTTTAATGGGACCATTACTGGCTAAGTTTGGGCAAGTATCCGTGTACCAGCCAGGTGGCTGTGCCATTGGGGAACGTAAAATTGATCTTCACCTTCGGGGCCTTGAGACGCTCGGAGCTTCGATTGAAGAGCTGGATCAGCAGATCATATGCCGCGGGCGCAAGCTGGTGGGTACAGACATTCATCTGGATTTCCCCAGTGTAGGAGCCACAGAAAATATTATGATGGCTGCTGTTACGGCTGAGGGTACAACAACGATATTTAATGCAGCCAGAGAACCTGAGATACAGGATTTGCAACATTTTCTGAATGCAATGGGTGCACGGATTATCGGTGCTGGAACGGATACGATCACCATTAATGGTGTGGAGAAACTCAAGCCTTGTTCTTACGAAATTATACCTGATCGGATCGTTGCAGGAACGGTGATGATTGCAGCCGCAGCAACGAGAGGGAATGTAACGCTTACACACTGCAATCCGGCTCATCTTACTTCCCTTATACATGTGTTGAAGCGTACTGGTGTTCAAATCACAGTCTGCAATGATATAATGACGGTGAGCTGTATGAGCCGTCCCAAATCAGTAGACCGCATTGTGACTTCTCCGTATCCTTCATTTCCAACAGACCTGCAGTCGCAAATTATGGTGCTGCTCAGTCTGGCAGACGGTTTCAGTGTGATGAAGGAAACGGTATTCGAGGGTCGGTTCAAACATGTGGATGAGCTGAATGTCATGGGAGCCGATATTTCGGTAGACATGAATGCAGCATTTATCCGTGGCGTTCCCCGTTTGTACGGGGCTACAGTGGAAGCAACCGATCTGCGTGCAGGTGCAGCACTAGTCATTGCTGGCCTTGCTGCCCAGGGAAAAACGGTTGTGGAGCAAGTACATCATATTGATAGAGGGTACGATCGTATCGAGAAGCTCTTTCAGAGTCTTGGAGCTTCGGTTGAGCGACAGTCCCCCGTTTCGAAGCAGCTGGATTTTGCCAATTAACGTCCTTTGAGTCCCCTTCTTAAGGGAAGGGGGCCGGAGGCTTTGTGGAGCGCGACCTATGCCTAAAAGTCAAATTCCGGTTCTGAAGAAGAATCGGCCCAAACGAAACACAAGCCGTAAAATCGTATTTATTCTTTTACTTCTTTTTATTGTATTACTTGCTGTACTTTTTTTTCGTTCTTCGATGAGTCGGATTTCGGCAATTGAGATTACGGGTAATGTATACACAACAACTTCGGAACTGCTGGAGAAAAGCGGTCTGAAGGAGGGCGAACAGTTTTTTGGGACAACCTCTGCTGATGTGATTGAGCGACTGAAAACGATCAAGGCTATATCAACCGTAACTGTGGATAAACAATTTCCGGGTACTATTCTTATCAAGGTGCAGGAATATCCAACGGTTGCGTATGAACTTGGTTCTGACGGTACGCTAAAAGCCATACTGGCAAGCGGGACAAGCTTAACGGTTCCTGCCACCATTGGCGTTGCGGTTGAGAAACCGATTTTGACCCAGTGGAAGGCGGACGATCCGCTCAAGGCCAAGCTGAGTGAAGCGTTGGCCAAGATCCCGAATGAACTAACGACGGATATTTCAGAGATTATTCCGAATCCTACACCTTCATTCCCGGATCAGATTCGGATGTATACCAAGTCACAGTTTGAAGTGATTACAACTGTTTCTCTATTGTCCGATAAGGTAGAGTATCTCAACCAGGTCATTGAGACGGAACGGCCAGGGAAAATCACGATGCTAGAGGCTGATACGTACGTGCCTTTCATTCCGGATAACCCGGAAGAAGATGCTGAACCAGGAGCAACTCCCTGATTTCCGCCTTTATTCGGTAGAGAAGTATTCAAAACCAGGCGGGATCGGGGTTTAGCCCCTTTTATCCAATGAAAGTTGTTCTTTCTGAGACGAAGAAAAAATGATACACTTGAACTTATGGCACTTGAGTTGCCTCCTTCTTTTTTCTTCAAGGTTTTATGTCTCGCAACCAGATCTTGGCACCCAAAAAAATTGTAGAAAAAAGAGGGAAAGCCTAAAGTGTGTTGAATATATTTTAAGAGTGTTTAAACCCGAACGTATTTTACTATTTGGAGTCAGGAGGTGCCACAGACTTGAGCAACAATGACATCATTGTTAGTTTGGACATCGGTACATCCAAAATTCGCGCTATTATTGGGGAAATGAATAATGGAACCTTTAATATTATTGGAGTTGGATCTGCCGACTCGGAGGGAATTCGCAAAGGTGTAATCGTAGATATCGATCAGACGGTGCAATCGATCCGTAATGCAGTGGATCATGCAGAACGTATGGTAGGTATTCAAATATCCGAAGTATATGTTGGAATCTCGGGAAATCATATCGGACTGATGAGCAGTCACGGTGTCGTGGCAGTATCTAACGAGGATCGTGAAATCGGAGAAGAAGACATGGAGCGGGTGTTGAAAGCAGCCGAAGTGATTGCGGTTCCACCGGAACGGGAAATTATTGATGTTGTAGCCAAGCAGTATGTTGTAGATGGCTTGGAGGGCATACAGGACCCCCGTGGTATGATTGGTGTTCGTCTGGAAGTAGAGGCGACCATCATTACGGGTGCAAAAACCGCGATACATAATCTTTTGCGCTGCGTGGAAAAAGCGGGTCTGAAAGTAAGTGATTTGGTACTCATGTCACTTGGAGCAGGTCAGCTGGCATTGTCCAAGGATGAAAAAACGATGGGTTCCGTGCTTGTTGATATCGGAGCAGGGGCTACAACCATCGCCATCTTCGAAGAAGACAGTCTCGTTGCAACTTCAACGCTACCTATTGGTGGGGAGTTTGTAACGAATGATATTGCCTATGGTCTGCGCACATTAACAGATCAAGCCGAAAAGGTAAAATTGAAATATGGTTGCGCATGGCTGGATGATGCTGCTGCGGATGTCATGTTCAAAGTAACACGGATCGGCAGCAACGTAGACAAGGAATTCTCTCAAGAGGATCTGGCGGCTATTATCGAACCGAGGGTTCAAGAAATATTCCAGATGATTTCTCAAGAAGTGAAGCGTCTTGGTTACAATGATCTTCCTGGAGGTTATATACTAACGGGAGGTACGGTCTCTATGCCGGGTGTTCTGCAGGTAGCTCAGCATGAGCTTGCTGCTTCGGTACGAGTTGCGGTGCCGGATTATATCGGTGTGCGTGACCCTGGCTTCACGAGCGGAGTCGGCATTTTGCACAGTGTAATCCGCAGTTTGCGTATTCGTCCCTCGATCAACAACGGCGGTGGAAATAACAACAACAATAATAACAACAAAAAACCGACCAACCGTCCTAAGCCGAATGCGGCCCAGGAATCGGAGCAAAAACCAGGTCTGTTCGAACGGCTGAAAAATATGTTCAGCGAATTTATATAACAGGTTGAATCCATTTCATACAATTCTTGAAGCCGTTTGAATGCGCTGGTTCTAAAATAAACGCTTTCGTTCGTCGATATATGAAATTGATTCGGTTCAATCAAAAATTGGACGGGCCATCCATGCACATTGAGGGGGAGATGGAATAATATGTTGGAATTTGATTTCGAGATGGAGAGCTTGGCTCAAATTAAAGTCATCGGTGTAGGCGGCGGCGGAAGCAATGCAGTCAACCGTATGATCGAAAACGGTGTACAAGGTGTAGAATTTATTACGGTAAATACGGACGCTCAGGCGTTGCACCTCGCGAAATCCGAGCATAAATTGCAAATCGGTGATAAATTAACCCGTGGTCTTGGCGCTGGCGCCAACCCGGATGTAGGTAAAAAAGCAGCGGAAGAATCCCGCGACTTGATCATGAACACCTTGAAAGGTGCAGACATGGTATTTGTTACAGCGGGTATGGGCGGCGGTACGGGTACAGGTGCGGCTCCGGTTATTGCCGAAATCGCCAAAGAGTGTGGCGCACTTACCGTGGGTGTTGTAACACGCCCGTTCACATTTGAAGGACGTAAACGTTCCAGCCATGCAGAGCAAGGTATCGAAGCTCTCAAGGAAAAAGTGGACACGCTGATCGTCATTCCAAATGATCGTTTGCTTGAGATTGTAGACAAAAAGACCCCAATGCTTGAAGCGTTTCGTCAAGCAGATAATGTATTGCGTCAAGCGGTACAAGGTATCTCTGACTTGATCGCTGTACCGGGTCTGATCAACCTTGACTTTGCAGACGTCAAAACGATCATGCACGAGCGTGGATCTGCGCTGATGGGTATCGGTGAATCGACTGGCGAGAACCGTGCAGCTGAAGCAGCTCGTAAAGCCATCATGAGTCCTTTGCTGGAAACGTCCATCGAAGGTGCACGTGGTGTCATCATGAACATTACGGGTGGCATTAACCTGTCCCTGTATGAAGTCAATGAAGCAGCTGAGATTGTTACTTCAGCTTCCGATCCGGAAGTGAACATGATCTTTGGTGCCATCATTGATGAGGATCTGAAAGAGGAGATCAAGGTTACAGTTATCGCGACCGGATTTGAGGACAAGCCTGCTTCGCCTCCACCTGGACGCAAACCTGCTCCAGCAAGTGAGCCTGCGGATAACCGTTCGCCGAACCTGCGTCCTTTCGGAAATCAGCCGAGCAATGATCAGCTGGATATTCCGACATTTTTGCGCAATCGTTCACGCAATAATAACAACGATTAATACTCCAATAGATTTCAATGAAGACCCGGTACTCCTGATAGGAGTAACCGGGTCTTTTTGTTTTTTATTATCCTATCACATCGTATTGAACAAATTCTGAACAACGGGTCTGAGCAATTCCGACAAAAAAAGTTGGAACGATCCCCCCATGATTAGACAGACTTTGAAAAGTGAGCTCCTTATACTTGTGAATATGCTCATGAATATCGGGATAACGTTATTTCGATATGTTGCGCGCAGGCAGGTGAAGAATGTGGTTGTATATGTGGATCTTATTTTTTTGACGAACCTGTGTATTGACGGTGCACTCATCGGACTGACGGCCTGGATGCGCAAAACGAAGCTGGTCTGGTGGAGATGGTTGCTGTCCGCGATCGTGGGTGCGCTGTACGTAGTCATGATGTTTGTACCGGAGTTTGATTTTATGTTCACCTTTTTGATCAAGTTTGGATTGTCTCTGGTGATGCTGAGTATTGCATTTGGGTTTAAGGGTCTTCAGGCATTTATGAGGACCTTGGGTACCTTCTATGTAATCAATTTTGTCGCCGCAGGGGGAATTCTGGGTGTGCACTACATGCTGCAAAGCTCTGGGGAATTGTTCAACGGCATTTGGTTTACGGCATCAGGTGGAATGTCTTTTGATTTGAAAATAGCCTTTTGGTTCACGTTTGTCGTCTTTTTTGCCGTGCTTTTTCTATTCAAAGCCGTGCAGAGCTCGAAACGAAAAACAGACCGAATGACAACGTACTTGGGTAAAGTGGAGGTTTTTATTGATGATGTGACTATTTCTTGTACAGGCCTTCTGGATACAGGAAATCAACTCACAGATCCCCTTTCACGTATGCCCGTCATGGTAATGGAGGTATCGTTATGGCAAGACATGCTGCCTGCTGCATGGAAGGGCAGGTTGAAGGATGAGGCGCCGGACAACCTTATCATGGAGCTCGATCAGGAGGATTTCCACTGGCAGGATCGTTTAAGGCTTGTACCCTATCGGGGGATTAACAAAGGAACTGCATTTATGCTGGCGATGAAGCCAGACCGGGTGAAGGTAACGATGGATGAGATGTGTTATGAGACGACAAAGGTATTAATAGGGTTGGACGGGGGCGTACTGTCATCCGATGGAAAATACCAGGCCGTGATTCACCCTGAGCTTGTGCAAGACGCTGCTTCTGCGCAGTCTACGGCTATCTCTGCGGGAGCAACAGAAAAGCCGCTGAATGTGGTATAGGAGGAACGTACATGCTTGTAAAATGGAAACTGGTGGCGCAGCTGCAGTACTATCGTTTATTATTTCTGCTTGGTTTGAAAAGTGAAGAGATTTATTATATCGGAGGCAGTGAGGCGCTACCGCCCCCATTAACACGTGAAGAAGAAGAATTTTTGTTGCAAAAGTTGTCTTCAGGGGATTCCGCTATCCGTGCCATGCTGATTGAACGGAACCTGCGACTGGTGGTATACATCGCACGCAAATTCGAAAATACAGGTATCAATATCGAGGATTTGGTCTCCATCGGTGCGATCGGGTTGATTAAAGCCGTTAATACATTTGACCCGGAAAAGAAAATTAAACTGGCAACCTATGCTTCCCGTTGTATCGAAAATGAAATTTTGATGTACCTGAGACGTAACAGTAAAATTCGTACAGAAGTTTCTTTTGATGAACCACTCAATATTGATTGGGATGGAAATGAACTATTATTATCCGATGTACTCGGTACAGAGAACGATACAATCTATCGGAATATCGAAGAACAGGTAGACCGGAAGCTTTTGCATAAAGCATTGGAAAAATTAACCGAGCGTGAGCGAATGATTATGGAGCTTCGTTTTGGCTTGACGGATGGGGAGGAAAAGACACAAAAAGATGTCGCCGATCTGCTTGGAATCTCCCAATCCTATATCTCTCGTCTCGAAAAAAGAATCATTAAAAGACTCCGAAAGGAGTTCAACAAGATGGTCTGAACAGGAGCATTTTTCATAATGGGTATTAATGGCAAGGATGCCAAGTGCGAATAAAATAGCCTGCCCCGGAGATAATGTACATTAATGTTTCTCCTTGGGAGGTAAGTCACGATGACCCGAAACAAAGTCGAGATTTGTGGCGTGGACACCGCAAAATTGCCTGTCCTCACCAACATAGAAATGCGGGAATTGTTTCATTCCCTACAGCAACACCATGATCGCTCAGCAAGAGAGAAATTAGTGAATGGCAACCTGCGCCTGGTGCTCAGTGTCATTCAGCGCTTTAACAATCGGGGAGAGTTTGTCGATGATCTGTTCCAGGTTGGATGTATCGGCCTGATGAAAGCCATTGATAATTTTGATTTATCCCAGAATGTCAAATTTTCAACCTACGCGGTGCCGATGATTATCGGTGAAATCCGTCGATACCTGCGCGATAATAACCCAATTCGGGTATCTCGCTCCTTGCGGGACATTGCTTATAAAGCACTTCAGGTGCGTGACAGCCTGACGAATAAAAATTCCCGTGAACCGACGATATTTGAAATTTCTGAGGTACTGAATGTGCCGAAGGAAGATGTGGTTTTTGCATTGGATGCCATTCAGGACCCGGTTTCGCTCTTCGAACCGATCTATCATGATGGTGGAGATCCGATCTATGTGATGGATCAGATCAGCGATGACAAAAACAAGGATGTGTCCTGGATTGAGGAAATTGCACTGCGTGAAGCGATGCACCGTCTCGGTCAAAGGGAGAAAATGATTCTGTCGATGCGGTTTTTCGAAGGGAAAACCCAGATGGAAGTGGCTGATGAAATTGGCATTTCCCAGGCGCAGGTATCCCGTCTGGAGAAATCAGCGATACAACAAATGCAGAAACATGTGAAGTCGTAACAAGGGGTAAGCCAGGAGACGATCAAAGGGAAGAAATATCCCTTTGATCGTCTTTTTGCTTTTTGGATTTCGACATCAGATGGATTTGGAATTGTTCCATTGCCTTTCCTTCGAAAAAGAGGACATTTTTCGCGTATGAAACATATATTGTATAGAAGCGGAGAACGGGCAGAAGCGGATTAATCGGGGGGCGGGACCAAATGAAAGTGAACACAGGTGAACCGGTCGGTAGCGGGATGAAAATTTCGGATTTTCAAACCAAAGATGTTATTAACATTACGGATGGCAAACGTCTGGGTCAGATTAGCGATTTGGAGCTGGATCTGAAGCAGGGACGAATTGAAGCAATTGTTGTGCCAGGTTACAGCCGTTTTATGGGGCTATTCGGCGGGGGAACGGATCTAATCATCCCTTGGAGAAACATTGTGAAGATCGGTTCGGATGTGATTTTGGTTAAAATGGATGAAATGAAGGAAAATAACTACGATGAGCGTGACCGTGAAGCCCGCTTGTATGACGAGCAGAACGGCCGGGTGGACCGGGTGGAACGTATTGAACGGTTGAATCGGAACCAGCGTCGAACGATATAACCGAGACAGAACGGGGTTCATTTGGTACACTGGAAGTTGTGAGGTGAGAAGATGGAACCGTTTATTTTGGATAAGGAAATACGGTCGGGAAGCCAGAACTCAAATTGGGGTCCTGACCCGTTGTTATTATATGTGGAGCCGTGGAAATTGCAGTTTAAGCATATGAAAGCCGGTTTTACGACAAGGCAGGGTGGTGTTGGAAGCACACCTTACGCCAGTCTAAACTGTGCCTATCATGTGGGTGATGATCCGGCTAACGTGCTGAGTAATCGCAAACTTGTGGCTGAAAAGCTGGGTTTCCCTTTGGAATCCTGGACTTGTGGAGAACAGGTACATGGTAAACATGTTGCTGTAATCACGGCTGAAGAGCGGGGTAAAGGTTTGCTGGATCGACAGTCTGCATTACAGGATACGGATGGTTTGGTCACCAATGTGCCTGGTGTGCTGCTGACTTCCTTTTATGCAGATTGTGTACCCCTTTATTTCTATGACCCCGTACAACAAGCGGTGGGGCTTGCTCATGCCGGATGGAAAGGTACTGTTGCCGGTATAGCCGAATCGATGGTCGAAAAGATGGAGCAGGAATACGGAAGTCGCAGACAGGATATCCATGCTGCAATAGGTCCCTCCATTGGGGATTGCTGTTATGAAGTGGATGAAGCGGTTATGCAGCATGTACGGGTTTGGCTTGACCACTCCTCGGGTAATGATGAATACAAGAACTCTGCATCTAATCAAGTATATCGGCCTGCCACAAATGGCAAAACGATGTTAAACTTGAAAGAATGCAATCGACACATTATGATGAAAGCAGGAATATTGCCGGATCATATCGAATGTACAACTTGGTGTACAAGCTGCAATCCCGAGCTATTTTTCTCGTATCGTAAAGAAAATGGCATTACCGGGAGAATGGCGAGCTGGATTGGGCTGGAAGAGAGGTGACCCTCTGTGTCATTGGAGGAGCGTATACAACTGGTAAATCAGAAGATCGAAGCCGCGTGTCAGCGCAGTGGCCGTCAACGTGAAGATGTGAATGTGATTGCTGTCACGAAATACGTCGCACTTGAAACAACGGGAGCTGTGCTGGACCACGGTCTTGAGCATATTGGCGAAAACCGCTGGCAGGATGCACAAGCAAAATGGGAAGCATTCGGTCAGCAGGGAACCTGGCATTTTATCGGTCATTTACAGACGAATAAGGTGAAGGACGTCATCGGTAAATTCCGTTACATACATTCACTGGATCGTTTGTCCCTGGCCAAGGAGTTGGATAAAAAGGCGGCGTCTCTTGGCATCCAGGTGGAAACACTATTGCAGGTGAATATTTCGGGTGAAGAAAGCAAGTATGGCTTGCAGCCTGAACAGGCGAGTTCCTTTTTGCGTGAAATCAGTTCGTTCAACAACCTGAAGGTCATCGGCCTGATGACCATGGCACCCCATGAGGAAGATCCGGAGCTTACACGTCCCGTATTTCGCGGACTGCGTGAGCTTAGAGACCATTTGAATGGACAAGCTTTGACAGCGGAGCCATTGACCGAGTTGTCGATGGGCATGTCCAATGATTTTGAAGTGGCGATTGAAGAAGGGGCAACCTGGGTTCGGCTTGGATCGATTCTCGTAGGAAAAGAGGAGGGTTCGCAATGGGCGTAATGAATAAGTTTATGAATTTCCTCGGGCTTCAGGAAGAGGAAGAGATTGTGGAACGTGAGCGTATGGCGGCACAAGAGGAACATGATCCTGATCAGCAGGAAGCTGAAACCTCAAGTCTAGACAAACGTAGAAACCAAAGGGGTAATAATGTGGTGAGCATTCATTCCCAGAAAAATGTTAAAGTCGTCCTTTATGAACCGCGTTCTTATGACGAAGCACAAGAGATTGCTGACCATCTGCGCTCCCATCGTACAGTTGTAGTTAACCTGCAGCGGGTGCGTCAGGATCAGGCACTTCGCGTCATTGATTTCTTGAGTGGCACAGTGTATGCACTGGGAGGCGGTATTTCAAAAATTGGCGGCAACATTTTTCTCTGTACGCCAGATACGGTTGAAATTCAAGGATCAATTACGGAAATACTGGCTGACAGCGAGCAAGATTATAACAGAATGAGGTGAGCCACTTTTGTATCAGATTGAAAGCGTGTTGTACACGTTATACCAGATTTACTTTTACATGGTCATTGTCTACATATTGATGTCATGGCTTCCCAACGCACGGGAGAGCTTCATCGGTGAATGGCTAGGTAAGTTTGTAGAACCATATTTAAGACCTTTCCGCCGATTTATTCCGCCTTTGTTCGGTGTGTTGGATATTTCACCGATTGTGGCGTTGATCGTTCTTCAACTCGCGCTTAATGGACTGATCTCCATCCTCCGATACTTTGTATATTAAGGTAGGGTGAACATAGATGAGCGGTGAAATTTACGAGCATTTTAGTCATGACGAGCGGGATTTTGTGGATAAAGCCTCAGACTGGGTTGAACGTGCAGGTAAGTATCATGACATGAAGCTAACTGACTTTCTTGATCCCAGACAGGCCTTTATTTTACAAACGCTTGTGAACCGTCGAGATGATGTACAGGTTCGTCTGGATGGTGGTTATGAAACAGCTGAACGTAAGCGTGCGCTGATTGCACCGGATTATCGATATCTGGACGATGAAGATATGGGTATGCAGGTCATGAGCATTACGTCTGACGATCAGAAAATCAAAGAGCTGGAGCATGGGGACTATATGGGTGCCCTGCTCGGGCTTGGCATGAAACGTGGCAAGATCGGTGATATTCAAGTGCTGGAGGACGGGTGCCATACTGTGGTGGCGTCGGAAACCGGCGCTTTTTTATCGCTTCAACTGAATCAGGTGCATCGAGTACATGTGTTTACGGAGTTGTTGGCACTGGATCAGCTGAAATGGTCCGAGAGCAAACTGGAGACGATGGACATTACCGTAGCTTCCCTGCGTTTGGATGGCATCTGTGCAGATGTGTATCGGCTTAGTCGCAGTAAAGTTCTCGTTCCGATCAAGGCTGGCCGCTGTCGGGTGAATTGGAAAGTGGAGGAAGATCCG
Organism: Paenibacillus sp. MDV22-iso6; assembly: GCF_058408365.1. NCBI lineage: Bacteria > Bacillati > Bacillota > Bacilli > Caryophanales > Paenibacillaceae > Paenibacillus > Paenibacillus sp. MDV22-iso6. Next base: position 44,087 of record NZ_JBZVDZ010000004.1, on the reverse strand, counting down.
TCCAAAGCGCTAAAAGCGGGAGATGTGGTATCCATTCAAGGATTTGGTCGATTCAAGGTGATGGAACAGGATGGGTTGACCAAAAAGGGACGCTGCCGCGTAAAAATCGGCAAATTTGCCTAAGAGTGTTGCAGGAAAACCCGCTTTCTTGTCGAAATGTTTAAGGTAAAGGTGCAAAAAACATTCGGTGTTTCCGATATACATTAAAGTGCAAAGGTTGATAGGACCGCCAAAGGATCAGAGTCTGATCCTGCATTCCGTGTTAGTGCCAGGATTAGGCATCACATATACGGCCCCTTGGGTGGAACCCATATGCTGCAAACCTTCTCAGTCCGGGAAGGAACTTTTACAGGAGGTGGACAGCATGCCATTAACGCCGCTGGACATACACAACAAGGAATTTTCCCGACGTTTGCGCGGGTATGACGAGGATGAGGTCAATGAATTCCTGGATCAAGTCATCAAAGATTACGAAGGCGTCATTCGCGAAAACAAAGAGCTGAGCAATCAGTTGCTGTCCGTTCAGGAGAAGCTTGATCATTTTGCAACGATTGAAGAGACGCTGAGCAAAACGATCATCATTGCGCAGGAAGCTGCGGATGATGTGAAGAACAATGCGAAAAAAGAAGCACAGTTGATCGTGAAGGAAGCCGAGAAAAATGCGGACCGGATCGTAAACGAATCTTTGTCTAAATCACGCAAAATTGCTTTGGAAGTAGAAGAGCTGAAAAAGCAGGCGTCCATCTATCGTGCTCGTTTCCGTACACTTGTGGAAGCACAGCTTGAATTGTTGACTCAGGATGGTTGGGAAGCGCTGGAGAGCCGGGAGCAGGAAGTCCGTGACCGTGAGCGGGAAATGAAGGAAATTTATTAGTCTATCCGCCTGGTTGACTTTTGCCTGTAAAGAAGCTATAACTATATTCATAATGAATAGTGATTCCATGACGGGTTCAGTACGTTATGATCTCATCCCTCAGAGAGTTGGCGTTTGGTGCAAGCCAATGGATGAGTTATAGCCGAATATCTCCCCGGAGAAGTGACGCTGAAGCGGTGAAGGATTGGCCGTGTGTAAGCGAAACCGTGAGCCGAACGTTATATCGGCACCCTGCTGTAGTTAAGCGGGGCATAAGCGCTGTTGATGACAGAGCATACCCAATTTATATTGGATGTGGTTTGTGATGAACAGAATTAGGGTGGTAACGCGAGCACAACCTCGTCCCTTTCCAGGGATGAGGTTTTTTTGTGTCCAAAAAAAGGCGAACGCCCATGAGGCCCGAAGGCGCCTCAAGGAGAGAGCCAACCGCCGGAAGAGCGAAGCGTCCGGCACCGGGGTTTCGCCAAGGCGAACGCCCATGAGGCCCGAAGGTGCCTCAAGGAGAGAGCCAGCCCGCCGGAGGAGCGAAGCGTCCGGCACTGGGGTTCGCTAAGGCGAACGCCCATGAGGCCCGAAGGCGCCTCAAGGAGAGAGCCAACCGCCGGAAGAGCGAAGCGTCCGGCACCGGGGTTTCGCCAAGGCGAACGCCCATGAGGCCCGAAGGTGCCTCAAGGAGAGAGCCAGCCTGCCGGAGGAGCGAAGCGTCCGGCAACTCCCTTCTCGCGGTAAGGCCCTGCGGCGTTCCCGAAGGGGACAGCCGCATGAGGGCCGACTCCAACATACACACCCTCGCCAACTCCGCCGCAGTTCCCGCCAAAGACAACCCATTCCTGGTGTCCAGAGGGCGGAGCGCCTATGGGGTCCCCCTTGGTAAGGGGGATTTAGGGGGATTGAAACGCTTTTTGTGGACGGTCCACAACTATATCTCGAAAGGAAGATTATCATGCAACGAGTTGACGTCAAAGAGAAAGCACGTGCCAGAGAACTACGTGTGTTAAACAAATGGAAAACCGAGAATACATTCAAAAGATCCATCGAAAACCGCGAAGGTAAGCCGAATTTCGTATTTTACGAGGGGCCGCCTACAGCCAACGGTAAACCGCATATCGGTCACGTATTGGGACGGGTAATCAAGGATTTTGTGGGACGTTATAACACGATGAAGGGTTACCGCGTCGTTCGTAAAGCAGGCTGGGATACACATGGTCTGCCTGTAGAACTGGGTGTTCAGAAAAAGCTGGGCATCTCCCATAAGTGGGAAATCGAAGATTATGGTGTGGAGAAATTCATTAACGAATGTAAAGCGAGCGTGTTCGAATACGAACAACAATGGCGCGATCTGACCGAAGGTATCGGCTACTGGACCGACATGAATAATCCGTATATCACACTCGACAACAATTACATCGAAAGTGTGTGGAACATTCTGGCGACGATTCACGAAAAAGGTCTGCTGTATCGCGGTCACCGTGTGAGTCCCTACTGTCCGTCTTGTCAGACTACACTTAGCTCCCATGAGGTAGCGCAAGGGTACAAAGACGTGAAAGACCTCAGTGCTACAGCCAAATTCAAGCTGAATGACAGCGGCGAATTCGTGCTTGCCTGGACAACGACTCCTTGGACATTGCCTTCACACGTTGCGCTTGCCGTGAACCCGGATATGGACTACTCCCGTGTTCGTCAGGACAACGAAGTGTACATCATGGCGACTAATCTCGTTGAGAAAGTCATGAAGGATGCCAAAGGGGAGTATGAAATCATCGGTGCCCTGAAAGGTTCTGACCTGGTTGGCAAAACGTATGATCCTCCGTTTAACTACGTACAGGCTGAGAAAGCAAACATCATCCTGGGTGCAGGTTTTGTAACCGATGCAAGTGGTACAGGGATTGTACACATGGCACCAGCACATGGTGAAGATGACTATCGTGTATGTCGTGAGCATGGCATCAGCTTTGTGAACATGGTGGACCTGGAAGGTAAGTTTGTGCCACAGGTAACTGATTTTGCCGGACGTTTTGTTAAGGATTGCGATATTGATATCGTAAGATACTTGTCTGAAAAAGGACGTTTGTTCAGCAAAGAAAAATATGAGCATAGCTATCCGTTCTGCTGGCGTTGTGATACACCACTTCTGTACTATGCAATGGACAGCTGGTTTATCCAAACAACAGCAATCAAGGATCAGTTGATCGCCAATAACAGTGAAGTAGACTGGTACCCAGGCCACGTCCGTGATGGGCGATTCGGGAAGTTCCTAGAAGATCTCGTAGACTGGAATATCAGCCGTGACCGTTACTGGGGAACGCCACTGAACATCTGGGTGTGCGAAGAGACAGGTGAACAATTCGCTCCGCATAGCATCGCTGAACTGCGTGCTCGTGCCATTGGCGACGTGCCTGAGAATCTGGAGCTGCATAAGCCGTATGTAGATGACGTCAAAGTCATGAGCTCTTGTGGCAAATATGAAATGAAACGTACACCGGAAGTGATCGATGTCTGGTTCGACAGCGGCTCCATGCCGTTTGCCCAGCAGCACTATCCATTTGAAAATAAAGAAATATTCGAACAGCAATATCCGGCAGACATGATCTGTGAAGGAATTGATCAGACACGCGGTTGGTTCTACAGCTTGCTGGCCGTATCTACACTTTTGACAGGCAAAGCACCTTACAAAGCAGTTATGGCAACAGGCCACGTTCTCGATGAGAACGGACAAAAGATGTCCAAATCCAAAGGCAACGTTATCGATCCTTGGGAAGTTATCGAAGAATACGGTACAGATGCATTCCGCTGGGCTTTGCTGTCTGACAGCGCACCGTGGAACAGCAAACGTTTCTCCAAAGGCATCGTGGGCGAAGCGAAATCCAAAATGGTGGATACGCTGGTCAACACCCATGCATTCCTGACGCTGTATGCTACAATTGATGGATTTGATCCACAGGAGCATCCGTTTAAATTGTCATCACACAACCTGGACCGCTGGATTTTGTCAAGACTGAACAGCCTGATTCTCGTTGTAGAAAAAGCGCTGGCTGTTAATGACTATCTGAACTCTTCCAAAGCCATTGAAGCATTTGTAGATGAACTCAGTAACTGGTACATTCGTCGTTCCCGTGACCGTTTCTGGGGCAGCGGATTGACAGAAGACAAACTGGACGCTTACCGTACCCTTACCGAAGTGCTGGTGACTACAGCCAAGCTCGTCGCTCCATTCACACCAATGCTTGCAGAAGATATCTATCTGAACCTGACTACTGGTGAGAGTGTGCATATGGATGATTATCCGGTTGCCAATGAAACGCTGATTGACTTGGATCTGGAGCAGGATATGGAGACAGCACGCCGAATCGTTGAACTTGCCCGTAACGTCCGTAACGAAACAGGTATCAAGACACGTCAACCGTTGTCTGAACTGATCGTTTCCCTGGATAAAGGCTTCGATCTGGCAAGTTATGAAGAGATCATCAAGGATGAGATCAATGTCAAAACGATTCGTACCGAGCATGATGATGCGGATTTCGTTGATTTCACTTTGAAATTGAACCTGAAAGTAGCGGGTAAAAAATACGGTAAAAACGTAGGGTTCCTGCAGAATTTCTTCAAGGGAATGTCAGCAGATGAGACGCGTAAAGTCGTGGCAGAAGATGTTCTGAACATCGTTTCTCCTGAAGGCGAAGAGCTGCAAGTGACGGGTGAAGAACTGCTGGTTGAGAAACAAGCCAAATCCGGTTTTGCCTCGGCATCCGGCTATGGTCTGACAGTAGCTCTCAATACGGAGATCACAGCAGAACTCGAACAGGAAGGCTGGGTCCGTGAAGTCATTCGTGCAGTTCAAGACACACGGAAGAAGCTGGATCTGCCGATTGAGAAAAGAGTACGTTTGACGCTGGATGTAGACTCTGCTTTACAAGAAGCGATTCAGGCTTTTGATCATGTGCTGCGTGAGAATGTGCTCGTTACCGAAGTTACCTTCGGAACGAATGATTCGATGCAACGCATTGAAGCCGGAGGCAAAGCCATCGGTGTTTATATCGAGGGGTAATACAGTAATTCTCACGTAAGGCGTTCCTGGAGAAAGGATTGCTTTGTCAGACTTTAACGGGGACAGAGTAACTCTATTTCAAATAGGACAGTATATAGAGACAGACATGCCAACGAGCCTCAGATGCAGGAGATCAATCCTGTATCCTGGCTCGTTTGGTTTTTCAGCAAATGGGCAATGATTTCTATTGTGCAGACATTCTATATACATCAAAGGAACTGAGTAAATTATGAACGAACAGGATACCCAATCGCCATCTAATTCAGAATCCACGACGCATTCCAAGAATGCGGAGGACAAGATTGAAGAACTTCACAAGCTCACTAACCGGCTCGCGAATGAACTCGAACGTTCACGAATCGCACAGTATACGGAATTACTGAACCGGCCGTGGAAGCTGATCGGACTTAATCTGTTGTCCGGCGCCGCAAGGGGCGTGGGAATCGCCATCGGTTTTACTTTTTTTGCAGCAACGATCATTTACGTGTTACAAGTGCTTGGTGCGCTTAATCTGCCCATCGTGGGTGATTACATCGCAGATATTGTACGGATTGTGCAGCGACAGCTGGAATTGAACACTTATTAGTTTACCCGTGGGTTAATATGAGTCGTCTGACTCGACATCTGGTTCTAACAGACCATCACCTTCACGGTTCTCTAGGTACTGTCGATATTGCCGATTACGTACGATGGACACGTCATGGCCGTAGATATCGGTTGCGACAAAGCTTTCATATGCCTCAACGCAGCCCTCCACTTCGTCAGTGGCTTCAATCGCCATAACATCATAACTGTCGATGTCGCGTCCCTCAGCCATAGCCGGAGTATTGGAGGTGCCCCAACTTTCAACAATCTGCCATGCATCTTCGCCGTCGAAGCCGTTCTGGTCGTCACGTTCATCCAGGCTTGTGCGGCCAAAGGCAGGAGCGAGGAATTCTTCCTCGACAGGACGATTTTCGGAGACAACGGTTTCCGGTTGATGTTTTTTGCAGTATTTGGTGTAAGGAACAGCTTGCATGCGTTCATAGGGGATAGGTTGCTGACACACGGCGCAAGTTCCATAATGGCCTTCTTCGATGGAATGCAGGGCAGAATCGATGCGCTCCAGTTGAAATTCATCATGCTCCAGCAGAGAAATATCCTTTTCGCGCTCATACATCTCGGTAGCTACATCACCTGGATGGTTGTCAATCGGTGATAATTCACCTGTTTGAAGCTTCATGGAATCACCAAGACCATAATGTTCGTTTTGCTCCAGTCTATGTTCAATGTCACGCTTTTCGGTTATCAGTTGGGAACGTAACGATTGCAGTTGTTTAGCAGTGAAATGTGACATCATTTTCCCCTTTCTGTTCCGTATGGACTCCGGATTTTAACTCTGTTGTAGGATGTACCATTTCGTGCAGAATTACAGAAGGGAAATGTTATCGTTTTTGCCATCCGGGCTGGGGCTAACCGCGTCGTGGACGATTTCCAAACAGCTGTGCTACAATGAACAAGTCTGGCGTAAAGCCTGGTATCGTTTGGAAAAGACAAGAACGGAGTGACAAACAAACGTGGTGTATTATATCCTCGCTTTTATCGTATTTTTAGTCGATCAGGGAACGAAGTTCCTAATTGCAACCCGGATGGAACTTAGAGATGAAATTCCGGTGATTGGCAATTTCTTTGTCATCACATCACATCGTAACTCAGGTGCAGCTTTTGGTATTTTGCAGGATCAACGCTGGTTCTTTATTGTAGTTACACTGGTTGTCGTGGTGGCTTTGGTTTGGTATTTGCAAAAGGTAAAAGATACTCCGCACAAATTGCTGCCCGTGGCGCTTAGTTTGGTGCTTGGGGGAGCCATTGGTAACTTCCTGGATCGGGCTTTGACCGGAGAAGTGGTCGATTTTATCCAGCTTAATTTTGGTAGCTATACGTTTCCCATTTTCAACATAGCCGACTCGGCGATCTGTATCGGTGTGGTACTGATTATTGTAGAAACGTTGCTTGAAGGACGGCGCGAGAAAGCAGCCGCAAAGGTCGAAGGGAATGAACATCATGAGTAAAACGCAAAATGAAGAACAGAATAACGGAGATACGTCAACGCATGACGATGAACTCTTGAATGGCAATGATCGTATGGAATGGACGGTTGCCGCTGAACATAAAAAAGAACGAATTGACAAATATATTACAGAATCCATGGATAACGTATCGCGCTCCCAAGTTCAATTGTGGATCGGAGACGGATTCGTAACGGTGAACGGAGTTAAAGTCAAAGCTAACACCAAATTATCTGAAGGTGATCTGATAGAGCTTCTGATCCCTGAGCCGACGACTGTGGAGATTATTGCTGAAGATATTCCGCTTGAAGTGGTGTATGAAGATAGTGATTTGATCGTTATTAACAAACAGCGTGGCCTTGTTGTACATCCAGCACCAGGGCATACGTCAGGAACACTTGTTAATGCACTGATGTATCACTGTAAAGATCTCTCAGGCATTAACGGCGAGCTGCGTCCCGGTATTGTGCATCGGATTGATAAGGACACATCAGGTCTAATTATGGCTGCCAAAAATGATCGTGCTCACGCCTCGCTGGCTGCTCAGCTCAAAGAGCATAGTGTGAATAGACGATATATTGCACTCGTTCATGGGCATCTTAGCCATGATCAGGGTACGATTGATGCACCCATTGGTCGAGATACCAATGATCGCAAAATGTACACCGTTACAGAGCGTAACAGTAAACATGCGGTTACGCATTTCACCGTCACGGAGCGCATCAATGACTACACGTTGTTGGAACTGAAATTGGAGACAGGGCGTACCCACCAGATTCGTGTTCACATGAAGTTCATTGGTCATCCGCTTGTTGGAGATCCGACGTATGGTCGTAACAAAGGAATCAAAATGCAGGGACAAGCCCTGCATGCTGCGATTCTCGGTTTTGTACATCCAACGACCGGAGAATACCTTGAATTTACAGCTCCGCTTCCGCAGGATATGGAAGATGTTCTAGCCTCACTGCGTAGCCGCTGACAGCTCGAGAAAGTACAAATGTTCGGATAATTTGTCCATGGTTTTGAACGCGCAAATGCTTCATATTAAAGTGTAGAAATTTGCGTCAAATGAGGAGATGAACAAAATCATGAGTATCGATAAATATCAGGAAACGTACATTCAGACTAATTTTGCCGACCGTATTGGCGGCTCCAACTATGGTAAAGACACCAACATCTATAAATTCGAGAAAATCAAACGTGCCAAAGCTTCGGCTAAAAAAGATTTTCCCAATGTAGAATTGATTGACCTCGGCGTAGGTGAACCAGACGAGATGGCAGATGCAGGCATCGTAGCTGCATTGGCGGAGCAAGCCTCCAAACCTGAAAACCGTGGATACGCGGATAACGGTATTCCTGAATTCAAGGAAGCGGCAGCTGCTTACCTGAAAAATGTATTTAATGTTGAAGGTATCGATGCATCAACTGAAATTGTGCATTCCATCGGTTCCAAGCCAGCTTTGGCGATGATGCCTTCTTGCTTCATCAATCCAGGTGATGTAACGATTATGACGGTGCCAGGGTATCCGGTTATGGGTACACACACCAAATACCTGGGTGGTGAAGTGTTCAACATTCAATTGACCAAGGAGAACAACTTCCTGCCAGATCTGTCGGCTATTCCGGAAGATATTGCGAAACGTGCGAAGTTGCTCTATCTGAACTATCCGAATAACCCAACGGGCGCGAGTGCTACCGTGGAGTTCTTTACGGAAGTGGTTGAATGGGCGAAGAAATACAGCGTAGTCGTTGTACATGATGCTCCATACGCAGCATTGACTTATGACGGCAAAAAACCGTTCAGCTTCCTGTCTGTACCTGGTGCGAAGGATGTGGGCGTGGAATTACACTCCCTGTCCAAGTCCTACAACATGACAGGTTGGAGAATTGGTTTTGTTGCAGGTAACCCGCTTGTTGTCAAAGCATTCAGCGACGTGAAAGACAACAATGACTCTGGTCAGTTCATCGCGATCCAAAAGGCTGCTGCTTATGGATTGAACCACCCGGAAATCACGGAAAAAATCGCCGAGAAATATTCCCGTCGTCACGACCTGCTGGTAGCTGCACTGAACGAGCTGGGCTTCCAGGCTGAGAAACCTAAAGGTTCCTTCTTCCTTTATGTTGAAGCTCCAAAAGGTATTGTCGGAGGTCGCCGCTTTGAATCAGGCGAAGACTTCTCCCAGTTCCTGATCCGTGAGAAACTGATCTCTTCGGTGCCTTGGGATGATGCAGGTAACTTTGTTCGTTTCTCCGTTACCTTTGAAGCTAAAGGGGAAGAAGAAGAGAAACGTGTTATCGCTGAAATTAAACGCCGCCTGAGCGACGTGCAATTCGAATTTTAATTAATTCACATAATCATAATGATGTAAAGTAAAGAAAGAAGAGACCGGAAACGGTCTCTTTTTTTATGCAAAAAAATATAATTTCTCCCTGTAATACCTTTACAAAATTATACAAGCAACATATGATTAGATCTTTACGTTATTTATTATAGTCAGAAGTTGCTTTTGAAGGGAGTTATGGAAATTGTTATCATCTCGTACCAATACCGTGTCCACACCTGCTGCAGGGACAGGCAATACCGTTTCAGGCTTGCTTAAACTATTGAGACCAAAACAATGGACCAAAAATTTGCTGTTGTTTGCCGCGCTACTTTTTTCTTTTGAGGAGATTCGGACGGAGACCATTCTATCGACTTTGCTAGGTTTTATTTTATTTAGCCTTGTTGCAGGCTGCGTTTATATTTTAAACGATTATGTAGATCGCGACAGAGATCGTCAGCATCCAGTGAAGATGTTCCGTCCCCTTGCTTCTGGACAGGTCAACCCGGCTCACGCCTTGTTGTTCGGAATTCTGTTATTAATTCTTTCCGTCGGGACAGCCTTCGTGATGAACCCATTATTCGGAGTATTATGTATTGTTTATTTCCTATTGAATGTGTCGTACTCATTTGTACTCAAACATCTCGTTATTTTGGATATGATGACCATTGCGGCTGGATTTGTGCTTCGTGCGATTGCAGGCGGTGTCCTGATCCATGTGCCATTTACGCCGTGGTTCCTCATCTGTACGATGCTGCTGTCCCTGTTCCTGGCTATCGGCAAACGGAGGAATGAACTCACCCTGCTTGAGGGAAATACTGGTTCACACCGTAAAGTATTGGATAACTACTCGATAACGTTATTGGATCAGTTCAATACCATTGTCACAACGGCGACCATTATTAGCTATTCGCTCTTTACGTTCACATCCGATCGTACCATTCATTTAATGTGGACGATTCCTTTGGTTATATACGGCATGTTCCGCTATCTGTATCTGATTCATATGAAGAACCAAGGTGGTTCCCCAGATCGAGTTCTATTTGAGGACAAGCCCATCTTGATCACGGTCATTTTGTATGTCATAAGTGTTATTTCGATTTTTGCTATTTTTGAATAAAAGTTTGAGTCTGGAAGGTAGAGGGGATCAGGGTGAAAAGCACGAAAATCGCCATCTTTGATATTGATAAAACGATTATACGCAGAGATTCCATGTTTCAGTTTGTACATTACGGCGTTCGCCGTTACCCATGGCAGGTATGGAGATTGCCTGTAATTGCATTTCATACCGCGCTGTTCAAGGCAGGTCTGATGACGGTTGAGCGTGTCAAACGTTCCTATTTCAAAAGCATTGAACGCATGTCCGAAAATGATCTGGAGCATTTTTTTGATACACGATTGCGTACTGCCATTTTTGCGGAGGCAAGTGTAGAGATGCAGCACCGTAAGGAAGCAGGCTATCATGTATTGCTGGTGACCGCATCTCCGCATGCCTATATGAAATATTTTAAAAACTTTCCCTGGGTGGATCATGTCATTGGTACCGATCTGGTTCGTCACTCGAATGGCTATACCTGTAGGATTGATGGCAGCAATTGCAAAGGGGATGAGAAGGTTCGTCGAATTCAGGCCTATCTGGATGAGAAAAAGATGGTGATTGATTATGATCAATCCTGCTCCTACTCCGACTCCTTATCCGATCTTCCAGTGATGCAGTTGGTGAGTCAGCGATACTTTATTAACAAGCGCGTGCCAGAGATGGAGGCATTGTCGTGGGGGAGATAAAAGGGCGCCATACAGGCAAGCTGTTGATGCTGGTCTCCGCTTTTCTTACAGCGACAGGCCAATTGTTCTGGAAGTGGGGGCTGACCGAGTGGATCTATCTGGGCATCGGCTTTCTCTGTTATGGGCTGGGTGCCATTTTGATGATCAAGGCTTTTGCTTTGGAAAAGCTGTCTGTGGCCTATCCTTTGATGTGTGCAAGCTATGTGTTTGCGCTGATCTATGGATACTTTTTGCTAGGAGAAGAAATTACGGTGCAGAAGTTGGCCGCTGTTGTGCTGCTTGGAATTGGGGTGACGTTGACCAGTGTTGATCGATAGCTGGATGATTGCTGTATTAATTGCAATGACCCTGTGTGGAGCGATGGGGGGAGCGGGTTTGAAAGCCTACGCTACCAGCCGCAAAAAGCTGCATGTTTTAATGGGGCTAGGATTCTATGGTACAGGTGCGCTGCTGAACATTGTATTGTTGAAATTTCTTCCCTTAACGGTTGTGCTGCCAGCCAATGCGTTAACGTATGTGTGGACGCTCATTATAGCGCGGTTTGCCTTTAAGGAAGCAGTGGGTCCTTTGCGCTGGATCGGTGTCACTTGTATTATGGGCGGGTTGTGTTTATTGGTTTTCTAGAATAATGAAACTGGATGTGAATGCATGAAATTTTTGGACTACATATTTTATAATCGCAGGACCAATTGGACGGCATTTGGCCTGTTTGCGGGTTTTGCTCTTTTTTACGCTCTCATGAATGGACCTTACGTGACGTACATTGCGAATCACGCAGAGCTACTTGGGTCATACACGCCATTTAGTACGACGCAGTTTCCACTTAATTTATTTAACTTCGATCCTTCCATGTATTACGGAAGCAACAGTTCTTCGGTTATTCATCCGTTAATTTCATTTCTAGCGGTCACGCTTGAAGCAGGTGCTCAATTGCTGGGCGGGAATTGGTTCTTTCTTGTCCTGCAGTCCCTTGTGAATGCGGGTTCGGTTGTGCTGGTGTTTCTGTTTTTAAATCAAAAAGATAAACAAATCACCACACCGTTACTTTTCGCTTTATTGTTCGGTTTCAGCTCCTATCTGATGTTTACCGCGTTGATTCCGGATTCGTATCCGTACGTACAGTTTGTTATCCTGTTCTCTGTGCTGTATATGCAATACACCCGGGAACGGAAAGATGTCCGTTACATCCCGAATGCGCTGCTGGCATCCATCAACTTCGGACTGACGTCGACCAACATTGTACCATTTACGGCAGCCATGTTTTTCAATTTGCGTACGTGGCGTAACAAGTCTGGTTGGAAAAAGTATATCGGGATTATGGCACTGGCCGTTGCCTTCATCGTAGTATTGACAGGAATCCAATACATCGCGTTTGGCGGTCGCAGTTGGGTCAGTAACTGGCTGCTTGGCATTCAAAATGGGGGAACAAGCTATGCCACTCCATTCCAGTTCGCAGCTCATTGGAAAGCTCTAAGTTTGCTAACGATTAATCCGATGCTGTCACCGAAAGTACATTTGCTGGACCCGGGTATGGTCGCGTTTGTAACAGATTTGACCGGTTCCAATCCGATCTATGTTCAGCTTACGGGTATATTTATCCTGTTGCTGGCGCTCACTGGGTTTATCAAAGGCATCCGTGAACGGGAAGTGTGGACTCTTGTGCCATACATTCTGTTTGCCTTTTTACTTCATATCGTTGTTGGTTTCGGGCTGGCGGTATTTCAATACGATATGTACCTGTATGCAGGACACTATCTGTTTGCGTTTTTCCTCCTCGGTGGGGGCTTCGTCATCGGTCTTCGTCAGGGGCTGGGTAAAAAAGTGCTAATAGGCTTGATCATGATATGTATTCTCGTCACCGCAGGGAACAACATCTACCGTCATGTAGAAACTTTAACAACCATTAAGCAGTCCTATGATCAGTTGGAACAGGAACGTACAGTGAAATAATCAGAGATTTTAATTATCTTTATAATGAGACAAGGCCATTGGACTTTAAATCCAATGGCCTTGTCTTGTTTGGTATGATTCATTCGATATGTACATGTTGGGATAAACAAAAGACCCACTGCGTTGATTACGCAGAGGGTCTCACGGACGATTTTAAGCAATGATTTTGGTCTTCTTGGCATTCTCGGCTGAACGTTTGGTGAGACTGCTGAGTGGACGTTTCAAAGCGAGAGCAACGATGAGACTCAGCGCGATGAACATGCACAACCACAGAATATCCTTGAAGGCAGTCGACCACAAGATGCCGCCGACCGACTCACGCAGTAGACTAATCGCATATGTGAAGGGCATGAACGGATTCAATGCCTGGAAAAAGGGCGATGTCATGCTGATTGGAAACGTACCGCCGGAGCTGGAGAACTGAAACACCATGAAGATGATCGCGATCCCTTTTCCGATATTCCCAAAAACGGACAGCAGGGTGTACGTTATGGTGACAAATACGGCACTCACCAGCATGGCAAACAAGACAAACCACACTTTATCTGCGACATAGGTGCCGAGGATCAATATATCTCCCAGGCTGACACAGATCGCTTGAAGCAATCCAATAGTCAGAAAAGTGGCAAGACGTCCAAGATACAACTCGTATCCCCGGAACTTGCCTTCTGGATTCTCAGCTTCGGCACGAAGCAGGGAAATCAGTAGCGTTGAGCCGACCCACAAGGACAGCACGCCATAAAATGGTGACATGGCTGATCCGTAATTCGGAATCGGGTAAAGCTGTTGTTCCTTGATTTTCACCGGACTTGCTAGGAAAGCACTCTCTTCTTCAATGTCGCCGCGCAAAAGCTTGGCGAGCTCGGCAAACTGGTTATTACCTTCGACTTCTCTAAGTTTGTCTGCTGCCTTGCTGATGGCACTTTCCAATGCTGGCAAATCATCACGTACAAGCGTGGCAACACGATGTACTCCTTGTTCGACCTCCGGAAGCTGGTTCTGTACAAAATCGGATGCCTTGCCTATCTGTTTCTCGGCATTGGGCAGATCGTTCCGAACAAAATTAGCCGCTTCATTCAGCTTGGTGCCCAGCTTGGGCAGATCGTTTCGAATTAATGAAGATACTGTGTTCAAAGCTTGGATGAAGCCTTCACTTTTATTCGCGAGTGTCTCCGATATCTCATGAATCTTAGATTGTATTTGAGGCAGTTCGCTCTGGATTTTTGTCAATTCAGTCTGCCCAAACGTAATCCCTTCTTTGGCTGACGCAAGAATGTCCGCGATATCCGGAATTCGATCTCTTGCTTCCTGTAGTGTATCTGCTGAAGTGGAAAGGATAGACCTCAGCTTATCCGCACCAGCCGCAAGAGCCGGCGATATTTCGCTCTCGTAGGTGTTCATGATATTGCCAATGCCGCTGCTAATGTCCTTGGAGAGAGCATTTAACTGGGCGATGACGTCTGCGGGCGGAGTTGTATTACGACGCAGAGCATCACTGATAATCCCTGTCAGGCGGATTTGCAGCTGAAGTTTATCTGAAATGGTGTTCAGCTGCGTAATTTTATTAGCAAGTGGATGGCTTGGAAGTAAGTTGTCGATTTTGCCCAGTAGTTCTGCCATACTGTCGACGAGTCTTACTGCAATCCCCAAACGGGCAGCGATCCGGTCCAGATCTTCTGCTGTCGGCAGGTTATTAAGATCTGTATTCTGCAATTGCCCAAATACGTCTGATGCAGCGTTTGATATTTGCTGCACCAGCAGCAGGTTTTGCCGAATCGCCGGGCCTATAGCCTGAAATGCTTCTTCACTGGAATCCACAAAGTGATTTAAGCCTTCGGCCAGCTCAATCCCGTTACCAGCGATTTGGGATACTTTGTCCAGATCTTGCTCTGCGGCCGTTACGATAGAGAGAGCCTTATTGGTTTTATCCAGGGCAGTTTGGATGACACCTGATACCTGACCAAAGTTTGCATCCACTTCTTGAATACGTTCTACGGCTTTTTGAATATCGGGAATACGCCCCTGAATAGCCAACACCTCGGATGCTGCATCATTAATTTGTGGCCAATACTCCTGCACCTTGAGCACATACTGTGCGGCTTCATTGATTTCAGGCAGTTTTTTTTCGATCTCGACGATCTTTTGAGCATCTTTTACGATACCAGGCATGGCTTTTTCTACTTCCAGTACCTTTTGACCTGCAGCTTGTATATCCGGAAGATTTTTCTCCAGCGTGAATATGCCATTCTCCATCTTGCGCAAAGTTGGAAGCTGGGCATTGATCTCAACTCCGGCTTCCTTCAATTTGGTTAGAACAGCCTGACTGACGGCTTCAGTGAAATTTTCATTGATTTGTGTTGTTATCGCAGATACACCGGAACCCGTGATTTTTGGAGCGATGGCATTAACCTTCTCATTAACGGTATAGATTACCTCTGTGCGCTCCAGCTTCCCGTCAACGATACCTGTAATTTTGGTTGAAAAGTCCCCAGGAATGAGCAGGCTTGCATAATACTCTCCTGTTTGCACACCACGATCAGCCTCAGCCTGGCCCACAAAAGTCCATCCCAGCTTTTCGTTCTGTTTCAGGCTGGACACCAGTTCGTCTCCAATATTGACATTAGTTCCTGCAACAGTTGCACCCTTGTCCTCGGTTGTCACCGCAATTTTGATCCCTTGGGTGTTGCTGTATGGGTCCCATACGGACTTCACGTTGACCCAGTCATACACCCCGGGTAGTAAAATAATAGCCACAATTAGAAAAATACCTGTGGGAACCTTCAAAATATGCAACCAGTCTGTTTTGTAAACTTGCCAAATGTGACGCATAACTTCCTCCTAAATGTAAATAAATGTAGGTCTTATCTTATTTCTATGTCGCGTATTTGTAAATCCTTATGTATATCGGCTTTATTGAAGCATCTATGAATTGTTTCATGTTTATAAACTTTACCCATTTCGCTGGGTACTAATGCAGAGCCTTCATGTATTCCGTGTTTCTGGACGTTGAACTCTAAAATTAGACTCTGTCCCAACGTTGAGTATAGTCAGAGGATTATTTTGGCTGTAAGATTCTCCGCAATTGCCTATGGATAAATATACAGAATTATTGTATAATTATGAATAACGAATGAAATGTGATGTGTTTGGATGTTTTTCAGCCGAACTGCTGATTCTAAGGGAATACAGTAGAGGAATTTCGCCTGTGATGTTGAGGTGTTGACAGAGGGTTGTCTTTCTGTCATAATTCATGAAGACAAACGGACATATTGAGTACAGAACCCTGTGAGGTCCTGCAATATGAACGACATGAATAGCACCTTTAAATCAGTCCCGTGAGACTGGCAAGGTAACGTGAACGATACATCGTTTTTTGCTGCGGCAAATCAAGCGATGCATCCCGAGAGTAAACTTTCTTCAGAGCGGTCTGAAGTTCGGAGACTCCTTGCCAATGAACACGGCAAGGAGTCTTTTTTGTTCTCCTCGTCACGGGGCCATGATCTGAAAGGTAAATCCTGAGGAGGCTGAACGCATGAGCACAGAGACACATGTCATTATGGATGAAACCGCGATCCGCCGCGCATTAACACGGATTGCCCATGAGATTTTGGAAAAAAACAAAGGTATTGAGGGTTGTGTACTTATCGGAATTCGAACACGGGGTGTATACCTCGCAGAACGGATCGCCGCCAAGATTGAAGAAATCGAAGGTACACCGATCCCTTGGGGAGAACTCGATGTGACCCCTTATCGCGATGATCGCTTGGAAGAGAATAAAGCGAATCGCAAGGAACTGTTGACGATGACACCTGAATCACTTTCAATTCATAACAAAAAAGTGATTTTGTTCGATGATGTGCTCTATACCGGACGTACGATTCGCGCAGCGATGGATGCCCTGATGGATTGTGGAAGACCACAGAACATTCAGCTGGCGGTTCTCGCAGATCGCGGACACCGGGAACTTCCGATTCGACCTGATTTTATCGGCAAGAATGTGCCGACTTCTAAATCAGAGGAGATCGAGGTTGCACTGATAGAAACGGACGGACAGGACGAAGTCAAGATCATTCAGAACCGGGGGGAACAGGCATGATGATTACACAACTAGCATTGAAGGACCGGAGCTTGCTTGGCCTTAAGGACCTTAGCCGCGATGAGATCGACTCCATTCTGAACAGAGCAGCACACTGGGAAGCGCAGAAGGAGAAACTGGTTCCTATACTGGAATCCCACTTCGTAGCCAACATGTTCTTCGAGAACAGCACGCGTACTCGCTTCTCATTTGAGATGGCAGAAAAACGTCTGGGTGCACAAGTACTGAACTTCACGGCGGCTGCATCAAGCGTGGAGAAAGGTGAATCCATCTATGATACGGTACGCACACTGGAGTCCATGGGCATTGACGCAGGAGTGATTCGGTTGAAACCTTCGGGTGTTCTGCAACAACTGGCTCAGAAAGTGAATGTTCCACTGGTGAATGCCGGAGACGGGAATAACGAGCACCCTACCCAGGCGTTGTTGGATCTCTACACGATGCGGAAGGCTTTCGGTGAGCTGAAAGGTTTGCGTGTGTCGATCATCGGAGACATCCTGCATAGCCGGGTAGCTCGCTCCAATCTGTGGGCACTGCAAAAGTTTGGTGCGGATGTGCGCTTCTGCGCACCGCAAACGATGCAGGCACCGGAGCTCGCAGAACACGCGCCTTATGTAGGTCTGGAAGAAGCACTCGATGCGGATGTAGTCATGATGCTCCGAGTTCAACTGGAACGTCATAAACATGGCCTGATTACTTCGGCTGAGGATTATCGCGAACACTACGGATTGACGGAAGAACGGGCATCACGCCTGAAACCAAGCACAATCATTATGCACCCTGCTCCTGTGAACCGAAATGTCGAGGTAGATGACGCGGTAGTGGAGAGCGCAGCATCGCGGATCTTCCCGCAGATGGCAAACGGTGTTCCAATCCGCATGGCGGTCATGGAACGTGCGATGAAACTGTAACAGGGTCTGGCTGTGGGTCATAGGCTGACGGGACGGAAGTTCTTATAGAGCAATGTGAGGGTACACGATAAAGAAAATCACCCGGCTTGTCTGGCAAGTCGGACAGAACCGAAGCGGAGGGCAATTATGCTACAGATTATAAAGAACGCGAACATCTTGAATCATCAAGGGGAACTTGAACGGAAAACGATCATTATAGATGAAGGAAAAATTCAAAAGATCGCTGGAGTGGAAGACGAAGCGGTACTGAAAGCAGAGCAATCAGCGCATAGCGTAACCGATGCTTCAGGCAAACTGGTCATTCCCGGTTTGATTGATATGCACGTGCATCTGCGTGAACCTGGATTCGAGCATAAAGAGACGATCGAGACGGGTGCCCGTTCGGCAGCACAAGGTGGTTTTACAACGATTGCATGTATGCCAAACACAAGACCGGTAACCGACAGCGCAGATGTCGTTAAGTTGGTTTTGGATAAAGCCAAAGAAGCCGACCTGGTTAAAGTACTGCCTTATGCAGCTATTACGAAGAACGAGCTTGGACGTGAACTTACGGATTTCGCCGCATTGAAAGAAGCGGGTGCGATTGGATTCACGGATGATGGGGTGGGCGTACAAAACGCTCAAATGATGAAAGATGCTATGAGCCTCGCAGCAAGTATGGATATGCCAGTCATCGCTCACTGCGAAGACGACTCATTGGTAGTTGGCGGATATGTGACAGAAGGCGAGTTTTCGAAGCGTCATGGTATCAAAGGTATCCCTAATGAATCCGAGGCCATCCACGTAGGCCGTGATATCCTGCTTGCAGAAGCAACGGGAGTTCACTACCACGTCTGCCACGTAAGTACGGAGCAGTCGGTTCGCTTGATTCGTCTGGCGAAGTCCATCGGTATTAAAGTAACTGCTGAGGTATGTCCGCACCATCTGGTATTGTCGGATGAGGATATCCCAGGTATGGATGCCAACTGGAAGATGAACCCGCCCCTACGCTCACCACGCGACGTGCAAGCTTGTATCGAAGGTTTGCTGGACGGAACGCTGGATATGATCGTTACCGATCACGCGCCGCATAGCGAAGAAGAGAAAGCAAAAGGTATGGAGCTGGCACCGTTCGGTATCGTTGGATTCGAGACGGCTTTCCCGCTGTTGTACACGAAGTTTGTGGAAACAGGGCTTTGGAGCCTGGACTTCCTCGTGAAACGCATGACATCTGATCCGGCAAGGGTATTCCGACTGGATACTGGCAAGCTGGAAGAGGGAGCACCAGCGGATATCACGATGATTGACCTGAACGAGGAAAAAGCGGTTGATCCTGCAACGTTCGCAACCAAAGGAAGAAACACACCATTCACAGGCTGGAAGCTGAAAGGCTGGGCCACACAAACATGGGTGGACGGCAAAAGCGTGTGGAAAAACACGGTACAACAGTAAAACGGCACCTTGCTGAACCGCTACATCAATTACATCATCAGGTTTTGAATAATTGATCAAACAACTAGTCTTCATAGCTTTAAATTAACAATGTATAGACCAGTAACAACTTTACAACTAACTCGAGGCAGACCATGCCGAGAGTCAAACATACGAAACAAAGAAAAGTTGAATAATGCTTTTGAACATGGACACCAACGTAACTGTGGAGTGGGCAGAAAGAACCCGAAGAAGCAAAGCGTTCGCCTTTATCACCGGATTACTCCATTTGAAGAATGGGATCAAAGTAATCCGGGGATAACAGCGATCAAAGGGTTTTCTGCCCACGGAGCCGCACCAAACGTAACGTCCCCCATGTTCAACTCAAAGTATTCAACGTTGATAAACACAGAGGAGTGAAATGGGATGCAGGCACAGGCAAGATTATTGTTGGAAGACGGCACACTGTTCACCGGGAAAGCATTCGGTGCTGAAGGTGAAACAACAGGTGAGGTCGTTTTTAATACGGGAATTACAGGCTATCAAGAGGTGCTTTCGGATCCTTCTTATTGCGGTCAAATCGTAACCATGACGTACCCACTGATTGGTAACTACGGCATTACGCGTGACGACTTCGAGTCGATTCGTCCATTCGTACATGGTTTTGTGGTACGTCGTCATGAGCCGACACCAAGTAACTGGCGTGCGGAATACAGCGTAGACGATTTGCTTAAAGAGTATGGCATCGTAGGAATCAGCGAGATTGATACACGGATGCTGACTCGCCGGATTCGTCACCACGGCACAATGAAAGGAATTCTCACAACAGGATCGAAACCTGTGGAAGAGTTGCTGGAGATGATGGGAGACACCAGCATCGCTGAGCTGCGTAACCAGGTTCCTATGACTTCTACTCAACATGTTTACAACAGCCCGGGAACGGGTGAACGCATTGTATTGGTTGACTACGGTGCCAAAACAGGGATTTTGCGTGAACTCAGCAAACGTAACTGTGACGTTGTTGTAGTTCCGCATGATGTAACAGCGGACGAAATCCGCCGCATGAACCCGGATGGCATCCAGCTGTCCAACGGCCCTGGGGATCCGAAAGACGTTCCTCACGCGGTTAAAATGATCAGTGAACTGCTCGGCGAATATCCGATCTTCGGAATCTGCCTGGGGCACCAACTGTTCGCACTTGCGGCAGGAGCCGATACAGAGAAACTCAAGTTTGGACACCGCGGCGGAAACCACCCGGTTAAAGAACTGGAGAGCGGACGTTGCTTCATCACATCCCAGAACCACGGTTACACCGTAAACGAAGAATCCGTGAAAAATACGGAGCTTGAAGTGACACATATCAACAATAATGATAAGACCATTGAAGGTCTGAAACATAAAACATTCCCGGCGTTTTCCGTTCAGTATCACCCGGAAGCAGCGCCAGGGCCATATGATAACAGCTATCTGTTTGACCGCTTCATCGAGATGATTCGGGAGCACAAGATTACTCACCCGCAACAGCCGCGTCAAGCCGTATTGGCAGCCGCAGTGAAAGGAGCACAATAACATGCCGATTAACAAAGATCTCAAAAAAATCCTGGTGATTGGTTCAGGTCCAATCGTCATCGGTCAAGCGGCCGAGTTCGACTATGCCGGTACACAAGCATGCCAGGCACTGAAAGAAGAAGGCGTGGAAGTTGTACTCATCAACAGCAACCCGGCTACGATTATGACGGATACCAACATGGCTGATAAAGTGTACATTGAACCGATTACACTGGATTTTGTAACGCAAATCATTCGTCAGGAACGTCCAGACGGTTTGCTGCCAACCCTTGGCGGTCAAACGGGTCTGAACATGGCTGTGGAACTGGCACGTGCTGGCGTCCTTGAGCGTGAGAATGTCAAACTGCTCGGAACACAGCTCACATCCATTGAGAAAGCGGAAGACCGTGATTTGTTCCGTGATCTGATGCGTGAACTGGAACAGCCTGTACCCGAGAGTGTAATCGTAACAACACTTGAGGAATCACTTGATTTTGCGAATGAGATTGGTTATCCAATCATCGTCCGTCCAGCCTACACGCTTGGTGGAACAGGCGGCGGGATCTGTTCCAACGAAGAAGAACTGCGCGAAACCGTAGCAGCAGGAATTCGTTACAGCCCGATCGGGCAATGTCTGGTGGAGAAAAGCATTGCTGGCATGAAAGAAGTCGAGTATGAGGTTATGCGTGACAAGAACGATAACTGTATCGTAGTCTGCAACATGGAAAACTTTGACCCGGTAGGTGTTCATACAGGTGACAGTATCGTTGTGGCACCAAGCCAGACGCTGTCTGACCGTGAATATCAAATGCTGCGCTCAGCTTCCCTGAAAATCATCCGTGCCCTCAACATCGAAGGTGGATGTAACGTACAGTTTGCGCTTGATCCGCACAGCTTCCAGTACTATGTTATCGAAGTTAACCCACGGGTAAGCCGCTCTTCGGCACTAGCTTCCAAAGCAACGGGCTATCCAATTGCTAAGATGGCTGCCAAAATTGCCATGGGTTACACACTGGACGAAATCGTGAACCCGGTAACAGGCCAAACATATGCATGCTTTGAGCCAACACTGGACTATATCGTGAGCAAAATCCCACGCTGGCCGTTTGACAAGTTTATCTCAGCGAACCGCAAACTGGGTACACAGATGAAAGCGACAGGCGAAGTTATGGCGATTGGCCGTACATTCGAAGAGTCAATTCATAAAGCTGTTCGTTCCCTGGAAATCGGCGTACACCGTCTGTATCTGAAAGATGCCGAAACCCTGGATGAAGCAACGCTGAACGAGCGTCTGGTCAAAGCCGACGATGAGCGTATCTTCCTGATCGCTGAAGCATTCCGCAGAGGGTATACATTGCAACAGCTTCAAGATCTGACGAAGATTGACTGGTGGTTCCTGGATAAACTCGAAGGGCTGATCCGCTTCGAAGATCGCATTCGTGAGGAATCCGAATTGTCCTCCGAAACCTTGTATCAAGCGAAGCGTCTTGGCTTCACAGACCGTGCCATTGCTGAGCTGCGGGCTGAAGGTCAACCAGGAGGTACGCTGACGAAAGAAGCTGAAATCAGAGCACGTCGTGAAGAGGAAAACCTTCGCCCAGTCTACAAAATGGTAGATACATGTGCAGCTGAGTTTGAAGCAACAACGCCATATTACTACTCTACTTACGAAACTGAGAATGAAGTCATTCCTTCAGATAAGAAAAAAGTAGTCGTACTTGGTTCTGGTCCAATCCGGATCGGTCAAGGGATTGAGTTTGACTACTCCACAGTACACGCGGTATGGGCTCTGCAAAAAGCAGGCTATGAAGCAGTTATCATCAATAACAACCCGGAGACGGTGTCTACGGACTTTAATACATCGGATCGCTTGTACTTTGAACCCCTGTTCTTCGAAGATGTAATGAACGTTATCGAACAGGAACAGCCGGTAGGTGTTATCGTACAGTTTGGTGGTCAAACAGCAATCAACCTGGCAGCACCACTACGTGCCGCTGGTGTAACGATTCTCGGAACAGATCTGGAAAACATTGATGAGGCAGAGGATCGCAAGAAGTTCGAGCGTTTGCTCTCCCGTCTGGAAATTGCACAACCAAAAGGAAAAACAGTCATTTCGGTAGATGATGCGGTTGAAACGGCTCAAAGTCTGGGTTACCCGGTACTGGTTCGCCCTTCCTATGTACTCGGCGGTCGTGCGATGGAGATTGTATACTCCGATGCAGAATTGCTGACATATATGGAGCAGGCGGTTAAAATCAATCCGGAGCATCCGGTCCTGATCGACCGTTACATGATGGGTAAAGAGGTTGAGGTTGACGCGATCTGTGATGGTGAAACGGTATTGATTCCGGGTATCATGGAGCATATCGAGCGCGCAGGGGTTCACTCCGGTGACTCCATCGCGGTTTATCCGCCACAGCACCTGTCCCAGGATCTCAAAGAGAAAATTGTAGAGATTACAATCAAGATTGCAAAAGAACTGAAAACGATCGGTTTGGTTAACATCCAGTTTGTTATCCATAAGGGTCAAGTGTACATCATCGAGGTGAACCCGCGTTCATCCCGTACAGTACCTTTCCTGAGCAAAGTAACTAACATTCCGATGGCGAACCTGGCAACACAAGCCATTCTGGGCGTGAAGCTGAAAGACCTCGGATATGTCGACGGTCTATGGCCTGAATCGGATCATGTTTCCGTAAAAGTTCCGGTCTTCTCCTTCGCGAAGCTGCGTCGTGTGGAACCAACGCTTGGACCTGAGATGAAATCCACAGGTGAGGTTATGGGCCGTGACCCGAATTACGCTAAAGCGTTGTTCAAAGGTCTTATCGGTGCAGGCATGAAGATCCCGGCCACCGGAGCAATCGTGGTAACGGTAGCGGACAAAGACAAAGAGGAAGCTGTTCCACTGCTTGAAGGTTTCTATAGACTGGGATACAAAATCATGGCTACCGGAGGTACGGCAGCTGCGCTTGAAGCAGCGAACATTCCGGTGACGACGGTGAACAAATTAAGTGAAGGTTCGCCGAACATTCTCGATATGATCCGCAGCGGCGAAGCAAACTTTGTGTTCAATACGCTGACCAAAGGCAAAACCCCGCAGCGTGACGGATTCCGTATTCGTCGTGAGGCGGTAGAGAACGGGATTGTATGTATGACTTCACTGGATACGATCCGTGCCCTGTTGATCATGCTGCAAACGATCAACTTCTCCTCTGAGGCTATGCCAGCTCTTGTAAAATAAATAAGACGATTTGTCACTGATCAAGGACATCAGTCAGCCTTCGGGCTGGCGGGATGTCCTTTATATCGGGCAAAAACGGAAAAATCAAGCTTTTGGAAGGAGCGCTGGAATATGAATCACCCGAATTTCAACGAAATGGCTGGCCGTCTGATGGTGGCACTCGATTATCCCGCAGCGGAGCAGGCTCAGGAATTAGTACAAGCCTTAGAAGGCATTCCCTGTTATCTGAAGGTGGGCATGCAGCTGTTCTACGCCGCTGGCCCGGACTTCATTCGCGAGCTGAAGTCGAAGGGGTACTCGGTATTCCTTGACGTGAAGATGCATGATATTCCAAACACGGTTCGTGGGGGTGCTGAAAGCATCACCCGTCTGGGAGTGGATATGTTCAATGTGCATGCAGCTGGAGGTACAAGCATGATGCGTGCTGCCCGTGAAGGTGCTGAGGCGGCTCTAGCTGCTGATCCTTCTCTTCGCAGACCTGAGATTATTGCGGTTACCCAGCTGACCAGTACCAGCCAGGAAACGATGAATGCTGAGATCGGCATCCAGGGAAGCGTTGAGGCAGCAGTAGTCCGTTATGCAGGACTAGCCCATGAGGCAGGTCTTGATGGCGTCGTTGCTTCCCCGTTGGAAGTACCGGCGATCCGCGCAGCCTGTGGCAGTGATTTTCACACGGTCACACCAGGCATCCGCCCAGCGGGAAGTGGCCTCGGAGACCAGACTCGTGTCCTGACGCCAGGTGAAGCCATTGCCAGAGGCAGCCATTACATTGTTGTAGGCAGACCAATTACGGGCGCTCCCAATCCACGTGAAGCAGCAGAAACCATTTTGAAGGAGATGTTAAACGCATGATCGAACTTACTGAGATTCCTAACCATATTGCTTCCCAACTGTTGAAAATTAAAGCGGTGGCGCTGCGTCCGCAGCAGCCATTTACCTGGACATCCGGCATCAAATCACCAATCTATTGTGATAACCGTCTAACGATGTCTTATCCCGAGATTCGTAACGACATTGCTGAAGCCTTTGCTGCGATCATTCGTGATCAATATCCCGATGCAGAAGTCATCGCAGGTACAGCAACCGCGGGTATCCCGCATGCTGCCTGGGTGGCGCAAAAGCTGAATCTGCCGATGGCATACATTCGTGATAAAGCCAAAGGACATGGCAAAGAGAACCTGATTGAAGGACTGAT
This sequence comes from Paenibacillus sp. MDV22-iso6, assembly GCF_058408365.1. Lineage (NCBI taxonomy): Bacteria > Bacillati > Bacillota > Bacilli > Caryophanales > Paenibacillaceae > Paenibacillus > Paenibacillus sp. MDV22-iso6. Next base: position 18,666 of record NZ_JBZVDZ010000004.1, on the reverse strand, counting down.
CACTGAGGGGCAGAAGGTTGTTGTCATTGAAGACCTGATCTCGACAGGTGGCAGTTCAATCAAAGCCGCTGAAGCAGTACGTGTAGCCGGGGCGACTCCATTGGCTGTACTGGCGATTTTCAGCTATCAGCTCGACAAAGGAATTAAAGCTTTTGAAGAAGCGGGAATTCCGCTGCAAACCTTGTCCAATTACACAGCTCTGATGGATGTGGCTTTGGCTGAGGGTACGATCCAGGAGAGTGATTTTGAACTGCTCAAATCCTGGCGTGAAGATCCTTCTTCATTTGGTAAATAATATCATTCACACCCGACTGAACAGTTTGATTGTGAACGGTATCAAAATTGTAATGATTGCCGCCATAGAGGCAAATACATTGAATATTCAAGAGGCATCCCGCACTTTGGGGTGCTTTTTTCGTTTGTTCATCAAAATATTAACTTTTTCACTGGAACGTTGTAAAAAGCTTGTAACTTTTAGTTGTGATCCGTCGTTTATAATGCAGTGTAGTATGGAATAGATTTCTATTTTTAGTGTCTTGATGAAGTGAACGGGATATGAAGAAAGGATGAGCGTGATTGCTGGCATGAAGAATTTATTTTCCAAAATCAGACCTGCCAAGAGCCAGTCAGGCGAGGACAGTGCGGTCGGACTCACGGAGCAGCAGGAACCAGTCGGGCAGGAGGAATCGGCATACATAAGTGAACCGCAGAATACATCCATCGACCCGCACGACATAACCAATGAAACAAGCCAAGAGGAAGTTGCGGTTGCAGCAGCTGAACCTGAAGTGAAGTCCAAGCCCTCCAAGAAGGATCTGTTGCCTCCATATGAAGGACCTGTGCTGGAGGTTCGCAATGTTCATCGCAGTTTCCAGACGGGTAGCCGTATTATTCATGTGCTCAAAGGCATCGATATGGAAGTGAACCCGCAACAGCTGGTGATGTTGAAAGGGCGGTCGGGCTCAGGGAAAACGACGCTGCTCAATATGCTGGGTGGGCTGGATCAGCCATCCAGTGGAGACATTCTGTTCTCCGGCCAGCCTCTTCAAGATTGGGGAGACCGGCGGCGGACCGCTTTGCGGCGCAGAGAAATTGGTTTTATTTTTCAGGCGTATGCGCTTATGCCCTTGTTGTCTGCTTGGGAAAATGTAGAGCTGTCGCTGCGCATGGCGGACGTGCCGCGTTCGGAATGGAAGGACCGGGTAGGTCATTGTCTGGATCTGGTCGGACTAACCAAACGGGTCAAGCACCGTCCATTCGAGATGTCCGGGGGAGAGCAGCAGCGGGTGGCCATCGCCAAGGCGATAGCCCACAGACCGAGATTATTGCTCGCGGATGAGCCGACAGCTGAACTCGATTCCAAAATGGGAGCACAGGTTATGGCTGTATTTCGCAATATTATTGAAGTTGAACAAGTAACGATCTGTATGACTACACACGATCCTACGATTTTGGAGGTTGCGGACCATGTTTATGAAATGGCGGACGGCAGATTTATCAAGTAAAGGGGCCGCTCCGAAGAGGGGGAAACGCGCAGCGCTTATTGTGCTTAGTGCGATAGTGGCTGCAACGATGGCCGGCTGCTCTTTGCTGCCGGCTGAGACAGAGGAAGAAGTACTTCCGCCAATTACACCGCCAACGATCTCCAAGAAGCCGGAATATGAAGTTCGGACAGAGACGCTGGAGAAGAAAGTAAGCGGAAGCGGCAAGATGATGAGCCAGCGGGAAGAAAAGGTGTATTTTACGCTGGACGGTATGCATATCAAAGAGTTGAATGTAAAACCAGGGGATAAAGTGAAAAAAGGTCAACTTCTCGCTGTTCTTGATGTAGAGAGCGTGGAGAAGGAAATCCGGGCCAAAAACCTGCAGATTCGCAAATCGGAAGTGCAAATGAAGGAAACGCTTCGCAAACGGGATGAGATGGACCCGGTAGAGTTCGAAGAGTCCACGATTGCCTTTGAAGAACTTCGTCAGGAACTCGCCGATCTGGAGGATCAGTTGGGTAAAGCCACTTTGACCGCTCCATTCGGTGGAACAGTCATTGCTGTGCAGGTGGAGAAGGGCGCGGCTGTCAAAGCTTATGACCCGATTGCGACCATAGCAGATACATCCAACCTGGTTGTCGCAGCTACGTTTGCCAAGGAAGATTTGGAAAAGTTCTCGGCTGGCATGAAGGCGGATGTGGACATTAATGGGGCAGGCAAAGTGGCTGGCAAAGTTAAAGTGATGCCTGTTGCCCAAGCATCGGGTAGTGGAAGTGGTAACGGCGGAGGTTCGGGGGAAGGCGGAACGCCTCCAGCGAAAGAAAGCCTGGATCAATATGTTATCGTCTCGCTGGCGAAAATGCCCAAAGGGGTTGAACGCGGTACACCTCTAACGGTTTCGATTGTCACGCAGCGAACAGAGAACGCGATTGTCATTCCAGTATCCGCTCTGCGCTCCATCGGTTCAAGAACGTACGTGCAAGTGGTGGAGAGTGATGGAAGCAAGCGTGAAGTGGACGTAGAAGTTGGGCAGCAGACATCCACGGATGTGGAGATTCTGAAAGGTCTGACCGTTGGACAGAAAGTAGTGGGCCGCTAATGGGGCTGCCATTGCTTCGACTGTTGTTCCGCAAAATGTGGAACACTCGCTGGATGACGTTCAGCACACTGATCGGACTGATTGTGGCGGTAGCGTTCACCGTTAGTATTCCGATGTATGCCGATGGTGCGCTGAAGCGGGTCGTGGCCCAGACGCTGCAGGATAACAGTGAGGGACTGCCAGCCGGCTCGTTGCTCATGAGTTACCAGGCACCTGGTGGTGTGAAGACAGACACACGTGGTCTGGAAGAGGTGGATCGATATATTCGCGAGGATGTGCCCCGTGACATTGGATTTCCTTTTCATACGTATGTGAACTCCCGCTCCATCCGCAGCACGGAAGTGAACCCGGAAGACCCAACCAAAGTGGATGCCAGCCGGGTCCGCAGCATGAGTCTGGGGACGATGACAGGCCTGGATGCACAGGTTAATTATTCTGCGGGAGTGAAGCCGGGCAACCAGGTCAAGGACGATACGATTGAAGCGGTCATGCTCGAAGAGGGCATGTATCGTAACGATCTGCATATCGGAGATGTTCTGGAATATCCGATTTACAGCGGTCTCGATATTACGTTGCGTGTGAAGATTATAGGTTCTTTCAAAGCCGATGATCCTAGCAGCCCGTATTGGGTACAGGGATTTGACGGTATGATGAACGGACTATATGTGGATGAATCGGTATTTAATAATGTTTTGTTAAAGGAAAAAGGGATCCCTCTTCAGAATTCACGTTGGTATTATGCATTTGATCTGAAAGAGATTCAAACGAGCCAGCTCTCGGGATTGACCTCTGTGCTGGAAAGGCTGGATATCGATCTGTATCAGCGGTTGAAGGATACGAAAGTGGACATCACCTTCGGGGATCTGCTGAAACAATTCCGCAGTCAGAGTCTGCAATTGCAGACCATGCTGTTCACACTGGCAGCACCGATGATTGCGATGGTCTTTTATTTTATTGCCATGAATGCCAGACAGTCGTTACAGAAGCAGGAAAGTGACATTGCGGTTCTGCGCAGTCGCGGAGCTTCTGCCCGGCAGATATTCTCTCTTTATCTGCTTGAAGGTATATTCCTGGGAGCGATTGCTCTTGTCATCGGACCGTTTCTTGGATGGTTTATGGCGAAAAGCATCGGTTCAGCGAGTGGATTCCTGTCGTTCGTGGATCGGAAATCCATTCCGATTGGAATATCGAAAGAAGCCTTCCTGCTTGGCCTTATCGCCGTGTTGGTGGCAATTATAGCTTCTCTCATTCCGGCAGTAACCTATGCGCGGGCGACGATTGTATCGGCTAAGCGGCGGCAAGCACGTACAGATCGTGCGCCGGTATGGCAGCGCTGGTTCCTGGATATCGCGCTGTTGGGGCTCGCCGGATATGGATACTACTTGTTCTATGAACGGCAAATGTTGACGTTCCAGACCGGAATGACGACAGATCAGCTTCAGGTACAGCCGTTTCTGTTCTTTGTACCGGCACTCGCGATCTTTGCACTGGGACTGTTCTTCTTACGATTGTTCCCGTGGATTTTGAAGTTGATTCAGCTGATCGGGCGCAAGTTTCTCCCGGTTCCACTGTATCTGACACTGACGCAGCTTTCACGTTCATCATCTTCTTATTATCCTTTGATGATCCTGCTTGTATTGACACTCGGACTCGGTGTGTATAACTCGGCGGCGGCTCGTACCATTGATCTGAACTCAACCGAGCGTACGTTATATCGCTATGGTTCGGATGTTATTATGCAGACGGTATGGGAAGGCACACCTGAGGTTAAGCCAACGGGTTCCGGACAAAACGGAGGTTCAGGCGGTGGACAGGGTGGAGGAAACGGTGGCGGTGGTTCTGGAGGCGGCGGTAACGGCGGCGGAGGTGGATCAGGTGGGGGCGGTGGTACTTCACAACCCACGAAGATGATCTATTCCGAGCCACCTTTTGAAGTGTTCCGCAGCCTGAATGGTGTCGAACATGCAGCGAGAGTGCTGCAAACGAAAGGCAACATTATTGTCTCTGGCAAATCAGGTGGACAGGGAATGCTGGTGGGGATCGACAATGTGGATTTTGCCCAAGTGGCGTGGTTCCGCAACGATCTGTTCCCGGCTCATCCTTATAAGTACCTTGACTTGCTTGGGAAATATGAAGGGGCCGTATTGATCTCTTCCAAATTTGCAGACAAATTCAAGCTCAAAACCGGAGACCTCGTCTCCATTGGTGTACAGGGTCAGGCGATTGAATTTGTTGTGTTTGGCATTATACCTTACTGGCCTGCCCAGTACCCGGATCAAATGCCGTTTTTCATTGCCAATCTGGATTACATCTATGATCAGGTGCCTCTGATTCCATATGAGGTCTGGTTGAAGATGGAGCCGGATGCCAAAGTTGCTCCTTTGATGGAGAAACTTGCAGCAGAAGGCATTGAGTTATCGTCTGTGCGCGATGTGCGTACAGAGCTGGTATCACAGGGCAAACATCCGTCAAGGGGTGGGGTGTTCGGCATACTGAGTCTCGGATTCCTTGTGTCGGTGATTATTTCCCTGATCGGATACATTCTGTACTGGTTCTTCAATCTATCCGGGCGTGTAGTACAGTTCGGTGTCCTGCGGGCGATGGGGTTATCCCGGGCACAATTGAGCGGTATGTTGCTGTTGGAGCAGGTGTTCACGGCGGGTCTGTCCATCATTCTCGGTATTGGCATTGGTCAGGTATCCAGCCGTCTGTTCCTGCCCTTCCTGCAAACGACAGATAATGTGTCCGCACAGGTACCTCCGTTCCGAATTGTATTTGAAGAGAAAGATATGTTGCAACTGTACGGCGTGACCGTGGTCATGCTGATCATTGGAGCAACGATGCTGCTGTGGCAAATCCGCAGGCTGCGAGTTCACCAGGCAGTCAAAATGGGAGAGGAGAGGTAAACGTGATCCAATGCGAAGGACTTGTCAAAATTTTTAAATCCAGCGATGTGGAAGTCGTTGCCCTTCAAGGTCTCAATCTGACTGTCAATCAAGGTGAAATGATGGCTATTATCGGTAACAGTGGTAGTGGTAAATCCACATTGCTCAACATTCTGGGTGGACTTGATCGTCCAACAGCCGGTACAGCCGTTGTCGGGGATTGGGATTTGCTGAAAATGACAGACGCCCAATTGGTGGAGTACAAACGTCATACCGTAGGGTTCATTTGGCAAAATAACGGCCGTAACCTGCTGCCATACCTTACAGCACTGGAAAACGTGGAAACGCCCATGATTTTGGGAGGCAAGCGCGATCGCGCATATGCCATGCAGCTGCTGGAGTGGGTTGGACTGAAGGATCGCATGCACAACAAGCTGCATCAATTATCCGGTGGTGAGCAGCAGCGGGTAGCGATTGCCATCTCGCTATCAAATCGCCCCAAGCTGCTGCTTGCCGATGAGCCGACAGGTTCGGTGGATTCAGAGACATGTGATACCATCATGGGCATTTTTCGTAAAATGAACAAGGAACTCGGGGTCACGATTGTGATTGTTACTCATGATCTAACCCTTGCTGGTAAGGTGGACCGGATCGTGGCGATTCGGGACGGCTTGACCAGCACCGAGTTTGTGAAACGTAATCCGAATCTGGATGACGAACATGGCTTATCGGAGGCAGGAGCCCCGGATATTCATGAAGCTTTTGTCATTATCGACCGGGCGGGACGACTTCAGGTGCCCAAGGAGTATCTGGAGGCGCTGTCCATTGATAATCGTGCCACATTGGAATTTGACGGTGAACGTATTGTCATTACACCGCCAAGATAATTTTAGAGGGGGAATTGGGAGATGAAGAACAGGTTTTGGGGAAAACGAGTGCTGGCCGTGTTGGCTACAGCTAGTCTGGCATTGCCGCTGCTTGCGGGTTGTACAGCGAGTGAGTCCAAGGATAACGAGCAGCGTGTATTGCGTGTAGCGACGTTATGGGGTGGCCAGGATGACAGCTATTTCCGTCAGCAGTTTACCGATGCTTTTGAATTGACACATCCAAATATAACGATTGAAGTTGTACCTGCGGTAGATCAGGGCAGCATGTATGGCTATGGTAACCAGGAAGAGCAGAAGGACATTCCGGATACGATGGAAAGCTTGAAGAAGATTATGACAGGGGATAACCCGGTAGATGTCATCGTGGCGGATACGGCGACAGTCAAGTCGTTGATTCAGGAAAACATGGTGAAACAACTGGACCCACTGATGCAGGAAGACAAGTTTGATACTACGGATATTGTGCCAAGTGTTCTCGAAGGAATTAAGGATTTGGGAGATCAGAGCATCTACGCTTTGACACCAACGTTCTCCTCTTCCGCTTTGTTCTATAACAAGGGTATGTTTGAGAAAGCAGGCGTGGAGCCTCCAACGGATAATATGACTTGGGATGATATTTTCAACCTGGGTACACGCCTTACCAAAGGTGAAGGAAAAGACCATGTATTTGGTTTCTCTTTCAGTACCTATCAAGGCGGTTCTCCATACTATACGATGTCCCAGTATTATAACTCTTTGCAGCTGAAAATTTTTGATGACAAAGCGGAAAAAATGACTGTAGATTCTCCTCAATGGGAGAAAGTATGGAGCACGATAAGCAAGCTCGCCTTAGATAAAGTCATCCCTAAAGGAGACGAACCGCAGGATAGTCAGGATGAGAGTGGACGTTATAATCCGCTTCAGGGTGATCTGTTCCTGAGTGGCAAAACAGCCATGGTGATTGGAGATTACAGCTACATTAATCAGTTGATTGATGCCAATAAAAATGCAGATAAAATGAAAGACTTTACGAAGGTAGACTGGGATGTTGTTACACCTCCAGTTCATCCGGAGGCTCCTGAAATCGGAGGCAACATTTATCTGAGCAATCTTATGGCCATTAATAGTTCAGCTCAGAACCCTGATGATGCATGGGAATTGATTAAGTATATGAACAGTGAAGACTGGGCGAAAATCAAAGCACGCAGCAGTTATGAGATGGTTTCACGGAAGAGCTTTATTAAACCGAAGGATGGCTTGGATTACAATATCCAGGCGTTCTATACACTGAAACCTATACCTCCGACCAATACGAACTTGGATAAAATGTATCAAAAAATGCCGAACCTGTGGCAAGTAAGTGACAAGGGTATGGAATACTTCAATCAAGTTCTTGCGAACAAAAAAACACCAAAAGAAGCGCTTGGTGAATGGGCAGCCAAAGGGAACGAGATGCTGGAGAAATTGAAAAAGAACCCTAAAGCCACATTTCAATAAAAGTTAGATGATCTTGTGAAAAAATCATAGATGCAGCCGCTGGAGATTTATATCTTCGGCGGCTATTTTTATGGAATTGGGGTATTCTACAAAAGCAGGGATAAATGATGACTTCAAGAAAGGACGAGTGGAATGCACTGGGTATATTTCAGCAAATTGTATACAACCAAATTTCAGGCAGGGTGTCTTGCAAAACGGATGGAGCAGGATGGGTGGATTTACGGTCATAACGAGCCAGCTGAAGTGGAAGTATATCGTTCAAAAAAAGGGCGGTATGGCGTACGCTTCATTCCCTAACATTACCCCTTGACATGTGGGGCAGGTATGGTGTATATTAATTAAGTCGCTGTTTTAATATTTCTTACTGACGCGGGGTGGAGCAGCCCGGTAGCTCGTCGGGCTCATAACCCGAAGGCCGCAGGTTCAAATCCTGCCCCCGCAATTTAGTTTTACTGGATGATTCACAGCCATCATCTGAACGTTATACATTTTTGTTCAGGGCCCTTAGCTCAGTTGGTTAGAGCGGTCGGCTCATAACCGATTGGTCACAGGTTCGAGTCCTGTAGGGCCCATTCTCTCAAAACCCTTGCGTAGCAAGGGTTTTTTTCTATTGTTATAAACTCAAAACTGATATTAACTGAGCCTTGGAATAAAGCCTGCAAAAGTTCGATGGTGATGAGCATCATCATTCGTTGCTGCTTCATCAAGGCTTTTTTGTTGTATGTCCCCTTCAACAAAGAATCCGTACTACTTTAAATGATAGGGGCGTACAAATAGTGTAGTTAATCTGTGGTTCAAAGAGGAGGGATAGTTCGATTGCCAAACTCTACAGGGTTGATCTACAATTCGCCAACAGGTGGAAGTGTGGCTACTCAGATTCTTGTGACTTGTTTAAATGATTCTCTTGATATTCCTGTAAATATAGAGATAGAAGTGTTTAAATGGGACACTACTCAAAATGCCAGAATTCCAATCGGGCACGATTTATTTCAAGTAGGCCCCCAGGCATCTCGGACCTTGATTTATGCTCTAAACGATGCAGCATTTTATGAAGTTCAAGCAGATTTCTTTAGTGCTACAAGTACGATTATTCATGCATATGGTATTGATTCTACAGGTAATATTATTCAACGTGTTTTACAGTCAGAAATGATATTAATTGACCGGTTTACGAATATTCCTTAATCTTTGGAATGGAGATGAGGTACTTGCCCGTTGTAAATATCACAGGAGCACTCGGTGGAAACCAATTTGAACCCTCGATTGCTTCCAACGAGTTACTTCCGAATATCATGTGTGCGGTTGCTGTTGACACAAGTACAGGACCTACACTTATCGGCGTTTATCGTTCTACTGACAGTGGACAGACATGGTCAACGACAACTATGCAGCAGCCTGCCGGGTATGCAGGCGCTGAAGCACCAACCATTGATTACACATTTCCGAGTACGTTTATAGTGACAGTTCACATATTTAACGGTGATAATGACGGTACAATCATCAGTTACACATCCCTGGATGATGGGGTGACCTGGACTCCTCCCGTGTTTGTGAACAAGGGATATGGCCTTATCGTTCATAATGATGAGCCGTTTATAGCAGTGGATCGAACACCTGGAAGCCCTTATCGGGGGAATGCGTATGTGGGGTACACCCCTCTTGCTACATTGGCTTCGTCCACATTTTTGCAAAGGTCATTAGATCAGGGGACAACGTGGGAGATTCCGAGCCGAATTTCAAGCCCAAGAGGTTTCCATGACAGAAGTTCTATAGCTATAGGTTTTACTGGTGAGGTATATGCAGGATATATTACTACAGGGCCGGATAGTCCGTACGCACTGCTTCGCATCTCCTACGATGGAGGGGCTACGTTCCAGCCGCCAATTGAACGACAATCCACATGGATTGCTTCTGTTGTCCCTGCCCCATCTCCTTTACCTGTCACGAATTATGCTTTTCGCGTGCAGACGAACCTGAGCTTGGGAGCTGACATATCCAATGGAACCTTTAGTGGTAAAGTCTATGCAACCTGGAATGATGCGCGGAATGGATACACCGACATTTTCCTATGCAGCTCACCGGATGGGCTTCTATGGTCAGATCCCGTAAGCATTACTGGAGCCCCTGTTGGTTCTCAAAATTTCTTTCCCTCCATTACTGTATCGCCATTCACAGGAACTGTAAGGGTTATTTATTATTCCAATCAGATTGACGGGTTTCTTTTAGATGTGTTTGTTGCTGAATCGTTTAACGGAGGAGCTACCTTTGCGAATCGCCGACTCACAACGACTTCGTTTAACCCCAACGGCAATTCACCGGTGCCTACCGTATTAATTGGTGATTATATCACCGCTACAACGTATGCTCCCGATAATTTGGCTGCAGTTTGGATGGCAACCACTCCGCCCACTGGAAAATTGGACGTTTACTTTGGAAGTTGATTAGATTACTTTAAAGTGATGAGGGAATTACTTAATAATTCACTGTGAGAAAGCTCTGTTAGCATAATGCTAGCAGAGCTTTTTTATGGCAGGCGAATGCTAACGAAATTGCAAACAAAGCTGATAAAATAAATATATGGTATAATTGTTAAAATATATGTTATAAAGGTGGTGACAATTTAAAGTTATGAATGGTGCTAGTGCTGTGGGTTTTGTAGGGATTTTAACTATATTTATTTTCATTGGTTTGGTAGGTCTGATTTTATATGCTGTGTTTTCAATGGCAATAAAAAGATCTGGTTTAAGGGAGGAAATCTCAGGTTTGAAGCAAGAGATTCGATTATTAAAAGAGAGATTGGAGAAAAACGAACATAACTTCGATTAAGAAATTCTGGAGGCACTACCGTAGCAATACGGGCAGTGTCTTTTTCATATGCCCTTTTTTCTAAATATCAGTGTCTGTCCATGCCATATCTCAAATCTCACATATACTATCATATCCCCGACAGAAGGAGGTAGATTTCATGAGTCAATTTCTTGATGCTAGAACATCGCAGAATGCGAGTTTGGCGAACTCCATTGCTATCCCGATTCTCGTAATCAATACTCCTCAACTGTTTGGTCAGATTGGTCTGCAAACAGCTGGTGCTGGTGCAAACCCACGGGTACAATTCAAAGGAACTGTATCAGTGCAGCTTCCATTAGCCCTCGTAGGTGTAACGATAACAATTGTCAGAGGGACCTTAGCAACGGATCCTGTCATCTATTCTGCAACGTCTACGTTCAGCTTGAGCATTCTGGCTCCTCAGGTCATTACGTTCTCAGCGGATGATTTCAATCCACCAATAACACCTCAGTTGACGTACACTGCATTTATCAGCTCTAACTTGCTGGGTACGATCCGTGTAGGACCTGAGAACTTTGATGGAGCCGTATATTCGGACTAACGTTGAGCGCCCTTGCCAACAGTTCGTTATAGAAGGAGTATAAATGTATTAACGAGCATTGCCTGCCTTGAGAAAGGCAGGTTTTTTCTATTTTACAGGAGTGTGGTTTAGCACTTCATTGGATCAGGCATCGTTTATGATATAATGCGTTAGAGATTAAGGGAACGGTCTATGAGAAGATGGAATGGAAATTCCGAAATGTCGATGAAATTATGAATGGAAAGCAGGTTTTCAACCAATGATGCAAAACGAAGGACAACGATTCCGCTTCAGTGAAGCTCCGGTATGGGACTGGCAGCGGGCATATTATGAACAGAAAGGGCTGCACGCTTGGACCGAGAATCAGGTTCCGCAATATATTACGAGTAACCCCATGATTGCAATGGCGTATGCCGAGATGATTTTTGGTTTTCTTCAAGATCTCGCCAGCAAAGGAAAGACGGCCGAGACAGTGACCATTCTGGAACTTGGAGCGGGCGTAGGCCGCTTGGCGCACCAAATTCTGTTCAAACTGACAGAGTTGAAAGATTTTGCAGGCGTGCAGCTGCCAGCTTTTCGATATGTAATGACCGATCTGGTCGAAGATAATGTATTGGGCTGGAGAGAGCATCCGTCCATGCAATCCTTTATTGACCAAGGAATACTGGATTTCGCACGTTTTGACGCGATAGAGGACACCGAGTTGAATCTGGTAGTGGCGGATACAGTTATTCGACCGGGCGATCTGAAGCAACCTTTGCTGTTGATTGCCAATTACTTTTTTGACAGCATTCCACAGGAATTAATTTATGTCGGTGAGGGTGAGATATACGAGTGTGACATACTCCTCCAATCTCCAGAATCTGCTCTTCATTCGGAGCCTGCCGAGTTGCTGAAAAACATGATACTGAGTTATGAATACCGCCGTGCACCTGAGTACAGTGCAGAAGACTATCCGTATCAAGGGCTTATCGCTCTGTACAAGGAAGAGTTGGAGGATTCGCACATTATGTTCCCGGCAATCGGTCTGTCCTGTCTCGAACGATTGAATAGGTTATCAGATTCAGGATATGTGTTAATTACTGCGGACAAAGGTGACCATCGACTGGACAACTGGAAGTTTGCCGAGCCTCCTGAATTTGTACTTCATGGAAGTTTTTCTTTAACGGCAAATTATCATGCCATTCAATATGTATTGGAACAGCAAGGAGCCCACACTCGTTTCACAACACATCATTATAAAGATCTGAACGTTGGATGTATGTTGATGGTGGACGAACCACTGGGGTACATAAACACTCGTCTGGCGTATCACCGATTTGTTGAACGTTTTGGACCCGATGATTTCTTCAGTATGAAAGAATGGATGGATCATCAGGTAGAGCGGATGGAATTGAAGCAGATTATACCGTTCTGGCGTCTGGGCGGATATGATGCTGAGTTTTTGATTCATAGTGCCAACCGGATTTCGAACCTTCTACCGGATGCAAGCGATGAGGAAATGCTTGATATTCAGTCTGGAATCCACATCATGTGGTCTTCATATTATGTAATGGAGCGGCTAGGAGATGTGGCGTTTCTTGTAGGTCAGCTGTTATATGGGATGTATATGTATGAGGACGCCAAGCGATTTCTGGAGCTGTCGTTAGGTACTGATTCGAGAAAACAGAACTCAGCTGTGCTGTACGACTTGGCTGTGTGTTGTTATGAACTTGAACTGGAAGAAGAAACACTGGCTTACACACGGAAAGTACTGGCTTTGGAACCTGATCATGAGGAAGCAATAGATTTGTTGAAAAGCTTCGAGTGTCTATAAAGATTGAAACTTACTTCTTTTCATCGTATTATTAGGATGATCACACAAAAATTTCCTGTATACGGAAGAGGAGATGAGTGCATGAAGAAGGTTCTGACCATTTTGCTGTATCCACTTGCGGCGGTTGTGGGAGCGTTGGGCGCAAATTCAGCTGCGACTGGTGATATGGTACTTTTTGCCAAAGATATAGCCACAGATCGAGGTTATGACGGGCAGGAGATTTATGATAGAATTGAACATAGAAATTCCTAACTACATATCATTTAAACTGTAAAAGTAATTGTTAGACGTAACGATATGCCAAAGACAATTACTCTTGAAGCGAAGTGCGGTGAGCAGGAATCCTGCCTGTACAACCTTTAAGCCGGTTTCGTACCTGATACAGGTATGAACCGGCTTTTATTCATGAATGGGGGATAAACGTTGAAGATTATTATTGGACAACCCAGGTTGGAACAACAATTGCTGCAGCTGGAAGCGGAATTGAAACAACATCCAGAAGCGGATGTGTTGTTCTTTCCTGAAGGCTACCTGAATCAGAACGTGGAAGAAGCTAGCCGTCTGGCGGCTGCATATCGAACGATGATTGTATCAGGTCATCGCAGGTTGGATGAACGTCCCAAGGACCGTACGATTATCATTAACAAGGCTGGGGAGACTGTATTGGAGAAAGCGAAGTATACCGCTGCTGAGGTAGTTAAGGAACAGGACTGGACCATAAGCACATTGTTATGTGACGAACTGGTACTGCAAGGATTTCGCAACGAGAATATTGGCAGAGTGGATTTGATTATGCATTCCATTGGTGTGGGGATGTTCAGTGAAGAGCAGTATACAGAGTGGGTTGAAGAAGCGCGGCAGATGGCGATACAAAATCAATGCATTGTTATGGGGACCAGCCATGCGGACGGTTCATATCGTAACAGTGAAATTTCAATTCCAATCGCTTATTGTATTGCCCCGGATGGCCAAGTGGTTTTGGCGTCCAGAAACGATACACGTACTCGTTTGATTGTCCTGGAGAAACAAAATACACCAGACTTCTATCGTGAAGTATCGGGAAATGATGTGAACATCAACATCCAAGTCATTCCTTCGGCATAATTCAACTAACAGAATACACAATGATTGGGCCGGTTAGCTTGCCGTATAGCCCGGTCATTCATGTTAGAATCGACATATGTTATGGCATACCTTGAAATTCAAAGGAGGCCAATCAAATGAGTGAAGTTGGATACGGTTGTGGCGGCAATGTTGGTGGATTTGGCGGATGGACTTCCACAAGCGCAATTCTCGTACTCTTCATCCTGCTCGTAATCATCACTAAATCTTTCTGGCTGTAAGCCGCTGTAGAACAAGGTGAGACCCTGGTTGCGTGTATGCTCCGCTGAGACTTCAGCGGGGCTTTTCTGCGTTTCTATGAAAAAAATGATATGATGAAAGAGATTTGACAACCGAAAACAATGTGCTTAAAATCACATAAGAGACTAATAATAGAGATTGAAGGGATAGCAATGCCGTTTATTCGTTTTAAAGGATTCACAGGACCTCAGCTGGAGGAAGTTGTACCTCGCATCACGGAGCAATTTGCGTTGATTACCAATATTCCGCGGGAGAGAATGAAGGCAGAACGTCATGACGTACAAGCCCTTACTCCTTCTCCGGCTTCAGTAGAGATCTTGATGTTCCAACGTGATCAGGAGATTCATAATCGGATTGCTTCCTCAATGCAGGTTATTTTGGAAGAAGCGGATTTGCCTGATGTGCATATTTTCTTCAATATACTGTCACCCGCCCTGTATTATAAACAAGGCAAGCCGTTGACAGATTACCGATTGGATTGAGAATAAAATGGCTGCACCGATGATGTTCGGATGCAGCAGAGACGAGCAGATATGTGCTCGTCTTTTTTTGATTCAATCATTTTGCTCTTTAATTCGATTTAACCGGAAAGAGCACAGGGAGGATACGATGAATAAGGCACCGCCAATCAAATATACTAGCCGAATCCCCATTTGATCAGCAATCAGACCGAAGATTACCGTAGATATGCTCATGGAAGCTGAGAGAATAATTCCATGTGCTGCGTTTACTTTGGTCAGTGATTCGATGGGCACACGGGTCTGAAAAGCCGTCTGCTGAGCAATATCGCGGATCTGATAAGCAGGACCCATAAGCATACACAATAACAGAGCAAGCCAAGGAAGGCTGTTTAAACCGTATGCGATGGTCAGTAAGCTGAAGAGAAGAGAACCTATGGCCATACTGGAGATCAAGTGCTTTTGTATGCGAGTGGCCAAGGCGATGGCCAGAATTCCCCCAAGAATGGTGCCGGCAGAATAGCTGGAGTTGATAAGTCCCCACCAACCTTCCTCTTGGCCCAAAGCTTCTTTCACAAAAGCAAGCGTGATAGCACCGATCCAGATGGAGCCAGCAAGACCTTCAACCAGATCCATGAACGTTATCAGGCGCAACGATCGATTTTTCCAAAGGATAAGCCAACCTTCCCTTAATACATCCCATCTGGAAGTGGATTTCTCGACTTTTTCCTGCATATCGCGGGTAAGTGAACTGATCGTAATCATTAGAAGCAGGACAGCCCAGGATAAGCTTGTAGCCGCCCAGAATGTTTGTGAAGCCCCCCAGTGCATAACGATGAATCCTGTCATCGCATATCCAATGATCGTCACGGTCTGAGTAGAGAATGAGAGAAAACTATTCGCCTTCACCAGATCTTCTCCTTGAACCAATCGTGGAGTTAATGTGTTTATTAATGGAGATTCCCATCCGTCCAGGAACGAGAGGATCGCTATTCCCACCAGCAGAAGAGGAATGTGAGCAGTGAGATCGGTAAATGCGATGGCGATTCCGGTTATCATCAATGTTTTGGCTAAAGGAATGCTAATAATCAGCCTGGAGAATGCGAAACGGTTCACAAGCAGTGGTGCAGTGAACCCTGCGACGATACGAGCTGACATTTGAATGAATGGAAACAGCGCAGCGTAAAGGACAGACCCGGTCTGACCGTAAATAAACGTCGTGATAACCATGATATATATAACATTAATGAGAGAAAGCAGCGTTTTGGCAGCCCAATATGGATAAAATGCGATGTTCATGCTAAGGTGTCCTTTCCACAACGTTAATTATATATTACGGGTATCGTTGCAAACGCACCACAAACAAAGTTGTCATTTTCCCGTCATTGAAGCAGCAAAAAAGCAGCTGTCCCAAGGGATAGCTGCCGTTCTGGTTTCTATAATTCAAGCCACAACTAGCGTAAAAGCGATAAGCAGCATCAACAGACTGGTCATTCTGGTCATCGCCATATACGGTCTGCTGGGCTCAGCCTCTCCCCGAGAAATCCAGCCATAACGCAAGTACCAGCCAAATTTCGGGAAGCACAAATTAATGATACAAAGTGTCATGAATATAAAAAAGAGGGTTCTCATACCCGATCTTCCTTCCTCATTTTACATGACCGGCTCAAAATTAACGCTTACGTCTGGAGAAGAAGAAAACAAGCAAAATAATAATAATAACGATTAATAAAAATTTCATGAGTGACCCTCCTGATGACATGATAAGTTTTGTGAATGTATTAATCAGATATTACCCAAGGAACACATGGCTTGAATAACTATGTTACAATTAATTATATTGTTTTTATATAATCACATACCATCGGGTTATCGATAGCTGCATTAGGAGCATGAACACAACGCAACAAAGTTTGGTGAGATGAAGGAGGAAGCATGACTAAATACAATCAACTCGCTATACAATGGGAATTTATAATTTCTAAGATTAAATCTTCCGTGACCGTAGTCGATGCTACCTTGCCTGATTTTCCGCTAATGTATGTAAATGAATATTTTAGTGAATTAACCGGATATAGTGCGGAAGAGTCGATTGGACAGAATTGCCGGTTCCTGCAAGGGGCGGATACGGATCCGGAAACCGTACAGAAAATTCGCGAAGCATTGAAGAAGCATCAGTCGATCAAGACAGAGATTCTAAACTATACGAAGCATGGACAGAAATTCTGGAATGAACTGAATATTGATCCGATTTTCGATGATTCAGGGGAATGTTTGTTTTTTGTAGGGATTCAATACGATATTTCGGAGCGAAAATATGCTGAGCAGCAGTTACGTATGGCAGCTTCGCTGACAGAAATGAACAGTAGGGGACAGCTGGAGTTCATTGGGAAGCTGAACCATGAACTTCGCACGCCGCTGAACGGGATTATGGGCATGATCGAACTTGTGGGCATGGGTGACAACAGTGAGGAGCAAAAAGAGTACCTGGAGCTTGCGCGCCAGTCAGGGGAGGCTCTTCTGAACATTGTCAACAATAGTCTTGATATGGCCAAGCTGGGCAGAGGGAAAATGAGAGTGGAGCAAATCGAATTTCAGCCGTTAAAGCTGATTCAACAGATTATTAAAACGCATGAACCTGCGGCGCAGAATAAACAAATTCGCTTGCTCTGTCATGCGGATCTGACTACTCCTGATGTACTCACAGGTGATCCTCTGCGTCTCCGACAAGTGCTGGATAACCTGCTCAGCAACGCCATTAAATTCACGGAACAAGGTGAAGTGCAATTACAGATGGACGTTGAGGAGCGGCGAGGGGATACCGTTATTCTGGTATTCACTGTACATGACACCGGCATTGGCATTCCAGATAATAAAATCAATCAATTGTTTGAAGCATTCACGCAGACAGACATCTCTCATGCACGCAAATTTGGCGGCAGCGGACTTGGACTCACCATCTGCAAAGAGTTGCTCGAATTGATGGATGGTCAAATTTCGGTGGAGAGTACCGAGGGGAAAGGTACGAAGTTTGAGGTAACCTTGCCTTTACTTCGACAACAGGCGATTCCTAACGTAGGGTAGTCTATACAGAACGAACAGCCGGGAAGTGTCGGCTGTTTTTTTATGTTTTTTTATATTGTTTAGCGAACTGGCGTTCTGGTATAATGCAAGTGTTGAATGGGGGAGAAACAGCATGAGTAAAAGACGCAGAAGTAAAAGGAGCAAGGGCAAGCAACGATTTAAAAAGCAGATATTGACGCTGGTGGCCATGTTAATGGTAGCTCTCTATGCATGGGTTGGGGGAGAATGGTCTCTGGATATACCGTCCCAATTTGGAGGAAGCAAGGGGAGCGTAGATCATACCATCACATTCCCGGCCGAGCGCTATCCCGAAACGGCCAATCATATCAAGAAGGCCATCAAGGCAGGACATTCGGATGTATGCACCATTGATCGCAGTGGAGCTGAAGGTAATCGGGATTTGTCCCTCAAAGGTGTTCCGGTCAAAAAGGGGAAAGATCGGGATGAATGGCCAATGGCGATGTGTGCGGAAGGCGGAGCGGGTGCGGATATCCAATATATTAGTCCCAAAGATAATCGTGGTGCAGGCTCATGGGTGGGAAACCAGCTAAGTACATATCCGGATGGAACACGAGTAAAGTTTGTGGTGAAATAACGACGGACTATGAATGAGAAAGTAATTGATGGAGAAATGCCTTGGCTTTGAAAGAGTGTGGTGTAAAGTAAAAGGCAAAAATAAAACCAGACGTTGATTGAAGTGACCCCTTAAAGTTAGACAAATATTTTTATGCAACCTGTATGGCATGAA
>NZ_JBZVDZ010000003.1:0-662638 GCF_058408365.1 Paenibacillus sp. MDV22-iso6 | reverse complement strand
ATGAAAATCATCGGTGGTATTGAAAAGAGCGATAAGCTCATTTTGAAACTGACGATTCATTATGAATCAAAAGTTACTATCCATTTGTTCAGTTTTCAAGGAACTTGTTGTCCGTTTGTGTTAATGCTTGTCAACCGGACAGGAATCTTATCTTATCATGTTGACTAACTAACTGTCAACTCTTTTTTTTCGTCAGCGTTCAAAGCGTTTCGACAATCATTCGCTTGAGGCGACAAGAAATAATATATCATGATCTATTTTATTTAGCAAGCACTTTTTAATAACCTTTATATAAATGATTTATAATCCACAACTCCCGCTATCAAACGAAACTCTCAACTACATCAATCGACAGATTATATGAATCCGGATGGATCAACTCTATTTACATACAGATACTTCGAGTTACTGAAAAATGAATTCTATTTACTAAAAACAGAAAGGGTACATCTACTTTTGAACCAATAGTATTAGATAACCAATTAGAGGATACTTTTATATTAGAAGTGTTTCCCTTCACCTTTTGATACAAGTGATCCAAAACGCTCTATAATAAGGTATATATAATATAGAATAAGGAATGAATATGATACTCCCGTTCAAGTAATCACTGACACAGTACACAATAATACTAAATTCAGAACCGCTCTCTAATCACAATCGGCTTCATTTATATCGAGGATGCTCTGATGAATAACCTATATGGGGTGAAAGCATATGAAGCAATGGCTGAAGAACATTCGAAAGGGTTATGGTAAAAAGCTCGTTTCCATTCATGCCTGGAATGCCTGGATTGTTGTTATCCTCGCGGTATCAGGTCTTATGTTGGTCGGTGGTTTCTGGCGTGAGTTACTCGGGATTGGGCGCGTATGGTTAAAGTGGCTACATATTGTCGTCGGTCTAGCTATGCTAGCACCTGTGGTGTATTACTTACTTTTGGCCGGAAAGCACTGGAAACAACTTCGCAATAGGCCATGGCAGAGAGCAAATACAATCGTTGTTCTTGTACTGCTGGTAGGATGGTTGTTATCAGGTATAGTGTTATGGCAGTTCAAGCTCGCTGGGCCGAGATGGTCGAATGCCGCGCTTCTGGTTCATGATTTGCTGACTTGGGTGGGCCTGCCTTATATTATCTACCATTCCATCACGCGAACGAGATGGTTAAAAGATCCTGCACGCCGTGCAGTAAAAGCAACGACAGTTGTAGCAGAGGGTAGAAATATGGTGCATCCAACTGATGCTCCTGATGAATATACGACGCCAGCAGCGATAGTTTCTACCGAATCTATACGTACCATTAAGGAGAGTCCTCTCCATCAACCAGAGAAACCTCAACCCGTGTATACACGGCGGGCATTTATTCGGTCTGCTGTAGGCGTGGGCCTAGCTGTGACTTTGGGGCCTACTTTTATATCCTGGGTTGGACGAAACCTCAAACTAGACAACAGTATTGACAGCATGCTGGAGAACGATCCCAATCACATGGTGCCTTTGCCAAAAGCGCTGCCAGCTTCCTCACCTCCCGTCGGAGGCGGGGCTGAAGGTCATTTTCGCGTATACACGGTTACACCGATACCTTCCTTTTCCAATGCAAACTGGTCATTCCGGATTGATGGGCTTGTTGAACGGGCACAGGTATGGAACTGGGAGCAGTTCGTGAAACTTGCACGTACCGTTCAGGTCAGTGACTTTCATTGCGTTACAGGCTGGTCTGTATATAAGAATACTTGGGAAGGCATATCTCTTAAGCAATTACTGACCCAAGCCGGAGTGAAACCCGAAGCGCACAGCGTCAAGTTCTACTCCGGGGACGGTGTATATACGGATGCGATAACGATGGATCAGGCACAGATGGATGATATTATGGTAGCTGTCATGCATGACGGCAAACCGATCCCGGCAGATTTGGGCGGTCCGGTACGCTTGGTCATTCCCCAGATGTATGCCTATAAGTCTGTCAAGTGGCTGAATCGTATTGAACTGATTGACAGCGAACATATCGGCTACTGGGAAGAACGAGGTTATGACAAGGATGCATGGCTTACTGGTGCTTCTCAGGCGCGTTCCTGATTTGAGTTACTGCCGGTATGTAGTTGAGTTTAAATAAATGTACAAACAGAAGACCCCCGTTCCACTATTCGTGGTACAGGGGTCTTTAAGTTATCTATTTCTTATTCGAGTAACGCTGCGATTTAATCAAAGCCTACTCCACATTCAGAATCTATCCCTCTTGATTCAAAAGACGTACAAGTTCATCCTCATCCTCAATAGTAGGAATGCCGAGATCATGAGCTTTGGTCAGTTTAGAACCTGCCTTCTCTCCGGCAATAACGAGGTCTGTCTTTTTGGAGACACTGCCCGTTACCTTCGCTCCAAGTGCTTCGAGTCGTTGCGTTGCCTCTTCCCGTGTGAGTTGATGAAGCGTTCCGGTCAGCACGACCGTTTTGCCACTGAAGAAGGAATCTTCCACAATCGCTACAGGTGCCTCAGGCGCCTGGGCTTTCACACCCAAATTCAGCATCTTCTCGATAGCTGCCTGTGTAAACGGGTCTGCAAAGAAAGTCACAATGCTCTCAGCCACAATACCACCTACATCAGGTAGTTCAACGAGTTCCTCTGCCGTTGCATTCATAATGGCATGCAGGTCGCGATAATGATCAGCCAGCATACGTGTAGTCGATTTACCTGTATTCGGAATACCCAGTGAATATAGGAACGAAGCGAGGTCACGATCCTTGCTCTGCTCCAGTGCAGCAATAAGGTTGTTCGCTTTCTTTTCACCAAACCGCTCCAGCTTCACCAAATCATCGAATTGCAATGTATACAGGTCAGCGGGCTCACGCACGTTCAATTCATTGTACAGCTGAATCGCCGTTTTCTCGCTGAATGTCTCGATGTCCATTGCATCACGGGAAGCAAAATGAGAAATCCGGGCCACCGTCTGCGGTTTGCACGCTAGCTTGTTGTTACAGAACAAATGCGCTCCACGCTGTTCCAGTGGGAATCCACATGCCGGACATTGCTCAGGGAACACAATTTCCTCGCCGTCACTCTCTTCAGTCACTTTACCTAGTATCTCAGGAATAACATCATTGGAACGACGGATAAAGACACGTGTACCCAAGGCAAACTTCAGATTTTTCCGCTCAATGTCACCTACGTTATTCAACGTGCAGTTCTGTACCGTTACCCCAGCTAGCTCAACCGGTTCAACTCGAGCAAGTGGAGTTACTTTGCCGGTACGACCCACATTCCAGACTACAGAGTTCAGAACGGTTGTGGTCTCTTCCGCCTCGAATTTGTACGCTACCGCCCAACGAGGGAATTTATCCGTGTAACCCAATGCCTCACGGGTGCGCATGTCTGTGATTTTGATAACAGCTCCATCGATCAGGTAGTCCAGTTGGCCACGGCTCTCCTGTATCGCAGCCAACTGCTCCGTCACATCATCAAACTCATGGAAATACGTAATGGATGGATTGACTTTAAATCGATTCTCACGGAGAAAGTCCATCATCTCCTGATGGTTGGCAAATTGAATATCATCCGAATAACCTACATTATAGAAATAGGCGTTCAACCGCCGCTCAGCGGTAGTCTTCGGATTTAAGTTGCGCAGTGCTCCTGCTGCGGCATTCCGAGCATTTTTGAGCGGTTCTGCTGCCGTTTCATTATATCGATTCAATACAGACAGGTTCATGATGCCTTCACCCTGGACTTCAATCGTGCCACCTGTATACGGGATTTTGAGCGGAACAGATTTAATGGTTCTAACCTGAGCCAAAATGCCCTCCCCTACAGTTCCGTTTCCACGCGTAGAGGCTTGAACCAACTCACCGTTTGTGTACGTTAGATTCAGCGTCAAACCGTCAAACTTCAGTTCGATCACATAGCCGGGTTCGGGCAACGGATTGTCTGGATTTTTGGTGTTGAAGTCATTGACCAGCTTGAGCACACGAGTATTCCAGTTTCGCAGCTGCTCTATATTCTGGGCTTTGTCCAAGCTCCACAATGAGGATAAATGGCGATGCGGTGTAAACCCTTTGAGCAGTTCACCACCCACACGCTGTGTCGGAGAATCAGGCAAAACCATGCCACTCTCCTGTTCCAGCGTAACCAGTTCGTCGTACAGAAGATCATACTCCTTATCACTGATCTGCGGCTGATCCATCGTGTAGTACTGATAATTATGCTGGTTCAGCTCGGTAACGAGTTGCTCCATCCGGTGCATCGGGTCCATACAGGGCCATCCCTCCGTTATTATAATTTGGATCTATGTAGAACGAACGTTAGAGCAATCTCTAAGTTCGTTCATGAATATCTATTCCACTTTGGTGATTGGGGCAAAGCCTGCAAGCAGACGTTTTAGGCCAACCGGGGCCGGGAATGCGATCTGAAGCTCTGTGTCATTACCCGATCCTTTCACCCCAACAATGGTACCTGTTCCCCATTTGCCGTGTTGTACTTTATCTCCGGCTTTGAATCCGTCAGAACCAGCTCCGGCAGCGACCGGTTTAGATGCCGACGACGGGGCAGGCGTGCTGGATGTGCTGGACGACGTACTCATGGTAACCCGTGAGGAAGTAACTGACGAAGCGGAAGAACCACTTTGGCTCTGACGATCAAACAGCTTGCTTGCTCCGCCACCAAAGTTGCTTCCTCCACTGGCACCAAGTCCACGGCCACCGTATGATCCACCTGCGCTGCTACCACGACGGTAGCGGTCACGAGCGATGGAGGTATCTTCTTTTAGCTCATCAGGAATTTCATCCAGGAAACGTGAAGGCGGGTTCGCCGTTGTGCGTCCGAACAAGGTCCGCATTTGCGCGCAAGACAGGAAGAGTTGTTCTTCCGCACGCGTAATGCCCACATAAGCCAGTCTGCGTTCTTCCTCCAGCTCCTCGTTATCCATAAAGGCCCGGCTGTGCGGGAAAACTCCTTCCTCCATACCAACGATAAAGACGACAGGGAATTCCAGACCTTTGGCACTGTGCATCGTCATCAGGGTAACTGCATCACTCTGATCCTCTTCATCATCGTTCATACTGTCGATATCCGCAATCAGTGCGAGATCGGTGAGGAACGAAACGAGCGTTTTGTCTTCATTATTTTTCTCAAATTCCATAGTTACGGACAGGAACTCATCAATGTTCTCCAACCGTGCACGGGATTCGAGTGTGTTTTCATTTTGCATCTCAAGTCGGTACTGGCTCATCTCGAGAATCTTCTCGGTCAATTCAGTCACAGACAGATACTCTACCATCTGATGCAGCGCGGCGATCATATCATAGAACTCCACCAGCGCATTCCGCGTTCGACCGGCAAAACCGAGATCGTCCACGACCTGAAGCACACGGTATATTGAAATCCCCCGTTCTCCTGCCGCAGCTGCCAGCTTCGCTACCGTTGTATCACCAATGCTGCGTTTTGGTACATTAATAATCCGGGTAAGGCTGATGTCATCATCGGGGTTCGAAAGCAGGCGCAGATACGCCAGAATGTCCTTGATCTCTTTACGATCATAGAACTTGATGCCGCCAACGATCTGATACGGAATATCAGACTTAATCAGAATTTCCTCTATAACCCGGGACTGGGCGTTGGTACGGTACAAAATGGCATGGTTCTGATAGGATTTGCCGTTCTTCACATTTTTACTAATCTCGGAGGTTACAAAATACCCCTCATCATGTTCGGAATCCGCACGGTACACCTTGATCTTTGAGCCACCCTCTTTGTCCGTCCACAGTTTCTTCGGTTTGCGCCCAGTATTCAGGCCGATTACCTCATTCGCTGCATTCAGGATATTCGAAGTGGAACGATAGTTTTGCTCGAGCAAAATCGTATTGGCTTCAGGGTAGTCTTTCTCAAAATTCAGGATGTTGCTGATATCCGCTCCACGCCAGCGATAGATCGATTGGTCACTATCCCCTACGACGCAAATGCGGTGATGACTATCAGCAAGCATACGGCAAAGCATGTACTGCGCACGGTTGGTATCCTGGTACTCATCCACGTGAATGTACTGGAATTTCTTTTGGTAAAAGTCGAGAACTTCCGGTACCTCTTTGAAAAGTTGAATAGTCGCCATGATGAGATCATCAAAATCGAGCGAGTTGTTGGCTCTGAGCCGTTTTTGGTACATCTTATACACTTTCGCCACAATGCCTTCAAAATAGTCAGCAGCCTGTTTCTCATATTGCTCCGGACTGATCAATTCATTCTTCGCGGTACTCATCATCGATTGAACGGCTTTTGGCTCAAATTTCTTGGTGTCGATGTTCTGGTCTTTCATACAACTACGAATGACAGATAATTGGTCAGATGAATCCAAAATGCTGAAATTGGAGGTGAAGCCGATGCGTTCAATGTCACGGCGCAGAATACGCACACACATGGAGTGAAACGTTGATACCCAGATGTCACGACCCTGAGAGCTGCCAACCAGTTGGGATACCCGGTCTTGCATCTCGCGTGCCGCTTTGTTCGTAAACGTAATAGCCAAAATACCCCAAGGGGGTGCTTTTCGTGTTGCAATAAGATAGGCAATCCGGTGTGTTAGCACACGGGTCTTGCCACTGCCCGCTCCAGCCATAATCAACAGCGGTCCATCCGTCGCCTCGACAGCTTGCCGTTGGGGGGTGTTAAGCCGTGCTACGGCATCATGTATATTTACAGGTTGCATGCATGCATGCTCCTTTCATTGGTTGAAATCGATATAAGTAGTACTAAGGGTTACACTCGTCACTACGATGACAGAATAATCTTCCGATCGCCGTTATTCCCGGATTTTTTGATCTACTTTTTTCAAAGTGAAAATCCGGTAATAAATGCGAGCACTTCGTTTCTCCAGCTTATTTCTGTCCTCTTCGTTCTCGTGTAAAAATTAGTTTAGCTTATATTTAAGAGTAGTTGAAATTACAATTGAACTGCAATTACTATCTTTCAGTTCTTTCAGTTGTTGAAAAAGTGAGAGCGCTCCGCTTCTCCATTGCAGTCTACGTTCTTGTGTAAACGACATTGCGCTCATGTAACTTGTTCTATTTAGCAAAGCCGAAGTTCTATTTTAACAGATCAGGAGGGGAAATTGGGGGAATGGTAAACTAAACCGATTAAACGGATTGTTTCACAGCTTGGACCGTCTCCAACGCCTTGTGCAAATCACTGTACACAATGTTTCCAACCACAACGGTGTCTGCTACCTGTGCAGCTTGTCTAGCTTTCTCCGGACTATCAATCCCGCCGCCGTAGATAAGATGCGCCTTGGTGAGTTGTCTGTGTGTCTCTCCAACCAGCTCCATATCTCCAAACGTTCCGCTGTACTCCATATATACGATAGGCAGGTTTAGCAGACGTTCCGCAGCCTGGGCGTAAGCAACCGCAGCATCCGTCGTTAATTCCGTATCCGCTCCCGTCATTCGGGCAACAGTGGAGTCGGCATTAAGGACAATATAACCTTCTGCAATAAGCAGATCCCATGGGATCAGGTAACCGTAACGCTCGATGGCTTGCTGGTGCTGTCCGATCATCCATTTGCTATCCGTTGCATTCAGCACCATCGGAATCAGATATCCGTCAAAACCAGGCACAACTGCCTCCAGATCGGATACTTCAAGCACACAGGGCAGCTCGTAGCGACGTACTCTGGACATCAGGTCCACCGTGTTGTCATAGGTAATTCCCGAAGACCCGCCAACAATAATGGCATCAGTTCCCGACATGCAGATCAGGTCAAGTGCTTCATCCGTTATTTCCCGGTCCGGGTCTAGCTTAAATACATGTCTCCACTGCTTAATCATGTCTATCAACGAACATTCCTCCAGAGGTTCTTCTGCATCCTAAAAAGCTTGTAAACTAAGTCTAAGTCAGCAGGGAGTGAGTGTCAATGTTCGTATAAAAAGGGGAACAAAAAATCACAGACTTTTCCCTGGAATTGCAGGAGAAGCCTGTAATTTTAGATGGCAGGGATGTGATGCTACAGAATTTAAGCCAGCGCCTGGTGCCACTTCGAACATCAATATCTTGAGTAGAGTTGGATCCAAAGTCTCAAGTAGGAATACCGCAACCTCTGAATCATAATTTTATACTCAAGGTTTCCAGGCAAAACGTGTGTTCATCTCATCCAGTTCCTGCTCGGTTAATACATCCGAATACACGCCGTACACGCCCCATTTCTCATAGTTTGCTACCTGATCGGTGTCATTAATGGTATGAACGTAGGTGACGGCTCCTGCCTGCTTCAGCTTGGCAACGAAATTCTGGTTTACTTTATATTCCGGCATGGTTACGGCATCGATGTCATTCTTTTGTACAAAATCAACCACCTGGGCTTCAGTATCCTGCGTAGCATAAAGGGTATAAATAATAGAAGGAAACGCGTAGATTTCTTTCACGGTTTCGAGCATCGGCTCGTTATAGATCTGTACTACAACCCGATTAAGAATTGAAGGGTCATGTTTCTTGGCTGCGTCCACGAGTGATTTTAGCACCTGCTGAATATCCTCGTCCTTCTGTTCTTTGGTATCGGTCACGATATACATATCCGGGTACTTGGCCAATACGTCCATAATGCCGTCGGCATCCATCGGTTGGTACATGCCCAGAATGGGCGTATTCATGAATTCATCATGTGTCAGCGCCCCAGCCTGTTTGTCCTCGGGTAACTCCTCGTCCTGTCCCAGCATTTTGCTCATGTTAGCGGTCCATTCATGTCTGGCTACTGCTTTGCGGTCCGAGGTCAGCATAAAGTCAATCTCAAACACACGTGTGCCCTTCTCATAATTGGCAATCATCGCCTCATAGGCGTTCGTGTAAGGCTTCTCACGGATACTGCCCATGGCATGAGCAATCAGTCGATAGGCCGTAAACCCATCGTGCTGCTCCTCGCTCTGACTGTCATAGGCAAAAAAGAGTGTGCCCACGGTTACGATGAGTAGTGTAACGACGGCGGCAATTCGTTTCATATGGCGTTCACATCCTTATCAGGGTGGTAGGGAAGAAAAAGAGTACGAATAACATGATATGACGAAGCATGTGCGGTTTTTCCTTTTTGATAGCTAACTACCCTGATTGGAGAGGTGTAAAACAAAAAGCCGCCCGAAGGCGGCTGTTAAATCTAGGGATGCAGTATTTCGAATGGATAAGAAGCACCATCTATTCGGTTGGTTGCACACTCAATTCATTCAGAAATGCGATCAAAGCTTCGCGCCAAGCTCTCATGGGTGGCAGACCGTTTGTACGAATAGCGAGATGATCCATTACGGAATATTGAGGTCGAGGAGCAGGACGTGGGAATTGCCCGGTGGTACAAGGCTCGAGAACAGCACTCAGTTTGAATCCGGATTGCTTGGATGCTTCTTCTGCAATGGCCTGTGCAAATTCATACCAGGTGCACATTCCAGAATTAGAGGCATGGTAGATACCATATTTCTCAGTTAATGAAAGTTCACTCACGAGTCTGGCTAAATCCACAGTATATGTGGGCGACCCTTGTTGATCATGAACGACCTGAAGTCGGGGACGCTTCTCCAGAAGTTCCAACATGGTTTTGACAAAATTACTGCCGTGTACTCCAAACACCCATGATGTTCGTATAATAAACCATCGCGTGCAGAGACTCTCGACCAGTCTCTCTCCGGCAAGCTTTGACTTGCCATACACGGTCTGCGGATTCGTCAAATCAAATTCCTGATAAGGCCTCGTTGCCGTGCCATCAAATACGTAGTCGGTACTAATATAAATCAGTTTGGCTTTCACTTTCTCTGCAGCAACGGCTATATTTCTAGTGCCTGTTACATTGACTGTGTACGCCATATCCTCATCTGTCTCGGCCTTATCAACGGCTGTATAGGCAGCACAATGAACGATGATGTGAGGCTGGAAAGCGTTAATGGTTTCTCTGCATTGCTGTTGATCGGTAATGTCCAATTGGTCCCTGTCACAGGCCATGACATCATGACCACCAGCTCGAAATATCTTTACAACATCGTATCCGAGCTGTCCCGCAGCCCCCGTCACCATTACTCTATACTTCATTTTGTAGGATCACCCATTCGATCACCATACTGAAGTTTTACATAATCTTGATACGTACCTGATTGAATTCGTGTCCACCATTCCTGATGATTCAGATACCACTGGATGGTTTCCTTGATCCCTGTCTCAAAATTGTGCACGGGCTTCCAGCCAAGCTCAGTATGCAATTTGGTCGGGTCAATCCCATAACGTCGGTCGTGGCCTAGTCGATCCTGTACATATTGAATCAAACTTGCAGGTTTACCTAGTTGTTCTAGAATCTTTTCAACAATATATATATTGGTACGTTCATTATTTCCCCCGATGTTATATACCTCTCCAATCTTGCCATTATGAATGACCAGGTCGATAGCACTACAGTGATCTTCTACATAGAGCCAATCACGAATATTAAGCCCATCGCCATAGACAGGAATAGCCTCATCATTTAATGCACGAGATATAATAAGCGGTATAAGTTTCTCTGGAAATTGGAAAGGTCCATAATTGTTCGAACAACGTGTAATGTTTACAGGCAAACCAAAGGTTTCATGATACGCTCTGACAAGCAAATCCCCACCCGCTTTACTGGCAGAGTATGGACTGTTCGGCATCAATGGTGTCTCTTCTGTAAACAAACCTGTTGGACCAAGTGAGCCATATACTTCATCCGTAGACACCTGAACATATTTGGTAACTTGATATTTTTTCGCCGCATCCAGCAACACCTGAGTTCCGAGTACATTGGTACGCACAAAAATATCGGGGGACAGAATGCTGCGATCCACATGAGACTCAGCCGCAAAATTGACGATTACATCGATCCCTTGGGATATAATTTGTTCCATTTGCTGAACGTCAGTGATATCCGCTCGGATAAACGTATATTGAGAATTCGATTCTACGGATTGCAAATTCTCAAGGTTGCCCGCATACGTTAAGGAATCCACGTTAACAATTTCATAATCAGGATGCTCACGAAGCATATACATCACAAAGTTGCTGCCAATAAATCCAGCCCCTCCAGTAACGAGCAGTTTCATGTTATCTCTCTCCTTCTGCCCCCAGATACTGTTCGATCCGAGAAGCTTGTTTTAGTTAGCCAAAATTCAGTTCCGCCCCTTGAAGTAAAGGGTGCTTCTGATCTTTCTCGGAGAGAATGGGATCCGACACAGGCCAATCAATTCCGAGCGCTGGATCGTTCCACAAAATACCCCGGTCATGTTCAGGCGAATAGTATGCATCCACCTTGTATGTCACCTGTGTATGTGGCACCAGTGTACAGAATCCATGAGCGAAACCTTGGGGGACAAGCAACTGCCGCTGATTATACTCACTAAGAATGACACTTTTCCACTGTCCAAAGGTTGGTGAAGTCGTACGAATATCTACAATAACATCATAGATGGCTCCGGATATTACTCTGACCAACTTGGTCTGTGCTCTGGGCTGAAGCTGGTAATGAAGTCCGCGAAGAACTCCAGCTTCGGCGGACAGGGATTGATTGTCCTGAACAAACACATGATGTATACCATTTTCATACAGAACACGCTCATTATAACTTTCCATGAAATATCCCCGATGATCGCCATAAACCTTAGGTTCCAATATAGCTGCGCCATCCATAAACAGCGGAATCACCTTCATGTTATCCCTCCGTTATTGCTATTAACAGCATTTCTTCATATTAATCTATGTATATGTAAAGCATCGGGCAAGTGATCGTTCATTGGCCTGGTTAAATCATGATATTTCAATACGTTGTTCCATAAAATAATTAAAACCCAGCCGGTGTTTTAATTTCGGCTGGGCTTGATCATAGCGATTTCTCTATTTGTTCTGTACTATATGCTCCAAATACTTCAACAAATCCTCCCGCAAATCCGGGCGCTGAAGGGCATAATGAATCGTGGTTTCAATAAAACCAAGCTTCTCCCCAACATCATGACGCAGGCCGTCAAAGTGATAGGCTAGAATCTGCCGCTGGTCATTCAGACGGGACAAGGCATCCGTTAACTGGATTTCTCCTCCCACGCCAGCAGACTGCTGACCAAGAATATCGAAGATATCCGGCGTCAGAATATAACGTCCCATAATCGCCAAATTGGAAGGTGATTCTTCCGTCTTCGGTTTCTCGATCAAACGACGCGCACGGTACACACGATCTTCGGTGCGAGATACCAATTCCCCGTCCACAATCCCGTAACGTGACACTTCGCTCCAATCAACAGGCTGCACACCTACGATCGGAGATTGCAATTCATCATAAACTTCGATCATCTGCTGAAGACAAGGATGATTGGATTCCACGATGTCATCCCCCAGTAGCACGGCAAATGGTTCGTTTCCGATAAACTTGCGGGCACACCAGATGGCGTGTCCCAGACCCTTCGGTTCCTTTTGACGGATATAATGGATGTCTGCCATCTCGGAGGGTTTGCGAACTTCATTCAGCAGATCCCATTTCTGTTTACCAGCAAGATTCTGCTCCAGCTCGAATGAATAGTCAAAATGATCCTCAATGGCCCGTTTACCTTTACCTGTTACGATAATGATATCCTCAATGCCTGAAGCTACAGCTTCTTCAATAATGTACTGGATCGTCGGTTTGTCAACGATTGGCAACATCTCCTTGGGCATCGCCTTCGTGGCAGGCAGAAACCGGGTACCGAGCCCGGCCGCTGGAATGATTGCTTTGCGAATACGCACGCTAGATCCGCTCCTTCTGGTGGAGAAATAATTATATATTAGATAAATCGAATACTAATTTGGCTAGACTTCATTATACCATCAACAGCTCCCGGATATCCTGCTCGGATAAGGTAGTCGATCCTCGATCTCCGGGTTCAATGACTTCGGCAATCAAATCTTTTTTGCGCTGCTGCAGCTCCAAAATCTTCTCCTCAATCGTACCTTCCGTAACGAGGCGGATAACCTGTACGACTTGTTTCTGCCCCATACGATGGGCACGCCCGATGGCCTGTTCTTCCACGGCGGGATTCCACCAAAGGTCATATAAAATAACAGTATCTGCACCTGTTAAGTTCAATCCGGTACCGCCAGCCTTCAAGGAGATCAGGAACAGCTCAGCTTCACCCTCGTTGAATCTGCGACACATCTCTACCCGACTCTGTGCAGGTGTCTGACCATCCAGGTAGAACAAATCTCCCCCCTGTGCAGCGAGCGTCTGTCGAATCAGATTCAGCATGCTAGCGAACTGGGAGAAGATGAGAATACGTTTCCCAGCAGCGAGACAATCCTGGACCGTCTCCAGCAGCTGCTCCATTTTCCCGGAATCCCCTTGATAACCCTCCACAAAGAGAGCGGGATGACAGCACAACTGGCGCAGGCGTGTAATACCAGCCAGTATTTTAATCCGGTTCTTCTGAAAGCCGTTCTCTTCCATATCCTTGGATGTCTCATCCTGAAGCTGAGACAGGTACGCGGCATACAGTTTCTTCTGTTCGTCCTTCAGCTCGGAGCGCTGAACCGTTTCAATACGATCCGGCAATTCCTCCAGCACATCTTTCTTCAGACGGCGAAGAATAAACGGACGGACCATTCGCGCGATTCGTTCAGGAGGCAGGTCCCGGAATCTGCGATAGCTTGGAAATAGGCCCGGGAAAACCGCTTCAAAGATCGACCATAGCTCATCCAATGAGTTCTCCACGGGTGTTCCTGTAAGAGCGAAGCGACGTGGTGCCTCAATCTGTTTAACCGCTTGGGCTGTCTGGGAAGAAGAGTTCTTGATAGACTGGGCTTCATCCAAAATAAGCGTATGAAACGTTCTCCCGAGATATGTGTCCAGATCGCGGCGCAATAGCGGGTAGGACGTCACAATAACATCTGCGTCATCCATGCCTGCGAGCATACTGGCTCGTTCGTCTTTCTGCCCAGCCGCAATCAGAACTCGCAAATGCGGCGCAAATCGGGCAAATTCATTCGCCCAGTTGTACGTTAACGAAGCTGGTGCAACGACGAGTACCGGGGGATGAGTAGCTTGTTGGTCCAACAGTCCGGCCTGTACTTCATCTGGGATGTTATTCCCGAAAGTTCCCTCATCGACAGTGTAATCAACATCACCTGGATTGCTTATGTGCTGTTTCGGCTTTTCTTTCAGTTCTGCCGCGATATAGGCGATACTTTGCAGCGTTTTACCAAGTCCCATATCATCCGCCAGGATACCGCCAAATCGGTAAAATGCGAGTGTACGCAGCCACTGATATCCACTGGCCTGATAATCACGCAACACGGGAGCAAGCGCATCCGGTAATGCAAAATCCATTCGCTCGGGATCACGAAGGTCATCCAGGAAACGTTTCAGGGAACCGCCCCACTTCACATGTCCGGAAACCTCGTCCCGGCCCGGAAGCTGTAACGCCCGAACTGCCGGCATCCGTATATGACTGCCATTGATATCGCCCGACGCCAGTCCAAGGGAATCCGCCATGTGTGCAAAGCTGTCCGCTCCGTCATTTTCGAGAGAGACAAACACACCGCTGCGCAAGCGGAAATACGGTTTCTTTTCCACAATGCTGCGCATAATTTCCTGAAGCTCCAGCTCATCTACACCTTCCATCTCGAATGAGATCTCCAGCCAATCCAAGCCTTTGCCCAGATCTGCCCGAACTTTCGGCGGTGTCGGATAGGATTGCACCATGGCCTTCATCGCATTCGGGATATAGACATCTACCTGCTTCTCAAGCTCCGGCAGCAAATGATACATCACATCGTATACCGCATCTTCTCTTTCACTTGCCCATACACTGCCATCCCGTTTCAGGAAAGAGCGATCTAGTCGGTCGATTAGGTTACGCTCCGCATGACGGTCACGTACCAAAATCACCTTTTTCTCTTCCTCATCGATCAAATATTCGGCCAGCGGATTAATCACCATTACACCGTAATCAAACTCCAGACGCGCAGTAATCCGTTCCCGGTAGAAATCAATATACAACTTTGGCGCGAGCTCCGGCTCTGCGATTCGTTCTCTCACCTGGGAGTCGATCGACAGATGTCCAAGTGTACGCAATTCCGGCACTACATGCTGCACGAATTCATCCACCTGCTGAGCAGAAATATCGATACTTTCCTTGATTCCATAAGAAGTGAGCGCTCTGCTCAAATCCTCCAGACTTCGCATCTGCATCGGCTCCAACATATGCAATTGCCCTTCCACCACGGCAGCATCATAGGCTGGAAGAAGAATTAACTCACGCAATCCGGAGATCTCAAGCTGATATCCTTCATTAGTCCCCTGCGCAATACGATAAAATAATGGCAGTGCCCCTTCACCCAAAGTGAGCGGACCATTGGCTAACCCTGTTCCCTCCATCCGGCTATCTGCCTGCAGCAGCAAATCCAATAGAGGCTTCCAGACCAGAGGAGCAATCAATATATCTCTTCCGTCTGAAGCACCCAAGTAACCGGAGATGGATTCGCGGTAAGCTTCCTCACTCTGCCTCATCCGAATAAGCATAGACAAGATCGCCTGATCCTGTGGCCGAAAATAATGCATTGAAGGGTCGTAGAAAAATAGCTTGGTAAACGACATCGGCTCACCATTCTCAATGCAATTCAGGAATTGCTTCACTTTCTGAACGACATACAGGCGTTTATTTCCTACTTTCAGTTCAAGCGCGAGTTTGGCTCCGCCTTTGTGAACTTGAACAAGCTTGCATATAAATTGGAGCTGCAGCTCCTCCCGCAATGAAGACCGGGTTACAGGCGCAGTGTATTTACGATCATTTGATTGCAGGGGGCTGCGTTCTTTAGCAAACATGGAAAGAATCTGATCTGCTGTGCGGTAGGAAGGTTTATCTGCTGATCTACCCCATCCAGGAGCTGAGCTTGGTCGACCCGCTTGGGCGAAATGTACGGACGGACGATCCATATCCGAATGGTCATCAAGCTTGGATTCGGAAGACACTGGCTCGGCTGCAATGGCCTGAGCAGATGAAGTTGAATGAGATCCCACATTCATTACTGAGTCGGTATTTGAAATGGAGTTTGGACGCTCCCACTCATTCTCCTCCACCAGCGTTCCTACTCTGGAACTGGAGCCACGATCAGGTTTAGACACCAGCTTCGAGGATGTTTGAGAGCCCGTGTCACGCTGTTCTCCCCATTCATGAATCGCCAGCAAAACGGCAGCCACGTGTTTGCAATAGTCATAATATCTCCCATCGCCCGGACAGCTGCATCCGGCAACAACCTCACCTGCATCATCCAGATCAACCGTTACTTTGTATCGTTCTGTACCTCGAACCACAGCTTCGTAATGACGTTCATCCTGACTGGCAACCAGATTGGTCACCCTCCCAGATTGGTTATACGCTTCTCCCCGTTTGAAAGCCGTGACCCCGCACAGCAATTTGATATCCATCATCGTGAATGGCGCCACGGTTCTTCGCCTCCTATATTTCTCTGACAAACAAGATAACACATACGAATTTAGTATAGGTGTAGTTCAAGTCTCTTTTATAGAAAAAACCCCAAGAGCTCCGTAAAGCAGAGATTGGGGTTGCTTCATACTTCATGCCTGTTGCTGTTTGTTCCGGTTTCGATCTATTATTTCACCAGTTGACCACGCGTTACGCCAAGCTGGTTTGTTGCTTTCAGCGTTTTCCAAACTTGTGTACCACTGATCTCGCCACGCAGAGCACGGTTATACAGATCAATAACCTCACGCACCTGCTCTGGAGTTTCCTCCAGGAATTCCACACGGTAGCGGGATACACCCAGATCCATGAAGTTGGTCAGGTATTCTGCACCGGATTGTTCCACCGCATTATACACGGTATTACGGCAACCTTCGTCCACACGTACCGGGTGAGACATGCCGATCCGGTCTTGCAAGGAAGCCCGGTGATCTTCACATGGACGTCCACAGTTCGTAAAGTCGGTTCCTTCACTCATAAACGTACAGTACACACAGTGCTCGGTATGGAACATCGGCAAATGCTGATGAATAACGACTTCCGTCTGACTTGTACGGGAGTGTCCCAGCAAATCAACCATTTGCTGAATGTTCAGGTCATAAGAAGGCGTAATCCAGTCACAACCCGCTTCCAGGAACAGTTCCACTGCTTTGTGATTGGCAATGTTGAGTGAGAAGTCACCGATCAATTCAGGATGCTTCGCATCCGGGTTCTCCATCCGGTGGCGCAAGTAGAAGTACAATGCACCCGTATTACGTACGAGCACAGCATCCGGCTGCAAACGCAGGATGTTGTTGTGATAACCGTTCTCGCCAGGCATATGAATGCGTGGTGTTGCCAACGCAATCTTGCGGCCTGCGGCACGAACAGCTTCCACCGCTGCCGGGAACTGCTTGATAAACTCGAAGTCGGCGTAGATCATGCCGACACCTGCTTCCAGCGCTGCCTCCACTTGTGGCAGGCTGCGGCAAAGCGCGGTCAGCTCCGCATGACCGCGAGCAACTGGCGCTGCCGGTTTAACTGCATCGCCGTAGACTTCCACCGCCCGTTTCACGTAGACGGGCGGTTTAGGGCGCTCGCCCGCGAGTTGTTCCACCGCCTGACGGCGAATGTTATTCAACTCGCGCATCGGGATGATGACGTCACCGTGCAAGTTGACGTCCAATTCTTCCAGCTGGAACACAGTGCCGCCCAGACGTCCGAATTGCTCTTCGAGCAGTCCGTGTGTCATTGGACGCTTCTGGGCGATATCCAGTTCCATCTCGGAATTAACACGGACCGTCGTGCCCTTCTGCACGTCCGTCCACCATGTGCTAAGCGGCTGCCCTGGGCTGCCGATAACTTTTACGTTTACCGGGAAGATACGATAAGGCTTCTCGATTTCAAAGCTCTGACGCAGACGTTTGTCCAGCGCCGGATCATTCGTTTTCCATACTTTGTCGCCAACTTTCACGCGGCGCAGGTCCACGTCACTACGGCCTGGTACAACGTCCACGATCCAGCCTTCCTCTGCTTCGCCTTCAAGCTTCACGCCTTTGCGACGTACATCGTAGACACGCCCGCCCTCTTCCTTCTTCGTCGGATCTCCGGCATCAAATACGATTCCGTCTCCACGTTTAACGGGGGCATCTAGCTTCAGGACGACACCATCCCGCAATACTTGGTCTACACGACCCAGATAGACGCCACGGCTTTTCGGGAACGTACCGTCAACCAGCTGTTTATTATTCGTTCCGTCCAGGAAACCGTGTGTGAATCCACGAGAGAAGCTCTGCTGCAATTCACGAACTTCTTCCTTACTAGGAGGAGTATTATCTCCATCAAAGTAACGGTCAATCGCTTTGCGGTATTTACTAACCACGTTGGCCACGTATTCCGGCGTTTTGAGACGTCCTTCGATTTTGAAGGAAGTTACGCCTGCTTCGATCAGTTCCGGCATCAAGTCAATTGCAGCCAGATCCTTCGGAGACAGCAGATACGCCACATCGCCCATTGGTTTATGCTCACCATCCACCATCAGGTCGTACGGCAGACGACAAGCCTGTGCACATTCCCCACGGTTGGCGGAACGTCCACCCCACATTTCAGAAGTCAGACATTGCCCGGAATAAGACACACACAACGCACCGTGAACAAATACTTCCATCGGTAACTTCGCCTGTTCTCCGATCTTCTGGATCTGCTTCAGGTTGTTCTCCCGTCCAAGCACGACACGTTCCATATCAAACGGCTTCGTAAACTCCACCGCTTCCGGTGACGTAATCGTCATTTGGGTGGAACCGTGAATCGGGAAATCCGGCGAGATCTCGCGAATCATTTTGACCAGACCCAAATCCTGTACAATCACGGCGTCCACACCTGCATCGACACAAGCGTCGATCAGTTCTTTGGCATCCGTCAATTCATTTTCAAAAATCAATATATTAAAGGTCAAAAAACCTTTTACGCCATAACTGTGCAAAAACGCCATAATCTCAGGCAGCTCGTCCATACGGAAATTGTTCGCCCGTGCCCGTGCATTAAATTTTTCGACTCCGAAGAAAATCGCATCCGCGCCGTTGGCTACCGCCGAACGCATACAATCCCAGTCACCTGCGGGTGCCAGAAGCTCAACGTCTTCTCTTCGTATTGTTGCTGTTTTCATGTGTATCCTCCCCATAACCGGCATAGCCGGATTTCATCCCTAATACCCTGTACGCTAATCCTGTTCCTTGATTCCATACGCCTGCATTGTCACTGTATCGCTATATCTATACATTATGTCTGTATTGCCTGATTCCCAAGCCTACAGTCATTCTTATTTTTCAGAACAGCAGTCATAACTCCTGAACTAGTATAGTGTACCACTTCTGCAACGACTCTTCTACGCTTTCCTGAAAAAACCGTTTATCATTTTCATTTCCATCTCACTCAACATGCATATACGAAAAACCGGAAGGTCTCTCGACCCTCCGGCAACATACATCTATTTATTTCAGTATTTCGTATTATTTGATAAAAGTAAATGAGTTCACGGCTTTTTCCAGCGCTGCTGCCTGCACTTCCGTCTTGTTGGCGTCATTCAGCCCGCTCGTAATGGTATACGTCGTTCCGTTCTGTTCAAACACGATCTGACGTCCGGTATACGGCACGCCATTGTCCACTTCATGATAGATAAAGGAAAACGCAGGCACACCCGCAAACGTCAACTCCTCACTGCTAATCAATTTGAAGTTTTTACGAGTTTTGGTTGCTTCCGCATACGCCTCTCTAAGTTGACTGACAGTCATTTCAATGGATTTGTCCTCACTCGCGGCAATGGAGAATTGACCACCTGTGAAGGTATAAACCACAGGAGAATACTCAAACCGATCATTGTACGGCGTCCAGTAACGTGGAATATCTACACTGTAATGATAACGTTTGGACGTTCGTGTCACAGATTTTGTTTTATCCGTCAAATATGGGTCTTCATCCAGCTGTCCGAAATTATCAGATACGGTATCAAAATCAATCTCAACACTCTTCATGATACTCTTAAACCATTCCCGATCCTTCGTCTGCTCCTCAGGGAACGTATACTCTGCATAATAGCGATAGCCATTTTTTTGCAAAAGAACATCGAACTCCGTCTGCCATCCATCGCCAAAGTTATAACGGAACTCATTCACTTCGGCAGTCTCGCCTGATACATCCATCGTATACGAACCTATCGGCTCATAACTTTCCGGCGTGAATGTCTCACGCATCCACTTGTCCAGTTGGCCACTCCACTCTTTGACCGTCGCACCCTTCGGTGCAGATGTAACACGTAGTTGCAGATATGCACCATCCTTGGCTTCGTATATCATCTGGGTGTTGTCCATGGACCAGCCTGCTGGAATCTTCAGTTCAATGCCATAATCATCATTCCAGGTAGAGCGCATCCCCTCATCCACGGTTGAAAGATCCTTAATTGTACGATCGGACTGAGCATAAGTAGGCTGGAATGAATTGAGTAGCGCTGCACGTTTGCCCAGATCCTTGTAATTCAGTGCTCCATAATCCGCGAGGTATACGTCATATTGGCGACCATCATGGATATATTGGCGCATTTCCCATAACACCCCGTCCGCATCCTTAACCACAATCCGGGCATAAGGTGTTTTCCCTTTGGCAATCGATTCCCGATCGAGCACCGTATCTCCGCTCTCTTTTGCTTCCTGAACAAGCTGCTGTAACAAATCATCCGAATCCAAATTCACATCCTGGTCACTCACATACACTTCAAGATAATAACTGCTGTCCTCCGCGCCAAATGTCATCATGCGCTCCTGCTCACCCGTTTGCAGAATCATGAGGTCGGATGGGTAATTAATGGACCAGCCGTAATAACTGTTACCAATTCTCGTTTTGCCTTCGTCCAGATTAATGCCGCCCTCGTCCTCATCCTCCGATTCGTCCGTTTGCAATAAGCGAATGACCATTTCTCCTGAACTGCTTGGAGCAAGTGTAGCGCCAATCCCCGCAGCTACCGGGCGGAGTGGTACCATAAGCACGCCATTAACCATTTTTGGGGCTGCGCCCATCTCTTTTTTGACTCCATCCACCCAGGCAATCGAACTGCCAATGGTTAAGGTGACAGTATGCGGACCTTCCTTAACTTTGACCACATCATTCTTCTCCAGTCGGATCTCGCTGCCAAAAGCCTTCTTGAATACACCAACAGGAACCATCGTAACGCCTTTGAACTGATATGGTTTGGCGATTGCCTGCTTGCTGCCGTTGATATAAGCGCTCGTACTACCCGCTGTGATCCGCAGCTCACTTGTTATAAGATCGGATGCCCACGCAGGCAAAGCCGCTCCAATGCTCAGCATCCCGGCTAACATACCTGTGCTTAGCACACGTAAAAATGATTTTTTCATTCCATTCATTCGTCCTCTCTGGATCCGGATTGCTCGCCGGGCTTTATTGATCTTCATCTACAGTGAACTGCTCATCTTCATCGTCTTGGATATCCGCTCGATCAGCAAGGACCACCGTACGAGTGACAATATCGCCGTCCGTTTGCATTAACAGTTTGACTTTCTGTCCTGGCACATACTTTTTGAGCAACTCATTGATATCCACCACAGAGGACACACGTGTGCCTGCCACACTGTATAACACATCCCCCTCTTTAATTTTGGCTTTCTTCGCTTGAGCTGACAGCACACCCGTAATCGTCAAAGGATCATCAGTAGGCAGGCCCACAATCGCTGACCAGCTCTCTTCCAGTTGCAAGCCGAGGCTTGCACGCTTGATTTTTCCGTATTCAAAGAACTGATTGATAATATATTGAACGGTATCTACTGGAATTGAAAATCCCATGCTCTCGATACCCACTGCTGAAAATTTCATAGAGTTAATACCAACAACTTCACCTTTGAGGTTGACCAGCGGTCCGCCGCTGTTGCCAGGGTTAATGGCTGTATCTGTTTGAATCAACCGATAGGTAGCCTCCACTCCCCGATTAAGACCACTGATTACGCCCACTGTCGCCGAGTTACGCAAAGAGAAGGAAATCGGTGTGCCGATGGCAATGACGGTTTCTCCAACAGTTGTTTGGGAAGCTTTGGCGAAGGTCGCCGGTTTAAGAGATTTGGCATTAATTTTGATTAGAGCGATATCGCTTAACGGGTCACTGTATGTTTTGGTGATTTTATATGTATTGCCATCAGTCGTCACGACCAACGGATTTATTAATCCATCAACCACATGGGCATTCGTCACAATCCAGCCGTTGGAGCGGATGATCACGCCAGTGCCATGAGCTAGGTTATAGCGATCCGATGTGACGCCATCCTGTAATTCAGTAGATTTGCCGATAATGCCTACAACAGAAGGAGATACTTTTTCAATTACTTTCGGGACTGCTTCACTGCCCTTATACTGAAACGTTCCAGACTTGGCGTCATATTGCCCACTTCCTCCGAGCGCTTTGACCAAATCCTTTGAACTAACATATACTTGTCCATCTACCATTTTGGCTTGCATACTTGATGAAGACTCCGCTGCCCCAGCCGTTGCTGCAACACTGATCGAGAGTACAGCAGCCATCAGTATGGCTACGCCCTTTTTCCCCAACACTCTCATTCTCTCACCTAACCCTCTCTATATATCCTCCGTTATGCAACCGAACCATATGATCCATTACTGAATCTCTTTCTCTATTATCTGCAATACCGGTATCCTCAAATTTAACATACAAATTATTCCTGTACAATCTCTTTAAGACCTAATTTCGATAGAGAAGACCGTATTATCCGAACCACTCTGCAAAACACAAAAAAACACCCTCCTTAATTCTCTGGAAAGTGTTTGTCTGTTCTTCTACTTGCTGTTTTCAAATAAGTTCAGCGGTGTCTCTACGAACCAAACCAACCGGTAATCATGGCATAGTCCGTCAAA
Organism: Paenibacillus sp. MDV22-iso6; assembly: GCF_058408365.1. Classification (NCBI taxonomy): domain Bacteria; kingdom Bacillati; phylum Bacillota; class Bacilli; order Caryophanales; family Paenibacillaceae; genus Paenibacillus; species Paenibacillus sp. MDV22-iso6. Next base: position 639,773 of record NZ_JBZVDZ010000003.1, on the reverse strand, counting down.
AGGAATACCAGCAGACTAACCACTGCAAATCCGATAGCAAACAAATTCTTCTTCGGTGCGCGAACCAGTCGGACAACTCCAATGAAAATCAGGATCGTAAATAAGATGACAAAAATATCAAACGCATTAAAATTCGAAGTACTCGCCGCGGCAGCTTCTGCAAACAGCATGGATAGACAGACCTCCTCACCATAGTTGAACAGCTAAACGCATACCCTAATATCTTCCTCTATGTTATCTGTACCCTGCTTGTAATGCAAGCCCTATCATCCAGAAAAATGAAAAAAATCCAGTTTGGCAGTAGATTGATGGAATGCTTGCTCTACCACATATGTAAACACTTTCACCGATGTCATATTAAGATTGGCACAACGGTAAAATATCAGAAAACCCTTCTCCTCGGAAGAAGAGGGCATCAGATCATATATCGATGCCACCTACTTCATGAAAAGAAGGGTTAGATATTCACAAATAACCTGTAAACTGGAGCATTTACTCCGTCAATTGTAACGTCTTGCTTCGTTCCGTATCCCGCTCCAATACTGGTTTCAAGTACTTACCGGTATAGGAGGCTTCCACTTTAATAATATCCTCAGGCGTACCTGTCGCAACAATAGTTCCGCCACCGCTTCCACCTTCCGGACCCAGATCAACGATATAATCGGCTGTTTTGATAACATCCAGGTTATGCTCGATAACGAGTACCGATTCTCCGGAATCCACCAGACGGTGCAGGACGTTCAGCAGACGATCAATATCGTCGACATGAAGACCGGTCGTTGGCTCATCCAGAATATAGATCGTTTTACCCGTACTACGACGATACAGCTCGGAAGCGAGCTTCACGCGTTGTGCTTCACCACCGGACAACGTTGTTGCAGGCTGGCCCAAGTTAATGTAGCCCAACCCCACGTCGAGCAAGGTTTGCATTTTGCGATGAATTTTCGGAATGTTCTCGAAGAACTGCGTTGCATCCTCTACCGTCATTTCCAGCACATCTGCAATATTTCTATTTTTGTATTTGACTTCAAGTGTTTCGCGATTATACCGTTTGCCTTTGCAGACCTCACAAGGCACGTAGACATCCGGCAGGAAGTGCATCTCAATTTTGATAATGCCGTCCCCTCGACATGCTTCACAACGTCCACCTTTAATATTGAAACTGAACCGACCTTTTTTGTATCCGCGCACTTTGGCTTCATTGGTCTGTGCAAACAGATCACGGATGTCATCAAAGACGCCTGTATACGTAGCCGGGTTGGAGCGTGGTGTTCGTCCGATTGGTGACTGGTCAATATCAATAACTTTATCAATATGTTCCAGACCGCGAATCTCTTTGTGCTGACCTGGACGTACCCGTGCACGGTTCAAATCACGAGCAAGCGTTTTATACAAAATCTCATTAATTAGCGTCGATTTACCCGAGCCGGATACACCTGTTACTGCGGTAAATACACCCACTGGAATTTTTACATTGAGGTTTTTCAGGTTATTTTCCTTCGCTCCACGCACTTCCAGCCAGCGGTCCCCGACACTACGGCGTTCGGTACGAACCGGAATAAACTTGCGCCCACTCAGATATTGACCCGTTAACGAGTTCTCGTCATTCATGATTTCTTCCGGTGTACCCTGCGACATGATGGTACCACCGTGGATTCCTGCCCCCGGACCAATATCGATAATATAATCGGCGGCCATCATCGTATCCTCATCATGTTCAACCACGATCAGTGTGTTACCGATATCCCGCATGTGAGCGAGTGTGGAGATCAGACGATCGTTATCCCGTTGATGCAGACCAATACTCGGCTCATCCAAAATATACAGCACACCCATCAGGCTGGAACCAATCTGTGTCGCCAGTCTGATCCGCTGGGCTTCACCACCGGACAACGTTCCTGCAGCACGGCTCAGGGTCAGGTAATCCAGTCCTACGTTTACTAGGAAGCCGAGACGGCTGTTGATTTCTTTTAAAATAAGTTTGGCGATTATTTCTTCTTTCTCACTCAATTGTAGCGAATCGAAGAAACGGCCAGCTTCTCCAATGGACAAACTTGTCACATACGCCATGTTGTGATCGTTAATCGTAACAGCAAGGCTTTCACGTTTCAGTCGCTGTCCTTTACATGTTCCACAAGGCTTGGCACTCATATAACCTTCAATGAATTCACGGATACCTTCGGATGCTGTCTCACGGTAACGACGCTCCAGATTATTCACAATACCTTCAAAGGTAACCAATGCTTCTTTCCGTTGTCCAAAATCATTCTCGTACCGGAAACGAATTTTCTCCGTACCTGTACCCTGCAACAGCTTGTTCATTTGTTCAGCAGGCAGATCTTCTACAGGTACGTTTTGCGGAATGTTAAAGTGTTCGCATACCGATTTGAGGAACTGCGGATAATAGGTGGATGTACCACCTGTCCAGGCATCAAACGCACCCTCTTCAATTGTTTTGCTTCGATCCGGCACCAACAGGTCCGGGTCAACAATCATTTTGACACCTAATCCATCACAATCCGGGCAGGCACCGAATGGGCTGTTGAACGAAAACATGCGCGGCGCCAGCTCTTCAATACTGAATCCGCACACCGGGCAGGCAAAGTTGGAACTGAAGCGCAGCTCTTCCTCACCCATAATATCTACCAGCAGCTGTCCACCGGACAGATTAAGTGCAGTCTCAATAGAATCGGCCAAACGTGATTGCACATCTTCCTTAATTACGATCCGGTCAACGACGACTTCAATCGTATGCTTTTTGTTCTTCTCCAATTGAATATCTTCCGACAAATCACGTAATTCCCCGTTCACCCTTACACGAACGAAGCCCTGCTTGGACACATCGGCAAATATACTTTTGTGTTCACCCTTGCGTCCAGAGACAATCGGTGCCAGAATCTGCAACCGGGTCCGCTCAGGATATTGCATTATGCGGTCAACCATCTGTTCTACGGTCTGGGAACTAATTTCGACGCCATGATCCGGACAATGAGGATGTCCCACACGTGCAAATAACAGACGCAGGTAGTCATAGATTTCCGTAACGGTTCCGACGGTGGAACGCGGGTTACGGCTTGTCGTTTTCTGATCTATGGAAATAGCCGGTGACAATCCTTCAATGGAATCAACGTCCGGTTTCTCCATCTGCCCCAGAAACTGCCGTGCATAAGCCGATAATGATTCAACGTAACGTCGCTGTCCTTCGGCATATATCGTATCAAAAGCCAGCGAGGACTTGCCTGAGCCACTCAGACCGGTCAATACAACAAAACGGTCACGCGGGATGGTGATATCAATGTTTTTGAGGTTATGCGCTCGCGCGCCTTTGATGACAATGTTCTCGCTCGCCAATGGTATTCATCCTTTCAATGTTGAAATTCCAACCTTTTTTAAAGGCTTTTCGATCCCTCCCAAACCCTCCCTTCCAAGGGAGGGCCCCAGAGGGCGCAGCCCTCTGGACACCCGAAACAGGCGGTGCAATGGTGAATGGTCGGGTCTTGCTATGTGAAGGTTGTCGTGTGCCCGCAGCTTCGTCCAAGATCCCGGCCAAATGCCGGTCTCTTAGACGGCCGCTCTACAACGAGAGGGCGCTCACGGCTTTGCCTCGTTCGCAAGTGTCGCCATTGCCTTTGGCTCGGCTCCCCTTAAACACCAGGACACTCACGGCTTCGCCTTGCTCGCGATGGTCGCCATTGCCTTTGGCTCGGCTCCCCTTAAACACCGGACGCTCACGGCTTCGCCTTGTTCGCGATGGTCGCCATTGCCTTCGGCTCGGCTCCTGGGTACACGACTTCCAAATGTTTTCCTATAAACCTTTTAACCAATTTCAACTTTTCTATCAGTATAGACCTGATTTTACGTTTTCAACATGTCTAATTATCGGTAGATATCACTGATTTCCTGACTCAACAAGAGAACGGCCACCCGGCCGTTCTCTTGTTGCAGATCTATCCATGCTGCGACACATTCTACTGTGCCTCTATCTTAAACTTATGCTGTCTGCCTTAATAAGCTATTCTGCGCGCAGTTCCAGCAATGCATCACGAAGTTCAGCAGCACGCTCAAACTGCAAGTTTTTGGCTGCGTCTTTCATCTCTGCCTCTAGGCGCTGAATAAGCGACTGACGTTCCTTCTTCGACATCTTCTCGGCAGCGCCTGTAAGATAGTCTTTCTTGGATTCAGCAACTTTGGTGGCTTCAATCACATCACGCACTTTTTTGCGAATCGTCTGTGGTGTAATACCATGCTCTTCGTTATACGCAATTTGGATCGCACGACGGCGTTCTGTTTCCTTCATCGCCTTATCCATCGAATCTGTCACTTTGTCACCGTACAGGATAACTCGACCTTCGCTGTTCCGTGCAGCCCGACCAATCGTTTGGATCAGTGAGCGTTCCGAGCGTAGGAAGCCTTCTTTGTCGGCATCCAAAATGGCTACCAAGGAAACTTCAGGAAGATCCAGACCTTCCCGGAGCAAGTTGATTCCGATAAGGACATGGAAAACCCCCAGCCTTAAATCACGTAGAATCGCCATACGCTCCAATGTCTTGATCTCGGAGTGCAAATAACGTACCTTGATTCCGATCTCCTTCAGATAATCTGTTAAATCCTCGGACATCTTCTTCGTTAATGTTGTGATCAGGACCCGCTCGTCTTTCGCAATCCGGTCATTAATCTCACCGATCAGGTCATCGATCTGCCCCTTCGTTGGACGCAGTTCAATAATTGGATCAAGCAGACCGGTTGGACGAATGATCTGTTGCACCATCGTATCCGTATGCTCAATCTCGTAAGGACCTGGTGTCGCAGATACATAGATAATCTGATCCATCTTCCCTTCAAACTCATCGAATTTGAGAGGGCGGTTATCCAGCGCAGAGGGCAGACGGAATCCGTGATCAACAAGTACAGTCTTCCGTGCTTGGTCACCGTTATACATCGCACGGATCTGTGGTAGAGTCACGTGGGACTCATCGACCACAATCAGCATATCATCCGGAAAATAGTCCATCAGCGTGTAAGGTGTATCGCCTCGTTCGCGGAATGTCAGTGGGCCGGAATAGTTTTCAATCCCTGAACAAAAACCGACTTCTTTCATCATCTCGATATCGTACCGTGTACGTTGCTCCAGTCGCTGAGCCTCCAACAATTTCCCCTGTTCACGCAATACTTCAAGACGCTCTTCCAGTTCACGCTCAATATTCACTAGCGCAACCTTCATCGTCTCTTCCTGGGTTACGAAGTGAGATGCCGGGAATATCGCAATGTGCTCACGTTCCCCAACCAGTTCTCCGGTTAACACATCAATCTCCGTAATTTTCTCAATCTCATCACCGAACAATTCCACCCGAATCGCATGTTCACCCTTCGATGCCGGGAAAATCTCGATAACGTCACCGCGAACGCGGAACGTACCACGCACAAAGTTAATGTCATTTCGCTGATACTGAATCTCCACCAGACGCGACAAAATCTGATTGCGCGGTTTCTCCATCCCTACCCGCAGGGACAGAAGCATGCTGGAATAGGAGTGCGGCGAACCCAAACCATAGATGCAGGATACACTCGCTACAATAATGACATCTCTGCGTTCAAACAATGAACTCGTAGCCGCATGGCGTAACTTATCGATCTCTTCATTGATACTTGAATCCTTCTCGATGTACGTATCCGAGGAAGGAATATAGGCCTCTGGCTGAAAGTAATCGTAGTAACTGACAAAATACTCAACCATGTTATTTGGAAAAAAGTCTTTGAACTCACTTGCAAGCTGAGCTGCCAGCGTTTTATTGTGGGCAATAATCAGTGTGGGACGTTGCAGCTTGGCAATCGTCTGTGCAATGGTGAACGTCTTACCCGTACCGGTTGCACCCAGCAATGTCTGATATCTCTTCCCCTCCTGAACGCCCTTCACCAATTCTTCAATGGCTGCAGGCTGATCACCTTGGGGAGAAAACTCTGATTCGATTTCGAACGTTTTGTCGCTCATTATAATATCGCTCATTGCCGTATCTCACCCTATCGTCTAAAATAATAGTCACTATATATTGTCGAAGTTCCCCGAATTTACATATGGGAAAACTTATAGTAATAGGAATATTTGTTCCCGTATAATTATACCTCGTCTGTGCAAGTGATGCAATCGCGAACTAAAGATAGGAGTGGGTTAATTTATGGATATTGCGACACTTATCGGCATTATTGCCGGGATTGCCGCAGTCATTAGTGGTTTTTTATGGGAAGGTGGCCAATTATCCGGTCTGATGCAAAAGACGGCTGCTCTAATTGTATTTGGTGGAACGATTGCCGCAGTTGTTGCCAGTTTCCCTGCACATCGGCTGCGTACGATTCCTGCTGCCCTCCGCATGGCCTTTGGGCGTAACAACAATGACACAAGCCAGTGGGTTGAAGAACTTGTAGATATGTCTTCAATCGCTCGCCGCTCAGGCGTGCTTGCACTGGAACGAAAAGTAATGGACCATCCGCATCCATTTTTGCAAGATGGTATTCAGATGGTTGTCGATGGCACAGATCAGGATGTTGTTCGCCAGATCATGGAGATGGAGATTGATTCCGTCGAACAAAAATATGAAGGTTATGCCAAAATTTTTGAATCAGCAGGCGGTTATGCTCCAACGATGGGTATCATTGGTACCGTGATGGGACTTATTCAGGTACTCGGCAGCCTGACCGATCCTACTGGACTCGGCCCAGCGATTGCTGTTGCCTTTACCGCAACCCTCTACGGGGTCGCCAGTGCCAATCTTATCTTTTTACCCATTGCTTCCAAAATTAAATCCCGTGGAGCAGACGAAATTCAGACGATGGAAATGCTGCTCGAAGGCGTATTATCCATCCAGAACGGGGAAAACCCTCAGCTTGTGCGTAAACGGCTGGAGTCCTTCACACTTACTCACCGCCAGATTACACGTCCTGTAGTGAAGGAGGGATTGGATGAGTCGGCGCAGTAAACGGCGCGGAAAACGTGAACCTGGAGATCATCGAGATCGCTGGATGATTACCTATGCCGATCTCATTACTCTGCTGCTGATCTTTTTTGTGATCATGTATGCCATGAGCCATCTGGATTCTGGTAAATACGATGTGGTTACTCAATCGTTGCAAAATACTTTCAACCAATCCAACTCCCTGCTCGATCAAGGTGAAGGTATTGGTGGTACAGCTGGACAAGCTATTACCAAGAATCCGCCTTCCCAGATTCAGGGCGAAGACCCCGGAGAAGGCAAAGGACCCTCTTCCGGCTCCGAGACAAGTAAGCCAGCTGATGACGATCAGCCACTTACGGAGCGTGAAGAGCAATTCAGATCACAGGAGCAGGAGCTGCAAAATTTGTTCAATGTGATTACCCAGTATATCGAAGACAATAAACTGGAAAATCAAATTTTTGTTGCGGACAAGCCGCAAGGCATCTCTATCACACTCAGCGACCGCTTCCTGTTTGATCAGGGAAAGGCGGCACTCAAAAGTGATGCTGCACCCACACTGAGCAAATTGGCAAGTCTGTTCCGCGATTTGAGCACCGTTGTTAGCATTGAAGGGCATACGGATAACGTTCCTGTCGGAGCAAACGCTACCTATAAAGATAATTGGGAGCTTTCCGGGGAACGTGCACTGTCTGTATTGCGTTTTTTTCTCGACAAAGAAAAGCTTGACCCTGACGGATTTCAATATGCTGGATACGCGGATACGCGCCCAACTGGGGATAATACCACCGCAGCAGGGCGGCAAAAAAATAGACGTGTGGAAATCACCGTCTTGCGTCAACTCCAGCCTTAATCTCAAACATTTCGTATGAAGTATCCTTGCTCTATTATAAAAAGCACGTTCTTACTGAATTCGATTCAGCAGAACGTGCTTTTTGTTTTTACTTCTATACTTTTATTGCAAAAAAGGCGGATCAATTTTTCCCTTCGTTTTACAGCAATGGCACACGATGTGATTACCTTCATCATACAAACGATTCACACTTTACGCATCTACGCCTGGCTCGCTGGGACGAAGAATCGCAGAACCGACCGTCAGCAAAATGGCTGCCATGCCAAACAGAATCAGCAGCGGTAGGGCAATGTCCGACAACGTACCGCCAGCAGAGATCGTTTCCACTGCTTGAATCGCCCATTTCTGCGGAACAAAATTAGCGAGTTTTTGCATGTAATCCGGCATGATCGACAGCGGCCAGAAACAGCCACCAATCATACACGTCGGTGTGATAATCAGAGAATTCAGCATGGTTGCATTTTTGGATTCACGAATCAAGCCGGCAACCGTACTCGCAATCCCCATGGAGACCAGCATAAATGCGGCCAAAATAAGCAGATGGATGACAAATGGAATCCCCGCATCATAATGAAGCACCCATCTGCTAATCCCCAGTACCAAAACAATTTGGATTAATCCGATCGCAAAACTCCCCAGAAAATTGCCCAGTGCGATTTCATAGGCGCGGACCGGAGCCGTGTAGACTCTTGCCATCGTCCGCTGCCTGCGGTCTTCCATAATAACAGCAACTGTACTGGTCAGCAGACCCATCATGAACATAATCGTAAATCCGGTCACGTTGTTCAAACCCGGTTTTGGATAAATCTTCAGCTCAGTTGCTTCACCCGAAATTTGATGTTTGCCTAGTTCAAGTAACAATTCTTTAAATTTTGCTTGGGCCAGAGTTGGATCAGGAGTCTCACCCGATGCCGCATCTGTCGCTGCCAATACTGCCGAAGCAGATTGTCTCAATCCCGCTGCCAAACCTTCAACCGCAGCCCTCAAAGTATAGGAGCTTTCACTGACACGAAGTTCCACTAGCTGAACTTCAGGTTGTTTGTCTTGCAGTAAATTGTCCGTGTAATGCGCCGGGATAATGAGTCCTGAACTCCCCCTTTGCTGCGCAATGGCTTCCTTAACTTCCGCAACGTTGTTCATGGGTTTGAGCAGATATTCCTCTTTGCGGCCCAGCTCATCCAATATCCATCTGCCTGCTGCACCCTGATCCTCGTTTACATAAGGAATGACGGCACGTGTTCCCTCCTCGCTCCCAAACAGCGCAATTGTACCTGTGACGACAAGGCAAGGAAGAAGAAAGAACGTGATGAAACCCCGTTTTCGCAATATCGTGCGCCGGATCATCAGCCAGGCAATATTCAGGCTATTCATAGCGATATCCCGCCTTTCTATAGATCAGTCCCGCTGCCGCCACCATTACCGCACATACCGAACCAAGCATCATGATGCTGTACATAATCTCACTTAAGGGGGCGTTCAGCATCATCCGCAGAAAACTTTGCAAAGCCCAGTGGTTTACCGTAAATTCGCTTATTCGCTGTACAAAACCAACGGCAATGGGTGTAAATCCACCGCTAATAAATGTCATGGCAATAATGATGCCTTGAAGAGCGGCACTTGCTGATGCGGAATTCTTGAAAAGCAGGGCAACAATCACGCCAAGAGTCATGGAAGCCAGCGTAATCAGCAGACAGATCAGAACAATCAACCCTGGATGTGTGCCCCAGTTCACACCATATAACCAATTCGTCACCAGTACGATGATGATGGCCTGCAAGAAAGCAATTAGGCTGTTGCCTGCAATTTTCCCTGCAAAAATGACCCCATTGCCTATTGGAGCTGCCTGTAAGCGAGTTAGCGTTTTTTTGTCCCTTTCACCAAACAGGCTGTTGCTGGTTGTCAAACCCGAGTAAAGCATGAACATGGCGAGCATGGAAGCCGCATAATATTGTGAAGCGCTATAAGAGGTGCCCACTTCTCCGGGACTGCTTACGGCTATATATGAAGAGTTCGCGCTATTGGTCTGTGAATGCTCAGCCATTGCAGCTACTGCGTCAGGACCTAACACTTTCGCCGCAGCTACTTGTATGTTTAGTTCATCTGTGAACCGCGTAAACAAAGTCTCACCTACAACATTGAGCGTGCCATCTTTCCCCAATATCCATTGCAACCTTGCCTCTTCCCCTTTCATGATCTGCTCCTCCAGATCTGATGGGACGATTACGGCAAAATCCAGATCACCACGTCGCAGTGCACTTACAGCCTCTTTTTCCGTAGAAATGTTCTGTACCTTCATCATCTCGGCTACCACCGGAGATGTCACAAATTTATTTAAAGCTTCGCTGATCAATCCCGAACCGGAATTCTCTTCTGTTTGAATGATCCCTACTCTCACCGAGTCAGGAATGGCTTCTTTTGCGGTACCCATTGTACTAGAAAGTGCAGTACCCAATATAAAGATGAGCAGCAGCGGCAGAATAAACAGATTCAGCAGAACGGAGCGAATTCTCAGAATCCTTCTCAACTCAAAGATGCAAATATGCCATATGTTCATCTGAGATCCTCCTAGTCCCGAAGCGTACGTCCGGTCAGATTGAGGAAGAGCGTTTCCAGATCAGGCTCTTCGACCTTGAGCGTTTGAATGGAGATTTCATGTTTGCTGCAAATGAAGAGCATATCCTGTAGATCCTGCTGTGCAGAAGGCAGCGTAATGGTCAATGTATCGTCTGATACTTCTACCGCCCGCACACGGGGGTGAAGTTTCAACTCCTCCACAACGTCGTGACCAATGCCCGAAGTGGTGAGCACTATTTTTTCCTCAGATGCAACCCGTTCTCTCAGTTCTGCTTCGGTGCCGCAGGCGATGATATGCCCCTGATCCATAATCGCTACCCGGTGACTGATTGCAGCAACTTCCTCCATGTAGTGACTTGTATAAATGATGGTTGATCCCATCTGGTTAAGCGTACGGACCGACTCCAAAATATGATTCCGCGATTGCGGGTCAATGCCCACTGTTGGTTCATCCATAATGATTAAATCCGGTCGATGCATAATGGCACACGCAATGTTCAGCCTGCGTTTCATACCGCCAGAGAAAGTGGACGGGGCATCCTTCGCTTTGTCCTGCAAACCTACAAATTCGAGGGATTCCTGCACTCTTTCTTTAAGCATTTTTCCACGGAGTCCATATAGTCGGGCAAAAAAAGTTACATTCTCTGCAGCGGTCATCGTTTCATATAGAGCCAGATCCTGTGGTACCAGTCCGATTTTGCGTTTCACTTCAAGTGGCCGTTCCTTGACCGATATGCCATCCAACCGAATTTCACCCTGATCCATATTTAAAAGACCGGCAATCATGCTAATGGTGGTACTTTTCCCTGCACCATTGGGTCCAAGCAATCCAAAAATTTCACCTTTACCGACACTCAGATTTAAATGATCCACTGACAGCTTGCTACCGTATCGTTTCACGACGTGATCCACTTCAAGCATAGTCATAGATTATACACTCCTCTTCCGTCCAGCTTCCTGCGACTGGATTTTCATATCTGTATTGTAACGAATTGTGATCTTCTGCGAAGGTACGAAAGGTCATGAAACAAAGGTGACTTAAGTCATCTTCGGATGGGAAAACTGCCTATGATATAATCGACATACATAACCGGAAGGTATACCTTCACTTCTAAAATAAAGGATGTCTCTGACATATGCCGATGCGGTTGCTACAATACGGTTTACTCATAGTTCCTGCGGTTCTGTACATTCTGGTGCTACCCCTGGAAAAAGAAGATAGCTATACTCTGTATATTATCATTGCCCTAGGACTCGCGGTGTGGAAAGACTTCTCCCGTTCAGGTATGCAGCGTCTGCTGCTTGCGGCCGAAATCCTCTTCAGCTGCTGGCTGATCGCTCTATATGGCCCATTTATGTTTTTCCTCTCCTTATCTGCGCTTTATGTGTACATGTACAGACTGGATAGGACCCAACGGTGGTTAATGCTCGCCATTCAGCTTATCGCCAGCAATACCGCGTTACATTGGTATTACGCCCCACCACAGGAGCTTCATGCATGGCTTACACTTCACAATAACACGGCCATTCCTTTTAGCTTCACCCAAGAGACAATGGCTCGGGTTGCAGGTAACTTGCTCCTGCTCATCACCGCAACACTCTCTTGGCAGGGTTCTAGAAGCGCGAGCAGCCGTGGGCAGCTTGAACAGGTGTACGATGAGCTGCGCAGTAAACATTACGAGCTTCAGGAGGCACGCGAACAATTGCTGCAATTCACAAAGCAACTTGAAGGAGCGGCACAGGTTGAGGAACGTACCCGGATATCCAGACAGCTTCATGATGATATTGGTCATCGCCTAATTCGCACCAAAATGATGTCTGAGGCAGCCCTCCTCACCCTCCCTATACACCCAGAACAGGGCACGGAAATGGTGAGACAAATTCGGGATCAATTGGCCGCCAGTATGGATGACATGCGAACCACGCTTCACAAATTGCGACCTGACTCATATATATCCGATGCCTACGCGCTAGATCGTCTGCTTGAAGACGTTGGAAGGGAAACGGGTGTTAAAACGCGTTACGAAGTGCGTGGTCATTCACATGTACTCTATCCCAGTATGCAAATCGTTTTGTACAAAAATGCAAAAGAGGCCCTGACCAATGCCCTCCGTCATGGAAATGCCACTACGATTACAGTGGAACTGGAATTTGGAGAAAGAGAAATCTGTATGTCTATCAGCAACGATGGGAAGATCCATACCCTTTCCACCAAGGAACAAACGAAAGCAAGACATGAAAGATCTCGTGCTAACCCGGGCGTAAAGATAGAGTCTACAGGACTCGGCATGGGGCTCGAAGGTATGCGCCTACGCACACAGTTGGTTGGTGGGAAACTTGAGATCAAGTCGGACTATCCCTATACGGTGATTACACGCCTACCCATGGCAAACAAAGCTGAACTGATCTGAAAAAGGAAGTGATTTGCTCATGTCTGACCTGAATGAATTAAATAACTCGAGCCATTCTGTTCACCCTCAGTCCATTCGGCTGATGCTTGCGGATGATGATTCCTTTATCCGTGAAAGTCTCAAAGTCCTGCTTGGACTCGATCCCGGCATTACCGTTACAGGTACAGCTTCAAACGGCCGGGAAGCTCTGGAACTGCTGGAGTCCGGAACAATTGCCGACGTTGTACTTATGGATATTCGCATGCCAGATTGTGATGGAGTTGAAGGTACCCGAATCATTAAAACACGTTTCCCTGACGTGCGTGTACTGATGCTTACTACGTTTGACGATGATGAGTATATTATCCAGGCTTTGCAAAACGGAGCCAGCGGTTATTTACTCAAAAATGTGCCACCTGACCGGATCATTCAGGGCATCAAGACTGTACATAACGGGGATATGTTGATTCATCCTGATATTGCTCGTAAGCTCGCGAGTCTACTTCGTCCTACTGCAGCGCCTCAGACACATGAACCCATTGGCTCTTACGGACTAACCCGTATGGAACTGGCTGTTGCGGAGGCTATATCAGAAGGGCTGTCCAATAAAGAAATTGCCGCGAAGCTATTTTTAAGTGAAGGCACGGTCAAAAACTATGTTACGGATATTCTCGGTAAGCTTAGTTTGCGCGACCGGACTCAAATCGCCATTTTCATGTTGAAAAAGTAGCAAAAAGGGTATTTCCCTCGCCTAATATGGCGGAGGAAATACCCTTTCTTCATTACATCTCTACAGATCTTTGCTCCCCCGCCGGGGCGGGTGGCAATGCTAGTGGAGCCTCAACATTAAGCTGATCTTTCCGACGTCGTGCGAACAACTTGAGACTTACGATATGAAATAGAGTTAGCGGACGTAAGCGGAGCGCCCAGGCTTCATGATTGTCCGGGGCCATGAGCACCCCGAGCTGATGATGCTCTCCTTCATAGATCGCCCGTTGCATGAACTTGCTCTCACCCTGATGATTGCGTACCTCTAGCTTACAAAAGGCCGGATTCATACGCAAAGCGCGATGTAATTGCTCCGGCGAATGCACCAATACGCCATTCACCTTGTACAAGGTCTCCCCAGCCTCAATCCCCAGTTCTTCCGCGGGACTATCAGGAATGACACCCAGCACCTTCAGGCCGTGCTCAGGGTGTACAAACAGCGGGCTGCGGTTTTGCTCCTCGAAGCCACTGTACCACACCAGGAACTCATGCCCAATGAAAGCAGCCAAGGCTGCAACAACCATGAGTGGAGACCACCATGCAGCCAAGAGACTGAGCACAAGTAGCCCTGTCCCATATAGCAGCAATCGTTTTGCGGAAATCTGGACTTTTTCCCCGGGGAGCATACTTTGCGTAACTTCTCCGAATCCCAGCATAATCGGTAGCGCAACCAACATGTAGCCATTTCCTCCGCTGATCAAAGCGGTCCATGGCAATTCGGCCCCGCCCGTAACTGGAACAAGAATCAGTAACGGAATCGGCCAGAAATGCTGTAACTGGTATCCTCCAACGAGCTTGCCGCGTTTACCTTCGAAGAGCAAAGGCGATGCCATGGATACCCCTTGCATACGTACCATCAGTGCTTCACCGATATGTAATACTGCTGCGAGCACAAGCAGTGCAGGCATATCCAGCGCACGTAATGCTTCAGTGACACTTCCCATCCATCCTGCCGGCTGCCAGCCCGAAGCCAGATTTAAACCAAACTGCAACACGCCAAGCAAACCTGCAGCATAAGCAAAACATAAGTATCGGATACGGAATAATGCCAGAAATAACGTAGCTGCCCATATACAGATCAGGCTGCTCAGTGTAAGATGTGCCCCAAGAAACAGCGACACGATTGAGACCATTGCACCAATCACAATACCTCCAAGTATTGCACGAATGGTCTGTGTTATCGAGCTTTGCAGACGAACGTGGAACAATTTACGTTCCTGTAAGAGTTGACGATGATAAACGAGAGCAATCAAGATTACCGCAATATAATAAAACGGCTGAATAAACAACTGCAACAATGCTTCTCCTAATGTGGTCAACCATGGCCAAGCCCATTCCATTGTGGACGGTCACCCCTCTCCTTCAGCCGGTTCAGAAAAAAAGAAGGCTGAAAATCAGCCTTCTTTATGGCTTCGACACTGCGGACGAAATATCCTTTGAGACATTTTCGATCGCGCGCTTCAGCTGTGCATCATATTGAGGATTGGCAATGCGTTCAATCAGAGCCGCTTCCAGTGATTCCGCGGTTTTCTCGTCAATCTGGCCAGTTGCCTGAATGCCTTTTTGTTTCTGGAATGCTTTGACCGCTTCTTCTGTCTTCTGGTCATAGTATCCATCTACACGATCCGGCTTAAAGTCAAGTCCTCTCAGCATCGTCTGCGCACTTTTCACATCCGTGCTATTGCTGTCGTATTTCAAAGGTAATTTTTCTTTGTTGATTGGTGCCACCGAGAAGTAATCCGGCTGGTTCACCGCAATATCCGGTTTGATCCCTTTTTCGTGAATCCAGTCTCCGTTCGGAGTCAGCCATTTCGCGATGGTGATTTTCAGCAGACTGCCATCACCCATCTGCTTGTCATAACTCGTTTGTACGGTTCCTTTACCAAAGGAGTTTTCTCCAACCAGCGTTGCGCCTGCCGACTGTTGCAATGCACCAGCCAAAATTTCCGAGGCACTCGCGCTTCCTTTGTTCATCAATACCGTAATTGGGTACGATTTACCTGATCCGTTCGATTTGCTTTGTTCCTTTTTACCGTTCTTGTCTTCGACTTGAACAATAACTTTGCCTTTCGGAACAAATTGCTCTGCAATATCAATAACGACCTGCAAAACACCACCCGGGTCATTACGAACATCAATGATCAGGCCCTTCATGTTCTGCTTCTCCAGCTTCGCCAGTTCTTCTTTGAAGCGATCTCCTGTGTTCAGCGAGAATTGGGTGATCGTAATAACACCAACACCGTTATCCTCCATGTGGGCGTACACCGTCTCCAGATCAATGTCATCACGTACAATGACGAAGTCAATCAGTTCGGAAGATCCGGCACGTTTAACCTGTACCTTCGCTTCACTGCCTTTTGGACCTCTGATTTTGTTAACGGCTTTGTTCAGTTCCAAACCTTGCAGAGATTCACCATTCACGGACATGATCATGTCTTTCGCGCGAATACCCGCTTTCTCGGCAGGTGATCCTTTGATCGGTGATACCACTACGACATTCCCGTCCTGTGAGGATACCTCTGCGCCGATTCCGGTAAATGAACCTTCAATCGACTCCTCGAACTGGGCTGCTGTTTCCTGCCCCATATAGTTGGAGTACGGATCACCAAGGGATTCCATCATGCCGTTGATCGCACCATCAATCAGTTTGGTTTGATCCACGTCTTTATAGTAGTTGCTTGAGATCAAATCCATCGCGGTTTCAATCTTCTTCAAATCGTTCTTCTGCTGCGAACTGCCAGTAACGCTTGCGAGCAATCCTTCGCCAGGTGTCGTCTGTGCCAGGCCAGGAGAGCTCATCAGCACCAACGTAAGCAGGCTTCCTCCGAGAAGGGCTACAATGACAAGCAGCAGGGCCGATCTTTTCTTCATCATCCGTTTGTCACCGCCTTTAGTATTGAAGCGTGTCAAATTCAATCGTTCCGTGAATCATTCCCTGAACATGCCAGCTTAGTATATGCCTAGCTTGTACGGAATATGTTTGTTCCATTCCAACTGTTGGCTAAAAACTACAAATAGTTAGATGGATTCACTGCTGTTCCATTATCACGTACTTCAAAATGCAAATGCGGTCCAGTGGAGTTGCCTGTACTGCCTGATTCAGCAATTATATCGCCACGGCTTACCGTGTCACCCTTGCTAACCTTAAATCCGCCTTCACGTAAATGACCGTATAGCGTCCATAATCCGCCTCCGTGGTCAACAATGACGGTGTAACCATATCCACTATACCATTCAGCCATGATGACGATCCCGCCTGAAGCGGCATGAACGGACGTTCCTTGAGCAACAGCAAAGTCTACACCTGCATGCATTTTACCTACTTCGCCCGTGATCGGGTGAATACGAGGCCCAAAACCGGAAGATACACGCGCACCTGATACTGGCATCCCAAAGATGCCGTTACCACTGGAGTATGTGCTGCTACTGCTGTTGGAGCTGACCTTGGTCGGCGCCTTCGCAGCAGCCGCGGCACGTGCAGCAGCTGCTGCTTTTGCTTTGGCGGCCGCCGCCGCTTGTTGCTCACGCAATTTATTTTTCTCTTGCAGAAGGGCCGAACGCTTGCTGGCAATCTGCATCAATACATCTTCCTGTTCTTGCGTCAGCTCTTCAGACTCTTCAATTTTAGCATCATAGGAAGCGAGAAGCACTTGCTTCTCCTGTTCCTTCTCATTCAATTGGGACTTACGCTGTTTCTTCTGCGCATACAGGCTCTTGGCTTCTGCATATTGCACATCGAGTTCTGCTTTTTTGTCCACGACGAGCTGCTTGTCCTTTTTGTGTTCATCCAGCAGATGCTGATCCTGATCCACAATCGTTTTCAGTGAATCGGCACGAGTCAGGAAATCAGTGAAGCTTGTGGAAGTTAACAACACATCGAGATAAGAAACGGCACCATCTGTATACATCAGCCGTACACGTGATTCAAGTAATTTCTCTCTTGCAACGATACGTTCTTCTGCAGCTTGCAGATCTTTTTTCGTTGTCCGGAGATCCTCTTCCGTATTTTCAATCTGCAAGGATACGTTTGCCAGCTCATCACTAACCACATTGATCTGCTCCATGACGACTTTCAAGTAAGCATTGGTCTTGTTCTTGTAATGCTGGGCTTCCTTTTTGTTGCTGGCAGCCTTTTGCTGCTCCTTTTTGGCCGAAGCCGCCTTGCTCTCCAGTTGCTGAATCTGCTGATCAATGTCGCTAATGCTACTCTTGGCATATCCGTCAGAAGGTTGAAGCGTCAAACTGGCCAATAACGTTAGAGCCAGCAGCGAAGCTGTTTTTTTCAAAATGTGATCCCCCATCCTATGAATTCACAAGAAAGCAACCTGCACAGGTGGTGAACAACATGTTCTTTGCTTTCTTTACACTAAAGACTCCGTCTTTACTACATATCGTCAAACAGTGTTCAGTTGTGAACCTGCTTTGCCATTCTTTTTCGATTAAACGTTAAGAGATTTGCGGATGGACAATGTGCTTCCCAAAATACCAACCAGCACACCGAGTCCGATCAACAGTGTTCCAAACAGCAACCAAATATCACCGAGTGGAATCAAATTAAGCATCTGCATAAATACATCCTGACCAATCGTGGCCATCAGGCGGCTGTAACCGAAGAACAGTACTGCTACCGTAATCGCCGAACCGATCAATCCAATCAATGCCCCTTCGACAAAGAAAGGCCAACGAATGAACGTGTTGGTTGCACCAACCAGTTTCATAATACCGATCTCCCGGCGCCGGGCCAGAATCGTTACGCGAATCGTATTCGAGATCAGGAACATGGACATTAACCCCAGTCCCCCAACAAAAATAAATCCGATATTACGGACAAGCTTCGTAAATTTGAACAATACTTCCACCGTTTCCTTGCCGTAGTTCACTTTCATGATCGGCTTCTCCGGGTGTTTATCGTTCAATGCTTCGATTTTTTGCGCCACAAAAGTGACGGTTTCCGGTTCAATGACCTCTACTTCAATGGTCTCCGGCAGTGGATTGTTATCCACATCGAAACCGCTCAGCACATTGTCTGCACTTTCTCCGAGACGTTCACGGAACTCCTTGAGTCCCTCTTCTTTGGAAACAAAACGAATTTCACTGACTTCAGGCATCGCACTGATTTCCTGCTCCAGCGTGTTACGCAGGTTCTCATCCACGTTCAGCTCAAGAAACGTACTGATCTCGACCTGACTGTCCACCTGGTTGGCCATGGAATTCACATTAAGCACCAGCAGCATGAACACGCCCAGAATGAGCAATGACACGATAATGGACATGATGGAGGCCACGGACATCCAGCCGTTGCGGAATACGTTTTTGAATCCCTCCCGTAAATGGCGCAAGAGAGTACTAAAATTCATAACCGTATTCCCCTCTCATCTGATCCCGTACAATCTGTCCCCGTTCAATCGCAATAACCCGTTTACGCATCGTATTAACGATATCCTTGTTGTGGGTCGCCATAACAATAGTGGTTCCGCGGAAATTAATTTCATCCAGCAGCTGCATAATGCCCCATGACGTCTCCGGATCAAGGTTACCCGTAGGCTCGTCCGCAATAATAACAGACGGATTGTTCACGATGGCACGTGCGATGGCAATACGCTGCTGTTCCCCACCCGACAACTGTGAAGGTTCACGATTCGCCTTGCTGCGCAATCCAACCAGATCAAGCACTTCCATCACTCGTTTCTTAATGTGACGCTTCGGTGCTTCAATAACTTCCATGGCAAATGCCACATTCTCAAATGCCGTCATCCGTGGCAGCAACCTGAAATCCTGGAACACAACGCCGATATTCCGGCGTACGTAAGGAATTTTGCGTGGCTTTAACTTTCCGATATTAAATCCGTTAATGGATATTTGTCCTTTGGTCGGAACTTCTTCCCTGTACATCAATTTCATAAATGTCGATTTGCCTGCGCCGGACGGACCGACGATATAGACAAATTCATTGCGGTCGATCTTCACCGACACCCCTTGTAATGCGTGGGTACCATTGGCGTAGGTCTTCCACACGTCCTGCATTTCTATCACATCATCACTTCCCGTTGCATAGTTAGCCATTATCATTTCGACACAATCTTGGCATTTCCTTTAAAAAGACCTGAATTTCATCAGGGAAAATCCATTTCGCCCCTTTTTCGATGGTGAAGCATGGATTCATATGAATTTTATTGTAACAAATTTGTTACCTATTGAGTACCCGAAAGTTTTCCATCATTGGATCATATATATGGAAAGTGTTACGAAATGCGGAACAACAGAAGTACAAAGGAGCGTACGGATATGAAAAAAATACATTTGATGGTCATTGCACTGTTCTCCATCCTATTACTCGGTTCCGCGTCCTATGGATTGCTGTATATGTACGTGAACCAACCCGCCCTACCGGAAGGGGTACGTGTTGCGGAGTGGTCGGTTGAGGGCGTGAATCGCAAGGAAGTTCTACCGGCACTGGATGAACGATTAAAACAAATGGAAGCATGGCCGATCACCCTGGAGGTTGACGATCCTACACCAAAAACAATGATGTTCACCGCCGCCCAGACAGGCGCAAGCTACAGTGCTGATGACTTCCGGACAGCTGTGCAGCAATTGGATGAAGGCAATCTGTGGGAACGCGCTTACGCCCGATATCATTTCATCAAGGAGTGGTCCCTGAAGCTGACGTACAATTCAAAATCACTGAGAGAGCAGCTTACCCCTGCCTGGGAAAAGGAAACCTTCGGTACACCCGCGAACGCTGTTCGCCGCATTACCGCAAGTGACAAGGTCCAGTACATCCCGGAAAAGGGCGTCCGCCGGATCGCCTGGGATGAACTCGCGAGCCTGATGCAGGCTAAACTGCACCGCGATTTCGCTCCACTGGACCATGATACGAAGCCAAACCCGCTGTTGATTCAGCTGCCGTTGTATACGCTGCAACCCGAAGTGACTCTCGATTCGCTGCGCCAAGAGGGAATTGACCGGAAGATCATTCAGTTCTCCACTGGCCTTGGAAACAGCAGTGCAGGCCGGATACATAACGTCAGCGCAGCAGCGCAAGCCGTTAACGGCATGATTTTGCCGCCAAATGGTACTTTTGATTATGAAAAGGTCATTAAGAAGGCCGAGGAAGACTATGGTTTCCGGGAAGCACCGGTCATCGTGAATGGGCAGCTGACCCCCGGCATTGGGGGCGGTATCTGCCAAGTATCGAGCACCGTTTACAACGCAGCCCTGTTGACCGGACTGGACATCGTAGAACGCCGCAATCACTCCCTGCCCGTCAAATATTTGCCGAAGGGGCTGGATGCTACGTTCGCCTCAGGTTCCATCAATTTTCGGTTCAAAAACAATACCGGCAAGTCTCTGCTCATTCATGCCAAAGTGGAAGGTGGAAGCTTAACGGTCAAATTTTTCGGGACCTTCCCGGAGAACGTCAGTTATGCCCTGGAATCCCGTACAATTGAGACATTAAGTGCTCCCGTCAAATATGTATCGAGTAATGTGCTGCCTGACGGCGCTCAACAGGTGCTCCAAAACGGTCAACCCGGATATATTGTGGAGACGCTGCGCACCAAAAAGGTAAATGGTAAAATTGTCGAATCCAAAACCATTACACGTGACACATACAAAGCCCAGAATCGCCTGATTGCCCGCTCTGGTCATACTAACCTGCCTGATCCCAAAGAGCCATCAGTTGTAGAGGATGGCATCAGCGACACGAAGCAGCCTTAATCTTACTTTCACATGAGTGCAAATAGATACGCTCAATTTAGCAAAAGTAATAACAAATAGAAAAAGACACATCTCCTGTTCCCCATTCGGGGTCCTTCGAGAGATGTGTCTTTCGTTTGTTTTACAGATACATATTGTGTATTGATTAGACTGAAACCTTTTAATGTCCGCCTGTGTACTCTTTCTGCTCCTCACCGATAACCATCTTCTCATTACCCATGAAGAAAGCAGCAATCAACGCGAGTGCAGCCGGGATCGCAGCCCAGGCAAAGAGCTGCACGATGGATGAAGACAACGCATGCGTAATGGTATCCAGCACCTGAGGCGGAATCGCTTTTCTCAGCTCTGGCGATAGCAGCGCATGCGGATCACTCAGATCCACTCCCTGAGGCACGCCGCCTGCAGGAGCACCAGCACCACCCGCTTCCGCCGCTGATCCGGCAAGGGCATCATTCATTTTGCGCGTAAATACCTGGCTCTGCACGATACCAAAGATCGTAATGCCCATCGTCATCCCAAGTGAACGCAGGAAGTTAAGTGTAGAGCTTGCTGCTCCGCGTCTTTGCGGTTCAAACGCGTTCATGGCTGCATTGCTGAGCACCGAGAATGATGCCCCGACACCGAGACCAATCATCACCATGAATATACGTATCGTCCATAGAGATGAGGTTTCATCCAGCGTTGTCAGCAATCCAAGACCAACCACCAGCAACGCCAGCGTAGGAATCATAATGTTGCGATACTTGATTTTGGTCATCAGTACCCCACCCATGGAAGCCGTCACAACGGACCCCAACATCATAGGCAATAACACAAGACCAGAGTTGGTCGCTTTGCCACCGAGTACCCCCTGGATGAAGATTGGAATGTACACGGATGCGGTAATAAACGCCGCACCACTGAACATGCCAATAACGTTACTGGACCAGTACACCCGGTTGCGGAACATGCCGAAGGAGATAATGGGCTCCTTGGCTCTCGTTTCTGCAAACAGGAAGAGCAGTGCTAGCACCACAAATCCGGCAAACAAACCGAGAATCTGCCATGAGCCCCAGGCATACGTTTTGCCGCCCAGTTCAAGCCCGAAGATGAGACAGACTACCGCACCAATCAGTGTGATAGCACCAAGCCAGTCAATCTGTTGGGATTGATGCTGATGAGATTCCTTGTAGAAAAATGAAATAAACACAAACGCAATCAAACCAAGCGGCAGGTTGATATAAAATACCCATTCCCATGTCGCATACTGCGTGATGTAAGCACCCAGCAGCGGACCAAATACGCTGGATAAACCAAACACAGCTCCGAACAAACCGCCCAATTTACCCCGTGATTCCGGTGCGACCACATCAAACATGATCGTAAAGGCAATCGGCACCAGAGCACCTGCACCAATACCTTGAATAGCTCTGTACATCGTCAGCTCAACGATTGATGTTGCCGTTCCACATAATGCGGATCCGAGCATAAATACCAGTATTCCGAAAACAAAAAACTTCTTCCGTCCGTACATATCGGATAACTTACCGAAGATTGGCATACCGGCCATCTCGGCCACCATGTAAGCGGAGGTCACCCATACGAACTTGTCGAGCCCACCCAGCTTCCCGACAATGTCGCCCATAGCTGTTGCCACGATGGTATTGTCCATCGAAGCCATCAGTATGCTTAGCAGTAACCCTGCCAGCACCAATCCAATATTATTTTTACGTGTAGCCATTCTACTCAATCTCTCCCATTCACATCCGATTCATATGACTGAATTAGTATATCCGAAAAGTTACGGCGGATAATCAGTCCAAGGACCGATTGCTTTGCACCAAAACTTCCGATTGCGGATGAATTTGCAGAGAAGAGCGGTATTCCACTGTACCAATTCGGCAGCCTGGGCCAATTTTTATTTTATCTCCTCGTACAATCTCGGCCTCCGTGTTCTCAAGTTCAATTTCGTCGCCTTCGATCAGATCGGTCTTGAGAATAGACTTGTTACCAGTGAACAAACCTTCCAGCAGTTTTCCCCGCGAATTCTTTACTGATATGATGGAACCGCCCATTTCCTTGACCTCGGATGGACCCATAATTTTAAGTGTCATACTTTCGGCACTGAGCATACCCGTTATCGTAAAACGGCCATTCAACTTCATATTCTCCACCTGACAATCGCCTGACACATGAAGCTCGCCTACTACTTTCATATGTTCAGCTTTTGCATACAGGTTAGAAGCATAATTGCCTTCCTGATCTTCGTCGCCGGCAGTAGCCCGCTCTTTCAGGGTAAGGGTTCCTGTAATTTTGATATCCGTTGATTCCAGAGATCCGTATATGACGGATGTGCCGGTGCATTTGAATTGATCACAGATCAGATTATCATTAAATGAGGAATCCCCCACTACCTTGACCTTGCCGTACACACCGCCAGAAGAACTGCCATCGCCGATGATGCTAATGTCATGTTTTTTATCCAATGAACCAGCAAAATGGTTGTTCAAATCGATCACATCCCTTTCTTTTCATATTAAAATTTAAATCCGCTGACTGCTGCCCACCTTGGCATCTGGATCAACCTCTAGTTCACCCGAATATTCAACCAACCTGATGTTACAGCCACGACCGATATGAACCTTGCTGCCACGAACAATATCAGCCTCGGTATCTTCCAGCACGATTTCATCCCCCTCAATCAAGGATGACTTGAAGGACGGAGTACCGCCCAGGCCAATACTTTTCCAAAAACCAGTCTGTTCCTTACGCCGAATATCAATGCGTTCCCCGCCAATCTCTCTCGCCGAAGAAGATGTATGCAGCCTGATCTCTACCGTTCCCGCATTCAGAAAGCCACTAATTTTAATATTGCCCTGTACGTTCAAAGACTCACATTGTACGTCGCCTTCAATATCGATCACGCCACCAATATCAATCCGTTCCCCATCAACCCGTCCACGAACAGTACACTTCCCGTTGACTTCGAGCTCAGGGCTTCGGAGGTCTCCGTTAATGGTTGTTAAGCCATCCACACGAACACGAGAACTAATCAAGGGGCCGTTCAGCGTGCACATGCCGTTGATCGTTGCACTCTCTGAGCTCAAAGCACCGTGCATCTTCAATGTTCCATTCACATTCATGGAGGTACAGTCCAGGTTCCCGTTTACTTTAGCCATGCCATCGATAGATACCCGGTGAAAATTCCCGCCTGCCGTTTGGCTCATGCCCGCTACGTTCAGATCATTGCGCAAATTACGTTCCTCCATATATGATCCTCTCCTTATCCCAATTTGAGTTTTAACTCTTCCATGAACGTCCCCATCGACTGCCTGAGAACGACCTTCACACCATTATCAAAATAAAGCTCTGTTCCTGCTGTTACCAGCATGAATGAAGGGACACCCATCTTGCGAATAAGCACCAGCTCGCTTGGTTTGCCTGTGAAACGATAATAATGCTCGGACATGACATCGATCAGCAGCGTACCCTCCTGCCGGGTAATATCTCCGCTCATTAGCAGCTTATCGAGTACATAAAGCATCATGATCTGCTCCAAAGCATACAGCGGCCGCTCCCGACCCGCTTCTTTCAACAGCTCAAGCGAAATGTTCGAAACAATGTTTCGCTCTAAGAGCTCCTGAGCGGACATTTCCACTTCACCCAGCGTTGGTGAAAACACGTCTGCCAGTTCATCCAGTGACAAGCCGTCTTTCATATTGAGAATCTTGTCAATCCGCAGTAAAATCTGTTGTTTTGGAAAAAAAGTTTCTTGTCCCGTATAGGACGACTTCCGAATAAACCATTCCTCCGGAATGAGATTCTTCCGTTTCCAGCGGTACAACTGGCCGTAGGAGATACCCGTCAGGTCCAGCAAATCTTTTTTGGAGATCAAATCATCCGTCATATATGGTCCCCCTTTGTGTTGAAAAGAGTGTAACATAACATTGTTACGCTGTAAAGAAGATGAATAACTAGTGGTGAATTTCTTATTATTGCAATGAAAAGGCTTTGCGTATAACCTGTTTATTATAGATACTATGGAACCATTATGGATTCTGATCCCATCCTATTGAATCGGGTCAGGACACATCGTTAATGGACTTATGAAAGGGGTTTCTCCTATACATGGCACTTATTAAATGCGACTTTTACTCTGACACGCTTGGTCTAAGCACCAGCATGCATGTCATCCTGCCACAACAGACCCACAATCAGATTGGAATGGAGAACGTATCCGGTCTGGGGTTACATCCCACGCTGTATCTGCTGCACGGGCTATCGGATGATGACTCCATCTGGCTGCGTCGTACATCCATCGAACGATATGTTGCGGACCTTGGTATTGCTGTTGTAATGCCTCAGGTCCATCGCAGCTTCTATACGGATATGGCGGAAGGTGGACGCTACTGGACATTCATCAGTGAAGAGCTGCCTGCACTTGCACGTTCCTTTTTCCCGCTATCACACAAACGTGAGGATAACTTTGTTGCCGGATTGTCCATGGGTGGCTACGGGGCATTCAAGCTGGCACTTCACAAACCGGAGCAATACGCCGCTGCGGCAAGTTTATCCGGAGCGCTCGACATGGTAGCGCATATGGATAACCGAATTGTTAAGGCATTAAGTGATGCTGAGTTCAAGCGGATTTTCGGAGCAGAGATTAAAGGCTCGGAGAATGACTTGCTGCATCTGCTCGAAGAAAGCAAAGCAATTCAGGGTCCAAAACCTTTGCTCTACCAATGCTGTGGGACAGAGGACTTCCTGTATGACGAGAATCAAGCGTTCCGTAAAGCTTGTGCACAGACCGATTTCCAACTGACGTACGAGGAAGAACCCGGTGGACATGACTGGGGATATTGGGACGAGAAGATCCAGAATGTGCTGAAATGGTTGCCTTTGCGTGAACGTGAATAGCGAACACTGGCACTCCAATGACAGAACAACCTTCCGATCGCTGTTATCGTGTAAATGTTGAGTTGAACATTCTAGATCGTTGTAACACACAAAAAAGCAGGCCTTGAGAAGAAATTCTCGGCCTGCTTTTGCGTTGTATATCTTTATTTCATTCTAGTAACTGTGGCATTATCCCCGATTGGTGATCCATTGCTCTGTAATTTCAAGCACCTTTTCACTCCGTCCAATCGCCTCAGCCACCTGATTGGAAGCTGTTCCGCCGTATACGTTACGAGCATTTACAACCGCTTCTGGTTGCAGCACGTCGTAAATACGCTCATCGAACAACGGAGAGAACTGACGGAATTCATCGATGGTCAGATCCAGCAGATACTTACCGTTCTGGATACAATACAATACCGTCTTACCGATAACTTCATGCGCTTGGCGGAATGGCAAACCTTCGCCCACGAGGAAGTCCGCAATATCTGTAGCGTTGGAGAAATCCTGATTGACTGCTTGACGCATCCGACCCTTGTTGACCGTCATCGTAGCAATCATCGGAGCGAACAATTGAAGTGCACCCTCAAGCGTCGCTACCGTGTCAAACATGCCTTCCTTGTCTTCCTGCATGTCTTTGTTGTAAGCGAGCGGCAGAGATTTCAGCACGGTCAGCAAACCGATCAGGTTGCCGTACACACGTCCTGTTTTACCACGAACAAGTTCCGGAACGTCTGGATTTTTCTTCTGCGGCATAATGCTGCTGCCCGTGCAGAATGCATCATCCAATTCAACAAATCCAAACTCCGTGCTGCTCCAAAGTACCAACTCTTCGCTCAGACGGGACAAGTGAGTCATGATCAGCGAAGCGGCTGCCAGGAACTCTACAATAAAGTCACGGTCGCTGACCGCGTCCAGACTGTTCTCATATACACCATCGAAGCCCAGTTGTTCCGCCACAAAATGACGGTCAATTGGGAACGTTGTGCCTGCAAGCGCACCTGCACCCAGTGGCAAAACGTTAATGCGTTTGTAGCTGTCCATAAGACGCTCTGCATCCCGTTGGAACATCGATACATACGCCATCAGGTGATGAGCGAACAGAATCGGTTGTGCACGTTGAAGATGCGTATATCCCGGTACAATCGTATCAAGATTATCTTTGGCTTGTCCGATCAGCGCTTCCTGCAACGAGTGCAGCATGCCAACAAATCCAACTACGCGCTCACGCAAGTACAAGTGCATATCGGTTGCCACTTGGTCATTCCGGCTGCGTCCCGTATGTAATTTGCCACCTACAGGGCCGATGGTATCGATCAGGTTTTTCTCAATATTCATGTGGATGTCTTCATCAGATACGGAAAATTCCACTTCGCCTGCACGGATTTTATGCAGAACAGTGATTAAACCTTCCTTAATCGTCTCCACATCCTCTGCTGGCAGAATTCCACATTTGCCCAACATCGTGACATGAGCCAGACTTCCTTGAATATCTTCCTCGGCCAATGCTTTGTCAAAGTTGATTGACGCTGTATATTCCTCAACCAGGTGATTGGTTTGTTTGGTAAAACGTCCTCCCCACAGCTTGCTCACAGTGAGTACTCCCCTTTCGCTCATGGACAAAGCCGCTCCTGCCAGATGTGCAAGAACGGCCCGCCTTGTCAGTTATTATCGTGATGCTGTATATGCATAATGAAATTAGTTTTTGTTTTGTTCCACACCGGAATTTACTTTCAAACGTAATGCATTCAGGCGGATAAAGCCCGTTGCATCCCCTTGATCGTAGGCTTGTGTTGGATCAGCTTCCATCGTGGCAATGTCCGGGTTGTACAGGCTGACAGGGCTTTTCACACCTGCGCCGATGATGTTGCCTTTATACAATTTCACACGAACGGTACCTGTTACATTTTTCTGGCTTTCAGTCACCAGCGCTTGCAACGCCAGACGTTCTGGTGCGAACCAGAAGCCGTTGTAAACGAGTGTGCTGTAACGTGTGATCAGGCTATCACGCAAATTCATGACTTCGCGATCCATCGTGATGGATTCCATTTTGCGGTGAGCAGTGAACAGAATTGTTCCACCTGGTGTCTCGTATACGCCACGGCTCTTCATGCCAACGAAGCGGTTCTCTACCATGTCCACACGGCCGATACCATGTTTGCCACCAAGTTCATTCAGTTGCTCCATCACTTGCAGTGGGCTCAGGCGCTCACCATTCAGTGCAACACAGTCACCTTGTTCGAATTCAAGTTCAACATATTCCGCTTGATCCGGCGCATCTTCAGGTGCACTGCTAAGCAGGAACATGTCTTTGTTCTCGTCCGCACTTGGATCGAACCAAGGATCTTCGAGCACGCCGCTCTCATAGCTGATATGCAGCAGGTTACGGTCTGTGGAGTATGGTTTAGCCGCCGATGCGGTTACCGGAATGCCGTGTTTTTCTGCGTAAGCGATCATCTCGGCACGTCCAGGGAACTGATTGCGGAATTCTTCCAGACGCCAAGGCGCGATGACTTGAATGTCTGGTGTCAACGCAGCTGCGTTCAACTCAAAACGAACCTGATCATTCCCTTTACCCGTAGCGCCGTGAGCAATCGCAGTAGCGCCTTCTGCACGAGCGATATCCACCATACGTTTAGCGATCAGTGGACGTGCGATACTTGTGCCAAGCAGATACTGTCCTTCATAAAGGGCGCCTGCTTGGAACATTGGATAGATGAAATCTTTGGCGAACTCGTCGCGCAGATCATCAATATACACTTTGGAAGCGCCTGTAGCGAGAGCTTTCTCCTCAAGGCCGTCCAGTTCATCCTTTTGTCCGATATCCGCCGTAAATGCGATAATCTCCGCATCATATGTTTCTTTCAACCATTTCAAAATTACAGATGTGTCCAACCCGCCGGAATAAGCGAGTACGATTTTTTCCTTAGCCATGTTCAGTGGTCCTCCCCAAGTTCAGTTGCTATAAACTTTTATCTATCATCGCGAAATCTGCGCCTAAAATCAACCCATTCAGGCAAACAGCATCTATTCGCTCATTAACGCAGCCATCAATGCTTTCTGCGCATGCAGTCGGTTCTCCGCCTGATCAAAGATCAGGGAGTTTGGCCCGTCAATCACTCCAGCACTCACTTCTTCTCCACGGTGAGCTGGCAGGCAGTGCAGGAACATATAATCCGGCTTCGCGCCTTTCATCAGTTCCTCATCGACCTGATACGCAGCGAATGCTTGTTCACGAATCTTCTGTTCCTCTTCAAAACCCATGCTCGCCCATACATCCGTATACACGATATCCGCATCTTTCACAGCTTCCTGAGCACTGTACGTTACAGTCACCTGTGAGCCGCTCTCCTGTGCAATGCTGCGCGCCTGCTCTACAACTGCGCTGTCAGGCTCATAGCCTTCCGGAGTCGCTACTGCAACATGCATACCCATCTTCGCTGCACCAAGCATAAGGGAATGAGCCATGTTATTGCCGTCTCCGACATAAGCCATTTTCAGACCTTCCAGCTTGCCTTTGTGCTCCAGCACAGTTTGGAAGTCTGCGAGTACTTGGCACGGATGTGCTGCATCGCTCAGTCCGTTAATAACCGGAATATCCGCATGTTGTGCCAGTTCAGTCACATTATGGTGTCCAAAGGTACGAATCATGATGCCGTCCAGGTAACGTGACAGGACTTTGGCTGTATCATGTGTCGTTTCCCCGCGACCGAGTTGGATATCATTTTTGCTCAGGAAGAGCGCGTGTCCGCCCAGTTGGAACATACCGACTTCAAAAGATACACGGGTACGTGTAGATGATTTTTCAAAAATGAGTCCGATCGTTTTGCCTTGAAGTGGCTGATACGGCACACCGTTTTTCTGTTTGCCTTTAATCTCAATCGCAAGGTCCAGCAAATAGCGAATTTCCTCCGCTGTATAATCTGTAAATTCAATGAAATCTCGGCCTCTAAGATCGACCTTCTGTACCTTTTCCGTCTGTTGCGCTTGTGTCATGTTAGTGTTGTCCTCCTTATTTCCGGTTCCCTGCACCCGCATGGGCAGAAAAGTGTAGAAGGTTGATATCTTGCCATCCGACTACTCACTTTCATCTTCCGCTAGTTTACCGCGCGGCTACAGGGATTCATGATTCATCATTTAGTTCCGCTTCGAGGCCCATGAAGGCCCCGAGTCAGAAAGGTTGTATAAAGCCTTATTAAGCGTTCTTCGCCGCAACATGCTCTTCAATCAACGTAGCTACCAAGGATACTGCCTCATCGATCTCTTCCTTGCTCACATACAAGTTTGGAAGCAGACGAATGACATTCGGTCCTGCGGAAACAAAGAGAATGCCTCGTTTCTGACCAGCAAGCACGATGTCGCCTACCGCTTCAGCACATTCGATTCCAACAAGTAGACCAAGACCCCGAACTTCTTTTACAAACGAATTACCAGCCAAACGCTCCCGCAGAGAGTTCATCAGGTATTCGCCCATTTCAGCTGCACGCTCTGGCAAATGATCTTCGAGCATGGTTTCAATCGTTGCAATAACCACAGAAGAAGCAAGCGGTGTACCGCCAAACGTTGTTGCATGACTGCCCGCAGTAAACGCATCCTTCAAATAACCTTTACCCAGCATCGCACCTACAGGGAATCCACTACCAATACCTTTGGCTACCGTGAAAATGTCCGGCTCAATGCCATAATGCTCATGCGCGAACAGTTTGCCTGTACGTCCCATTCCGGTCTGTACTTCGTCTACAATCAGCAGCAATCCATGCTCTTCACACAGTTTGCGAACGTGGTGGACAAAATCTGGTTTGACCGGATGCACGCCGCCCTCGGCTTGCACCATCTCCAGCATGATCGCTGCTGTATTGGGTCCGATTGCCGCTTCGAGAGCCGCTGTGTCATGCAATGGTACGGTTACGAATCCGGCTGGCAATGGCAAAAATCCTTCTTTCACCTTATCCTGCCCCGTTGCTGTCAAGGTTGCGAGTGTCCGTCCGTGGAAGGATTGGGCAAATGTAATGACTTCGTACCGACCTGTGCCTTTTACCTTCTGGTGATAGCGACGCGCCAGTTTGATTGCCGCTTCATTCGCTTCTGCACCACTGTTACAGAAGAATACAGCGTCTGCGCACGTATTTGCAGTCAACAAAGCCGCTGCTTTTTCCTGACCGGGAATCTGGAACAGGTTGGATACATGCCACAGCTCATCAATCTGAGCTTTCAGCTTGGCTCCGACTTTCTCCGGTGCATGGCCCAGACTCGTTACAGCCAACCCGCACATGAAATCAAGATAACGATTGCCTTGATCATCCCACAGCCAGCTGCCTTTACCTTTGACCAAACTGATTGGATAACGGGCATACGTTTGGAAAAGAGAGCTTTCCGTCTGTGCCGCTGCACCTGTCGCTGCTACGCCCGCTACTGCTGTGCCAGAACCTGGCTGTTCATTGCCTTTTGCCATCACCTATCACTCCTATTGGTTGGTGCAACGGCAATCATATAAGAGCTATAATTTACACTAGACCACTCCGATTGCAGGACCATCTTTTGAACGTACGCATAATCCACTTCGATGACAGAACAACCTTTCGATCGCTGTTATCCCCGGATTTTTTTGATTGATCCTTAAAGGGGAAAATCCGGGGATAAAGGCGCACGCTTCGCTTCTTCAGGTTATTTCTGTCCTCTACGTTATGCATTTTTATTCTTCAGATTGGTTCTGCACCCTACGTTATTGTGTGTGTAATATTAGATTTCTTATATAAAAAAGCGATGCACATATTTTTTTATTTACTATAAGACCATGAAGACACTAGCCCACTGAGAATAATTATTGCATACGGATAATTCGGGTTCCGATGGTTTCTCCGCCAAGCACACGGCTCAGAATCTGTGGTTCGCTTCCATCTACGATGATGACTTCACGCACTTTGCCGTGAATACAAGCGATGGCTGCACGTACCTTTGGAATCATGCCGCCATAGATTTCTCCGGTTTGGATCATATCCTCGATCTCCTGTACAGAGACGGATGGCAGCACTTTTTTCTCGCCACCTACATTCTTCATAATGCCAGGGACATCGGTCACTACGATCATCCGACTCACTCCGAGATGGGAAGCTACCGCACCTGCGGCTGTATCTGCGTTGATGTTATAACGCTGGCCAGAGGCATCCACACCAACTGGCGCGATAACTGGCATATATCCCATGTTTACGATGCCTTGAATAATCTCCGCATTAACGCCTGTTACGTCACCTACCCAACCAATCTCTGCATGGTTGCTAACCGGTTTTGCCTGGATCAGACCACCGTCCACACCCGACAATCCCAGCGCGTGTCCACCAACTCGTTGGATCAGGCGGACGATCTGTTTGTTAATACTTCCCGCAAGAACCATCTCTACGACGTCCAGCACGGGTTCCGTTGTTTTACGCAATCCGTTCACAAACTCGGTCTCAATGCCCAGCTTCGCCAAATTATCCGAGATCGCAGGACCGCCGCCATGTACGATGACAGGCTGTGTTCCCTTGGACTGCAAATCACGCAGATCTGCAAAAAAGGATTCAGGCAACGCCGCCAGCGTGCTGCCTCCGCATTTCATTACAAACGTCTGCTTCTCAGCACCAGCCTCTGTTCCGATACTCTCATTTTGCAATGTTGAATTCATGAGGGCACTCCTTTCGTTCAAATATTCTAAAAGGTCTAACACTTAATAAATCCAGATTAGACGGGAATAGCCGTTACAAATTCGGATCGTTCTTTCGATCGCTGTTGTCTCCAAGTTTTTTGGATTCCCCTTCTCTAAGGGAAAAACTTGGAGACAAAGGCGAACGCTACGCTTCTACAGAATTGATTCCGACTTTTTCACTATCCCCGTCAATGATCAAACTCAAAAAGTTTAATCCTTATAGATGTTCTACATATTTTTGTAAAGCAGCTTTTCAATAATGAAGCTGCTAGATTAACTAAAACTAACCACAAAATATTACGTGCGGTATGCCGCGTTAATTCGTACATAGTCATACGTCAGGTCACAGCCCCAGGCGATGGATGTTCCCTCGCCGTGGTGCAGATCGACCACAATACGTACGGTATCGGTCTGCAAGTAGGCCAGCGCCGCTTCTTCGTCAAATACGACTGGACGGGATTGAGCAAGAACAGAGATATCTCCCAGACGGATATCAACCGTCTCCGGGTTCACTGGCTGTCCAGCGCGCCCTACGGCTGCAATAATCCGTCCCCAGTTGGCATCAGCGCCAAACATCGCGGATTTCACCAGGCTGGACCCAATGACGGTCTTTGCAATAGCTTGCGCAGATTCATCACTTACTGCACCCGTTACCTGTACTTCTACCAGCTTGGTTGCTCCTTCGCCATCGCGCGCAATGGCTTTGGCAAGCACCTCACATACATAAGTAAATCCGGCAGCAAAAGCTTCCCAATCCGGATGTTCCATAGTCAGTTCTTCGTTACCTGCCAGACCACTGGACATTGCTACCAGCATGTCGTTCGTGCTCGTATCTCCATCCACTGTAATCATGTTAAATGTATGATTGGTCGCCTGACGCAGCAGGCGCTGCAACGCTTCTGCACCGATGACCGCATCAGAAGTCATAAAGGCCAGCATGGTCGCCATATTCGGATGAATCATCCCCGATCCCTTGGCGGCACCTGCAATCGTAATCGTTTTGCCGTTCACCTCAACGGAGACGCAGGCTTCTTTTTTCACCAAATCGGTTGTCAGAATAGCTTGGGAAAAATGCTCCGCTTCTTCTGCTTCCTTGCCCAAACGTGCCGGAAGTGCGGTAATTCCCGAGTGTACAGCGTCCATCTTCAGTAATTCACCGATAACACCCGTGGAAGCGACAGCAACATCCTCTTCTGCTACCCCCAATTCACGTGCGGCCGCCGTACGCATGGCGTAGGCATCCTCTTCACCTTGTTGTCCAGTACATGCATTGGCATTCCCGCTGTTCACGATGACTGCCTGAAGGCGTCCATTGCTCAAGCTCTCACGTGTGACTTTCAGAGGTGCGGCCTGGAACACGTTCGTTGTATACACCGCAGCTGCTGTTGCCGGCACGTCACAGCGGATCGCTCCGATATCGTTACGAGACGTTTTTTTCAATCCGCAGTGCAGTCCACCAGCAGTGAACCCGTGCGGGGTTACAATCGTTCCGTTCTCAACTATTGTAAAAGCCTTTTGCTCCACATTTGTTCCCATATGTTATCCCCCGTTATGCGTTCGGCTGCATGCCGATTGTCCGCTTGCTTTGCCTGATCCGTCTTCCCCACGTGGTTTCGGAATTGCGTCAAGACACTCTCCCAATGATTCAAACCTTATGGATATACCGGTGTCATGTTCAGCCCGAGGTTCTCCTCCCATCCCATCATCAGGTTCATATTTTGAATGGCTTGCCCGGATGCACCTTTCACCAGGTTGTCGATGACCGAAATAATCGTCAAACGACCTGTACGAGGGTCAGCCGCAAATCCGATATCACAATAGTTCGATCCGTACACTTCCTTCGTTGAAGGCCAGATCCCCGGCTCACGTACACGCACAAACCGGCGATTCTCATAATATTTGCGGTACAGATCAACGATTTCACGGTCACTGTGTTCACCAGTTAGATTGGCATACATCGTACTCATGATTCCACGCGTCATCGGCACCAGTTGAGTTGTGAACGTTACTGTGACTGGAGTGCCAGTGATATTCCCCAGCACTTGCTCAATTTCAGGAATATGCTGATGTTTGTTCAGTTTATATGCTTTAAAATTCTCATTCATTTCTGCATAATGATTCGTCAGACTTGTTCCCCGTCCCGCACCCGATACGCCGGATTTGGCATCAATGATGATACTGGAAGGGTCAATCCATCCCGCCTCAACAGCTGGAATCAATCCGAGTAACGTAGCCGTTGGGTAGCAACCTGGGTTGGAAATAAAGTTCTTGCCCTTCACTTCGTCGCCATACACCTCTGCCATGCCGTATACCGCCTGTTCCAGCAATGAAGCAGATGGTGCTGGATGTTTATACCACTCTTCATACACCGTTCCGTCCTTAAGTCTGAAATCTCCAGACAGATCAATGACTCTAAGACCTGCTTCAAGCAGACTCGGAACGAGCTTTGCGCTTACACCAGACGGGGTTGCTGTGAACACCAGATCTGCACGACTTGCGATCTCAGCCGGGTCTACGCCGTCGAGTGGCCTCTGAATCACGTCCGTCAAATGCGGGAATCCATCTGCGATGGACTCACCACTGCTGGATGAAGAGATTACCGAAGTAATTTCAACCTGCGGATGGTTCTGGAAAAAACGAATCAGCTCCACCCCGCCGTAGCCGGTGGAACCGACGATTGCCACTTTTAATTTGTTATTCACTCTCGCTCCCCCAATCTTGTCGTATGCGCTACTTATACTGTTCTCCTGCTCCCAATGAGCTTTCATACAGCAATTCCGTCGCTTCTATGCATATTTGTGTATTATTATACGACTCTAGTTATATAAATACAACACTCTATCATCAATTTTACATGGATTCTCATCGCTTCCGAACATATCTTTCCAACATCTGCGGACGAACCCGTATACTTCTGCTAAAATACGTATTATAGGAAACATTACAACCAGGGTCTAATTCATAATCAATCTACACGATGAAGGGTTTATGAATGGATTCATGATGGTCATTATGAGACATGGGGGACTACAGTGCATATCGAATCCATTTTACTTGTTGTACTCCTGGGCCTGAATATTATTTTCGCTGCAGCGGTCGTTTTCTTCGAACGAAAGGATGCCAGTGCATCCTGGGCTTGGCTGCTCGTCTTGAACTTTATTCCGGTGTTCGGGTTTGTACTCTACTTATTAACAGGGCAAAACCTGACGCGCTACCGACTTTTCCAGTGGAAAGAGCGCAAGAAGCTTGGGCTTGAAGAACGTATTGCTGCCCAGCTTGCACAGCTGCAAGATAATAGAACACCTTTCCGTAATCAAGCGACAGAGAGTAGTCAGGACATGATATATATGAACCTGAAGCAAAACGATGCTCTGTTGACGGAAGACAATGCGGTCGAGATTATTACCGACGGAACAGACAAATTTCAGCGGTTGCTCGATGATATTGAGGCAGCGAAAGATCATGTTCATGTGCAATATTACATTTATAGAGGAGACCGACTCGGTAAAAGAATCCGGGATGCACTTATTCGTAAAGCGCAAGAAGGTGTCAAAGTTCGTCTGCTGTATGACGCGTTGGGATCACGGCGGGTATCCAAACGCTTTTTCAAAGAATTGCGCGAAGCAGGCGGGTTGGTTGAAGTCTTTTTCCCATCCAAATTCAGTCTGATCAACCTGCGTATGAACTACCGAAATCACCGCAAAATCGTCATCATTGATGGCAACCTTGGATATACAGGCGGGTTTAATGTAGGCGATGAATACCTCGGCTTGAATTCCAAGTTCGGTTACTGGCGCGATACTCATTTGCGTATTCAGGGTAATGCTGTTCATGCTCTTCAGACCCGTTTTCTTCTCGATTGGAATGAAGCGTCTAAGCAGCACGATACCCCATATGTTCCGGCGCATTTCCCTCATATTGAGGGCACAGGAACAACTGCTATGCAGATTGTATCCAGCGGACCGGATGCAGAGACAGAGCATATCAAGAACAGTTATCTGAAAATGATTAATGGAGCCAAACATTCGATTCTGATCCAAACACCTTATTTTATTCCAGATGCCAGTGTATTCGAAGCCATTCGTCTTGCGTGCCTGTCAGGAATCGATGTTCGCATTATGATTCCAAATAAACCGGATCACGCCTTCGTATATTGGGCTACGCTATCTTATATCGGTGAGTTGTTAAAGGTGGGAGCAACCGTGTTCATCTACGATAACGGCTTTATTCATGCCAAAACGCTCATTATCGACAGTATGGTCGCATCCGTGGGAACCGCTAATATTGATTACCGCAGCTTCCGATTGAACTTTGAGGTAAATGCATTTATGTATGACGAGGCGATTGCGACTACTCTTGTGCAGACGTTTGAGCATGATCTTCTTGTATCCCGTGAGATGACGCTGGAGGAATACAATAAACGCAGTGTGAAGATCAAATTTAAAGAAGCGATTTCTCGTCTGCTGTCTCCGATTCTGTAAATACAGTAGTTATAACAGATACAGTAAGTAGTACAGTGATTTTCGTTCCAAAAGACAAAACAAAAAGCAGGTACTTCCTTTCCAGCTATTTCTGGTGGAGGAGTACCTGCTTTTTTAGATTATATATTTACTTTCTTATAAGTTAAACGAATGACCTCTAGAGTGCTCTCCGTTATCATGTGAATGTGTTAAGTTTGATTTATAGAGTGCCCTACTCGCTGTACCTTACAATTCCCCACGCTTAAAGCCTTCGCCCAGTACTTCATGCGCATTGCTAATAATGACAAAAGCCCCCGGGTCCACGGACCGAATTAAAGCTTTCAGTCTAGGCACCTCATTCTGTCCAACGACCACCATCAGTACGGTTCGCTGATCATCGGTGTAACCACCTTTTGCCTCCAGCTTCGTCAGTCCGCGATCCAGATCATCCAGAATCACCTTCGTAATCGGTTCGGTCTGGTTGGAAATAATATAAGCTACCTTGGAGTTACCAAGCCCCATCTCGACGGCATCAATGACTTTTCCTGTAACGTATAACCCGATCAGAGCAAAGAGTGACTGCTCCAATGACAATACAAAGGCTGCCATAATAATGACCGTAGCATCCATCATCACAACGCAAAGAGAGTAACTCAGTCCGCTGTATTTCTGAACGATTCTGGCCAGAATACTCATGCCCCCTGTTGAACCTCTACCTCGGTATACAATTCCAATCCCGAGACCAACCCCAATTCCTCCATAGAGAGAACCGAGCAGTGGATTCGTTGTTGGAATGGCCCAGTCTTTCGTAAGATATACAAACAGTGGCAGTACAACGCTGCCGAGTACAGAACGTATACCATACTGCTTGCCAATCAGGAGAAAACCAGCGATCAGAAGCGGAATATTAATAGCCCACTGGGTGTATGCCGGCTCAAGTCCCAGCCAATGTTTGCCCAATATCGATAACCCGGATACCCCACCTGAAGCAATCTGATTCGGAAGTAAAAATAAATTAAAGGCCACGGCAATCAAAAACGAACCTAAAATAATGGATACGGTATCTACAACGTTTCTCCATGGGCCGTTCAGGGGAATGAGCGTGGTTAGCCTCTTC
This sequence comes from Paenibacillus sp. MDV22-iso6, assembly GCF_058408365.1. Lineage (NCBI taxonomy): Bacteria > Bacillati > Bacillota > Bacilli > Caryophanales > Paenibacillaceae > Paenibacillus > Paenibacillus sp. MDV22-iso6. The sequence goes on along the minus strand of NZ_JBZVDZ010000003.1, from coordinate 601,391 downwards.
TTGCGGTTATTGTGTAACGGTTGTTGCTGTTGCATGTCATCTTGCTCTCCTTTTTTGTATATATGCTCAAAAAAAAGCCCCTGTATACACCCAGCATACGCCTACACGTATCGGGTCTATACAAGAACTTTTGATTAATCGGTATCTACTTTAATCTGGCTGCGCAAATAACCATCGATGAATCCATCGAGGTCGCCATCCATTACTGCTCCTGTGTTTCCAGTCTCCACGCTCGTACGGTGATCCTTTACCATACTATAGGGATGGAACACATAGGACCGAATCTGGCTACCCCACGCAATATCCGACTGTTCTCCTCGGATTTCGTCCAGCTGTTGTTTTTGTTCTTCAATTTTACGTTCATACAATTTGGAACGAAGCATCGTCATCGCTCGTTCACGGTTCTTAATCTGTGACCGTTCATTCTGACACGTTACAACCACACCTGTTGGAAGGTGAGTAATCCGTACGGCTGAGTCGGTGGTATTGATATGCTGTCCACCCGCGCCGCTCGCACGGTACGTATCGATTTTGAGGTCTTCTGTCCGAATGTCCAATTCAATGGTGTCATCAATCTCAGGAACCACATCACAGGATACGAAGGAAGTATGTCTGCGTCCTGAGGAGTCAAAAGGTGAGATCCGCACCAATCGGTGGACACCCTTTTCGGCTTTCAGATACCCATAAGCGTTATGCCCCTTGATGGATAACGTGACACTCTTGATGCCTGCTTCATCTCCTGCCAGATAATCCAGCACCTCAACCTTGAAGCCACGTTTCTCAGCCCAGCGTGTATACATCCGCATCAGCATCTGTCCCCAGTCCTGTGACTCGGTACCACCAGCACCCGGGTGAAGCTCCAGAATCGCATTCATCTTGTCATACGGCTGATTCAGGAGAAGCTGTAGCTCGAACGCTTCTACCTTGCTTACGATGGCTGTCACGCTGTTGCCGATCTCCACAGCCAGATCATCATCGCCTTCTTCGTCAGCCAGTTCTGACATCATGACCGCATCGTCATAATCTTGCTGCAGCTTGGTGTATTGATCCACAGATCCCTTTACCGCGTTCAGCTCAGCGATTAAAGATTGTGCCTTATCATTATCATCCCAGAAATCCGGGGCGGACATCTTCACTTCGAAGTTTTCGATCATCTCTTGCTTAAGATCTAAGTCAAAGAGACCCCCTAAGATTTGTTAGTTTCTTGCCTATTTCACGCAGGTCCTGCTTCACGCTTGGATCGATCATGTGCAATTCCTCTTTTCATTAAGATAAGCTCCCCGCATCCAGGGCATTCCTCCAGATCAAGTTTCCGATGCTTCACCTTGGAGTCTAGGTTACCTTTATGTCGGCAATCCTCTTCTCCATGCTCTTGGTCACATAGTTATAACTATGCACCAATTACAGGTTATGCATCCTTCACTTGATCATTTGGAATACCCGGCTGCAAGGAGCCGTTCATGTCATTCTATTTAAGTTGATCCAGCATTCGTTACACCTTACCACTCCAATTGCAGTAGCATCTTCCGATCGCTCTTATCCCCAGATTTTCTCGATTCCCTCTCACAAGGGAAAAATCCGGTGATAAAGGCGAACACGTAGCTTCTCCAGATTGCTTCCGCACTCTCCGTTATGGTGTAAAAAATTCAGATCCAACTTATACACAGGGTAATATAAGAGAGTCTACTCTTGACCGTGGCAGTGTTTAAACTTTTTGCCGCTGCCACATGGACAAGCATCGTTACGTCCGATTTGGTCAGACACTTTTACCGGACGTTTCTCCGTAGGTTCGCCGCTTGTCGAGATCTGACTTTCGTCAACAACTGCTTGACGCTCCTGATTGCTCTCGATTTGTGCTCTCATCACATAAGTTGCCACTTCTTCCTGAATCGAAGCGATCATCTGATGGAACATTTCGAAGCCTTCAAACTGGTACTCACGCAGTGGATCTGTACCGCCGTAGGCACGAAGGTGGATACCTTGACGCAATTGATCCATCGCATCAATATGATCCATCCATTTGCTATCTACTGCGCGAAGCACAACCACTTTCTCGAACTCACGAACCATCTCTTCACCGATTCGCTCTTCTCGTGCATTGTACTTGTTCTGAACTTTCTCAAACAGGTAGTCGATAATCTCTTCTGCTTCTTTGCCCCACAGATCATCTTTCGTTACAGAGCCTTCATCCAGCAATTTGCTGTTCATGTAGTCGGCAACTTCCTGCAGTTCCCAGTTTTCCGGAATGTCATCACTGCAATGAGCTTCTACAATACGTTCAATGGAAGGCTTGATCATATCCATAACGATCTGTTTAATATTCTCGGACTCAAGCACCTCGCGGCGCTGTTTATATATAATTTCACGTTGTTGGTTCATGACATCATCATATTGGAGAACGACTTTACGTACGTCAAAGTTATTACCTTCAACCCGTTTTTGTGCCGACTCTACCGCACGGGTAATCATCCGGCTCTCAATCGGTTGGTCTTCTTCAAAACCAAGACGCTCCATCATGTTCAGTACATTGTCTGCTCCGAAACGTCTCATCAGTTCATCACCCAGTGACAGGTAGAACTGTGTAGAACCCGGGTCACCCTGACGTCCAGCACGTCCACGCAGCTGGTTATCAATCCGGCGAGATTCATGACGCTCTGTACCGATGATATGAAGGCCGCCCACTTCAGCTACACCTTCGCCCAGGATAATATCTGTACCCCGTCCAGCCATGTTGGTTGCAATTGTTACTGCACCCGCTTGTCCGGCTCCTGTGATGATCTCAGCTTCCTCAGCGTGATATTTGGCATTCAATACCTGGTGACGGACACCACGGCGTTTCAGCATATCAGAAATACGCTCGGAGTTTTCGATGGAGACCGTACCAACCAGAACCGGTTGGTTCTTGCTGTGACGTGCAACGATTTCTTCCACAACCGCGTTGAACTTGCCATCGATGCTCTTGTACACCACATCAGCCATATCATCCCGTTTGTTCGGACGGTTGGTTGGAATCTGCAATACTTCGAGACCGTAGATTTTTTTGAATTCTTCTTCCTCGGTCTTCGCTGTACCCGTCATTCCCGCGAGCTTGCGGTACATCCGGAAATAGTTCTGGAATGTAATTGTAGCAAGAGTCATGCTCTCGTTCTGTACTTCAATGCCTTCTTTGGCTTCGATCGCTTGGTGCAATCCATCGCTATAACGACGTCCAGCCATCAGACGGCCTGTGAATTCATCGACGATCAGTACTTCTTCATCACTCACCACATAGTCAACATCACGACGCATGATTACATTGGCTTTCAATCCCTGTACGATGTGATGGTTGAGCGTAACGTTGGCATGATCATACAAGTTTTCGATACCAAATGCTTTCTCAGCTTTTGCCACACCAGCTTCAGTCAGCGCTACGGATTTCACCTTGATGTCCACCGTAAAGTCTTCTTCTGGAACCAGACGTTTCACGAAACGGTCAGCTGCATAGTACAGATCTGTCGATTTCTGAGCTTGTCCGGAAATGATCAGAGGTGTACGTGCCTCATCGACCAGAATGGAGTCCACTTCATCAATGATACAGAAGAACAATGGACGTTGTACCATCTGCTCTTTGTACAACACCATGTTGTCACGCAGATAGTCAAAGCCGAATTCATTATTGGTACCGTACGTAATATCACATGCATAAGCATGTTGTTTCAAAGCATGGTCCATACCGCTCAGGTTAACCCCTACCGTCATGCCCATGAATTCATAGATTTGTCCCATTTCCTGGCTATCCCGTTGAGCCAAATAATCATTGACTGTTACCACGTGTACACCTTTGGACGTCAATGCATTCAGGTATACCGGGAGTGTTCCTACCAGTGTCTTACCTTCACCCGTCTTCATCTCTGAAATCCGGCCTTCATGCAGGGCAATGCCTCCGAGCATCTGTACGTCATAGTGACGTTTGCCCAGTACACGGCGAGATGCCTCACGTACGGTTGCAAATGCTTCAGGAAGAAGTTCATCTGTTGTCTCTCCCTTTTCAATGCGGGCACGGAATTCATCCGTTTTGGATTTCAGTTGTTCATCAGACAGAGCCTGAAATTGTGGTTCCAGTTTATTGATCACATCGACTGTCTTCATCAGACGTTTAACATCACGTTCGTTCATGTCGCCGAAGATCTTTTTGACAAGTCCTAGCATGGTATACCCCTTTCGTGCAAAACAGAATAGACCCCCTGCTGCCGCCACGCGACACCATCGGATGGATATGCATCCACTTGCCCGGGGGTGACAAACGATATAAAAAATAATATAAATGAATCAACTCCAGGCTTGCCAAGGTTCCCTCATGAAGCTGATTCGGTATTCAACCGGATCCGGTTATTAGAAATAAGCCGAATACCGAGCCTTATGAATCATGTTCATGGTGCTGTGCCTGTCATTGATTATGATTAGCGATCATTCGTTGACAATTCCTCATCAGGACAATGATTCTCTTGCATAAATTGTAACAGTTTGTAAGGGTCGCCGCAACACGCCACGGCACACTTCTTTGAACTTCTGAAGCCTCTTCGATGGAGTTTAATTGCAAAAAATCATAGTCGTTAGCGGAAGCCCTGGATTCTATCGTTTCATTTTCCAGTTAGATAAGGCATGTTAACGAATTTTGATGGTAAATTTGGATGAAAATATCAATATAGAGAAAAAGAATATGTTTTAACGACTTCTCCGTGAGTACTTATAATTTTGCATTCACTTTGCATAGATTTGTCTCATTCCTACTATACTATTAGACGCAGTAGCATGGGAAATAGTTTCACAAACTTACTTTAGCGACTTTTTTCCAGCCCCAGTACGCGCAAAAGAGCCCCATCCCATAAAGGATGGAGGCTCTTGTTAGTTTAATCCATTACAGGAATCCAAAGTATCCCTGTCTTCATTCGTTATCAATAAGGAATCATTTTTCATTTCAATTCATTAGTTTAACCTTGTTCAATCAAACCGTATTTACCATCGTTCCGTTTGTACACAACGCTGACTTCTTCGTTCTCAATGTTGGAGAATACGAAGAAATTGTGGCCGACCATGTTCATTTGGAGGATAGCCTCTTCCACGTCCATTGGTTTCAACATAAACCGTTTCGTCCGCACCACTTCCAGGTCATCATCTTCGGTCTCCGTATCCAGTTCAGCGGTAGCCACTGTACCTGTCGGATCTTCGACGAAGAGCGTTTTCAGGCTGCCTTCCTGGCGGAACTTACGGTTAATTTTCGTTTTGTGTTTACGGATCTGACGTTCCAGCTTGTCCACCACGGAGTCAATGGAAGCGTACATATCGTCGCTCTCATCCTCGGCGCGGAGCACAATGCCTTTCAAAGGGATCGTCACCTCTACTGTATGCAAGCCTCTCGTCGTGCTCAGGGTAACAGCACCGTCAGAGTTAAGGGGTGCATCGAAATACTTCTCGAGTCTACTCAACTTTTTGTCGACATAATCCTTCAAAGCATCGGTAACCTCGATTTGTTGACCTCGAATACTTAAATTCATAGGGCACTCCTCCTTTTCCTTTGCCACTTCATTATAACACGAATGTAAGCGCCATGTAAAAACTCCCGGTGACCGAATAATGACATCTGTTCAAGCCACATCAGCCAGCATAGGCTTGCCGCCATATTTCGCGATATTTCACCATTTTGAGGCATAATCGTTAATTAACATGGATGATCTTATTAGGCGCTTGATGATGTAATTAACCGTTTCCGAGCTCCTTCAATCTATTAGGGTATACTTCATAGAAAAATAGCCCTATGGATGTTCTCTCTCCATAAGGCTACACAGTAATATATTTTCCGAACTATATTAAACACTAAAAATTTCGCTTCTTTAGCTTTTGCCTTCTACTACTGCAGTGCTTATAATTGTCCTACTCTGACTGGAAGGACTCAATCACAGCATTTCCATCCTGATACATTGCAATTTTAGCGGCTTTGACTTTCGTGCCGTCCTCCAACAATGTAATGCGGTACGGAATGGTTTTATTGCCGTTCGCCTTCACTTTGGCCCAATCCGCTGGACTCAACACACTTCCTGTAATGGAGATTTTTCCATCTACAACCGAAATGGCTTCTGCATTGAATAATACATCATACTTATCTTCGATATAATCTTTGATGTCTCCCAGGGTGCTTGGCACTTCGGCACCACTCTCATTAACTAAACCTGCTGCTAAGAACTTCGCTCCAGTTGCGGTTACTCTGGCAACGTTAAGCGTTTTTAATCCGTTCGCTGGTGCAGCTAAATGCCATTGTGCATATGCCGTAGTGTTCCCGTTGATCACGGTTGTACCGTCCACAGGTGTTCCAGTTCCATCCAATCCTGTGTTCCAACCTGCAAAAGTATACCCTTCTCTTGAAGGTGCAACTGGCAAAGTCACTGTTTTACCTGCTTCCACAGTAGCTGCAGTTGAGGCTGTACCATTTGCTCCGTTCAGATCAAAGCTCACGGTATATTGCGTTACTTCTTCTGACTGGAAGGACTCAATCACAGCATTTCCATCCTGATACATTGCAATTTTAGCGGCTTTGACTTTCGTGCCGTCCTCCAACAATGTAATGCGGTACGGAATGGTTTTATTGCCGTTCGCCTTCACTTTGGCCCAATCCGCTGGACTCAACACACTTCCTGTAATGGAGATTTTTCCATCTACAACCGAAATGGCTTCTGCATTGAATAATACATCATACTTATCTTCGATATAATCTTTGATGTCTCCCAGGGTGCTTGGCACTTCGGCACCACTCTCATTAACTAAACCTGCTGCTAGGAACTTCGCTCCAGTTTCGGTTACTCTCGCAACGTTAAGCGTTTTTAATCCGTTCGCTGGTGCGGCTAAATACCACTGTGCATATGCCGTAGTGTTCCCGTTGATCACAGTTGTACCGTCCACAGGTGCTCCACTTCCATCCGCTACTGTGTTCCAGCCTGCAAAAGCATAACCATCTCTTGTAGGTTCAGCTGGCAAAGTCACTGTTTTACCTGTTTCCACTGTAGCTGCAGTTGGAGCATTGCCATTTCCTCCGTTGAGGTTGAAAGTCACTGTATATGTCACCTTCGTTTGGTCACCGCCTCCACCTGTGGAACCACCCCCAGATCCACCACTAGAAGATCCACCACTTGATGATGAAGTTGTAGTTGTAGTAGATGGTGTGTTTACAATAATGCTACCTTTCTGGTCACCCTGGACATTGCTCGGTCTTGCATCAAAAGTAGAATTTTGAGAACCAGAATTAAGTGTTACTGTTGTAATATTGGAAGCACCCAGTAGTTTAGAGATGGCGTTCAATACCAAGTTTACAACTTGCGCACCACTGCTCAATTGGATTGTATTGTTAGCAGCTGCAGCATCAACTGTTACATCCTGAATCGAACCACTGAGCAATTTCACGGATACGGATGCGCTAAAGATATCAACGTCGTCAAATTTACCGTTCAATTGTACTGTTGCGTTGGCTGGCAGTTGTTTGGCCAATTCAACATCGGTGAAACCTTCACCGTTCAGATCGCTCTCTTCCAATTTAGCTGATGATTGAACAATAACCTTCTGGGCTTTAGTGGTACCTTCAGCTACTAGACGAACTGTACCATCCTTTTTATTAACTAAAATGTTGACCAGCACTGAATCCACGAAATGAATAGAGTTCTCACCGCCACCCTCGACGTTGGTGGTGCCGTGAACTTTTACGTTTCTAATTGTTACGTCTCCACTGCCAATACCTGCTGCGAGCAACAAGTTCCCTTTGATTTCGTAGTTCTCCAAAGTTACGCCCGGCACATTGATAATCACATCGCCATTGACAATCTTCGTCTCTTGCGAACTACCATAAGTTCCCGCTTGATCAATAGTTACAGTTTCTGCAGTAACTGTCCGGTTACTCATGGCAGAGTCAATAAGTACTACCGCTTCTGCACGTGTTAACTGTTTCTGGGCTTGGAACGTACCATCTGGATAACCCTTCATGATTTCTTTCTCAATTACTGCCGCAATGCTCCCTTGGCTCCATGCAGGGATTTTGCTTGCATCCTTGAATTGGCTGATCTCTTCGGTGTTGCTAGTGTTCAATCCAAGAATATTTGAAATCATTGTTGCAGCTTCCTGACGACTTACGTTGGAACCAGGGTGGAAGGTGTTATCCGAGTACCCTTTCACATAACCAGCATTAACTGCTTTTGCTACATCGTTATATGCCCAGTTGGACGGGGACAAATCTTTAAAATTAGCTGCGCTTGGGTCTGTGAATCCAAACATGCGATTAACCAATGTAATGAATTCGGCGCGCGTAATAGAATTATTCGGTTTTACTGAACCATCTTGATAACCTTTCAAGCTACCATTCTCAATCCAGCTTTGAATTTGTTGCTCTGCCCAGTGCCCTTGTACATCATTTACAGATTGTGCAGATACAGGACTAAGCGAAGACAATGCCATAGTCAAACTTAAAGCACTAACAACTGCTCCACGTAGTTTCTTCTTTTTACTCATGTTGTCCTCCTAAAGTCTTATGTATTATCCATCCAAAATCGTTTTAACAGGTTGTTAGCTGATTAATAGAAATCTAACAATCTGTTATATGAGTCTAATTAACTATCAAACTAGATCTATACTACCATATGTTAATAGAATTATTCTACTATATTTTAACTTTTAATAATGGTTCAGGAAGGAAACTAGTATTCTTTCCCACAAAACCTCACTATTTACAAGCCTTATCCAGCTACTCAGCGTCAAATTTGCATATTTACCCCATAGACCTTTCAGTTTTGTGCACTGATAAAAATAATACCAAGTCTGATTCCAGAATGAGCTCATAAAGTACCTCAAGTAGCATGATATAACTATTAAAAACAAGAGGTACTATAAAATCATGTTGAAATCATTTTATCCAAATAGTCTTGATGTATAGTTCTTGAGATTTGTTAGTAGTAGAATAGGAGACTGAAATTTCATTGCAAGGATAAGCCCTCTGTTTTACTTTTCTATTTTTCTAGCTTCCCTTCATAAAACTGCGCATGAGGTTTCAAACTGCTTTATGATGTTCTTCTTCCTGTGTCAATACAGATTCATTTCATCATTTAGTCATTTTCTAATAGCTTAGCGTCACTCCATAAATGCCACGACTACCACCACTCGACTTGACCTGTTTCCATACTCCCCTAAGAACATTTACTAGGTAACCCTTGTCGTATAGCGCATGAAACCCACGAGGGAGGGTTCTCTAGTTCCAGACTCAACTTTCTCTTTATCCTCTAAACTTCCAAGGGCTCACACGTTACAAAGCCTTTGCTCATCGTTTCGAGGGGAGGCTCTCTCTTGTCCTAGATAAATGTTTCTTTTTACACCTTGGCTAGGCGCAAACAAAAAAAGACCCCGGAAAAACCGGAGTCTGATGCTAGCGTTAATTCAATTGGTAACCATCTAACCATATATGTAGGTCGGATTGTCCGGATGATTATAATTTGATTACGTTAGCTGCTTGCGGTCCACGCGCGCCTTCGACGATGTCGAATTCTACGGATTGACCTTCTTCCAAAGTTTTGAATCCTTCGGATTGAATTGCGGAGAAATGTACGAATACGTCGCCGCCGTCTTCAGTTTCAATGAAACCGTAACCTTTTTCTGCGTTGAACCATTTTACTTTACCTTGCATGCACTAACATTCCCTTCGTCATCAAATGAAGTGAGGTTGTGTCAAAGACCCTTGCCCACAACTCAGATGATATCACCTAATCTTATCCATTGTCAATTGGTAAAGTAAATGTTTTCTTGGAATTTTTTGTAGATTAATTGGAGATTGTGTTGAACGTTGGTTTATTGTTAATATATCAGGTTATTAAACTAGTGATAAGTTTAATTTCGGCTATTTTCAAGATAAGATTGGTTCTTAAATAGGATTTCTATATCACCCGACTCTTCAGCTACCCGCTACGAGAAAAGTTTACATATTATAATGGTGAAAGGTTAGATCGGCATGTTAAAATTTAGTATATCCACCGAAACAATTATATTTCATTTAACAAGGAGAGATTGTAGAAATGATTCACTCACTTCGGAACCAAAAATGGATTGCTATAATTCTACTAACTATCTTTTTTTCCGGGATATTGGTATTGGCTCCATCGCAAACAAATGCTCAAGGGAATCGGATACCTGCAGAGGAATTGAAAGAAATCAGTCGGTTATCCTTCACACTTCGTGATGCCTACCAAACGCAATATACGATCTTTATTTTTGCTCAAGATGAAAAAAGCTCCACCCTAACAGAGGAAGACTTTTGGACTAACAACAATCCTGGTGACCCTACATATACAGGCACTTATCGCGCAGCATTGTTAAAAAAAGGGGCCTCCTACGGCACAGTTCAGTCCGCGGACCTCGACCTTCATTCTATTACCTTACCCCAAACCTGGCATTACACCATTAAGAGTAAGGAAAAACTTACACCAGATATGCTGTTCATCACGGAGTGGGGGTCATCCAACTTTAATTTGGCTAAACCGTTTATTATTCGATCAGGTGTATTGCAACCGTTAAAATTCGTAGATAACAAAGGCAAAAAAATAAATAATTTCTATCCTGCTGGCCGCGATAACGGCATACGGATGTTGTCTGACGCACGGATGCAGTTCAAGTTCTACAATAACACTGTGTTTAAATATGAAATAGAAACCTTCAAACTCAACATTAGTAAATTAGAATTGCGTTTAAGTGACACTCGTTATCTTAATTTTGATCAACCAACATGGCCTAACTCAGGAATCGGAGATAAAGCCTATCTCGAAAGTCTGAAGACATCTGCTGTAAAAGGTATTCTGCCGAATCAGCCCAATATCAAGCTGGGCATGACCCACAAGTCCATGCTCAATACATTAAAAAACGCTAAATTCAAGGAGAACGGCGAATGGGGAGCATATTACGTTTATTCGCAATACGCAATCGGTTTTGACTCTTACCTGCACGAACTGGACAACAGATCTAGAATCATGGTCTTCAACCTGTTCGCAGAGCAACGTAATCTCTATCCCGAAACGGTGAAGTTGTGGCTAGGTAAACCACAGAAGGAATATTTAAATGAAGCAGAAGGCGGATATGACATGATCTACAAATACGGTTCGCGTACGCTATCCTTTCATTATCCAGTAGAAGATGAACAGATTTATCTGATAACAATCTATTAGACAAAATAGCTCCGTCATTGAATAAAAAATGAATAAACTTTACGGAATTGATGTTGAAGTTGCGCTGGAAGTTTAGATCAAGAAAACGGTGCCAAATTGCTGAATTACGAACTATTGCTACTAGGCGTTCTAAGGAATTCTATGATTATATGAGAGGGTGTTAGTTTTTTGGTGATCCTAGCAAGCCGTTAATGGAGTGGCAGTGGCATTTGGATCGAAAGGTGGTCTGGGGAGTCATAGTGGGGATGCGATCAGGCAAGGTGGGATCTTATAACAAATTTTTTTGAGATTAATCCAAAATATTTGTGCAGAAGCTTAGAATTTAAATTATGAATTTACACTGAGCAAGCACATACTGTCATTAAAACATAAAGGACCCCTTTAATCTTGATAAGTTCTAATAATAAACTAGAAATTCAAGTTAAGGTAGTCCTTGTGTTTTAAGGAGTAATTGATAATATCCCACTTATTTTTTTTGATCCATCAATATACTATCCGGGGTGTATGACAATTCATATGCATGGCGTTGAGCCTTGGCCTGCCCCCTTTGCATTAACCATTCTTCCGACTCACTTTTGAGCAGAGACATTTGATTTAGAATTAATGAATCGTATTGCAGTATATGGTCTATGCGTTTCTTCTGAGAATCAGACAAAGAATTATCATTCAATAAATCTCCTATGCCGTCGACCAGTCCCTGTCGCCCTTCGACAAATTCCTCAAGTTCTTGATACGAAATCTGCGGAATTTGTCTAACTACATTTAATGTCATTAACTCCAACTCACCAATTTGTTCATCCAGTAACATGGTCTGCATTCCCTGTAGTTAATTTTGCCGCTTGGGACCATGTTTCTCTTAATTCCACTAAGTATCCCAAAGCTTCTTCAGCTGGTTGAACATTCTTTTTGATGTTAGCTTCAATTAACAAGTAATTCACATATTCGTATAAGGATGACAAATTATGAGATACATCATAAGAATAGTCCAGAGAGGCTCGCAACTCACTTACAATATCCTGAGCTTTCTTGAAAAATTCATTGGATTTTTGCACTTCTTGTCCAGTAATACCTTCTATCCCACCTTTTACAAAACGAATTGCACCATCATAGAGCATAATCAACAGTTGAGAAGGTGCGGTCTGCACGGCGGATTGTCTATACTTTTCATAAGGGGATGATATCATTTCTATTCACTCCTGTTAATCTTATTGACCTGCAAAACTAGCCAGACTTGACGATTGAGAGTTCATTTTGTTAATGGCCTGCTCCATAGCTGTAAACTGGCTATAATATCGAGTTTCCAGGTCTGTAAGTTTCTTAGTCATAGCAGACATTCGGCTTTTCAAATCACTCAGTTCTTTACCCATATTGCTGTCTTCATTAAAAGATACACCGATATCTGTCGAATACTTCGAAGTTCCTGCACGACTAGCCATTTGTCCTAGTGTAATATTCACTTTATCATACATTTCATTGAACAGACCTTTAGTAGCAGTACCATCTGCAGATCCGGTAAATAACTCCATTACCTCATCTGGATTTTCTTCTATGGCCTTGGTTAATTTGGCTTCATCTGAGATACTAAGAGCCCCACCTTCAAACCACTGCCCTGTAGTGATTCCAATCGAGCTCAAAGTTATACCCGAAGTACTTTTAGCAAAAACAACAGAATTCCTTAAGTTGGTTACGGTTTGATTAAGAATTTCATCCCCTTTTAACAGGCCACTCTTTGCCTTTGCTTCCCACCTAGTGACATCATCTTCTTTCATATCTTTCTTTTGCTCATCAGTAAGCGGAGCAAAATCTCTGTAGCGCTCTTCGGATAGTTTAGAGTTTAATGTATTTAATACGCTGTTATAATCACTAATAAATGACTTAATCGTCTCAACCATTTTAGTAGAGTCAACTTTAGTGTTCACAATCGCTGGTTTATCTGTCTCTGTTTTAGCAAGAATCGTAATGTCTACACCATTCATTCGCAGCGTATTAGTATTCAATTTCATCTGTTTACCGTTAATTGTTACATCAGCTTGTTTCCCACCTGTTGCAACACTTGTACTCATATTAAACGCATCCGTTAATGAACCTGAAAATGAAAAATCAGAATTTCCATATTCTTTGGATTTAAGTGTGATTTTCCCACTCGCTTCATCAAATGAAGCAGTTGCATTAATACTGGTATCTGCATTTATTTTTTTGATCACCGCATCAATGGAATCCGTGTTGGAGAAAGTAATTTCTTTAGGACTAGCAGTCGCAGAACTCTTTACACTCAATGTAAAAGTACCACCTGCCCCTAGATCACTTAACTTAGAATTTTTGGTTATTCCTGCACCTAGTGTTTCACTGCTCTCAAGCGATCTCTGGGTTGCTACACTAGCCACTGTTATAGTCATGGGAACCTGGCTCGCTGTTGGAGATGCTTTCACCGATATAGCTGCCGTATCCCCCGTTACTTCTGATTTGTATGCATTCACTTCCGTTGAAATACGGTATTTATTCAACTTGTTGTTACGAAAATCTACCAATTGGCTGTTAATTGTGCGATAGCTGTCGCGTTTCCATTCCAATGTCTGTTTTTGTTGTGACAGCTTATCAAGGGGAGCCCTCGCAGCTGTCATCATTTGTTTGACCAGAGTGTCGGTATCCATACCTGACGTTAATCCAGAAACTCTCATAATATTAACTCTCCTCTATAATTTATATTTTTTCATCTATAATAATCCCAGCAAACTCCATCATCTTAGCTACCAGATCCAACGTTTTCTCTGGTGGAATTTCACGAATTATCTCACCAGTTTCCTTATTTAGCACCTTAACCATAATCGAGTGCGTTTCTTTATGTACTGCAACTTCAAAGGCTGTTTCAGGGCCTTCTAATGCTTTTAGTGCACGATCAATGGCCTTTATTAACTGAGCTTCGCCTACAGGGATTTTATGACCCTGTTTCTCCAGTTGATCCATCTGCTGCTGATTAATTATCTGAGATGTGAGTGACGCATTACTTGATGAAGAAGATGTATATGTGGAACTACTTCTCTGATTCACAGAACCACCTGTGAAAGACACATCAGGATTCATATTCTTCAGACCTCCCACTCGTTTATTCCAATATTATATATATCGGCTTTTAGTAGCTTTGGCTTTACCCTTTTTAATAAAAAAAGAACTGCTGGCCCATATGGCCCAGCAGTTCTTGGATAAAATAATAATAGATATTAACGAAGCAATTGCAGAACGCCTTGTGGTTGTTGGTTCGCTTGAGCCAACATCGCTTGAGCAGCTTGTGTAAGGATGTTGTTCTTCGTGAACGACATCATTTCTTTCGCCATGTCAACGTCACGAATACGGGATTCAGCAGCTGACAAGTTCTCGGAAGTTGCACCCAAGTTATTGATTGTGTGCTCTAAACGGTTTTGGTTCGCACCCAGTTTAGAACGCTCTTCGGATACTGTATTCAAAGCATTGTTAATTGTAGTAATTGCTTTGTCAGCATTTCCTTGAGTAGAAATACGGATACCTTTAGTATCATCAACTTTAAGATCTGATAAATCTACTGTTACATCAGCAACAGCGATATCTGTATTCTTTCCATCGGATTTCACCGTGATGTCCTTACCTGCTGAAGAAAATGCTTTTTGAATTGCTGATGCAATTTCATCACGGGTAGCTAAAATATCACCAGCAGCAGTTCCAGTACCAGGACCTTGTCTCAAAGTAAGCTCAAGTTCGCCAGCAGCATTAAATTTAGCAGTAGTTTCTTTAACGAAATCATCTTTTGTAGTACCTGTCAATAATCCTGTTGTCTTAACTTCAACAGCTGCACCCTCATAACTTGTGAATACTACACCTAATTCATCTGATGTTGTTTCTTTACTCGTAACACCATTTACTGCTAATGAATCATTACTCATATTATTAACTGTCAGCTTAATACTTTGGCCAGAGTTAGCACCAATGTGGAAAGTTTTATCTGCGAAAGAACCATCCAATACTTTTTGGTTATTGAACTCAGTATCTGTAGAGATACGTTTGATTTCTTTGGACAATTCGTCAACTTCGGATTGAAGTTTTTGACGGTCAACACCTTCGTTAGTATCGGAAGAAGCTTGAACAGCCAATTCACGCATACGTTGCAGGATGCTGTGAGTTTCAGTCAATGCACCTTCAGCTGTTTGAATCAGGGAGATACCGTCTTGAGCGTTCTTTTGAGCCATATCCAAACCACGGATTTGACCACGCATTTTTTCGGAGATTGCCAGACCAGCAGCATCATCCCCTGCACGGTTGATACGAAGACCGGAAGACAATTTTTCCAAGTTTTTAGAAGAAGCACCTGTGTTTGCACCCAGTTGACGGTGCGTGTTCAAAGCCGCGATATTGTGGTTGATAATCATTAGAATTTCCTCCTTGAAATTAATAAATGTCCACATCCATGTGGTTAGCTTGATTCGTTAAGGTCGGCCGCCCCTCCGAACTAGCGTCTAATATATATATCGACCGAATATGACTCTGACTTTATAGTAAATATAGTTTTTTAGAAAATTTATTTTGGCTCTCTGTAATGTCTCATCAATGTTTCAATCTGATCCACTTGTTGAGCTGCCGATTCACGATTCGCTTCTTCAATAGCCAGATACACTTCCTTACGGAATATCTCGATATCCTTGGGTGCTTTAATTCCAATTCGAATGTTATCTCCTTCAACACTTAAGACAGTTATTTCAATCTCATCCTGAATGATTATGGATTCGCCTTTCTTTCGGGACAGGACTAGCATACTATTCACCATCCTTATCAGCCATACTCCGCTGTTCTTCTGCTTCTCTCCATAACGGATGTCGGGTTTGATATGGGGATTGCTGAAGTATAACTTGCCTACCTGATCGCATTTCCAGATTAAGTACGATAGGCGCTAACAAGTTTAACGTTGACTTGCCCACATCCTTGTTCATCGTTACCACACAACGCACAAGTAAATTGGATTGCAAAGACAACTCTTCCACAACATGATCTGCCAGCTCAAATTGATAATTCGGATAAAATACGAACGGGTCTGCTATAACCAACGATATATCTTCGTGTTCAACGGACTGTAAATAAGCAAATGGCCCTTCCGGAAAAGGAATAAATGCAAAATCCTTAACTTGATCAAACCCGGGAATGCCTTTAGTAAAATGAAAAATCAGATTCTCCGAAAAATCCTCTGTAACCGATGAAGTAGTCTCTACGACCATCATCATCCCCCACTCTCTTATTAAATGAAAAAAAGCTATAGATGGCATTCATTATACCTCTACAGCTTCAATATATTCCAACCCTAACCCATCCACTGCTCAAAACTCGGTGGTGTAATCTCTACCTTAGCGTATTGTTGTACTGCGATGTCCAATCTGCCTCGGGTATATTCAACTTCAGGACGCCTCACCTGAACGTCTATCTCTAACGAGCCCTCTACATATTGATATTCTGCTTTCTGAAGATCAAAGCGAATATCTACATTATCAAAAGAAGCCGGACCCCGAAATTCTACAAAACCATCCTTATCCCAAGACTTCCCTTTGATGTTGGAAATGGTGTTTCCCGGAATATGAATGGATGCCATTTGATGTCCTTCCTGCATTCGTCTAGCGATTCCCTGCAGAAAGATCGATGACAATTGAGAATAGATCCGCTGATTCATCTCAAGTGTAGCCCCACCATTATATGCCTTCCAGGCGCTTTCTTGATTCACTTCAAGCGTCGAAACAGGCTTCTGAATATTCAGCTGCGCAGGGGTGGAACGGATTGTCTGTTCCGCACGCGGCTGTTCAATCGAATAGCTTCCTAGTTCAGCTACAATACTTAAAATAGATGGCTGCTGATGGATTTGTATCTGAGGTATACTCAAGATGCACCTCCTATCTTAAGAAATCGGCAAGTGAAGGCGTAATGATTTTAGCACCGGCTGACAGAGTCGCATTATATATGTTCTCTTGGATTGAAGAATTCATAATTAATTCTGCATAGTCAGCATCTTCCGTCTTGGCCTGCAGATCTGTCAGATTGATACCCAAGTCTTGGAGACGACTTTGCATCAGTTCTACCCGGTTGGTTTTGGCACCAAGTTCAGCTCGAATCGTTGTGATTTTCTCCAATCGACTGTCGAACTTGTCCAATTGAGCGCCGATTGCTTCGAAGTCCCCATTCGTAAGTGCTTCCGTTAAACGATCGATTGTTGTGAACAATTGATCATCCTCGGATGTATCACCTGTTGAGCCAAAAATAGCAGATCCCGTAACGTTAATGCCCATTTGTACACTTTCCCCAACCGAATAAATAATGTTGTTATTATCTGTAGGTAGAACATCTGTCGTTATCGAATTACCATTAGCATCCTTAACGAAGTCGTAAGGTTTTTGCGTATAAGATTGACCATTGAAGACATATTTGCCATTCAATTTGCTGTTTCCGATATCGATTAACTGCTCTTTTAATTGCATGACTTCTGTTTTTATACTATCTAGTGCAGATTGAGGATTAGTAGAACTGGCGGCTTGTACGTTTAACTCCTTGAGTCTGTGAATAATATTACCTGTCTGATCTAACATCTGGTCACTGTGATCCAACCAGGATAAAGTATCATTCACATTTCGAGAGTATTGATCATTAGCTGATAATTCAGTACGGTACCGGAGAGAATACGTAATACCTACAGGGTCATCGGAGGGCTTGTTCAGTTTGCGTCCTGTAGCCAATTGATTTTGCGTCTCACTCATACGTACCGTATTACGGTTCAAGTTATGCATGAGTTGGGAACTGATCATATTTGAGGTTACTCTAAGCACGACTCACTACCCCTTTCTTCATATATTAGCGGCCAACTACGCCAGTTGAATTAATTAATTTGTCGAGCATTTCATCAAATGTGGTCATAAAACGTGCAGATGCATTATAGGCATGTTGGAATTTAATCATATCGGACATTTCTTCATCCAGGGATACACCACTTACCGATTGGCGTCTGCTGTCTACCTGTTGTAACAAAAGTGATGCGTTCTCTGTCTGACGCGATGCCTCTTGACCTTGCACACCTAACTGACCCACCAGAGAACTATACAAAGAATCAATTGTTCCTGTTTGAGTTCCCCCAGGTGATTGGAATTTAAGATCTTTTAAATTTGAAATTAAAAGCGCAAGTGAGTTACTACCAGCCACAACCTGTTCATTAGGTTCTGTACCTACTGTACGCATTGAAGAAGCAATCAATTTCGGATTCTCCTCAATTTGCGCATTTAAACGAATATTACCTGCTGTGATTGCCCCTCCACCTTGAGCTTCAAAAAACGGCAAACCACCCTTTGTAGTCCCATCCAAAGTATATCCCAATTGATGTAGGCCATTAAGTCCTTTAACTGTAACAACGGTGTCTTCGGTAACGTTTCTACCGGTTACTCCAGCTACAGTCACTCCTGGGGGAAGAACGGAACCTTTAGGAAGGGTAACCTGTACATCACCATTAGCAAGCGTGTTAGCCATATTGTTAAGTTGTTGCTGATAATCCGCAACATATACATCGCGTGAATACAACATACCATAGACTTCACCGCCAGTAATTCCGCCTGCATTGTATGCATTCTCTAAGAAGGCACTGTCTACCTGCGTAACTGCTGTTCCATTGACTAATTGTTGGGCCCCCATGGAAATCGTGTACCCTTGGTCAGTTTCTTGAACAGTAATATTCACAATTTGTGACAATTTGTCAGTAAACAGGTCCCTTTGATCTCTCAAATCATTCGCGTTATCACCCAAGGACTCCAGCTTTCTAATAGAATCATTTAAATCAGCAATAGATGTGAGATAGTTCTGAACCTCGTTCGCTTTTACTCCAACGTTCGTTGTTAAATCCTGACTGAGGCTATCTAATTGGCGACTCATATAGTTGAAAGCATCGGTCATGGCTACTGCCGTTTCCTTCACAATTTTACGTGTTGTCTCATTTTCAGGATCTTTGCTTAGCTCCGACCACGATTTCCAAAATTGATCCATTACTGTTCGAATGCCTGTGTCTGATGGTTCATTAAATATGCCCTCAAGTTTACTAAGAGAATCAGATTGGATATTCCAACTACCAGAGGCATTTGCTTCTCCTCTATATTGAGTATCTAAAAACGCTTCTCTTATTCTAGTGATTGAATTGAACTCCACCCCTGTACCGAGTTGTCCCGGGGCCATAGAACGATTCATTCCCAGTGCATCTATTGATATAGAAGCATTCATATTAACACGTTGTCTAGAGTATCCCGGCGTGTTTGCGTTTGCGATGTTATGTCCAGTCGTACTTAAGGCAGTTGTATGAGTAAACAAACTCCTCTTCGCCGTTTCAATGGAGTGAAATGTAGATACCATCGAAATATACTTCCCCCTTATGCGCTCTACGCGCGAGTATCAAACATTCCTATGCGACTTCCTCCGACTTGTTTTCCAGCAGGAGGTTGGTAAGTTACTTCTTGATCAGGAACTCCACTAAACAGATTCATAGAATAATCCAAAAATTGAAGTGATTGCTCAACAAGGGTTTGGTTCATATCATTTAATGCCTTAAGCTCTGATAATGAATTAGCCAACTGCTGTTGCTTCCCAAGCAAGATTTCCTTATCCTTCGGATCAAATACCAAACGTGATAATTCTGTAAGGTTTAAGTTCAGAGCGGATTTAATCCCTTTCTCTTGTAAAAACAAGTGACAGCAATTAACTCGCTCTTCTTCTAGGCGAAGTATCTCCTTAAGGACCCTTGATTCCTGATTATTGATTTGAATCAGCTCACTGACTTGATTATTCATTATTGCAGTTCTTTTGGATTTTCCCCAATGCAACATGGTCTGATGAGCAGCATCAAGTTGATCTAGAACATTAAAAAGTTGAGCTAACGCCATGGTTGCCTCCTATTGTTCCCCGGTAGACTTAAAGTACGGCAGTAACTTGTCAGCAAGTTTACTGCTGTCTACCTGGTAAGTTCCCGAACTTACCTGTTCTTTCAGTTCCTGTATCCGTTGTAATCGTCCTGCATCCTGTGTACGACCTTGTTCCTCAAGCATCTTCATCGCCTCCGGAGAAATGGATACCTCGTCCTTACGGCGGCTCTTTTTGGCATCAGCCTGCTGATTGGATTCAACGTTCCTCTGATATGAATTGATTGCACCAATTCTACTCGGTTCATTGATTTTCATACGAATTGCACTTCCTTCCACCTTAAGATTTTTCACATTATCTTTATATTGTCGAACGATTAGGATAATAAAAAAAACCGATAATCTTTAATAAGTTTATCGGTACGTTCCAAAACATTTGTTATAGCAAAACTTGTATTTAAGCCCTCGTTCCTATAGATCCCGTAGTTTGTCGACAGCATTATAGGTTCGTCCGCCTATGCTGCCGTTATCCTTCTGACCTACTTCTCGAGCCGCTCCAGCCAAATCTTTCGTCAAACGATTCCGGCAAGAGTCGCACATATGGCCATCACGGATCAGGGTTCCGCACACTTCACAAGGATACATCATATTGGGGGCGTTTTCGATGGAAATCCGTCCCTCACGAATGAACTTGGTAATATTTTTAATTGAAACGTCTGTTGCATCAGACAGTTCCTGTATGTTAGTGCCCTTGTTTTCGCGTAGATAATCCACACAAGTCTGGTATTCCAGTTCAATTTCCTTGATACAGTTCGAGCATACATCCCGAAAATTCAACGCATATAATTTGCCACAACGCGGACAATTACCCAGATTCATCGCTAAAACGCCCCTCTCAAACTTCCTATTCCGAAATGGATAATAACTATACATTACCTTATTTTCTCACTTCAAGTCCATAGCCTCTTTGCGAATAAAAAAGGGGTATAGGGTGCATGTATGCGCAACCTATACCCCTGATCTAGATCCTTAATTCAATGTTTTGATGCTTAGTACAGAAGTCCATGCACTCATATTTTGATCATTCAGTGCACGAATGCGATATTTATGAAGGCTTGATGGAAGCAAATCAGAATGAATAAAGGTTATATCATTTATTGTCGCTACGATTTGACCATCTGCTTCAATTTCATACGAAGAGGCACCAATGACTGCATCCCATGTTAATACAATACCCGTACTGTCTGGGGCCCCTTTCAATACTGGGGTGCTCAATTGTGTTGTTCCTTTAATCAAATCACTCCATGTTCCTACGCCAGCGGCATTCTTCGACCGGATGCGGAAGGTGTGATCTGTGTTGGCTGTAAGACCACTCTTCGTGTATGCAGCAGCAGTTGTCGACACTACGCCGCCATCAATCTCAAGATCGTAACCAGTTGCTCCAGTTACTGCGTTCCATTTCAAAGCTATTGCCACATTCGTGACGGAGTTTATAGTGAATCCAGTAACGGAAGCAGGCAATGTGCTTTGCGTCAAAATGGCTGTCCACGCACTTGTATTGGTGTCGGTCAGCGCACGTACACGATATTTATGTGCTGTTCCTGCGAACAGACTGCTATGCGTATATGAAGGGTTGTTCACTGCCCCCACGACCACGCCATCAGCTTCTACTTCATATTTGGTAGCGTCGGCGATTTCTGCCCATGTCAGATTAATAGCCGTTTCTTCCGATGTCGCTTTCAACACTGGGGTATTCAATTGCGTGGTTCCGGTGATTAAATCACCCCATGCTCCTACTCCCGCGGCATTCTTGGAACGGATGCGGAAGGTGTGATCTGTGTTGGCTGTAAGACCACTCTTCGTGTAGGCAGCAGCAGTGGTGGATACTACGGTGCCATCAATCTCCAGATCATATCCGGTAGCTCCAGTTACTGCGTTCCATTTTAGTGCAATCGCCACATTCGTTACCGAGCTAATAGTCAATCCACTAACGGAAGCAGGCAACGTGCTTTGCGTCAAAATGGCTGTCCACGCACTTGTGTTGGTGTCGGTCAGAGCACGTACGCGATATTTATGTGCTGTTCCTGCAAGCAAGCTGCTGTGCGTGTACGATGGTTCGATCACTGTTGCTACTACTGCTCCATCAGCTTCTACTTCATATTTGGTAGCGTCGGCGATTTCTGCCCATGTCAGATTAATAGCCGTTTCTTCCGATGTCGCTTTCAATACAGGAATGTTCAATTGCGTAGTTCCGCTAATCAAATCACTCCATGTTCCTACACCTGCAGCATTCTTCGAGCGTATGCGGAAAGTGTGATCTGTATTGGCTGCAAGACCACTTTTCGTGTAGGCAACTCCGGTGACAGCAACAACTGTTCCGTCGATCTCCAGATCGTAACCAGTTGCTCCGGTTACTGCGTTCCATTTCAAAGCTATTGCTGCATTCGTTACCGAGCTAATAGTCAATCCGCTCACGGATGCTGGAATTGTACTTTGTGTCAAAATGGCTGTCCACGCACTTGTGTTGGTATCGGTCAGAGCACGTACGCGATATTTATGCGCTGTTCCTGCGAGCAAGCTGCTGTGCGTATACGATGGTTCGTTCACGATCCCCACGACCACGCCATCGGCCTCTACCTCATATTTCGTAGCGTCGGCGATTTCTGCCCACGTCAGGTTAATAGCTGTTTCTTCCGATGTCGCTTTCAACACTGGGATGTTCAATTGCGTCGTTCCGCTGATCACATCACTCCATGTTCCTACTCCTGCGGCATTCTTGGAGCGGATACGGAAGGTGTGATCTGTATTGGCTGCGAGACCACTCTTCGTGTAGCCAGCAGCTGTAGTGGATACTAATACACCATCAATTTCCAGATCATAACCCGTTGCTCCAGTTACTGCATTCCATTTTAAAGCTATTGCTGTATTTGTTACCGAGGTAATAATCAATCCGCTCACGGATGCCGGGATTGTGCTTTGCGTCAAAATGGCTGTCCACGCACTTGTATTGGTATCGGTCAGAGCACGTACGCGATATTTATGTGCTGTTCCTGCCAGCAAGCTGATGTGCGTGTATGAAGAGTTGTTCACTGTTGCTACTACAACGCCATCAGCTTCCACCTCATATTTCATAGCGTCGGTGATTTCTGCCCATGTCAGGTTAATAGCTGTTTCTTCCGATGTGGCTTTCAATACAGGAGTGTTCAATTGCGTAGCTCCGCTAATCAAATCACTCCATGTTCCTACACCTGCAGCATTCTTCGAGCGAATGCGGAAAGTGTGATCTGTGTTGGCTGCAAGACCACTCTTCGTGTAGGCAACACCAGTAACAGCGACAACTGTTCCGTCGATCTCCAAATCGTAACCTGTCGCTCCAGTTACTGTATTCCATTTTAAAGCTATTGCTGCATTCGTTACCGAGCTAATAGTCAGTCCACTGACGGAAGCTGGGATTGTACTTTGCGTCAAAATGCCTGTCCATGCACTCACATTGGTATCCGTCAAAGCACGTACACGATATTTATGTGCTGTTCCTGCGAGCAAGCCGCTATGTGTGTACGAAGGTTCGTTCACTGTCGCCACTACCACGCCATCAGCTTCCACTTCATATTTCATAGCGTCGGCGATTTCTGCCCACGTCAGGTTGATAGCCGTTTCTTCGGACGTCGCTTTCAATACAGGAGTGTTCAATTGCGTGGTTCCGCTAATCAAATCACTCCATGTTCCTACGCCTGCGGCATTCTTGGAACGAATACGGAAGGTGTGGTCTGTATTTGCTGTAAGACCACTCTTGTTGTAGGCAGTGGCGGTAGTGGATACTACGGCGCCATCAATCTCCAGGTCATACCCCGTTGCTCCGGTTACTGCATTCCATTTCAATGCTATTGCTGCATTCGTTACGGTGTTAATAGTCAGCCCAGTAACAGAGGTCGGCAATGTGCTTTGCGTCAAAATGGCTGTCCATGCACTTGTGTTGGTGTCGGTCAAAGCCCGTACGCGATATTTATGTGCTGTCCCTGCGAGCAGACTGCTGTGCGTGTATGAAGGTTCGCTCACTGTCCCCACGACCACGCCATCGGCTTCTACTTCATATTTCGTAGCGTCAGCGATTTCTGCCCATGTCAGATTAATAGCCGTTTCTTCCGATGCGGCTTTCAAAACTGGTGTATTTAATAATGTGGTTCCGCTAATCAAATCACTCCATGCTCCTACACCGGCAGCATTCTTCGACCGGATGCGGAAGGTGTGATCTTTGTTGGCTGCAAGACCACTCTTCGTGTAGGCAACGCCGGTGACAGAGACAACCGTACCGTCGATTTCAAGATCGTATCCAGTGGCTCCAGTTACAGTTGTCCATTTTAACGCTATAGCCGCATTGGTTACAGAGTTCACTGTTAGTCCTGCAACAGAACCTGGTAGCGTATTTTGACTCAGTACGGCTGTCCACGCACTTGTATTGGTATCTGTCAAAGCACGCACACGGTATTTATGAGCTGTACCTGGTGTGAGTCCGATATGCGTAAATGTCGGATCTACAACAATACCTGCAATTACTCCATCGGCTTCAACTTCATATGAAGTAGCACCCTCAATAGAAGGCCAAACGAGAATAATTTCTTCCTGTGAAGGACTTGATTTTAATACAGGTGTGCTCAATTGAGTTGACACGGTTAAAAGATCAGACCAACTGCCTGCCCCGCCTGTATTTTTTGGTCTTAAGCGGAAAGTATGTTCTGTATTAGGAATGAGTCCTGTTTTGCTATATGTGGTACCAGTCACAGCCACGATATTACCGTCAATCTCCAAATCGTAACCCGTTGCACCTTTTACAGCGGTCCAGGATAGTGCAACTTTATTAAATGTTGCTTCTGTTACTTTCAAACCACTGACGGAGTCCGGAACGACCAGTTGCGTTATTGTTTTACTCCAGTCGCTCTCATTGTTGGAGGACAGAGCTTTTAGCGTGTACGTATGACTTGAATTTGCTGCGAGACCCTCATGCTCATAAGATGTCACATTGCCAAGCTCGATAGGCGTTTCATCATCAATCTTTAATTGATAACGATCAGCCTCATCAACCGCATTCCATTGGATAATATTTTTACCTTCCTGGGAGCTTGCCGAAACCACCGGTTGTTGGAGCAAAGTTTTGATCTCATACATAGGGCTCCAATCACTTGTACCTATTGAATTTAGAGCACGTACTCTATAGGAATACAACGTATCAGGCAATAATGAATTGCTGCCAAAGGTTGTCCCATAGTAAGGCCCTTTAACGACCCCATTCTCCTCAATTTCATATTGTACGGCCTGCTGTGCATGCTGCCAGCTCAAGTTAACCGTATTTTCACTTTGTTTTCCTGTGATCCCAGCCGGAATAGAAGGGATGTTGCTAATCGTCACCGGGTCTACCAGCTGTTTGGTAAAAGAGGCCGGCTCTGCTTTGCGTGTATAATATGGGTTCAGTTCAGAATAAAAGTCCACTACCTCTCCCGTATCCGCATTAACGATCAAACTTAACTGCCTAACATCATAATTGTATACATCAACCGGTGTAAGCTGACCCAGAACATTATAGTTTGAGATTGTCCATTGCCCCACTTCCATGCCGGATTGTCTATACGTCATCTCAGTGAAGTAATCACGAACCTTACTTAGATCAATAAGAAATGCATTGTCGATCTGTCCAGTATACTTGGATGTATACGAGCCGAAACTTATATTCGTAATATCACTGGTAAATCCCAAGATGGACTGCCTTCTTGTAAAAGAGTAACCTGTTGTTGAAATATTGTAGGATCTAACCCAACTAAGATCAACATCCTTCTGATTCACCTGTAATTTACCGTTGTTGTTCGTCATCACATACTGAAAGTCATTACTCGATGAGACGACTCCGTTATTCGTTGCGGCATTTGCCCGATTTCCCCCGTACACGTCAAACTGCCCGAATACCAGCATCAGCACCAGTAAACGGACGGTCCATAAGTAAAACCTATTTTTTCTTTTTCCTGCACCCACCGTTGTTCTCTCCTTCAAAAGATATGTTGTGCCACTCCCTGTGCTGTCACCCATGGTGAACGGCAGAACTATCTATTCTACAAGGTAGAATAAATCCCTCTTTTTTACATGTAAAAATATTCTTATTTAATATATATTCATAATTTCGTTAAACAACCAATATACAAATCATATACATGTATATGAAAATCCATAATAGTGATGACGCTGTACATACAAGAACGCACTTTCTCTTTTCTATATAAAAGATATTAATTATTATCATCATATAATTTGAGTATGATAGCCATTTATTAAGTAATATTCATATTCCGGTCAGGATCTGGCCAAAGTCAGCGTGTAAATTTCGATTGGAAGGTTAATAGAATATCCAGCGTTCAGGATCACCTGTCCGCAAGCATCCAAGGTGCTACCGGTTGTGTAAATATCATCAAGCATCAGCAAGCGTAAGGGACCAATTTCCCAACCTTGTTTTGTTGGTCTGAAATTCGAAGAGGCTCCTTGTCCAATCGTAGATGAATTAGCTGGCTGTGAATGCATCTCCTTTTGCGCGAATTGAGAGTTGGCTTGATAGAGGTCATATATCAACTCCAGTCCATCCGGCTGCATTGCAAATGCATCTTGCATGGTCTGAATACGCTCGCCGCGTGTTTTGAAGCTTTGTTTGGTGGTGTTGATCCGACGCTGCAGCAGATCAACTACAGGTAGGCGGACGGCTGCGGCAAGTCCTGCTGCGAGCCGCTCGGCCTGGTTGAAGCCGCGCTCAGCAAGGCGTTCGTTGCTGACGGGGACATAGGTCACCGCGTCTGGCCGCCATCGCGGCTTATTGTTTTGGAGCAGCGACTGGCGGTTGCGCGTCGCTGCTCCGGGATGAGCGTACGTGTAGTACTCGTCTGAGCTGTGGTTGTTGTGTTGCGCTTGTATATGCACAGGCGCTAACGCGGTAGGTAAGTGAACGGGCGCGGGCGTTGTTACGCGCCCGTTAGGTCGGTGAACGAGTTCGTTTGTTGACGCGCTCGAGCCAGGTGGATGTGAATTGGCAGCCACCTGGTATTGAGCAGGTGTGGCGGGATAAGCCAAGGGGGCCAGGGTTTCTTTTGCCAAAACAGGGTTGAGTTCTTCTTTCATTGCTTGAAATGCTTGAATCATAAGAGCAGTTAACAGTGGCGCGTAGCGCTCGTGGCCTCTGAATTTGTACATCCCAATCCATTCCTTCATTAGAGCGTTATACTGGACGGCGCTGCGGTTGCATATGAAAGAACGGTTTTGCATGTGTGGGCGGACGCAGTCCGGGCAGCCAATCCCTCGACCACAACGCAGACAGCGGATGGAACGAATCCATGGAATTTGCTGCACACAACGCAGACATATACCGGGGTAGGTCGGAGACAATATTGCTCGGGTACCACAAGTTAGACAAGTCGCTCCGGGTGGCGCGAGTAATCCATGCAGGCGATCGGTGAGTTGGTGCACGTAGTCAGTGATGCTGCTTAGCCAGTTCGACATCCGATTGTAACCTCCCTCAGTATCTATTGATGTGTTGGCGGGTGAAGGTAGCCTTTGCGTTTTGCGATGGTGTTCATCTTTTGGATCTGGGCCACCGCTTTCATCTGGGAACGCGTACGACGGGATGATGCAAAGACGACCCTTCCTGCCGGATCATCCATAGATCGACCCGCTCTACCCGCCATCTGTACCAGAGAAGCTTCGTCAAAGAGGCCATTGTCCGCATCCAAAATAAATACATCGCTGCGCGGAATGGTGACGCCCCGCTCCAAGATAGTGGTGGTCACAAGCAGACGTATAGTCCGTTCACGAAAAGCAATAACCTTGCTCGCACGATCCGGATCTTGAGATGATGTTCCTTCGATATGGATTTGTGGAAACATGCGACGCATGAGATTTACAAATGCCTCAATCTGAGCGATCCGTGTCACAAATACAAATACTTGAGCTTCGCGCAGCAAAGAGGTTTGAATACTCTTTTTTAGTGTGGCGGGTAGCTCTCCCTTTCGAATACATTCAGCGACGGTAGCCATTTTCAGTAAACGCGGTACAGGTAAAGGGTGGCGGTGGAAGCGGACGGGAACTTTGGCGTGAGTGAGTTTTCCTTGCGCTGCTTCCCGCTGTAGCCTAGCTGGCGGGGTAGCGGACAGGTACACAAAATGACCATCAGGCATGCATGAGGACGCAGCCGCATGAGCGAGCATGGGATCATTATGGTAGGGAAACGCGTCGAGCTCATCGATAATGACCAGATCAAATGCCTGGTAAAAACGCATCAGTTGGTGCGTGGTCGCGAGTGTGAGCTGCGCGTCTTTCCAGCGCTCGGTGCTGCCTCCGTATAGCGTAGCGAGTGAGATGTCGGGGAACGCCTTCGCCAAACGAGGGGCAAGCTCTAGCACGACATCCCGGCGCGGCGTAGCAACAAGCGCACGTCCACCGCGCTCCAATATGTATTGGAGCAAAGGAAATATCATTTCCGTCTTGCCGGCCCCGGTCACGGCCCACAGCAAAAACCGCCCCGGCCCATCCCCTGCGGATGGCTGGGCCAAAAACTCCAGCGCCGCTGCAGCCGCCGCGCTCTGCGCAGGGCTGAGCCCCCACCGGGCAAGTCCGCCCTCGGTGGGGGAGACGGCCGTGCCACGCTGCGATGCACCGTGTGGCATGGCCCCTGGCGCTGCGCTACGCAGCAGCAGCGCACAGGCACGGCTGCGCCCCAGCGCGAGGCAAGCCTCGCAGTAGGCGCACGCCGCCAGGCCGCAGGCAGCGCAGGGCACGCGCTGCCCGGCAAAGCTGCCGCATCGGCGGCAGCGGGGCGCGCTTTGCGCGCGACCAAGCCACGCGAGGCGTTGCCGCCGCGTGGCAGGCCCTTCCAGGGCGGCTGCTATGCTCAGCCGCCCACGCAGGTGCGCGAGCTGCGCAGCCGCGCGCCAAACCGAGGCAAGCTGCGGCGACGTGTCCGCCAGCAGCGCCTCTGCCTCGGTCGCCAGCAATTGGCGGCCGTGAAGCCGCTCAGCCAGCAGGGCAGCGCCCCGCTCCAGCTGAGCCCACTCCCCGGCGGGATACGGCTCTGGCATCCCGCCCACTTCCGCACCTCTTTCAGCAGTAATCCCC
Source organism: Paenibacillus sp. MDV22-iso6 (assembly GCF_058408365.1). Lineage (NCBI taxonomy): Bacteria > Bacillati > Bacillota > Bacilli > Caryophanales > Paenibacillaceae > Paenibacillus > Paenibacillus sp. MDV22-iso6. The sequence goes on along the minus strand of NZ_JBZVDZ010000003.1, from coordinate 572,143 downwards.
GCTTTGCCCGCCTCCAGGTCCCCGGAAGCCCGCTCGTACTTTTCCAGTTTGCGCTGCATATACGCCTGCCAATGCTCCTCTCCCCACTGATCCATCCCCCGCTCCATCTCAAAATTCTCTACCATCCAAGAGGCCTGACTTAAAGGCAACTCCCTGCCTAACAGCAACCATCGCAACACCCGAAGACCGCTCACCCCCTCAAGCCACCACGCTGCATCCACTCGAATATCCAGTGACAGCACCATCTTCCACTCTTCTCTCAATCGGCACACATATAACCCAACCTTCATTTCGCTCTCCTCCCTCATCCTCCATGTCCCAAAACGCAAAAAAGCACATGCAGACCGACTATTCGTCGGAGCATGTGCTTCATGTCCATATCTCATTCAGTTCAATATCTACTTGTAATATCACTATATCAATTGTGGAACCTTCCCACAAGTTCTACTAACAACAACATCTCTTTTTATTACTCTAAACTTTCAAACTAAACTTGCATCGGTTATGTAAATCACATCTTATGCTTTTTATTCTGAATCTAGTTTGTGCCGCTTTGTTTAAGTCGGCTAAGAAACATTCTATTATATCGGTTTATGATTTCATCCAATATCTCAGATTGCTTAACCACTAAAGGATGTTGTAATCCGTAAACGGCTACAAGTTCATATAAACTCTTCCTTTCACGTTCCAAGTCATCTTCGTTATCATTCGCAGAATATCTCATAGAAATCTCACCTCTATGAATAGTTTAACCTTTTATGTAAAAACATAGGTTTCTGCAAAAAATACAAAAAACACAACTCTGTTTGTATTTGAACAACAAAATTGTGCCCTGAAATGTTTACCATCCGCCTTCGCCATGTGAATCTGTCGTTGTGACGATTGGAGTTGGTGCTGTAGGTTCTACCTCTTCTGCAAATGATGTTGATGTTGTACTCACGGGTACACCAAGCAACAGTGCTATCGCAAGGATTACAGTCAGAATCACTGTTTTTTTCTTCATTTTGTATTCCGAACCTCCCTGAGCAATGTCGTATATTGATGAAGCTCGTCTTCCGTTGCCAAATGCCGAATGGTATCGAACGCACATATGCATCGAAGCATGCATCTTTCATTTTTTATATTAGCTGAGATTGCCAAACTATTTAAAACATATTGAATCCCAGCATGAGTACGATCTGTATTTAAATAATAGTCTCCTACATCAGCCAGAAAATGAACAAAACGATCCCCCATAATCTGATCCGTATAGGAGCCTACCGTTACTCGTTCTTGTGTATAGAATATTATCGTGTCTTCAAATCGCTCCAATACATGATCAACGTTCAAATTATATGTTAGTGCTGATTTCATAATTTTGAATAATCCACGCAATAACTCGTTCTCTTTGGTAGCCAGATATTCAACATATTCATCCAGGATATGAACTTCTCCCGACACAAGCTGATACAGATATTTATTCGCTTTTGCCCATTCACGAAATTGGCTTTTCGTTTTCTCCGCTGCTGTATTATTCTCTTTGATCCAATCATGGTTTTCATAACAGGATACATGGTACAGCGCTTGTTGGTAATCATCTTTCTCTTCAGCAATGGAGCCGAGAATAAGGTTGGCATACAGAATGTAACCGAATAACGGTTTAGCTGGCTCATCATAACTCTTACCCGTTCGAATTCGTTTATGTTTCATCTCATATTGAATGCGTGCGAGTCTGCCCATTTCATTTGCAACTTTGCTCGCCTTGTCCCACCTTCTTAGTGAAAGAAATAAATTAGTCAGGTCCTTCAACGCATCCAGTTGTTCGACCTCATTAAGTCTTGCGACAAAGGGTTCAAATTGTACAGCACATTCCAGGTTGTTCTGTTGATCATCATTAATGGATAATTTAAAAATCCGATACTGACAAATGGCCAATCTTTCCGCATGCTGATATCGTTCCGCCTCACAAACCTTGCGATATATCATTAATGCAGTTGTCACTCTACCTTCATCGTTCAATAATTCTGCAAACTCAAATAGTGGTTTAATGTAGGCAGCATTCTCCATCATCATATCTACAGTCCGTTCTACGCAGTCATTTTTCCCAAGTTCAGAGCAACGCATCATAAACGGACGAAGTCGTCTCCAATTCATCGAAGAATCATTGAAAAGCTCATCCACATACTGATCGTAGAAAAAGCCTTCATCTAGCCCCATATGTTCAGTGATAATATCCAGAATTTTAACGGAAAAGGGTTGGGAACCGTGAATGACTCTACTCAAAGTTCCAGAATTAATACCTGATTTCTCTGCAAAATGATAGATCAGAATCTGGTTTTCATTGATATAACGTATAAACTCCGAACGGATTGTCTTATGCAGTAGCTCCATGTAAAGATACCCCCCTCCGAAAAATCCATTTCCAATTCATATATACAGTATTTAGTGCATTATAGGATTTATTAAACCCATGGTCAATACAGGTATACGATCATTCCTCATCACACTTTTTAAAGCTCTCGTCTCTACTTGATAGCCCGATTTACTAATTCAATGAGTAGCGATAATCTTTCTTTGATCATGCGAAACTTTTTCCAATCTGCCTCGTCTATACTTTTAACTTAAGAGTTCTAATTTCAAAAAGGTTCGTGCTGCGATCCCAACAAGGCTCCAACAGGGACAATAACCATAGATTGCATAAAAACCCATATTTAATTTAACAGCAAGCTTGGCTACAATGACAAAAAAAGACTACAGCATAAGCTGTAATCTTTAACCTCAAACATGATGAAATTCACGCTTATTTTGGCAAGCCGGCATACTTCATTGAAAGTGCATGCTGACTGATGACACGCTTTAGCCAGTCTGTCTCAGCAGCTTGCACGATGAATGAGCCCAACTGTTGCAAAAAAAAGCATCTACTGCTTTGGCTCACGCAAATCGATAAGGCGAATAGAACGATTCCCGGTCTGATTCCCCTGTTCCATATCAGTAGGGACAGCAGACAAGTAGGATAACTCCATTCCTTGCCTAAGCATAAGCTTCTCAATAATACGAACCGTTTCGGCTTCCGTACGATCAGCGACAACCGTCAATGTGAAGCTCTTTCCACGGTAAAATAATTCCCGGCAAAGCGCTCTTACAATACCTTCAATCCGCTGCTCCTGATTGGAAGGAATGAGCATAATCTGCTCGTAGCCTTCGGGGTCCGGACGGGAAAGATGGCGCTGGTGCATGGCATGAACGGCCATTGCCGCCAGGAAGTATATGAGCAGAATCATAGTCAGATGAGCAACCATGGCAACTGCACCTCCTCGGAAGGTCATGCTCACCCATGGCGAACATCCCTGTATACAGCAGTATATGCTGCATTCCCCGAAGGGTTACACTTGCAAATCCTGTACGCGCATATCCCATTCTGATCGACACAGGACGAAGAAGACAGGCCAGGTCGTTCACTCATTCATGCCGAAGCTTGCACATAAGTTCTCCTAACTTCACACTTTGCTCATTTGCAGTAATAAAGTCCATTAACCCGCTAACCAGTCCAATATTCTGGAATGGGCGCGAGTAAACAGAATCCTATACTTGCTACATCAAATTGCATCTAAATACAATCGTATATTAGAGGGTAACCCAACCATATTTGATCGAGTTGATAACCGCTTGAGTACGATCGTCCACTTCCATCTTTTGCAGAATACTGCTGACATGGTTTTTTACTGTTTTCTCACTGATGAACAGGAACTCACCAATCATTTTATTGCTCTTACCTTCAGCCATCAGACGCAAAACTTCAGCCTCACGACGAGTAAGCGGATTATTGTCGCCAGCGACAAATTTAACGCCTGCTTCCTTCGAAGCTCCCTCGCTCATTGCCCCTGTCTCATTCAGGTACGTCATCCGACGCAACTGCATGATCAGTTTGCCAGTTACTTTAGGGTGGATGAATGCATGCCCTTCATGAACGGAACGAATCGCATTGATCAGGGACTCGGCCTCCATGTCTTTCAGCAGGTATCCGTTAGCACCTTTACGGAGCGTTTCGAACACATAACTCTCATCATCATGAATGGACAAGATAATCACTTTGACATCTGGGAACAGCTCACGCAATTTCTCCGTCGCTTCAACCCCGTTTTCCACCGGCATGTTGATGTCCATTAATACGATGTCCGGTTTATCCTGATTACAGAATTCGAGCACCTGAATCCCATCGCCGCATTCGCCGATGACCTCAATGTCGTCCTCCATATTTAAAATGCGTTTCAAACCTTCACGGAACAGCTGATGATCATCAGCCAAAAGAACTTTAATTGATGCCTTACCAGTATCACGGTTTTCCATCCTGCTACTCCTTTCCCTTATCCACGTTTGTCGGGATATGAATCACTATTTTGGTTCCTTGATTTTCCGCGGATTCGATCTCTATTCTTCCTTCTAACAGTTCAACCCGCTCTCTCATCCCAATCAGACCGAAGTGGGTATGATCCTTGCTCTTCTTCGCAAGAAGCTCCGGTTTGAACCCAAGCCCATTGTCCTGCACGACAATCTTAACGAGCTGAGCCTGGTATGTAATTTCCACTACAACATAAGTGGGATAAGCATGCTTTGCAGCATTGGACAGACCTTCCTGCACGAGGCGGTAGATCGCAGCCTCCATTGCCGAAGACAAACGGTGTTCCTTGCCTCTCGTTTCAAAAAGCGAGCGGATTTTTGTTTTTTCTTCAAAATCCTGCACGTACTTCCGAAGCGTTGGAATCAATCCCAGGTCATCCAGTGCCATAGGACGCAAATTGAAAATAACTTTTCTCATTTCTCCAAGACTCGAACGAACCTGGCCTTTCAAATCTACTATTTCGGCCTGGACCATCTTAAAATCCTGCTTTATGAGCATTCTTTCTACAATTTCCGTCCTAAGTACTAGATTTGCGAGCATCTGCGCAGGTCCGTCATGGATCTCACGGGCAATACGTTTCCGCTCTTCTTCCTGGGCCAAAATTATTTTCAAACCAATCATTTGTCGATTTTTGGCGGATTCAATGATGCGGGTCACTTGACCCAGCTCACCCGACAGATACTCCAGTACAACCCCCATCTGGGAACCGATCGTCTCGGCGCGCTCCACGGAAGCTTCCACATTTTTGGCACGCTTCTGCAGATCATCCCGACGGGCTTTCAGATACATTTCCTTCTCACGGTAAATCATCAGATCCAGCTGTAACTGCGTCGCTTTCTCATACGCCTGCTTGATATCATGCTCGGAATAACGGACGAAGTCGCGGCTAACCTCAGTTAGCCGGATCCGAGAGCGGCGATAGTTAAGCTCCAATTGATCTACTTTCTCGATCGTTTCCGCCGTCTCTTTCAAAACCGACTTCAATTCCTCGTTCAGCGTTTTTAGCTCATTCCGAGTCGAGTCCATAATCTCAAACATTTGATATTTACTGTTTTCCATGACTTGTATGGCGTTTTTTATGACGCGGTCTATGGCATCGGCTTGTAAATCCACGTTTGTTCGACTCCATTTCTATCGTTTCCGGTATATATCATACCATATCACGATGAGATGGTAACGGTCTTCGTGTTCTGTTCCCATTTTACAGTCAGTCCAAGCTGCTCCGAAACGAGTCTAAGAGGGACTAAAGTCCTACCACCAGATACGTAAGGTGCTACTGTTGCACTTTGTCTTTTGCCATTGATAATGAATTCTTTCTGGCCTACAACCAGATCAATTAGCTTGCCACCACGTACAACGGTAATCCGTTGATTTTTGCTATCCCAGCTCGCCTGCCCACCAAAAGCATCCAATACATGCTTGATTGGGACATATGTTGTACCATTTTTCAGTACTGGCGCAGCATCAATTGCCTTTTTCGTTCCGTTTACGGTCATGGATTTCTGTCCAAGCACTAATGAAGCAGTTCCTGTAGGCAAGCCCACTTCACTGGATTTGGATGGCATGGTGAAAGCAATATTGTCAAAAGCAACCGTGCCCGTCTTCGCACGCTCATCCTGACCTTCTTCCACATTCACCACATAAACCCGTTTCAGCTTCGCCGGATAAGCAATGTTCAGCCCATTCAGATCCACATTGAGCTTTTTCCACCCATCCCAATCAATTGCCTTTGCGAGATCGGCATATACCGTTTTGCCACTGGCATCCGTAAATTCGGCGCGCAACCAGTTGAGGCTCTTATCTCCCATAACATCCATTGACATGGATGTCGCAGTTGCAGATACCTCTTTGCCAGTGGAACCATTCAATTGGGCATAAGCATACATTTTACCTATTCCTGCCGTCATGTCATAGCTGAGTTGCAACACCTTGGAGCCAGCTTTTTCACCTGTTCCCGTTGTCACGGAAGCCGATCCAGTTACACCTGATGCATTGGTCGTGAAGTTGATCGGGTAGCTAACATTCTCGAAGTTCTCCCATATCGTTTCACTTGCCGCAGCGGAGAGCACAACCACCGTGCTGTAGCCGTCATAACGACCGATCGCATAGCCAACTTGAGCGCCAGCGTTTACGGAGGATACTGTTAATTGGTCTGCAGACACTTTACCTTTGAATCCAATAAACTCCCATGTCAGCGAATCCGCCGGAACTGTCACACTTTGTCCGTCTTTGGTCTTCGCCGTTACTGGAATGGAAATCGTTGTACCCGCTTGGAGCGATCCCAAGCCAGATCCTGCTGTCAGTGAAGCCAGTTCACTGCCGCCCAGCACGGTAACTTTAATGGAAGATGAAGCACCGTTACTTATTGCAGTCAGCGTCGCTGTACCTGGTTTCACACCTTTGATCGTTCCATTGCTTACACTCACGATGCCGTTGTTGCTCGATTTCCATGTCATCTTGATATCGCCTGTCGCAATCGGGTTATAGTAAGTGTCATATCCTTTGGCTGTATACTTGCCCTCTTGCCCTACCAGCAACGTTTGACTGCCACTCACGGCAAAGCCTTTCAGCTTACCTTCTGGAGCCGTAGAGAACACGCCCAGCGTGTTTACGACCTGACGCTGCTCTGTACCGTACTCCGTGTTGAACGTAAGCCCTGCTGTCTCCTCGCCAAGCGGACGAGTTACCATTGTTGTGGAGCCGCCTCCGTCCAGATTCATGCCTTTCCATACACCAATGCTGGTCATGAAGGATTGCAGTTCAGTCAGCGACAAACCGCTGCTGTTACTGTTTTTCTCCGCTGCAATAATGTAGACATAACGACCATCTTGAGAGTAGCCGACTGCTGTTCTCGCACGAATGCCACCGATGCCGGAAGCAGCAATATCACGGGAAAAAGTAGCCGCCTTGCCACCATTCACCAGAATGGTATGTCCACCGATCATCATCTGCAGGTTGCTTGGATCAACGGTCTCCCCCGTCGTTTTGGCTTTTAACTTGTAATCCGCATTCAGCGACTGTCCTACCGCCAAGTGAGTCATAATCCATGTCGCTGCCGTTCCGTGCGCACGCAAAATGTACCCATCCGCCGGCACCGTCATGTTTAACGCCTTTTTATCCGAAATTTGGGTGATCACACCGTTCTGCACAAGTACCTCAGTTGGTGTTGTGGAAGGATCATTCGGCCGCTTCGTTGATGTCCAAGCCGGTGTATAAATATACATCGAATTGGCGTGACTGTACTTCACCGAGCTCGATTCGACCGTGTAGTCCTCTTTATTTATCCCACGCAAAGCAAACGTTGAACCATCATCTGCCTTCACGGTACCATCGAATGAATATTCATCAATCATCGGCTTGCCGTCTTTGGTTACGGTGAGGGCATACATCCCTGACAGCTCTGATGGAGTAGATACGAGCACCCCATCCGAGACCTGTCCACCAATTGGGGCAAGTTCCCCGGATACATTAAAATAATCGCCGTTCACGGCGGCTACTGCACCATTTTCCTTAGCCATGCCACCCGTGCTTTGTTTACTATTCAGATTGCCACCCTTGCCTGTCATGACATCCAGCTTCACATAGGGATTTTGCAAATCCACTTGAATGACATCTGCCAGTACGTTCACCTTTGAGCCGGAACGTGTCGTTGTATAATTGTATTTCATCAACTTCGCACCCGAAGTCAGAATTTCTTCGCTCAATTTGCTTGTTGTTGTAGAGGCTGCTGCAGCCACCGACTGCCATGAACTTCCCGACCACACCTGTTGTCCCGCTCCCAGAACCGGTGCAATCCAGATCACGCCTGCCAGCGTCACAATCGCCCATTTTTTCGCCTTGCTACCCTTAACGTCGTTCAGCCGTTTCCCTTGTTTCCCCAGCATGTTTGAAACGTCTCTCCCATCTTGTATATCAATCTTAGATATCACGATCTCTACCACTTGGCAGCAGATAGCGAGATTTCTAGTATACTCTTCTATTAATAGACTACTTTTTGTGGAAAAAGTTACGCCCCAAGCCTGAATTCAGGTATTTATTGGGTTATGCGACATCTTCTGATTATGTTATACGAATAACGTATAGAGTAAATAGACCTCAGCTATGCCTAGTTCAGCACATCAGAAGTCTGCTTGGATTAGATTTGACTCTTGAAACTATTGCCGGAACTCAATCGACTCTTACATGTAACTCCATTTGATATGATGCTATTATTCCCCTGATGATCTCGACATGATAAATTCACCAATAATTGTTGTTCCATCTTTCTCGTACACGGGTATGCTTCGATTCATCTTCTGCTGGCTCTGCCATTGCAACGCTTCTTCAGGGGTTTTGTGATCTGGACCCTGTAAATCAGACTCCAAAACATAACCAATAGCCCCATTAGTTGCTTCAGCCAGTACTAAGTCCGGACCTACAAACTCATTGCCAAAATCCCCGAATTTTCCATACGTCTGTCCTGCCTGATTTACTGGATAGGAGGTCTGAATTCTCTCCTCTCCATCTTCATTCTGTGCAGAATTAGCAGCGTCGATATAAACAGCCCCCGAAATACTTACTACTACGGCCATTATAGTTAATATAGCTATCAGTGATTTCTTTATTTTCATCGTATCTTTTGCCTCCCTATCCGTTCTGTATGCCAACACTGTGTAATTTCACATATATATTTTCTCACTACTATCGTACCACTCTAACTACAATAATGTAAACATTTTCCTCTTTCTAAATTAAAAAGGAACACCTCAAGAAATGAACTTTCTTGAAATGTTCCAACCTTGTTACATATCGTTACCTTTACCATTCCTGAATAAAATGAGTGCTATTAATATCTCGTTTTTACAGATATCCTAACTTATCCAAGACACGTTTCAACATTACCGCTGCTTGTGCACGAGATGCATTCCCCTGAGGTTCAAATGTCTTTGACGTCATTCCCTGGATAATGCCTTCCTGCACCGCTTTGGCGACAGAATCCTTGGATTGGATCTTTTTATTATCCTTAAACTTAGCTAATGTTGATGCAGCTGAAGCATTCAAGGCAGTTGGTTGACCACCATAATTCAACGCACGAACCATCATGATCGCCATTTGCTCTCGCGTGATTGGACGATCCGGCTTGAAGGTACCATCGGTATTGCCTGTAATGATTCCCGCTTCAGCTGCAGCACCGATATAGGCACTTGTCATACTGCCACTACGAACATCCCGGAAACGGCTTGAAGCCGTTGGTTCTCCGCTTAACCCCAGACCTCTGGCAACCAACTCAGCGAATTCTGCACGTGAAATATTATCATTCGGTCGATAGTATGAACCGTTAGGCGTATTAATAATCCATTTTGCAGAAAGCTCATTAATTACTGTACTTGCCCAGTGTGATGCCGTGTCCGGATAACTAACAATGTGATTAACCGGAATGACCGATTGATTACCGTTCAGTAGTCCTTGTACAACCACACCTCCTGGCGTATTTTTAAACGAACTAGGCACATTGGATAACATAAACGTCACCGGATCAATGAAAGTAAAAACAGATGTTACCTTAGAGGTCCCTGCAGGCAACAGCATGGATAACTGACTTATGATTTTTTGCTCTACCCGCTGATCGCTGGTTCCATTACTGGCAAACACGTACACATCCGTATAATTTGCAAGCTTCTGAGCACCCGCACCCGCGATGAGTCCTTCCAATGTTCCAGATGAAGATACAGGTACCGTCTCCAACTGAACGTATAAGGACGGAGCAGCAGCTTCTGGCGACGTACTCGTATTGATTGGCGTTACCGCAATATTTCCTACACTTCGGCTGATAGCCGCCAGATTCAGATTGGACAGCGGTACAGTCCAGAGGCGATCGCCATACTTCACACCAAGAGTACCCGTGCGATAATTTGCGGCAATCTGAGTCAGTGTATTTAACGGAAATCCAACATATGCAGAAGATTCACTATCTGGAATCTCGAACACAATCGGCTGATTCAGCTTGCCAGCCGTCGAAGCATATTCAAAGGACTGAGTTAGTTTAGTTGCGTCCACATTGAACTGACGAGTTTGGCGATTATAATGTGATACAGCAGATACACTAGATGCTGTATTATTGTTCATCACAAGCAAAGACTGACCAAAATTGGATGCATCTACAGCCGTCAACCAGGAAGGAAGTCCTCCCGACTGAGTACCACCCGAATTAGTAGTTGTTGGTTGTAACGTAAGGGGACCGAATGCAGCTATTGTGGCATTCGATGAATCCCGTAATGGTACTGCGCCGGGTACATAACTCACCGTTCCCGTCTGAGCAGCTGTCGTTGCTCCTGATGAAGTAGACGTATTTAACTTCAATGTCACCACAGAGCCAGAAGCCGAAGCTGACGTTACCGTTGTAGATGAATTACTAAGCACGACACTGAACTGAGTTACCGTTAGTGCGGGCTGGGACTGGATGGTATCACGGAAGTTAATCTGAACCGTGTCTCCTTGTAGCGTAGCTGACAGAATCTTTCCATTACCATACGTGTACGTTACTGGAGTCAGATTGAGATAACCTGCTGGGTTATTATTCAGATCCGTTAACCGCAGTGCCCCAGGTACATACGATAATGATATATTTTGCGTATCCTTCACCGCTGAAGCCAGTGTCAACGTCACCAGATCATCATCGATCTCGGAATTCGTAACGAAAACCGGCTTGCCATCGACCAAAATAGAATACTGACTATTGAGCGGTTTGTTGGACGTATTCAACGGTTCATTATAACGCATCCACAACTTATTCCCACTGACCTCGGCGCTCTTGAACTCAGGCGGTTTGGTATCAATCGTATTTCGGACATAGAAGCCACTGAATCCAGCAAGAGCCTGTCCACGAGTATCTTTTACAGGCCATGAACCTGGCGTGTACGCAACACGAACGACTTCACCATCTGTAATAGATCGACTGAGATTCAATGTCACAACGGAGCTATTATTGACCGATATGCTATTAATTCCTACAGCTGACTGATCGGCAGTTACGCTGAATTGTCTCGCTGCATCAATTGAGGTAATGTATACCGTCTCAGGGTAATACAACGTAATTGTACTGTAATATACACTACCTTCTCGCGGCTTGGACATGACGGAGTCCAAACTGTTTTCCACATCCCGTGCACCAAAAGCAGCTGCAGCATTCAGAGACTGATCTGTAAGGCGATTGCCTGTACCAGGCGCATAAGCAATCCGCACGACCTGTCCTACCGCTACCCCAGTATCCAATACTACATATACACTGTCACCTGAAATATAGGTGGAACTAACGTTCCGATTCTCTCCATTTACGGTGACTGTATAACTGCTACTGAGTGAATTAGTGCTGTACAACCATTCATCGTACGTTAGGCGAATTGTGTTATTGCTGTGCATTTTCGCGTTCTTTAGCACAGGTGCTGTTGTATCTTTGCTTAATGTTTTGAATGCCCATGAAGTAGAACCACTCAAACCGGCGAATGTATTCCCTGCTTTATCACGAAAAGTATTCGCTGGAATATCCACAACATAATTCATATTGCTATCCAATGCGCTTACTGGTGTAATAAGCAACTGTCTGTTGTTGGAGCTGTTGATGTTCGTCGTTGACTCAACAATCGCCCCATTCGCTTTTTTAAGAACTGCTTTGCCCGTGAAGTTCAAGTCTAGTTCCTTGTTGAACGTGACCGTTAAAGTTCCTGTCAAGGACACATTAGTAGTGCCGTTTGCGGGAGACAGATTGGACACCGTGAGGGACGTAGGATCAGACAGCACATTAAATCCCCAATCCATACCGCTAATTGCACTAATATCATTCCCGTTCATATCCCGCAAAAATCCTTCAGGCATCACGATGTAATATGTACTATTGCTATTGAAGTTTTTAACAGGGTCAATCGTGATGTTTCTTGTTTTCAGCCCTGTAATTCGTGATGCCCCAGACGTAATAGGGATTTCCTCAAATGCTGAGCCCGAAATGTTCCCTTGAAAAATCTGAAGTTTACCTGCGCCAATATCTACAGGCTGATTAAATGTCATTGTCAGACTGGATGATGGCGTTACCTGATTAGCTGCGTTTTGAGGAACCTTACTCACAATATAAGTAGAACCTATACCCGGGGTTCTAAAGGTCCACTCTTTGTTTAATCCAGCAAAAAATACAGTATTGTCATCTGCATAAACAAATGCTTTCGCATCGATCTGAACGTAAAATGTCCCTCCTGGAAGAGGAGTTTCTGGTTGAATCGTTACATATGCACCTGCAATAGGAGTAGTTGTTCCATCTTCCGTAGGTGGAATCGCAGGATCTGCAATCGGCCCCGTAGTTCCAACAGTTACATTTGGACTGGATACAGCTACTGAAGAAACCAACGAATCATCGTTAACCCGTTTAATGGATATAACACTCTGGGTGTCTGCTGCCTTTTGAACGGGTTTAGCAAATTCAATAACTAATGGCGCTGACGAATTAATATGCTCCCCCTTCACAGCAGGAATTGTATTTATAATTCCGTTAGCAATCAATTCATTAGCCGCGTAAGCGCCTTGCTCTACTCCACTCCAACCGGTCAGCCAACCTTGCGCCGTCAGCATGACAATCAAGAGTCCGAGTATGCCTTTTTTCGCAGTTCTCTTCAAATTCACTGATCTTCCCCCTTATCTGTATTTCTGCTCCTGTCTGATGTACAGACCTCATTATGTATGTCGGTTAACTGACCTCTTTTTTTTAGATAAAAGGAAATAAAAGGGATTTAAATATTTATCTATCGCACTAAATGTATGTATGCAAAAAGAAGCCCCTGATTCCATATCGAACCAAGGACTTCTAATAATGACTCTATCGTTAACTTACAGACCTGCTTGCTCTTTCAAAATGTCTGCTTTGTCCACTTGCTCCCAAGGTACATCCAAGTCTGTACGGCCAAAGTGACCATAAGCAGCCGTTTGTTTGTAAATGGGGCGACGCAGATCCAGCATACGGATGATACCAGCCGGACGAAGATCGAAGTTATTACGCACAAGCTCAACCAATTTCTCTTCGCTGACTTTGCCTGTTCCGTATGTATCTACGTTAATTGATACCGGGTTGGCTACACCAATCGCGTAAGCGAGCTGGATTTCCACTTTATCGGCAAGACCTGCAGCAATAAGGTTTTTAGCAACATAACGAGCTGCATAAGCCGCGGAACGGTCTACTTTTGTCGGATCTTTACCAGAGAACGCGCCACCGCCGTGACGTGCATAACCGCCGTAGGTATCTACGATGATTTTACGTCCAGTCAGGCCTGCATCTCCTTGAGGTCCGCCAATAACGAAACGTCCTGTTGGGTTGATGAAATATTTAGTCTGCTCATCCAGCAATTCAGCTGGAACGACAGGCAAAATTACATGTTCTTTGATGTCCTTTTGTATCTGCTCCAATGTGGTCTCTTCAGCATGCTGAGTAGACACGACGATCGTATCAACACGTACCGGTTTGTCACCGTCGTATTCAATCGTTACTTGAGTTTTACCATCCGGACGGAGATATTCCAATGTACCGTTTTTACGCACTTCAGCCAAACGGCGAGCGATACGGTGGGATAATGCGATTGGCAAAGGCATGAGTTCAGGTGTTTCATTGGTTGCAAAACCAAACATCAGACCTTGGTCACCCGCACCAATGTTCTCTGTTTCACGAGCAACTTGTTCAGGGTCACGGTTCTCAAGAGCCGCGTTAACGCCTTGGGCAATATCGGCGGACTGCTCATTAAGAGAAGTGAGCACTGCACAAGTGTTGTAATCAAAACCGAACTGGGCATTTGTGTACCCAATTTCCTTGATCGTATTACGAACGATGGACGGAATGTCAACATATTCAGACGCTGAGCTGATCTCACCGATGACAAGCACAAGGCCTGTAGCTACGGAAACTTCGCACGCTACACGAGCATTTGGATCATTCGCCAGGAACGCATCCAATACGGCATCCGAGATCTGATCGCAAATTTTATCCGGATGTCCTTCAGTTACAGACTCCGATGTGAATAGATGTCGGCCTTTAATAGACATTGAAGTTTCAACCTCCCATAACGAGTAGTATGGCGATTGCCCGAACAAAACATTTACGTTGATTCGTTCACTGTACCCTCGAAAGCTTTCCGGGCGGAATAAGGACGCAGGGTCCGCAGTTACGAAGATAAGGATTTTTCAGGTAATGGCCTCAAAAAAAATCAACCTTTCCCTAGCGGAAAAGGCTGCGTACCTCAAATGCCATCTTAACGTATTTGTCAAGACGTGTCAAACGGATTGGGATAAGGAAAAAACCCTATAAGTGCTGCTGTGCCTGGCGAATCAGCCTTTTTGTAATCTCTCCACCGACCGATCCATTCTCACGGGAAGTCAGATGGCCCCAGCCTTTATACTGACCATAAGAGTGATCACTTACCTCACCCAGTTCAGAACCAAATTCGGTATCTGCACCAGCAAAACTTCTCCCCCCATATCCCACATTCAGACCAAACTCAGCGGCGATTTCATACTTCATCTGATCCAGCATCTGACGACTTTCGGGTACCACTTTGCGGTTGTTTCTAGCCATGATTCCTGCACCTCCGGTTATTGGTTGTGTACAGTTATAGAGTGAGCAGGAACAGGGCTGGCTAGCCGTATTAATGTTTGTTAGAACTGGGTAATCTCAGCAATCCTTATTACTTAATTTTGAATAATTTCAGGTTACAATGCTCAAACTACTTCAAAGAATATCCACCGCGAACCATAACGGTCAGACTGTATTTGTTGCCATCGAGAACTGTAATGCCTCGACCATCCTTTGGAAAAGAGAGCAGGTGATTATTCGGTGCTTCCTGACCATTCGTCAAATCAACACCGTCCGTCAGATCGGCTACACCATTCGTACCTTCACTGACAATCACAGCCTTACCGCTACGTACGATGAACTCCGCACCAGTTGCACCTATCAACTGTTGGCCCGGTTTCACCATAACGATCTCAAGTGCATCCGAAGCACCGGATACTAGTGGAGGAAGTGTTGTATCTCCATCTGTGGTACTTGTTCCTGCAGAGCCATTGTTCGCACCCGATGTATTGCCAGTTCCTGCATTGTTGCCTCCACTATTCGTGTTACCATTGCCTGCGGGAATTTTACCACCCAACGCTTGCTGGATTTGCTGGTCGACATAACTCTTCGTTACAACCGGATCATCTGCTGTTCCCGGTTGGCTTGTGCCTGCACCTATTGCCGTATTGCTGTATACAGACCCAACCCATACACCAACACCAATCGCCAGCGCAGCCAGGGATACTTTCATATAAGGTTTCATGTGATTTATTTTCCTCCTCTGGAAATCTATTAAATTTAACTATAGAGAAAAAATGCTGTGGGGACAAGCAAAACCTCGCTCCCGATTTCTCGGAAACGAGGTTAAGTCTGCATTCTGAGTATAGTAGTATAGATAATCTATCTACTTATTATTTTGTATTGTTGTTGTTCCCGGAACCCTCTTCCGGAAACTCTGGTAACTCCGGTTCTTCTTTTGGCAGTTTGGACACATCGTAACTGTACCCTTGTTCTGCAAGACGAATCCGTTGGCCCTCAAACACATCATACAAAACTACGCGATATGAACCCCCGCGTATTTTATTGAAGACAGAGTCATCTATGCTCCAGTTGAGTGTCTGATTAATACCTGTTTTCAGATCAGTGCCCGGCGTGAGTTCTTTATCAAACACTTTACCAGATCCATCTGTGAGAGAAAGAATCAATTTATGTCCGTATTCCCCGCTATCTACTGCTTCTTCCTGGGTTAACGAATAGATCATCTCAATCTGTACCGATGTACCACCTGTGAGATACGCTCTGATATTGCTGCCAGAGAATTTGTATGGATACAAATCTATATCGTTTAGGGAAGGCAGCACTTGTAGTGATTTTGGCTGTACTTCAAATGCCATCGCATTGACATAAGCCGTAGCCTCTCCTTCACCAGATACAAATTTGTTGTCAGCCACACCTTCACCCACGATCAGTCGCATATCGGATGTTGACGTTACACTCTTCGGTACTTTGGCCCAGAAGGTCACGACACTCTTCTGACCCGGTCCTGGTACACGATCAGCCTGTTTAGCCGTTGCCTTGTAATACTGGCCATCGGCTGTTTTATAATATCCTACTAATTTTGCAAGACCGCTCTGACGCAATGATTTGTTCGTCATTTCGAATTCAGTATAGACAATATCGGAAGAAGATCCCGGATATACATAGGTTCTGCGTACACCCAGCTCGGTTTCTTTTTCGGTAGTACCTTGAGTAAAGGTCTTCCCTGCACCTACATAAGAAAGTGGTTGAATTAAGCCTGACGTACTGAGGGTAATCCAATCATTCGTTTCTTCTTCGCTTACCTTCTCTAGTAAAGTCACTTCCAGACGGCTCATATTCAATTCCGATGGAATTTTGGTCAAGAGATAAGCTTCTGTTGTCATACCTGGGCCGAGCAACTTACCACCTTGCGCCCGAATCAGCTTCGTATCTCCATCGATACGTGCTGAATCAATAGTGAACATAGCTTCCAGTTCAGGTAATTGAACCGTTTTGGCCGATGCGTTACGAATGGTCACCTTAGCGGCAATAATATCACTGTCTGTCCATGGCAGGCGTTGGAGAGAGCCGACAGACACTCCGAATGTGCCTTTGCTGTTCTTGATCACCGTTTCAGTAGTAAGTCCATCTCCACTAGTTACAGAATCCGGAATAGCATAGATACCTACAGGATAGGAGAACTCAAAGCTGCTAGCATTCGTGTTTCCTTCCTTACTTTCTTCTTTCGTTATCGGAGTCATGGCATACAGTTTAATTTTGCTGGTATCCCCATCACCTTGAATGGTAGTGATCAGCTTAATCGTCTTAGTTGCACCTGGTTTCAACTTCAGATCATCCAGTGCCTTAGTCTCAATCGGGTAGGAAGTACCATCCTCTGTCCGGATCTCTAATCCGTATTTAGGAACTTTAACTTCTTTCTTACCTTGGTTCTTAATGACCATTTGCATCGTTAGATCGTATTCTTCATTTTCTCCACGAACACGTGCAGATTCCAGAAGAGTGGATACAGGTTGTCCATCAATCGAAATGATATTGGGTTGATTGGCTGCTGTATCTACATTAGATTGACTAGCTTCTGGCAGTTGTAATGCCGCCACAGGCAGGGCTGTCTTCTCTTCACCTTGTTCTTCCACAAGCAGCAATTCGGATTTTTCGACTTTCAACGCTGTGGGTAAAGAGGCCATTAAGCTCAATGTTTTATTGGCCTGTGCCTGAATGCTGATGCCTGAACTGTCTTTGTCCGGGGTTAATGGATAGTTCGAGCCATTCGGTGTACGCAAAATCCACTTAATATTGGGATTATCCAACAACTTATAACTAATGTTATTGAGGTTCACACCAACTTTGACGTATTGCTTCTTATCTTCCCCCGGATATACTTTGATTCCGGACACCTTAACTTTGACCGCTGAATCACTCAAACGAACCGTTTTTGTCTTGCCTACGGGCGTTGTAATGCTATAGGAAGCAGGAACGTTGAATTTCCCCAATGTGCTTTCATAGTTAGGTTTACTGAAATCCCATTTTACGATGAGGAAGTTCAGGTCGCTTAGCTTCACTTCACGTCCGACCTTCATGACATAAGTAAGATCAACCGTAGAACCAGGTGATACTGTCTTTTTCTCCTGATCCTTGGCAATCAGTTTCGGAGAAAAGCTTGTCCCTCCTTTGGTCTTCACTTTGCTCCAATAATCGAGCATCATCATTGGTGTGCTGTCGTTGTTTTTATACGTCAGCGTATACGTCACTGTATTCCCGTCTTCTTGAGACAAGAGATTCACATCCGTTAATTTCACGGTACTCCGCGCAGTGACTTTAACTGCTGGAACGTTGGCCAATGTATGTACTACTTTTGTAACTGTGGATGTTTGTTCTTTCTTCGTTGTATTGGTAGTTGCATTGTTTTTCGATATTTTATTTGAACTCGTCGACGTATTCGCAGCAGCTGCGATACCTCCACTTGAACTGATCAACAACATACTTGCCATTAAAGTCATCATGACCTTTTTATGATCCACTTCCAAACCTCCCATAAGTTGCTTGTTGCTTTATAGTATAAACGTTTGAGAGGGAGAGAAAGTTACGATGTTGTTGTAAAAAGTAAAAGACCCAGAGAACTAAGTTCTCTGAGTCTTTTCTAATATAAAATTAGTAAGTGTTGTTGCTGATAGTAACACCGGAAATTACAACATCTTTACCGCCATAAGAAGCAGTCAGAGACAATTGTTGACCGGCAACAGCTTTATCACCAATCTCAACAGTAATTACAGTAACACCATTGACAGTGCTAGTAGCTGCAGTTAAATTATCGTTTCCGATCTTAACTTGGTTACCAACAAGTGTTACTACTTTATCCAATGTAATTTTCAATTCGCCAGGTACTTTATCTGTACCATTAGCGATGGTGAAAGTAGCAGGAGAAAATGTAGCTGTTGTCCCTTTTGAAGCGTTAAATGGAAGAGCTTCTTTGTTGATTTGGGCAATGACAGCATCAGCATCAGCTGCTGCACCATATTCAATTACATAATTAGCGACTGTTCCATTTGGAGGCGTGATTGTTACTGTATTATCAGTAACAGTAGGAGCAGCAGCTTGCAAAGTTACAGCTGGAATTGAGTTACCAGCAACCCCTTTATTAATAGCAGTCAATTTAATTCCAGCTTTATCAGCAGTAGCAGCAACAGCATCTTTAGGAGCTTTAACTGCAGTAGAAGCAACTACTGGGTTGTTAACGCTGCTAGAAGGAGGAGCCACTGTGTATTCATCAGACTTAGCAACTACAGGAGGGTTAGTTCCACCTACAGCAGTCAAGTATTTAGCATTGCTGCTAACTTCTACAGACACTGGATTTTCCTTAGCATTAGCATTAAGAATTGTAATAGTTGCAACTCTAGGATTAGTAGGGTCCAAAGTCACTTTATAATCAGTAATGTTTGCAAGAGATTTAGTAGAAGGATTAGTCAAAGAAAGATCTCTTACAATAAAGTCATTACCAAGTTGGTTAACATCAGTACCTGTAAGTGCAGTTGTAACATCAGAAGTAAATGTTACTTTAATTTCTTGGTCCGCTTGACGTACAGCACCACTTCCAGTTGCAGAACCAGTTACACTAACTACTCTAGGAGCAACAGCAGTGTTCACAGGCATAGAGATATTACCAGACAAGTTCAGTTTACCGTTGGAATAAGTTTCGATAGAGTTGTTAGCGAAGATAACAATGTTAGCTCCAGTGAAATCTCTATCAGTTTTCAATGTTACTGTCTTCTCGTCGATTGAAACAGATGTAGGATATACACCATTGATTTGGAAGTCACCTGCACTTGCATTAGCAACAACATTATTGAACGTCAATTCAAATGTTCTAGCGTCTTTTTGTACAGAGTTAGTCCATTTCAATTGGTTATCAGTTGCATTGTTCAATCCTTTTGCTGAAATAGCAACCGCTTGACCTGTTTTAGATTTCAAACCAGTAGCCCATACACTGGATACAGAACCAGTTGGTCCGAAAGTAACTCTTGTTCCATCAATAGTCTCAGGCAACGTGAGAACTACGGATTTACCACCGTTCACTACATTGACAGCTGTTTCATTTGGTACAGCAATGTTTTGAACGTTGTTTCCAGCTTTAGCAAAGCTAATATAGTAATTAGATTTCAGGTTAAGAGTGGAAAGATCCATTTCTCTTCCAAAGTTCAATGTTACTTTGCGAGCTGCTTCATTGTAGTCTGTAGAAGTGATTTCTGGGTTAGCAGTATCATTAGCTACAAATGTACCATTGTACTCTACCAAAGTGTTTCTCAAAGCTGTCATGTCTTGAACATCTGCAACTTTCAAATTGTAAGTTCCAGTTGCAAGTGTGCCGAAGAACTTAACTTGGAATACTTTATTGGAATTATCCAATGCTGATACACTGCTTACTGGGATAACATCGTTACCTTTTTTAACAGTGAAGTATTTTTTATCTGCAGCATCTACAGCTTTGTCAAAACGTACTGTCAATTCATTAGTACGGTTCCCAAATGTTGTTTCAACTACTTGTGGACGAACCAAGTCAACTGTAGCGTTGATTTTGTGTTCTTTCACAGCGTTAGCGTTACCGGAATAGTCTTTCACTTCTACGAACAAAGTGGACTCATATCCTGGCAGACGGTTAGCTTGAGTAAATTGAACTTCATATACATTGGAAGCAATTTGAGTTACTGTACCAGTCTTTTTGCTATCGCCATTCTTCCAGTAGAAGCTGTCGTTAGTTACAGAAGCTGGATCGATTTCTTCATCAAAAGTAACAGTTACTTTTTCCAAAGTAGCGGAAATTTCAGTCACTTTAGGACCTTCAGTGTCAGCTGCTACAGTGAAATCAGTAGTTGCTGCCAAAGATTTCAGACCAGCGAAGTCTTCAATCATGGAAGTTGTCAGTTTATGAGCACCTTCGGAGATTGTTCCTGTGTAATCACGCAGGATTACTTCACGTTGGTTAGCACCTGGAGTTACAGATCCAACAAAAGCTTTGTCATCCAATTGGAAGTTGCTGCTTGATGGAGCTACAACTGGCTCGGAGAAAGTTACTTTGATAACTTTAGTTCCCAGAGCTTTAACTTCTGTTACTGTAGGCAGTACATTGTCAGCAGATGTAAAGGAAACTTCTCCTTGTGGCAATACAGTACCTGTAGAAGATTTCACGTTTTTAACAGCTACTTTGTAAGTAGTTCCTTGCGTGAATTTGCTGGATTCGTTCAACAACAGGCGAGCTGTTTTACCGTCAGCCAACAAAGTGATGGATTTGATTCCTTTTGCGTTGGAATCTACAGTGTAGTTAGCTTTGTCAGTTGCAGTAGCTTTGTCTACTTTACCGTCAAAAGCAACGTCAACTTCTTTCAAGTTAACAGAAGAAGCGGATTGTACTTTAGTTGCAGCTTCTACAACATAAGTAACTTTTTCAGTGAAAGATTTTTCTTTGTAAGTAAATTTCACTTCAGTTTCTTTGTTAGCTTCAAGAGCTTTTTCCAAAGTAACTTTTACAGTTTCGCCGTCACTGATTGTGAAAGTAACGACTTTACCGCCTTCACTTACTTCGTATTTAGTAACTTTCAAGCTTTGCGCTTGGTCAATTGCGTAAGCAGCGCCTACAAGCAATTCACGGGAAGCGTTAGCACCGAAGTTAGCTTTAGAATCGATCAAACCAGCGTTGATTGCTGCTTGAACGTAACCTTTAGCCCAATCAGCTGCACTGTTGTTAGTTTCAGCTGGAATTTCCAGGTCAAGTGCACGAGTCAAGATGGTAGCCATCTCGGAAACAGTTACTTTACCGTTGAAGTCGAAGATTTTCTTCTCAACGTTTTTACCTTCCATGATACCCGCAGCAGTTACTGCTTCGATGTAAGGTACAGCCCAGTTTTTAGCTGTGTAGTTTTTGTCAGTGTAAGAAAGAGTTCCAGTGATCTCTTTCAGACCGAGCAATTTAGTGATGACTTTAGCGAACTCAGCGCGAGTCATGTCTTTATCCAAACCTGCAGTACCATCTGGGTAACCAGTGAAGATACCTTTTGCTTTCAATGCATCAAACTGTTGTTGTGGTGAAACTGCTGTGTCACCGAATGCTACAGATGCAAACATCGAGAATGCCATTGCTGTAGACAATGCTACGGATAAAATTTTCTTCATAACCTTTTTTTCTCCTCCTTGGGTGTTCATAACATTTGAATTTTCTTTAATAGGGTCGCTCGTATTCCTCATATATTGTTGCACCCCCTTTCCAGAGTTGTGAGCAAGTTAATATAAATGATGTCTGTGAGCATATCACAGAAACTTGTAAACTAGGTTGTAAAGCAGATTCATACGAAAATAGAGTAGTTTCCTAATCCTACCTACGTATTATACAATGGGTCTTCCGAGTCGTAAAGCAATTTTTTCTAAAAAATAGACAAGATTCTTCACGAGGTCATTCTTGGTAACAGGCCCAATGTTTTTGACTCTACATCTTAAACGCAGCAGATTTCAAAAAGTTGCGGATTCCACAAAAAAAGTTTTGAATTTATTTATGTATAGGTATAGTGCGGGTAAGATAGCCATTCAAAACCCATATAAAGCATTGATGCGACTCTGTTCTTTCCAATATAAAAGGTGCTTCTTCTATGTTGCCAACGTTTATTTATACCCAGAGTTTCATACTATGAAGCGACAAAATCCACAAAGAACAAAATAAAAAGCATCCCTGAATGGGATGCTTTTCGTACTATTCTGGTTATATAGGTTAGCGAATTTTCATCGCAAGATCGATAATTTGAGCACGCATCTGCGGATCACTGTTCAATCTTAGATACATATCATCGATTGGTTGTCTGTTCTCACGGTACGTTTTCTCATGCTTCATCGTCGTGTGAGACCATTCAATCAGTTCATTCTCAGCCAGAACCAAATTGTTATACGCATCATGGAAGCCAGTAGTCTGTACAAGCCCTTCCATCACTTCCTGAGAGATCTCCTCCGTCTTACGTGTATCTTCCAACTTTTTCTCCAGAATGACTGCCTGCTTCTCGAACTGTGTCTTTGCCTTCATGTAGCCCAGTTGGGCCTTCGAATAAATCGGTTTCATTAGCTAACTTCACCCTCTAGATCATTGTGTATTTACCGTTATTGTATCTTAAACTCTAGCAAATTACAAAAATAGTTATTGGTAAAAAACTTATTTCTTCTATTATAAAAGTGTTCTTTATCAGTTACATAACACTCATAAAAAGGACCTGCCCCTTTAGCGCAAGGGACAGGTCCTTCCTAAAATGCATCCATGCTATCACATAAATTAACTCAAGTTTTTAGGGAATACTTTGGTACTCTTCTTGAGCAATTCAACCGCGATCTTACCTGCTTCTGCACGAGTCAGGTTTCCTTTCGGGTTAAATGCCTTCTGAGGTTTTGCCTGTCCCGCAACCGTAACATCAGATCCTT
This sequence comes from Paenibacillus sp. MDV22-iso6, assembly GCF_058408365.1. Lineage (NCBI taxonomy): Bacteria > Bacillati > Bacillota > Bacilli > Caryophanales > Paenibacillaceae > Paenibacillus > Paenibacillus sp. MDV22-iso6. The sequence goes on along the minus strand of NZ_JBZVDZ010000003.1, from coordinate 548,720 downwards.
CCATGATCTTAGCTTTGGAGACAGCCTGAATTGCTGGTAGAGCATATTTCTCTGCACTTCCTGAATCGACAAACGCTTTGGCTACCGCCGCCTCAAGTTTGGCATCATTTGTTGCGAGCTTCAGTTGCAGTGCACGAGCAATCATTACAGCAGCTTGCTCACGTGTCAGTGGTCGATCCGCCCCTACAACACCATTCGTAAGACCTGTCAGGATACCTGCTCTTGCTGCAGTTTCTATGCTGTCATAATCCCATGTCGTGGAGCTTGTTCCAGGTCTCAGATCCGTAAACGTATTGTTACTGTCTGAATTGATTGGTAGATTAAGACCCTTGACCAACAATGTGGCGAATTCTCCACGCGTAGTGCGATCATCTGTACCGAACTGTTCGAATCGAAGATTATTCATGAATCCTTTTGAATACAGTCCATTCAGAATGTTTCTTGCCCAGTTATGATTGATGATGTCATTATAGCTACGTTTCAGCTTCATAACTTTGTAATAACCAAATTCATCAAACGGCACAGTAATCGTGTGAGCCTTCGTATCTACTTCACCGCCAATATTCTTCCACTCCCGCTTGGAGTTATAACGGAATACAGTGATGGTTGAACCCGCATCATCTACTACGCTTGAATCATACGAAAGTGTTAATGTGCCCCGTTGTGAAGGTGTAATTTTACGTTCTGACGGAATGTTAGGATCACCGAATAATGCTTCACTGCTATAAGGTGGTAGTCCATTGGTTGGCATTTTGTAATCTTGTGTTCCTCTGTCGCCAGTTTCTCCCATACCTCCGCTGATCCAATAGACTTCAGAGATCGGGCTGAAGTTTGTTGAAGCTGCTGTGGAACCAAATCGTGTGTAGTATTCATCCTGAATCTGCCACGTTGGAAGTCCACTCTCTTCCCCCGTATTGATGAATCCAATCACATTACCATAATCATTTCGGCGTTCAACTACACCCCGAACAGGATCAGCAATACCAAATAGCAGTTTGGTATCTGGATAATACCTTGCGATACCTTTCGTATCGGTGCTTTGCATCACTGTGCCTTTTGGAAAATTCAATTGCAGTTGCTTATTGAAAACTGTATACTTTGTGGCCACTTTCGGAGCCATGTACTGTGCGTCAACTCCTACGGTCCCCGTGTAGAACACATTGATGGTATCCGTGAGATTTGATCCTGGCCGTTCTACAGTGATTTTGATTGCTGTGGACTTATCTTGTTTCAGTCCTACGAAATCGAACATAAAGCGATCTTCACCCACGTCTGTACGACGGACAGCTGGTTCTTTCCCTATGAGGACCCGGGTTGCGCCTTCTGCCTCGATATCAATGTGAACGAAGTTTTTATTAACTACAATTTTATTGCCTGAAGTCGGTTGTGGAGACAAAAGGCGATAGCCTGTTGACTCTCTTACAATCTCCAATTTTTGAGAAGTTTTGGCACCTGTTTTGTTAATTAACTCTAGTGTGTAGATGTACGTTCCAGGTGTATCCAACGGGAGATCCCGAAGACGTACGACGAACTCATCCTGAGAGCCAATTCGATCTACTACATATGGCGGATTCTTCGTGAATTCCGTTGAGAATTCGGGTGTATCCCAAGTCACTGCAGCTTGATTATCCTGATTTTGTGGAACCTTCAACGTGAAGATGGTTTTGGTCCCCATATTCAAATTGATGCGTTCTGCTCCGGCTCCGCGAATAGCGATATCAAAGGTTTTTTGACTTGTTGTATACACATTGTCTTTGAGTGTAAATTCCGCTGCCAGATTAAACAAATTTTTGATAATTGCATCATCTGAATTGTAGGTTGTCGGGAGATCTTGTCTACCTCTAACCAGCGCAGGTTGGAAGTTCTTCACTGTCGATACGTTATTATCATTAATGTAGAAGCGAACTTCCTTTTTGATCTCGCTAGTTTGGTTCTCTCCATCTTTTCCTGTAGCAGTAAAGACAAGCCGATTCTCCCCGAAGAACAATGGGCCTTTTTCTCCATTGACGTTCAGACTGAAGCTGAATTTACCAGTCACGTTATCAAACTTGAAACCAGTATCAGATGATTTTGAGTCGGCATAATAGTAGTATTTAGTTCCGTTAGCGAATACATCAAACACGAAAAAGTCACTCTTCAACATATCTCCAAAACCAACTAGTTGTCCTGATACTTCAAAGGGTTTTGGTTCCTTTGAATTAACGTCATATGTCTCTCCATCATTTACATTTTCAATATAGATATAATTTTTCGATGCAAATGAAATGGTCGCATCCCTATATGATTTTGACTCTACACCAGCAATGCTGTAATTAAATCTGACCGTTTGAGTACCATTTTTAAAGCCGGAGATTTTGTAAACATACTTTGGATTTTGTTTGGAACCCGTTGGCACAGGTACGTCCATTACATACTTGATATCAATAGAACTGGTACCTAATGGAAGATACCGGGCAATAATTTTGTTTGCACCGTTTGCTGCTTGATTAGTTACTGCAGTACTTGTCTCCACTGCAATGTAAAACTCATCTTGATCTATCGTTGCACCGTTAAGCGCCTGTCCTGCCGGAATTGTACCACCTTCACTGTACCCCTTAAGATATTGCAAGCCAGTGATTGCAACTTGTCCAGGCTGATACAAGAATCTGAACGTTTTATTGATCGTTTTGGTGCCGTATTGAATTGTAAGTGTGTGCTCTTGCGCCTCTATAGTTTCGCCTGAGACCTCTGCTAGTTTCAATGGATCAATCTCAAACTCAGCCAAGTAATAGGAAGGTGTATTGGTAGCTGTACTTGGAATATAAGTTTCATTCTCAGGTTGAGTAGGCATTGGAACTGTCACCGCTGGTGGTGGCGTTCCCTCAGCGAGAATAGGTCTGACCGTTACTTTAGCAGATTGAAGAAAAGACTTGCCGTCCTCTTCAGGGATTAGTACTTTCACTTTGACCTTTGCTTTATCCTTATCCCCTGTGTAAGAAGGACGTGTTCCCAACAAAGTTTGCGTAGAATCCGCACCGATCAAATCCAGTTCCACAACCGGGTTTTCCGAATCATAATATAGAAGTGAGTAGTTGAAAGTAAGTGTATCTTGTCCATTCTGAGCAACCAATTTAATCTTATTTTCACCTGGATTCAGTTGCATCTGTGGCGTAAAGAATGACTTATCTTCCAGAAGGGATGTAGGCAAAGCATCACCGTTGTTGATGGATACCGTCACTTTGGAAGCGTTCATCGCTTGACCTTGAATTGTAACCGCTTTTGCATTCACTACGACTTTCGATCCGTCATTCAAGTTCAAATTAGATGAACCACCCATGATTTGCACATCCTGCAAATAGGGTACTTGGTCGAATAAGATATAAAATGTTTCCGAACGCTCGCTGGGTCCCTGAGATCCAGTGAACGTAACTTTATTCATACCAGGAAATAGAGTCAATGTAGCATTGAAACGATTATCTGGACTTTCCGGATCGGCCGTGATAAAGCCGGGAGCTACACGAGTTGTACTCTCAACCCATTTCCCGCCATCCAAATTAAGTTGTTGTACGTTAACTGCAAGGGTTGAACCCGATACATTCACAAATGTACCAGAAATGGGTTCCTCACTGTTCGTCACTCTGTATGCATTCTCACGAGTCAGTTTGTTGGTATTCGTATCTTCCCCTTCCAACAACAATCCTACCGTGCTCTTAAGTTTGGCATTATCCGGAGTAAAATAACTCGTCTGTCCTGCCGCCGACGCGACTGGTGCAAGGCCTGCTGGTATTAGAGATACAACCAGTGCCACCATCATCAGCCAAATCATCGGCTTCTTCGTACGCTGCATGCAATCATCTCTCCTCTTTTTAAGTCAGTTACCGTTATATATCGGCGGAAAGGTTCCAATTATTTAGTAAAAACAGCAAAATAAACAAAAAACCTTGTCCACGAGGGGCAAGGTTTGGGTCTGAAAGAATATTCAATAAGATCAGTAAACGAGCGTTTCTATTTAGGATTTTGAACGGGTCTCCGGGTTCAACTTGACGCGCATGCGCATCAGGAAGTTAATGACCGGCCTTCTGGTTTTACTTACAAGTCCGATGACTTCTGCTCCAACCTGGAGGAAGAACATCATAATACAGATCACGACGAACGTTACCCAGTTGGCTTCGAACATCGCAGCGGAAGATTGGATAATCGCCAGTACACCGAAGAATGCGGCAATACCGTAGATGATCAGCACTGTCTGACGGTGACTGAATCCAAGTTCACGCAAGCAGTGATGCAAGTGACCTTTATCCGGTGAGAAAATCGGTTTCCGTTGTACCGCACGACGAATGATCGCGAAGAAGGTATCCGAGAGCGGCACACCGATAATGATCAGCGGTGTAATGAAGGACACGACAGCAATTTGTTTGAAACCAAGCATGGACAGCATCGCCAGAGAGAAACCAAGGAATAGAGATCCCGTATCCCCCATGAAGATCTTGGCTGGGTGGAAGTTGAAGAACAAGAAACCAACAATACTACCCAGCAGTACAAGACACATCAAGGCAATCATCATATTACCCATCAGGAAGGACATCACAGCAATGGTTCCAATGGCAATACCGGACACACCGGCAGCCAGACCATCCAGACCATCAATCAGGTTAATCGCATTTGTTACACCAACGATCCAGAGAATCGTCAGCGGAATGGACACCCAAGCTTCCAGTGAGGAGTACGCATCTTGAAAAGGAATATTGACGAAGTCTACACGGATGTTGAATCCGAATACGACTACAGCAGCAGCAACAATTTGTCCGAGCAGTTTCACTTTGGCTGACAGTTCAAAACGGTCATCCAATGCACCAATCAGTACGATGATCGATCCACCAATCAGAAAAGCACTGACAAAGCTCATATCTCTTGTCGTAAACCATGCTGACACAAAAGGAAGCAAGGCAGCAACCGTAATGATAAAGGCCAGGAAAATCCCTAGACCACCAAGACGTGGCATAATCCGAGTGTGCACTTTACGTGCATTCGGTGTATCCATTGCTCCGATTCTGACTGCGAACTTTTTGACAAGTGGTGTCAGGGCAAGAGCCAGTCCCATTGACACGATAAATCCAATGATAAAGATCGCTACCATTTGAACATTCGACCCCCAATTATAATACCTGTAAGAAATTATAAATCCCCTGATCTCTTTTTATATATAAAAAATCATTTGTTAGTCATTTTTGAATACTTGTTACACGATAACGAAGAGAGCAAGGAAAACCTGAAGAAGCGAAGCGTTCGCCTTTATCACCGGATTTCACCCTTATAAAGGGTAATAAAAGAAATCTGGGGATAACAGCGATCGGAAGGTTGCCTTGCTATCGTAGTTGCTCAGTGTAACGTTTTAATTCAAGCAGCACGACACATGTAATCCGGAATGAATTATACGCTGATCACAGGCGAAATGCCAACCTCAATTTTTAGCAAAAACGTTCATTTTACTCGTAATAGCCTAATTTTAACGGACTTTAGTCACGTTTTCTTTGTCCCGCATCACTTTGACAGCGAATTTCGGAAGCGCAAGCATTCGGCCAGCCCGACTAGGTTCGCGAAGCAGACGATAAAACCATTCCAGTCTTAACTTTTGGAACACTTTAGGTGCACGTTTGGATTTGCCCGAAATCACATCAAAGCTGCCTCCAACCCCCATGGTAACGGGAACTTGAAGCGCATCTTTGTACTTGTGAATCCACGGTTCCTGCGTGTCTGCCCCACGTGCAACAAACAGCAGATCAGGTGCGGCTTCACGGATGGAAGCGACAACCTGCTCGTCCTCAGCCGGACCAAAATAACCGTCGCGATAACCTACAATTCGAATCGCCGGATATTGCTCTTGTAACCGAACTGCCGTTTCTTGAATCACCTCAGGTGTGGAACCGAGCAGATACACGCCCCACCGATAGTTTTCTCCAACACGCAGCAATTCATGTAAAAGATCAAATCCAGGCACCCGCTCTGCCACAGGCTCCCCACAATAATTGGCAGCCCATACAACACCTGTTCCATCGGGAACAATCATTTCTGCAGATTGCATAACCTTCATCATCGCTGGATTCTCCAGCGCGGCCATGACCATGATGGGATTGGCTGTGATGACTTGGTGCGGCTGCTTCGTGAGCACAGCTTCGCGAAGAACGTCCACCGTTTCTTTCATCGTTAGTTTGGAAAAAGGAATACCATAGATTGAAACGGTAGGTATTGGTCCGGTCTGATTCATCTTATTTCACCCTTTGCGGCCTAAATATTTAATAATTTGCTGAGCAGGCACTTTGGCTTCCTGCTTCAATTCGGTAATGCCTTCTTCATGTTCCTTCAGCCACTGTGAACGCTGATCCAACAGGTTAGCCACTGTCTTCGCCAGTTTATCCCCATCCAGCGCATCCGTACTGCCCACGGTTTCACTATCCAGACGCAGCATGAACTGATCAATCTTCGGATCATACGAGATACCAACAGGAGGAACATACTGTGAAGCTGCATAGATCAGACTGTGCAGACGCATGCCGATAACGACATCACAATTGCTGACTTCCTGAAGCATCAGTTGGGGATCAGTGAGATCCTTGGTAATGCTGACCTCGCTACCTTTGTTCCCCAAATCACCGAGCATTTCCATGACAAACCTTGAAGCCTGTTCATCAATCGGTAAGTGAAACGGCATAAAGCGCAAGTGAACGGCCTTTTTGGAGCAAAGCTTCTTAAGTCCAGCAGCAATGGCTGTAAGCTCTTTACGATCCGACTCCCAGAAACGTACGGATACGCCGATCACCGGGAGTTTGGTATGAACGCTTGCTCCTTGAGCATTAACCGCGATTGAACTTACTTCTTCCGCTTTGGCTTCAGGCAACGGCAGACCCATCACCGGGTCAGGAACCACATGAATCTGATTCCACTGCAATCCGAGCCCGCGCAAATATTCAGCAGATTGTTCATCACGCACAGATACATAATTACAGGCTTTGAAGACCGAACGAATCATCGGATTGAATATTTTGCGTTTCACAGGTCCAATGCCCTGCGCATAGATAAATGTTGGTTTTTTCAACCATTGGGCCAGTTTGATGACACCCAGGTAGTAAGGGATGGATTTCAGTCCAGTTGCATCCTGCAGCAGACTTCCTCCCCCACTAATTAAACCATCACTTTCCTTGATCGCTTCGCGAACCTCCTTCAACTTCATCCGATGTACTGAACGTACACCGTACATTGAAGTGGTCGACTCCGGGTCACCGGAGAGCACAATCGGCTCAATCGTGACATTCGATCTGTGACTCTCCTCTTCCAGCGCAGTCAAAATTGACTTTAGTACCGCTTCGTCTCCACTGTTGTGGAATCCGTAATATCCTGAGATGACTAACTTTTGAGAAGTGGTGACCATTTTTTCCAACATCCTTCCGCTACTTGCCACACACCCACAGCAACGATACCGAAGATTAAGCCAAGTCCCAATCCCATCACTCCACGAATGAGTGACAATACAGCTGGCGTATGGATATGCGCGAACGTATCCACCATGGACAATTGTCCAATTGCTGCAATAATGAGCACAAAGATGACTTTACGATATTTTAAAGCGGCGAACACGCCAACGATAAACAGCGGGTGTCCCAGCATAAATTCTTTGAATCTTGGCCGCACGCCGAATGTATCTTCCAGCGTAGTACGCAGGAACATCTCGAACGGTGTAACCGAACCCGAGTTGCCTGTACGGCTCAAATAATAGTATCCAACCACAGCAGCAACCAGTGCCAATACAACCATCAATACGTTAATCGGTGTACGAAGAATATCCTTAATTTGTTTAATGGAGAACGTACCCGAACCACGGTAAAACACAATATAAATCGCTACCAGCGCCATAGGTGCAAAGTGTAACAAACTCACGCCTCGGAACTGGTTGATCACCAGACTGTACGTAATACTGTTCAGCAATGCGATGACAAAAGGCACCGCCAGGAACGACAGAATTGACGTTCTTACATATAAGAATATCGTTTGTGCCAGTCGACGACCCGCAGGCGCGTCTGGCTGACGCTGCTGCTGATAGTTCACTGTACGAACCGCCAGCACCATCGCGATGGTCGGCGCGCTAATTGCGACCAGCAAGGCAATTCCTTGTTCCAGCAACGTCGGTTTGAGCAAGAATAACCCGGCACTGCCCACCAGAGCCAGCGCAAATACCAGCAATGTCAGCAGTGGCACAAAATATGAAACCATAAGCGTAATCATTGCGATTGCACCAATCAGGGCAACCAGCTTGGCATAACGCTGAATAGAAGAATCTTTCACCGTGAATGCTTCAGCTTGTCCCAATTCGAAGCCATGTTTGCCCATACGTTCAATTGCATGACCAGGCTCACCCAAACTGTTGATCAGGTTATCAATCGGATTGGTGATCATGGCTTTGGCCGTATTCCGACTTGGCGAAGCATTCATATAGATCATACGAATGTTGCGGTCTTTGGTAGCCAAAACAAAACGGTCAGCAATGGTGTCTACATCCAGATTGGCATCCCCGTCACTTAAGGAGTACAGACGAGTTACATTGTAGTCAATTTTATAGGAGAGAGTCTCAAAACCGGATTGTGGTTTCTTCAAATTCTCAATAGCCGCCAGTCCAATATGGTGCTTGTTCAGCAACTGGGCAAACATATCGATACTCTTCATCTCTGCATTATCATTGTACCCTTTCACAGCATCACCATCAAACAAGATGCGCTTTACCCCATTCTCTTCGAAGAAGGTAAGCAGGCGTTCCATGGATTCCTGATTATAAGGCACACTGTCTGAGATCCGTGGCAAAATGTAAAATCCTTTATCACGCAGCATCTTCACGGCAACCGGATCTGGCTGCAAAGGCTGCATGTTGGCGTTCTCCGGTGGAGTCTGCAATATTAAGCCGCTACGACCTTCATATTCCCATGGAAGCACAGGAATCTCCCGATCGGCGAACGTTTGTTCAATGATAGGGGTATACGTTTGTGCATTTTCCTCATTTGTGAATAACACATACGTGTAATTATCGTTAGCAGGAATGACATTTTTGGTCATGTTAGCAAGGTCCTGCCCGTTATATACCATCAGACGGCGGGACTTCTTCAACTCATCCAGTGTACTTTCGAACACCGCCATGGTTGTCACTCCGGCGTCTTTCAACCGAGTCAGTTGTTCGTTCATGAAGTCTTGCGGATGGGCCTGATAAGCCGAGATATCCAATAGACCCCGGTAATTGAAGACAAGCTCCACCTTTTTGGCGGAAGATTCCGTCTGCACCCGATCACTGATGACAGGGATGGAAGCAATCAAACCGATAATGACAACAATCCACAGCCACTTCCGTGAAGCGGTATTCCAATAAAGCCATTTTTGACGCACTACATGTACCTCCTCAAGTGTTGGAACCAAATGCACGTTCAGCTCATGATTTTCATTGCATAATAGTGAATAAATACCGGATACAAACAGCTTGTGTCAACAAACGTGCATCTATCCGCAATTCATCCAAAATAGACGTAGACATTTACCCTTTTTACCTAAAAGAAAAGCCCCTCCGCCAACCAACCTTACGGTGCGGAGAGGCTTTCTCATGTTCTTGCTCAGTACTGCATTCGTATTTATTGTGCGTCTACACGCGTCATCACCGTAGTAGCCAAACGCTCAATACGGCTTTCGGCGTCTTCCAGGTCCTCTCCGCGCACGGCGAAGTATACTTTGATCTTCGGTTCTGTTCCCGAAGGACGCAGGCAGAACCATGATCCGTCTGCCAAAATAAATTTTAGAACGTTCTCTTTAGGCAAGCCATCCAAGCCAAGGGAGTAATCCAGCACATCTTGTACAGCGATGCCGGCTACTTCTTGTGGCGGATTAGAACGCCAGTCGGTCATTTTCGCCTGAATTTGAGCTACGCCATCCTTGCCTTTCAGCGTACGGGACTCCAGCTTCTCCAGGAAATATCCGAATTGGCTGTACAGCTCTTGCAGGACATCATAGAGCGTTTTGCCTTGGTTTTTATAATAAGCAGCTGCTTCAGCAATTAGCATTGCAGCCAGGACTGCATCCTTGTCACGTGCGTAGCTGCCTGCCAGGTAACCGTAGCTCTCCTCATAACCGAACAAGAACGTATGACTGCCGGTTGCTTCGAACTGGTTCATTTTTTCACCGATATATTTAAAGCCTGTCAGGGTGTTCATCACTTCTGCACCGTAATGCTCAGCAATGACCGCTCCCATCTCGCTTGTTACAATCGTTTTGACAACTGCACTGTTCTTCGGCAGCTTACCTGTCTCTTGCAAACGACTCAACACATAATGCACCATGATCGCTCCGGATTGGTTACCCGACAGTACGAAATACTTGCCATCCTTATCTTTCACTACTGCACCCATGCGGTCTGCATCCGGATCTGTACCGATCAGAATGTCCGCACCCACAGATTCACCCAGCTTCATTGCAAGCGTAAATGCTTCGCGCTCTTCAGGGTTAGGGGATTTCACTGTGGAAAATTCAGCATCAGGCTGTTCTTGTTCTGCGACAATGTGAACCTGCTCAAAACCGATCTGTTCCAACACACGACGTACAGGCACATTACCTGTTCCGTGCAGTGGAGTGAAGACGATTTTGAAATCACGGCCGACGCCGGATTGAATCAGGTCACGACTGAGACTTAGGCTGGCAACGGTATCAACAAATGCCTGATCCTCCTCTTCCCCAAGCCATACGAGCAACCCTTGAGCTTCGGCTTCTTCCTGCGTCAGCTTTTTCACATCCGCGAGGGAAGGAACTTCCTGAATGTATTGAATGACTTTCTCTGCTTCGTGTGGTACCAGTTGGCCACCCTCATGGTTGTACACTTTGTAGCCATTGTATTCAGGAGGATTATGACTCGCCGTCACCACAATACCGCCGGTTGCTTGCAGATGACGTACACTGAAGGAAAGCTGAGGCGTAGGACGCAGGGATGTAAACAACTTAGCCACAATGCCATTTCCAGCCAGAACCAAGGCAGCATCCAGTGTGAACTCAGGTGAGAAATGACGGGAATCATGCGCGATCACAACAGAAGGTTTACCTTCTTTGTCACCATGCTGCTCCAGCAAATAACGGGCAAACCCTTGCGTTGCACGACCCACGGTATAACGGTTCATCCGGTTGCTTCCCGCTCCGATCACACCACGCAATCCACCTGTACCAAACTCTAGATTTCTGTAAAAACGATCCTCCAGCTCTTTCGGCTGATCCTGCAAATCACGAAGCTCCTGTTTCGTCGCTTCATCAATCGAAGCATCCTCCAACCACTGCTGCAATGTTTGTGCTGCTGTTGTGCTTAACTGTTCCATTCCTGCAAACCCCTTCCTTCTATATAAAATTCAATGAACTGCTGAACGATACAATCATTAGCTTGGGTCAGACAGTGCGAACATGATCTCGCCTTCAGCTACCACTTTGTCGCCTACTTTGGCTGTAGCCTTGCCTTTACCAATTGAACCTTTGAGACGCGTAATTTCCACTTCCAGCATCAACGTATCTCCAGGCACAACTTGTCCACGGAATCGGAAATTGTCCAGTCCCGCCAAAAAGCCGATTTTGCCTTTGTTGCCTTCCAAATTAAGAATGGCTACTGCACCGACCTGTGCCAGAGCTTCTGTAATCAACACACCCGGCATTACCGGATACTCTGGAAAATGACCAATGAAGAAAGGTTCATTAATGGTTACATTTTTCAAACCAACGGCACGTTTGCCATCCTCTATCTCTAAAATCTTGTCCACCAGTAGAAATGGGGGACGGTGTGGGATAATCTCTTGAATCTGTTTGATATCGAGCACAGTATAATCTCCTCTCGGGATGTTTATATGAGAATCCTCCATCATAAAGTTCTCATGTGCGCACAGGTGGCCGTTACGGTTACGGATCGTTCTTTCGATCGCTGTTGTTTCCGAATGTTTCTGAACTATTTTCAGATGGATAACATTCGGAAACAAAGGCGAACGCTTCGCTTCTTTCAAACGATTCCGTTCCCTCCACTGACTTTAGTCCGGACATGGGAAATCTGATTATGATCAAGTCGGGCCTCATATAAAAGGTTTTTAATTTTAATGTTGTATGAAAAGCATATTTTCGGTTAACACTAGTTATATCCTTCATGACTGCAGTAGTGAAGGTTGAGATAAGGGGTCTCTCTTCGCGATGACGAATGTCTTTCGCAGGGGAGGCCTCTTTTGACGTCAAACGTCAAACGTCATCCATCATTATACTGTTTTCAACGCCAAAAAGAAAACTCCTGCCTGCGCAGGAGTTTTGCATATATCGTTCATCTACGGAGCGAAGACCAAATCATATACATGTTCCCATGTACTCCACTGCAATACGGAACCGATATCCTGTTTGCCCAGTACCACGTAGCCAGCCACCAATCCGCCAGCGAGGGCAAGAACAAGCAGGACCGGAACCAGAAACCATCTTGCGATGCGCCATCCACTCTTCTTCTTCTTGACTTTCGTCTTATCCGGCTTACTGTTCTGCTGCTGTGTATCTGTCATCACATTCACCTTTTATGCTCTCATATTGTTGGCAAGACCCGCCATGGAATCACTGGATGTCAGCGCACGTGCCGCCAGTTGATAGGTCCGCTGTCCTTGCATCAGCAATGCCATCTCCTGTGTCAAATCCACGTTGGATTGTTCAATGTAGCCTGCACGAATCATAGCTGTTGCTTCACGTGTAGCTGCATTAGCTCCAAATACATCATCCTCGGTCAAACCCGCATCCAGACCAAACAGATTATCCGCATACTGCACAAGCCCTTCCGGGCGCTCGATATCTACGAGTTGCAATTGGGCTCCAATCGTTGCATTGGCTTCATTGCCACGACGGATCAACAAGTTGCCTTTTTCATCAAATGCAACCTTGCTGTTATTCGGTGCCGTAATGCGATTACCTTGACGATCCAATGCAAAGTGGCCTTCGCCATTGACCAATACCATCATGTCTGGCGCATTGGGATTCGTTTTGGGTCTTGTATCAGGGACAAAATGGAATGCACCCTGACGCGTCCACATTTTCTCACCATTCGCTTCAACGGCAAACATCGCATTGCCTTCAATCGCCAGATCGGTAGGACTACCTGTCTCATTGAGCGTACCCTGACTCATATCCTTTGTCACATCAGCCAAACGTACACCAAACCCGAGGTTGTATCCCATCGGGGTCGAGCGTCCATCCAGCTTGTACTTGTCCGGTTGCTGCTGCACACGTGTCAGTACATCTTCGAAGGCTGCTTGCTTACTCTTATAGCCTGCCGTATTCACGTTGGCAATATTATCGGAAATGACATCCAGACGCTGCTGTATTCCGGTCATGGAGACCATTGCACTAATCATGGAATTATTCATTCGGTGGTTACCCTCCCTGGTTCTACCCTCCCAAACCCTCCCTGGTAGGGAGGGCCCCAGATGGCGCTGCCCTCTGGACTCCCGAAAACAGGCGGAGTGGGTGCGTGGGGTACGATCTTGCTAAGTGACGGTGGTGTGTGTGCGCCGCGACTGCCGGGCTATGATTCCCGCCATAGTTTCACATGGCTGAATCATAGCCCGGCACGCTCTTTATGCGGCGTGTAGCTCCGCGTGGTCTCTCCTTGCTTTGCTTCGCAAAGGGCTGTCGAGACCGTCGCTGCGCTCAGCTTAATGCTGCGCAATCCTCGCATAAGCTCGGCTGCGGTTAGGCTTTTGCGCTCCGCGTGGTCTCTCCCTGCTTTGCTTCGCAAAGGACTGTCGAGACCATCGCTGCGCTTAGGATAATACTGCGCAATCCTCGCATAAGCTCGGTTGCGGTTAGGCTCTGCGCTTCGCAAAGGGCGTTTGCCTCTTCGCTACGCGGCTATATTATACGTTGGCGTTATACACGCCCAACTTCATTGACGGCTTTATCCAGACTGCGGTCGTAGAATTGTACGACCTTCTGGTTCGCTTCATATGCACGGAATGCTGCGTTCATATCTACAGTTGCCTGTGATGCATCCACATTCGAACCTTCCAGGTAGCCCTGACGGATCTGCACATTATCACCGGCAGCCATCATCCGAGCGGTTGCTCCATTCTGATCATTCAGGCTGAAATTACCATCGCCTTGACGTACCAGTTGGTTGGGTTGATCGATGACGCTGATTCCCAATGTGACTCCTGTGGGTGCACCCGTCTCTGCATTGACGAGACGACCTTGCTCATCCACTTTAAATTGGTCTACCGAGCCTGTCAATACAACAGGTTGTCCATTATTATCCAGAACCTGTGAACCTGTTGAGCTGAGCAGCTGTCCAGTTCCTGTAACCTCGAAGTGACCATCACGTGTATATCTTCTGTTGCCTTCTGCATCCTGTACTGTAAAATACGCCTGAGGTTGGTAAGTTACCGTGCCATCAGCTCGTACAAATTTGCCTGAACCGTCAAACGGGACAGGTTGTCCTGTCTGTGGATCATTCACGGCCAGATTGGACGAAATGGCAAAATCACTCTTTTGCCCACTTTCCATAATGGCTCCCTGCAAATTCATGGACAAACTTTCTTCCGCGAACACACCTGTGTTCAGCTTGCCCAGCCGCTTTGTCGGAAGATTGGCATCTCCGCCTACCAAAGTAATGAGCATTTCCGGAAAAGAACGGCTTACGCTGTTCACTTGTTTATATCCCGTTGTGTTCATATTTACGATGTTCTGCGTTGCGGTGTCATGGCGGCGTTGTTGCGTAATCATTCCCGCGGTAGCGGTGTACAGACCTCTTAACATGTATTAACCCCTCTCCTCAAGCGCTTATCCTGCACTACAGGATGGCTGCTTGTCCGTTCTGCTTCCCGAGCTTGGGCGAACCTTTGCTTTTTATATCGGCAGATTAGAACTTTTTCTTAACCACCTGATCCAAATTATTCAACATAATGCCTGTTCCCTTCACGACACAATGCATCGGATCCTCTGCAACCCATACCGGTACATGCAATTCATTGGACAACAGTTCGTCCAGTCCGTTCAGCAAAGCTCCTCCACCTGTCAACACGACACCTCGGTCAATAATGTCTGCCGCTAATTCTGGTGGCGTCCGCTCCAATACCGACTTGGCTGCCACGATAATAGATTGCACGGAATCCCATAGCGCCTCTTGCACTTCATTTCCCGACACCGTTACGGTAACAGGCAAACCGGATACCATATCCCGACCACGAATGTCCATCTCTGTTTGACGACCACCCGGATGCACGGAACCAATTGCAATCTTGAGATCTTCGGCTGTACGTTCACCGATCATGAGTTTGTATTTGGCTTTGATAAACTTGGTAATCGCTTCGTCGAACTTGTCCCCTGCGACTTTAATAGAAGAGGCGGTGACTACGTCGCCCATAGACAGGACTGCAACGTCAGTCGTTCCGCCGCCGATATCCACGACCATATTGCCGCTCGGCTGAAAAATATCCATCCCCGCACCGATCGCTGCCGCTTTCGGCTCTTCTTCCAGAAATACTTCTTTGGCACCGCTGCGCTCAGCAGCTTCACGGATAGCCTTCTGCTCCACGGAAGTAATATTGGTTGGTGCACAGATCAGAATACGCGGGTGGCTGTACCAGCTTCTTGCCCCCACACGATTAATGAAATGTCTAAGCATAGCTTCCGTAATCTCGAAGTCCGCAATAACACCGTCACGCAGCGGTCTAATGGCAACAATGTTACCTGGAGTACGCCCCACCATACGACGCGCTTCTTCCCCAACAGCAAGGACCCGCTTCGTATCGCTTTCAATGGTCACGACGGAAGGTTCATCGAGGACAACCCCACTTCCTTTCACGTGAATAAGCACGTTTGCCGTGCCAAGATCAATACCGATATCCTTGCTAAACATAAAAGAGCCCCCAAAGTGATATTATTTGGTCAGCGTATCCTGTGAAAAAGAGTCCCTTATCACGTCACCGCTCGTTCGACAAAGTGCAACATATATATGTAAAAATCGGGCTGATAAGATGTCATAATTCGATCCTGTACCAGCTTTTAACATATCATACTTCAGGGGAGGGATTCAATGCATGTGTGAGCTTTTTGGCCTACGTCTTTCCGCAGGTCTCTACGATTTAGCGGAAGCCAGCACCTCGCGTTTTTTACCGCTTGTTTTTTTGTATTTAATTTTGGTCGCTTCACCGCCCCGCAAATGACGGATGGACTTGTGATACTCCAGAATGTGTTTCACCTGGTCAGCAAGATCAGGGTTAATTTCCGGCAGACGCTCCGTCAGATCCTTATGCACAGTACTCTTTGACACGCCGAATTCCTTGGCTATGGTACGGACCGTATTCCTCGTCTCAACAATGCAGCGACCAATTTTTATGGTCCGTTCCTTGATGTAATCGTGCACGCTCCCGCCTCCCTACTGTGTGGATAGTTTGGTACATTATATGAGGAGCATGCCTATATATTCGCGGTTTAAAGGTGTGACAAGCTTCGAAGGTCCCATTATTTTCTGAAAAGCACAAAAAGAGCAGAGGAGAATTCCCTCTGCCCGTCATGTTGCTGCGGTAAAAATCATTTATTTTTCCGGAAGATATCCTTGCGGGTTAACCGGTTGTCCGTCTTCATAAACTTCAAAGTGAAGGTGGTTGCCCAGCGTTTTTTCCAGTTCATTAACGCCAGCCGATGCAATTGCATCTCCTTGCTTCACTTCATCATCCTGTTTCACTTTGACGTCAGCCAGGCTTTGGTATACGGTTTTGAGGTTATCACTGTGTGTGATTTCCACAACTTGACCTGTCAGCGGGTTTTGTTCAACCCGGGTAACTTTTCCGCCGAGTGCTGCTTTGACTTCGAACGTTTTGTTATCACCACGTGCCAGATCTACACCCGTGTTCGGAATAAATGTGTCATTGTACTGCACCATCGCTGCTTCATGTTCCTCAGTTGAAGCTTCGTTGTCATAGAAAGGTTTTACTACCGAAATTTCGGACGGAACCGCTACCGGCCATACAAAATTCTCCGACTTTGCAACAACTTCCACACTTTCCTGTTCTCCGTTAACCGCTGTTCCTTCTGTACCCGATGCGCCCGTTTCTACTACCCCACTTGTAGGGTCCGAGTTCAGCGTTTTGTCGCCTGTGCCCTGATAGACCCACACTAAGGTTAGTATAATGCCTGCTGCTGCGATGTAGGCTGCCGGGAAGACCCAACGTTTGGACATTGCTCTTTTCCATGAAGAGGGCTGGCTAGCCGGTACTCCTTGAGTTGTTTTAGGAGTTTCTTCTTGGCCTGTTTTTTTGTTTTGTTCATTCATCTTAATCACCTCAGTAACAAGTGTTACCGGGTGCAACTCTTTTATACACGCGCGACTCTAATTATTTTCACAGAACTTTCAAAGAGTGCTATATAAGGCGAAAAAGGGGGCTACACTGGACCACTCCGCGCGCAGAACAACCTTTCGGCCGCTGTTACTCCCAGATTTCTTTCTATCACCTTCTTCAAAGGTGAAATCCGGGAGTAAAGGCGGACGCTCCGCTCCTACAGCTTTTTTCTGCTCTCTCCGTTCCGGTGTAACTATTAATTGCAACTGATATAGCCAAGTTTTGAAAGCTCAGGAAGGGGTTGCTGGTAGAGAAGCCTGGATTGCTGTAATAGCCAATCCTTCTAAGAAGTGAGTTCATTAGCTGAAAGCAACATGATATAGGCTGTGATTCGTTAATACCGATTTAAGGAGCCATAGGTTCGTTAAAGTGAGATGAGAGATTAGCGAGGCCGCGGCACTAATGACTGTTCCATCTAACATCATGCTTAGTTAATGAAATTTTCTAACGAACTCAGGTGGCCTTATTGATGGAAAAGTCGCAACCTGGAGATTCTAGCGAACCTTAGGCACGCTAATTACTCTTTTTGGCGCTTTATCGGCTCCATTTCGTGATATGTCATGATATAGCGCTTCTGAGATTCGTTAGCTTCTCAAACGTACACCGAGAGTAGGAAAACTGCACAGTTCCACTTCACTGTTAAACTGTTGTTAATCTGTTCGTCGTTTTACATCTGTTAATAATCTATTGCTCTATCCTTATCCAACAGTATTCATGTTTCCTACTTTGAAGCAAGCATCTTGGATGCCTGTCCGAAGGAGATGCCTGTGTAGTAGTGTTTGAGAATCTGGGTTGCGGTGTGACCCTCCTGTGCCATGCCGTTGGCTCCCCACTGGCTCATGCCGACTCCATGACCGTATCCATACGTTGTAATCTGAACCTCGTCTCCATCGGTCTTCCAACTGAACTGGCTGGATCTAAGCCCAAGCAGCTTTCGAGCTTCCGGTCCGCTAAACGTTTTACCTGCAATCTGTATCTCCTTGATCCGATGGCCTTGCGTTGTAGACAATACTTCCATCCAGCCACCGCTTTGCTGCGCACTCACAGGGATAGCATTTGCACCCAGATTCAACTTCTGGAGAATCTCGCTGCGCTTCATCGTGATGGTTTTCTCAAAGCCCGGAGCCAGGTTTTTATCCCACGGACTCGCTACACTCTGTAAATAAGGTACGGGGTTGCCCCATACATCCTCTGCATTCTCCGTATACCCATTACTTGTGGAGAAAAAGGATGCAGTAATCGCCTTGCCTTGATATGTCATGACAGCATCCTTGCTTTCGCGGACAGCCTGCTGCAGCTTCTCCCATTCCTTCGCTTTCCCCAGACGCGTCCAGTCCGCTTTCACTTGTTCTGGTGGTATGAACACCTGATGACTCACGGTATCCGTTACATCAGCTTCTCCTGAAGGTACACCGCTTGTATCGTTGGCTGCCAGCCTTCTCACGATAAATGTCCTTGCAGCGATGGCCTGTGCCTTCAGAGCTTCCAATCTGAACTCAGCTGGCATCTCGGCAGCGACAACCCCGGTAACATAATCTTCAAGCGGAAGATTCATCGTCGTACCGGTTGCAGACAGGTACACCCTTACTTGGGGTTCAGGGTAGGTAACAGGTACAGCTGGAGAAGGTGCTGGAGTCGTTACACTGCCTGTGCCTGGTGGGACAGGGATCGGTTTAACCGGATCATCCGTCCGCGGCCAGACCAGAATGGCGGGGATCAACAGCGCAAGTGCAAGCACTGCCGATACAGCGGCCGCTGGCTGCCACCGAGTATTGTTCTTGCCCCATCTGCGGCCTCGGCCGAACGTACGCATTCGGCGGCGCTTCACACGACGAAACTGGTCTAATTCAATGACAGGTATGTGTATACGTGCCGCAGTGTGTTGAGCTGACTCCTGTTGGGAGCTAGGCCGTCTATGAGATGTTGTTACGGGCTCATCTGGAACAGTTCTGATGTTCGTTGAAGCAAGCTTGTCTTTTTCCACACCGAAACCAGCAATCTCTTCTGGCTCCTTCACTAGTGGACGAGGGACAAGAGGTACCTTAACCTGCACACGGGCTTCTTTCATTTTGATATAACCCTCCGTTGTCCATGGCCGGTCAAGCGCCGGTCCTTTTGTTCAAATCCATAGTTTAGGGTATGAGCTGGCTGGATCTGATAGAACCTGATTTAAGAGAAACGAAGGCATTCCATATGTGGCGATTTCTAACTTAATTCTGCTATGTATTATTAAAAAACATTGATCTGTCGCGGAATCCTTTTCCATAAGGTACCACCCGTTCCTCCAAAAGCATGCTCTTTCATTTGTTCATAATTGGTACAGAATATGATGTTATGCTATATAAGTTAGGACCAGCTATTAATAGAATCAGGTACTGATTCAATGGATCGTTGAACACAAAAAAAAGCCAAGCCAGATGGCTTAGCTTTTGATCTGAATTTAAATGACAGCACGCATGCTCTCGTATCCGCAATATACAATGATGTGTGATTCATATTAGAGAGCAATGCCTATTGTCCAATTCGATGTTATGCCCAGGTCGGTTGTACTTTGAACAGCGGTACTTCTTCCCCGACTTTTTCATTCGATGCTTTAACTGCATCCAGCTTAGGCTCTTCAACCGAAATACGATAAATATCGGCTCCAAGTCCGTTAAGCTTCTCAGCGAGATGTACGTAGCCACGGTCGATGTGATGAACACCGCCCACTTCCGTTGTACCTTCAGCAACAAGACCCGCGATAATAAGTGCGGCACCCGCACGCAAATCGGTAGCAGTTACTTTGGCACCCTTCAGCTTGGCATTGCCCGTGATGATGGACGAACGTCCTTCAACTTTGATCTCCGCATTCATCAATTGGAATTCATCCACATGCATGAAGCGATTTTCAAAAACAGTCTCTGTTACAACACTGGTTCCCTCAGAGGCAAGCAAAAGCGCCATCATTTGGGATTGCATATCGGTAGGGAAACCTGGGTATGGTAATGTTTTCACATCCACAGCCTTGAGCGGACGATCCGCAATGACACGAACGCCATTCTCGTCAGGATGAATGGTTACACCCATCTCTTCCAGCTTCGCAATAACAGAACCTAAGTGGTCTGAAATCGCACCTTCGATATACACATCACCACCGGAGATTGCAGCAGCAGCCATATAGGTACCCGCTTCAACCCGGTCAGGAATGACGGTATGCTTCACGCCAGACAGTTTCTCCACACCTTCGATGCGGATGACTCCTGTTCCAGCACCTCGTACTTTGGCACCCATTCCATTCAGGAAGTTGGCAAGATCCACGATTTCTGGTTCTTTTGCCGCATTCTCAAGAACAGTTACACCTTCAGCCAATGTTGCAGCCATCATAATATTTTGAGTGGCACCTACAGAAGCCACATCTAGATAAATTTTCGCGCCACGCAACCGTCCTTGGCTACGAGCTTCTATATAGCCTTGGCCCAAGCTAATCTCAGCGCCCATGGCTTCAAAACCTTTCAAATGCTGATCAATAGGCCGTGTACCGATGGCACATCCACCAGGAAGCGAAATTCTTGTATGACCCATACGCGTCAACAATGGCCCCATGACCAGAAATGACGCCCGCATTTTACTTACCCATTCATATGGTGCCTCACAGGAAGTAAGTTTCTCCGCATTTACGGTAATCACTTCGTCCCGGTATGTAACACCCGCTCCCAGCGATTCCAACACCTTGTTAATCGTCATCACATCGTCTAGAGGAGGAGCGTCAATAATAACGCTTTGTCCTTCTTCCCCTAAGAGAGAGGCAGCGATGATCGGAAGAACAGAATTTTTAGCGCCGCTAACTTTGACACTTCCGGTCAACCTTTTGCCACCGCGGACGATAAATTTGCTCATCATGGTTCCCTCCGCGCTTTTATTCCCTTTTCTTCATTCCGGAATACGTGAGCCCTTCTGTAATAGAAAAGACTGTTGCTGTGTGTGGAATTTCGACATAGCCTGGCAAATAATGCCCTTGATGTCTATTCAGAAAAGAATTGGTTTATAATCCATATCGATGATACCACGTGCGTTGCATGATGCCCTCCGACTTGTAAATGTAATGCCTTACAGGCCAGCAAGCATCTGAACAGACAGAATGGGATGATTAGTAGCCGGATTCAACCGGGTATCCCGTTTATAACCACAAAATAAGTGAACAATTGTGAATTCCCTAACTTCCATCATAACATTGTTGAATTGTACGATACAAGCATTTTTACATAAAACATCTCAAATTCATCCAATTCCACGTCACACTTTTTTCTTAATTCATTTGCCGACAACTCATACTCTAATTGTTAACACAATTAATCGATGTTATTCGACATTGAACTGCTTGAAGAACCTAACAGATGATTAACCAACCATCTCAACATTAAAACAAATGGCGCAACATTTGTGTCCATGACAAATAGTCAATGACAAAGCCTGAAACAGCATGCCCAAGTATAATGGCCAACAGTAAATGTAACAGTCTTCCCTGTGCTCCTCGTGGCTGCCTGATGATTAAATCCAGCTTGAGATTCTGCAAAGCCCACCACGATAACGCTATACATAAAAGAGAGACGATAATTGAGACTAAGCCATTCGTACTTAATGTCTGGTTCAACTGATTCGTCAGGTCAGTATCCATATATTCATTACCTCCACATTTGTTGCAGCGATCAGCATAATTATGCCTGGCATCCATAACTTGTTAGAACAATGGAATGACTTGAACACAACATACCGAGCCTACTGTCAGACTTACTCCTGCCATGCAGGAAATCTGGATGCCCAATCCGGAGCAGCAACAATCTGGCTGTGAATGACTATGGAATTCATCAACGCAGCTTCCTGCATCTGCTGACTCTATGGAATATAGGCTCTTTCATCATACATTGTCAATTACATTGATTTCCACTTTGATATTATTTTAAATTCAAAATGTCGGGATTTTGTGACTAAAACGACATAAAAGAGCGTTATTTCGATATCGATCCTGTCATTTCCTCGGAAATAATTCAGATTTCCGTCGTTAAAAATGGTTCCAACAGTGATCATTATCGCCACGACTTTAGTCCTACATTCTATTCAACTGCCCATAAACGGTGAATACAATTAACTTTATTTGCCGCTAAATCAAGCACTTTAACCGAAGATAATGTCCATATATTTTACTGTAACTGGAAAATATAACGTTCCAAAAACTCAAAAAAGCCTGGCAGACTAAGCCGCCAGGCTCCGATGAGTAGTTTATTTGCCGTATACGTTGATCCGGTTAACCGCTTTTTGCAGAGCAATCTCTGCCCGGCGGTGATCAAAATGGTCCTGATTGCTTTGGCTGCTGAGACGGCGTTCTGCCCGCTCTTTCGCCGCACGCGCACGGTCCACATCGATATTTTCCGGGAATTCGGCACTTTCTGCGAGCACAACAACCTTATCTTTACGGACTTCGATAAACCCGCCACCAATAGCGACACGTTTGCTTTCTTTTCCGTTTTTGATATAGATCGGTGCGATCTGTAAAGGTGTAACCATAGGGATATGACCTGGCAGAATGCCCAGCTCCCCTTCAATACCACGAGCCGTGATACTATCCACTTGTTCTGAATATACCAGACGCTCAGGTGTTACGATTTCCAACAAAAAGGTGCTCAATTCCATCCCTCCTGAAACTATCCGAAGGATAGCTCGCTTCATAAGGACAATCCTGGATTCAGATTATACCAGTGTTTTGGCTTTCTCCACTGCCTCTTCAATTGTACCCACGAAGAGGAAAGCTGCTTCCGGAAGATCGTCGTGCTTGCCTTCGAGAATTTCTTTAAAGCTGCGCACCGTTTCTTTAACCGGAACGTATTTACCCGGAATACCGTTAAATGCTTCAGCAACGTGGAAAGGCTGGGACAAGAAACGTTGAATCTTACGAGCACGGTAAACGAGTGCTCTGTCTTCCTCACTCAACTCATCCATACCCAGAATCGCAATAATATCCTGCAATTCATTGTAACGCGCCAAGATGCGTTTAACGCCTTGAGCTACGTTGTAATGCTCTTCGCCTACAACTTCAGGGGACAAGATCCGGGAGCTGGATGCCAACGGATCTACCGCAGGGTAGATACCCATCTCTGAAATTTTACGTTCCAGGTTCGTCGTTGCATCCAAGTGGGCAAACGTCGTTGCTGGAGCCGGGTCAGTATAGTCATCCGCAGGCACGTAGATGGCCTGGATGGATGTTACTGAACCTTTTTTGGTCGAAGTGATACGTTCTTGCAGTTGACCCATTTCCGTTGCCAGCGTTGGTTGGTAACCTACCGCGGAAGGCATACGTCCGAGCAAGGCAGATACTTCTGAACCTGCTTGGGTGAAACGGAAGATGTTATCGATAAAGAGCAACACGTCACGGCCTTCTTCATCACGGAAGTATTCCGCCATGGTCAGACCTGTGAGGGCTACACGAAGACGTGCGCCTGGAGGCTCGTTCATTTGTCCGAAGACCATTGCTGTTTTGTTGATAACGCCTGAATCACTCATCTCGTGATACAAGTCATTACCTTCACGTGTACGCTCACCAACACCTGCGAATACGGAGATACCGCCGTGTTCTTGTGCGATGTTGTTGATCAATTCCTGAATCGTTACAGTTTTACCTACACCGGCACCACCGAAGAGACCGATTTTACCACCTTTGGCGTAAGGAGCCAACAAGTCGATAACTTTGATTCCTGTCTCCAGCATTTCAGCCTGGGTAGTCAGTTCATCAAATGCAGGAGCCGAGCGGTGAATCGGATTTTTATGTGCAGCAGCTACAGTGCCGCCAGTATCAATAGCTTCGCCGAGTACGTTAAATACACGACCCAGTGTCGCTTCCCCAACAGGTACAGAGATTGGAGCTCCTGTATCTACGGCTTCCATACCACGAACGAGTCCGTCCGTGGAGGACATCGCGATACAACGTACCCGGTTGTCACCCAGATGTTTCGAAGCTTCGAGTGTCAGATTCACACTTACGCCGCTTTCGCTTACTGTAGTGATCGTAATGGCATTGAGGATTTCCGGCAGACCGCCGCGATCAAACTCGACGTCAACAACCGGACCCATGATGCTCACAACGCGTCCTTTGTTCATCTTAACGTTCCCCTCCTACAAGCCTGCTAGTTTTGCAGAAATAAAGTTCCGTTCTCTGTTATCTCTGCACTGCAAGCCTTCATTAATAAAAAACGGTTAGCCTTGTGCTGCGTTGGCACCTGCCACAATTTCCGTAATCTCCTGCGTAATCGCCGCTTGACGAGCACGGTTATAGGTCAATGACAAGTCGTTGATGAGTTTCGATGCATTTTTGGTTGCATTACCCATCGCAGTCATTTTGGCACCCAACTCACTCGCCTTACCATTCAGAAGTGCACCGTAGATAAGCGTTTCCGCATAACGCGGTAGCAAAACTTCCAGTACAGCTTCAGCTGAAGGCTCGTATTCGTAGCTTGCCGTCGGTCCTTCCGCAGCAGTTACCTCAGGTGTTTCCATTGGAAGAAGTTTTTCTACCGTAGGAATCTGGGTCAACGCATTCACAAAGCGGTTATAACAAATGTACAATTCATCAAATTTAGCCAGCTCAAATCCTTGAACAGCTTCGTGTGCAATAGATTTGATATCTGCAAATGCTGGTGAATCGGATAGATCCGTTGTAGTGGACGCGATCGCAATTTCGCGCCGTCTGAAATAATCGCGTCCTTTACGCCCAATGACGAACAATTCGTAGTCATCCTGAGAGTTGTGTTTTTCTTTGAGTGTCAGATTGACCTGACGCAAAATATTTGCATTGTAACCACCCGCAAGACCACGGTCCGATGTAATGATTAGATAAGCTGTCTTTTTGACCGGACGACTTTCCAGCATCGGATGCTGAACCCCTTGCGTGCTTTTTGCAATACTTGCCACAACTTCTTTCAGCTTCTCCGAATAAGGACGAGCTGCTTCCGCTTTTTCCTGCGCTTTACGCAGTTTTGCGGCAGCTACCATTTCCATTGCTTTGGTGATCTGCTTGGTGCTTTGTACGCTTTTAATTTGCCGCTTTATTTCGCGCATGCCTTTTGCCATGATTTCACCACCTTCAAGTTTTGACGTAGTCAAAACTACTTCGTAAGCCCAAACTTAAACTTTGGCGAGCCAAAGTTACTTCGTAAGCATTCACTAGTTTTGACCAAGTCAAAACTACTTCGTAAGCATAATCTTACCTTTGGCGGAGCCAAAGTTATACATGCAGACATGCGGAATCGGTTAAACAACTCCGCAACTGCATATCATCTATTTAGACGGAGACAGAAAAGCTCTTTCTGAACTTCTCGATAGCGCCCTTCAGAGCATTCTCATTGTCTGCAGTCAATTCTTTAGTATCACGGATGGATTGAAGAATCTCAGGATGGCTGCTCTCCATGAACGCGAGGAATTCTTGTTCAAAACGAGTCACATCACCTGTAGGAATTTCATCTAGGAATCCTTTAACCGCTGTGTACAAGCTGACAACCTGTTGTTCTACAGGCAAAGGCTGGTTCACACCCTGTTTCAGGATTTCCATCATGCGAGCACCACGATTCAGGCGGGCCTGAGTCGCTTTATCCAGATCGGAACCGAACTGGGAGAACGCTTGAAGCTCACGATATTGAGCGAGGTCGAGACGCAGGGAACCTGCAACCTTTTTCATCGCTTTGATCTGAGCAGAACCACCAACACGGGATACGGAGATACCTACGTTGATCGCCGGGCGTTGTCCAGCATTGAACAAGTCAGCTTCCAAGAAGATTTGTCCGTCCGTAATAGAGATTACGTTCGTCGGAATGTAAGCAGATACGTCGGAAGCTTGTGTTTCAATGAACGGCAGTGCGGTTAAAGAACCACCACCAAGCTCATCATTCAGCTTCGCTGCACGCTCCAGCAAACGGGAGTGCAAGTAGAAGACATCACCCGGATAAGCCTCACGACCCGGTGGACGGCGAAGAAGCAAGGAGAGTTCACGATATGCGGAAGCTTGTTTGGTCAAATCATCGTAGATAACCAACACGTGCTCACCTTTGTACATAAAGTACTCACCCATCGAACAACCGGAATACGGTGCGATGTACAACAATGGTGATGGATCAGATGCTGCTGCAGTTACAACAATCGTGTACTCCATTGCGCCTTTACGACGAAGAGTTTCTACGACTTGTGCAACTGTAGATTGTTTTTGACCGATAGCAACGTAGATACATTTCATGCCGCTGCCTTTTTGGTTCAGGATCGCATCAATTGCGATTGATGTTTTACCTGTTTGACGGTCACCGATGATCAACTCACGTTGTCCGCGACCGATTGGAACCATTGCGTCAATCGCTTTGATCCCTGTTTGCATCGGCTCATGAACTGATTTACGATCCATTACGCCTGGTGCTTTACCTTCAACCGGACGGAATTCCGTTGTAGCGATTGGCCCTTTGCCATCCACTGGAATACCGAGCGGGTTAACAACGCGTCCAATCAATGCT
Organism: Paenibacillus sp. MDV22-iso6; assembly: GCF_058408365.1. Classification (NCBI taxonomy): domain Bacteria; kingdom Bacillati; phylum Bacillota; class Bacilli; order Caryophanales; family Paenibacillaceae; genus Paenibacillus; species Paenibacillus sp. MDV22-iso6. The sequence continues at coordinate 521,809 of NZ_JBZVDZ010000003.1, read as the reverse complement.
TCGCCAACAGGCACTTGCATGATTTGACCGGTACGTTTTACTTGGTCGCCTTCACGAATATCATAGTAAGGTCCCAGGATAACGACACCAACGTTGCTCTCTTCCACGTTCATGGCGAGTCCCATAACACCGCTTGGGAATTCAACCAACTCGTTGGACATTACGTTCTCAAGTCCGTATACACGAGCAATACCATCACCGACCTCAATAACTGTCCCGACTTCGACTACATCGATATCGGTTTTGTATTGTTCGATCTGGCTCTTAATTAATGTACTGATTTCTTCTGGTTTGATACTCAAGTGTCCTCACCCCAATCTACTGTACTCGTCTGTTAAAAGACTGCTCAAGACGTTCGAGCTTGCCAGCCAAGCTGCCGTCATAGATCGTATCGCCAATGGCGACTTTCAATCCGCCCAGCAGAGTCGGATCAACAAAATTCTCGATACGAATCTTTTTATTCACACGGCCTCCGAATTCACGGGCAACCGCTTCTTTTTCTTCATCATTCAATGCATAAGTCGAGTAGACGCGCGCATCAGCTATGCCGAGCGACTCGCCTTGGATCTTCAGATAATCATTCAGCAAAGCTTCCAGCAATTCAACGCGTCCGCGCTCAATCAACAGCAGAACCGTGCGAAGGACAGGCTCGGACACCTTTCCATCAAGGCTTGAATGAAGGACATTCTGCTTTGCTTCGTCCGAGATGTTGGGAGATACGATGAATTTTTCGATATCAGCATCCCCGGTCAATGCACTGACAACCACACGCAGTTCCTGTTCAACTTCAAGTACCTGCTGCTGCTGGAGAGCAACTTCGAACAATGCTTTCGCATAACGCTTGGCAACTATCGTATCGCGGCTCATTGTCGGCCTCCTACCTCATTGAGGTATTGGTTCACAAGTTCCTCTTGTGCAGGACCGTTCTCAACTTCTTTTTTGATCAACTTGGAAGCGATTTGAACGGAAGCTGTACCCAGTTCGCTGCGAAGCGCTGCGACCGCTTTGTTCTTCTCACTCTCAATCTCACGTACAGCATCGTCTTTGAGACGATTAGCTTCTGCTTTCGCATCAGCCAAAATCGATTCGGCTTGTTTACCGCCCGTTTGTTTGGACTGTTCAATGATGTCGTAAGCATCTTTGCGCGCTTGCTCCAGAGCTTGTTTTTGTTCCTCCACATAGGCAATGGCCTGTTCCCGAGTCTGAGCAGCCTCATTCATCTGCGTCATCACGAGTTCACGACGTTTTTCCATAATGGAGAACAAAGGCCCAAAAGCATAACGGCTAAGCAGCCAATATAAAATTGCAAATGCAATAATCGCAAGAAGCGTATTTTCCCATAAGAAACTCAATCTGTTCACTCCTTCCTGGAGGTATCCTTGAAACGTCATCCGTTAGAACGGACATTACCTAAAAAGAAGGCGCGGATGGCTATGGCCTTCCCCGCCAAACCTGTATCGATTTAATTAAGCCATACCGTAGAACATGAACGCCAGTACCACACCGATGATCGGCAATACCTCGATCAGACCTACACCGATAAACATTGTTGTTTGAAGAGTGGATTTCGCTTCCGGTTGACGAGCGATACCTTCCACCGTTTTGCTGATTACCATACCGTTACCAATACCTGCGCCAAACGCGCCCAGTCCTGCAACAATTGCTGCTGCGATTAATGCCATTGCTCCCATTTGTATATCCTCCTTAAAATGTTAAATCGAATTTTTTATTGTTCAGCCTGGTGAAGAAATCTTCGTAGGGCTTGAAACTTAATGTTCGTCATGCGTCTCGATGCTTTGTGAAATGTACACCATCATCAAGATTACAAAAACAAATGCCTGGATTGCGCCGATAAAGATACTAAAGCCCTGCCACACCATAAGCAACGGAATCGCTGCAATGGCGCCAAACACTTTGAACGTGGTCAGCTTCAGGATCGTTGTAATCAGTACCTCGCCCGCGAAAATATTCGCGAACAAACGCATTCCGTGTGTCAGCAGCTTGGATGCCGTCTCTATCAGGTTGATCGGCAAGAACAAGGCGAACGGTTTAAGATAATGCTGGAGATATCCTCTTGTGTTACGGAACAATCCGAGTCCATGAGATACCAGGAATGCTACGAGTGCCAGTCCCATCGTTACAGACAAGTCGGCTGTCGGTGATTTCCACCAAGCCAGTTCAACGTGTGGATGTGCTTCAGGGTCCTTGGCATGCGCTTCGTTAAACGCATCAACAGCAGTGACAATCGGTTGATTGAATACCTGCGCCTGACTAACCTCCGTAACTTCAGTAACCGCCTGAAACGGAAGACCTAGCATATTACCTACAAAAATGAACATAATCATGGAAAGAGCGAGAGAGATAAAATGTTTCCCTTTCTTCATATCCATCGTGCTGGAAATCAGATTGCGGACGAATTCTACTGCCCACTCCATAAAATTTTGCAGCTTGCCGGGATTTTCAACGGATAATCTACGTGTTGCCAGTACAGCAAAAATGAAAACAAGTGCACCTGTAACCACCAGCATCAACAGAACCGATAGATCCAGTCGAAATCCGCCAAGCATAATAATTGGAGCTTCATGCATATTTTTCTCACCCCTTTCTCGACTTGAAAGCTGCAGCACCTAACATCATTCTGCTCTGCGGGAATAGACGATCCCTATAATCAGTAAGGAAAATTGTGCAATGACCAGACCGCCTGCAACCGCATATGTATTGAAGTACTGCGGAAAGCGCATCGATATGAAGATACCGAGCACTGCGAGTGCCGCTCTTGTCAAAAATCCCAGGTTCACACGCTTCAAGTTACCTTCTGCCGCATCATCAGACATTTTCCTTACTTTGAAGCCCAGGTAAAATGCATTGATCCAGCTAATTCCTGTACCCAGGGCCAGTCCCAAAGCAATTGTCTCCACACGTGGCATAAAGGCCGCTGCGAGAAAACAAATCATAAGAAAGTACATGATGAAAACAGTCATCATTCTGCGGTATCTGGTTAGTTCACTCATCACTTTCCCCCATGAATTTTTTCGCGATAAAGTAGATGCTTACGCCGCCTGCTGCCAAAAAAAAGAGAACGCTTACGGCGATCCATATTCCGCTACCCCCGATGGTCTTGTCCAACCAGGAGCCAACGTAATATCCGGCAACAGCGAGAATGGCAATCTCGATTCCAAAAGCTGTCACGAGCCCCATTGCTTTCCACACATTATCATCATGGTTACGGGATGAATTTGGTTTGTTCGAATCGGCCATTTTCCACGCCACCCTTGCAATCCCAGTTAATTTTACTGAATGATGAGAGCCTTTGTCAATTGAATGATTTTAGCGTTTTAAAGGGGAAAACGACGGGATTACAGGCCATCAGAGCCCATAAACCCGCGTAAACCGTACAGTTTAACTGTATGCTGTACCCTTTATTAATCCATCAGAAAAAATGAATTATTTTTTGAATTTTCTGTGAAATGATTCCGGACGTTCACTATTCACACCAAAATGATGCAAAATCGCATTGACAATTCTTTCCGAAGCATGTCCATCACCATACGGATTGGCAGCCTGACTCATGCTTGCATACAGTGTTTCGTCTGTAAGCAGAGCTTTGGTGCGCTCATATACACGTTCCTCTTCGGTACCCACCAGCTCCAGTGTTCCAGCCTCAATTCCTTCCGGACGCTCCGTTGTATCCCGAAGGACGAGAACAGGCACACCAAACGAAGGCGCTTCTTCCTGCAAACCTCCTGAATCTGTCAAAATCAAGTGAGTATGCGGGTAAAAGTTATGCAAATCCACCACGTCTAGTGGATCAATAAGTTGAATACGGGGGTGATTCCCCAAAATCGCGTGAGCCGGCTCCTTCACAGCAGGACTTAGATGTACCGGATACACGATGGCAATATCCTCAAACTCGTCGGCAATCCGTTTGACGGCCTGGAAAATGTTACGGTGAGGCTCGCCTTGGGATTCACGGCGGTGAGCTGTCATCAGCACAAGACGCTTGCCCTGTGCCCAATCTAGTACCGGATGTGTGTAATCCTGCCGTACTGTATATTGAAACACATCTGTTACCGTGTTGCCTGTGACATACGTACTAGACTCCGATTTATTTTCTTTGGCAAGGTTGGAAGAAGACCAGTCCGTTGGTGCAAAATGCAAGTCAGCAAGCACACCGGTTAACTGACGGTTCATTTCTTCCGGGTATGGAGAGAGCTTGTTCCACGTGCGAAGACCTGCTTCCACATGCCCCACCTGAATCTGCTGCAGGAACGCAGCATAGCTGGCTACAAACGTTGTCAGCGTATCACCGTGAACCAACACGATATCCGGCTTTGCTTCACGCAAAACCGGCTCCAGGCCTCCCAGCACACGAATCGTAATTTCATTCAGCGTCTGGCGATCTTTCATCACATCCAGATCGTAGTCTGGATGAATATTGAATACTTCAAGAACCTGATCCAGCATCTGACGATGCTGTGCAGTAACGCAAACGATCGATTCAATAGATTCGGGATGTTTCTGCAGTTCCAAAATAAGCGGAGCCATCTTGATGGCTTCCGGGCGCACCCCGAATATCGTCATGACTTTAATTTTCTTGGACATTGAAGCAAAGCCCCTTTTCTATAAGTTCGGAACCTCTTACAAAGCATGCGATATGCTTATTTAGTGCCGTATAGACGGTCTCCTGCATCTCCCAGTCCGGGAACGATATAGCCGTGATCATCCAGACGATCGTCCAGTGCAGCAACGTAGATGTCTACATCCGGATGCGCATCCTGAACAGCTTTTACTCCTTCAGGGGCTGCAACAAGGTTCATCATTTTGATTTGCGTGCAGCCGCGTTTTTTGAGCACGTCAATAGCAGCAATAGCAGAACCGCCAGTTGCCAGCATCGGGTCGATGACAATCAACTGACGCTCCGTAACGTCCGTAGGCAGCTTGGTGTAGTACTCAACAGGTTGCAGTGTTTCCGGGTCACGGAACAAACCTACATGTCCAACTTTTGCCGCCGGCAGCAATTTGACAACACCATCCAGCATCCCAAGGCCAGCACGCAAAATCGGCACCAGCCCAAGCATACGTCCGGAAATGACTTTTCCTTGTGTTTCAGCTACTGGTGTCTGTACATCAATAGTTTCCAGCTCAACATCTCTTGTAATCTCATAAGCCATCAGTGTAGCCACTTCATCCACCAATTCACGAAAATCTTTCGTATTCGTACGCATGTCGCGTATAAACGTCAGTTTGTGTTGAATCAAAGGGTGATCACATATTACTAATTTTCCCATCTAATTTGTCCCTCCGGTATGTTCTTCATGTTCAGCATTACCAAATATGCCTAATCATCATTCATAGGCCCGATAAATCCTGTATATTATATCATCACCTACACCGAATTACACCATCAAAGGGCACTTAATCATTACAGAAAACCGAATCCTATAAAAATAGGACCGGAAAAATGAGTCTTCCGGTCCTTTTTGCTCTCGCTGTTATGTCAGTTGAATGTTAAAAAATGTGTTAATACTTATGAAGCTCCGCAAACCGAATGACCTTCTGATCGCTGTTATCCCCAGAATTCTTTTGATCCATTAATAAATGGTGGAATTCCGGTGATAAAGGCGAGCGCTACGCTTCTTCAGGTTCTTTCGGTTTGCTCCGTCTGCATGTTTACATGAAGAACATCTCAAACACAAACACCATGAGCAAGTTTTTTAGTATTTAAGATCTGTGTACAGTGGGAATTGGTCCGTAAGTGCCGTTACTTCAGCACGGGCTTCGTCCAATTTAGCTGTATCTTTAGGGTTTTTCAATGTTTTGGCAATGATCTTACCAATAGCTACCATCGCTTCTTCGTTCATACCACGGGAAGTAGCTGCAGGTGTACCGATACGGATACCGCTCGTTACAAACGGGCTAGTTGGGTCAAACGGAATTGCATTTTTGTTCACGGTAATACCGATGGAATCAAGTACATGCTCGGCTTCTTTACCTGTGATATTCACGCTGCGTGTGTCGATCAGCATCAAGTGGTTGTCTGTACCGCCGGATACGATGTTCAATCCTTCAGCAATCAGCGTTTCAGCCAATACTTGTGCATTTTTTACCACGTTTTGTGCATACGTTTTGAACGAAGGTTGCAGTGCTTCACCGAATGCTACCGCTTTGGAAGCAATCACGTGCATCAGAGGTCCACCTTGGGAACCAGGGAATACCGCTTTATCAATCGCTGCTGCCCAAGCTTTGCGGCACAAAATCATACCACCACGGGGTCCACGCAGCGTTTTGTGAGTTGTTGTCGTTACGAAATGCGCATGTGGAACCGGGCTTGGATGCAAGCCTGCAGCTACCAGTCCTGCAATGTGAGCCATATCCACCATGAACAAAGCACCTACATCATTAGCGATGGAAGCAAGCTTTTCAAAATCAATGATACGCGGATATGCACTTGCACCTGCAACGATCATACGAGGGCGATGTTTAAATGCCGCTTTGCGCACTTCATCATAATCAATCAGGAATGTATCTTCTTGTACACCGTAAGCCACGAAATTGTACAACAATCCGGAAGCATTAACCGGGCTACCATGTGTGAGGTGTCCGCCATGCGCAAGGTTCATACCAAGCACAGTATCACCCGGTTTCAGAGCCGCAAGGTATACTGCCATGTTCGCTTGTGCACCAGAGTGAGGTTGAACATTCACATGTTCTGCCCCAAACAATTCTTTGGCACGATCACGCGCGATATCTTCTACGATATCCACATGCTCACAACCACCGTAGTAACGTTTGCCTGGATATCCTTCAGCGTACTTGTTAGTAAGTACAGATCCCATTGCCTCAATAACCGCTTCGCTTACGATGTTCTCGGACGCGATCAGCTCAATGTTGTTTTGTTGACGTTTCAGTTCAAGATTCATCGCTTCCAGTACTGCCGGGTCATTCTTGCGCAATTGTTCCATGATTAAATTCCTCCCAGTTATAAGTGAAGTTATAAAGCGAAACTACAGTGGTTACACTCCTGACTTCGATTGCATCACCATCTTCCGATCGCTGTTATCCCCAGATTTTTCTGAACTCCCTTATAATAAGGGGGAAATCCGGGGATAAAGGCGAACGCTTTGCTTCTTCAGATTGGTGTTGCACTCTCCGTTTTCGTGTAAAGTCTAATTTGGCTTTAAATAGGTTGAAGATATCAGTCACAAAATGTCGAATCTGGTTGCTCTTCCATACGATACACTGCACGCTCGCCGCCAATCAACTTCGGACGGGTCAGTGCTGTAGTTACACGGGCATCACCGATGTAGCGGAGTGCTGTTCTGAAAGGTACTGCCACATGCCGCAAATGCATGCCAATCATCGTCTCCCCAATATCCAGTCCCGCATGGGCCTGCACATGTTCAGCCAGGCATGGATCGGTCAGCGAGCGATACGCTGCGGATGCCATGGAGCCACCTGCTTTGGGCACAGGTACTGCACCCACTTCAGTCAATCCAAGACGTGTAAGCAGTGAACGCTCCATAACCAGCGCACGGTTCAGGTGCTCACAGCATTGGAATACAACATCAAAACCGAACTCCTGCTGCACCTCGCGTATACCCGCAAGAAGCTGCTGCGCTACTTCAACAGCACCGCTTGTACCAATCCGTTTGCCTGCAACTTCACTTGTACTTGTACCGATCACAACGATCTGTCCAGGTCCAAGCTGTCCGGCAAGCGCCAGTTCACGCAGAATGGATGCGGTCTGTTCATGCAATCCGGGTTGTTCCGAATCTAACTCAATAGTCATCCTATCGCCTCCCGATAAAATCATGCCCGGCTTCCTCTTGGCTGCCCTTGGTATTCTCTTGTATGGCATTTCAGGTACTATTATAGCGAATAATCAGATGAAAGACGAAAAAAAGAGCAGTCTGCGGGTAACGCAGAATTGCTCTTTTGCCCAGGCGACCGGCCGTTTGTTCCGGTGCTCCATCGTGGTTATGCCCACTTCGTCGCCAGTTACACCGGATCCCTGTTTTCCCATTCATCATAAAACAACCTGCGTTTAAAATCAACGGGTAATTTACATCCCATGTACGTTTTTTATATGGAAATCTATCGGTACCTGGGAATGATTAAACGAATCCAATTACTCCAACTTGTCCAAAAGTCTATCGAGCGCAGTCCGAATCTCTGCCGCAGCGATGTTGTAATCGTCGCGACTGCCGCCAAACGGGTCCGAAATATCAAAGCTCGGAATGCGTTGTCTGATCTCGATTGCCCGCTCACGTTCAGATGCCAAAATCTCCTGACCTAGCGCACGTTTCATTTCGAATGTTGCAAACAGGCTGTCCAATTCCTGAAGATCATTCAAGACTTGTTCGTCATTTTCCGCATACTCTTTCAAGGTATACGTCTTGTGTACCGAGTCAGGAAAAACCTGCATGACATGCTGTTTATGACTGCGTGTTAACGTGAGAATCAGGTCGGCCCAGCCGACTAGGTTGGAGCTAAGAAGCGTCGAATGTGGGGGTCCCTCAACGTTGTGATCCCTTAATACAGCCTCCGCATGACGGGAAATCGGCATGCCCGTTGTTGCGGCTACACCTGCGGAACGAACGTCCACCTGAATGCCCCGCTCAGACGCCAGTTTACGTAAAAGTCCCTCCGCCATGGGGCTGCGACATGTATTCCCTGTACATACAAACAAAATATGTTTCATTGTGGTTAGCCTCCCCATTTTGCAAATGTTGTCGAATCATGTTTGAAACTCCATCTGAACCAATGAAACTCTTAACTATATATTGAAGACTGCACTAGGCTGTAATTATGGTTAACGTCGTTTTTTTTAAAATATAAACAAAAGTCCAAAAGCGAGCAAGATCGCTCCGCCGACCGCTTCTCCGTAATCGCCCATATTCTGGCTCACACGCCGTCCCAACATCAGACCCATGACGGACATTGCTCCACCACAGACGCCAAAAGCCAGTACCGTTAACACCAAGTCACTGCTGAACATGCCGAGCGAGACTCCAACGGAAAACGAATCCACACTGACACTCAGTGAGAACAGTATCACACCGAGCAAAGATCGATGATCCACCAGTTTGGTATCTCCCTCCCGGAAAGCGTTCAAGATCATATGGGCGCCGAGCAGGACCAGCAGACCGCCAGCTGCATACGTCGTAATGTCACCAAGCAAGGAACTGACATATTTGCCCGTATACATGCCGATGAGCGGCATGATGATGTGAAACAGGGCCGTTACGGTACTGATTCGCAATACGTCTCTCATACGAATGCCCTTCATACCAATCCCGATGCCGAGTGAGAACGCGTCGAGTCCGAGAGCGACGGCCATAATCAAAATGGTTACCAACTGCCCTACATGGGCAGACACATCCCACATCCCCATACCCCCAAGTCACGTAAAGGTTCTTGTACACCTTATGCGGACAAGGACATAAACATGACCTGAGAAGACATTTTGCAATCCCAGCTCAAAAAAATGGAATTGCTAGTCGTAACTAGAGGACGAGTGCCAGAGGGAAATATTCTAGCGATATTATGGAAAAAGGGAGCTATCGGTCACCGACCTGAATGAGTCGGTGACCTGCCGCCTTGAGCAGCCGGTTCATGACGGCTGCTCCCAGCCCTTCGCGTGAGCAGGCTTCAGCCACAATATATGTGGCCCCCTGCTCATCGCAGCTGCGCAGCGCGGCGTACAGCCGGCGCGCTGCTTCCTCCAGCTCGCTGGCTTCGCCCAGCGAGAACACGGCATCGGCGCGGTACTGCTCCGCGTGCTCGGCGAACGCCAGCACTGCGGTGCGCTCCCCGCGCTGCGCCGCCTCTGCGAGGGCGGCGCTGATCCAGGCCGCCACCGCTGCGGGCGGCCCCTCCACCACGCACAGCGCACCTGTGGGCGCGTAGTGCGTGTACTTCATGCCCGGCGAGCGCGGCGCCGGGCTGTCATCGCCACCGGGCCCCTCGGCGAGCAGCGCCGGGTCCGTGGCGACACGGGCGGCAACGGCGGACAGCTGTTCCGCCGTAATGCCGCCAGGGCGCAGGATGGTGACGGTACCGTCGTCACCGACCTGCACCACCGTGGACTCGACGCCCACCCCGGTGGGGCCGCCGTCCACGATGCCGCCGATGCGGCCTGCCAGATCCTCGCGCACATGTGCTGCGAGGGTCGGGCTTGGCCGCCCGGAGCGGTTAGCGCTCGGCGCGGCGACCGGGCATTCCGCCGCCGCGATCAACTGCAAGGCCACCGGATGGTCCGGCATCCGCACGGCCACCGTGTCCAAACCGGCGGTAACTCGCGGGGATACCGCCCCTGGCCTAACCGGCAGCACAAGCGTTAGCGGCCCCGGCCAGAAGGCCGTCATCAGCGCCTCCGCTGTGCCATTCACTTCCGTGACCAGTGAATCCAACTGGTCACGCTGTGCAATATGCACAATCAGCGGATTATCTGAAGGCCTCCCTTTGGCTGCAAATACAGCTTCAACCGCAGCTGTACTGCGAGCGTCTGCGCCAAGACCGTATACCGTCTCGGTTGGGAATGCCACGGTCTGTCCTTGACGAAGACAGGCTGCGGCATCCTGTAAGTCAGCAAGAGCCTGTTTATACGCACTCCCTTTTGCCACGTCATTCTTGTTCTCATTGGTTACCAGTACATTGACATCCCACATACTTGTAACCATTTTCTCTGTACTTTCATCGTTCTCCATGCCTTTCATGGAAGACTGATGCAATTGCTCGTTCTCTCTCGTCATATATCCATCATTCCTAAACTTCAGTAGGGTAGTTAATGCAAGACATTCCGCTTCCGAGATGCCTTCTTCGCTTATGTTTTCTGATTCCTATAATTATAACATATCTGCTCTGCCCAAGGATGCGGTCTGAATCTTCCCAGCGATTAACATCATGCGATCTTTGACTCGAGCCTATGATACAACAAAAGGGCACTTCCATGAATCGAAGTCCCCTGATAAAGCTTATATCCAGCAGCATGTTATACAGTTATGCAAACAATCCCGTCACCCAATCCCACAATTTGACCGCCATATCCCACAGGAAGAAACGCGCTTCTGGTGTAGCTGCCTGCACAGATGCTTGTGCGTCCCCAGGCTCTACGGCAGCTGCAGATGGTGTTGCAGGCTTCGCCAGCGCATCACCTGTTCCTGCATCTATGAAGCATAATGGTGGAAACAACACACACCACCAGTTTTGTCCCTCGCCTTTTCCCAGTGTTATCCGCACTGCTTCGTAATCTCCAGCCGGATATACGGTACCCCCATATAATTTGGTTGGAAACGGAACAACCCCAAGTTCCACCTGATATGAATAGGTTAAGCCACGATTGGCAAGCTCTTCTCCTACACGATCCTCGATTTCAGATAAATGCTGACGGATGACCCCACGCGCTTCTTCCAGACTTTGCGGATTCTCCAGTTCGGTTACCCACCCATTCATTTGGGCAACGACGGCGTCCCGAATCTCGCGTTTGACCAACTGATCTCCCGCTGCATCCGAGTTTGCCAGAATGCGCAAGCGAATGGATTGTTCCGGAATCGCTGTGGCCGCCACAGCTGCATCCGTTTTCTGACCTTCCCACATCATAATAATCATCATAAGACATACAATTATAAGTCCAATTTGTTTCACGATTCTTCTGCTCATTCCGTTCTCCCCCTCGGCTCCCGTGATCATGATCCCTGTAACTCTCTCATGTCTATCAGTATGCCCGGAAGAGACGGAAGTAAACCTGCTAGATTACAAATCTACTAAAATTTTAATAGGCGGGTAATACTTAAAACGAAAGGACTGTTAGTTTGCTTTATGTATGACGAAAATCAAAGAAGCGCCTGCCTATGGAACGCTTGTCGGCTGGCACTTCTTTGATAAATCTAAATCTCTAACCTACCCTTGGTGTTCCAATATGGCATGATGCATGGATATCAGTGTATCGGTTACTTATTCACCCGGAAAGCTTCCCAAGCCCCGCCAACCGAATTGCGGCTCGCTACAAGCTTACCGCCATTATTCAAATCACAGGTCACATACAGGTTATTGGCGAGTGCCTGCAACGCGATTGTTCCATCACCCAAATCTATACGATTGAACTTCTCCCATTGCTGAATGGTTGTGGCTTTGGCGATCAGGGCCCCACCCATATTAACATCCGCTGTGACATATTTATTATTGATTTTGGACTTGAGGGACACCGTTCCATCGGAGTTCGTGATCCATTCAAAAAGCTCCCAGTCTCCTGCCGTCGTCCGATTGGCGACAAGCTGGTCATTGCCTTGATTCTCGGCAGAGATGATTTGCTGATTGGCTTGAGCAACCAGATAGTTGTATCCACTTGGATTCGGAGGCTGCACCGTGCCCCCACCCGTAACCTCCGAATATACGGCTTGAAGTAGCGCACCTGAGCGGTCATTGCTGTACTCCCAGAACATGATGCCACCCAGATTGCTGTTTTTCACATATTGCACCTTCAGGCTGAGCGATTGCGGGTCGTCATAGGAGATAAAGGTATTCCCATTAAACAGATAAGGAGCTTGGGCACTGCTGTCCCAGTACCGTGTATACCCGTTTTTATTCAAATACTGGCTGACAATAGTGTTGTAGTCGGGTTCAAAACCACCCGAAGCTGGCCTGTCCAGACCATTGTTCGAATTCTGGACACCAGTCCAAGCCCGGCCGTAAAAGGCTCCGCCAATAACCAGTTTATTCGCGGGAACACCGCTATTTCTGAACAGATTGACCGCAGACGTTACACTAATATCTCTTCCGGACAGATTCGTATGATGACCTGTGGTTGCGTCCCAGGTTCCATGAAAATCGTAAGTCATCAGATTGATCCAATCGAGCAGAGGCGTGATATTATTGATTTCTACACCGTTCAGATAACTGCTGCTCGCTCCGGCGGCAATGGTCAGCAGATATTGTTTGCCATTCATTTGTCCTTGAGCATTCAGCTTCTCACGCACCTTCGAGAGCAGTTGTGTGAAATTTTGTTTATCCTGTGGCCGTGCAGTTGTACCGGCAGCAGGGTTGGTCGGATATTCCCAATCCAGATCGACACCATCCAGATTATTGGAGGTTACCAACTGCACAATGCTATCGGCAAAGGTTGTACGTGAGGCGTCTGTTAGCGCTGCGTCTGAAAAACCGTTAGCTCCCCAGCCCCCAACAGACAATAACACCTTCAGATCAGGGTTTCTGGATTTCAGTCCAACCATAAGTTGCAGTTTGGTACGATCCGAGTTTGTAATGGTTGCTTTGCCGTTAGAGATTAGAGCGAAGGAGTAATTGATATGAGAGAGCTGTTCTGCCTTGATATCATTCGCGGTCCAATTGGCCCAACCAGCCACATAAGCAATAATTTTCTTTGGAAGAGGAGCTGCCTCAGCTTGTTTCGCCGGTCCGATAGCAAATGTTGAAACGGTTAGTGCAAAAGATAAAAACAAGAGCATGAACATTTTTACAAATGAAGGGATCGTACCGACTCGATTTAGGTTCATCACTTAACTCTCCTTTGGGTTTTAATTTTAGGAATTCAGCAGTAGCCTCACGTTTTGGTTAGCAGGAGGATCACGCCCTGTACTCCCTGCTGCTTCTCTCGTTAATGCCGCTGAAAGGCTATGTTTGTTGATCCACATCGCTTTTCCACCCTTTCTGTTCCAATCAGACTCGAAATAAAGGAAGCGTTTACAATTAAATGTAATCGATTTCATTTAAAGAAAAAGAAATCTGGTCTGCTGAACATTCATGGATGGAATACATAGATTCGCAGAAAAAATAGGCTAACTCAAAAGGATCATAGTACGTTGAGCTGAAGAGCAATGGGATATCAAAGGAAATTTGTGGCTGAACAATTTTGATAATCTAGGGAAGAAGTACACCAACGAAATTACAATTACATTCATCATTGGCATGACTAGTTGCATGGATGAGGAGTAGGTTTATAACCGACTTTCAAAGTATTGATTACTGTCTGACGTGTAGAGTGTAAGTAGGCGGGTAAAATACGTATATAATCTAGTTAAAATTAGGATAATACAGAATTGAAATATTTGTCAATAAAATTTAAATTTGGCATTCATTCAAAGTTCCAAAGATCGCCTTGCCTTTTTAACAAAAAAAAAAGATCTTCACCTGGCTGCGCAGGCAAAGATCAGAATAACAAACAAATCACTTACTGCTCTATAACATACTCCCCCTCTTAATGAGAAGCTGGATGTCCATAGCAGAGATGAATCATACCAAACTTCAAGATTACGCTGTTGTCTTTTCCTTTTTGACCATACTCCATAAACGTTCCAGTAAGGTAGGTCGTTGTTCACCTATAAGAAGCTCGTCCTCTTCTTCCGGGCCATACAATTTAATGCTCATCACCAGCCCGATACATGCCATATTAATGAGCAACGAGGTGCCTCCATAGCTGATAAATGGCAGCGTAATGCCCGTAAGCGGCATCAGCCCAAGGAAAGCACCAATATTTTCAAACACCTGATATAACAACATGCCGATAATCCCCACAATCACGACAGGTCCCGCCCGGTCTCTACAGTGTAAAGCGATTAACACCATACGATGAATGAGGATAAAATACATTAAGAGCAGAACAGATCCACCTACAAAACCAAACTCCTCGGCAATGACCACAAAAATGGAATCCGAATATGTATACGGTACACGCCCCGATTGAACAGATGTGCCTTGCATGTAGCCTTTGCCTGTTATGCCTCCCGAGCCTATGGCGAGACCCGCATTTTTCGTATGCCAGGAAGCTTTCGACGTTGCTTTATCCGGTACAAGCCAAGGATCAATTCGCTCGGCCCAGTGCTCCCGGTTCGCCTTTTCCAGAAAGGTAAAAATCTCATCGTGATATGACGTATATGCTTTGACGAATCCAAAAAAGGTTATCCCCACAATGGCAAGAGCAATTAGTGCATGCGACAACTTGATATTCCCTATCCATAACACAGCGGCCAGAATCACGATGTATCCAAGGGCGTTGCCCAGATCATTCTGAATCATTACGAGTGCAAAGGGAACGAACGTCCATAAACCAATAGGAACGATGTCTTTCCAGAAACGAAGCGTAGAATTTTTTCTTTTGACCAATACATGAGCCAGAAACAGAATCAAGATCATTTTAAACAACTCTGCCGGTTGAAAAGAAAGATAATCATTAATCTTTATCCAGCCATTCGCATTATTGATCGTGCCCCCTATGAAATTAACAAGAATCAACAGGACAATCCCAAACCCGTAAATATAAAACGCATATTGGATATACAGTTTATAATTGACCAATCCAATACCAATGAGGGCTACGAATCCAATTCCGTAAAACTGCAAGGTTTTGATATGATGATTGCCCAATTTCGGATCGGACTGAATCGCACTGTACACCGTAAATACACTCATGACCATAAGCAGCAGCAACACAAACAGAATAACCCCGTCCATCTTCTTCAGCATTCTCAGCATGTTCCCACGTATCCCCCTGAGGCTCAATACCCATTAATTATTTCCATTAGTCTTTAATATTACCATTGTATAGAATTGGAAGAGAAAATGGAAATCCGTCAAACAAAACAACGAAAAACCCTGAAACCCACAGATCTGTCTTGCTCCGATCTGTTGATTTCAGGGTTAGCTTGTATCGTATTCATTTGCAAAGAGTCTGTCCTAGGATAAAGACTATTGCTCCTGCTGTGTTGATTTGCGTCTAACTAGCTTCATGACCAGTTCTGTAATGCCTGGTTGTTCTGCGGAACCAAGGATATCCTCGTTCTCTTCCGTGTGAACCTTGATACTCATCACAATCCCCATACTGATCATGTTGATCATAATTGAGGTACCACCCGAACTAATAAACGGCAAGGTAATCCCAGTCAGCGGCATCAGACCAATGAACGGACCGATATTAACAAAAATCTGGTAGAGCAGCATCGCTATAATACCGACAATCAGATATGGCCCTGCCCTGTCCTTACATTCCAACGCAATCAGCACAAGCCTGTGAATAAGAATAAAGTACAGTAGCAGCAACACGGATGCACCTATAAAACCGAATTCCTCCCCAATCTGTACAAAGATCGAATCGGCATATGCCAGTGGCACCCGATTCGACTGAATCGTTGTTCCTTCCAAATACCCTTTTCCCGTAATGCCGCCAGAACCAATTGCAAGCTTCGCGTTATACGTCTGCCAGAGAACATCTCTTGAGGTCAAATCCGGCACAAGCCATGGATCGAAACGATCTGCCCAGTGCGAACGTCCAACATCCTTCAGAAATTTGACAATCTCATCGTGATAATGAATATAAGCCTGTATACCACCGATAAAAGCAGCCACAGCGATAATAAAACCAATAAGGGCATGAGTAAATTTAATATTACCAATCCATAATAGCCCCACAAGAATGACCACATAACTTAACGCATTCCCCAAGTCATTTTGAAGTAATACGAGTAGTAATGGCGGCAGTACACAGAGTGAGATCGGAATGACATCACGTCCAAAATAAAGCGGACGATTCTTTTTTCTGGCTAAAAAGGCCGATAAAAAAACAATCAGGCATAACTTGAACAATTCAGCAGGCTGCAAACTGACTCCGAATATGGATAGCCAACCTTTGGCGCCATAATATTCTTTACCAAAGAACATAACGAAAATGAGCAGCAGCATACCCACGCCATAGATATACAAATAATTTTTGATAATGAATTTGTAGTTGATCATCGACATCCCAAAAAAGACCACGAAGCCCAAAATATAATACATCACTGCACTTTTCGTGAGTCCCTCCAGCTTTGGTCTGCCGAAGGTGGTACTATAAATCGACAAAATACTAATAGCCATCAGTATGAGCAATATAAAAACAATCGAATAGTCTATTTTTTTGAATTTATGCAGCATGTAGTTATGTTCCTCCAAGCATTCAGCAATCTTCGGTATATCTCATTGTAGAGGATTTCACGGCAAAAAGAAAACCCGTGGAACCTTACATTTTCGTCACCTGTTCCGAAGTACGAACACCCAGTACATGCCGTTCAATGCCTGCAAGGTCTGGCACGACGATAATTTCCGGCCAATATCCGGCCGATTCAAGCAGAGTTGCGATGTCCCCTGCCTGTCCCTGACCCAGCTCAAAACCGATGATCTGCGGCGGTGCAGGCAGCAGCGTAAGCTGCTCCAGCATGATGCGGTACGGCCCCAGCCCATCGGGGCCGCCGTCCAGTGCCGTGCGCGGCTCATGATCGCGCACCTCGGGCTGCAACCCGGCGATATCTGCCGCCGGGATGTAAGGCGGGTTGGACACCAGGATGTCCACCCGTGCCCCGGCGAACGGGGCCAGCAGATCGCCTTCACGGAAGTCGATCTGTACCCCGTTCGCGGCCGCGTTCCGCGCGGCCACTTGCAGGGCAGCCGCCGAGATATCTCCGGCGCCTACCTGCCAGTGCGGGCGCTGCGAAGCCATCGTCACCGCGATGGCTCCGCTGCCCGTGCCAATGTCGACGGCGAGCGGAGCGCCGCCGGGAAACACACGGTCGGCTTCGCGCAGCACAGCCTCGACCAGCAGCTCGGTCTCCGGCCGCGGGATCAGCACAGCCGGAGTGACCTCGAACGGCAGCCCGTAGAATTCCTGGCTGCCGATAATGTACTGCGCCGGCTCACCCGCAGCCTTGCGCGTGACGGCGTCTTCCCAGCGACTGCGAAGCTCGCTGGGAAAGGGCTCCGGCTGCATCATATAGTACGCGGCCCCTTCGCGGCCGAGTACATGTTCCAGCAGTAGCCGGGCATTGTTGTGCGGCTCGTACACGCCGCACTTCTCCAAAAAAGAGGAAGCCTCCACGAAGGCTTCCCGACAACTCTGTTCCGGCGTCATGACAAACTGCGCGCGGGTCACAGCATTATTCTCCTCTATCCATCATATCCGTCTGCTCGGCAATCGTCAGTGCAGACACGATATCAGCAATCTCACCATTCATGATTTGATCCAGCTTGTGCATCGTCAATCCGATACGGTGATCCGTAACACGGCTTTGTGGGAAATTATAGGTACGAATCCGCTCACTGCGGTCACCTGTACCCACTTTGCTCTTCCGTTCACTCGAAATTTTCGCTTCTTCTTCCTGACGCATCATATCGAAGATACGCGTACGCAGAACCTGCAATGCTTTTTCCTTATTCGAGTTCTGGGATTTACCATCCTGACACGTAGCCACAATTCCCGTTGGAACGTGAGTTACCCGTACAGCCGATTTCGTGGTATTAACCGATTGTCCACCGGCACCACTGGAACAGAACGTATCTACACGGATATCTTTATCATGGATTTCAATATCGAAATCTTCGGCTTCAGGCATAACGGCTACTGTCGAAGTAGACGTATGAATCCGACCGCCGGATTCCGTTGTAGGAATACGTTGCACACGGTGTGCGCCACTTTCGTATTTCATTTTGCTGTACGCGCCGCGTCCATTAATGAGGAATACGACCTCTTTGAATCCGCCCAAATCATTTGTGTTAACGTCCATCAGTTCCACGCGCCAGCCTTGCGTATCGGCATAACGTGTGTACATCCGATAGAGATCCGCTGCAAACAGCGCCGCTTCATCCCCACCAGCTGCACCACGAATTTCTACGATGACGTTTTTATCATCATTCGGGTCTTTGGGCAGCATGAGAACACGAATCAGATCGTCCAGTTCTTTCTGGCGAGTACTCAGTTCATCAATTTCCATTTTGACCATTTCACGCATTTCGTCGTCCAGCTTCTCGCCCTGCATTTCTTTCGCAGCTTCAAGATCCTGGCTCACTTGTTTGTACTCATTGTACGCTTCATAGGTAGGCTGCAGATCCGATTGTTCTTTGGAATATTCCCGCAGCTTCTTGTTGTCACTTGCTACATCGGGGTCACACAGCAGCTCGCTGAGTTTCTCGTAACGGTCGGCTAACGCCTGTAATTTATCAAACATGTATAGTCACCTCACGCATTATTTTCGTTCCAGCATTTCAACATTCATTCGATTCATTCGATTCCGATAGGCATTCAATTCATTCATGCGTTATCAGACCATTTATATTTCACAAGGCACGGAGTTCTCAGAAATCCCTGACCGTAACATTCATTTTATGATCGACGTATAACATCGCTACAACGTCATCAAATCCTTTACTTTTAAGTTATATAAAAGAAATCGCGTACCCGGTGTCAAACCCGCTTCAACTCATTAAGCTGAGCGAGAAATTTAACATAGGTATACGACTCTTAATTATAGCATATTCTTATGCTCCTGAATAGCAACTGTTTGCAGCAGCTGCATCCAAATTTTGAATTACTTTATTTTAAGCAACCAGATTGATTT
This sequence comes from Paenibacillus sp. MDV22-iso6, assembly GCF_058408365.1. Lineage (NCBI taxonomy): Bacteria > Bacillati > Bacillota > Bacilli > Caryophanales > Paenibacillaceae > Paenibacillus > Paenibacillus sp. MDV22-iso6. Next base: position 502,436 of record NZ_JBZVDZ010000003.1, on the reverse strand, counting down.
GCAACCGCTATAAGAGTATAAGAGCTCATCTCCCATGAGCCTTCTTCCTTTTATTATATCCAGAGCGAGTAAACAATCCAGTATATGTACAGGAGATACAGACAAATTTATTGTCGATTGTCTTAAGCTTATTGAAAATTATTCTGCAATATGTAAAAAGCCCTGCCATCTTCATTAGAAGACGACAGAGCTGCTATACTCGTATATTCAAGTATGTTTTCTTATCTAGATTATCCAGATTAGACGTTGAAGCGGAAATGCATAACATCGCCGTCGCTTACAACATACTCTTTACCTTCGAGACGAAGTTGTCCGCGTTCTTTCGCACCGTTCATGGAACCGGCAGCAACCAGATCGTCGTAGGAAACAACCTCTGCACGGATGAATCCGCGCTCGAAGTCGGTGTGAATGACACCCGCTGCGCCAGGTGCTTTTGTACCCTTACGGATCGTCCAAGCACGAACTTCCTGTACGCCTGCTGTGAAGTACGTGTACAGACCCAGCAATTTGTAAGCAGCTTTGATCAACAGGTTCAGACCGGAATCCTCGATACCGAGTTCTTCCAGGAACATTTGTTTATCTTCGCCTTCCAGCTCCGAGATCTCTTCTTCCACTTTCGCACTAATCGGCACCACTTCTGCATTTTCAGCAGCTGCGAATTCTCTTACTTTTTGCACATAAGCATTGTTCGCCACATCACCGATTTCGTCCTCAGCTACATTGGCTGCGTACAGAACAGGCTTCAGGGTAAGCAAATGCAGATCGCGCACGATCAGTCGCTCTTCGTCCGTAAGCTCCATGCTGCGTGCTGGCTTGTCTTCGTACAGAACAGCCTTCACTTTCTCCAGTACTTCCACTTCCTGAGCAGCTGACTTGTTGCCGCCCTTCATGTTTTTCTTGGAGCGATCGATTTTTTTCTCAACACTCTCGATATCGGCCAGGATCAGCTCCAGATTGATCGTTTGGATGTCGCTTACCGGATCAATTTTGCCATCAACATGTGTGATATTCTCGTCTACAAAGCAGCGTACCACGTGTACAATTGCGTCTACTTCACGAATGTGTGCAAGGAACTTGTTACCAAGACCTTCGCCTTTGCTCGCACCGCGAACAAGACCTGCGATATCTACAAATTCAAACGCCGTTGGTACCGTTTTTTTCGGTACAACGAGTTCTGTCAATTTGTCCAAACGCTCGTCCGGTACTTCAACGATCCCCACGTTAGGGTCAATCGTACAGAACGGATAGTTTGCCGATTCGGCACCAGCTTGTGTAATTGCGTTAAACAGTGTGGATTTACCAACGTTAGGCAAGCCCACGATTCCAGCTTTCAAAGCCATGTATATGACAACTCCTCATTGATTACTTGTTCGGTATGGATAATCCTATACATTATATATGACAAACCCCAAGGCATCAAGGAACTTCGCCAATTCGACCAGAGCGCCATCCGCTTCCCCAAATCCCTGGTTACTGCGGATGATTCGTTTTGCGTAGATCATACGTTTGACTTAGATTATCCGATTTTAGTTTTACCCTTTGATTTCCTTGTACATCGTCAGATCCGTTACCTCATACCCCATCTTGCGATACAGGCTGCTTGCCCGCACATTATGTCCAAAGACATGTAGACCAATGCGATCCACACCAAGGCTCAAGGCTTCCTTTTCAAGCGCCTCCATCGTCTCTGTACCGTAACCCTTACCCCGATAGGCTTCTTCGACCACAATATCCAGCAAAAAAGCGTCTTTGCCACGGCGGTTATCCGTAACGTTAAACCAGATATAACCCACATTCCCGTCCACGGCATGCACCAAATTATAGAGGTACGCACCAGGTGTATTCAGCCCTTCAGGTAAATATTTGTCGTAGGATGCCTCCGCAAGTCCCTGCGCCTCTTCTGCAGCCCAAGTACCCGCCTCCACTTTCTCTTCTGCAAAATCTTTAATTGAGCGAACACGGAAATTTTCATATTCTTCTTGATTCATGGGGATCAGTTCCATTGGTTTCCCTCCTAGTTTGAGTGTTCTATGTATGATCTTTTTGCACTCTATAGTATTGTATCTTGTTATACCATGGTCTGCATGATGCAATTCAAGCCAAATCCTATACAACTTTTAGTTACCTCACTCTGTTTATATCTATATGAAAGAAAGGAGCAGATTACTTATGAATACGCGTCGTCCCTTTTCAAAAAGGAAAATAATCATCCTATCTACAGTGATTCTCTTCATTGGATTAGTTATTTCTATAGTTTACCAGGCGCTGGACCCCTTCAGACATTTAAGGATCACGATTCATAATCAGTCCGACTATGATCTCTCAAATATTACAGCACGCGTGAGCAGCGGCGTTGACTCGTTCAATACAAACAATGAGGGTACTATATACAACTTAAATAAAGCAGTCCCCAGCGGGGAAGAAGTGAAGTTCGCTCCACAGCTGCAACTTTCCGGTGAAGGATCCGTCTATCTGGAGTTTACGAACAGCCGTGGGGAAACCTATAACAAAACGGTATGCGGCTATACCGAATACTTATCTGGCAACTCCTATGTGACTGTAACCAATGAAACGATAACTGTGAAAGAGGAATGTATGTAATAACGATACTTCGCACCATGAACTTATGTTAAAATATAGGGGCGAGCGACCCGCCAAAGTTCTCGCCCAAAGTCGATTGGATTATTCCATCGGCTTTTTTATTTTAACTTGATTATATTGATTAATTAGATCATCCAGGACCATAGATTGCTGTATAACATGAGGATGGAGCAAATCTCCATTATAGTCCGTCTTTAGTTGATAAAGCTTTTGTCTCGCTGCTTCGATCTGCAACTTGAGCTTACCACAATCCATATTCACCCCTCCCTGTTGTAACATTTTAGTCCGTTCTGCTAATTAGTGGGGAATCAGGCGAACTCCAACACGAAAAAGCTCCCTTCAAAGTAGGCAATTCACCATTCTACTTGAGGGAGCAGCTCATATTAAAAAAGCGTATTTTCAGAAATGTTGATTAACTTCCCATGCCATGACCATTAGTTGTCATGATTGCTGGATGGTCTATTTCAGCAGGGATGGGTTGAGTAGTAGGAATAATTACTCCTACCGCAATACTACATGTAAATATCAATAGTGCCAATTTCATCTTCATTTTTATTCAGACCTCCCGAATCAATTTTTTGTATCGCAATTTAGCTTCTTCAACTGCACAATATCGAAATTCTTCAAATAATTTTATACACTCTAGAATACTATCTTTATTCTTAATTTTAATTGCAAAATCCAAACCGCTAAGAGTTAACTCAAATCCTCTGTTATAATCTTGGTGTTTTAAATAGTATGTACCTAGGCCCACAAGCAAAGTACCATATTGATCATTCGTATATTGCTCGCTGATTTTTCCAATACGACTACTCTGTTCTTGGTACATGAAATAAGAGTCATATGTTTCTAAAACTGGATTAATGTTAATATCAAACCGATTCGCAGCATTCACAATTGCACATAAAGCAGGGAAAATCTCGTTCTCTCTCTCAGAAATGTAGTCCATATAACTTTGGATAACCTCTGTTTTACCTGACATTAATTCATATAGATATCGGTTGCCTTCTGCCCATTCCTCGAACTGACGAATAACAACGATTTCCTCGTCGCTCGGATCATTTACCCAGCTATAATCGGTGTACAAAGAGACATACTGAAGTGCTTTTTCATATTCTTCATAATAGAAACATGCTTCTCCAAGAGCCAAATATGAGTACAAAACGTAAAAAACAAACTGCTTTTTAGGTTTATCCTCCTCTTCTCTCACTGTTTTATACAACTCATAATGGATCATTGCCTTTAACTTTAACTTGTCAGCAAGATTCTTCACCTTATCCCATCGGCGCAACGAAGCATACACATTAATCAGATCGTTCAATCCATCCAGCTGATAAGGCTCGTCAAGCCGATCTACAAAAAACTCAAACTGCGTAGCAAGTGTAAGATTGCTCATCTGATCCTTGGAAAGCCCGATCGTGAACAAACGATACTGACTTAGAGCCAATCGTTCGGAGTGTTGCATTTTCTCGCTTTCAGCTACACAACGATATAAGGGCTTGGCCGCTTCCAGCTTCCCTTCACGATATAACTGCTCGGCCAACTCGAATAAAAGGGGTGCGTAGGAAAGATTATCCATAATTATATTAACAGCTTCTTCCATAAAATCGACCTTACCGAGTTCGGCACAACGGTATAGAAAAGGCCCAAGTCTTCTCCAATCCGGACTTGTATGTACAAAACACTCATTTATGTATAATTCATAGAAGTAACCCTCAGTTAAACCCATCCCGATAGTAAGTCGATCCAACTGCTGCATGCCTATGGGACGCAGCCCGTTCAGCGTACCACTCAACGTTCCTGAGTTAATTCCCGATATCTCAGAGAATTGATTGAGTGTCATATGGTTAGTTTTTAAATAATCTGCTAAATGATCACGTATTGTGGCTACTGAGTTCAAAGGTACACCACCTTTCCAAGCAAAATTAAGCAATGGTCAATAAAATTATACTATATTTTTGAATTTTATATCAATATTTTACTTGTAAATAATTTACTTTTAATATAAAAATACTTATCTGCATTGCCCAACTTTTTTTAGAAATGGTTCCAAAGGGGCGCCAGCGTCACGAAAAATGCACTGACTAGGGAAGCAAAAGTCAGACCCAATCTTATATATGATTTGTGCGAAGAAAAAACGAAAAGGCTTGATTTAGATACCTTAAATAATATTGTAAACACTCTGCGGACAATGACAGGAAATGACTACACTCTTACAGATGTGTTAGAGTACATACCGGATAACGATAAGGAGTAAAAAAACAAACTGGGCTAAGCATTCTCAATAGAGCGAAATGTCACACTATAAAGAGACACCAAAAAAACCGTCCATTTTTACTTTGGACGGTTTTTTTGGTTTTTTCACTGACTTCTGATTATGTTGAAACAGCATGTGATAGAGATGCGAAATCCCTCAGGAAAATTATACGAGCTTGGGGTTCGCACCTGCATTTCTTTCCCCGTACTAACGCCGTTCTACCAGACGCGACGTCTGCTTCAAATCCTCGATCCGCCCTGCACCAATGCCAAACATGACGGTACGCAGCTCGAATTCAACCTGCTCCAACCGCTCATTCAGCGCATCATCGGAAGCGACCGCGGATTCGAGTAGAGATCGGCCGAATCCGGCCAGATCCGCACCTAACGCAAGGGCTTTGGCCGCATCCACGCCAGTGTACAATCCACCGCTGCCAATCAGAACACCTTCCGGGTTTACCGCTCTCACTTCCTGAATACACTCCGCTGTCGGAATGCCCCAGTCGGCAAAAGCTTCTGCTGCCGCACGACGTACCGGATTCGAATTCCGGAACTTCTCGACCTGCACCCAGCTGGTGCCACCTGCTCCAGCCACATCGATAAAAGCCACACCTGCTTCGTACAATCGTTGTGCCGTTACTCCATCGATGCCAAAGCCCACTTCTTTCACGCCAACAGGCACGTCCAATTGACGGCACAGCTCCTCGATCCGATGAAGTAATCCGCTAAAATCGGTATTGCCTTCAGGCTGGAAGATCTCCTGCAAGCTGTTCAAATGCAGCACCAGCATATCTGCGCCAGCAATCTCAACGGCCCGCTGGAAATCAACAGTGTTAAAGCCGTAGTTCAGCTGCACCGCGCCAAGGTTCGCGATGACCGGAATATCCGGTGCCCAGCGCCGCACATCAAAGGTGGTTGCCAGTTCGGGCTGTTCCACGGCAGCCCGAATCGAACCTACGCCGAGTGCCCAGCCTCGGGCGTTTGCCACACGGGCAAGCCGCTCATTAATGGCACCCGTTGTTTTGCTGCCACCCGTCATCGAACTGATGAGCAAGGGTGTACGAACCCTTTTACCAATAAACGAAGTCTCCAGACTTACCTCTTCAAAATTCAATTCAGGTAACGGGTTATGACGAAAAGCATACCGCTCCATTCCGCTGGTTACCCCTTCTCCTGCCACATTCTCTTCAAGACAGAGGCGCACATGCTCCAGCTTCCGTTCCCCCGTAGCCACCTCGGGAAGCAGCCGTTTGCCGGCTCGCTCTTGTTCATTCATGATGAGACCTCCTTATGTGAGAATAGTGCTGATGGACAGGATCATTGCCAGCGTGGGCTAGGTTCCGTTCAGGATTTGCCCGATACAGCAGAGAGATTCTCAGAAATATTAATTCTTATTATGTAACGTACAAACGGTATGATTTGGATCTATATTATAAATGATATTCCCACTCAACGCGTCAACTCTACCAGTATAACGTTCCGGCCCGGCAATGGAAAGGGTGCCCCGAAACCCAACAATAACTTGAATTTCGAGGTCCAATTCATATTTGCTACTCAGATATTTGGAGGTTGGGTAAGTCATTCTGTTAAATGAATCTCTTCTATAACTTACGTTACGATTTCCGATGCAAGCTGCGCTCCAACAAGTTGCCCGGACAATGTCACAATTGGTGTTCCGCCGCCCGGATGCGTCGTTCCACCCACGTACCACAATCCTTGTACATCCTTGCTTTTGTTGCCGGGGCGCATGAAGGTCTGCTTCACGGAGTTGGACGAGATGCCGTAAATCGACCCTTGATGGGCGAGGGTATCCCGTTCTATATGCTGTGGCGTGTACCGGATCAGTACATCCGACTGCTTCAATCCCATAATTCCCCGCTCGGCCAGCTTCTCCAACACCAACTCACCGTATCGGTCCATCTGCTCATCCCAGTGCCAGGAGTCCGACAAATACGGAGCGTTCACCAGAATGAACAGATTGCTGGCTCCCGCTGGAGCCATACCCGCTTCCGAATAACCGGAATAACAAATGTAGATCGTCGGATCGGCAGGCATTTTTCGGTCACGGAAAATATGGTCAAACTCCGCTTCATACCGTTCCGGGAAAAAGACGGTATGGTGCAGCAGGGATTCATACTGTCTCCGCACACCAGCCAGTGTCACGAACCCCGAAATCGACGGCTCATACTTGCGAATTCGCTCATCGCTCATCTGTTTGCGATATTCTGGCGCAAGCAGCAGCCGATTGACGCTGAGCACATCTCCATTGGCAACAACCTGATCAGCTTCCCGGAAGCCCTGATCCGTATCCACACCTGCCACTTTGCCATTCCTGACAACAATTTGCCGGACTTCGATGCCAGTAACGATCTGCACCCCTTTTTCCTGTGCAAGCCGTGTCATTGCTTCTATTAGTTGATAGGTTCCACCCTTGACCCCATAGATGCCCTCTTCTGCTTCCACATGACCCATCATGGCAAAGATTGAAGGCGCCTGATATGGTGATGACCCAACATAGGTAGCATACCGACCGAACATAGCAAGGGTATGAGGGTGTTGGAAATAAGAACGCAGCAGCTTATCCAGCTTCACTGTAGGTCGTACGCGCAGCAGACTGCGCAGCATTCGAAGATTATATTTATCCTTTGGCGACAACAGTAGCTTTCCAAGAAAATGACGATTAGCTTCCGCATACAGCGCAGCAGACTCATCCATAAATGCATCATAACGAGCCGCATCTTCTGCGCTGTAGGCAGCAATCTGCTCCTTCATCCTCTCTCGATTGCCCGACAAATCGACCACGGTCCCATCTGCAAAACTATTACGTGTACGTGGTTCCAGCTCATATAACTGAACGTAATCCTCCATCTCCACACCTGCGTGATCGAAGACGGAACGGAAGCTTGCGGGCATCGTGATCGTACTTGGTCCTCGGTCAAAATGATATCCATCCTGCTCGATCTGTTGCAGCTTTCCACCAACCCGCTCCTGCCGCTCCAGAATGGTGACCCGTACGCCCTGCGAAGCTAGACGAATAGCACACGATAGACCTCCAAATCCTGCTCCGATAATAATGACGTTACCCTTCAACTGTACCGCCTACCTTTCCATACATACCCCTTGCCGGAACGACCTGCCTGCCAGGAAGCGATGCCGATCGCAATGACACATGCCATGCTAATCGGTTGCAGGAAAGCAAGCCACCAGGGTTGTCCTCCAGCGTGATCCGATACCCTTTTGCCTGCCATCCCGAGTACGGTCCCCACAAGACCATAAATGATGGAAGTAGAATTGCCGGTCAACAAACCGATCATCAGACCGAGCGGAGGCACAATATACATCAGTGTATACATCAGCATCGTGCCTAACAGCAGCACATCTTTGCGCCCCATGCCTTCGTACATGTTTTTCTTATACCCGTTCCACACTTCAGCACCATTCTGGTACATTCGTGTATTCGTTACATCATGAACATCGGCCAGCATGACTGGATGTCCCGCACGCTTAACCGCCTTCGCCAGACTCATGTCATCGACCAGATCAGCCTGGATTGCAGCATGTCCACCGGAGGCCTTATAACTGGAACGATGAATGAGCAAAAACGCCCCAGTAGCGGCTACAAACATCGGATTGGATGATCTGCGTATCATGAAAATGGGAAGATGACTGATGATGGTGAACACCATCATAGGCACAACGAGCTTTTCCATCCAGGTCTTCGTCACCTGATAGGGGAATCCCGTTACGAGGCCGCCGCCTTGCTCACACCCCGCAGCAATAGTCTGCCGGATGGCTGCCGGTTCTAAGCGCACATCGGCATCCACGAACATAAACCATTCACCCTTGGCCTCCTGCACCAGTCGGTGACAGGCATGAGATTTCCCCATCCAGCCTACGGGAAGTTCCACGCCATGCAGCAGGCGCACACGTGGATCATGATCGGCAATCGACTGAACTATAGCTGCGGTCTCATCTTCAGAGCGATCATCCAGCACCAGTACTTCCATTCGAAATCCGGATGTATCGCTGGCAAGCACACTTTCTAGACATCCTTGAATGTGCAGTTTCTCGTTGCGGGCAGGAATCAGTACAGAGACCAGGATATCCTTATTTTTCAATCCGTCTGCGTTGATTGAACGCACTTTGGGCAGACAGGTGACGTTCCATATTGCAAACACCACCTGAACGCCCAGTACACAAGTCAGTATAATCCATCCTATTTCAGATGCACTCATCGCTAACGGTTCACCCGCTTTCGTGCCGCATCGTATTTTTCACTCGTAGAACGTACATGACGAATCAGTGGAAAAGCGCCCGGTAAACTCCCCTGCCCGATGCGTACCAGCTCTGATTTATGGTCATTCAACTGCTGCTCCAGCACCATGCTCAATCTGGTCGCAGTCTCTTCACTCTTCCATGTCTTCCAATCTTCTATCACAGGCGTACCCACCTGCATCGATACCTCCGGAAAATCATGCTGAACCATGCCATGACATAAAGTCACAGGTACAGCTACGGCGCGTGGAGAGCGGCGTAACAGCAAACCAATGCCTGGACGAAACTCTATTGGCCTGGCATCCTGATGCAGAATTTCCCCTTGGGGAAAGATCCAGACCCTTTTGCCGGAGTGAAGCAGCTCGGTGGTATATTGCAAGGAGGTTCGAATGCTGGATGCATTCTCCTTGTTGATTGAATACGCGCCAAGTTTGCGGAAAAAGGCATATTGTCGCAGCTGCTCTTCTTCCATCATGACATAATGATCGCCTCGGGAAGTCTGCTGCGATGCATGATAGAGCAGCAGACCATCCCACCAGGAGCTGTGGTTCATGAAATAGATGACCGGTTGATCCGGATCTATGGGTGAACCAGTATTCGGTAAAAGCGGGTCCAATGAACCTGATAACGTAAACGAGCGAAAACGTCTCCGCAGCAAATAATAATGATTGTATAAGAAAAAAATCCGGTTAAACGGTTTTGATTTTACGGCGCGAATCATATAGCCAGCTCCCCTCAGCAAGAAGCACACCTACAATAGCAATGATGAAGCTGCCTGTAATTCCTTCTTTGAGAGCTAACAACCCAAACAGTAGAATAAACAGCTGATATAACCATTTTGCACGCAGCAATGAGCTTCGATCTGAAGGCATTGCCGGAAGAAACAAAGAGAGGAACGCTCCCATTACAAACCAGCTTATGTAATTGGTCCAGGGCACACCGTAGAATCCACCTGGGGCTTGCCATTGCCAGAATCCTCTGGCATGCGCAACCGGGTCCAGCACCAGATCGAGCACGATGGCCCAAAATCCAGTCTTAACCGCCCGGATCAGCTTGCCGGTCCAGGTCGAGCCACCGCCACTGAGCAGAGCCGAGTTACCCACCACGGCAATCCAGGCGAAGCCTAATGTAACGGGTACACTAAACAGGTGGATTCCGAAGAAGTCTGAATACGAATACTCGCCAAAGGGCCAGTGTGTATGCACGCCGACCCATTCTACCCCCATGCCACCCAGCCATATAATAAAGGAAACCAGCCAGAGTCCAGGTTTCATCCAAATGACTGACTGGTCGGACAACCCTGTCCGTTTCCGCCCTTGATATATCAGATCCAGCACATACAGTGCGTAGAAGATTAGAAACAAACCGTTGGAGAAGGACAGTACATCCGGAACACCGATCGTCAGCATCAGTACCGCTCCGATGAAGTACCACGCCCAGTACAGGCCCTGAACCATCAGGATACCGCCGTGCGGGAGGCTTGGTAAGCCAGCATTGGATAACGTTTCACAATGGCACCCAGCATCTCCAGTTTCAGTTCATCACTAACAAATGCACGCTTCGTATACACGTCATAGTCGTTGCGCTCAACCGCATGCAGAATGGTCGAATAAAAGGCTGCAGCCAGCTCAATGGCAAATGCACTTTCGGTTGGATACGTATCCAGACGGTCCATACCGATACGGAACCAGCCCAGCGCAGCTGCTTTTAATTCATGAATGATGGCTTTAAACCTTTCGTCAACAACACCGTTAGCCCAATCCTGTTCGGAATATCCATGCTTCTCCATCAACTCCAGCGGAACATAGCGGCGGGCTCTTGCCCGGTCTTCGCCCACATCACGGATAATATTGACGATCTGCATACCTTTGCCCAGCGCAATCCCGTTCATAGCCACGTCTGTACCGTTGTCATCTCGCAATACAGGCAGCAACATCTCGCCGACGGTTCCGGCAACCAGATAACAATACTGTTCCAGTTCCTCCATCGTTGTATAATGTGTGACTTTAAGATCGGTTAATTGTCCGTCCATTTGACGGAAGAAAGGCCCCTTGTCCAAATGAGGGAAACTCGTAAACAGCCATCGTAATGCCGGCCAAATAAAATGTCCTTCCGCTTCTTCCAGTTGATTGAACAGATTGCGGATTTCATGAATCGTATAGGGCGACTGCTCCGGCTCATCTACACTGTCATCGATCATGCGGCAAAAGGCATAGATCACGTACACGGCCTCGCGGCGTGGGCTGGGCAGACCTCTGAAGGCTTGATAAAAAGATGACGAGCCCTTTTGCATTAATTCCTCACACTTGTTCAAAATCGCTTCATTCATGTTTCCATCTCCTTCGTCAGTAAGTTCACTGCCATCCGTGCACTTTGCATCACAATAGGAACCCCGCCTCCTGGATGTACAGACGCTCCTGCCGCATATAGTCCCTTAATTGCCGGGAACGGCTTCGGTTGCGGACGGTATACACCGGATTGAAACAGTACGGGTGCGATGCCAAAGCTGCCGCCGCCATACAGCCCATCACGCTCAGCGTCAGCGGGAGTACGTATTTTTTTCCACTTGATCGCTTCACGGAGTCCCGGAAATCCGCGTTGTTCCGCTTCTTCCAACACTCGTTCTGCCAGCGCTTCGCTCTCCCGAGACCAGTCGACACCATCGGCATCCGGCACCGGAATGAGGAAGTACAACACACTCTGACCTGGCGGAGCTGCCGTCTCGTCCAATGCAGCCGGATTGAATACATAAAAAGAGGACTTCGCCGGAATGCGGCGCTGGTCGAACACTTCCCGCAGACTGCCGTCCAGACTTGGAGGCAGGAAAAACTGATGCGTCGTTGCATCATCCCAGGTCTTGTCTACGCCCGCATAGATCAACACACATCCCGATGAGGGGCGAAATGGCTTTCGTTTGCGTGAAAATTCAGTCGTCTGACCCAGCAGACCCGACAGGTGGGGGAAATCGCCATTGTAGATAACTGCATCCACATTTTCTGCGCCTGCGGCAGTTTCTATACCTTCGCATACACCATTTTTAATATTCAGTCCCGTCACTTCCGTGTTCAGCACCACCCGACCACCACGTGATATCAGTTCCTGTTCCAGTATGGCAGGTAATGCAGCATAGCCACCTTTCACCATCCAGATGCCATATTCATGCTCTGCATAAGGAAGCAGGGAATAAATACCCGGCGTGCCGAAGGGAGATCCTCCAATATAGAGACTTTGCAGCGAATATGCATCCAGCAGTTCCTCATGCTGAAAATAATCGCCTACAGCCTTCCGTACACTTTTGTGAGCACGTAATCGGCCCATCAGGGACATCAGAGAGGGAGTGAAGAAATCCCGTTTTCGCGGAAAAGCCCGTTCCAGAAACGCAGCCCGTCCCGCCGGAAACAGTGTGTCCATATCTTTCATAAATTTCGAGAATCCCTGGCTTTCTCCAGGGAAGAGACGTTCAATCTCTTCGGCCTGCTGTTCACGTGCCGTCATCTTGGTCATCACACGTCCGCTGCTGTAATGCACCCTGTACAATGGATCACAACGCAGCAGCTCAATCTTCGAACGATCCACACCCGCTTCCTCCAAAATGCCAAGCAGCATCTCAGGCAGAAGTACGATGGTCGGGCCTTGATCGATCCGATAGTCCCCTTCCTGCTCGTAGCCGATACGACCTCCAACTCTGGAACCCCGTTCGTATACCGTTACGTCCCAACCCTGTTTATTCAGCAGCAATGCTGAAGTAAGACCGCCAATGCCTGCACCTACGATGGCTGCCCGTTTCATGAATGGCCTCCCGCTTCCGCCGTTTTCACATACGAGGATGGTTTGGAGCGCTTGCGAGCGTCCTCTTCCTGGATCAGCTTCACGCTGATTCGAGCCGATTCAAAGATGGTCGGCAGCCCACTGCCCGGATGCGTTCCGCCGCCCACCAGCCATACCCTTTTTAACTCTTCAAACTGGTTATGCGGCCGCAGATACATCATCTGCCCAAGATTATGAGCCATGTTAAATGTTGCTCCACGGTACACGTCGAGTTCATTTTGCCAATCCAGCGGTGTAAACATCATGGATTCTTCAATACGACTGCGGATGTCTGACAACTCAGGAATCGATTCCATCCGCTTCATCATCGCCTCCCGCACATTCTCCCGTTCTACCTCCCAATCGATGTCTCCGGTAAGGTTCGGCGTAGGCATGAGAACATATAAAGCAGATTTTCCTTCCGGTGCGAGCGTCGAATCGAGTCTGGAAGGGTTATGAATATAGAGAGATGGATCCGCAGACAACACTTTGTGCTTCGTAATCTCGTCGACGTTGAGTCGATAGTCCTCGGGAAAATAGATCGAATGATGCGGTAAATCCACTTCACCGTCCACGCCCAGATACAACATGGCTGTGGAGCAAGAGTACTTTTTACGCTTCATTTTCTCCGGTGTATATTTCTTGAGTACGCCTGGTTCAAACAGATGGTTCACGGCATGTGCAAAGTCTGCATTAACAACGACATGATCCGCTTCAATGCGTTCTCCATTTTCAAGCAAAACGCCTTCTGCACGGCCATTGCGAACAATGACCTGTCTAACCGGACAGGATGTATGTATTCGTCCTCCATATTCTTCAACTACATCAGCCATGGCTTGAAATACGCGATTGACGCCGCCAATGGGGTGAAATAATCCATAATGGTGCTCAATGAATGACAGAATCGTAAACGTACCCGGGCAATCCCAAGCGGACATGCCGAGGTATTTGGATTGGAACGTGAATGCCCAGCGCAAGCGCTCATCTGTGAAATAGCGGGACAGAATGCCGTAAACTGTATTGTTAATATCGAGTTTCGGCAGAGCTGTCATGGCATCTTTTCGCAAATAATCTGCCAGCTTGCCGAAAGGCCTGCGCAGCAAAGGCATGACTTTGCCAAACTTCACTTCCTCTTCCTGCATGAACCGAAGGTAATTGTCCTCGTTGCCGGGGAAAAGCTCCTTGATCTGTGCGGCTGTATCTTCACGATTACGAGAAGGCGTAAACACCTTATCACCGAAATTTAGGGCATACAGCGGAGTCAGCTCTTTCATCTCCACATAGTCTGATAGCTTGCGTCCTACAACGTCGAACATCTCTTCAATCAACTGCGGCATCATCAAAAATGTGGCACCACGGTCGAATCGATATTCACCCAGCTCCAGTCTGGCAGAACGTCCCCCGATGACTGGCTGTTTCTCATATACATCTACTTCGTACCCCTGGCCGGACAATAACATCGCTGCTGCAAGTCCACCCGGACCTGCACCAATGACAGCTGCACGTTTACGTTGCTGATTCGGTATCATGCCACTCACCTTTCCTATGTTAAGAACTATCTCTAGGACTATAGTCTTTAACCTATTATTAAACCGCCCATGAACTGTTCAAGCGGGTAAACGCAAAAACATTATACAAATGTAGTACAAATATTATACAACTTATTAAATCAAAAAATGACCGACTGGTCAAATTCTCTAATAAGATATTTTGGAATACAAAAAAACACCCTCTGCGCTCTTGCGTCAAAGGATGTCCTGTATACCCAAACCTATACATTCTATTTTAAAATACATTTTCAAAAAGAAACGAATCAGTTATCTCCGCCCAGGCGATGGTTCAACAAAATACTCACGTTCCATCCACGCTTGCCAATCCGATGAATCTTCAGGCATAATCCACTGCGGATATCGTGCTTTCTCTGTACGCTCATAACCCTTGCCTCCAAGTACAAAACGCATATGCGGGAACTCGTCCACAATTCGCCCTATGAGTTGATCACACCGCTCAAGAAGTTCGGAACTAGTAACCGATAGACAGACCAATCGGATGTTCTGCTCCCGGATAATTGGGAATAGCCCCTCTTCCGGTGTGTTGGCTCCGAGATAGAGCACTTCTGCACCATTTTTACGCATAAACAGGGAGAACAACAATAATCCCACCTGATGATGCTCCCCTTCCGGGCACAAGGCCAGAACTTTGGGCAGATGCGGATAGATCGGGAACAGATGGAAAAACTGATAAAAGCGCTGTGAGATCAGTTGTGTCATAAAATGCTCTTGAGCGACCGAAGCCCTGCCTTGCTCCCATGCATCCCCAACCCGAACCAGAATGGGCACCAGCACATGATAAAACATGGAATCATATCCGTACATGGTGAAGCCAAAATCAATCAGACCATTGGCTCGTTCACCCTGAAAGTTGTATAGCGAGTCATAGATCTGATCGGCTATACGTACATAAGCCTCTTCCATCGTGGGTACTGGAGGCGTTAACGATGTAGGCACTGCAGCTTCATGTGAACTGGTTTTGTTCACCTTGAGCATACGTACTGCTTCCGAAATATTCGTCTGGTGCTGCTCCACCTGCTCTTTTAACCAGCGCAGATCTGCAACATTCTCTTCCGTGTACAAGCGATAACCCGATTCCGTCCGCTCAGGGGTGACCGCACTGTACCGATTCTCCCAAGCCCGGAGCGTTACCGTCGGAATACCCAGCATGGCAGCGACTTGTTTGATGGAATACACCTTATTACCCACTTTCTTTCCTGAAATAGCCAGACTTTCGCAGGTTAAACGAATCCTTATCCCGTCTTTGTCAGGTATATGAAAATCCGAACATTCCACAAAAATAATACACTCATTATACACAACGGTCATATGCATGTCGATTGAATCAATCGAAATGGTTTTGCCTTTCCTGACGACTTAAATAATCTGTCAGGCTCTCTGCGTCAATGTTGTCATCCGGGTGGTAATAGAAGTCAGCACGTTCAGAAAGGGGAGTTATTGTTGTTTTCTTATCGCCGCCAGACATCAGACCGCAAGTCTTCACGCGGCAAATTTCCATACATACGAACAGGACTCGTCCTATTGGCACTATGGCTCATCGCCGTCATGCTCTATCAGACCTATAAACCGTTACCATCCGGCATTGCCTATGAAAGTCCTGAATACCGGGTGGATCAGGTACAGTTTTTGCATGATCTGACCTATCCATCCGCTGATGGACAGATGGAGCACGAACAGCAGATCTTCCAGCGCATGCTTCAGGTTATCGAGGACGCGGAACAGTTCGTCGTCGTTGATATGTTTTTATTCAATAATTACCAGCACAAAGGTCAGCAATTTCCACCCATCAGCACAGAGTTTACGGAAACACTGGTTGCCAAAAAACTTCAGAAACCGGATATGGATATGTGGTTCATTACGGATGAAGTGAACACCAACTATAACTCTGCACCGAACCCGTTACTGGAGCAGATGAAGCAGGCCGGAATTCACGTGGTCATCACAGATGTGGACCCTTTACGTGACTCCACTCCTGTCTACTCTGCGGTCTGGCGCACCTTCTTCCAGTGGTTTGGACAATCCGGCAATGGCTGGATTCCGAACCTGATGGCAACCGATGGACCGGATGTCACCGTGCGTTCCTACCTTAAGTTGCTCAATGTGAAGGCCAATCATCGCAAAGTGGTGGTCAGCGAGAAGACAGCTATTGTCTCCTCAGGCAATGTTCATGATGCCAGTGCCTATCATTCGAACATTGCTTTTGAAATAACCGGACCAATCATCGGAGATATTCTTCAGTCCGAGCAGGCCGTACTAAACATCTCGGGTGGAGGTAAAATTCCTTCCTATACAGCTCCTACCACAGACCCGAATAAAGGAGATTTGCGAATTCGCTATCTGACCGAGGGCAAAGTGAATGACGCAGTGCTCCATGAGATTAATCAATCGGCAAAAGGTGACATCTTGTGGATGGGCATGTTTTACATCGCTTCACCCAAAGTACTGGATGCACTGCTCGAAGCCTCGAAACGGGGAACCGAGATACGGCTTGTACTCGACCCGAACGAAAATGCCTTTGGTCAGGAGAAGACTGGCATTCCCAATCGTCCTGTAGCTGCTGAGTTACATGATAAATCGGATGGCAAAATCCAAATTCGCTGGTATAACACAACCAAGGAGCAATATCACACCAAGATGATGTACATTGCCAAAGCCACCGGGGATCATATCGTCCTTGGAGGATCGACCAACTTCACCCCCAGAAACATGAATGATTACAATCTGGAAAATGACCTCTGGGTTGCTGCACCACCAGACAACTCATTTACTCATGATGTGGCGAATTATTTTGACCGGATATGGAATAATGAAGATGCCGAGTTCACCCTGAACCTGGATGAATTTCAGGAAAAGACTACATTTTTGAAAGAAATCGTATATAAGCTGCAACTGATTTTGGGTTTAACGACCTTCTAATGGAAAATGAAATTCCAAGCATAAAGCCGCCTGTACACTATCGTGCAGGCGTTTTTTGTGCCTTGACAGGGAATGTAAAATGTGAAAATATAGGTTACCTAACGACCGTTAGGAAGGTGATATTAATGACTGCACATTCGATTCGGGATGCAGCCCTGTTCCATTTTGCAAGAGATGGATATGAAGGAGCCTCCTTAAGAGCAATCGCTGACGAAGTCGGGATTAAAAAACCGTCTATATATGCACATTTTAGCGGCAAGGATGACCTGTTTTTGCAAACCCTTGCGCATGCGT
This sequence comes from Paenibacillus sp. MDV22-iso6, assembly GCF_058408365.1. Classification (NCBI taxonomy): domain Bacteria; kingdom Bacillati; phylum Bacillota; class Bacilli; order Caryophanales; family Paenibacillaceae; genus Paenibacillus; species Paenibacillus sp. MDV22-iso6. The sequence continues at coordinate 484,716 of NZ_JBZVDZ010000003.1, read as the reverse complement.
TTAAGGATGTTCAGCGTCGAACGCTCGAATACTTCCGTGATCACGCCGATCTGCCATTGGAACAAAGGTTGAAGGGTTTGCTGATATGGTTTGAGCAAGAGTATAACTGTAATGCCTCTGCCCGCTTTATGCTGCGTATGTGTTACTTCCCGCCGCTTTCGCTATATAGCGAAGTGATGGATTTAGTTTATCCGTTTCTGGACGGTATGGAGCGGTCACTGACACGACTGCTGCAAAGGGCGACGCGCAAGGGGGAACTACAGGCTGTTCCAGCAGAACAAGCTGCGATTACTTATATGACTTTTCTCGATGGCATCACGGTTGAGATTATTTATGGAAGTTCACGTCGATACAGAAGACGGATTGAAGCTTCCTGGCCAGTCTACTGGCATGGCATTCATCATCTGAAACAAGAGGCACTGCCCGTTGTTTTGAAAGGAGATTCATCATCATGAACCGCAACTGGTTATATGTATTTATCGGAGGACTAATTGAGATTGTATGGGTAAGTGGGCTGAAACACGCCTCTAATGTTTGGGAGTGGGCTTTGACGGCCCTAGCCATCATCCTGAGCTTTGGATTAATCATTGCTGCTTCCAAAAGATTGCCTGTGGGTACGGTGTATGCCGTATTTACGGGGATTGGTACTGCAGGTACGGTACTGGCTGAAATGCTCCTATTTGGTGAAGCATTCTCACTTGCCAAGGTTTTGTTAATCGGTCTGTTGCTATGTGGTGTGATCGGACTGAAACTGGTCACGGATCAACAATCGGCAAAAGGAGGTGAAGCATAATGGCTTGGATGGCAATTGTGGGCGCAGGCATATGTGAAATTTTTGGCGTCATCGGCATTAATGGTGCTTCTACCCGAAAAGGCTGGCCTTATATCGTGCTCATGCTCGTATCGTTCGCATTCAGCTTCTCCCTGTTATCCTACGCGATGACTTCTATTCCCATGGGTACCGCGTATGCGGTGTGGACTGGAATCGGTACGGTGGGCAGTACGTTAACAGGTATGTTCCTGTTCGGTGAGCGGAAGGAAGCCAAGCGGCTGCTATTTATTGCCATGATTTTGGTGGCGGCGATCGGATTGAAACTGATTACGTAACGTAAATACCTCCATTATATATCTTCCATAATATTTAATTATCCCAAAAAGACGACTTTCGATCAGAAAGTCGTCTTTTTGGGATATGATGTAAGTAAGAAACCTCACCACACTCTGTTACGTAAGAAAGGAAGTCGTGATGATGAAGAAATGGTTCGCGCGTATGGGTTCATTTACCGGATATATCTTTCTGGTCGCTGTGGGAACCTTTTATTTGATTGCTCTTGTAGCTATTATTCTTCTAGCCATTTACGTCTTTAAAGGCGGATCATGAAATAGATCATACATATTGCAATGAACATTCGTTGCTCATATATACAGCCTTTACTGCGTCTGCATTACGTAGGAAAAATGCTCCAGTCCCCATATAGTACACCCTCTTCTTTTTCCATTTTTCTCCCATTTGAATTCCATTGTCTTTATCGTTTATACTTGGTTTGACCCTAAAGTCAATTCAAGAACTCATAAGTTCCGCAGGTGAGGTGGATGTATCGTTAATGAACCCTATCCATGAAATGAATGAGAAGAAAAAGCTCATTATTACCACAGCACTCAAGCTGTTCTCAGCCAAAGGCAGTGCTGCAACCTCCATGCAGGAGATTGCAGAAATATGCGGGATGTCGAAAGGCAGCCTCTACCTCATGTTCAAATCCAAAGAGGAATTAGAGGCCAGTACGATGGAGTACTGCATATTCACGCTCATGGACGAAATCTCCCAGATTGAACATGAAGCTGGGCTCACTTCGAGAGAACGTCTGCACAAGCAGATTGAAACACTGCTTGTCCATGTATCCGAGCTGAAAGAATTTTTACGCGTGCAAATGCGCAGCATGATGATGGATGAAGAGCAGCATCGCAAGGAAAAGTGCAAACCGAAAAACAAGGATCTGGAGATCCGTACCCTGCACTGGTTCAAGGACAAACTGGAGGATCTGTACGGACCGGAGATTGGACCCTATACCTTAGACCTTATTTTGCTCACGCATGGTCTGTTCCTCTCCTACATCAAAATCTGGTTTACGGAAATGCCTTCCCTTACCGTATCCAAGATGGCAAGCAACATGCTGCAAACGATCGATTATGCAGCTCGCGGATTGCTCGATCAACGCCCTGCCCCTTTGGTTCCTTTGGAACATTGGCCAGCATGGAGCAGCGATTCAGATACAGATTCCACAATGATGCGTCATCCTATTCATATCATCAAACAGATGAAGGATATCATCTCTTCTGATATGCCTCCAGGGCAATTGCGCAATGACGCGTTGGAGACCATCGCCATCCTGAGACAGGAAATCATGGAATTCACACCGCGACGTGCCATTATTCTGGGCATGATGCGTAATTTGGATCACATTCCTGTCATCCAGCCATTGCACTCCGAGCTTCAGCACATTATGGATGCCATGTATAGCCGGTTCATCCAGGCTGACTCGTCACAACAATAAAGAAATACAGGGAGAAACAGAGAGGAGAAGAAACCATCGTATGAAAGGGATTATTAATTTTTCACTGAACAACAAGTTTGCGATCTGGATTCTGACCATCATCGTTTCCTTCGCCGGTTTGTACAGCGGACTGACGATGAAACAGGAGACCATACCAAACATCAATGTGCCATTCTTGAGTGTTACGGCCATTGATCCAGGGGCAGCTCCAGAAGGTATTGTCGAGGATGTCACCAAACCACTCGAACAGACCTTAAGAAATGTAGAGGGAATTAAGACACTCACCTCTACTTCCATGGAGAATGCTTCTTCCATCACCCTCGAATTTGATTATGGTACCGATCTGGACAACGCTACCGCAGCGGTACGCGAAGCACTGAATGAGGTGCAGTTGCCGGATGGTGTACAGAAACCAACCATCTCGAAGTTCAGCATCAACTCCTTCCCGGTTGTCTCGCTCAGCTTGTCTGACAAGGACGGCGGCGATCTGGAACAATTGACTCGACTGGTTGAAACGGATATCCAGCCTGCACTCGAAGATATTGACGGTGTAGCTCAAGTCCAAGTTTCGGGCCAATATGTTAAGGAAGTTCAACTGAAGTTTGATCAGAAAAAAATGAATGAACTCGGTTTGACTGAAGATACAGTCAACGGCATCGTTCAAGGTTCTTCTGTCCGTGTACCACTCGGACTGTTCGAACTGGACAAAGCACAGAAAGCTGTTGTTGTTGACGGTAATATCATCGATCTGGATGATCTGAAAAATCTCGCTATTCCGGTTGTACCAAGCGGTGCAGGAGCGGGCAGTGGTTCAGCCACAGCACCACAAGGCGCCGGCGCACAAGCTGGCGGGGCAGCTCAAGGCTCTGCACAAGGTGCTGACCAGGCTGCAGGACAAGCCGCTGGCGGAAATGCCAGTGTGGGCAGTACTTCAGGTGCCGCTAACGCACCTGGAATCCCAACCGTTAAATTAAGCGAGATCGCCAAGATTGAAGTCATTGGCCAGGCGGAATCCATTTCCCGGACAGACGGTAAGGAATCCATCGGGATCTCCATCGTTAAGTCCAATGATGCCAACACCGTTGATGTCGTTAAGGCGGTTAAAGACAAAGCGGAAGAGTTGCAGACGCAGTTCAAAAACGCCGATTTGACTGTTTTGCTTGACCAAGGTAAACCTATCCAGGACTCCGTAAACACGATGCTGTTCAAAGCGATGTTTGGTGCTTTGTTCGCCATTTTGATCATTCTGTTGTTCCTGCGTGATATTCGCTCCACCATTATTTCCATTGTCTCTATCCCTCTCTCCTTGCTCATTGCATTGACAGCACTGAATATGATGGACATTACGCTGAACATGATGACCCTGGGTGCCATGACGGTCGCGATTGGACGGGTTGTCGATGACTCCATCGTTGTTATCGAGAATATCTATCGCAGACTGACACTCAAGGGAGAGAAACTTAAAGGCCGTGATTTGATCCGGGAAGCTACCCGTGAAATGTTCATTCCGATCCTTTCTTCCACGATCGTAACCATTGCGGTATTCCTGCCGCTGGCACTGGTGAGTGGTATGGTCGGTGAGCTGTTCATGCCATTTGCCTTGACCATGGTCTTTGCTTTGCTGGCATCCCTGATTGTGGCTGTTACGATTGTACCGATGCTGGCACATACGCTGTTCCGCAAAGGTCTGAAGAACAAGCAGAATCATGAGGAAAAACCAGGCAAGATGGCGGAGGGTTACAAACGTCTCTTGAACTGGACATTGTCTCACAAACTCATCACCGTCGGCGTTGCTGTATTGCTGCTCGTCGGCAGTTTGTTCCTGTATCCGTTCATCGGTGCAAGTTTCTTGCCGGAACAACAGGATAAATATGTGACCATTACGTACAGCCCGGAAACTGGAGCTTTGCGTGAAGATGTTGAAAAAGAAGCACTCGTAGCTGAGAAATGGTTGCTGACGCAGCCAGGTCTGGAGAAAATGCAGTATTCCATCGGCGGCAGCAATCCACTGAGCAGCATGGGTGGAGGCAGCTCCAACTCTGCTCTCTTCTATATCGAATATAACGAAGATACGAAAGACTTTACAAAAGTGAAAGAACAGCTTGTGGAAGGTCTGAAGAAAGAAGTTACTGTAGGAACCTGGAATGAACTTGATATGTCCGGGGGACTGGGAGGCAGCAGCTTGAGCCTTTCCATCTATGGTGATAATGTAGATCAGATCAAACCTGTCTCGGACGAAATTCTGAAACTGGTTGAAGCAGATACCGAATCTTTTGAAAAAGCCGACACTACGCTCTCTGATACCTACGGGCAATACACCCTCGTCGCGGATCAGGAAAAACTGAGCTCGCTCGGTCTGACTGCTGGCCAACTGGCTATGACCCTCAGCCCTGCACGTGAACGCCCTGTACTCACAGAAGTGGATATCGAAAACAAAACGTATAAGGTCTATGTAGAGACTGACAAAAAGACATTCACCAGCATTGCTGATATTGAAAACGAAAAAGTTACTTCACCACTCGGCATTGAAGTACCAATCAAAGATGTCGCGAAAGTGGAAGAAGGCACTTCACCGAACTCCATCATGCGTATTGATGGCAAAGTCGTTGTGCAGGTATCAGCCAACATCTTAGCTTCCGATGTACAAAAAGCATCATCAAACTTGCAGGCGAACATCGACAAACTGGATCTGCCAGATGGTGTTGAAGTGAAGTTTGGCGGTACAACCGAACAGATTAATGATACGTTTACCCAACTTGGTCTGGCCATGCTGGCAGCCATTGCGATTGTATACTTTGTGCTTGTTGTTACGTTCGGCGGTGGACTGGCGCCATTTGCCATCCTGTTCTCCCTGCCATTTACCGTCATTGGTATTATGGTCGGCCTGTTCGTAGCTGGTGGTACGCTTGACGTATCTGCCATGATGGGTGGACTGATGCTGATCGGGATCGTGGTCACCAACGCCATCGTCTTGATCGACCGTGTTATTCACAAGGAAAAAGAGGGAATGCCTACTCGTGAAGCCTTGCTGGAAGCCGGAGCAACGCGTCTGCGTCCAATTCTAATGACAGCTCTGGCTACCATTGGTGCCTTGCTGCCACTGGTGACAGGACTTGAAGAAAGCGCAGGGATCATCTCGAAAGGTCTCGGAATTACCGTAATCGGTGGTCTGATCAGCTCTACGCTGCTGACTCTGGTTATCGTGCCAATCGTGTATGAGTTCCTGATGAAGTTCAAAAAGAAAAGAATTGAAGATTAATCGACACCTTCTGTTGATTGAATTAAATCATCACTCAGAATTATGATGAGCTTCTAACATAGAACACCCCTTAGTCCACATTAGAATGGTTTGTACATTCTGATCTGCGGCTAAGGGGTGTTTTACATTTAACTATAGTTTCTTAGCATCGGTCATAGAAACATCTAGATGTTAGATAGAACTACATAGAAATAATCCATTTTGTTTTATTTCATAAAAGGAAGAGATCATTTTGTGAAATAAAACAAATGAACGTGAGATTTCAGCTCATCTGTTGTTAACAGACTTATAATCAAGACAAACGCTCTTCAGAAGCTCGACTTACAAAGCGGGTATGTAAACTGCATGTATTTGAGGGAAGGACGGTGGTTTTGTGGGGGAAACGACGCTGCATATTCAGATGAGAGACATGCTGAAACGTCCAGTGTTCCGCAAGGCTGAGGTACTCGCCAGTGAACGGGCATTGGAGCGATATGTGCGTTGGGTGCACATTATGGAGGTTACCGAAGTAGGCAACTTGCTGAATGGCGGGGAACTGGTGCTAACGACTGGCATTGGCTGGCAGGATGATGAAAAGCAGGGACTGTCTTTCATGCGCCAGTTAATTGCTCGTGGAGCTGCGGGACTCTGTATCGAACTGGGGGCTCACACCAAGTCCCAGCTCGGACCTATGAAGGAACTTGCAGCAGAAGAGGATTTTCCACTGATCTGGTTCCACGAACAAGTACGTTATATCGATATTACACAGGACCTGCATTTCGCCCTGATTCGCAGCCACCAGCGTATGCTCGCTGATCTCGACAGCCTCACTACCTCGTTCAACCAACTTCTTTTGAATGGAGACGGTGTACAACCACTGCTCCGACTGTTGTCTCGAACAACGGGTTACCCTGTAGCGCTATATCCACTGGATGGGGAAGCAAGTGCCGTTCCCTACTGCCCTCCAGCCCAATTGGAGATTCGTCGGCAGGAGTGGTTGTCACGTCGTGGTCATTCGGACGAGGGAGAGCATTTGGGAGATCATTCTTTACAGAGGAATCATTCGGTGCATTCACCGGATGCACTCACTCTGCCTGTACAGGCGCTTGATTATGCATTTGCCGATCTGGTGCTGATGCTCGACAAGCTGTCGGATCACGATCAGGATCTGCATAATAGACCCTCTGATGAGTTCATCATCCAGGCACTGGAACGTTGCGCAGCCGCCATTGCTCAGGACTGGATGCGCACCAAATACATGGAGGAAAAGCGACGCTACAAGGAAGATATGTGGGTCATTGACTGGCTTAACGGACATCATTCTGCGAAAGAAATTCATGAATATGTATCTGCTGCCAATGCCCAGCTTGCTTCTGGAAAAGGTACCGTCATTTTGTTCGATAGCAATCCCAGCTACACAGACAGTCTCAAGCTACAGAAACTGCTAATTCAACGCAACATCATTGCCCGTTCCGTGTTCGCGCGGGAAGGATTCGCCCTGTACAGCACCGTGCTAAACCACCAGATCATTCTGATTATTGTTGACCCTCTGCCTGGATCTCAGCGAAAAAGCAGTCTATGGCGCTGCATTGAACAGTTGCAGCAGCATGAACAGGAACAGACCCATCGCCTCTTCTCGGGTCTGTTCGGCATCGGTCACAGCTGCGCTGATCTATCACGTCTGAAAGACAGCCTTGAGGCAGCCAAGGATACCCTGCGCATTCAGAAGGACATCGGTGTGATGCAGCAGCCCTTTTACAGCAATCTTCACTGCTACCGCATTATTGCCAGCATGAAGCAGAGCGGCAGTCTGGATGATTTCATTGAAGAATATCTCGGGCCAGTCATTCGTTATGATACCGAAAAAGGCGGTCAGTTGTTGCGTACGCTTAAACAATATTTTATTCTATGCTGCTCCAAACAGGAGACGGCCACGGCTTTATTTATCGTCCGACAGACGTTATATCACAGATTACACAAAATTGAGATACTTCTGGGTGACGACTATACTCTCCCCGAGAAACGCGTCGCCATCGAACTTGCCATCTATGCATATGAATACGTTCATGGGCCACTCGTGTGACCTTCTACGCTCCTTTTTGCTCCTGAAGCTGCCTGATCAGGATATGACTGAACCACTTCCGTCCAGACGCTGTACCCACATATTGCTCCTGTTTTTCTCCGGGAAGATCGGGGTGCCCCCACACGACATGAGCACCCTCCAGATGTTCCCGAACGGCATAGATCCGGTAACCCTGCGCCACCATTCGTTCGATTGCTATCTTTTCCGCCTCAAATACATCATGGTCCGACATCAGCTTCACCCTCCATTCACTGCCGTCACAGGCTGTCTCACAGGTAATGGTGCACCGGCATCATATTTGTCACGCTTCACATACTGACCCGCTCCTGCCACTCCGGCAAACTGTCGATCCCGAATCACATATTCCCCGCGGCATAGCACTGTCACCGGACATCCCTGAACCTGCATGCCCTCAAAGGCGCTATAATCCACATTCATATGGTGGGTAGCTGCCGAAATCACCCTTGAGATAGATGGGTCAAAAATAACGATATCCGCATCTGTCCCCACAGCAAGGGTTCCTTTCTGCGGAAATAAACCAAATAGCTTGCTTGCCCGTGTAGAGCATAAATCCACCCACTGATTAAGCGAAATTCGCCCCTTCACTACCCCTTCGGAATATAAAATGCTGAGCCGATCTTCAATGACAGGCCCGCCATTTGGAATTTTGCTGAAATCATCCTTGCCCAGTTCCTTCTGTCCCTTGAAGTTAAACGAACAATGGTCCGAGCCAATCGTCTGCAACTGACCGCTCTTGAGTGCATTCCACAGCACTTCCTGATGATGGGCTTCACGCAGCGGTGGGGACCATACATACTTCGCGCCTTCAAAATCCGGTTGATCCATCTTCGATTGATCCAGAGTTAAGTACTGCGGACAGGTCTCGCCCCAGATTCGATAGCCCATGTCTCGCATACGCGCAATCTGCTCCACAGCTTCAGCACAGGTGACGTGCACCACATAAAGCTGTGAATCGGCAAGTGCTGCCAGTCGGGCCGCACGCCCTGTAGCCTCTCCCTCCAGCATGGAAGGTCGGGTAAGTGCATGGTGGATCGGATCAGTTCTTCCATCCGCCAGCGCCTGCTGGACCAGCAGATCGATAACATCACCATTCTCGGCGTGCACCATGACGAGTGCACCGAACTCTTTGGCCTTTTGCAGCGTCTGAAAGAGAATGCCGTCATCGGCCTGGAACTGATTTTTATAAGCCATGAACACCTTGAAGGAAGACACACCCTCTTCTTCAATAATCTGTGGCAGTTCCTCCAGCACCTGATCATTCATCTCGCCAATCATCAAATGAAACCCGTAATCAATGGCGGCTTTGCCCTCGGCTTTGGCATGCCATTCCTGAAGTGATTCCAGCAAAGGTCGGCCTTTTTGCGTCAAACAGAAATCAATGACCGTTGTTGTGCCGCCGAAGGCGGCAGCTGCGGTACCCGTTGCAAAATCATCCGCCGTCACCGTTCCGCCGAACGGCATATCCAGATGAGTATGCGGATCAATCCCGCCAGGGATGACATAACAGCCAGACGCATCCACAACCTCCGTTCGTTCATCCGGCACAAGTCCCATGCCAATCTGCACGATCTTTCCGTTTTCAATGTAGATATCCGCTTCAAACGTATCCGACGCCGTGACCAACATTCCATTACGAATCAATTTGCGGGTACTCATGATATCGCCTCCTTGGTGGATTGATCTCTGGCCGATTGCAGCAGGGCAATCGCAGACTGACGGTCATTCCAGGTTAACGGTTCCTGTTCATGTGCGATCTCTACCATCTCAATTGCGCCGTCCACCGGACAAACAATCGAGCACAGATTACATCCGACGCAATCTTCCTCAACGACCTCAAGATACGAGCCAGAGGGGTCAGACAACATATCAATACATTGATGCGAGGTGTCTTCGCAGGCGATATGGCATTTGTTGCAATTGATGCAGACATCGCGGTTGATGCGGGCTACCACTTTGTAATTCAAATCGAGATTGCCCCAATCCGAATAACGCGGAACCGTCTGACCAATCAATTCAGATACACTTCGCAGACCTTTCTCATCCAAATAATCGTTCAAGCCATCGATCATGTCCTCCACGATACGGAAGCCATGATGCATGGCTGCGGTACATACCTGGACCCCCGTCGCGCCCATAAGTAAAAATTCTGCGGTATCCCGCCAATCGGATATGCCTCCGATGCCGGAAATCGGCACACCAACTGCCGGATTGCGCGCACACTCGGCAACCATGTTCAGCGCGATTGGCTTCACAGCCGGACCGCAGTAGCCGCCATGCGCCCCTTTGCCACCTACATGCGGCACGGTATTCCATGAATCGAGATCCACACCCGCCAGGGAGTTGATCGTATTAATCAGGGAAATCGCATCCGCACCGCCACGCACGGCTGCCCGGGCAGTCGCCGTAATATCGGTGATATTAGGCGTTAGCTTCACAATGACAGGTGTGGTCGCCACTTCCTTCACCCACATCGTCTGTAATTCAACCAGATCCGGTTGCTGACCAGACGCAGCTCCCATACCACGCTCGGCCATGCCGTGCGGACAACCAAAGTTCAGCTCCAGCCCGTCTACGCCGACAGCTTCGACTTTCTTCACAATCTCATGCCACTTCTCGCGTTTCGGTTCCACCATGAGTGAAGCAACCACTGCCCGATCTGGGAAACGCCTCTTGGTCTCAGCAATTTCACGCAGATTCACCTCGAGCGGACGATCAGATATTAACTCAATATTGTTAAAACCCGCGACGCGCTGTCCACCAAAATGAACGGCTGCAAAACGCGAAGAGGTATTAATGATCGGCTCGCCCAACGTCTTCCATACGGCACCACCCCAGCCTGCTTCAAAGGCGCGCTGAACCTGATATCCGGTATTGGTCGGCGGCGCAGAGGCCAGCCAGAATGGATTGGGCGATCGAATACCTGCCAGATTAATGGATAAGTCAGCCATAACGATCCCTCCTTGGTGTAGTTTGAACTCACAATGGTGTTTGTTTGAACTTCACAAGATAGACTGGAATCTCACGTATGACCCAGGAATCCTGCTTGATCAGGGTTAGTATGAGTGATTGGTGTTGCCAACCTGCTGTTATATACTGTTTGTGTACATTCTAACGAACCGTACACCTCGTATTTCAAGCCGTCTCTTCCACCTGTCCGGGCAACGCCTTCATCACCGATGCAGCCGCCAGCTTGCCTTGTTGAGCTGCGTAGACCACCATCGCTTCGCCCTGCCCCTGTCCGAAGATTACATCTCCTGCCGCATAGATCTGTGGATGGGACGTACGGTACGTCTGTGGTTCCACTTCAACAACGCCCCAGTGATGACGCAGGCCAAATGCCTCAATTAATGGCAGCAAACGGTTCTGTCCAATGGCTCGAACAACAGTGTCACATTCAAGCATGAACTCCGATCCCTCTATCGGCACAGGCAGTGCCCGACCACCTCCAGGTGGAGTAACCAACTTCATTTTCACACATTCTATCGCCTGGACTCTCCCATTCTCGTCTCCAATAATGCGCTTCGGCATGGTGAACCAGCGAAATTCCACACCTTCCTGCTTCGCAAATGTATATTCAAAGGCATAAGCTGTCATCTGGCTCTCCCCGCGTCGATAAAGCATCTGCACACGCTCGGCCCCCAGACGTACCGAACAGGTCGCTGCATCCACCGCCGTATTGCCTGCACCAATAATGGCAACCTTCAGACCGTTCAGCGCCGGAGGCACACCCTGCTTCGTGGATTCCACCAGCTCAATGGCATCATAAACACCTTCCAGCGTCTCTCCTTCAATGCCAAGCATCGGAACAGCGCCCATCCCGCAGGCTAAAATAACGGCTTCGTGCTGCTCCAATAACTCTTCAGCGGACACATCCACCCCAATACGCATACCATACCGAATCTGCACACCCAGTGCTTGCACCTGTTCGACTTCCCATAAAGCTACGGATTCCGGTAGGCGAAAGGACACGATACCATACGTGTTCAGCCCTCCGCCTTTCCCTTTGGCTTCATAGATCGTCACCTCATACCCTGCACGCCCCAACTCTCTGGCCGCAGACAATCCCGCTGGCCCTGCGCCTACAACTGCAACACTTCTTCCGTTGGCAGGCGCTGCCTTGAATAACGGTTCAATCTTCGTCCGTGCCCAGTCTGTTGCATATCGCTGCAAATCACCGATCCTAATCGGCTTGGATGACTCGTTCAGTACACAAGCGCCTTCACACAGTTCCTCTGTCGGGCAGACCCGTGCACAGCTAGCACCTACCGGGTTGGCTTCCATAATGGTCCGAGCCGAGCCTTTGAGGTGACCCGTCGAGATTTTTTTGATAAACGAAGGAATATTAATGTCGGTTGGACATGCCTTGATACAGGGTGCATCATAACAGTACAGACAGCGGTTCGATTCCTCCATCGCTTCCTTGCCCGTCATTGCAGGCCTCATTTCGGTAAAACGACTCTCCCATCCGTAATCGGACAACGTTGCTCCTGCGCTGTTCATCATGTCTTACACCTCCATAAGGTTGATCTCTGTTTTTCCTTTCGCCGCCGGATAAAGTTAATGACTGACTCACACAGGGACTGCGATGCCAAAACTATCTTCGCTCAGCTACAAGTTAACGAGATGTTCGTAGGTCTCAGGCCGTCGATCGCGGTAAAATTGCCATACATTGCGTACTTCCCGAATCAACTCCGGATCCATCTCGCCAATGATAACCTCATCCTGATCCCTGCTGCCCATGGCCACCATCCTGCCTCGCGGGTCCACCAGATACGACTGACCATAAAATTCACCCATATTCCATGGCGATTCCACTCCCACTCGGTTAATGGCAGCCACATAATAGCCATTAGCTACCGCATGGGCAGGCTGCTCCAGCTTCCACAAATATTCCGATGTTCCGGCTACCGTTGCGGAAGGGTTGAATACAATCTCTGCACCCGCCAGCCCAAGTAGCCGTGCCCCTTCCGGAAAATGACGATCATAACAGATGTACACACCCACTCTGGCATAGGCTGTATCAAATACCGGGTACCCCAGGTTACCTGGCCTAAAATAGTATTTTTCCCAGAACCCATTCGTGCCTTCGCCCGCTTCCACATGCGGAATATGATGTTTGCGGTATTTCCCCAGGTAGGAGCCGTCCGCATCTATAACAGCAGCCGTATTGTAATACGAAGCGATCCCTTCCACCTCGTATACAGGCAGAATGATCACCACGCCGAGCTCCTTCGCGAGCCCCTGAAAACGCCTGGTTGTCGGTCCTTCCGGCACCTGCTCGGCAGATGCATACCACTTGGGGCTCTGCTCCGTGCAGAAGTAAGGCCCGTAGAACACTTCCTGCAAGCCGATAATCTGCGCTCCCCGAGCAGCCGCTTCACGCACCAGCGCAATGTGTTTCTGAATGGCGGCCTCCTTATGCACTTCAACTGGGGCCGAGCCCTCCACCTCATGTGAAGCTTGAATCATCCCGATGCTGATTTTACCCATAACGCCACATCGCCTCCTCTAAGAAACTGTCCGCTGTCCGTTTATATGAAAATCACCATCATCTTATATGACTGTAAAACCCCATCGAAATGAACTTCCATCGTCCTCCCTCCTGTATGTTCCCCTCGTTACTCACCGGTTTCCGGGCTGCACATCTGCCTGATCGTGCGGTACAGCACTTCTGTACCGAGAGCAATGTCCTCGGGCGAAGAATACTCACTTGGATGGTGGCTAATTCCATCCTTGCTGCGAACAAAGATCATGCCATAGTCACACACGTAAGAAAGAGCAAGTGCATCATGAAACGGACCACTCATCAACTCCGGTAAAGGCAGGCCGATTTCTTCGGCAGAAGAGCGAATGGCATTCTTGATTCGTTCTGCACAATATCGCGGCTCGCTGTTGGTATCTTCGGTCAAAGAGTAGGTCAGGCCGTATTCCGAGCTAACGTCATCCAAGAGGCTCATTAACCTTTCTTCAAGCCGATTTCTGCGCTCCATCTCCATATCTCGCAAATCAACCGTAAAGCTGACTTGTTCAGGAATGATGTTGCGTGAGTCCGGGAAGACACGGAGGCTCCCCACGGTCCCTACTGTCGGAGCTTCCGGATCTTCTCTGACCATATCGTCAAAAGCCGCAATGACCTTGGCGCTGCCCACCAGCGCATCATGCCGCATCCCCATCGGTACGGACCCGGCATGCCCTGCCATGCCTTTCATCGTCACCGTGAGCCACAGCGGGCCCGAGATACCAGTCACCAGACCTACCGGAGCGGCCAGCGATTCGAGAACAGGTCCTTGCTCAATATGCAGCTCCAGATAACTGCCAATAGAGCCAGCCGGATAGACCGATACGGCAAATTGCTCTGGTGCACAGCCAAAGGACTGCAATGCCTCTCGGCGGGTCACCCCATTTTTGTCCTGTCGCTCCAATTCTCCCTCTTCCAGCTGTCCGGTTATGCCACGTGAGCCAAATAATCCTTTGTTAAAACGCGAGCCCTCTTCATCACAAAAGGCAATGACCTCAATGGGCATTGGAGGGCGAATGCCTTGTTCCATCAGACACTGAACAGCTTCCAGCGCACCAAGGACGCCGATGGCCCCATCATACCGACCACCATATGGCTGGGAATCAATATGTGAACCGATCATAAGGATCGGCAGGGACGAATCTGTACCTTCAAGGCGACCAATCAGATTGCCAAACGGATCAAGGCGAGTCACAAGCCCGGCCTCTTCCATCCAGAGGCGAACCTGGATAATGCCCTCCATATCTTCCGGAGTCAACGCGAGTCGGCAGACACCCGTCTCTACAATTCGGCCAATACAAGACAACTGTTCAATTCGATCATCCAGACGCAGCTGATTGATGATTTTCCCGGTAGTGGTCTGCATCCTCCATCGCCTCCTTTCGCACATTTACAAGCACGATATAAATAGAGATCCCACCTATATTCCACTTCCTCTCCATCACTACCCTGCATCCAAACTGCGTAGTGCAGCCAGCAAACTACCAGCGATCAGGTCCAATTCTTCCTCAGTGGTGACGAACGGCGGAGAGATGGTCAAAATATTCGCAAATCCCGGCACGGTATCGCCGTTCTTGCCAATCAGTACGCCGTCCTTTTTGCAGCTTGCCAGTACTTTCATGACCTTATCCGCATGAGCAGGCGAACCATCGGCTTCAATCAGCTCCACCCCGCAGGCAAAGCCAAATGTGCGGATATCTCCAACCACCGATAACTCCAGCAGCGGCTCCAGCTTATCCCGAAGCAGGTATCCAAGTTCATCAGCACGGCTGACCAGATTCTCTCGTTCCAGAATTTCGAGATTCGCCAGTGCCACGCGGCAGGATACAGGATTGCCCCCGAACGTATTAACATGACGAAAGTGTGAATCGGTTCCAGGTTCTCTGAACGTGTCATACAGATCCGCTCGAACGGCTGTCGCCGATAGTGGAGCGTACGCACTCGTCATACCCTTTGCCATCGTGACGATATCGGGCTGCACTCTGTAATTCTGATGACCGAATTTTTGCCCGGAGCGGCCAAATCCGCAGATGACCTCATCCACAATGAACAGCACCCCATAACGCTCACAAATCTCCTGCACGGTACGCATATACTCCGGAGGCGGGACAATCATGCCGCCCCCTGTAATGACTGGTTCCATAATGACCGCAGCTACCGTCTCCGGCCCTTCCCAACGAATAACCTCTTCATAGATAGTGGCGCATTCCAGTCCGCATCCATCCTTGTTTCGTCCAAATGGACAGCGGTAGCAATAGGGAGGTGGTACATGAGAAAAGCCTACGCCCAGCGGCTCGTATTTGATTTTGCGGGCCGCTTGCCCGGTAGCGCCCAGTGCGCCCATGGAGTTGCCGTGATAGGCGCGGTGACGGGAGATGAATTTGTGACGAGTTGGTTCACCATTCTGATGATGAAACTGACGGGCTATTTTGAACGCCACTTCATTGGCATCTGAACCCGAGTTGGAGAAGAATATGCGATACTCCCCCTCCAGCCAGTCATTCAGCTTCTCTGCCAGCAGAATCGCCGGCTCATGACTCTGGGTCATGGGCACGTACGCGAGAGCTTTCATCTGCTCATAGGCACTTTGGGCAATCTCCTCGCGTCCATGCCCGACGTTCACACACCACAGTCCCGACATCGCATCCAGATACCGTGTGCCATCCTGATCCGTGATCCAGCTGCCCTCCCCGCTTACGGCAATCATCGGATGATCGTTATGAGGCGAGATGTGATGCCATACATATTTGCGATCTTTTTCCAGCCACTCTTCCTTTGTACCACCACGCGGCTGAGGTTGCTGATCCACTGAGCTCATTCGTCATCCTCCTCTCTAACCTGAACCTATGGACTTTACACTTGACCACTCCGATTGCAGTACCCTCTTCCGAACACTCCACGCTTATTTAGTTCGTCACATCCTTCACGGCTTCTTCATAGATGCTTTTCTCCAGTGCTTCGTCCAGATTGGCAGCTTTCTTGATCAGGCCATACTTCAGGGCAATATCCGCAGTCCGCGTAAACGATTTATCCACGAAACTACCTACCTGTTTCTCTGTAAATCCTTCCGGTCGAATCAGCTTCGCAATCTCTTCCAGCATGGTCACCTGATGTTCGCGGGTCGTGCTGCCGTCTGTTACGTTTTTCATCACGATATCCACCGTTTCATTCTGATTGTCGATGGCGTAGTTCCAGCCTTTCAGAACGGCACGGGTCACTTTCACCGCGAGCTCTTTATTACTGTCCACCCAATCCTTCTTCGCGATCAGCGTATCCTCCAGCATACCTACCCCGGCATCCTCAATGTTGAATACATCCAGGTCGGACTCCTTCGTTCCGCTTTCCAGTACCACGTGATATTCGTTATAAATCGTTGCCGTGGCGACATCCACCTGATCGTTGAAGAACTGATCCATCGTGAAACCCTGCTTCACCAGTTCAATATCCTTCTTTGGATCAAGACCGTTCTTCTCCATAAAAGCGAGAACCTGAAACTGCTGGCTGCCAAACCATGTGCTCACTTTCTTGCCTTTCATCTGGGCGGGATCGGTAATACCCGCGGACTTCTTCGCAATCAATCGATAACTGCTCTTCTGCGAAATCTGGGCGAGGGAGACCAGCGGAAGACCGTTATCCCGGCTGACCAGCAAACTGTCTACCCCAGTGATACCCACATCGGCTGCGCCGTTAACCACCTGCTGTTCGATCACGATATCCGGGCCACCCGGAATGATCTCGGCATCAATACCTTCATCTGCAAAGAAACCTTTCTCCTTAGCGGCGTATATCCCCGCGAACTGAGCCTGAGGCACCCATTTGAGCTGAATCTTCACTTTGGTTAAGGGCTGATCTGACCCTTCCGCTCCCTCCGAGCTGGCAGCAGCAGGGGTGACGGAAGACTCTGATTTTGCGGAGCACGCTCCCAGCATCGCAACGACCAACAGTACCAACACCAGAAAACCCGGTTTTAACGTTTTGTACATATACAGAACAACCCCCTGTTTATATAAGGATTTTCAATCAGGTACTGTGAAGCCTGCTTCACGAGTCAATCGATCTGTGGAAGGTTGGCATCTTAATGAGCTTTAAGGATCTGTATGTGCACGATTCCACGGGGTCAGCCGTTTCTCGGCCAGAACGACGGCTTCATACAACACAATACCGAGCACGGCGGCGATAACAATACAGGACCAGGCAAGTGGCATGTTCGCCAGTCGGATCTGATCCGAGAGCAAGTATCCAAGCCCCTGGGAGGCGATGAAAAATTCACCCACAATGGCGCCAATAATGCTGGTCGACATATTAATTTTCAGACCTGCGAAGAGGGAAGGCAGTGCATGAGGCCAGCGCAGCTTTACGAAAACCTGCATCCTGCTGGCGGCAAGACCACCCATCAGATCACTGTATTGCGGCTGAATTGAGGTCAACCCCTTGAATAGACTCACAGCCATGGCAGCCATCGTAATTACAGCCACGACGGCAATACGTGACCATATCCCGTCCCCAAACCAGTTGTTCATAATCGGGGCCAGCGCAACAATCGGAACGGCGTTCAGTGCTGACATTACAGCAACTGCCGCCCTGCCACTCGTCGGGAAGAAGGATGCACCCGCAGCCGCCAAGGCTCCCAGCAAGGAGCCGAGCAGAAAGCCACCCAGCATCTCAGTTCCGCTGTACATCGCGTATCGGAAGAGCATTTCTGCATTTTCGCTGATGGACGTTGCAATTGCTGATGGCACAGGCAGTTGGTAACTTTCAAGCGAGAATAACTGATGGAACAATCGAAGTTGCCATAAGGTAAGAAATAAGGCTCCGGCAAGCCACGGCAATAGGCGCAATCCAATTGATCTTTTGCGAACACTACTACTCCGCAGTCTCTGTCCGGCTTGTCCCTGTTGCCCATGGATATCCGAGCCTGAAGCAGTTGGCACCTTAATCGTATCCACAATAGATTCCCCAATGGAGCCCGTGCCAGAGACAGCGACCGTTGCACCCTCCTCACCTTTGCGGCTTACCACCACACTTTCATTCATCATGCAGCACGCCCTCCCTTGGCCCTGAATTCGGGCTGCCATGGGGTTAGCCAGCGCTCAGCGAGGCTGATGGCAAGATACGAGATGAGTCCAATGCCAATGCTGAGCATGATGGTTGCCCAGAACATGCCGATTTGGGCACTGCCGTAATACAAGGAACTGACCATTAGTACACCAAGTCCATCCGGGGCTCCCATCAGCTCCACCACAATGGAAGAGGTGACTGCAAGTGGAGCAGCTATTTTCATACCGGAAAACAGACCGGGCAGCGCAGACGGCAGCAAACATTTGACATAACGCGCAGGCAGGGAAGCTCCACAGGAACGCATTAGCTCCAGATGCTCCGGCGCTGTACTTTTTAATCCTTTGAGTGTGTGGATGATAATCGGGAAGAACGTAACGTAAGCCGCCATTATAATTCGGGCCCACTCGGCGTTATGGATAATGCCATAGACAATGGGCGCAAGACCGATTACGGGCACCATCTGGGAAGAGATGACATACGGAGATAAGGTACGCTCTACCCAAACCGCCACACTCATGAGCAGGGCCAGCAGCAGACCCAACACGGTTCCACCGGCAAAACCAATTGCTGCATTCCCAAACGTTACGGCGCCCTGTTCAGCCAATGTGCCTGAGTAACGAAAAAGGGCTGCGAGAACCTCATGGAGATAAGGAAGACGGGATGCCGCCTGCTGGGGTGACATGAACAAATGGAGAATCCAGGCGATACCTTCCCACAGCAGCAATACGAACAATATCCAGATCACTACCCAGGAGCGAAAACCCAGCTTATTGGTGTGCAGGAACATGGATTGGATCACGCTCCTCATAGAAACAATTGCGGATGGTGGTCATCATACGGTAAAAGGCTTCGGTTTCCCTCAGCTCTCGATCCCGCTTGGCTGGCAGGTTGACGGAATGAATGGAGTGCACCTGACCAGGGTGTGCGGAGAGGACGATGATGCGGTCAGATAGAAATACGGCCTCGGGGATACTGTGTGTAACGAACAGGAATGTCTTGCCTGTAGATCGCTTAATATCAAGCAGCTCCAATTGCAGCTTCTCCTTCGTGAATTCATCCAGTGCGGAGAAAGGTTCATCCATAAGCAGCAATGGCGGATCAAGCGCGAGTGCACGTGCAATGGAAACACGCTGCTGCATGCCCCCACTGAGCTGCCATGGATAATGGTCAGCAAAGCGAGTCAGCCCAACCATTTCAAGCAGTTCACCACTCATGCGGCGGCACTCCTTCCGGCTTGTGCCGAGCAGCTCCAGGGGAAGCTCCACATTGTGGCGTACCGTGCGCCAATCGAATAACGCTGGAGTCTGGAAGACAATACCGAACTGGCGCTGCAACCGCGCCCGCTCCGGTTCTTCCCCGGCAACCCGGATGCTGCCTGTCGTTGGCTGGAGCAAATCGGCTACGAGTCGCAGCAGTGTGGACTTGCCACAACCCGAGGGGCCAAGCAGAGAGACAAATTCATTGGAATGGATTTGAAATGAAACGTCGGACAGGGCGGTAACTTGTTGTGCTCCACTGCCAAATACAACGGAAATGTGATCCAGCTCGATATGGCAGGTGTCGGGGACGATGATAGAGGACATGGGCATTCTCCTTTTCGCGGGAAGCTCGCAATCTTTTCACACCAAGGCTGAATGGAAGGTTTATATACACGAACGTAACAGGTTTTGCTTGTTAGGTAATACTATATATCTTTGGGCGGGGATTACATTATACAGACTGTTTTGAGTATGGGCCTGTTCATGTTACACAGTGTAAAATGATACCGATTCTCAGTCCTAAACATGTCAATGTCCGTGTATGTTATCTAACATCTGCTTCACTCATACAGAACTCTTGTAATATCCAAGTAAAGGCGCATAATCATTTGTATTTATTGAATAAATATTCGGAAAATATGACATATACCCTCGTATTCTTGTTGATTTTCTTGTATAAACATTGATAACAGCATTTTGCAAAATGCTCATATAGAAGGACGTGAACTCTCGCCCCGATACGGTGTCTGGTTCCGGGATCATGAAGGCGGTGTCATTGATTCCCGTCCACCACCCATAGTGGCTGGATAATCGCGTTTCCGAACAGTCTCGCAAAGGATTTTCAAAATCAGAAATCGGGGTGGTCCGTATGTTTGATTGGCTGGGATGGAGAAAAGGATGGCCGCTGTGGCGGTCGTATCGGTTGAATGCAAATATGAAGCAAGACGTAGAGGAAATCTTTGAGGGCATCGCCGAGACCCGGCGGCAGCTCTTGATGGATTGGGCTGAGGAGCAGTGGAATCATCTCGATCGATTGCTTCAACAGGTACGAGCCGTTCATCCGCAGGGTATGTTACAAGGCACAGAAGATGTACACGGATTGGAGGTATGGTTCGCAGCAAGTTATGTACGCGCTACCGATAGTACTGAGCTTTTTATGCTGAACGAGCAAAACCAGGTTGTATTTTCTACATATAAGAAACATATTGGACAAGTCTACGAAGATGGAAATGCTTTGATCGGGCCAGGACTTAGGTATACCCAAGCGGATATCAACGGACAAAAGTGCCTGTTTGGACCTTATTCTGATCCGCTCACACTAGAAATTGGACCACGTTCTTCCACGTTTCACGATGATGTAACCTTGACGTTTATCGTACCGATCATGGAAAACGGCCGTTACATCGGTTCCCTGTGCAGTCGTGTGCCTAATGATGTATTGGGCGATCTGATCCAGCGTGAATCAGGCCACATCTACCCTGATTCGGGGGATAATTATCTTTTTATGGCTGAATCAAAACTGCGGCCTACGCTTCAACCCGGGACTGCCCTGTCCCGCAGCCGCTTCGAGGATCATACATTCACCCATGGGGAGAATCTGAAAGACGGCGTAACCACTGAATGGGGCGTTGTATCTGTTAAAGAACATACCGAATTGGAATTGATGTTTACCGATCCTTCTACCAACGAACTTCATCCCGGTGTAGCGAATACCATTCACAATGGCTCCAATCTGTTTGTGGCTTTTCCGGGTTATTCAGACTATCGTCATATATCAGTTATTGGAAAAGGCATCACGTTCCAGCTTCCCCACTGTCCGGATCTGTGGGGCATGATGTGTGAAGGCGATTTGGAGGAAGTGTATCGGATACGCAGCATTGGCTGGCGCCAATTCAAGCAGCATAGCTTGTACATCCTGTTGTCAGGCATTGCGGGAGCTGCACTTGTATATGCGCTGACTGGAAGTGCATGGAGCGCAGCAGCCATCGCTGCCTTTAATTTCATCTATGGATTCCTGACTGCAAGCCAGCTGCAACGAAAACATGTTCAACGGGGCCATGAGGATTTGCGCCGCATTAGCCGCTTTATTCGGATTAACGCCGAAGGCAAAGGGGATCTGACTCAGCGTCTGGACACGTCGGCTTTTGCCCAGGATGAATCAGGTGAACTGGCGAAATGGATCAACAATATGATCGACTCTCTGGAAGGAATTATGCTCAAGGTACAGCTTGCCACCGTGGATGTGATGAACAACCAGCACCAGATGCGGGCGTCAACGGAAACTACACAGGGAACAACCGAACGTGTAAATCTCAAACTTGGCTCTATGATTCAGGGGATACGCAAGCAGCTTGAGGACCTGGATCAGGCCAAAGTAGCCGCCGACGAAATGCGCCTCACCTTACAACAGCTTGAAGTGTCGTCCACAGAGCAGATTGACGTTGCCCGCCAGGAAGTGGAGCGTATTGGAGAAAAAATGACTCAGATCTCGGGAGCCGTGTCCGACACCAACCATACGATTCTATCCTTTATGGCGACCATGCAGGATATCTACCGCGCACTTGCTGTCATTGATGAAATTTCGGCACAGACCAATCTGCTCGCACTAAATGCTTCCATTGAAGCAGCCCATGTTGGCGAACACGGACGTGGATTTGCCGTCGTTGCTGGTGAGATCCGCAAACTTGCAGAATTATCCCGTTCCTCCACGGAAGATATTCATCAGATTCTGGATAATATCTCAGTAGCGGCAGGAGCAGCCTCGCAATCCATCAAGGAAGGCGATCAGGTGCTGGCTGAAGGCACCACGCTTGTTCAGGCTGCTTCGCAGTTACTCCAAAGTGCAACGGCTGAAGAACCCCAAAGAACACAGGTTGTAGATCAGGTCGTGGTATTGATGGAGAATATCGCTGCCATCAGCCACAAAAATCGTTCCACGTCTTCGGAGGTTGAAGCCGAGATGGTCGAGCTTATTAACGACATGCTGCACGTTCAGCATTCATCGCACAATGTCGAAGCCATCACGGTCTTCTTGCAACAGCTTGTGGGACAATTCCAACTGACCCATCCCGATAAAAACGTAATTACCTGACGTCATCATTGACGCGGATTGGAGAAATAGCTAAAATTTGATGCAACTGTTCGTTTAGACATTGTCGGTTCATTTCATATAGAAGCTTTCCAATCTGAATCAATGAAAGGGTGGTCTGCATGGAAATGCTCCAGGATTCTTTTGGCAGAATACATGACTACATCCGTATTTCTGTTACGGACCGCTGTAATTTGCGTTGTGTGTACTGTATGCCTGAAGAAGGCATGGAATTTGCCCCGCATGACCAAATTATGAGCTACGAGGAAATTGCCCAGGTGCTCAAAGTGTTGGCTCCAATGGGAATGCGCAAAGTCCGTCTGACCGGAGGCGAGCCTCTGGTACGGAAAGATCTGCATCAACTCGTAAGTATGATCTCGGCCATTGACGGGATTGAAGATATTGCGTTAACTACCAATGCATTGCTGCTGGACAAACAGGCTCAGGCCCTGAAAGACGCTGGACTGAACCGGATTAACATCAGTCTGGATTCCCTGCAGGCGAGCCGTTTCTCCATGATTACTCGCGGTGGGGATGTAAATAAGGTACTGAAAGGCATTGAAGCCGCCACGGCAGTTGGACTTGCTCCGATCAAGCTGAATGTCGTGTTAATGAAGGGCATCAATGATGATGAGATTAAGGATTTCATTGCCATGACCATAGATCAGCCACTGCATGTACGCTTCATTGAATATATGCCGATTGGGCAGGCTTCAGATTCATGGCGCAAATCGTATTTGCCGCTGGAAGCAGTCACGGATGTATGCGCGGAGGCTGGCTGGGCGGTGGAAAATACGGCAGGTCCGGCAGGTAATGGTCCATCACGAAACATGAAGATTGCCGGTTCACAAGGGACATTCGGATTGATCCATCCGGTCAGTGATCACTTCTGTGATAACTGCAACCGACTCCGCCTGACAGCAGATGGGCATATCAAAGCTTGTCTGTACTGGTCGGATGAATACAACGTTCGCCGCTTCGTAGATGCTCCCGATGCTATGGCAGCTCTCTTCCTCAAGGCTCTTGGCACCAAACCGAAGAATCATGAAATGGCGCTTGCCCTGGAGCAGAAAATGCAAAGTCATACACCGACGGTACGACGCATGTCCCAGATTGGTGGATAGGCAAGCGTGATCTGGCGGGTACCTGCTCATCGTTTAAATGCATCAGAGCAGGAAGAAATAATAAACGTAAGCACACGATATACTTCTCAAAATACAGCCATTATTGATGTACTAAAAGCTGCTGAGGTCAGATGATCCTCATCAGCTTTTTTGTCATGTATTTTTCTTTTTTCTAACCTTGTTGATCAATTTTCCTGATTTCAAGATTAAAATAAAATAAATCTGCCATATGTCCTCTTTAGGCCTTCAAGAATCCCGCAATTCTGACGATGAATATACAATACATCACGATAATACGCACACATATATAGGAGTTGATCCAATTGAATATTGTTGAAGCACTTGTTGCAGCAAGCCCGTATTTTAAAATCATGCTCAAGGAAAATGATTTGATGATTGCTGTTACCGATATGGAGCAGTTCCGGTATTACGTACGGAGCGAAGATCTTGATTTGGGTATCAAGGCCGGAGATCCGATCTCACTTGAAGATCCTACACTACGCCGGGCACTTATCCATGGTGAAACTTCAGCCAATCGTATTGAAGCGCATCATTACGGGACTCCCATTAACTCTGCGGCTACCCCACTTCGCGATGAAGCAGGCCAGATCGTAGGCGCATTGGCCATTGGATTTTCGCTCAAAAACGAGGAGAAACTGGGGCACTTCACCGAATTGATCGGAGAAATCAGCGGTAAGTTAACCGATATGGTTCAGACCGTAGCCGCTCAGTCCCAGCAACTGACTGCTTCATCTTCACAGATTTTGGACAACACACGGATGGCGGTACAAAATTCCAGTGAAGTCACCAAGGTAGCTTCATTCATTCGTGAAATTTCGGAGCAGACGAACCTGCTAGGCCTGAATGCTGCCATTGAAGCAGCTCGAGCAGGAGAAGCAGGCGCTGGCTTTGGCGTTGTTGCTACCGAAGTACGCAAATTATCCACCGGAACCAAAGAAGCCACAGTGAACATTGAACGCTCCTTGAAGGAAGTACAACATTCCATTCGTCAGATGGAACAGGAGATTACATCCATCGCCCAATCCAGCAACCAGCAGGCCGAACTCGTCACCGAGTTCAGCGAGGTCATTGATCAACTGAACAACGCATCTCAGGATCTCAAAGCTTTTATTGAATCCATGCTATTGAAGGCAGAATAATATAGAATACTCATTTGGCGCATTAACTATAAGGCCAGCATATAAACAATCCCCACACGTTTAACGTGAGGGGATTCTTTTCTATTTTTACGATAGAATCAGCTTCCACAGCATCATGCCCGCCATTCCGACCATGACTACAGCGGATAACCGATTGAAGAAAACACTGACCCAGCCTGTACGGTCTGTTCTACCTACTAGCCTGCCTGCACCCGCCAGTCCCAGAAACCATACCCATGATACTACTGCCGCCGTTATTGCAAAATAAAAACGTGTGACCCCTTCGTATTGAAGTGAACTGGTTCCGATTACGGCTACCGTGTCCAGCAGGGCATGCGGGTTAAGCAAGGAAACGGAAGCTGCAAAAGCGATCTGTCTTCCCGCAGATAGCACTGCTGCTGAACTATTGGCAGGGCCGGATGACCTCCAAATGCTCCATGCCATATAGAGTAAAAATACACTCCCTCCTGCATACAATAAACTCGCCAGCAGCGGCCATTGCAGCAAAATGAGGGACACCCCTCCGACCGCTGCACCAATCAACAACGTATCACTGAGTCCTGCGGTTACTATCGCTGGCAGCGCCCGCGCATAACTTCGCTGACTCATGCCCTGATTAAAAATAAACACATTTTGTACACCAAGTGGCAAAATCAGTCCAAACGCCAGCACCACCGCGTGAATAATTACCCCCATCGTTCATCCCCCTTATAGCCATGTCTCCATAGTAGTAGAGATAACATCAGGCGTAACCAACCACTTGGATGGCATCGGACCCAACCAAATGATATAGTGTTCAAAATAAGAGAAAACGTAAATCCCATCACTCATTCTATAAAGGAGGCAAACCTGCCCATGAATCGTTCTGATTCTCGACAGGGGGGCAGCTGGAAGCCGGACCCCTCCCATTCCTTACCTCTGTACCGACAGATTGAAGTCTATATCAGCGAGAAAATTACTGCCGGCGAATGGACAGCAGGATATCGGCTTCCATCACAACGGACATTGGCTCAAACCATGGGTGTGAACCGCAGCACGCTGGTTACTGCACTGGAAAATCTGGCTGCCGCAGGCATGATTGAAGGCAGACATGGCGGCGGAACCTATGTCTGTGGCTCTGGCTGGCATGCGCTGGCTCACGGAGCTCTGCCCAACTGGGAGGAAGCCATCGAAGAAGGCTGGTATTATCCCAATCTGCCAGAGGTACAGCAGATTAACCGGGCTGAGTTCCAGCCAGACATCATCAGACTTGGTACAGGTGAGCTTGCACCTGAGCTGATGCCCCAGGAGGCTTTTAATGACATCCTCCTTGCTCTATCCAGTCGTTCTCGTACACTAAACTACCTCGAACCACAGGGTAGTCTGGAGCTCCGACAGGCTTTGTCCGTTTACTTGCAAGCAAGCGGCATCCAAGCCTCCGCTGACTCCATTCTGATCGTATCCGGCTCTCTTCAGGCACTGCACCTTATTTCAGTTGGGCTTCTGCCCCGCGGATCGGCAGTTCTGCTGGAGAAACCATCTTATCTGTACTCCATTCATGCCTTCCAATCCGCCGGATTGAAAATGAGTGGCATTCCGATGGATGCCGAAGGCTTACACACTCCGCGTCTGGAAGATGCCGTACAGAACAATGCAAACAGGGACAGCATCTCACTGCTCTATACGATTCCGAGCTTCCACAATCCTACTGGCTCCGTCATGAGTGACAGCCGCCGGGAAGAAATTCTCGCCACAGCGCGGAACACCGGCATCTCCATATTGGAAGATGCCGCTTATAGCGACCTGTGGCTGGACGAGCTCCCGCCGCCAGCGCTGAAGGCGCGTGATAAAGAAGGACGGGTGCTGCACATGGGCACCTTGTCCAAGGCGGTGAGCCCCGGTCTGCGCCTCGGCTGGCTGGTTGGGCCGGAGCCGGTCATCCGTCGCCTCGCAGACATCAAGATGCAGACGGATTATGGCACCAGCTCCCTCGCTCAGGAGGCTGCTGCACTCTGGTTTGCCGATGGATACCACGAGCAGCATATGGATCGCCTGCGGCCAGAACTGCGCAGACGCAGAGACTTCATGATCCAGCTTCTGCAACGCGATTTCGCTGAACTCGTCGAGTGGAGCATACCTGCCGGAGGCTTTTATATCTGGCTCAGATTTACCGTCAGTCCTCTTTCCATTCGCGAACTGTTCCATGCCTGTCTGGAGAATCATGTGCTGATTCATCCGGGTTATCTTTATGACCGCCTAGATGCAGAGCACATTCGTCTGTCCTATGCCTATGCTTCACCGGATGAGATGGAGCGGGGCCTTCACCTTCTGGCACAGACAGTCAAAAAGCTGATGACATCATGAAATGAAAGAACCGCCTTGATCGGAAGGAGTGACATCCCTCCGATCAAGGCGGTTCTTTTGAATTTTTGTATTCATAAGACAGACACGTCTCGTCTAGATCGCAGGCAGGTTTTCTTTACCCTTTTACCGCACCCTCTGCAATCCCCTCCATGATGAACTTTTGGAAGAACGCATAGATGAGAACCACCGGAATCGCGGTCAGTACCAGGGAGGATAGAATCAACGGCCATTCCTTATTGTACTCGCCAAACAGCATGTTCGTGGACAGAATCAGCGTATAACGATTTACATCCGTCAGCATGAGTAGTGGCAACAGGAAGTCATTCCATATCCACAGGAAGTCCAAGATGGCGATGGTGACCGTAATTGGCAGCAACAATGGGAAGATGATCTGGAAGAACGTCTGGAACTCATTACATCCATCCATCTGTGCCGATTCTTCCAATTCACGCGGGATGGACTTAACAAACCCGTGATACAGGAAGATCGCCATGTTCACACCAAGTCCGATATAGATCAGGGCCAATCCGTATGTGCTACCTTGAACGTGAAGTCCTTTGGCAACCCGTGTCAGCGGAATCATGATCGAGTGAAAAGGAACGAGCATGGATGCCACGAACAGGAAGAAGATCAGGTTGCTCAATCTGCCTGAAGTACGCGACAGCTTGTATCCGGCCAATGAAGCGCAGAATACAATACCACCAATCCCCAGGAAGGATACAATCGCCGAGTTCAAGGAGCTGCCCAGCAGGTTGATTTTGTTAAATGCATCCGAGTAGTTTTCCCAATGAAATGTCGTTGGGAGAGCTATAAAAGACTGAAACATTTCGCCTTGTGTTTTGAATGAGTTCACAATCGCCATGTAGATTGGCAGCATTGCGACGAGGGAGCCCAGCACCAGCAGCAGTCGAATAAGGTAGCTGTTAATTCGTTGCATCCTCATGCTTCCACCTCTTTCTTCTTCATCACCGTAATCTGAATGAGCGTGAAGATGAGCACGATGACGAATAACACAACCGACTTGGCACTGGCATATCCGTATCTAAAATTGTTGGAGAATGCCTCTTCATAAATATTCATCGTAATGACCTGAGTTGCTCTGCCTGGACCGCCACCTGTCAGACCGTACACAACTTCAAATACTTTGAAGGCTCCGTTCAGTGTCAGGAAGAAACAGATCGTCACGGCATGAGTGATCATCGGTAATACGACATTACGCAGTACCTGGAACGCGTTGGCTCCATCAATAACAGCCGCTTCCTTCAGACTCTTCGGCACACCCTGGAGTGCAGCCAGATAGATGATCATCATATACCCCACACCATTCCAGAGCGATACGATCAGGATGGAGTAGAATGAAAATTTCGGATCACCCAGCCACTGTTGGTCCAAAAAGGAGACCGCCAACTTCTCGGCCAGCTGCGGCAGCACCTGGGAGAAGATGAATGTCCACATAAAGGCGCTGATGATTGTACTGATCATGTTCGGCATGAAAAACAGGGTCCGGAATAACCCCTTGCTGCGCGTCCGTGTCTCAATGAACACGGCGAGCAGCAAGGCAATTCCATTTTGCAGAATCAGCATAAACACCACATATTTCAACGTGAACCACAGGGAATTCAGAAAGTCGGGATCTTCCTTGAACAGTTCCACGAAGTTCCCCAGACCGATAAAACTGTAATCCCGGTTCAGACCATTCCAGTCCGTCAAGCTGTAGAACAAGCCGCTAAATGTGGGATACAGCAGGAAAATGGCATAGATGACAAAGGCAGGCGCAGTGAACGCTAGCAGCGACAGATACTTCTTGAATACATTCGTAGCCATTGGTTCTCCCCCTTTTCACTATAAGCATACTCGCGGAAACGGGGGAACGAAGACCGTTCTGCCAGCCGTTTCATCTGCTTACTTGTTGACTTTGTTGTAGGATTTCCACGCCTTGTCGAGCGCATCAATCACCTGCTGCTGATCCAGTTGTCCGGAGTAGTAACCTTGCAGCGCTTTGCCTGATTCATCCTTAACCGCTTGAGGAATGGATGGATCCTGATACGCTTTGCCTTCATTAACATATTTCAGGGCATCGTCTACCCAAGGGAAACTTTTGAAGTCATGAATTTTGGCAACCGGATTGAATTTCAGTGCTTCGTAGAATGCACTTGAGTCCTTGTCATCGAGAACATAGTTCACGAAGTCGAGTGCCACTTCCTTGTTTTTGCTGGAGGAAGATACGGCCAGTGAAGTCGATGTGCTCAGGTTGATTTTGGTATCATCCGGGTTGTCATTGATCGGCAGTGGAGCTACGCCGAAGTTGATATCCGGATTGGACTTCAGGATGGTTTCCGCGAACCAAGGTCCTTGAATCCACATTGCTGCTTTGCCTGTTGCAAAGGCTGCTGAACCATCATCGCCGCCCACTTCGAGTGCTTTCTCCGTTCCATTGGCATTGACGAGATCGAAGATGTCGAACAAGGATTTCATATCCGAGAAGGAACCTTGATCCTGATTCATCTTATCCAAGAAGTCTTTATGTTCTGACTGAGTCAGTGCACCTACAGTAAGTGGCAGGAACAGTTGTGGAATCCAGGCTTCTTTGTATGAAAGTTCAAACGGGGTGATGTTGGCTGCTTTCAGCTTTTCCACGACCGCTTTCATTTCCGTCAAAGTTGTAGGTACCTCTATCCCCTGCTCTTTGAAAATATCCTTATTGTACAGGTATCCCCAAGATAACGTTTCCAAAGGAACGGCCACGACTTTACCCGATGCATCCGTTACGGAAGGCTTAACGGAATCCAGTAATTTATCGACAAAAGGTTGACCCGACAGGTCTTCCAGATAACCTGCTTTGCTGAACGGTGGAATTTCATTGACCGCATGAAGTGCGAACACGTCCGGTGCATCA
Source organism: Paenibacillus sp. MDV22-iso6 (assembly GCF_058408365.1). Lineage (NCBI taxonomy): Bacteria > Bacillati > Bacillota > Bacilli > Caryophanales > Paenibacillaceae > Paenibacillus > Paenibacillus sp. MDV22-iso6. The sequence goes on along the minus strand of NZ_JBZVDZ010000003.1, from coordinate 454,376 downwards.
TTGGAGGCAAGTCGTGTTTTCAGAATCTGAGGCGCATTATCTGCTGGCGGCATCTCCAGTTGTACGTTGACCTCAATATTCTTTTCGGCTTTCTCCTTGGCTTTGAACTGTTCTATATATTTATCGTAATGTTCTTTCAGCCGCGGCTGTGCAATGAATACTTTGAGGGACACCGTACTGCCCGATGCAGTTCCCTCCGTCTTACCATCCGTACCCGCATTGGAACCGCAGCCTGCGAGCAGAACACTCACAAGTACCGCACTTGCTACGCTTTTCCATACTTTCATCTCTTATGACCTCCCGGTGTAACTGGTTTGTCTTTCATAGGATCATTATATATCACGAAATGAAAGCGCTTCATTGGACATTATTAGACTCATTTATTGGATTATTTTAAACCTTAATCCAACAGTAAGCTCTCTGTGAACGAATTATTTAGGGCTGTTACCTGATATTCGAGGTTGTCCCTTTCGCATCTCTCCAGGCGAAACTCCGAAGTGTTTCTTGAACACCCGGTAAAAGTACGATACATCCTCATAACCCGTCATCTCAGCAATATGTTTGAATGGAATCTGATCATCGAGCACCCACTCCTTGGCTCTTGCCATCCGTAACTGGACAATATAGTCGGTCACATTCACGCTGTGTTCTTTTTTGAACACCTTGCTGAGATATTCTTTGCTGACAAAAAAGATCTGGGCAAGCTGCTCCAGCGTAATCATCTCCATGCAATGCTGATCGATATATTGCTTCACCTCATCCAGGTTCAGCTTGTTCTTGAATTTGCGCTGCGCAATCAGCTGCTCCAACGAAGTATAGTAAGGCGCTGATATCCAGTCCACCGCCGATGCGATGGACGCCAGAGCCGTCGGCGGCGGGAGCACAGCTGCTACAGGTTGCTCACATAAGCCGTTGGAAACACACAGCTCGCCCAGCAGCGTCTGCAATTCATATGCAATCCGCCCCAGCTGTTGCGGTCTTTGGATATCACTGGTATCAAGTCGGTGCTCCAGCTGCCCGAACAGCTCATGCAATCCCTGAACGTTCAAGTCGTTAAAACGCAAGCGTGCCTGCTGCTGGAACAACGAGAATTCGCCAGAAAAAGCCGAAGGATAAGGTTCCCAGGACTCCGGCCCGGACTCGGTCTTTTCCAATTCACGTTTACACTTGGCCAGAACGTTATTCAATTCATCGGGATTTACTGGCTTAAGCAGATAATCAGCGGCACGGTGACGAATGGCATGTTTCGCATAATTAAAATCATCATAACCGCTAACCACAATCACTTTGATATGCGGATATTGTGCGCTCAGCGTCTGGAGCAGTTCCACGCCGTCTTTACCCGGCATACGCATGTCTGTAATGATAATATGGGGCTGATGCTGCTCGACCAACCGGATCGCCTCTCCGCCATCCTCTGCCTCACCTGCTACCACCATGCCAAGCTCATCCCACGTGCCCAAATTGCGCAAAATATCTCTATTCCATGGCTCGTCGTCCACTAACAGCACTCTATAATAATCCTTGTTCACGAGATCTCGCCTCCTGTATGGCAAGGAATTCGAACAGTGACACGGGTTCCCTGTCCTTCCCCACTCTCCATGTTCATACCGTATGCAGGCCCAAAGTGCATCAAAATGCGTGATGCGGCATTGACCAGACCAATGCTAGTCCCCGAGCTCCATACTCTGTCTCCTTGCTGGGACAGCTTGGACAGTCTCGATTGCATCTCGGCCAGCCTCTCTTGATCCATGCCCATCCCATTATCGGAAATTCGGATGGTTACCTCATGATCTATTCGGACAACTTGAATGTTCAATTTCCACTCTCCCTGCTTTTTCTCCAGACCATGAACAAATGCATTCTCCACAATCGGTTGCAGGGACAACTTGGGAATGTAACAGTCATTCAGCCCGCCTTCAATCTCCAGTTTATATTCAAGTCTGCTGCCAAAACGCTGCTTCTGGATGAGCATATAATGCTCCAGTTGGTCCAATTCGGACTGTAATGGCACGAGACCATCCGGCGCTCTGACAATATAACGGAACATCTCACTTAGTGCACGAATAACTTTATAACTGTCTGCCGGCTTCTGTGAGTACACCATACCTCCGATCATCTGCAACGTATTTTGCAGAAAATGCGGGTGAATCTGGGACTGAAGCGCCTTGAGCTCGGCCGTCTGTTTCTCCAGATTCATGAGATAGTTATCCCGGATATGCTCCCGAATGCGGCTTGCCATACCATGCAGATTTTTCTCCAGCAGGCCAATCTCATCCACCCGACCACTGCGCACCACTTCCTTGTCCTTGATCAACTGGATTCCCTTCATTGAATTCGCCAGTCTGACAATCGGTTTGGATGTTCGCCAAGCCACTAATGCTGCCAACAACACCGAAACCACGGTAGCCAGCCCACCCACAACAAGACCATATTTCATCGTTTCCATTGCACTCTCATTGATGACATGGGAAGGTACAATTTTGATCAGACGCATTCCTGACGGATCAATGGCATGATAGAATACATATTCCTTGGCTGTTCGAATGAAACCGGAACTATCCTTTGTAGCTGCAAGCCTTTCCAGTGCCTCTGCTGAAGGCTGTATCTCCTTATTGGGCTGATAGACCGGACTTCCCGTACTATCCGCGATGTACACCGCATAATCTCCCCGGCTGTCCAGCAATTCCAATGTCTGATTGAATTCGGCCCACTTGACTTCCAGACTGATCGCGCCGATCTGCGCCTGATCCTCGAATCGGTTCATGCTGCGGGTCATATGGAACTTCTCCGGATCGTTCGGATCATTAATAATCGTAAAGTCCTTATGCTGTTCAAAAAGTTCATCGTATGCCGAAGGAATGTCCGGAACCGATCGGATTCGGCTTTCCATCGAGTTGAAGGTAAACAATGTGTCCAGTTCCTTCAGGTACAATTCCACGCCAAATACATAGTTGCCAGCCGAATAATATACACTGTTCAGCATGTTGAACACAGCCTTCTGTTCATCGAAGCGGCTGGCAGCTGGAGCATCCTGGTTCAATGCCAAATACTGATGCAGCTCATCACTGATCTGAATGGAATAGATGAGATTGTTCATCCGCGCGAATTGTTCACCCAAATAGATGGAGGCCCAATTCATATTCGCACGGTTGGTCTCCATGATCTCTTCTTCCATGGAAGAACGGGTATTTTCGGCTGCTACAACCGTCATGGCAATGACGGGCAGAATGGCCAGAAACGTCATGGTGAGGATTAATTTGTTGCGAATGCTGCGTTTGAACGGATCAGTAAGCTTCCGATATAATTCGGTAAACACGAGGCATCCACTCCTGAGCTATGAGCTAAAATAAGATAAACGCCCCAGCATGAAGCCGAGGGCGCTTTGGTCTTGGTATTCTTTTTATAATCATTGAAAACAGACTTGTCAATTCATTTATGTTTTCCCATTATTGCTCAATAATGCAGAACCCCCATGGTTCCAGCTTCATATTCTGCCCTCCGGACACCGCTATTCCTGCCAGAAGTTCCGTTCCGTCCCCGTAGGCATACACGAACGAAGTCGCCTGATCAGAGTAGTTAAAGTAGTACCGAATCGTATTCCCCTGATCATTCACTCCGCTCTTCACGATGATTGGAAAAGCCAATTCCTGATCGGTTCCCCACAGTCCAGCTTCCTTCATGACACGCTCCAACACGTTGCGGATCACCGCGGAGCTGGTATAACATCCAACGTACGTTGCTTTGCCCTTGCCATAGGTATTCTGAGTAATTGCTGCATATTCTCCCCAGTGAGGATGATCATACCAGGCCAGCACTTCTGCAGTTGTTGGTGTGATGAGTTCCATCCAGGTGTGAATCTGATTCTGTTCCTCTCCAACCTCGAACGGATCATCTCGAAGCGACACATTTTTCGGCTCTACAAAAAGGTTGTAACTGATGCCACAAGCCTCACTGATCAGTCCAGGCTGGTGGGTAGAGCGGACCTTAATATGCTCATTAGCGAATCCGCTCTTGAAGGAGTAAACGACATGCCCACCATCTTGTACGAATTGGTTCAGCCTCTCAAGCAAGACATCGGAAGCTGCGTACAAAGCAGGCACAACGATCACATCATAGCCTTCATAACTCTCCACAGACGGATCAATCAGATCACAGCCAATATTCATTTTGTATAATTCGTCATACATCCAGCGGATAACGTCGTTGTATTTTTTGTCACTCGTAAAATTAAATCCGAACCACTTGATCGACGTCAACGCCTCATTGCTGAACAGCACGGCTACCCGATTCGTTTTCTTCAAATTCACAAGTTGCGGGCTAAGTCTGGCAAAATCCCGGCCGATCGTTTTGGCCTCGTTGTACACCGGATTGGGTTCAAAATCATGGCTCAGCAATCCTTTCCAATACGTCTCAAATGAATTATGCAAGGAATGCCAGTGCCAATAGGCGACCATGTTTGCTCCCGATGCCAGGTGGCTAAACGCCTGAAGGCGAAGCTGTCCGGGGTAGGGAACCCAATGCCAGAAAGCCTGCGCTTCCGTCTCCAGTACGAGATAGTTCGATTGTTTGGTGGAACGTGCCACGTCACCACCGAATGAAATCTCAATGCCGGTCAGATCATCCTGCGACGGATGGTAGATGTCCACACTGGTGATGTCAAAAGGTTTGGATGCGGCAAAATGGTCCACATCTCCCTGAATGCCGTACGAATATCCACGCCAGTCGAAGTCAAAATTCTGGGTTACAAACTGCCCCTCCTGTTTGTACTCATTTACAATTCCGACCTGCCACGCTAGAAAGTTAGTTACCAGTTGGCGCTGGAATTTGGCAAATTCAGCTCCCAGACTGCCGTTGATTGTACCAACAACAGACGGGAAGTCCTCCCAGCTATTAATGCGGTTACTCCAGTAATCCAGCCCAAATTCCTTGTTCAGATCATCCAATGAGCTGAACTTGTTACGCATATATTTGACGAATTGCAATTGTACATTATCTCCGGCAGTGTTGTAATGCTTCGTTTCGTTATCCGTCTGATAACCAATCACGGCAGGGTGTTTACTGACACGGGAAATCAGCTTGCGAATGATGCGTTCCGCATAGAACAGATACGTCGGATGTGTGATATCCATGATCTGCCGCGCCCCATATTTCCCCGGTCCCTGTACCGTTGTTGCCAGAACATCCGGGTGCTCCTTGACCATCCACGTCGGAACAGCATACGTAGGTGTACCCACAATAACCTGAATACCCGCCGCATGCATGGCATCCAGAACACGATCTACTGAGGAGAAGTCGAATACACCATTCTGTGGTTCATGCGTACTCCATGTTGATTCCGCAATCCGCACCACGTTGATGCCTGCATCTTTCATCATCTGAATATCCTTGTCCAATCGCTCATAAGGCATATATTCGTCATAGTAGGCTACCCCGTACAATAACTTGTCCATGTTAAAATCCCCTTTTCATCCGGAAGTATGAAGCTCTTGGCATTTATACAAAATGAAATGATCCAATTGAAAAATGATAACGTTTACATTATTATCTATTGAAGTACATCAGAGACTTAGCAATCTGCCGAACGCTCTCCTGTTCTGCGATTTTCAATGTTGGCGTTAAACTGATTATAATGAAGTATACTATGGGTGCCGATTGTACAAGGCGAGTTATTTTTACCCTTTTCCGAGGTGAATGTCATGGATATCCGATCGCAGCTGCGAGAAATGCCACATCATACACTGGCTCACTGGCTGCCTATTATCGACTGTAACATTAAATTCTATGGAGCGCACAGCCAACAAGTTCCATACGGTTGGGCGATGCCGGAGGAATGCCATCCGGGCTTTGAAATTATGCTGATTATAAAGGGGACTCAGGAGAGTGTAATTCACGGATATACCTATACGGTTGAGGAAGGTTCGATTCTGCTAATTCCACCCGGATTCAAACATACAAACCAATGTGTATCATCAGAGGGCATGACGTACTTCAGTGCTCATTTTAATGTAGATGATCCCGTATTTACCCTGAAGCTGATGTCACATCACAGCCGAATCTATGAGGCAGGCACCACAGATAATATGCAAATGCGCCCTGTCCTGGAGAACTGGATGAACATGATCAGAACATCGGAGGCATACACTTCCACAGACAAATTTATCATGCAGGCACGCATGTTTGAATTGTTTGCCCTGCTGTCCCAGGCAGCTGACCGTGAACCACTATCCACCCGATCTGATGCTTCGCCTAATGCTCCAGCTCCCGCAGCCATGCATTATGCAGGAGCCATCGCAGAAGCCATCAAACAGGCGTTCCATACCCAGCTCCGAATCAAAGAGGGCAATGTATCCACCGTCAAAGTGGAACAGATCATATCCTCATTTGGCATCAGTCCGGGATATGGGTTGCAGATCTTTCGCAAGGTATACGGACAATCTCCACGGGCCTACCTGTCCAGCCTGAAGCTGCAGGAAGCCAAAGTACTGATCGAACAGCCGAAGCTCTCTTTGGGGGAAATTGCATGGAAGCTGGGCTACACCCATCTGTCGCACTTCAGTCGGCAATTCAAACGATGGACGGGCCAGAGTCCACTTCAATATCGCAACGCCGTTCAGGATCTATCCAACGAATCGGGTCCAGTGGATCAGAGTTGGGAGACCGAATCGGACTAAGAAAGGAATCAGAAGATGAATGAATAGATGGGTTAAGGGCCGTATGATCTGTTGCGAATATGCTCATACTCTTCCGGGGTATTCATATTACTAAGCTGAATGGCCACATCATGGACACCAGCGCTTTCCAGCTCATCGACGTCGACATATCGGCAGCTGATCTCTTCAAGCCATTGGGTTACTTTCAGTCTATTATCTATTAAGCGCTGTTCAAGTTCGGGGAGAACATGTCTATGATATGCACCTGCAAGCGGATGAACACGCCCTGCCAGTCGTGGAACGATCGCTTGATGCTCTTGACCTGATTCGGTGAGCCACTTCATACCTTTGAAAAAGGATGGCTCTATAAGCGGCATATCACAGGCGCAGACAAGGTTCCAGTCTGTCTGCGAGGCTTTCAGCGCGGCATGCAACCCTGCCAGCGGTCCCTTCCCAGGGTAATAATCCTGAACGCAGTCATAGGGCAATGCCTTGTATGCAGCCGTGTTGGCTCCTGCGGAAACGATAATACTATTCACAGCTGGTGCCATCGCTTGGATGACCTGCTCCAGCACGCTGGAACCATTCCATTCCAACAATGCCTTATTGGAACCCATACGGCGGGATAAACCTCCTGCCAATACAATACCTGTCCATTCCATCGTGCTCACGGTAATCCTCCTCGTTCAATAAACTTATTCTATACATTGAATACCCTTTCAACAAATGATACATTGAAGAATATGATTCTGAAAGGAATGGCTCTATTGGACAGATATGCACCCGGAAGAGGCAATCCCTCTTTGGTTTCGCTGAAACTATATAACTTTTTCATTTATGGAGCCATTTCAATCTTCGCCGGTTTTCTTCAGTTGTATTTGCAGGAAATCGGGATGACCAAATTGGAGATTGGCAGTCTGATGGCGATTGGTCCGTTTGTATCCTTGTTCGCTAATCCGTTCTGGGGCTTCTGGAGCGATAAATCACGCAATATTCGCATTATTCTGATGATGATGATGGGTGGCACCTTTGTGCTTGCTCAGGCCGTATTCTATGCGCCTACGTATGCCTGGATTTATGCAGCCATGATCTTTTTTTATTTTTTTCAAAGTCCACTGTTTGCCCAAACCAACAGCCTGATTCTCGGTTATATCGATGGCACAACTCAGAAATTCGGTACGTTTCGGCTTTGGGGATCGCTGGGTTGGGCTCTAACCGCTGTGGCTGCCGGACCGCTGATTGACCGCCTGGGAGCGGGCAGTGTATCGATTGTCTTTGCCTTCATGATTGTCATTGCCTTTGTCTTTGCCTTGTTTCTACCCAGACAGCCGATCGCTTCAGATACACCTGTAGTGAGCTTTCGACGTTTCGGCAGGGTGATGTTCAATCCGTACTTTATGATCTTTATCGGGCTTGGGGTGCTCGTTTCCGTACCCAACGCCATGAACAGTACATTTATGTCATTATACATCGTGGAAATGGGTGGCGATAAACAGATGGTTGGCTGGGCCATCTTCACATCATCCATCCTTGAAGTGGGTGTTTTCTTACTCCTGGACCGTTTTCTCAAACGCAAAATGAGCATGCTTCTATCATCGCTCATCCTGATCAGTCTGTTGTTCGCCATCCGCTGGCAGCTCATGGCCTTAGCGAACAATCCGTTAGAGATTGTGTTCATTCAGCTCATGCACTCCATTACGTTCGGCGGGTATTTCTATGTAGGAACCCAGCTGACGATGCTGTTCATTCCAAGGCCGTACCGTTCCTCTGGTCAGGCCGTGTATACAATGGCCTGGGGCGGCCTCTCTGGTGTCATTGCCGGCCTGTTTGGCGGCTGGCTGTTCCAGAGCTTTGGTGCTGAAGTAATGTATAACATCGGGGTATTCTTCTCCCTGATCGGTGCTGTTGGTTTTGCAATCATGTGGCTCTCGAACCGCCGCAACGGCTATCAGCCAACTGTGTTGACGGAAATGGGTGAAAGGTAATTTTTTGTTGTAGGCTATTCGCACGTTCAAAGTCACACTGGAGCACTCCGATGACAGAACAACCTTCCGATCGCTGTTATCCCCAGATTTTTTTGAATCCCTTATTTAAAGGGGAAAATCCGGGGATAAAGGCGAACGCTCCGCTTCTTCAGGTTATTTCTGTCCTCTCCGTTATCGTGTAACATCATCGTTTAAAAAACCGAAACAAAAGATTAAGAATTGTAGTAGTAAAAAAGAAAGGCGTCTCCATTGGCATGTTGCCCTGGAGACGCCTTTTACGTTTATGGATTTAGGTTTACAGCTTAGGCGTATAACCCTAACTTGTTTTCTCACCCTAAACCTCTAACTTCACCTATTGTTCTACCTTTGTACTTAACCTTATGCTTTTGGCAGTTGGAACGAGCTTTTCAGGGATACTACCCGGTTAAATACCGGACGGCCTGGCTCGGAATGTTTCGGATCAACGCTGAAGTAACCATGACGGAAGAACTGGAATTTATCCTGTGCTTTCGCTTCCTTCATCTCTTGCTCCACAAACCCTTGAACGACTTCAAGAGAGTTTGGATTCAATTGATCCAGGAACGTTTTCTCCGGTTGCTCTTCAAGCTCTGTTTCCTCTTCAGCATCCGGTGCTTCTGCGGCGATCAGAGGTTCATACAGACGGAATTCAGCAGGTACCGCTTGGCTTGCTTCCACCCAGTGGATGGTACCTTTAACTTTACGGCCTGTGAATCCACTGCCGCTCTTCGTTTCCACATCATAGGTACAATGGATTTCAGTCACATTGCCTTCTGCATCCTTGATTACATCGTTACATTTGATGAAATACGCATGTTTCAGACGAACTTCGTTGCCAGGGAACAAACGGAAATATTTGTTCGGTGGATTTTCCATGAAATCGTCTTGTTCAATGTAAATCTCGCGAGAGAACGGAATTTGGCGATTGCCCATCTCCGGGTTCTCCACATTGTTCTCAGCTTCGAGCCATTCCACTTGCCCTTCAGGGTAGTTGGTAATGACTACTTTGAGTGGGTGCAGGACAGCCATCGTGCGCGGAGCTTTCAATTTCAGATCTTCACGTACAAAGTGCTCCAGCGTTTGCAGGTCGATAACGCCTTGGCTTTTGGAAATGCCTGTTTCGAATACGAAATCACGAATCGCTTCCGGTGTATATCCCCGGCGGCGCAGACCCGAAATCGTTGGCATGCGCGGATCATCCCATCCATCCACATGTCCTTCATCCACGAGCAGTTTCAGCTTCCGTTTACTTGTCACCATTTGCGACAGGTTCAGGCGGCCAAACTCATATTGATGTGGTTGGTTCTCCATCTCACATTCGGCAATAACCCAATCATAGAATGGACGTTGGTCCTCAAACTCCAGGGAGCAGAGGGAGTGGGTTACGCCTTCAATTGCATCTTCAAGTGGATGTGCGAATGCGTACATCGGATAGATGCACCATTTGTCACCCGTATTATGATGATGTGCATGAGCAATACGGTAAATGACCGGATCACGCAGGTTGATGTTCGGTGAAGCCATATCAATCTTGGCGCGCAGCACTTTCTCACCGTTCTGGAATTCGCCTGCACGCATCCGTGTGAACAGGTCCAGATTCTCTTCTACAGTGCGATCACGGTACGGGCTGTTCTTGCCCGGCTCAGTGAGCGTTCCACGCATAGCACGGATTTCGTCAGCGCTTTGGTCGTCGATATAAGCTTTGCCTTTTTGGATCAGCAAGACCGCGCGGCTGTACATTTCATCAAAATAATCGGAAGCAAAACGTTTCTCGCTCCACTCATATCCGAGCCATTTCACGTCTTCCTGAATCGATTGAACATACTCTACATCTTCCTTGACCGGATTCGTGTCATCGAAGCGCAGATTTGTTTTGCCGCCAAATTCGCCACCCAGTGCAAAGTTAATCCAGATCGCTTTGGCATGGCCGATATGCAGATAACCGTTCGGTTCCGGAGGAAAACGGGTAATGACTTCCTGGACTTTCCCTGACCGGAGATCTTCGGTAATAATATTTTTGATAAAGTTAGGTGGGGTTGTACGATTGTCCACAGGTATCAAACCTTTCATGAATTGATTGGAGCTTTCAGGAATTTGCAGCAATTCCGGCTAAAATCCCTTTATAACGAAGTCATTTCCTGAAAAAATCTATTTTCTTGGAAAGTTTCGTACGCGTTTCATTTAAATATACCTTTAACGAGGGAGGAGTTCAATAAATAACGCCCCAAAATCAGGATCAGTTACACACAAGATAGGCCCAAAACCATTTTGACGGGTTCGCACGAATCATGTAGCATGATAGAAAAACAGAATTTAAGGGAGGGTTTCCCATTGAACGCGCTAAAACTGTCCAAAGAACAACAGGATGAAGCCATACGTACCATCCAGTCGTATTTCGAAGAGGAACGCGGCGAAGAACTGGGCGATCTGGCAGCTTGGGGTGTGCTGGATCTTTTCATGACCCAGTTGGCTCCCTTCATATATAATGAGGCACTGGGTGACGCCCGTACTACGGTGAATCAACGCATGGCCTCGATGGAAGAAGACCTGTTTGCATTGGAGCGCAAGCTACCGAAGAATTCCCGATAATTCATTATTTTAAAGAAAGAAGGTTGCACTCATGTTTACCTATTCATTGGATGAATATACCGAACTCCGCCCACTTGCCATGGAACACACCAAACCGTTGTTCGAACTCACGGACCGCTCGCGGGACCAGTTGAGGCATTGGTTACCGTGGGTGGACAACGTGACCGAGATTGAGCACACTTCAAATTTTATCAGCAATGCATTGAAACAGGGTGCTGACAACGGCGGTTTCACCGCAGGTGTCTGGCTAAAAGGCGATCTTGCAGGCATCATCGGCTTCCACGAAATCAACTGGACCAACCGCTCGGTAAGCATCGGATACTGGCTTGGCAAAGGTTTTGAAGGTCAAGGCTTGATGACCAGCGCATGCCGTGTTCTGGTCGACTACGCTCTCGTCACCCTGGATCTGAACCGTGTCGAGATTCGTTCAGCAACCAACAACAAGCGGAGCCGGGCCATCCCTGAACGGCTTGGATTCGTCCTTGAAGGCGTTATTCGTCAGGCTGAGAAACTGCCTAAGGGCTATGTTAACCATGCGGTGTATGGCATGCTGCAGCATGAATGGGAACTTTTACGCTAAATTAGACTTACATAATTTGAATGGTTGGAGGACTATTTACTACTACGAAATATGTTCCTCACAATGGCATACATCAACTCTTAAAGCCCCTCCTACTCCACAACATGTGGAGAATAAGGAGGGGCTTATCTAATTTGCGCATTTATGCATCCATATAACTTCGAATCTCTCGATCCGACTTCTTCTTAGAGCGCACGTACCATGCCACCGTCCACCACAAGGGATGTACCTGTAATGTACGTATTTGCTCCTGATAAGAGGAACACAACTGCTTTGGCAAACTCCTCGGGTTGACCATAACGTCCCAGTGGAATTTCCTTACGGAATTGTTCGGCAACCTCTTCCTCACTTATTCCGTTCTGCTCTGCACGCGCAGCGTCCAGTTCATGTATCCGATCCGTACCAATTCTACCTGGTGCAACCGTATTGATCAGAATGCCATATGGCGCAAGTTCCTGTGACAAGGTCTTGGCTAATCCGAACACACCCGTACGGAACGTATTGGACAGAATCAGACCGGGGATCGGCTGCTTCACAGAGGTGGAGGCAATGTTCACGATATGTCCGCCATTCTCCTTCATGTAAGGAAGCGCACCGCGAATCAGTCTGACATAGCTAAGTACATTTAATTCAAATGCACGTTCCCAATCTTCATCCGTCAATGACTCGAATGTTCCTGAAGGCGGGCCGCCTGAATTGTTCACCAAAATATCAATCTGCCCAAACTGTTCGCCTGTCTTGCGAATCAGGGCATCAATATCTTCCTTGCTTGTCACATCGGTTGCACAATATTCGATACGTCCACCGCCACCCAGCGCCAGCAGCTCCTGCTTCACCGCTGCAAGCTTCTCTTCGTTCCGGCTGGCGAGCATGACATCAGCGCCTTCTGCCGCCAATTGAGCGGCTACCGCTTTGCCCAGTCCTCGACTGGATGCAAGCACCAGCGCCTTTTTACTCCGAAGTCCCATGTCCATTGTTGTTCCTCCTTCTACTCTGTTCTATCCGTTGGCCCGGATGAAATAGCTCATAAGAATATCGTCCACATAATTGCCTGCAATATAAAATTCGGACACCAGTCTGCCTTCCGTCACAAATCCGCACTGTGTATAAAAAGCAATCGCCCCTGGATTGCTGGATAACACCCGCAACCTAAGTTTGATGATCCCTTGTTCAAAGGCATGCTGTTTCATCGCATCCATCAGGGCTGTAGCAATACCACAGCGCCGATCATGGGGATGAACAGCGATATTAATCTCGTATACATGGCGGTTAACAGGCATTCCTGTTGGCAGATAAAAGCCCACATAACCACATACCCGCTCTCCCTGAACGGCAATCAGCTGACTGCCTGGAGGACAATGCTGCAAATATTGTTGTCTGGATCGCCACTGAAACGGGGCCGGAGAGGTATGCTTATCCCATACCAGTGCATCCAGTTCCATCAGTTGGGCGGCATCCTTGATCTCGGATGGCCGAATGGTATACGTATGGCTGATAAGCATAAAAGTTCAACCTTTCGTGCAATAGTCGATAATACTGCGCAAAGCAGCGTTAGAAAAAATGGCTTGTTCCTTACTCATTTCGACATTTTGCAATTGAATACGATGCAAAATGCTCCTTTGCTTTATATTGTAGCATAGCCTCAGACTTGACTAAAATTTCACTCAGTGGAAAGAAATGAACACTTAACCTTGCCGTAACGTTATCGTTTATACTGAATTGATAAGGAGGTGCACGTGATGAACATCAAAGAAGCCGCGGACAGACTCGGCATATCGGCGAGAGCTATTCGCTTTTACGAGGAAAAAGGACTGATCTCGCCCGTCAAACAGACAAGTAACGGATATCGTACATATACCGAGAATGACATCTGGCGGCTGCAAACCATTGCAGCTCTGCGTGAAATCGGGATGTCGCTTCAGGATATCACCCAAGCGCTCGGAGAGATTGACCAGGGCAATCAGCAGCGGCTGGAAGAATATCTGGAGCTGCAGCAGGCGGTCATGTATGCCCAATGGGTTGAGCTCAAGCGCATGCTGGATACAACCCAGCGCATGATTGATCTCAATCGCCAAGACGGGCCACTGGATGTCAGTCATCTGCATGATCTTGCAGACAGTGCGCGCCGTCTCAGGGAAGCCCGGCAGAACTGGCATGACCGCTGGAATTACGATATGCAAGCAGCCATCCACGATCAGCGGGTACAGGCGGCGAATGGTCGTCTGCCAGGACAAATTGCCTCAAACGTCAGCATTGATTCGAGACCTGGAGCCATGCAAGCAGCGGTTGAGTCGGATCGAAAAGGCGGACCAGATCATAACGGCGATGAAATCCATAGCCAGAACAATAGCCAGACAGCACACAGTCCAAACAGCGATACAACGTATCCGGAAGATGCAGGATCAGGATCGGGAGAATTAGGAGTAAGAGTAGGCGCAGGACCGTTCAATATATATGACAACTATGATGAGGCGCTGGAGCAGACGGCAAGCTGGATATCTCCTGTGCCCGGCGAAAAAGGACTCGATATCGGTACAGGCACGGGGAATTTGGCTGGCAGACTGTTAGAGCGCGGCGCAGCGATGACTGCCATCGATCAATCCCGGGAGATGCTGCGTACATGCCGCACCAAATATCCCGAGATGCATGTGAAGCTTGGCAACTTTCTGGCGTTGCCTTTCGCCGACCATTCCTTCGATTTTGTCGTATCCAGCTTCGCCTTCCATCATCTGAGCCCAGACCAGCAACAGTTGGCGTTACATGAAATGCAGCGAGTGTTAACTGCACGTGGACGGATCTGCCTGACAGATCTGATGTTCGCTGATGCAGCTCACCGTCAGACGTATATTCAACAGGCTGAAGCAGCAGGTCATGAGGACCAATTGCAAACGATAAGGGAACGTCATTTCCCGCTGCTGGACGGCCTGTGCGGCTCGCTGGAGGACGCAGGCTATGTGACGAAGCATATACGCCATAATGTGCTTCTGCACACGTTGCTGGCCGTTCCTTTGCGTTAGAATGATCATCCCACCGTAACGAGTTCCCCTGACCCGCTATTGAATCCTTCTCAAATAAAAAAAAGGTCACCCTGCCTGTTAAGGAGGATGACCTTCCACTCTAGTAAAACATCGAGTTTGTATTTAATTTACATATAAATTTCAACAATCGTGCGCTCCGAAGCATTACGCGCTTGTTTGAATTCATCCAGCGAGATACGAGCCCCACCTTGACGGTAACGGTTCGCCGTTTGCTCGGTGCGGATGTCCTTGCCATTTACCGTTACACGGTTAACCGAACCTTCGTTCAGATGGTAGATAAATGTTACCGGCTCTCCTGCATATTCAAATTCGAATTGCATGCCATTCAGCTCAGCCGGCAATACCGGGTCAATAACCAGATCTCCGCCTTCCTGACGAATGCCAAGTGCGTTCGAGATCAATTGGTTCATGTAGATTCCAGGGCCGCTGGAGTAGATTCTCCATCCACCTTTCACCTGTACTGTTCCTTTGCGTAGTTGGTCAAAATGCTCCTGCGCCTCGTAGCGCGTGTTGAACTTGCCGTCGGAACTGCTGAAGTACGCGTTCGCCTGACGAATCTCCGCATTAGGTACAACTTCGCCGATGCCAACCGGGTTAATCATGGCAAGACCATTCCATACCTGATCCGTCTTACCAAGCTTCGCCATCGCTTCAACGTAACGGATATGAGCGTGTACATACTGCAAACCGATCTCGCGACCGAAGTTGGACGCTTGCTCTGCCCGTTTGAAGTGAGTGCTCACACCGCCTGCATATTGAGCTGGACGATTCATCAGACGTACCCCATCCGGGCACAGGAACTGTTCACGAATCAGCGCATAATGCGATTCTGCCTGTTCTGCATTCAGCAATTCACCGATCATGCTGCGCGTCATCGGCAGAAGGCGATATTGAATGCCTGTCTCCGTATCTGTTGGGTGAAGCATCAGCTTCGCTTGATCTGCTTCTTCCATGTATACGAAACCTGGGATCACATCTGTACCCAGCATGTAACGATTAAAGTCTTCACGGATGCCTTGAGCCAGAACGTCCAGCTCCTGTGCAAATCCAGCGTCTTTATGTTGCAGCGCTTGTGCGAGCACATTTACAGACTGATAAGTCAAAGCAACGGTCCAGCTGCTCACCATATATTGTTTGAGCTGTGCATTGGCTGGCTGGAGCGTATCATCCCAGTCCCCATCACCGTAAGAAGACAGGAATGTGTCGTGCAGGAAGTGTGAGCGGATATATTCGATCTCTTTTTTCGCGTGATCCAATACAGTCGCTGTTTCTTCCGTGAATCCGAAGCTGTGCTTAACGGTATAAGGCACTTTCTCATCCAGAATCGCATAGTCGCGAGTCGCTGTCAGGTAGTCCGCCAGCACTTTCAGCGGCCATACGATGATGTCACCGTGGCTCTCTTCCTGCTGAATTGCAAAATACTTGTCGAACATAAACCATTGCGGCCAGTTGCCATCATCTTCATATTGGTGGGTGTATACCATTTTGATGATATCGCGAACCTGCTCATATTTTTGCGTTGCCATGAAGTATTCAACCGGACCTTGGCATACATCCCGAGTACCCCATGCTGCGCCGCCGTACTGCTCCAAACCGTGAGGCACGGAGTAGTGAACCAGCATATTGTGTGTGTACCACCAAGCCAGTGCGTTCACTTTGAACAGATCCTCTGCACTTTGGCCCTCACCACGAGACAAACGGAAACCGTTCATTACACCTGCGAAGAATTCACGGTACGCCCGCACTTCCTCTTCAAAAGTAAGACTGGATCCTGCTACGACAGAACCGTCTGCTTCGTTTACTTGACCTTCCAATACGCCTTGTACCTTGAGCGTCCATTCTGCACTCTCTTCCAGACTAAGTGTAACCAGCGATGCAGATCCACTGCGAATACCACTCGCCAGCAACGTTTCATCTCCAACATTTACAGCTGCGCCATCCACCGACATGCGGTATTGCAGGTCAGGATACGTTCCGGCACTAATCGCTTGCGGATCAGCCTTGAAGATCAGCGTGTTGCCATCTTGCGTCATATGCAACGGATACTCGTATTCATTGACATTCATCGTAACTTGGTTGGTTACCAGGTAGCGATATGCTTTGCCACTAGTCGAGCGCACATTCATGCTCACTTCAGTCGTGTGTGCTCCAGTGTAGTTGGTCACGATAATGGTATCCGATTCGGTTTTGTAGATCCAACGTACATAGTTGAAGCCAATCTCGAACAGGGAAGGCATCGTCAGCAGACGATATTGTCCATCCATTTCCACATAAATGCGTTGTCCAGCCGTCTTCGGCACGTTCAATGCGTTACGGGCATTACTGATCATTTTATTAAAATTGGTGTTACCAATAACGAGTTGTGAGTTGAAAATACCGTACATATACGATGTCGTCGTAATAACCTGCGCACCCAGCTGTACATTGCCACCACTCATCAGGATATGGCCGTGCGGACGCTCTACGAGCAATTCTTTCGCTTTCAGGACGATATGTTCATAACTGCCCGTGAAGAAGGATAACAGTGAATCACCGCTACGCTCTTCCTGATGACGGTCAGGGAACAGATCATTAATCTCATCTTGTGTCAAATCAAGCGCAGCAAGCGGTTCACCCAAGAAGGATGACAGTTTCACCTGTTCCAACGTCTCGCCTTGCTCCACAGTCAATGCTTGTACTTCGTTCCATGCTGCAGTCACTTCATCCCCGAATTCCAGTGCGGAGATTCCGGCAGGATGATCTGCTTTGGCCAGTCCGTAGAAGACCACTTGGGCTTCCCCGTCCAAGCTTACGCGCTCCGATTGCAATGCTGTGTAGGCAAATTCATACTGGTATGTCTCATTTGCCAGTGTATTATGGCTCAGGCTCTCAGGCTGGTTCGTTTCCTTGTAGGACAGACCGAAGAATTGGAATCCGTCTGTAGAGTAACCAATTGCCTTAGTCAGAGAACCTTGTTGCATGTAAGGGAAAGCACCGCCCTGAGGCTGGTTTTGACGGGAACACACCACATATCCCTTCGCTTCATCTTCGAATACCGTATGGTCAATATATTGTGACAGATAGGCTTCATTGCTGCGTACTGCACCTGGATCAGCAAGACCTACATCTTGTCCATATACCACGTCAACGTTATGTTGTTGTCCTGTGAGCTTCACATCCCAGAACCAGACGCCTTGCGTTGTGGCTGTAAACACAACCTGATAGCTAATACCTTGTTCTTTGCCTTCAAGCTGTACGGTACCTTCCCAGATCAGTTGATTCCCGGATTGCGCTTTGCTTGTGATCACTTTGCTGTTCGAACGCACACCCAGCAGTGGGAACGAGCTGATTTTCTCTCCCTCGTGTACACGCAGATACAGGTTATTCAAAGATCCATCAATCTGGTTGCTAAGCAATTGATTCAACATGGTCGTACCAGATTTAGCTTGGTACAGGTCCCCACTGTTCAAAAAGGTAAAGGATAAATCCCCGGCAGTCAGCCGGATTGGTTCATTAATCATCGTTGTCATACTATTCACTCCTTCAATTAGTATAAAATCGAAACGTTTCGATAAATCTGAAAAAGAATAGGGGTCCTCTGCGAAATGACCTTTGTCTGGCCAATTCGGACGGTGATCCCCATCATTCAACTCTTAATTCAAAGAGGGCGAGTTACTTCCTAGGCCGGCTGGTTTCCTGACTCTACCTGTACCGATCGTACAGACTCGCGCTCCACCAGATCAATGGTTAACGTATACGATGTATTCACAGCTTCGCCGTTCAGCATCTGGAAGAGCAAATGTCCTGCCAATGAACCTGCTTCATGCTTGGGCTGCCGCACCGTCGTAAGCGGAGGATGAACATATTCGGACAGTTGAATATCATCAAACCCGATTATCGAAATGTCATTCGGTACCGAAATGCCGCTCTCTTCAAATGCTTTCAGTCCACCAATCGCCATTTCGTCATTCCCGTAAAATACAGCAGATGGAAGCTCGCCCTGCATAACCATCATCTTGGTTGCACTATATCCGCCCTCACGTACAAAATTACCGCTTAGACGCCATTTGGACTTCTCTTCAAGGCCCGCCTCCTGCATTGCTCGCAAATATCCTTGATAACGCAGAGCATTATCATAAGAATTGGATGGCCCGCTGATATAGGCGATGGTCTTATGCCCCTTCTGAATGAGGTGACGTGTAGCCAGGTAACCACCTTGCTCCCCGTCCACCAGCACGTTGACCAGATGGCTACTTGACAGCTGCCGATCCATTACAATGATAGGGAAACGTTCACCTGCAGATTCCACCAGGATATCATCATGGATGTTATGAGCCAGGATAATAGCACCATCCACTCTTTTCTCTCGCAAGAAACGAACCGCTGTGGAGTCGCGTCCTCCCATAGAGCTGCAAGCAATCAGATCATATCCGTTAGCCAGCGCTACGTCCTGTACGCTGCGAATCAATTCGGAGTAATACGGACCCGACAGATCTGTAAGAATCAACGCAATCGTGTTCGTCCGGCTCCGTTTCAGGTCCATGGCAAAGCCGTTTTTGCGATAATTCAGTTCCCGTGCTGCCGCCAGCACTTTTGCCTTGGTCTTGGCACTTACCTTGCTGTCCCCATTCAGTGCATAGGAAGCGGTCGAGAGCGCCACGCCTGCCAGCTTTGCCACATCCTTAATCGTTGCCATTCCACGTTCGCTCCTTCTAACTTTCTTGTTACCTATCATTTTATACTGTAAATGGATGCAACAACCACTCATTCCTATGCATTATCCATTAGAAATGGCATCAATTCTCATTTATCGAAACGTTTCGAAGTGTTTTCAAAAAAAATTTATCTTCACGTCTTTTAAGCATCACTGCTGAATCATATACCCTTTAATTGTACATATAGCTTGGTCGATTGACAACATTTCAATATTGGACAAGAGGAAGAATTCATTATAAATCACAATGAACACGCCTGTAAACCATAGATTGAAACGTTTCGACATTTTCATTATAGTCGGTGTTGATAGCGATTTCAACCTCTTTATCCATTTTTCACAGAAATATGTGAAGGGAATGATTCGCGGGGTCCCCATTACACCTTTGTGGTATTATACTGCTTATTAGTCCAATCCTCTATAAGGAGTCCATTAAGTTATGAGCAATCTGGATCTAAGCTTTCATAAATCATCCCTGAACACCCCCGGCCGCTTGCAGCAAATCACAAACGTGCCTCCGGCAATGTTCAAGCTGTGTCATCTGGTGCAGCTCCATGATCGGGAAGCCTTCTCCCGTATCGATGAGCTGTGGAGCAGCAAGCACGTTCTTTATGTCATCACCTCTGGTCAGGCAAGACTGATCAGTTCGAATGGTCAATTGATGGTAAATACCGGCTCTGCTATCGTACGCCAAGCTGGAACCCTGCTTCAGCATGAAAGCAAGCGTGGTTCCCTTTCACCCGTTCAGGGTATTGCAATGGCCTTTGATTTTGCAGATAACGAACAAAGGCTCTGGCCATTCGGACATCCTGTTTCCGTTACGAGCCGTCTTATTGCCGAGCTGATCTCCGAGTTGGTTCAGTCCAGCTCGAAACGCGATGAGTCCGGACCATTCAAACCTCATATGCTGTTTTATCAGCTGCTGGATACGTTGCGAGATCATGCTGTGCGTTTGGCTCATGAAGATCATTCCTGGCTGGACATCGTCATCGCGCACATCCATGAAAGAATTACTCATTCTTTTACACGTGAGCAATTAGCGAAAGAGGTTAATGTGAGTCCAGAGCATTTTTCAAGAGAATTCAAGAAATATACCGGATTTACATTCGTGGAGTATGTTACCCGGTTAAGAATTCGAATTGCCCAGGAACACCTGCTGTTTGCCAATCCCACATTGCATGAGCTTGCGCAGTTGACGGGATACAGAGATACCTTTTATTTAAGTCGAAAATTTAAACAAACGGTAGGTTGTGCACCGACTCTCTATCGGAGAACGCCAAAAAAAATCGCAAGTCTTACATACAACTATACCGCTTCCTTGCTCGCACTGGGCCACATCCCGCATCTGGGTGCCGTTGCAGGATGGATGAAAAGTAGACTTATTGAAAATGGACAAAACCAATTTGATCAGTGTTATGAGCATGATCTCATTAATCATCCGGATCTAATCGCAGACGCTCATCCCGATGTCATCCTTGGTTATGCACCTCATTCCGACATGGATGAATTACGGCAGATTGCACCAACGATTTTGATGCCTTTTGAGGAACTTGACTGGCAGGAGCAATTCATCCATTTGGGACGTATCACGGGTCTGGAAGCCAAAGCACGTGCGCTGTTAGACCATTATGATACGCTTCAGCAAGAGGCCAATCGTACACTCGATCAGATCATGGGTGAACGGGGTTCAGCAGTATGCATTTTCATGATTGGTGAGAGTGGAGCGTACATCTATGGTCATGGATGGGGCAGAGCTTCTCATATTTTGTATCAATCGCTGGGCTTCACCCCTCCTGCACGGATGAAGAAGGATGGACAACTACTCACAGGTTACATCCATGTTCCGCTAAATGAAATTCATTTGTACGCTGCAGATCATATTTTTATTGATTATGCCAGGGAATCTTCAGAGCAGGATGCTGTGGACAAACTGTTTGCTCAGGAGTCTTGGAACACCTTGAGTGCGGTCCGGGAAGGGCGCCTGTACGAGATTGATGCGGATATGTTTTATGGATTCGACCCCATCTCGGTTATGGAGCAATTTCAGCACATCATGCACAAACTGACATCACATCTGTCCATGCATTAGTCATCATAGATGTCCATGTACAAATGTTACGTCATCCTCTATGTTAGTAATGAGAATAATAATCATTATTGATTATATACACAGGGGGAACAATTATATGTTTGCTGCAAAAAAACGCTTTTCCGGCTTGCTGCTCATGCTCGCCATCATCATGATTCTGGCTGCCTGTAACAGCGGTACGGGTTCCGGCACAACGGAACCAACAGCGGCGGGTTCAGAATCGACTACAAGTTCGACCGAAACAAATACCGATTCTTCGGGTGCTACGCGGATCTACAAGTCATTAAGTGGAGATGTGGAAATTCCGGCTGAACCGAAACGAATTGTTACGGATATGTACGTAAGTGATCTGCTCGCACTTGGTGTAAAGCCCGTTGGCTCTATTAAATATTATCTGGAAAATCCATTCTACGCCGATCAAGTGGAGGGCATAGAGAATATTGGCGACCGGGGTGCCGTATCCTTGGAGAAGGTCGTCGCGTTGGACCCGGATCTGATCATTACCTACTCTGATAAAGCTGAAGAAATTGAGAGTTATCAAAAAATCGCACCTACCGTGGTCATTCCCTACGGCACGTTTACCAATGTAGAGGATGAAATTCGAGGCTTCGGAGAACTCATGAACAAATCCGAAGAAGCGGAAGCCTGGCTGAAAACGTACGACGAACGTATTGAAGCCGCTCGCGCCAAAGTAAAAGCAGTCATTAAACCGGAGGAAACCTTCTCCATCCTCGAAGTATCAGACAAGAGCTATTATGGCTATGGAGACAACTTTGGTCGCGGTGGACAAGCCGTTTATCGCGCTTTGGAACTTACACCACTCGAAATCACCAAGAAAGAACTGATGGGTGATACCCAGTGGAAAGAGATATCGCGTGAAGTCGTTGGTGATTATGCAGGAGACCATATCTTCCTGACCGTAGGGGAAAACAATAAAAATTACCAAGGTGATTCCATCTGGCAATCGCTCCCGGCTGTGAAGAACAATCAGGTGTACGAATTACAGGAAGATCGCTACTGGTACTTCGATCCGATTGCAATTCAGAGTCAGGCTGAAGAATTCGCTGATATGATCGTAGAACGTACACAGCAAAATCGTAAATAAGAGGATGGATTCAATAATCATTTCATAGGAAGAAACGTAATGTCCGGACAGGCCGATCAGCCTGCCTGGGCTTTTGCGTTAGAGAGAGGAGTGACTACATATGCTTCGCCGTTTTATGGCTTATTATCGTCCTTATCGGGGACTCTTTATATTGGACTTCTCCTGTGCGATTCTGGCTGCACTGCTGGAACTTGCGTTTCCCTTGGCTGTAAACAAAGTTGTCGATCAGCTGCTTCCCGCAGGCAACTGGTCCATGATCTTATCAGCCTGTGCCGGATTACTGGGCATCTATCTGCTCAGTTCCTTTTTCCATTATGCAGTCACCTACTGGGGACATAAGCTGGGTATTAACATCGAATCCGATATGCGGCGGGAACTGTTCCAACGTGTGCAGAAACAATCCTTCCGCTTTTTCGATAACAACAAGACGGGGCACCTCGTCTCTCGCATGACCAATGACCTGATGGATATAGGTGAGATTGCGCATCATGGACCCGAGGATCTGTTCATTGCCCTGATGACGTTGGCTGGAGCCTTCGGCATTATGCTGGGTATCAACTGGCAACTGGCTGTAATGACCTTCATCATCGTACCACTGATGATCTTCCTTTCCCTCTATTTCAGCCGCAAAATGTCCAAAGCGTTCAAGCATATGTTTGCGGATATTGCAGATTATAACGCACGCGTAGAGAACAATGTGAGCGGAATTCGTGTAGTACAGGCTTTTGCCAATGAAAAGCATGAAGTGAAACGTTTTGTCGAAAATAATGAACGCTTCCGTCTTACCAAACTGATCACCTACCGGATTATGGCGTGGAATTCCTCGCTCAGTTTCATTCTGATGAAATTTGTCTCGCTGTTTGTACTGGTGTGCGGTACGTGGTTTGTCATTCAGGGCAGCATGACCTACGGAGAATTTATTGCCTTTGTTATGTTATCCAATGTGTTTCTTGGACCAATTCAACAGATCAATTCCGTCATCGAAACCTATCCCAAAGGCATTGCCGGATTCAAAAGATATCTGGAGCTGCTGGAAGCCGAGCCCGATGTGGATGATACACCACAAGCCAAATCCATCCCACATGTGAAAGGCGACATCGCCTTCCATGACGTTTCATTTGCTTATGGGGGACACAGACCAACCTTGGATCAGGTGAATCTGGAGATTCAGGCAGGACAAACGGTTGCGCTGGTTGGGCCTTCGGGTGCAGGCAAATCTACACTATGCAGTCTCATTCCACGCTTTTACGATGTGGATGCGGGGCACATCTCTATTGATGGGATTCCGGTAAAAGATATGACACTGGAGTCACTTCGCTCCCATATCGGGATTGTGCAGCAGGATATTTTCCTGTTTGATGGGTCAATCCGTGAGAATATTGCCTACGGCAAACTGGATGCACCTGATGAAGAAATCTGGCAAGCCATCCGCAGGGCCCAACTGGAAGAGCTGGTACAATCTCAACCGGAAGGACTCGATACTCTAATTGGTGAGCGGGGCGTCAAATTGTCTGGAGGACAGAAGCAACGTCTATCCATTGCTCGCATGATTTTGAAAAATCCGCCGATCCTCATTCTGGATGAAGCGACCTCCGCACTTGATACCGAAACGGAAGCCGCCATTCAGTTGGCTTTATCCGAGCTGGCACAAGGACGTACAACGCTAATCATCGCCCATCGACTGGCAACGATTAGACACGCGGATCGCATTGTGGTTGTGGAGAACGGTGGCGTAGCCGAACAAGGCAGCCATGATGAACTTCTGGCGCGTCAGGGCTCGTATAGCCGTTTGCATCAAGCTCAGTTTGGGTAGGTGCGGAAGTAACGTCTCTTGGTTTCGTTAAACCACAGACCTGTGGAAATTGGCGCCAATAACACGCGCTCAGTTCGTTAAACAGTACTAACGCTAAAAAGGGATGTCCCCGTCATGTTCAATGACTTATGGGACATCCCTTTCTTATTCAGATCCTAATCTGTGATAATCATATCAGGAATAGGATTTTATTTTTTGACCGCATGGATGAAATGGTTTGTTTCGAAGGCAGATAAGTCATCTGTACGATTGCTGAAATATCGATCCTGTATGTCTTCTGGCGATAGGTGCTCATATATGAGAAGTCCTACATCTGCCAATAACAGCTCCATCTCCTCGTAAGTGAAGCAGGATTGCATCGGCTCGCCCCCCATTGCAGCCATCTTAACCATATTTTCAACCCGGTTAAACCTTCCTTTTTCCTCAAAGAGATGCTCATCTGCATAATCCAACACAATGGAGCTACCCGTTGGAAGATTCCAAAATACATGTCGCAGCAAGTTAGACAGATCTTCTTTGGTCAAATAATACGAAACGCCTAATAGAGTAACCATCGTCTTTCGCTTCTTCAAGCCTTCCTTAGTCAAACGTTCATACGAAGGCTCATAGGTAAAATCCATTGGCACCAAATGAAGATTGTCCGGCATGATCAGATTGACCTGATGCAGCCGCTCCCGCTTGAATTGCTGTGTAGCTGGATAATCCACTTCAAATAGTTCCAAAATGTCCTTCAATTCCGGATGCCTCAAAGCAAACGTATCCATCCCTGCGCCAAGAATGACAACCTGCTTCAATCCCAACACAACTTCATGAAGCAGTACATGCTCACAATAGGCGGCCCGAGCCAGTGTTATTGGTGATAACTGCACCTGGGTAATCCATTTTAAAATCGTATCCGGCTCGTCCTTGATCAGATGAGCCATGTCCGGGTTAAAAAAATGGATACCTTGAATCATATTCTCGCGAATACCCGCAAACTCTTGCGGAGTAATAAGCTCTTTAGCTATATAATCATCGAAAATAAGAGGTGTATCGTACTGGCAGTGGTAGGCTCGGCCAAATGCCGAAATCAAGGATGTGATGCTGGACTCATTATGCTTCATATTTCATCCTCCCGTACAAACAAAAATAAGATTCCCCCTGGCCAGGAGAACCTTAGTATATACGGAATGTTTTTATATGTAAATTATAGCATAAAAAGATTTTTTTGTCAATCTACATCTACGGGATGATCCGACAGATTAAAACGGCTTTCTTTGCCCCTCCACTCCAATCTGTCCTCTTCCTCCCTCATAGCACTCAATCAGAAAAAGCTAAGCGTCCAATCCGTACTCCTTCACTTCACGATTGCGGTTCAGTACCGCATGCAGTACAAAGCCAAGCACCGCAATAACCGCCGTGCCAGTCGCAAGCCACGCTACAGGAATCAGTCCCTGTTTATCGTACATGACCCCCATTGCATACGGCCCGATAACCCGTCCAACCGCACCGATACCACCGGAGATCCCGATGTAGAAAGGTGCCGCTCTTCCGGCATGCTCTGAGATGAATGCCGGCGTAGCAGGTGAGATCAGCATTTCCCCAAAGGTAGCCAGTACCATTGCAAGCACCATACCCGGATAGCTATACATGGTGATCATGACGATGTAGGCCATGCCATAGAACACCGCACTTGCAGTCATCTGAGCAGTCGATGTACGGGCCATCGTACGCTTGACCCAATTGGTGAAGGGTTGTCCCACAAAGATCAGCACCCCATTTAGGGTCCAGAGCAGACCGTACATTCTTTTCTCCATACCCTCGGAAATAATATACGGAGACACACCCGTATTCCAGATGGAATTACCGAACAGCAGGAACAGCACGCCCAGGCTCATGAACAGATATAATCTGGTGTTGCCCAGCAGCGCCCAGACGCCCGGCCCATCGGGAACCGTTTTGCGCTTGGTCAGATGTACTTCGCCCTGATCCGGTTCTGCCCGCGACAGATAATACCAGAAGAAAATCGCAAACCCGGTGGAGGTCACCCCGTTCAGTATAAAGCTGAGGTGATAGGAAAAGTCAGCCAGAAAACCACTGAGCGCTGTACCAATTGCCACACCGATATTGTTGGCGACATAGATCACATTGAACAATTCCCCGCGTCGTTCCGCAAACCGGAAGCCAATAAAGGCTTGAATCGCTGGCAGCGACAATGAACTGAACAGACCGATCCAGCCCATGGCACATATAAACACAACCCAATACGCACTAATCCACGGCAGAGCAAACAGCCCTACCGCATTTAACGCCAGCGATCCGATGATCAGCTTCTTGACGCCCACCCGGTGGTACAATGCACCGCCGAGCAGTTGCCCGAAGATGCCGCCCAGCGACTGGATCAGAATAACAAACCCCGCGTTCGCCATCGTGCGTCCAAGCTCGTCAAATACATACATCGTGGTCAGCGGCCACATCAAGGCACTGCCTGTCGCATTGACCAAACTTGCCAGCAAAAATATTTTCACTTCTTTTGGATACGTATCCAGCCATCTCATCATCTTGTTTATTCTCCTTATTGCCTTCAAAAAGCATATTGCCATAAAAAATAGACCCTTGCCCTGACGGCATAATTAGCCAGAGCGAAGGCCACTTGAATTTAGAATTTAGAAATTTGAATTCCGAATCTTGCTCTTTATCATTCTGCTTACGAACTATCCATTGTTCATCTTACCTGAAAAGATCCGATCTGCAAGCACATTCATTGACGCTTCACTTCGACAGTGGCCGAGAAGAATGTTGCCCCATTCCCCATGTCGGACAGACGATTAGACGTGAGCGAGTTCGCCCGCTGTTTTTTGCCATTGCCATCCCACCATAAGCCTTGACTGATTACCGTTCCTGGCAGCATGGATTCATTCACCTTGGCGGTTAGTTCGATCCGGCCACGGTCGTTCCATACGACCACCACATCCCCGTCTTCCACCTGTCTGCGGGCGGCGTCCTCCGGGTGCATTTGCAATAATGGCATCTTCTCCAAACGTTGATGTTTGGCCGAGTTGGCAAAGGTGGAAT
The DNA here is from genome assembly GCF_058408365.1 of Paenibacillus sp. MDV22-iso6. NCBI lineage: Bacteria > Bacillati > Bacillota > Bacilli > Caryophanales > Paenibacillaceae > Paenibacillus > Paenibacillus sp. MDV22-iso6. The sequence goes on along the minus strand of NZ_JBZVDZ010000003.1, from coordinate 426,759 downwards.
TTAGGAAATTATGGTTTGGCGGCGACAGAAACATCAGCGGATAAACATCCGCAGGCCCAGCCGGGTTTTCCCCGTCATACCCCTCAACGAGAGCACTGTACGTAGGCAATGGTGGCAATCCCTTCTGTGCCATCGTTTCCGAATACAGCTCGATTTTTCCCGAAGGCGTAGGCAGCTGATCCAAATAGGACTCATGTGCAGACATGTCCAGCGTGACGAAATGATGCTGCTTCAGCCCTTCCAAGGTTACTCCGTTCATGTAGGGATTGCCCGTACCCTGAAGTGCTTCCTCGATCATCTGTTCCGGTGTCTCACCGAAAATCTCCGGATCATACCCCATCGCCTGTCCAAGCAAAGAGAACAATTCAACATTACTCTTGCTCTCACCCAAAGGCGCAATGACTGGCTCTTGCAAATGAACATACTGATGCCAGTAGGACGTATACAGATCCGTCGTTTCAAATGAAGATGTCGCAGGCAGCACAATATCCGCGTATCTTGCCGTATCCGTCATGAACAGGTCATGGACTACCGTGAACAGATCCTCCCGTGCAAAACCTCGCTCCACCCGCTCGGTATCCGGCGCCACCACCAGTGGATTGCTGCAGTAGACCATCAACGCCCGGATCGGCTGCTCCGCCTCCAGCAGCGCTTCGCCAATCCGGTTCATGTTCACCACGCGCGGCTCCGGGTTCTGTCGCAGCTCCGGACGCTCCAGCGCATCGCTATTCGTGCTCGCGTAGCTGTTGGTACGAATGGCACCACCGCCGCGCTTTAGCCACTGGCCTGTAATGGCAGGCAGACAGGCTACGCTGCGTACGTTCATGCCACCGTTGTCGTGATGCTGTAGGCCATTGCCGATATGAATATGAGCTGCCTGTGCATTGCCATACAGCTCAGCCAGCTTCACGATGTCCGCTTCCGGCACACCTGTAATACGTGCGACACGCCCCGGGGTGTAGCTGCGGACATGATCACGCAGTGCCTCATGGCCGACGGTATATTTTTGCATAAAAGCCTCATCCGTCAGGCCCTGCTCGAACAGTACATGCATTAATCCGAGTGCCAATGCACTGTCTGTACCGGGGTAGAGTGGAATGAACCAGTCTCCCCATTGGGCGGTCCGATTGCGATGGACATCAATAACAACGATTTGGGCGCCCTTTTTGCGGGCTTTCTCGGCCAGAACAACCTGATGCATATTGGTGCTGACGATGTTTCCTCCCCACACCAGAATGACATCCGCACGCTCTGTATCTTCGGGCAATGTTCCACGGTTCGCACCCATCGTATATTTCCAGCCGGTATTTCCCGCTGCATTACAGATGGTCTGTTCCAGCTTGCTCGCACCTAGCGCATTGAAAAATCGACGATCCATGCCGTCCACACCAAGAATGCCCATGTTTCCATAGAAACTGTAGGGCAGGATGCTCTCCGGTCCGTAGGTAGCTGCCAGCGAACTGAATTTCGCCGTAATCTCGCCGATGGCTTCGTCCCAACTGATTCGCTCGAACTGGCCTTCGCCCTTGGCTCCGATGCGTCGCATCGGATATTGCAGCCGCTCGGGGTGATACACCCGCTCCGTCATATTTCGGACTTTGTTACAGATGGCGCCTTTTGTTATCGGATGGTCCGGATTGCCCGCTACCTTCACGATCTTACCGTTCTCCTTATGAAGCAGCAGGCCGCAAGTATCCGGACAATCGAGCGGGCAAACCGCCGGGAATACGCCATTCTCCTGATCGATCATATACAAGTCCCTCCCCCTTCAAAGCTATCCTCATATCATATCTTCTTCCTGGTAATCGCGTAAAGAGAACAGTCTTTTTTTACCGCCACAACCGATCCAAATTTTTTTCAAAAAATCTTTTTTCCCTTTGATTCAATCTCGAAATTCAGGGGTAAATTAAAAATAAGGCATTAGGCTAGTGTTTCCCCACTTCCTCCTCATGCCATATCATGGACCACTCCCGAAATTCGCCATGAACAGGTTTCGTTCCCCCGAACCTTGTCATGGCGAATTTATTTTGCGTGGATATTTTCACATTAAAAAAAGCGATTCCTCTCCGCCCATCACAGCAGACAGCCATGACTTGAACGAGATCAGAATCGCCTCTCCTCTTTACTTTGCACTCGTCTTTTCACTCGTTTTCGCACTTGTACCACGTTTACAACGCTACTCGATTACTCGGAAAAATGCCGCTACGCCTGCTTGCTCCACATCGGTCTGGCTTCCGTTTCCACAGGCTGGGCCGCCGCCATGGCCACCTCAGGCTTCACTTCCGGCTCATGCTTGCGCAGGTACACCATCCAGTAGGCAGCCGCGACAAACAGCGCCCCTCCCGTCAGGTTGCCAAGCCATACCGGAATGAAATTCATGACGTATTGTCCCCACGAATAATGCCCTTCAAAGATCGCAGCAGGAATCAGGAACATGTTGGCGACAACGTGCTGGAATCCAATAGCTACAAAGGCCATCGTTGGGAACCATATGCCCAATACTTTTCCACTCATCGTATCCGATGCATAAGACAACCAAACCGCGAGAGCGACCAGCCAGTTACACCCGATCCCGGATATAAAAGCCTGAAGGAAGCTGTCGTCCAGCTTGTGTCCAGCCATATCCACCACTTTGGCCAAATAAGCCCCCTCTGCCGTCAGACCAAGCACATGCCCAAACGCATAGGCCACAAAGATCGCCCCAAGGAAATTACCTATCGTTACTAAGGTGAGATTCTTCAACATGTTGCCTGCGGACAGTTTACGTGCAATCGTCGCGAGTGGAACAGCCATCATATTGCCTGTTAGCAGTTCCCCACCGCCAATCAGCACCAATATCAAACCTACCGGGAACACTGCTGCGCCAATCAGATTAACCAAGCTGCCCCACTCGGCCGGAGCAGAGGCAATGACCCGAATATCCAGCAGAAATCCAAGCGCAATAAAAGCGCCTGCCAGAAAACTGAGTATCAATACGGAGGACACCGGATTTTGGGCTTTCTTCATCCCCGTATGCGCCGTATATTGTGCAACCTCAAGAGGTGTTTTTGCTGCCATAACGATCCTCTCCTTCACAGTTCATGAACATCATAATTCAACCTGTTTTGTTGATATGTTCATTGTATCGCGAAGGTTTCAAGAGGTTTGTTACTTTTATCACAAAGTCTGAAAACTACATTTTAATATTTCCGTTGTGTCTTGCTTGATATGCAGAAAAAACAAAAAGAACTACCGCAGAATGACTGCGGCAGTTCTCAGATATTTATGGTTATACCATCGCTGGTGTTTTTACTTCTACTGGTGGCAACGCCTGAAGACCCGCCGAGTTCAGGAAGTTCCATGGTTTGTTGTAATGTGGCTGGAAGAAGAAGTCGATGAAGGCCAGCTCATCTACCGTCATGTTGTTCTGGATGCAGACAGAGATCGTATTGATCGACTGTGTCAGATCAGCTTGTGACATGACCTGCGCACCAACAATGCGGCGTGTAGCCTGTTCATAGATTACTTTGAGCAGCAGCTTCTCTGCCGTTGGCATGAACTCTGGACGGTAAACATCTTCAAGTGTTACAGCTTCAACGACCAGACCCTCATCCGCAGCAGATGCTTCCGTCAAGCCTGTACCTGCAATATTTTGCTCATAAATTTTAATACCTGATGTGCCTTGTGTACCCATATAACGTGTCGTAGGACGAACAAGATTCCTTGCTACGAGTGTACCCATCCGCACTGCGTTGGTTGCCAGTGGAATGTACGCTGCCTTGCCAGTTGGGTTGTAATGAATTGCACAGCTGTCTCCAGCAGCGAAGACGTCTTTTTGGCTGGTTTGCATATATTTATCCACGATGATTGCACCGTTCGGCAGCATATCCACTTGGCCTTTGAGCAGCTCGGTATTTGGACGGAAACCAATGCACAGAATAACGAGGTCTGTATCGAACTCTCCTTTGGATGTAATGACCTTGTTCACTTTGCCATTCTCTCCGGTAAACTTCTGAACCGTTTGGCCCAGCGCCAGCTTGATGCCGTGTCCAGTCAACGTTTCTTCAATGGCATCCGTGAACTCGGGGTCGAGATATTTGTTCAAGATCCGGTCCACACTATCGATCAGTGTAACTTCCTTGCCGTTCATTTGGAAAGCCTCCACCAGCTCAATGCCGATATATCCGGCTCCTACCACAGTAATACGTTTGGCATGCTTGGCTTTCTCAATAATCGTGTTGGAATGGTTGTAGTTTTTGCAAAGTAAAATGTTGTCCATCTCGATGCCTTCCAGCTTCGGTACGACAGGCCATGAACCCGTGGTCACGATCAGCTTGTCGAAGGTATCTTCGAATTCTTCCCCTGTTTTCAAGTTTTTAGCCTGAAGTTTGTGACCCGCAGCATCTACTGACGTCACTTCATGAAGCATTTTGGTAACGACACCGAGCTCGGCCAGTTGGTTTGGCGAAGAATAGAACAATCCGTCTGGATCTTTCACCACGCCACCTACATAAAGCGCAATGCCACATGATAAGAAGGAGATGTTGTCATTGCGCTCATACACTGTAATGGTAGCATCCGGGTACAATTTGGCGGTGTTAACGATGGCTGCGGTTCCTGCATGTGTACATCCGATAACTGCGATTTTCATGATAAGGTTCCCCCTTGGAGTATATAAATAAAAAATTGAATTTAACGTCATTGTGGTTGTGAAATATTTCACTTCTAAATGAATACTGCTTATGTGATTTATTTCACTTTGTACACTTATTATAATGTGATATTTTTCACATTGCAAGGGGTTAATCAAAATAAATTTTTCGGATGTGGTTTATTTACGATCAAGCGAGTCATCGACTCAATCTCCATTGACTTCAGTTTTCCCTGCTTATGGCTGGTTTATGCTCAAAATAAGCGTAATAACTACTGAGGAGACACTTATATGAAGAGGATATTTGCACTAAAAAATTGTATCAAAAAAAGCCTATCCTCCAATCTGGAGGCAGGCTTCTTCGTTTATTTTATACGCCAAGCAGCTTTTCAATCTCTGCAGTCATGGCTTCAGGGGATTCTTTTGGTTCAACACGCCCTACAACTTCACCCTCACGATTCACGAGGAATTTGGTGAAATTCCATTGGATGTTATTGTCTTCGCCAACACCAGGTTGCTGCTCACGCAGATACTTGAACAATGGATGCGCATCTTCACCATTTACATCGACCTTGGCAAACACCGGGAAATTAACGCCATAGTTGATTTGGCAGAATGATTCTGCTTCCTCACTGGTACCCGGCTCCTGGCCTCCGAACTGGTTACAAGGGAATCCCAATACAACCAAGCCTTGATCACGATAGCGATCATAGAGCTTCTGCAATTCACCGTATTGTGGAGTCAGCCCACACTTGCTGGCTGTATTGGCAATCACCAACACTTTGCCTTGATACAAATCGAGTGAAACTTCCTGATTTGCGGTCGTTACCGCCTGATACGAATATACGGACATGACTGATTCCTCCCATGAGTAAGATGTAGGTTGGGCTGCTGTATGTACTGTACCGAATAACCATGCGGCACACAGCCTGTCTCTATATTATAGACCTGAGGCGATCAATTACCAAATCTGTGATTAAACTCTGACCGAGTTCATTGGTAGAATCAAATTTTGTCCATCGACATGGACATATACCTTTTTAGCCTGACTTCGCAACCAAAATAGCATCATACCGCTCTTGCCGCTCTGCCTTCGTCACCCCAATCATCAGGCCACGAACCGATTGCATGAAATAAACAGCCGCTGAGCGAAGAGAGTCGGCCCGAAGATGCTCATTATAAGCTTCCAGCATAAGCTTGGCCTGCTTCGGATGTTTCAATGCCGTCAAAGGCATGCCAAAGACCGATTCATCGATCATCCCGGTTGTTATTCGTCCATATTGCTGTAACCAGGTGTAGTTGATTTCTCCCATTCCTGTAGACCTCCTAGAATGCGAATGAGCCGCGTGCGTAATGCACAGCGGCTTCATTCTATAGTTTAGGACCACATATGGCCCGTTTCATTAACTTCCTGTCGCGTGACGAACGCGTTGCTCTGTCCGTCCTCCAGCATGAACCATTGCACTGTTCATGAGCACTTGTTCTGGAGGTGCTGATTGCTGACGTTCACCCGCAAGGGCGTAAGGCAAGCAGAGCGGTACACCGGAACGAGGATCAATCACGATATCAGCTTCAATGTTAAATACTTCGCGAAGCACATCGGAGTTCATAACCTCTACAGGTGAACCTGTAGCGATGGCTTTACCTTTTTTAATACCAATCATGTGATGCGCATAACGGGAAGCATGGTTCAAGTCATGCACAACCATAACGATTGTACGGTTTGCTGTGGCATTCAGTTGCTCCAGCAATTGCAGTACTTCAAGTTGGTGAGCCATATCCAGGAACGTTGTTGGCTCGTCCAGGAACAGAATGTCTGTCTCTTGTGCAAGAGCCATGGCAATCCAGGCACGTTGACGCTGTCCACCGGACAGTTGATCGATTGGACGATCATGGAACTCCGTCATGCCTGTCACTTCGATAGCCCATTCAATCATGCGTTTGTCTTCAGCACGCATCGAACCAAAACCTTTTTGATATGGGAACCGTCCGTAGGACACAAGTTCGGTTACTGTAAGTCCTTCAGGAGCTGTTGGATTTTGTGGCAAAATCGCAAGCTGCTTGGCTACTTCACGCGTGGACTGCTTATGGATGGACTTCCCGTCGAGCAATACACTACCTGCTTTTGGATTCATGATCCGTGCCATTGTTTTCAGGATGGTAGACTTTCCTGAACCATTGGCTCCAACAAGTGCTGTAATTTTTCCTTGGGGAATTTGAATATTCAGATCTTCAACAATCAGTCTTTCCTCATAAGCGATATCCAACTTGGACGTCTCCAGACGAAACATGCGATCATCCCTCTCTCATTTATCCCGGTTATGTATTCCGGCTATGACAACGAAAACGAAATTGTAGTTCAGCGTATTTCCGGCGCAACAAGATCTTATACTCTAAAGATACTGATAATCATTATCATTTGTCAACAGTAAATACCAAACTCCTTGATAGTTGAAAGCTATTTTTGAAGTGTTTTACTAGAAATCGTTCAAATTTTTCGCACTTTATGTGAGAGCTTTTCTCATCGTGTACGTGCATTTCATCGCTTTGCGTATGTTCATCCTTGCCCAACATCTTAATAATGTGTCCGAATTGTGAAAATTAGACCTATATTGATTCATTTTGTATATGTCATTCCCCATCAATTGAGCAAAAACAAAAATACAGCCCCTACGAAATTCTTCGAGGTGGCTGTATTCCATTAATAATATATTCAATTAATGCCGCTTAGAGCTTCGGTTCCGGGACTAGGTTGATCACGAGCGTTCCACTCTGGATACTCACGATGTCCTTCAGATCAAAATCGGCCGGAAGCTCCACTTGGTGCCCATAGGGATACAGACGATCTGCTTCGGCAACAGTCAAGTTTTCCACTGAAGATGAATCTGCTCCCGTAGACTGAGATGAATCTGAATCTGATGGTGTGCCATCTGCATTTCCCTGTCCTGCGCCTTCATCCGTAGTGTCAGAGGCTGTGCCAGTCCCTGCATCTGTCGATGTGCCCCCTGCTGCGGGATCTGAAGTGTTGCCCTCCGTTGAGGCTGAATCTGCCCCTTGCTCGGCTTCTCCGCTCGGCTGAGTATCGTCCGCCTTATCGGTAGAAGAACCTGCAGAGCTTCCTTCTGGCGTGCCCTCCGAGCTGTTTCCAGCCGCACCTTCCCCATCCGGCTCCTCATTTCGGTTGAAACTCTCCCATTCACCCTCAGCATGGAGCTCCTGTGTAGTATCATCTTTCAATTTCCATTGGAGAGCGCCCGTTTGCAAAGCGTTGCTGTCCGTTTCGTCTCTGTAACGAATCACCAACTGGGCAGGCGTCTGTGTGCCGTCGTCCGCTTCGGATGCAGGAACGAGGTAGGCGATCTGTTCAGCGAGCTCCACCTCCGGTTCAGCAGGAACAACGGGCTCCTGTGTCGGGGGAGGTGATGCCTCAGGTGTCTCCGCCTTATCGCTCATCAAAGCATACGTGCCTCCAGCAATACCAATAATCAGGATGACAATAACCGATCCTAGAAAAAGGTTCTTCCTTTTACCTGTCAGCATGCGTACCAGCGGGGAAGACAACTCTGTTTTGGCGCGATCGTAGGCCGGCTTCATCGTCTTGCTTGCTCTGGCATAATAGGGTTTGAAAGCTGACTTTGACTTAAAAGCTTCGCGATCATGGGCCTTGAAATAGGCCACGATTGCATCCGAGTATCCCTTATGTGCGTTAGAGCCGCGAATAAACAAGCGTTGAGTCCCCGACCACTCCATAAATTGATACAACACTTCTGTACGTCCTGAACTACTATAGATAAATTCAATCAGGCCTGGATAATCGAGTCTGTTGCTGCCGCTGCCACCGCGATAGAAAGCCAGCGGCAGTGCTTCAAATGCAGCCGTATCTGGGCGATCACGAAGCTCTCCGGCAAGCCAGCGACGCGTCCAGCGCTGGAGCTCATTACGTTCGGCCAAAGAGAGGGATTCCAGCTCCTCTTCGTCACTCCCCTCACCGCTAAGCCATGCTCTCGCTGCCAGCATCATGTTTGTACGCGCAGATACATCTGAGCCCTGGCGAGCAGCCCAGTCCCGAACCTCGTTTCCGTGCAACAAAATATCAATGCTTAACAGCTGTTCACGGTTAACCCGCTCCAGATCGAGATCCTGAATCATAAACAAGTTAATGACGTAAGCCAGCTTATCTGCGAGCCGGGTTAAATCCTCCTGATACGCTGGTGGTTGGACAGCGGACCCAGGTCCACCTTTCCGGTTAGCGGGAACTGAATCTCCAGACTGTCCAATCCGGGCGGTAATACCCGTGTCTAGGGAGCCTGCAACTGGTACACGATCCAATACACTAACCCGCTTAAGTGCCTCATTGGCAGACTGAACAGGGTTGGGCGCAGAACACAAACGTTCACGCAGCTCGGTTGCTGTCCGTTCCAGCAAGAAACTATTGTGGATGGCAGACGGGTGAGATGTAATCCATCTCTGGATCACTTCCACAACATCGGCGGCTGATTCCGTGCGTTTCAGCTGATTATCCAGATAGGGCTCGAACAGCAGCTTGGTCAGTGATTCGTTCGCCAGCACTTTGTCGAAGAAAGCACGGCTTAACAGGCTGTCCCGATCCAGCAAGCCATACAGCTCCTGCACGGCACGCATACGTTTCTGCGAACGGGCGTTATTAACACCATAGATGAAATAATCCACGATTCGGGACTGTACGACTGGCGCAGCGACCCGGAAATACTCCCCGATGCGTGCTGCAACCGATTCTTCAGGTACATTCTCCCGTTTGACGCTGTCCAGCTCACGACTGAGCAACGTCAGGAACAACTCGTTCAAACGAGAGCGTTGCTGTGCTCCGCCTTCCGGTTTCAAGTAGGTGAGCAACCCACTCAGGACATCGCTTTTGTTATCCAGATACAACTCTTCCATCCCCTGCTCCAGACGATAGAACATAGAAAGTTCCCCGTATGCTTCAATGGAGAGCTCCCGTCCAGGTTCCATTCCGGACAGCATCTCATCCGCAAAAGCATAAAATGAATCGGCAGCCGCAGGTTCGTGCAGTAGGGTCCAGGCGAATTCCGCATAAGGAAGCTTCGCCACAGATGCATCTGCATGGGTAACTCTGCCCGATACCAGATCAAAGGTAAAATCCTTCTCCGTATTCCGATCTTTTGGACGTAGCGTACCCCGCTCCACAAACTGAAGGTGGATGCCTTTCTTTGCCTGCGGCTCCTTTGCAAACGTCATAAAGCCGAGCTGCCGCCGGAACGCGTAAGGCAGCGCCGTATATAACAAACGTAGCAGTCCCTTGGCTCCAGCTGTAACTTCCTCAGCGGGCACATCTAGCGCAATGTATACCTTCCGACGTGTAGCTACAGCTTGCATGACGGCGTAGAGCAGGCGTTTGAATACCACCTCGTCCATTTTCAGAGCGGCAAAGATCTGACTTGGAGAGCTTTGTCCAACACCAGCTGCTCGTGGCAATTCAGTAAGCGCAGGCAGCACTGTACCTTGTTCGATGTCATAGGACGTGGCGAACACAGCATCCAGCCAGCCACCTTGCTTCATCTGCTCTTCCGAGCGTTCAGGAGACAAGACATAGTTATGGGCGAAAAAAGCGCTGCGCAGCCCGGTGAAATCAACGGACTGGTACACATTTTGCCCAAGTATCGTCTCCCCGCTCTCCAGATGCAGCAGATGAATGGACGGGGGAAACTTCGTCTCATCCTTCTCACTCCGGCCCGTCAGCTCCGCTGGAGCGTCATAGACGCAGTAGGGATGAAGCACTTTTTTGATAAAAGAAGGGTCCAGTCCCGGCGATGCGGCAACCGTATCGAACCCCTCCGTTGTGCGAAACACCCCGCGCCGCTCTCGAGTGTACAGCTGTTGTTCAATTGGCGGGGTCATGGAAGAACGCATCATCCCACTCTCCCCTCAATGTACTTCAGCTTGTACAGCAGCCAGAGGAATGGCTCATCGACACGGATTGGACTGACCACACCTTGCAGCTTCATATCCACCGGATTGCTTCCCAGCGCAGACACCGCAAAGTAAGCCGTATCCTTAAAGTACACATCCATCGTGCCTTTGAACGGACGGTCCACCTTCTCGATAAAACGCCGGATCTCCCCGTCGATATTCTCGAATTCGGTCAGGTCAAACCAGTCGCGGTGCACCATGTTGCGGAATACATTACTGTTGGATTTGATATAATCGCCCTCATCATCCTTGAGGGAATGCAGCATGTCGCTTTTGGTGAGTACAACAGCTGTCGGAATATTCGTCTTGGCTTTGTCTTGGTACGCGATAAAGTCACCGAACATCGTTAACACCACATCACGTGGCTCATCGTATCTTGGCGTCCACTCGCCTGGCTCGTTGCCGAGGTTGATGCGGATTTTGTCCCGGATGGAACGAATCTGAAGCGGGTCCACCATGAACAGAATGCCTGCCGAGTTCTTGATATGCTGCCCGTGAAGTCCCAGATAGTCCTGCTCCACCATACCTTCACCAGCGACGTCAAAAAACACCAGTGTCAGCGGAGCTTTATCTTCATCCTTGAATACAAATTGGAAAATAAACGGCTCCTGCAGCTTCTCCTTCTGCGTTGAATCCAACAGATCGCCCCGCTCGAATAGCGGTTCTTCATAATCTGCACGGAACCGGCGGCTAATCTCCGCGTTCAGCGGCATGCAGGCCGCATCAAAATGATCGGCTGTGTAATGCTGCAATGTATGAATCAATGAAGTCATGTAGACGGATTTACCCACCTGGGATGCCCCAATAATGGAAATGATATTGCTTGGTGCTTTGCCTGCCGTGACAGGCAGCTCGTTATGGCACTGTGGACACAGCCGGCGCCGTGTAACCACACCGTAACGATCGTTCAGTCCCATCACAATGTTATCCGAATAGATGCGATGTTCCTCAGGTACATCATGCGGAGCCAGCACGGCCTCCATATCAAACACCGTATCCAGTCCAAACCGTTCGCGATATCGATTCAGCTTCGCATCTTCCCCAAGTGCGTAGTCCTCATCGTCGTCGCGATGATGTGCAGCACGGAACACAACCTCCTCCGGTGAAAACTTGCTGAAACAATACGGACATACGATATCGTAAAACAACGGCCGCTCTTCCGGCTGCTGTCTCTTCAAAAACCGACTAAAAAAGCTCATAGCCGCTCCCCTCCCCTGATCAGTTAGACAAAAAGCCTAACTATCTAGTCTGATATAAGCCTATAGGCGGCTCCATACTTTGGTCCGTCCGTGAAGAATAACCTCACGTAATCGTCCTTGGCTACCTCAACGGGTGGCATCTCATTTCTCCCGGGAGCAAAATCACTCACAAAAGGGTACACCGTGCCATCTTCCTTATTCAACGGAACCCCGCCTTGTTTGCGGACATAACAGAGTGCCTCCTTCGGAACAGGTGCTTCCGTTGTAACGGTCATCAGTACACTTTTTCGTTTCTGAAAAAAACCGCTCTTGTATCGGATCGAAAAGCGAATATCCACCTTGCCTGCACTGGCAACTACCGTGTTGTCTCCATCACGCTGACGCACCAGAACTGGCCCGTCCTCCTGCATCTGACACACATACACTGTATAACGGATGGCACCAAAACCCGTGATTCGATCCATATATCCATTGCTCGCCTTATATTCTTCTTTTGTGTATAACTTCAGCTTGCCCTGTGCAGCCTGTTCCTCGGTACGATCATCACCCATCATATCGAGCTCCAGCCGTTCAACATATACAGCTTCCACGCTCTCTGGCCAGAGCCAGCGAAGTGTACACTGGCTCTCGTCCACTGCAAGTGTCAGTCTGCGAATCAGGGGCGCTGAAGGGTCTGCATCCGTAAAACGCATCTATCGCCTACCTCCAGACGTCAAAATCCTTTGCTGCGCGAATCTCTTGCCCGCTGACCGAATCCTTCCACCGAATTGGTTCCTCCACCAGCATCGCGACGCCCACGCGTCTTCCGCGGTGTATTCTCCTTGATCGGAATAATCCAGCTGAACAGGGTTAACACACCAGATAAGATGAGCATCGCTCCGAATCTTACAAATGTATCACCCACCGTTGATCCGTCCAGTCCCCATTCGAGCAGAAGTCCGGCCAATAAACCAGACACGGCACCACCAATTCCGAAACTGAGTGCGAGATGACGGTTATCAAATACAAGTCCTAGCGACACGCCCAGTGCGACACCAATCAACAGTAAGGCAGCCACTCGGAAAATAGCCAGATACGTACTGTGCTCCATCATGCCTGTACGTTCGGTCACCAGCGTTCGTTCATCAATCGTATCGTAAATTTGCTGGAATGCCAGATTAAGTCCACCGGAATCTGGTACATCATAGTACATACCGCCCGTCTGCTGTGCGATATGACGCAGCAAGTCGGTTCCGGAAGGGTCCACCAGACTCAGCCCCACCGTATTGACGGCGATCTGTTCATTTGCATACTCAGACAAAATGCCGGATGTGTCTGCATCACTGAATCCATCGGATAGCAGAATCGCTACCGTTCCGCGTTTCGGGTCCTGTTTGCCCTTAATCTGCTCCATCGCTTCCCGCAGCACTGCATCGAAATTAGTTCCGCCCGAGGTCGTCACGATGCCATCAATTTTGCTGTACACCTCATTTTTGGCAGCTTCGCTGTCCAACGGGGTGAACGGCTGAAGCAGCTCGGGTTGATCATCAAAGGTAATCACCGCCACCTGTTTATCGCTTTCCATTTGGCTAATCAGTGTTTTGGCCGCTTCAAAGCGACCGTTATCTGGGTCTGTCTCACTCATACTGCCCGAGTTATCGATCATCAGCACGATATCCTTGACTTGCTTCACACCGCCTGGGTTAATCTGATACAGCAATTGCAGGGCAAATCCGACGACAAACAATAGCGCCAGCGTTGCCGGAACAAGCAGTTTCCAGGATAGTCCCAGATATCGCAGCTTCCAGGAAGCTCCGTTCAGCTTTGGCGAGATCATCTCTGCGAGTAAACAGAATAATCCCACGCTAAGCGCCAACACGCCAAAGTATAATCCCATCAGCAATAGACGGGGCATTTCCCCGAGCCACTGACGCAGCATGATTTCTCCAGCCGCAAAGCCCACAGCTCCGCCAATCAGGCTGAACAGGACCAGGAGAAGATTGATTTTTCGCTGCATGTTTGCATGCATCCTTTCCAAAACAGCCGATGAACGGCTGAATTAATACAAGATGGGTTGATGAAAAATGAACGTATAATGTACTGGACGGAAACAGATGGATCGATCTGTACCTCCCTTCCGTCCATATAAGATACAGCCTTATGTTTTAACGCATGGGTGACAGCTTCTCGGCCAGATCGGAGGGATGGAGCTCATAACCATTCTCTGTATACGAATCGTAATACACCCGACCATTGCGATACACCATCAGGTCTTCCAGATGGAAGCCCCCCATCAGATTCAGCTTCTCCACACCACTGCTTCGTTCTTCATATACCACACCCAGCTTATAGATCCGTGACGTTTCTTCGGCATACGCCGCGTAGTCCATGAAGGCACTATGGTGATCACCAAAGAAATATTTTTCTTCATAACGATGTTCCTGCGTATAGTCGAATACTCTTACCCGAACGACCGCCTGCTCCTCCAGTGTGCGATACAATCGGCGGAACAGATCATCACGGGTCAGTACATTTTTGTCCCCATAGGTAATTGTAACATTCGCCCGCAAAAGCAATTCTTCTTCGAAAGGTACCCGGAGCGGTTCTGCTGTAAGCAGCATCACATGACACACCTCCATCAGACGTTGCAGGAGTCGCTCGTTTCCTTCTGTGGCAAGCCCGTTCATATCCCCCATATGGCGGTCCTCAAACCAGACATCCCGTCCACGCTTTGCCTCCAAATCTGCAATCAGCGCTTCCGTCACTTTGCCGTAATACTCCATTACGTTCTGACCGATATATTCATCTGCAGCCGCTATGCTCTCTACAGCTGTCTCACGCAAAACACGTTCCAGCGTTGCAAGTGTCTCCGTTACACTCCGGCTGAACGTATGCAGTTGTTCCATCTCTGTGTCGTAGACACGAAGCAGCTGCAATTCATTCTCCAAACGCAGCAATTCAACTTTGGGCACATACACACGCTCCAGTAAACAATCGATCAGGTTGCGCACGTTCTGTTTGTCACGGAACAACGCCCGTTTGAATGACTGATCCTCTACCCGCTCCTGCTGACGCTGCTCCAGCAAGGCACGTGCAGATTCAAGCTGCACTGATTTATCACGAATCAGTCCAAGCAAAGCCTCACGCACGCTGCCGAACCCATTGTCACTCCATGCGGCCCACTGAAAATAGCCAACCTCAGGATGCTCCGTGCGTGATTGCTCAGCCTTACGACGAAGGGAGTCTTCTGTGCTGCGCTGACGTACTCGTTCCTCGGCAAGACGGACCACGTTATCACGGAAGTACGCCTCTGCGCCTTGCCCAAACAGTGCTCTCTCCGCTTCACGCAGCGAGAGCGGCTTCAGATCGGAGAAGCTGACGTTATGCGTCATAATGCCGCTCATGCCGCTCACCAGATCCTCATCGGGAAGAATCCCTTCCACTTTGCGCTCTACCGAAGCCCCATCCAGTCCGAAAAAGGCGAGCTTGTCCTTGATGCTCCACTCGGGTTCCTGCCGCATCCGTTCAAGCAAATAACGATACAGATGATACAACACCGCGAGTGCAATGGGTTTGTTCGGCCGTCTAATCTCGGCAAAACCTGCACTGGCATAACCATGCTGATCCGAGGTCGTACGAATGTTATTTTTGAACGACGTATTGTTATACGTGTTGGCCCCCGTGCTTGATACGGAACCAGAGCTATCTGCATCCTGCTTCCGATTCTTGAGCAGACAGATTCGGCAGATGATCTCGGCATTTTCGATCCACCCGCCGGGTACGCCGGTTCCCCGCTCGTTTTTGTCTGACAAAATATATACGAGATCGAATAACGGAGAAGCGGGATGTACAACCGGAATGGAGATACCGTCCTCCGTAACCAGCAGATTGCCACTGAACGTATAGTCCAGCCCCTGCATGTAATCCAGTTCCCGCAGAAAAGCGAGTCCCGCCGCACTTGCATATCCAAAGGAATCGACCTGCTCCATCTCGCTGACTAGCACATGCAAATCGGTCTGTACCGACTTGAAGGATTGAGCCAGTATCGTCTCGGTCAGCTTGGTAAGCTCCGGCAACAATACATTCAATGGATCATCTGCCCTGGTCACAACGGTCACGTAGATTCGATCGAACGATGAATATAGGCGTCCGTATTCGGCAATACGATTACTCACCCGCCGCAAGGTACGATTCAGACCAAAGAGTGCCTGATCTGAATCGTGGAAACTGCGATGCACATCCTTGCGAAGCGTTTTGGAAGGTCGATCTGTCTGTATGGTGGACAAGGGAAGCACGTGACGTGTCACCTGACCATCATCCGAAGTGCTGCCATTCCTTGCATCACTTAAGCCGTTAACACGCGCATATCCTGAATGAGCACCCGCACTGTAATGGTCATGCTTCGTTTGTGCGGGGTCATGGTCACGATGTTGGGCATGCTCCTGATTTTCCGTTCCAATCTGTACATAGACTACACCTTCTCCGTTATCCCACTTCAGCCGGTTGATTTCCTGGACAGCAGACACTGCCGGAGCGACCTGGTCACCCACAAACAGGAACAACGCGGGGTAATGGATGCTGCTGCGACCATCACCCAGGCTACCTTGACGCTCCTGCTCAGTTGCATACTGTGCTGCATACTTCTCCAGATTGCGTTTTAGAGCATTGTTCGAGCTGAACTCCATCCCGGCCGCCATCTTACTTCAGCCTTCTGCGAATGTCATTCAGTTTCGATGACATCGTTCTGTAGAACTGGTAGATGTCTTCCCCGTTCGCCAGTTCTACTCGCTCGTATTCCAGACGATCACGGGACTCCATGAACAATGCAGCCAGATCATCCAATTTCGTAAGCAGTGGCGTGATATCTTCGGTAGCGGTGAGGTCGTTATCGCGGCGGGACGCTTTGCGCAGCAATGTGCTGCGATCCTTCTCTGCCAATCCACGGAAGTTGCCAAACACTTCATATTCGGCAAAGTTACGGCTCTTCATCAGGTTCGCAAACGGCTCCCATGCGTCTTCTTCCGGATCACGGTCATAGACGTACAGCGCGCCTTTCTTCACAATGGTATCGGTGTAGAGTGCTTCGATGAAGCGGTCATACCACTGCTCCTCGTCCTGATGCTGAGCGAGAATGCCTTCCAGCTCGGCGACTTTGACCGAGATGGCGTTCATCTTCGCCAGTTCTTCACGTACCCGCGCGATCAGCTGCGGGGAACGCACCAGGTTTTCTTTGGCCATATCTTCATTAATACTTCCGAAAATGTCCTTCACCGACACCCGTGGCAATCCTTCGGATTGCAGGCGTTTCAATTCAATAACTGCCCGCTTCACTTCACCCAGGTTCGGCGTGGTGGACGTCAGGCGCATGTCGTAGGCAGCGAGCTTCGCGGACAGGTCGAACGGTTCCGTTGTCACAATTGCATAGCGGTTGCTTGTATTCTCATCAATGGATTTGGCTGTCACAATGTTGTATCCGAGCGCCTGCTCGAATTCGGTACGTACACGGGCATTGTACTGCTTGACCCGGGCGTTCTCGTACACATCTCCCCATGACTTTTCTGGAATTGGCGACGGCAGATAGGTCCAGTTATTCTTTTCGGTTTGCACCAGATGGCGTCCGATACCTTCTTTGTCCAAAATGGTACGTTCATAACTTTCCTCATATACTTTGAGTGGTGTGTACACAAACAGTGGTACCCCGTTGCGAGTGTTCAGCCAGAAGATCCGGTTGCGCACTTCACTTTCCTTAACGGTAAAATGAGATTTGCCCACCGCATTGTTCTGATAGTTGCGAATCCCTCTCAGAATGCCCGGCGCCTGTGCTGGCACCGATACGAATCCCCAGGATGGGAAATGCAGACTGCCTGTGCTGTTGCTCAGATTGAACACCGGAACCGCCTCATCATCCAGTTTGCCTGCAATGAAACGTTCCACGAATTTCTCGACAGACTCGTCCTGTCCATATTTGATAACCAGGAAGTCCTCCATCGAGCGGGTAATCAGATCGCCGAACTTCTCAGTCAGGAAATCAGAGATGGAGCTGACGATATCGATCTCGTTTTCTTTCACCCACTGGCTGGAGTTCTCCAGCAATTCACGCGAGAAGTCACGGATCAGATCATCCGTATCACGCTTGTCCAGCAGTCCATCCACCACACTGACGATATCCGGCACACTTACAACGTTCCAGTAATACGTTTTGTTGCCTTTGTGATCAGACTGTTCTTCGCCGCGTGTCAGGATATCCCCGTTTTTGGAGAAGATCGAGCTGAGTGCGTTCAGCGTTTCAGTAAATACGTTATAAATGCGGCTGTTCTCCTGGTTCAGCAATTCGTACAGGTCTTCGTAGAACTCAATCATCTGATCATTGCGTTCCACATCGGCATGCAGCCAGTACTCATGAATTTTTGCTTCAATATAAGCATTCTTCTTCTTCTCTTTGGAGACGAAAGCACTCTTCGCATCGCCCAGCTTCTCTTCCGACTGCTCCTGAGCAGCCTCAATATCACGCGGAATGCGGAAGGCATTCTCACGCAGGGTTTCAATGTACGACTGAATCATCTTCAGTACACAGAAGCCTTTTTCAGTGTAGATCAGACGGGAGACATAGAACGGACCCTGTTCAGGATGCAAAAACATACGCCGGATCTGTTCGGTGAACTGACCCGCAATCTCTCCCGGCAGCTGCTTCTTCGCCTTGATATATTCTTCACGGGCACGAGCCAGGAAGTTCTGCTCCAGTTCGGTGTCCATGTTCACGACCTGTGATTTCACTACATTGCCATAGGATAGACGCTCACTGTTCTGGTAACCTGGCAGCGGCTCCGGCACACGGGCTTCAAAGGACTTGACCACACTTTCGAGATCAATGCCCAGCTTGCGGGCAAACTTCTCGGTATCCTCCTGGTTCGGTGCTTTGGAGAACATGGTGTTCATTTTGTCGAACATGCGGTAAGCCAGATAAGTCGTCATTTCTTCAATCGGCAGTACCGCTGAGGATGCACCGATAATGTTGTAATCATAGTTGGCCGGATAGGCTTTGTTCATCTGAGCAATGTTCGTGCGAATGTTGCTGATATAATCGTGGATGGCAAACTCCTCGCCGGATTGCTTTTCCTCACTCGCCATAAAGTTGGTGATGTTCTCGGCGGTGACGTTCATGCAGTAATCATAAGCATTCTCCAGTAATTTGCCTTCCGTATTGGTAGCAGAAATCAGATGACACAGGTTGAACGGTGGCAGCGGTGAATTCACCGTCAGAATGTTGCCGTATTTTTGGGAGAAACGCTCACCCCGGCTGTCCACGTTCATCCAATAATCCAATTCCTTGAGCGCAGCGTATCCATTCTTGCGGATGTACTCACGAGTGTGTTCACTCAAGCTTTTGTTGGATAGGTTCACGTCTGGGGTGAACAAATATCCAAGCGTGTTCACGCGGTCAATCCCGGCAGAGCCGTGATCACGTTCGATAATCCCGCGCACGATATAGGAGATATCAAGGAAGCATCCACTTCCCGTACCGCCGGAAAGACCAGTCAGCAGGAACACCATCAGTTTTTTGTTCGTGCCTACAGATAATGTTTTGATCTTTTTATCGATCGCCTGCACGACCTGGTTAATCTTCGTGAAAAGAAGCAGGCGTCCAGCCTGACGCACACCTGCGGCGCCGTTCATGCCATCGGTGATGCTCAGCTCCGGAGACAGCCAGTCCGTAATATACGGCTCCAATACGCTGCGGTTCTGAAGCAATCCACCAATCTCGGCATTGGACAACAGTACAAATTCATTAATTGGATCGAGTCCGATGCCTTTATACTTTTTGGCGCGATCCTGTTCGTTCGTTTCAAAAGCAAGAAACTCCACGTTGGACGGTTTGTCCATTTTTTTCTTGGATACCGGGTCCTGTGGCAACTTGAAACGTCGGTTAATCTGGTATTTAAGACGCAACAGCGCATCAATACCTGTTCCTCCAAGACCGATAATCAGAATCGGGTTATCAATCGTATCGACTCTGATTTTCTCACTGACAATCCCTCCGCCAAGCGATACATCCAGTTGCTGAATATGTTCTCTAACAATCGGTTTCATTCCAAGTCCTCCCTTATTTAAACCAGTTGGGCTAAAACTCATTACACTTGCCACTCCGATGACAGAGTAACCTTCCGATCGCTGTTATCCCCAGATTTTTTCAATTCACTTTTACAAAGTGAAAATCCGGGGATAAAGGCGAACGCTTCGCTTCTTCAGGTTTTCTCTGTCCTCTCCGTTCTCGTGTAAACAATTATATCCAAATTAAAATGCATTCCTTTTAAACCAAATAATCAAATTACACCAGATACTCAATTAAAATCGTTTTGTCCGCCTGTTGCAGCGGAATGCTCAGTCGGTCACCGTTCTTCAGTTCAACGCCTGAGCTTGCATCAACGGTACGGCCGGATTTCTCCAACGTTCCGCCAGCGGTGTTACGGATTATAATTCGATCCCCATTGCTGGGCGTAAATACATATTTCTCGGTTTCCTTCAATTCAGGGTCCAGCTGTAACAGCTGGTGCAGATGGAATCTGCCCCGGAAGGATGCCAGCTTTTTATATTGCGGGTACGACTTGTCCCCGGTATTCTCATCGCGAATTTCGACAACCATCTGTCCGACAAATCCACGGTTTTTGCGTTTCAGCCAGCCTAGCAGGAACCAGACACCCACAGCTACAACGATCAAGGCGATCACGCCCAAAATAACAGGCATCCATGGAAACGGCTTGTCCTGCTCGCCCGCAGGTGTCGTTGGCTGAGTTCCGCTACCGGCTGCTCCGCCCGCATTGATCGTAATTGGAGCACTTTCCCGGTAGAAGCTGTCTTCTTCTGCACGGATAACAAGCTCGTAGTTATGTTTGTCCGGCACTTCAAACGTTCCGGCGAACCCGGAGCCCGTGTTTTTGAGCGGCTGTTCTGTGCTTTTGCCTGTATCCTGATCGTTTACGACCAACGTCGCCTTCATATCGGCATACAGATCATTATCCTGCAGCGGCTGCCCTCCATTCTCCAGCTTGGCGGTCAGATCGACTTTGTCGCCCTTCGTATAGGACTTGGTCTTAATTGGGTCCACAACGAGCTGGAGATCATAGTTGAACAACAGGTTGATATCGATGCTGTCTTTCGGAGCCCCTTTTACCCGAAGTTTCCAGTCGCCTTCCTGAGGCTTGAGCAGCTTCACCAAGGAATAACTCTTCGAAGTCGAGAGCTTGGCTGCGTCAGAGTTGAGATCTACGGCCTTGCCCGAAGGATCGGTTAATTCAATCTGGACTTGTTTTGAAGACATGATCGAGATGTTGGCTTCAAGTACACTGTCGTTCGGTACGTTCACGGTAACTTCCTGATAACTGCCGTTTCCTGTAATGGAGGGCAGCTTCACGACATTCAGTTTGGCATGATCAGCGAAAATCTCACTCAGAATCTGGGGCAGATCATCCGGTGTATCTGTGATAAAAGACTTGCCTCCGGTCTGCTGAGCCAGATCTGCAAGTGCGTCCTTGTTCAGTTTTCCGTCTGCGTTCAGTCCAATCGTATAGACGGGAATCCCCTGATCCTGTGCTTCTTTGACGGCTTTTGCCAGATCCGCATCGGATTGAGACTGGGTGCGACCTTTGGTTTTGTTAAAATCGTTGTTGCCGTCAGCCAGCAGCACGATCATTGGTGAGTGAGATGCGTCTGCCCCATGGTTCAGCACATTCACTGCTTCAGCCACTCCGACAGAGATATCGGTATATGGCCCTCGGCCGAGCTGATCAATAAAATCTTTCAGGCTGCTCTTGTCCGCATCGGACTGAATCTCCAGCAATGCCTTTTCCCGCTCCACCTGATCGGTGTAAGCGACAATCCCTACCTTGTCCCCCTGGACCGGCAGCATATCAATAAACATTTTCATGGCTTCATTGCTGATCTTGTCACGGTCACTTGTATTCATTGAATTACTTACATCGGCTACAAGTACCGCATCGATTCCGCTTGTCTGTGCCTGAGCCGCTGCAGCATGTGGCAGCAACGCCTGAGGTAGCAGCAGCGTTAGAAATGCCAGCAGAACCAGAGTTCCGCTGAGCCAGCGTATTTTGCTTGTCCGCAGCATTGGGTGTACTCCTTCACGTTTGAGATTAAAATGGGAATAGTTTATTATAGGCGTCAAGCCTTAAGGAAATCTTAACAGTCTACTAATAAATTCTGAAAAGCACCCCTATCTTCAGTTACAGTTTTGTAATGACTGACAAAAATCGACGAATTCATGTCAGTAGCTGGCACAAAAGTTCCAACTATGGAAATATGATATAGTTATTGCCAGCAAACTGCAATATAACGACGCTCGATCAGTAAACATTATAACTACGCATATTTTAACTATGCCTAGAAAGGAACGGATTATGGTTACATACGGATGCCTCGCCATATTGTTTCTTTTTGTCATTATAAAGGTGATTGCTTTCCTGCTTCATCGGCGCAAACCCGTTTCCCGGGAAGATGCCGATCGAACCCTCTACACTATTCTGAATGGCGAGCGTGATTGAGCATGAGTAATAAACAAGTTGTATCCATCAAACCTTTTATAAGAACAACGCATGCATTTCAAAAGTTGCGTGTCTGCAAGCGGTGTGGCCAGTATACCTGCCTGTGGGAAGATCACTGTGCTGCCTGTGGACGCGGCACCCCTGCCACAGTGGAAGAACGCTCCTCTTCCCGCGTCAAACGTCGGATTGCACGCGACTTGTTCATTACGGTAATCCTTGGTGCAGTTGCTACCTATTTTGGTGAAACTATAGACCAAACGATGGCGGCGGCCAGTGCCTCCCTGCTGCTTCTGGCTGGATTGATCTTCATGCAAAAGCGATCCTTCCAAGTGGAACAGCAGCGTGAACTTAAACGCATGCTGCGTCAGGATGAGGAAGCGATTCGCCAAGGCATTAACCGGAATTGGGCTCTTGTCGCAGAAGCACGCAAGCAGGATGAAGCGCTAGCCTATGAAATGCTCAGGGAGATCGGTTCACTCGTCTATAACGACCGGATTCGTCTGCAGCAGGTTGCGCTGCTGCAATCCTTCGTGCTGCGAAGTGATATGGACCTGCAGCTCAAACCGCTGCTGCTGCACAGCTTCGAGCGGCTGCTTGCTGAATATATCGGTGAAATCGCACGGCTGAAGCCCGAATTGGTCCGTGAAGATGCGATCCGGTATATCGCCACGTACGAAGTGAATATTTTGCAACTGCACAACGGGATTCAGATTCTGACGGCTGTAGCCGCCGCTGCTGTACGCAAGAGTAAATATATTGAGTTGTTCCCAAGTCTTATTACCCGCTACGCGCGCTTTATGCCCAAAGATCGGTTTATGCGGCTCTATCGAACTCTGGAGCTGTATCCTGGTAAGGCACGCGGTGGTCTGGCGGAGTCGGTTGGTCGGGTATATAACGAGAAATATCGGGATTCGTACGCAGATATTCGCGTATAGAGCTGATGTATATGGACTCGAAATGTAAATTAGTGCAAACTCAATCCCTGTATATAGACGAACCAAAATTCGTTTACCCCTGCATGCATACTGGATTCACACGTGACATTGTATAGTTTTTATCATATAAGCTTCTACGAAAAAACACCCCATCCTTAGGTCTAGGATGAGGTGTTTTGATGTTTGGAAAATGTATGGCGTTCTTCCAGACTACTTGCCATAGGTTTTATCGTTATTACCGCCCGCGACGAGAATCGCGGCGGTCGCTCTTGGCCGGCCCGCGTCCTGCGGAGTCCGGTCGGCGTGAACCTTCACTGCTGCGCCCGGAGCTGCGCTTGTCGGCGCTACGGCCGCCCCAGCCGCTGCTGCGCTCATCGCCGCTGCGACCTGCACCACGCCCGCCTTGACCCGCTGCACCGCGACTGCTGTCGCTGCTGCTGCGCGCGGAACCACGGCCTGCGCTGCGCTCGTCGCCACTGCGGCCGCCACTACGACCACCGCTGCGTCCACCTTCGCCGCCACGGGAACCACCACGACCGCCACGTCCGCCTTCGCTGCGGCCGGTACGACCTGCGCCGCGACGGGCACTGCCTGTCCCAGCGGAGCGTCCGCCAGAACGTTCTTCATCACCCTGACTGTTGATAGAACGTCTATTTGCTCCAGTTGATGCTACCGGACCTTCACTTGTCCACTGGATACGGGACAGCTTCTGATTGGTGCCTTCCTCAATACGAGCAAGCTCCGGTCTGTCGTGCTGTGTTGCAAATGTCACGGCAAGACCCGTGCCGCCAGCACGACCCGTACGGCCGATCCGGTGGATATAGCTTTCCGCATCATGCGGC
This sequence comes from Paenibacillus sp. MDV22-iso6, assembly GCF_058408365.1. NCBI lineage: Bacteria > Bacillati > Bacillota > Bacilli > Caryophanales > Paenibacillaceae > Paenibacillus > Paenibacillus sp. MDV22-iso6. The sequence goes on along the minus strand of NZ_JBZVDZ010000003.1, from coordinate 402,654 downwards.
ATATCGTAGTTGAATACATGCGTTACGCCTTCAACATCCAGTCCGCGTGCCGCAACATCCGTAGCAACGAGGATTTGCAATTTCGCGTCGCGGAATGCTTTCATTACGTTCTCACGCTTGGATTGAGACAAATCACCATGAAGTTCATCGCTCGCATAACCTGCTTCACGCAGATCTTCATTCAGCTTGGATGCACGGCGCTTGGTCCGGCAGAAAACAATTGCCAGGTACGGGCGATACGTATCAATCATGCCGCGAAGTGCCTCAAGTTTGCCACGATCCGTGCACTCCAGCACCTGCTGGCGAATCTGATTGATCGGAATCACGGACTTGGAGGATACCTTCACATCCTCCGGGTCTTTCATGTAGTTCTTCGCCAGGTTGCGAATGCCTTTCGGCATCGTTGCCGAGAACAGCATTGTCTGACGTTTGTGTGGCAGTTCACTAAGGATGGTCTCAACATCATCCAGGAAGCCCATGTGCAGCATTTGGTCGGCTTCATCCAGCACAAGTTTCTTAACATTATCCAGCTTCAACGTGCCACGACGCAGATGGTCCAGGAGACGTCCCGGCGTACCAATCACGATCTGTGTGCCGTTTTGCAGCTTGCGCAGCTGTTTGTCCACATCTTGTCCGCCGTATACCGCGAGAACATGCAGCTTATCGTCGTTTGCAGTCAGCTTCTTCGCTTCTTCCGTAATTTGCAGCGCCAGCTCCCGGGTAGGGGCAATAATCAGTGCTTGCGGCGAGCGGTCGGATACATTAATTTTCTGAATAATCGGCAGCAAAAAAGCCAGTGTTTTCCCTGTACCCGTCTGTGCCTCAGCAATAATATCACGCCCACCCAGCAGTACCGGAATCGAACGCTCCTGTACCGGAGTCGGCACGGCGATGCCCTGATGTTTCAGGATCTCGCACCATTCCGGGCGAATGCCCAGTTGTTCAAAGTTTGCCAATCGTTACACCTCTGTATATTCATTTAGATAAGTCCATTTCATAATTGCTTTCACTTGGCTTCAATCAAGACTAGTTTTCCGTATATCAATCATGATTATGAAATGAATTTTTTAAAAAGCAATCGGTCCGTTGCTCTTCTTCTCCATACCCTGTAGTTTACACGTTAGTCAAGCAAAACAAAAGGGGATCAGGCGTTACTTTCCTGCATTTGTCCACAAATGTCCCGGATCGTTGTGTTTAAAGCCTTAACGAATCATACAGACCTTATACCGCAGTCATGGAAACCTGTGAAATTGTGACGAACTTCAGCCACGCTATAGACCTCAACTAACTAAGCATTTTGCTGACATAAACAAAAAAGGGCCGTCCCTGTCATGATCCATCATGACTTGCAGGACAGCACCTATCATCTATCAATGATACTCATTTGGATTCAACTATAGCACTGTGCCCTTGCACCGTAGCAAATCCGCTCTTCTCAAGCAAACGAGAGCTTTCCTCGTTCAGTCCGCACAGATGCACCGTTTTGCCCAGCTTCGCATATTTGAACTTCACTTTACCAATGGCAACAACCGCCGTATTATCCCAAATATGTGAGCCACCAAAATCAATCGTGATTTCCTGCGGATCAGCCTCAGCATTGAACTCATCGACGAAGCGGGAAGATGAACCGAAGAAGAACGGTCCGTGGACCCGATAGACCTTCTGCCCCTGCTCCTCATATGCCTGCACACGAATCTTGGTCTGTTTCCAACCAAAATGAAGCACACTAAGCACAACGCCGACCATCACACCGATAGACAGATCGTGGGTATACACCACAATGGCAACTGTGACTACCATAACGAAGGCTTCCGCACGTGGCACACGCGCAATGTTCTTGATGGAGCTCCAGTCAAACGTACCGATGCACACCATAAACATCACACCTACGAGTGCACCCATCGGCACCTCTTTCACCACACCACTAAGCAATAACAACAATATGGCCAGAAAAGCGCCAGCCGTAAATGTCGATAATCGACCTCGACCACCAGACTTCACATTAATAACCGACTGTCCAATCATCGCGCAACCACCCATGCCACCGAAAAGGCCATTAACAAAGTTGGCAATCCCCTGACCACGTACTTCACGGTTTTTGCTGCTCTTGGTCTCGGTCATTTCATCCACAATCGTTGCAGTCAGCAAAGATTCCAGCAAACCTACCAGAGCCATCGTGAACGAATACGGCAGCAGAATCATTAGCGTATTGAGGGACCAGTCGATATTCGGCAGATGGAACATAGGCAGGGTACTCGTAAGATTCCCCATATCACCTACGGTTTTGACGTCCAGATTTAATAGCGCCGTAATGATCGTCATGATCACTATAGCAATCAGTGGAGCCGGAACACTTTTGAAAAACCGTGGCAAAATATAAATGATCGCCAGCGTACCCGCTACCATCGCATACATGATCCAGTTCGCACCTGTGAAATGGGTCAGCTGAGCCATAAAGATCAGAATCGCCAGCGCGTTCACAAACCCGGTCAGTACCGAATGAGGCACAAATGTGATAAACCGACCAACCTTGAAAATCCCCAAAATAAACTGGATTATACCTGTCAGAATTGTAGCGGCGAACAGATATTCCACGCCATAATCCTTGACGAGTCCCACCATCAGTACCGCCATAGCGCCCGTTGCGGCCGAGATCATGCCCGGTCTTCCGCCCGCAATCGAGATCACGATGGCAATCGTAATCGAAGCATACAATCCCACCATCGGATCGACACCCGCAATGATCGAGAAGGCAATGGCTTCCGGAATAAGCGCCAGCGCTACCGTAATACCTGCCAGCACGTCCCCGCGAATGTTACCAAACCATTGTTGTTTTAAAGTATTCATATCGTCCTTTGCCGGTCCTCCTACGTATTTAAACTCAAATTTGACTTATCTCCTGAACGGCAATGGAATGGTTCGTCACTGAGCAACTACAACAAACAACACAAAACAGCGGAATACCCTCCCGCAAAAATGTGTCTATATAAGTTGAAAACATGTTGGATTGACCATGATCCGAATAAATTATCCGATATCATGTCTGAACATGTCTCATCCGTTCCAGTGTGCACCTCTTATTTCCACTACAACATTCAGGTGTCTTGCTTTCGAGGCATCGTGAGCCAATCACAAGTTCTCTAGGTTTTCCCCTCTCAGAAAAACCGGGTCCGTTAATGTACTGACCTATTATTATAGTCCCAGAGTCTCTTCTACACGAACAGAGTATGTATCCGTAATTGGTATATTATCTTGTATTATCTCTTATATATGTAAAATATCTCAGTTATGCTCTGTTTATCTTGTTTAAATATTCCCCTCGATGCCCAAACAAAAAAAGCCGCTAATGCTCCCCTGACAGGAAACTTAACGACTCTCTTGATTACGTCTATACTTAAAATCTCCCCGATTTAAATATCGAATAGAGCAGGAAGGCCACCATCAGAATGGCTACCAGAAAACCGATCTCAATGACCGGAATATCCCACAGCATGGTTGACTGGTGACTGATCGAAGAACCGATGATCAATCCAACCATAATGATACAAAATGCGAGCAGTACAATACTAAAAGACAGCCGATTACTGATCTGGTCCATTCTGCGCATGAGCGCATCCAGTTCGGGGACACTGATCTCCAACCTTAGCTTACCTTTGCTAATAATGGAAGACAATTGCCTTAACTGCCCTGGCAGACCCATGACACTTTCGGCCATATCCGCAGCACTGCGGAACAGACGGTTCTTGATCCTCCCAGGATTGAAGCGTTCCTTGATCAGCTTTCGACCAAATGGTTCTGCCATATCTACGATACTCAAGGAAGGATCGAGATGTTCGATGACACCTTCCATCGTGAGTAGCGATTTCCCTAGCAGCAGAATGTCGGCAGGCATCACAACCCGATGTCGCTGCGCCACGCCGAACAGATCATTCAATGCTTGACCCACGCTGATTTTGGAGAAGGGAATATCGTAGTATTTGCTGCGCAGCTTGTCCAGATCGTTATGAAGCCCTCGCAGATCCATATCATCCGGCATCATGCCCAGCTTCTCAATCGCCCGAATCATGCTGTCCGTATCTTTGCGCATCAATCCGATAATGAGCGAAGCCAGGTGCTGCTTCATCTCATCGCTCAGACTTCCTACCATGCCGAAGTCAATAAAGGCAAGCCTGCCATCCTTCAGAACCATCAGATTGCCCGGATGTGGATCGGCATGAAAGAATCCATGAATGAAAATCTGATTCAACAACGAATCTACCAGCCGCTGCGCAATGTTATTCAGATCATGCCCACGTTTAATCAACTCGTCACGGTCATTGAGCTTGATGCCTTCGATGTACTCCATGGTGAGCACACGAGAAGAAGTTTGATCCCAATAGATCAGTGGTATCTTCACTTTGCTGTCCTGCTGATATTGCTGTGCAATCTTTTCCGTATTACGTCCCTCGACGGTATAATCCAGCTCGGCCATCAATGCCTGAGCGTACTCTTCTACCATTTGCGGAATCTGATATTGCTTCACCCAATCCCAGCGTTTCTCCGCCATCGCTGTCAATTCTCGTAAAATATCTAGATCGCGCTGAACGATACGCGATATGCCGGGCCGCTGAATCTTAATAGCTACGGCCTCACCGCTTCGGAGTTTACCCAGATGCACCTGTCCAATACTAGCCGCAGCCACAGGGGTATCCTCGAACCGGGAAAAGATCTCCTCCAGCGGTGTATCCAATTCCTGTTCCAAAATACCCCGTGCCGTCTCCGAGGAAAACGGTGGGACCTGATCCTGCAGCTTCACCAATTCCCGGATCACAGACTCGGGCAACAAGTCTGCCCTTGTGCTTGCCAGTTGCCCCAGCTTAACGAAAGCCGGCCCCAGCTCCTGCAGCACGAGTCGTATGCGTTCACTCAGCGTCTTGGTGGTGTGGGCTTCACGCGACATCCACCGCCGGGGTATGGCCAGCAGCTGGAACAAACCCAGCTCCTCGACCATATAACCGAAGCCATGACGCACCAGCGCCATGGCAATTTCCCGGTATCTGCCGACATGTTTGATTCGCACAGCCATCTACTCGATCTCGTTTCCTTTGAGAGGAGGAACTTCAAGTGGAGCTGGGGATACATCAGGTTGAAGCTGTGGTGTGTGACCCAGTTCCGCAAGCTTTTTCTCAAGGACGGCAACACGCTGTTCCAAACTGGTTACATCACTTTCGGATGGAACGCCCACTTCCTGAAGGACGCGCTTGACCTGTTCGTGAATCATTCTTTTGAACTGGCCCTGCTCTTCATCGCCCCGTTCCATCAGGCGTTCAACCAACGCTTTGGATTCACCAGGCGCCAGTTCCCCTCGCTTAACCAGATCATCCACGGTTTTCTCAATTTTCTCCTTACTTACAACAGTAAGACCGAGCCCTAACGAGATTGCCTTTTTGAACAAATCGCTCATTCTTGTCATCCTCCTCTTCGTTGATCTCTATAGTATACCCCTAATCAGCTGCTCACAAAAGAAACGGTACGGCTATACGTAGCGCGCAGCCCATTTTCCTGCCTGCAGAATTAACTGACGATAGGTTTCATGGGCAAAAGATGGTACATGATGTCCTGGCATCAAGTAAACAATGCGTCCAAGACCATATCTATGCGCCCAAGCTGCGGGCTTCGGCCCTTCTTCGGATTGATACTCCAGCAGAATTTTCGTTTCGGCAAATGAACCGAACTCGAACTGATAAGGCTCTTCCTCCATCGTAAATCCGGAAATGCCTTCCGTCACTGGATGGCTCTCTGCCGTTACTGTGAACTCTAGTGGGGCATAAGGTGGATGATGCAGGAATTTGGCACCGATCATCTGCTTCAGCTCATAACGATTTTGGAGCGAAATTCCGTTATGTATAATGACCAGTCCACCTCCATTACTAACATAGGACAATAAGCCTGCCGTCTGCTGTGGAGAGACTTTCCCCTTCCAATCATCCATGTAACAGATACACACATCAAATCCGGTTATATTTTCTTGCAGCAGCATGTTGCGATTCTCACTGCACTGCACAGTCATAGTATCGTGAAAAATCCGACTAATTTCCGCATCCACCCCTTGCAGCGGATGCCAGTCCGGATGAGTATAATCACCAAGTAACAACGCTTTTTTACGATGATCCATCAATAAAAACTCCTTTCAAATTACCTCTAACAGAATTACCAAGGAAGGGTATCGCCCTTGTAATCTACATACGCGGGCTGATCGCCCATGAACTCCTTATGGCGATCGATGAGTGCTGTGATATGCTGAGCCGATTGATCTGGCGTAAGGTCTGCATCGGTATTTAATTCCCCGCTCATATAACTCTGTACCCAGCCGGGATGTATCAGCATCACTTGCCCACCCTCATTCTTCAGACCATTATGCACAAGGCGGGCCTGCATGTTTAACGCAGATTTGGACATACAATAGGCAAACCATCCATCCCGGCTGCACTGCTCAATACTGCCTGCCTCCGAAGATATATCGACGATCAGCTTGTTTGTCCCTTGAAGAAGGAGGGGCAACAGGGCATGAGTCACACGCAATGTCCCCAAGGTATTTACGTTGAATACTTCTGCCATCTCCGCCATATTTAACGGTCCGCGGATATGATCCGTAATACTTCCTAGTATAGCCGCATTATTGATAAGCATATCCAAATGCTCTGTATCCAGCTTAAGTGTCTCCGTGAACAAAGCTACGGACAGATCATCCGCAATGTCCAGTTCGATGGCGCGTAAATGTTTTGGAAAGGCATCCGTCAGAAGACGAATTCCTTCTGACTCTTCCATGTCCAACCCTGCTGCATAAACGATATAACCTCTCTTCAGCATTTGTGCCGTCAGAGCTAACCCCAGTCCCCGGGCCGCCCCGGTTACACATACGGTTTTCATCATGCTGTCCCTCCCTCACAAGCTTAATCTGTCTTTAATTCATTCCACATTATTATCCAAAAACCTTTAATTATGAATGGGTACAACTAACTTCATGACCAAAGTCTCAGGTGAATTCCCTTGAATCAGATTCATTCAGCTTATAGGGAATGAACCGATCACAGAGACAAGCAACAAAAAAAGTTCTGATCCATATATCGGATCAGAACCGGGAACAACTTGGCATCTTAAATGCGTTTCATTCAACGCTTAATATGACTCCAGGCGGGATCACATATTATTGCAGCAGTTGAGCCTTGTCCGCAGATCGGGCAGCGTAATAACGCCCCAGTTCAACGATTAGTGCCCCCATCTTCTCATCCTCTGGGACTACGAGCGCCTCAATACCTTCTTCACGCATTGCGTTTGCCGTAACCCTACCCACCGAAGCAGGCACTACGCCTTGCCGGAAGGCTTCCTGCATGGATTCGAGCATGCCCTTTGACGCCGCGTATTCAACCAAAAACCGCACTTGCGGCCCACTAGTAAACGCGACAGCATGCACCTCATGCAGCAAAATTTCATTCAACAACTGTTCCAGTTCGCCCTCTTCGGGCGGGACGTGACGATAAGGAAGCACCTGACGTACTTGCGCCCCTTGTTCCTCCAGCCAACCGACCAACTTGGGCGCGGTTTCCCCATGCAGTTGCAACATGACCTTCTGTCCCTTAAGTTCATGAGGCGCAAATTCACGAATCAGCCCGTCTGTGCTGCCATCATCATCCCGTACCAGCGGGGTCAGTTTACGTTTCCGGAGTGCATTGACTGTTTTGTACCCTCTTGCAGCAATCAAGGATTCCGATAATACGTCCAGCAATTGATCAGCAATCTCCATATCCTCAGCCATATCAAAAATAGCGTCCAATCCCATACCCGTGGTTAATACCGTCCAGTCTGGCGGGTCGGATATCCAGGATACCAGACCATCTCGAATATTACGATCGTCCAGAAAAACAGTTCCCTGTGCAGGTCGGACTAGTGGAATCCCGCCCATTTTCTCAACCAGCAAAGACATCTCTTTGGATTTTCGTGGTCCGGTCAATGCTACGCGTATACCTGCCAAATGTTGAGCCATCCATGTTCCCCCCGTTAATTCAGCCGAAAGTCATCAGTCTGACTACAGTATACAGGGTACTTCTATGGAGGGAAACCGAGTTTCCCCTATTTTCGGCGGTTCATCTATAACGATTTTTGATGGGATATATCAGGAAGGCTGTAGTTCTCCACCCTGATGTCCATCACGTTTACTTTTGTCAGGCTCATCTCGTTCCTGTGATGCTTTCCCTTGTTTATCCTCTTTTGGTTGCTGCTTTTGCTTCTGGTCATCCGTTGCTCGGCGATTTTTCGCATCTTTTTTGCGAGGACGAAGGAACACAAAGAGTATGATGGGAAATAGTATCTCGAACACAATCCCAATCCATGTCCATTCTCGTGTAAAGCGAAAGAGCTGAACCGCGTTTTTGAAAAACCAGAAACTACACACGTAACCAACCAAAGCCACGGGTCCTGTCATCACTTTACCTGAAACTTTTGGAATCATTCGTTTCATTCCCCAACAGACAAAGTACAGGTCAAATGCAATTTTGGTAATCATTGTAGGTAGAGTTGCCGCTGCTAGTGCAAGATCAAACCGATCAAGGAAATCACTGATTTGCAGCTGTCTTGCAAGCTCATAGGAGGGATATACCAACCTGGATGCGATGGGTACCCCCACTGCCAGGATAGTTTCGACGATAATCAGAATCATTAACAGGGCTGCGATCGTAATCCCCCACATGACCGACTTGAATCGGAAATCACTGCCCTTAATTACAAAGGGAATTGCAATCATCTCTCCAAAAAAGGAAAATATGTACCAGCTTCCTTTGCCAACACCCGCAACATCAATGTCAAAATACGGCATGAGATTATCCATGTTTATTTGCTGAATGAGCATAAACGGCAAAATTAACGAATTCAGCATAAACAAAGTAACATACAGCTCTGACATCCCAATTAAGGACCCTAGCCCTCCCCTCACGATAAAAACAGCCATGACCAACAGGGTCAATAAAATTATGGAAATCGGGGTCGTCTCCAGCAAGGTAATGCTTACATAGTCACCGATTAGGCGGATATCACGGGCAAATATAAAGAGAAAAAACAGGATATACAACAGTCCTGTCACACGTCCCAAAAAGGGGAAACGCTCCACCAGAGATTCAAACAGATCCTGATCGGGGAACCGTCGCTGAACACGGCTTAACATCCATAGGGATGCCACCATGACAAGAAACACGGGGATATAGGATAAGTAGGCGTGCTGTTCAGCATAAAAGATGGCTTGTGCATGGGGCTGAATCAACGTACCTGTAATACTGAGCAGCATGATGAGCAGCACCAACTGACGACTGGTCACTTTTTGATTCATGGAATACCTCCTTTCTGTCTTATCTTTCATGCTTATTCGTTGAAAAAGCCTTATGGTAACGGTAGCCACCGCTGAATGAATTGGGTAAGCCATGTCGTGACGAAGACTGTTTTGCTCAAATTCGTTACATAGAACCAAATCCCGGCGCTGATGGCGATCAGTCCGTAGGATAACCAGCGATTAATAGCCGCTGCCTGCTTCAAATGTTTGAAGTCCATGATGATTACGGCAACGACTATACCCAAATAAGTGAACAGCAGCGGCTTAATCATGGACAATATCCTCCTCAGGTAATCCAAACGGTTTGTTGATAACTCCTACATTTTCAATAACGATATGTGGTTCAACCACAACTTTTACACTTGGATAAATATCATCCCAACGATCCTTAACCTTGTCCCATTCTTTGGGCAGATGTTGGTGAATCGAGCGACCCAAACCCAAAATATCGGCAGGATATTCTTTCTGAATCAGCCTTATCCCTTCCTTGATGTCATCCTGGATTTTCTGATGAAGTGCTTGATTCAGGTTCTTAATCTCTTGCTCTCTCAGGTCACCGTAGTTCGACTCGTTGTCCACCAAGACTCCCTTGGCATAAAGTTCAATCGTCACCGATATTTTTCCATTTTCAATATGAGGATGTAATGTAGAGTTGTTTTCGTTCAGCTTGATGAAAATATCACCTTTCCCACGAGGAGCCTTAACCATAATTTCTGGCTCGTTGGCTTCACCCATAGCCAGTATAAGTGCACCAGCAGGCGCTTTTTCAATCATGCCTATCAGTTTGTCCTTCTTAAAGATGGCGAGTCCATCCAACTTGATGTTCGTCTTGACGTCCTTCCAGTTGCTCGGCACATTGTCAACGGTCGAGGCGACAGGCAGGAATGGATCTACCCCCTCGGAAAGAATCGCATCCGTGAATGTCTTGAGTGAACGTGGTCTGCGCATATTCAGAAAGCACAGTTCACGTACCATTTCCGAAGGAAATTTTTCAATCGGCGCATCGGTATTCAGCACCTTGTATGCAGAACCTTTGGTAACAATCGGTAGAGCAGAGAGTCGGTTAAGCGGGTAACGCGTAAGTAGGTCCAGCATGGGAGCAACGCCTTCACGTGCAAGCTCCTCTCCGATCAGCATGGTACGCCGATGTGCATAATAAAGCTCACGGGAAAGTGCCTTTTGGCCTTCAATAGATGTTCCGCGCAACGTTTTGGCTGTATTGGATAACATGAACCACGATTTATCGCCACTTGTGCCCCCACCACCACCCTCACTTCCAGTGGAACCGGATTGGCCGGGAAGGGCAATTTGCAGACTGGTTCTGTAATTATCCTCTTCCTTGTCGATGGCGAGACCAATCACAAAAGCTATATCATTAATTTCCTTCCGATCCCAGCACCCTGATATGAAAATGGTACATAGGAGCATGATGGCGACAACATGCCGTTTATGGACAAAAAACATGTGCTTACCACCCCTCCTCAGCTTCAGGTGAACCGTTGATTTTCTCATTCATCCGCTGCTGGTCACGATGAACCGTTGAAGGACGATTGATCATTTTCCACCATGGTGCACGAATAACAATATCCTTGGTATCCTTTTTGCTGTAGGGACTGAGGCCCGACAAATACGGTACACCGAAAGAAGTCATTTGCGTCAGATGAACCGAGATCAGCACCAGTCCGAACACAATGCCGTATAAACCAAGCGCTCCGGCAAGCAGCATAATGGGAAAACGCAGTAAACGAACCGTAATGGCAAAGTTAAAACGAGGGATCGTGAACGACGCAATCCCTGTCATGGATACGATAATAACCATGGGTGCAGAGACGATTCCCGCTTGAACCGCTGCCTGTCCAATCACGAGTGCCCCCAGAATGCTGACGGCCTGACCTACCGTTTTGGGTAACCTGACTCCCGCTTCTCGCAAAGCCTCGAATGATAGCTCCATAATGAGGGCTTCAACCAGTGCAGGGAACGGAATGGCCTCCCTTGCCCCGGCAATACTCAGAATCAACGTGGTCGGCAGCATATCCTGATGGAAGGTTGTAATGGCGATATAGAGTGCAGGCAGAAATAGCGCGATAGCTACAAACAAAAACCGAATCCACCGCACCAGATTGCTGATAAAGAACCGTTCGTAATAATCCTCACTCGCCTGAAGCATCTGCCACATGGTTACTGGGGCTATAAGGACAAACGGGCTACCATCCACAAAGATGGCAAATCGCCCTTCCAGCAAGTTACCTGCAACTGTATCTGGACGTTCGGTATAATGCATCTGCGGAAAAGGGGAATACGGATGATCCTCTATCAATTCCTCAATATACCCGGACTCAAGAATCCCATCGATCTTAATCTTGTTGAGGCGTTTTTTGACATCCTTAATCAGCTTGGGATCGGCAATATCATCGATGTAGGACAGGACTATATTGGTTTTGGTCTCGGTTCCAATCGTCATGCTTAACATCTTAAGCCCAGGTGTTTTCAGCTTGAAACGAAGCAGAGCTGTGTTTACGCGCAATGTTTCGGTGAAGCCTTCGCGTGGCCCGCGGATAACCGACTCGGTCTGGGGTTCCTCGACACCGCGCCGCATGCCGCCCTTGACGTTGAATAGCCAAGCCTCCTTGCTTCCGTTGATCAACAGAAGTGCAGAGGATTCAAGCACACCATCCGCTGCGTCTGCCCAGGTATCCACTTTCTTCACCTGCGTCAGGGCGATACGTGTATCATCCAGAGGAGCTGCAGGTTCATCGGTTCGTTGTTCGATCAGACCACGAATCAGAGGCCGAAGCATATGATCCTGAATATCCGTCGAATTCACGATGCCTTCGATGTACACCAGTAGTCCTTCCACTTCAGGTGAAATCTTGACATTGCGGAAGATCACATCCGAGCAATCCGAGAAAATGTCTTCCAGTGCCAACATATGGCTTTCATGTGAAAGGCCTATCGGTTGTTTCAGAATAGGGGGAGACGGCAGCCCTAAGGGGATGTGTTTCTTCTTTTCTGAATCCTTGGAACCATCTTTCCCTGATGTTTTGTCCGCCATATGCCGCCCCTCCGTTCCTGTTTTTTTATACAAGGTAGCTTGTGCCAGAGCGCGCAGAATTATGTGGTCTTTTTATAAAATATCCAATGGCATCTTCATTTCAGACAACAAAAAAGGCCTCTGTATGAATTACAGAGACCTTTGGGGTTTCATCAAAAGTTTGCATCAAATCTTCATTCACTTAATTGATACTCTTGTCCACTTCTTTAATCATTTCCTGAATGGATTCCAAACCACCGCCGGACAAGTACCAGTAATCTGGGTCAAGATAAACAATGTGTCCGTCTTTATAAGCATTCGTATTTTTGACCAAATCATTCTCGACCACCTGTTTGGCAGGCGTTGCCTCACCACTGCCCGCAACCACTGCACTCCGATCTACCACGAACAGATAATCCGGATTTTTCTCCATAACATATTCGAATGAAACGCTTTGTCCATGGGTCGACACTTCAATATTTGCATCTGCCGGAGTAAAACCGAACACATCATGAATGATACCAAATCGGGAACCTGCACCATAAGCACTCAATTTGCCTTCGTTCGTCAGAACAACCAGTGCATTCTTTCCAGCAGCCGTTACTTTATCATTTAAAGCTTTAACAGAGGTATCAATGGATGCCAGTGCCTCTTCTGCTTCTTTTTCTTTACCAAAGATCTCTCCAAGCGTCTTCACATTCGAAGTCAGGGAGTTCATATAATCTTCTGTGTCTACCGCCATATAAATGGTCGGTGCAATCTTGCTAAGCTCTTCATAGGAGTCTTGCAGTCGTCCTGAGATGATAATCAGGTCAGGCTTCAAAGCATTTACTTTCTCAAAATCAGCCTCTTTCAAACCGCCAACATTGGCGTACTTTGCATCGTTATACTTTTCCAGATAAGAGGGAACTCCCTCCTGAGGTACACCGGCAACCTCTACCCCAAGCTGATCCAATGTATCCAGCACACCATAGTCGAATACAACCACTTTCTCCGGATTCTTCTTCACTGTTGTTTCGCCAAGTTTATGTTTAATGACGATTTCATCATTGGACTGATCTGCTGCTGCATTCGCTTCTGATCCTGTGCCACTGCTGGCACCTGTATTTTCTGCTGTTTTGCTTCCACCGCAAGCTGCCAGAACAACCGACAACACCACAAGCAACGTAAACAACCAACCCTTTTTCATAAATAGACACCTCTCGCTCTCTCTATATTGGTTTAACTTTTTCAAGCAAAATACACACAAATCTTACGCCCATCAATCCATTGCACAGGGATGTGCATGTCATAGACTTTCTGCAATACATCCGTATCAATGATGTCCTCCGTCTTACCTTCCTGCACGACACGCCCATCTTTGAGTGCAACGATATAGTCTGAATAACAGGAGGCAAAATTGATGTCATGAATGACAATAACGATCGTCTTGCCCAATTCATCCACCATTTTGCGAAGCACCTTCATAATCTGCACCGAATGTTTCATGTCCAAATTATTCAAGGGTTCATCGAGGAGAATATACTCGGTATTCTGCGCGATAACCATGGCAATGTAAGCCCGCTGTCGCTGTCCACCGCTTAGCTCATCCAAATACTTTTTGCGGAATGGAGCCAGCTCCATATAATCGATGGCTTCCTGAATCCACTGCCGATCCTCTGCTGTAAGTCTTCCTTGTGAATAAGGAAAACGGCCAAAAGCAACCAAATCCTCCACAGTCAACCTGATATTTATGTGATTGGATTGTTTGAGAACTGATATTTTTTTGGACAGATCCTTGTTCTTCCAGCCTTCAATCTCTTGCCCTTCGATCAGGACTTGTCCTGTATCCTTGCTGATTAGCCTGGTGATCATGGATAACAGTGTGCTTTTGCCTGCACCATTGGGACCAATAAATGAAGTGATTTTCCCTTTGGCAATATTCAGTGATACGTCATCCACTACCCGGACGCCGCCGTATTGTTTGGTTACATTTCTGACTTCTACCACGACTTATTCTCCTTTAGCAGTAAATAGATGAAGTACACACCGCCTACAAAATTGATAATGACACTTACTGTAGTGGCAAAAGTAAATACTCGCTCTACAATGAGCTGTCCACCGACCAATGAAACCACGGCTATAATGACTGAACCCCAGATCAGCACTTTATGACGATGTGATCGGAATATCTGATGCGCCAGATTCACGACCAGCAGTCCCAGGAACATGATTGGGCCGACCAGCGCTGTGGAGATCGACACCAGAACCATCACAACCAGCAGCAACCTTTTCACGATGTATTGATAGTCCACGCCAAGATTAACCGCGTGATCTTTGCCGAGGGATAGTACGTCGAGATATTTGGTAAACCTCTGTGCATACAGCAGGATCAAAATAATGGCCACCATTGAGATGATCAGCAAATCCGTATTCACATTGTTAAAACTCGCAAACATCTTACCCTGCAGCACAAGGAACTCATTGGGATCAATCAGCACCTCCATAAAGGAGGACATGCTTTGAAACAGCGTACCCAGAATAAGGCCAACGAGCAGCAGCAAATAGATATTGCGCCCCCGTTCTCTACGGAACATGAACTGATGCAGGAGTAGAGCAAACAGACTCATTAACAGAACAGATACCGCAAAGTTAAGATTTTTGTTCACAAAGCTGATATGCGTGCTCCCAAACACAAACACGGCAAAGGTCTGAAACAACATATACAGGGAGTCGAGCCCCATAATGCCAGGCGTAAGAATTCGGTTGTTGGTTATCGTTTGGAAAATGGCAGTGGAATACGCGATGCAGGCACCTGTGAGCACAATGGCAAGAATCTTTTTCCCTCTGCGAGGCAGAATATAATCCCAGTTACCCCCGGATTGAATGACCAGAAATACACCAATCAACAGCACTGCCGCTGCAATCAAAATGCCAAACTTCCAGGTATTCGCCGTATACTTCATTCTCATGATTCATAAGCCTTTCTTCGAAGCAATAAATACAGAAACAGCACGCTACCTACAACTCCCACAGTCAAACTGATGGAGAGCTGATAAGGATAAATAATCAATTGACCCAAAATATCGCAGACCAGAACAAAAATCGCACCGAGCACTGCCGTATGAGGCAATGTATCCCGCAAGTTGTCACCCTTATACAACGTCACAATATTTGGTACTACAAGACCCAGAAACGGGATTGTACCTACGGTAATAATGACGACAGCTGAAACCATGGCAACCAGAATCAATCCGAGATTAACCACTTTTCGATAAGCCAGGCCAAGGTTGGTTGAGAAATCTTCACCCATGCCCGCAAGTGTAAAACGATTAGCGAACAGATATACGATAATAAGCAACGGAATACTGATATAGATCAATTCATAGCGTCCCTTCATAATCGTGGAGAAGTCACCTTGCAGCCAGGACGACATGTTCTGGATCAAATCGTTTTTGTAAGCAAAAAAGGTCGTGACTGAACTTACAATATTGCCAAACATCAAACCAAGGAGAGCAATGTATATCGTATCCTTGAATTTGACTTTCTCCAGTATCCGCATAAAAATTAGCGTTCCAGCCAGTGCGAAGGCAAAAGCGACCAACATTTTTTGCAGTGGAGAAGCACCGGGAAACCACATCAAAGTAACTAGGATACCCAATCGGGCTGAGTCCATTGTTCCGGCCGTTGTCGGAGAAACAAATCGGTTGCGTGTCAGCTGCTGCATGATCAGTCCAATGACACTCATACTGATACCTGCGACAAGGATGCTGACTAGACGGGGAAAACGACTGACTTGTAACACCTGAAGCTGGACTGGGGTCAAATGAAATATATCCATGGGCGAAATTGCTGAATTGCCAATAAACAGGTACACGATAGACAAAAAAGCCAGCACGATCAACATATAGCCTAACTTCATCTCTCTACTAATCCCCTCACCAATAGCCGTAAAACACTTGTAGCTGCTCTACTTAGTTCAACTTGATATTGATACTCATTATCAATTAGAGTAATTATATCGATATTAATTTCTTCATGTCAACCTTCCTCTGCTTCTCTTTTTCTAAATTTCATGAAACAACCTGAAACACATATAATTCAAGTTTAATTGTATATAAGGAAAAAGGCCTTCCAATTGGAAGGCCTTTTTAATGATTCAGTTAGTCGGCAAAATAATCTTCAGGAACATAGCGGATCTCAGATTCCGCATATATCGTCAATGTATGGCTTTCTCCATCATACTGCACCCGGTCTCCCTGAACGTAATACCAGTGCTTCACCAAGGGCTGATCTTTACGCTGTACAAATCGAAACACATTGAGCTCCTGTCTAAGCTCCATAATGCTATCTACCACCTGTTGTTCCAGACCCGTCACGGTAAAAACAAACCCAGTGCCTTCTCTTTGATAGCGATAGGACATCGAATCTGTTTTGCTGTTCACTAACTCTCGCCCTGTCACTGCATGCTTAACCATGAACCATTCCTGCTGCGTCATAAACGTAATTCCTCCTTTGATCTTGGAGTTTCAATCTATTTCGGTAATCTAGGGCAGATCGATCAACATATAGAAAGCGTCCTCGCTTGCATCCAGGTTCATGGATGTCGTCTGTTCCACACGAGCCGTATCCCCTTCATTTAGCTGATACTCTCCGTTCAAGCCAAGCTTTCCTTCAATGGCAAAAATGTACATGCGGCGATCTGCAGCCTGTTCATATGTTAAAGTCTGACCTGCAGCCAATCGGCCAAGATAGATGGTCATATCCTGTTGAATGGATGCGATACGCGCCCCACCTTCAGGGGATACCACGGGTACGAGTGCTCCCGCGAGTGCGTCTGGATCAAAAGAAGTTGTCTCATAAGACGGCTCAAGCCCTTTCGTATGTGGCATGAACCAAAGCTGTAATATACGCACTTCTTCAGAATCGGAGGCATTGTGTTCGGTATGGATCATACCACTGCCTGCTGACATGCGCTGAATTCCACCAAATGATGTAACAGCCACATTGCCCAGGTTATCTTCATGACGCAACTTCCCGTTCAGAACGATGGACACAATCTCCATATCACTATGCGGGTGTGCCCCGAAACCACGACCCGGGGCAATTACATCATCGTTAGCTACCCGCATGGGTCCAAACGCAGTATTCTCCGGGTCCTGGTATTCACCAAAGGAAAAGCTGTGATTGCCGCGCAGCCAGCCCCGGTCGAAGCTGGAACGGGAATCGGATGGAATGACGTTAATCATAAAGACATCCTCCTAAATGTTCTCTTATTTTTTCTTAGTAGCATACTTATTCTCATTTTACCAAATCGATGGGCTTGTCGTCCAAAACAAAAAGCCTTTTCCCGGTTCGAATGGTTTACACGTATAATTACGCGTATTCCGAACTAGCGAGAAAAGGCTTCTATACAGGATATACCTGCTTGAATAAACTTGTTAGTCCATCCCTACTGGATGGTGATAAACCCGTTATGCACTCACATTCTGCCGAGCGTTCCCTTGTCTAGAGAAGAAATGATCCACCGCCAGGAAACGGCTGCCTGTGAAGAGTAGTGTCAACGAACCCGCCAACAACAGGTAATCAAACTCGGTACCACTCATGAACGGCTGTCCCACTTTGGCAGTAAGCAGAACCCCACCCATAACTATGATGAACAATGCAGCAAATACACGTGTTCCTAACCCCAGAATCATGGCTGCACCACCCACCAATTCAATGATCGCCACAACCGATGCCAGAAAACCAGGAATGCCGATACTTTCAAAGAAACCGACTGTACCGCTAATTCCACCTTCGAATTTGCTCCAACCATGTAATACAAAGATGAGACCAATCATGATCCTTGAGAAAAATAACCCAATCTCCACACTTCTATTCATATTCATCTTCCTCCTTGGAGTTTAAGTTCAACGTTAAATTTCAACCAATTGACCAAACAAACAAGACAGACAGCAGCAGGATCACTGTGGCAGAAATGAATACCGCATAGCGGGGAAGCGTCAGCGTAACATCCTGTTCCGGGTCTAATAGACGGGAAATACGTACATTCACCGAAGTATCGGCAAAAGACGATTGAATAGCTGTCTCTCTAATCCTCCAAGGTTCAGGGCAAGCCCGGATCAGTTTGAGCAATGCACTGCCAATGCCCGCGGCGTTCCCCGTACGTTCAATCGCTTCATTGTCAGCCAGAATTTCTCGAATGATATTGTAATGTTTTGAAGTATGCTTCAACACCGGAATATAAGGCATCATGACGGCAAATACCGAAAGCAATGTCGTCTTGAGTGGATCACGATGCCACAGATGATGCACCTCATGATACACAACTGCTCTTTCTTCTTCAGCATCCAGCATCGTGAGCAGCCCTGTGGAAAGCACAATACAGGGTTTCCACAGACCAATCGTAAATGCAACCGGTGACGGCTTGTCCACCACAATGAATCGAGGTTGTTTCAGTTGACGGTACCGCGCCTCAAGTTTACGAGACATGGCCCCGTCTTCCAACGACCGAAGCTTCCGTACCGCTGCACTTGTCTTGATCATGCGATCGAACAGCAGCCAGCCTGTACCGGCAAACGTCAGGAGCACCAGTGCCATAAGAACATGCCCCATGGACAACCAACCCAGCCTGCTCATCCAGTGATTACATAGCCAGAGCAGATTAAACGGAATGTCCCAGCCAAATATTTTGTACATCGCGTACATGAACATCTGCATGAACACGAATAACGGAATGCCAAACCCGACAGTAAACAACAGCTTCGAGCGGGCCTTCCACATGTCAATCGCTATCCTTTTTCCATTGCTTAATCTTCTGCTCCAGCCGCTCAATCAACCCTGCATCTGCTTCATCCAGCGCATCCAGCATGTGATTCACAGCAAGTGCCCCGAATTCATCCACCAACTCATGTGACAATTCCTTGGATTGGTCGTTCATAAACTCCTCCCTGCTCTGTACCGGATGGTACAGTGACGTTCGGCCCTTCTGCGACTTGTGGAGCAGCTCCTTGTCCACGAGGCGATTCATCACCGTCATGACTGTATTGAAATTAACGTCTTTATCTTTTTCTAGTGCGGTTTGTACTTCGCGAATGCTGCTGCCTGGACGCGCCCATAAAATGTCCATAATCTTCGCCTCCAGCGGACCGAAAAACCGGTTCAGCCCACGCTCACCCACTTTAAAATTGTGTATTCTCATGTTCAGACACCCCTCACACTACTCATTGTAGTGCCAACAAACGAGAAGTCAACCTCTATGTCAGCTATTTATTGTAAATGATTTGTAAATATGTTTTCCATTTCAGAACATCATTTTGATGCACAAGTTCGGTTTATAGCTGAAAAAAGCCTAAAGACCGGGCAGGTCTGCTATTCTGCAGTCCTGCCCGGTCTAATTCATAAATCGATTATTCATTTCTGAAATAATGATGAAATCAGTGCTTTATTTAATTGCGATCCTGTGAGGGCATAAATGCGGAGATATCCACACCAAGTCCATGAGCCAAACGACCACCGAGCTGTCCATCTGCCTGGAAGAAATGGCATAAAGCACGAAGCTGGGTCTGTTCCGGTACTGCCTTCAGGTCATTGATCAGGTTATCGAGCAAATGTTGCTGCTCCACCGCCGTGAATGAACGGAACAACTCCCCTGACTGCGTATAGTTATCGGTCTTCTCAATTTTCTCGCGCGTAACATGACCCTCTAACGGAACCTGGCTGTCACGGTATTCCGGTGCTTCTTCCGGGCTGTTGCCCGAGCTGTTCGGTTCATAATTTACCGGGGACGGGTCCTGACTCACATTCATCAATCCATCACGCTGATGATTGCGAACTGGAGCATAAGGGCAGTTCACCGGAATCTGCAAATAGTTCGGTCCGAGCCGGTGGCGCTGTGTATCCGGATAAGAGAACAGACGACCTTGCAGCAATTTATCTTCGGAAGGCTCAATTCCAGGCACCAAAGCGCTTGGTGAAAAGGCTGCTTGCTCCACTTCTGCGAAGAAGTTTTGTGGATTACGGTTCAATGTCATGGTTCCGATCGTCTGGAACGGTAGTACATCTTCCGGCCAAGTCTTGGTTGGGTCAAGCGGATCGAAGGCGAAATCATCCATCTGCTCCGGCTTCAACAACTGTACCTGCAGCTTCCACTGCGGGTATTGACCGTTTTTGATATGATCGTGTAAATCCCGGGTGGCATGGTTGAAATCCTGTCCTTGTACCTCAGCTGCCTCTTGACGTGAGAAGCCTCGCACGCCTTGAGCCGATTCCCACTTGTATTTGACATAATGGACTTGCCCTTGAGCATTAATCCATTTGAAGGCGTGTACGCCGAATCCATCCATTTCACGGTAACTTGCTGGCGTACCCAGATCGGAAAACAACCAAGTCATCATATGAGTCGACTCCGGTGACAGTGTCATGAAGTCCCAGTAGCGTGCAGGGTCCTGGATATTCGTATCCGGCGCAGGCTTCAGGGAATGAACCATATCCGGGAACTTCATGGCATCACGGATGAAAAAGACGGGCAAATGGTTACCCACAATATCATAGTTCCCTTCACGCGTGTAGAACTTCACGGCAAAACCACGTGGATCACGCGCTGTCTCCGGTGAACCCGTACCGTGAATTACCGTGGAGAACCGCACCAGTACATCCGTCTCTGTGCCCGGGTCTTGTAAGAAATCGGCTGTCGTATAAGCCTTCATGCTCTTCTCCAGCGTAAACACGCCATGTGCGCCAGCACCTCTTGCATGAACGACCCGTTCCGGAATACGTTCACGGTCAAAGTGTGCGATCTTCTCAAGAAGATGATAATCCTCAAGTAATGTGGGACCTCTTCTTCCTGCGGTACGGGAGTTTTGGTTGTCACCTACGGGTGCGCCCTGATTGGTTGTCATGCGTTCTGTCATATCGTTATCCTCCTCATGTTGGTCTCATGCCTGCTGTATATACTCTATTAAAATCATATTCGCCATCGCTTTAAATATACATTTAGACTTGATCTAACTGTTAAATTGATTCTAACATGTCCCACTCGCCCCTTGCATGAGGTTCGTATGAGATTAAGATGAGTTTCTTGTTCGTTTCATGAATGAAATATGAACATCAACTTGGAGTAAGATGAGCATTGATCCATTCCGA
This sequence comes from Paenibacillus sp. MDV22-iso6, assembly GCF_058408365.1. Lineage (NCBI taxonomy): Bacteria > Bacillati > Bacillota > Bacilli > Caryophanales > Paenibacillaceae > Paenibacillus > Paenibacillus sp. MDV22-iso6. The sequence goes on along the minus strand of NZ_JBZVDZ010000003.1, from coordinate 381,139 downwards.
TTGCTTGATCTACTCTCTCTAGTGGATATACCCGCATACGAGTGACATGAACAGCGCAATGTGTCCACACAAAAAAAAGCGGACTAATCCGCCAGGCGGTAGCCCACTCCTCTTACCGTTACTATATATTGAGGCGAAGCCGCGTTATCGCCAAGTTTTTTGCGCAAGCTTTTGATATGAACATCCACCACATTGCTTCCACCCGTAAAATCAGTCTCCCAAATATCGCTGAGCATCTCCTCACGGGAAATCACTGCACCTTTGGCATCAATCAGCTTCAGCAGCAGATCATACTCTGTCTTGGTCAGGTGAATGCGGTCATTGTTCCGGTGCACACTCATCCGCTCACGATCCAGCCATAGATCCTTGAAACCAATGCGTTGGCCTTCCTGAGGTAGAAATCCGCGTTTCGGTGCTGCAGGACTATTGCCGATCATGCGTTGCACACGATACAACGCTTCCTGCGGACGGGCCGGCCAGACCAGTAATTCCTCCTGAAGCATCGGGCCACTGGCACTGCCAATCATCTTCTCCCCCACCAGATACAGACAGGGTGTTGCATGTTCCGCTTCACGATTCAATCGGCTGCTGATACCGGCAAAAGCATCAATGGTTCCAGCAACAGACAGGTCATAGATCAACAGATCAAATACAAGCCGTTCATGCAAATCAGGCTCCCAGCGGTGGAACACCAGCACATCGAAGCAGCTATCCGTAAGTGCCTTAACCAGCTCATGTACTTGCCCTGGCATAGGACTAATCAGAATGACCCGTCTCGTAACCGGGCAATTATCCACAAGGGGAGTTGGATCCGCAAGGGCAGGCTTGACCCGGAGCGGCAAACGACGACCGGACAGGTTGATTTTTACTTGACCCGTTTGTTTCTGCATTCCGCGCAGACACCTCCAAAGACCACATGAGCGTGATCAATCGCATACCCGGTTTCCTCCGCGACTTGCTTCATCCATTGCGGAGGAACCTCCGTCATGACTTCATCCACCTTGCCACATACTTCACACATAATATGTTGATGATCGTCCATGCGGGCATCATAACGACTGGCCGTCTCGCCTAACTTGAGTTCTCGAATCAACTCTTTATCCGTTAAATATCGGAGCGAATTATATACCGTACCATAAGCCAAATTATAACCTTGCTCCACCAGACGGTTCATCACTTCTGCTGCCGTTGGATGGTCTTCGGAATGACGGACTACATCGTAAACAGCTTGACGCTGTATCGTCAGATTTAGAGTTCTCACCAGCAATTCTCCTTTATTAACCCATTCAATAGTATATAAGATGACACAGCAATCTACTGATTGCTATGATTCCCTGAAACATCAAAATCAATTTTGATTTAGATTAAGTATAAATCTCATTGCACAATGAAGTCAATATCCGACTATTTTATTCATGAATACTTATAGCCAAGCCTCTTCTAAGCATCCGTTGCTCTCATTTGGGATAATATGGTTCGCTACTATACTGCTTTTCAGCTAAAATATAGTAATGTGCGCTAAAGGGGGGATGCTTGTTGCTAAGCACGTTTTTCGTCAATCTCTGTGTCATGATCACGTTCATGTATGTGTCCGGAATCATAGCCAAATTCTATCGTATCCGCGTGCCCTTTCCCTCGATGCGTGTTCAGATGATCGGTGGTCTGCTGTTCGGGATCTATGGAACGGTACTGATGAATTATTCCTTTCCTTTAAATGAAACTACCATTGTGGATTTGCGTCATTTGGCTATCGTCACAGCAGCCGTATATTTAGGAGGACTGGCTTCGGTCATCTCGGGACTTGTCATTTCCATCCTGCGTATTGTCATGTTTGGAATGTCATCCGCTGCCATCGATGCAGCATTCGTCATGACGATCATCGGACTGTCCGGTGTATATTTTGCCTATGCTCCCTGGTCGAGATTAACCAAAATTATTACCATGAACCTGCTGGGTATGACGCTGATCTTTGTGATCCTGATGCTGAATACAACCAGCATGAACTCATTAATGAAAGTATATCCTTTACAGATGACCATTTCTTTTGTCGGTGGAATCTTTATTTATTTCATCGCAGAATTCATTAATAAATCGAATGAGATGTTGTTCCTGCTCGAACGAAAAGCAACCACCGACCATCTTACCAATCTCAGTAATCGCAGACAATTTGAGAAATCACTTGAGTTGGAACTGGAACGGGCTCGTGAGTACAAGCAAAAACTATCCCTGCTGGTCATCGACATCGATCGTTTCAAAAAAGTAAATGACACTTTCGGTCATACTTCAGGTGATGCGGTCCTGAAACAACTCGGACAATTGCTCATTGAGCATGCCCGCTCAGCGGATATCGTCTCTCGAAACGGAGGCGAGGAATTCGCTATACTATTGCTCGATTGTGGTCATCACCAAGCCATGGCCATTGCCGAGTCCATCAGACAATCGGTCGAGAAGTACCATTTTGCGCTGCCTGATGGCAATACGATCCGACTGACCATCTCCATAGGGGTCGCAGTTTTTCCGGATCACTGCGACGACCGGGATGATAACGATTTCTTTGAACAGGCAGACCGTGCATTATATGAAGCCAAGAATACGGGCAGGAACCGCGTATGTGCCATTCCGCTGCGTTCCAGGTCGCTCTCCGTCGGCCAAAGCCCATTCTAATCTCAAACCAAAAAAAGGGATGTCCTCATAGCCTATCAGGCTAGCAGGACATCCCTTTCTTATCTCACCACTTTGCAGCATTCGAATCAACTCGCGTACGGGTAAAAAGCAACCTGTGAGGTTGAGTTCGCCTTAAGCTAAGATTTGTTCGATTTCTTCAACGATGGCAGCATCCAGCTTCACACCGGAAGCGGCAGCGTTCTCTTTCACCTGCTCAGGGCGACTTGCCCCTACAAGCGCACTGGACACGTTATTTTGACGCAGAATCCACGCCAGAGCCAATTGACCAACCTTCAAGTCCAGCTTGTCCGCCACTTCAATCAACTGGCGAACCTTGCCAATCCGGTCAGCATTAATTTTCCCTTCATCCCATCCCAGCTTCGCTGCCCGGCTGTTCTCGGGAATATCGGACACCGAAGTGTATTTCCCGGTCAACAATCCTTGTGCAAGCGGGGAGTAGACGACTTGTCCAATACCTTTGCGCTCACCCAAAGGGATGATTTCACTTTCGATGTAACGGTCAAACATGTTGTATACCGGCTGGTTCACCACGATATGATCCAGCAACAGGCGGTCAGCGGTACCCAGCGCAGCTTCCATCTGTGCCGCGGTCCATTGACTAACACCTACGTAGAGCACCTTGCCCTGACGCACCAGATCGTCAAGTGCTCGCAGTGTCTCTTCAATCGGTGTTTCGGTATGATAGCGATGGCAATAATATATGTCTACATAATCAACACCTAGCCGTTGCAAGCTGGCTTCGCATTGTTCCTTAATATGTTTACGTGATAACCCTTGGTCATTTGGACCGTCACCCATTTTGCCAAAAACCTTGGTTGCAAGGACATAGGAATCGCGGGAATACGCTTTCAACGTCTGCCCCAGCAGTTCTTCTGCTGCACCCCGCTCGTACACATTGGCTGTATCGAAAAAGTTGATGCCTTCATCGAATGCGGCTTCAATTGATTTCACCGCGTTTTCACGTTCCACATATCCTCCGTATGTCAGCCAGCTACCCAGGCTAATCTCGCTTACTTTCAGTCCGCTTCCACCTAATCTACGGTATTCCATTGAATGCACATCCTCCTCTAAATTGATTAATGATGAAGTTCCCTTTCTATTGTATCGTATTCGGCTCGGATTAAAAGGGCTTTGGAGAAGAATTTGGGATATAGATAGGGATGAATATGAAAAGCTCCGCTAAAAGAGCGGAGCCACGACACGCGTCAAATATTACCCAGTCACCACATTTAATGAATGGGTACTAGTTAATCTTAGTTAGCTGTTAAGATAAATTGTTCCCATGCTCCGCCCACAGCGTTACGATTGGCAGACAGCACGCCTCCGTTATTCAGATCCGCACTGACATATTTACCGTTCGCCACGGATTTGAAGGCAACCAATCCCCCAGCCAGATCTTCACGGGTAAACTTCTCCCATGTGGATGGGTACGTGGCCGAGGCGATCAAACGCCCGCCATTATTCAGATCTGCTTGCACATATTTGATGTTGCTCATCGACAGGAAGGATACCGTACCATCCGAATTCTGGATGATTTTGAACCGCTCCCAATGTCCGGCAGTATCCCGATTGGCTACCAGTGCATCTGCACCGCCATTCTCTGCGCTAACAAATGTGCCGTTGGCATTGGCTTTCAGGCTGGACCATGTCTCTGTAAAAGGAGCCGTTCCCGTATGTTTTTTGACCACATTCTGGAACGAAGTATTAGAGGCAAAGTTCGCCGTTGTGAACTTGCTCCATTTGGAAGCAATTGTTGCCGCGCTGTCCGTATTCAGGTTCGGTGCCGGGTTGTTGTTGTTATTGTAATAACCCCAAGTTCCGCCGCCTTTGACCTTATAACTCCAGTTCGTCCATGAAGCATTCAGTGCATTCAGACCAGACAGCCACTTCTCGGTCAGATCATCCTGACCAAACGAGAACTCGCCCGCTAACACCGGAACGTTCCAATTCTTCTGATAGGACGCCATATCCTTCAGCCAGCGATCCATCTCCGAATTGGTCAGATCCCAGTTGTTATAATCCGTGAATTGATAATGGTGCGTCTGATACATCACATTCGTCCAGCCATAAGTCGTTGGTGGTGAAGCTGCCCACCAGTCGAAGAATGCTGCGATGATGATCATGTGATCGGCATCCTTGGCACGGACGGCTTTGTACATCCGGTCATAGAAATCCATCTTTTGCTTGATTTGAGCTGCATTTTCACCCGTTCCCATGGTTACCAGAGGTTCATTGAGCAGGTCGTACGCGGCAACAGTTGGATTACCTTTGTAACGTGTCGCCATCCGTTCCCAGATCTGAATAGTCCAGTTCTGGTATGTAGAATTAGTCCACAGTTGGTTGGAATTCTCCTGACCGCAGGAATGCCATGGACAGGCGGCTCCCGGTGCACCGTGCAGATCGAGAATGACATACAGGTTCCGTTTGCCCGCTTCATCAATCAGCCAATCCAGTTTGCGGAACGTAACCGAATCAGGCTTCATGACACCGCTGGTGTTCATAAAATCCTCCCAATAGATCGGCACACGCACAACGTTCATGCCCCAGTTCTTGATGTTATCCAGATCACCAACCTGAATCCAGTTGTCCTGATATCCATTGATCAGGCTCTGTGCACCCGATTCCCCAAAACGATTCGTCAACGTGCGACGCAGCGTGTATTCATCTACCGCCCCGGAGGGCGTCATCCATTCTTCCTGCAGCAGCCAACCACCCAAATTTGTTCCACGCAGATTTACCACGTTGCCTGTACCCGAACTATTGCGGACAACCGTTCCGTTAGCCTTCAGGAAATCCCCTGATCCAAAAGCCGCACTGGCCTTCGGTGAACCTACGGCCGAAGCCAGCAGTCCCAGCAGCAGACAGCTGCACAATAGCATAATAGTGCTCTTCTTCAACATGTTGACGCCTCCCTTAAATGGTCATATCTTGAGGTATGACTGAACCAGGATGCAGCACTCACGACAGGTAACGGTAATGCTATATAAACAGCGGGTGTACGAGGGGGACAATCCATGGATGTCCGCTATTTATCACAACTGGAGTTAGTGAAATCGATTACATTTTATTGAATATTAAACCCTTTATTCCTCCACTATCCCAATTATTGTTTCAATCGGTTATAACTTGTAATCGTTTTCAATTGGAATTATAATGAATTTGAATTAATTGTCAATCACTTATTTGGAGTTGTGAAGAATATGGATGTCAAAATCATTGATGTAGCTGCCATTGCAGGTGTGTCCCCGGCAACCGTATCGCGGGTCATTAATCAGCACAGCAAAGTAAGCACCAAGACCAAAGATAAGGTGATGCGCGCCATCGAGCAATTGGGATATCACCCCAACGCAGCAGCCAAGAATCTTCGTTCACAGAGAACCATGACAATTGGCGTAATCGTTCCCGATATTAACAACTCCTATTATGCCGAAATTATTAAAGGCATTGAGAACATCGCCTATGCCCGCCATTACAAGGTCATTATATGTGATGCTCATAACCTGAAAGAGAGAGAAGTCGATTATCTTAATTTGCTGCTGGATCGAACCATTGACGGTGTCATCATTATCACGCCCATGCTGGCGGATGAGGAATTATTCCAGCTTGCGGATAAGGGGTATCGCATTGGCATCGTTGGCAAATATATCGAACATGATCAGATCCCGTGTATATATACGGACAACGTGAAATTCTCCCAGGAAGTTGTTCAGCATCTTGTTGAGGCCGGACATCGAAATATCGTTTTCTTAAACGGTTATCCTGAAGCAATTGACAGCTATGAACGGCTAGAAGGTTACTTGAAGGCCCTGCGCAATCATCAGATTCCGTTCCGTCTCGAACTGATCGAGAATGGGAACTTCAATGAGGAAGGTGGGTACGAGGCCATCAAAAGACTGTTTAACAAAGGCCTGTCCTTCTCCGCTGTATATGCGGCTAATGATGAAATGGCGCTAGGTGTATACAAAGCATGTATGGAATACGGGATACGCATCCCTGAGCAATTGGCTATCGTAGGTGTGGACAACAATCGAATCAGCAAATACATTCATCCTACGCTAAGTTCGGTGAACCAGCCCAAGTATACGATGGGGGCCATTCTTATGGAGAAGATGATTGATATGATGAATACAAATGACTATCAGGACAAACGTGTATTTAAAGTCGACTCGGAGCTGCTTGTTCGAGCTTCCTCTTCCTTCAAAATAACAACATAAAGCGCACCCGTAACAGGTGCGCCAGTTTAATATATGTTCACATATTCTTAATGCACAATGATGCTTAACGCATTCAACAAATCAGCCTGCTTCACCGGCTTGGTCAGGACCGCATCGAAGACTTCCGCTTCATGTGGATCGATATGCATGCCATACGGGATCAGAACAATGACCGGTGAATCTGTAACCAAGCGCTTCAGCTTGTGTACAAAATCCACAGCACCACCCTCCAACAGTCCCATATCCACAACGGCCACATCAGGCTTAAAGCCCTTCTGAATCCAGTCGTACGCTTCGGTGGTAACTGAGGTCATATGCACATCCATCTCCCATCTGCGCATCAGGGAAGAGGCCCCTTGCAGAATGTCAGGGTCCTTGGCAAGCAGCACCTTTTTGCCCTTCAGTCGATGCTGAATATTGGCAAGCTGAGGCAGTTCCCAATGTCTGCGGAGCGGCAGGCAGATCTCGAATTCTGTCTCCTTGTCTCCCATGCCATGCACCTGAATACGGCCGTTCATTAGGATGGCAAGATTCTGGCTGACCGCCAAACCGAGATTGGTTCCTACCAGCTTCTGTGTACTTATATTTCCATCCAAATTGTTAAATGATCTAAGCTTATTGTCCGAAGACAACATACGTCCGGTGTACTTCACATGGAGTTGAAGCGTACCTGCCTCCTCTGCATCTCCACCAGCTACGGTTGCCGTAACCAATACCGAACCTGTCCGTGTTGAATCTAGAGCATACTGAATGACATGGGCCAATAGTTGCCCGATCTTGATCTCATCCCCGACAAAAACCTGGGACACATTCAGATCAAGGTTCAATCCCAGCTCAATGTTCTTGCTCAGCGCCAGTCCCGCATAGAGATAAACGGTATTCTCAATCGTGGCTACCAGATCAAATGGATCATCGTGTACAACCGTTTTGCCTGCGTCATTGACGTTAAAACTCATCATATTATTCAGCAGGGAGAGCAGTATGTTACCGCTGGTTTCAATCATATTCACATATTCTGCCTGCTCGTCCGACATATCTGGTGTACGCATCAGATCCGTTAATCCCAGAATGCCGTTCAGCGGATTACGTATTTCGTGGCTCATCAGCGACAGCATCTGCGTCTTGGTCATTGCCTCAGACTCCGCACGTTCCTTCTCTGCCTGCAACTGCTCTTGTAGTTGCTCCGAATCACTCAGCTTCTGTTCCTGAACTTGCAGCGTATCTTCCAGATCCACAACATATCCGAGAAAAACGGCCATGGCTTGCAGTGTTTTCATATCCGTTTCACTGATCACATAATCAGGGTCATCCATCAGACAGATCGTGCCGAACGTTTCCCCGGATCTCCGCATAATGGGAATCCCCACAAAGAAACGATTGCCCAGTCCGCTTGTTACGTCCATTGATTTCGTAAGGGGATGTTCACATGTATCCGTGATGATCAGACTGCTGCCCTTATCTCTTAAGACCAAGCTGCAATATGACGCTTCAAATGGAAGTTCACTACCTTTGGCGATCAACTCTTCCTCGCGGTTAAAAGCTTCCATAATAACATTCGTCACGCCATCATTCGTGGCAACGAAAATGGTGTTCACCTTTAATATACCGCTTAATACATCTACAATATGGGATGCGGCTTCCTGTATATTTTCATAGAAGCCCCTTGTAATGCCTAACGTTCCCATGATTCACCCCTCTTGTTTTAGCTGCACTTCAAATCCGTATCCCACAGTATGATTCAATCGATTAACGAGGGATCAAATGTTCCAAAACAGCTGTCACAAACTATTCATATATGAAGTTTTCTATCCTTTTTTCAAGCATCGTCAACTGAACTTGCACGGTAAATAGAAATTATACGCTTACCCTCCAGCTTTGAAAACATTTATCATTCAGGGCTATAAATCATGACAGTCGATCAGCCTCTCCCATGTGATCATTATCACACCTAAATAACAATATATAGTTTATAAATGGATAAAGAAACTCTACATGTAGTGTTCAATGAATGGACATTATCCCTATACAATTTCAATTTCATTATTTAGGAGGAACTGATATGAACATGCTTGAGTATGCCTCTCCACCGGCATCTGATCTTCTATCTGACCTGGGAAGACGAATTATTGGTGCTGAAGATGCCGATACGCTGAGGGAGAATGCCAATCTGAACGGAGACTCGTTCAGCGGCAAGATGAGCAGGCTCGGTTCGGAGACCGCCAAGTGGCATGCTCTGCGTCATGTGTTGCCTAAGGAGCTCGCTCTAGCTGTGGAGAACGGCGATCTGTATGTACACGATCTGGATCAGTATGCCCTTGGGACGACCAACTGTATCTTTATTCCGTTTGACCGACTGCTGGCCTCCGGATTCAATACCGGCAACGGTTCGGTTCGTACACCACAGACAATCATGTCTGCCATGGCACTGGTGGCCATTATTTTTCAATCCCAGCAAAACAGCCAGTACGGCGGTGTATCCGCCAATAAAATCGACTGGGATCTCGCACCTTATGTGAAGCGTTCGTTCCGTAAGCATTATCGGAAGGGGCAACGGCTGTTTGGGGAGATTTCCCCAATTGAGGATGAGCAACTGCATCTGGATAGCGATGAAGCAAAGGAGAAGTGTCCTCGAGCCTTCGCCTTTGCCTGTGAAGAAACGGAACTGGAGACCGAACAGGCTGCCGAATCTCTGATCCATAATCTGAACACCATGAGCAGTCGTGCTGGGGGACAGATTCCGTTCACTTCGCTGAACTACGGGCTGTGCACTTCAGCCGAAGGTCGGCTCGTGTCCCGGTCGTTGCTGGAAGCAACCATTCGGGGACTGGGTAACGGAGAAACGCCCGTGTTCCCACAACATATTTTCCAGTGCAAGCAAGGAATTAATCAATCTGAGGGAGATCCGAATTACGACTTGTTCCGGCTTGCTGTGACCTGCTCCTCACGGCGCATGTATCCGAATTTTGTCAATGTGGATGCTTCCTTCAACCTTCCCTATTATCAACCGGAAGATCCCGATACGATCATTGCGACGATGGGATGCCGGACACGCACACTGGCTGATCGCTTCGGACGCAATCGTCAGAGCGGCAAAGGCAATCTGTCCTTTAACACCATCAATCTGGTCAAGCTCGGCATTCGATATGGGATCTGCCAGGGAGCAAGAGCCATCGCTGACCGGGCTGGCTTCTATACGGCGCTGGAATCCGTCATGCACAATGCTACGGATGGACTGCTGCACCGGTATCGAATTCAGACGAATCAGCCTGCCAAAGCATCGGACTTCATGATGCGGGAAGGAGTATGGGAAGGCGGTGAACAATTGGCTCCAAATGAACCAGTGGCTGACCTGTTGAAACATGGTACGTTATCCCTTGGTTTTATCGGACTTGCTGAATGTATGACCGCTCTATATGGCCGTCACCATGGACAAGATCTCCATGTACATCATGAAGCCTTGAATATCATTCGTACGATGAGAGAGTTCTGCGACCGGATGAGTGAGCAGCATAACCTGAACATCACCTTGTTCGCTACGCCCGCCGAGGGACTGTCCGGCAAATTCACCAAGATTGATCGTGAGCGATACGGCAGCATCGCGGGGGTCAACGACCGGGAATACTACACCAATTCATTTCACATTCCGGTCTATCATTCCCTTCCTGCCTATCGCAAGATTGAATTGGAAGCTCCCTTCCACTCACTATGTAATGCCGGAGCGATCTCTTATGTCGAACTCGACGGGAACGTAAGGGCCAATACCGCCGCTTTCCAACGAATCGTGCAATACGCGCTGGCCCAGGACATCGGGTATTTCTCCATTAATCATCCGATTGACCGTTGTCCGTCCTGTGGTTATGAGGGCGTTATTGGAGATGTATGTCCCGGATGTGAGGCTCATGAAACCCACGTGCATTTCCAGCGGCTGCGCCGGGTGACGGGATATCTGACCGGTGACTATAAAGTGCGCTTCAATGGAGCGAAGCAGGCCGAAGTGAGAGACCGGGTGAAACATCGGTGAATCTGTATGGATACATTCCGGAATCGGTGAATGAGGGGCCTGGCCTGCGTGCCGTGTTGTTCATCAGCGGATGCCGTCATGCCTGTCCGGGCTGCTTTAGCCCCGGCTCATGGAACTTCCGTGCAGGCGAACCTTTTACGGAGGAGCGGCAGCAGCAGATTTTGCATGAGGTAACCTCGCATCCCTTGCTGGAAGGGGTAACGTTATGCGGAGGTGATCCTTTTTTCTCTGCGGCAGAATGCGCATCCTGGGTTCGGCAGCTTCGGGCTGCACGACCTGATCTGACTGTATGGGCATACACGGGGTTTGTGTATGAGGAATTGATTACAGACCCGTCACGGGCGGAGTTATCCCAGCTATGCGACGTCATTATCGATGGGCCTTATATCGCAGCTGAACGTGATGTGTCTCTTCCTTTTCGTGGCAGTCGTAATCAGCGCATCGTTAATGTGGGTGCAACAATGGCAGGCCGGACAATCGTTACCATGCAGTTAGATGCATGGTAACGATTTTTTTATTTGAGGGGGATCAAGCACAGCGTGGGCGATGATATGGTTCATTTTAAGGAGTCAAATCTGCCAATATATCTAGGATTCATAGAGCAAATTTTATTTCCGATCGGATTAATGATATATGTTGCAAGCCCTTAGGTTATCGTCTATGATTGGTAGCATAAGAGCAAGTATACGACGATTGCATCATGATACAATCTATCATCTATGCTTGGTCGCCAATTTCATAGCCAGAGATGTGTACGCACATTTCTGCACACGGAAACAGGTGCCTACCGCGCTACATGCGTGGTCAGGCTTAAAAGGGAAGCACGGTGTAAATCCGTCGCGGTCCCGCCACTGTATACGGGGAGTCTGTGCATATAATCCACTGGTGTAACCACCGGGAAGGAATGCATATGACCATGATCCGCAAGCCAGGAGACCTGCCTGTTTCGACAGCATCGCATGACCTACGGAAGATAGGAAGGTGTTAGAGCAACCGCTACAACTACTTATAGCAGGTGTTCTTTCCCATTCTATCTTTGTGCACAGTCGTCATTCATGATGCCTGTTTCTCGGGGTATGGAATCGGAAGGAATGCCTTTTTTTGATGCTTTCAAAAGAAACACACCACAATAGCTTCAACTTGATGAGTTTACCTATTATAAATGAGGAGGAATTTTACATGTCGCAATCACAGCAACAACAGCCACAAGTACTGACAGGCAACCTTGGTTACCCCCGTATCGGTGCGGGACGCGAATGGAAAAAAGCACTGGAGTCCTTCTGGGCTGGCCGAATCGATGAATCTACGCTTCATCAGGAGCTGACCACACTTCGGTTGCAGGATCTGAAGAAACAGCAGGCACAGCAGCTCGATCTGATTCCTGTGGGCGACTTCTCCTACTATGATCATATTCTTGACGTATCTGCGATGTTTGGCGTCGTTCCTGAGCGCTTTAACCATGCAGGCGGACCGGTATCCGTTTCTACTTATTACGCCATGGCCCGGGGTAATGATCAGGCAACAGCCTGTGAGATGACCAAGTGGCTGAACACCAACTATCACTACATCGTTCCTGAGATTAATAATGATACTGCATTTGCATTGCTTGAAAATAAACCCCTTGCCGCCTATCGCGAAGCGAAGCAAGAGCTTGGGCTGGAAGGTAAACCGGTCGTAGTCGGTCCGTACTCGTATGTACGTTTCGCCAAAGGCTATGACGCGGAACGCTTCGCAGAGATCGTCACACGCCTCGTTCCCGTATACGCCCAGCTTCTGTCTGAGCTTCAAGCAGAAGGCGTACAGTGGGTACAGATCGACGAGCCTGCTCTGACGCTGGCTGCCTCTTCCGAAGATGAAGCCTTGCTGCAACAGGTGTATACTTCCTTGGCACAAGCTGCACCAGAATTGAAGCTGCTGCTTCAAACGTACTTCGAATCAGTGGAAGCTTATCCGGTCGTGACAGCACTGCCTGTTGCCGGAATCGGCCTGGACCTGGTCCACGGCTATGAAGGCAACCTCGCCAGCCTGCGGGAGCATGGCTTCCCGCAGGATAAATGGTTGGGCGCCGGTGTCATCGACGGGCGCAACATCTGGCGTGCCGATCTCGCAGAGACGGCGAAGCTGCTGGAGCAGGTGGCTGAATTCGCAGCCGAAGGCAAGCTGATCATTCAGCCTTCCTGCAGCCTGTTGCATGTACCGGTTACTGCCGCTCAGGAGAGCGCGCTTGATCCGGTACTGCGCAATGCCCTGGCCTTTGCCGACGAGAAGCTGGAGGAAATAGCGACGCTCGGCACGTTGTTGTCCGGCGGTGCGAAGCAGGCGGACCAAGCAGCGGCTTTGGCTGAAGCCAGCCGCCGCGCCCAGGCAAGCACCGAAGCGGTGCGCCTGCTGAGCGAGTCCGAATCACGGACACGCCTGAGTGGTGCGCCTGCAGGGGTGCATGCTGATGAGCAGCTGCTTCGCAACGCGTCATTCCATGAGCGACGCGAATTGCAGCAGCAAAAATGGTCGCTCCCGCTGCTGCCAACAACAACCATTGGCAGCTTCCCGCAAACGGCAGACGTGCGCAAAGCACGTGCACTCTTCCGTAAAGGGGAATGGAATGCGGAGCAATATGATGCCTATGTACGTGAACAGATCCAAGAATGGATTACTATCCAGGAGGAAATTGGTCTGGATGTGCTGGTACACGGTGAGTTCGAACGTACCGATATGGTCGAGTTTTTCGGTGAGAAGCTGACCGGATTCGCCTTCACCAAAAATGGCTGGGTACAATCTTACGGCTCACGCTGCGTGAAGCCACCTGTAATCTACGGAGATGTACTGTTCAATGAACCGATGACGGTGAAAGAAACGGCCTATGCCCAGACACTGACCAGCAAACCGGTGAAAGGCATGCTCACAGGTCCGGTAACGATCCTGAACTGGTCCTTTGTCCGCTCGGATATTCCACGCAGTGAAGTATCCTACCAAATTGCTCGCGCCATTCGCGACGAGGTTGAAGCGCTCGAGCAAGCAGGCATTGAGATGATTCAGGTCGATGAGCCAGCTCTGCGTGAAGGACTTCCGCTCAAACGGAGCAAGTGGGATGAGTACCTGCAATGGGCCGTGGAATCCTTCCGTTTAGCTACTGCTACCGTAAAACCAACAACGCAGGTGCATACCCATATGTGCTACTGCGAGTTCGATGATATTATTGAAGCCATCAGCGACCTGGATGCAGATGTGATCTCGATCGAAACATCCCGTAGCCATGGGGAACTGGTAGGCAGCTTCGAGCAGAATACGTATGACAAAGGCATCGGACTCGGTGTATACGATATCCACAGTCCGCGTGTTCCAGGCAAGGACGAGATGTTGAATATGATTGAGCGTGCACTTCAAGTGCTGCCAGCAGATCTGTTCTGGGTAAACCCTGACTGCGGACTGAAAACACGTGGTAAAGCGGAAGTTGTAGATGCATTGAGCATCATGGTGGATGCTGCTCGTACAGCAAGAGAACGGGTAACCGCTGATTCTTCAATCTAAACAAAGCTTGAGAATGCAAATAAAAGCCTCCGAATTCCTTCGGAGGCTTTTTTCATTTACTATCATTCTATTTGTTTATCTGGCAATGTCTTTTTTATCCGACTTAACGAATCTCGAAATGGCTGACACGTACTCCTGCGTCATTTCAACGTGTCCTGCCAGTTACCGTCCGGTACACCCGGAACAACCATGCAGAAGCTAAAAGTATTTGAAACTGCAGCTAACTCTTCTAAAGGATCATATATTATCATTTCTCTCTATTTTATTCCTTATTGCATGACGATATATGATATAGGCAGTTATTAAATAACAATTTAAAACAATCGTTTATCAGATCAGAAAATTGAGGAGATGGACCTTTCCAATGGATATGATTCAATCACTAATCGCATGTATGCCCTTTTTTCGGGATACGATTCGCCAAGATGTAACCCTTTCCATTATTGACCGGGAGAAATTCCTGTATTTTTCCGCAGGAGAGTCGTTAAAACAACTAGAGTTCAAAGCAGGTGATCCACTGCTCGAGCCTAATCGTGATTTTGCCGATCTGAAAGGTGGTACGGACAAACAATTTGATCATTACCCGAAGGAGTTATTTGGAGTGCCGTTTGATGTCGCCTACCTTCCGATCAAAAATGAACAGGGCGAGGTCATCGCTATATTCAACCTGCTCTATAGTATGGATGATCAGGATCAGCTGCAGCAGCTCATGAATGCTACCGAAAACCTGACCAACCAGTTGATTGACAGCGTTCAGCACGTAGCTGCACATTCGGAGGAGCTGAGCGCCACCACCGAAGAAATTCGCAACAACTCCAAACAAGCTGTACAGAAATCAGGCAACGTGACTCAGGTCGCCAGCTTCATCCGTGAAATCTCGGAACAAACGAATCTGCTCGGCCTGAATGCCGCCATCGAAGCTGCTCGTGTCGGTGAAGCAGGTGCAGGATTTGGCGTCGTCGCCAAGGAAATCCGCAAGCTGTCCGTAGATACAAAGGAAGCGACCACGCGTATTGAAGAGTCCCTCCTCTCCGTCCGCCAATCCATTCAGGGGATGGAGAATGAACTTGGGGAGATTACCGCGAGTTCTCAGGAGCAAGCGGAACTGGTTAACAATTTTATGAGCACGATTGAGCAGTTGAATGCAACGAACCAACAATTGAAACAATTTGTGCACAAACTGATTACATTTGACGGAAAGTAAAAAGGAAAAAGAAACTCCTAACCCACTCAACCAAATGCACAAACAAAATCCTCCGAATCTCTTCGGAGGATTTTTCATTTACTATCATTCCATTTTGGTCATGGTCATCTTGCTAATGTTATTCTATCCGACTTAATGAATCTCGAAATGGCTGACACGTACTCCTGAGGACAACATGAGGTATACATCCTGTTGACCTGATACACCTTTCAGGTCTGCCTTAACCGTGGACCACTGCTGTGCCTTACCCTGTGCCAGCTCCACGCGTCCTGCCAGTGTACCGTCAGGTGCGCCCAGTCGAATTTCCAATACCGCATCTGCCTGCTCTGATGATACACGAGCTTCAAGCGCTGCTGCATTGCTTCCCAGATCTGCATCCTTGAAGGCAATCCAGCCTTGTTCACCAATCACACGGACAGAGGCTCCGCCTTCTTTGCTCTCATCCAGATCCACACCGAAGTATGCATCGTAATTTTCGGCGCGAGTAGCCACACCCAAATTACGTGAAGGAATAGTCTCCCCTTGTACCGTCAGGTCAGCAACAAGCTGAACATCAGCAGAAGATTTGCCCACCATAATGGAGTAGGTACCGCTTTCGACCACATAGCGATCACGGGTTACATCCCAGATCGCCAGTTCCTGAACTGGCAGTGTGAAGCTGACTTTCACTGTAGCCCCAGCTTCAATATGAAGACGACGGAAACCTTTTAACGTTTTGAGTGGACGTTTAACACGGGACTGCCCGGCACGCACATACAACTGCACAACCTCATCACTGGCGATCGTTCCTGTATTCGTCACATCCACATGCACAGTAATGGTCTCTTCGACTCCAGCTTGGGCCGGGTTCAGCTCCAAATTACTGTATTTAAACGATGCATACGTTAATCCATGTCCGAATGGATATAGTACATCACCTTCAAAATACTGATACGTACGTCCGGATTGAATGATATCGTAGTCTCTGATATCGGTCAGCTGATCTGCCGATTGCACCCACGTCATATTCAGGCGGCCTGCTGGTGCATAATCGCCATACAATACGTCAGCCACAGCGTTCCCCAACTCTTGTCCTGCATGGGATGTATACAATACAGCCGGAATGTTCTCCTGCACCCAGTTGGACGTGAACGGGTAACTTCCCACGATAACTACAACGGTATTTGGATTCGCTGCATAAACGGCTTCAACCAGACGCTGCTGGGATTCAGCCAGGTCCAGACTTGGGCGGTCGATCTCTTCTTTACCATTCACAAGTGGATTGTTGCCGACAAATACAATCGCTGTCTCCGCTTCCTTCGCGGCCGCTACCGCTTCCTCCAACCCATTCACCACAATATCCTTTTTGAACGTTTCCGTAGCACCGAAAGATTTCAACTCTTCGGATACCGCAAACGCATCGTTTCCATTATTGGGTGCCGTTACTGTTTTACCGTTCCAAGTCGTCAGCCCCACGCTTCCGTCCTGTTGTGGCAACAGATGGAATACTTCCTTCACAAACCAGCCATATACTTCATCCGCCGATGCCGTAACCGTTTCTTCATCCGTCGTCAGGTATTTCCCATTACTGTCTGCCTTCAACGTGTAACTGCCAAAGCCCCAGTCACTCACTTTAAATGTCTCAGCATTCCCTGAAGCAATGATGGATGATTTCTCATCCTCAGCCAATCCGACAGCCTTACCGCTTGCCACTGAAGTCAATGTAATGCGGTCATTGCCATCCTTGAATGCAACCTTGTCGCCGCCTACTTTGCCACTGATCGCTTCAAGCGGGGATACGCTATATGGCATGGTGCCTGCATACCAGTCACGATAGACTGTTCCGCCCAGTTGGCCAATCACGGCCACTTTGCCGGATTTTGTTTTATCCAGTGGAAGCGTGCCTTGATCATTTTTAAGCAATACAACTTGTTCTCTCGCTGCTCTCAGTGAAAGGGCCTTCGCCTTCTCCGTCATCATCGCTTCTTCACCAATCGAAGCATATGGATTGCCCTCAGCCGGATCAAATTCACCTAGACGGAAACGCACACGGAACGTATTGAACAACGCCAGATCGATGTCTTCCATTGTGAGTGTACCTTGCTCCAGCCCTTCACGCAGCGCCTGCTTCGACAGATCCGCATCATCGGTAATACTGTCAATTCCGGCTTTGACGGACTCCACTGTTCCTGGTGTGTGAGAATCATAGTATTTATGATCGTTCTTGATCCCCATGACATCCCCTGCATCACTCACGATGAAGCCATCCATGCCCCATTCGCCCTTCACAATCTCGTTTACAAACGGATGCAGCAATGCCGGTGTACCATTAATAGAGTTGTACGCGGTCATCATTGATTGTGCGCCGCCCTCTTTGAACGGTTTCTCGAACGCTTTCAGATAATATTCACGCATGTTGCGCGGATCAATACTTGATGAACCACTGCCACGATCCACTTCATTATTGTTTGCAAGGAAATGCTTCAACGTAGCAACCGCCTTGTAATACTTCGGATGGTCGCCCTGGATTCCCTTAACCAGCGCCGTTGTCAGTTCAGCAGTCAGTTCCGGGTCTTCACCATAAGCTTCTTCGTTCCGCCCCCAACGTGGATCACGCTCCATATCAACCGTAGGTGCCCACAGAGTCAGACCGTTTACTGCTGGATTGCGTTTATAAAATACACGTGCCTCGTCTCCGATCACGGAGCCGATCTCTTTCATCAGGTCCGCATCCCAGGTACACGCCAGCCCTACTGGCTGCGGGAAGGAAGTCGCTTCGCCAAGCCAGGCCAGACCATGGGCTGCTTCTGTACCGTGTTTATATGCTGCGATACCCAGTCGTTCAACTGCGGGTTGGTATTGCAGCATCGATTCGATTTTCTCATCTTCCGACAGACGGGACACGAGGTCCTTTACACGTGTATCCAGTTCGATCGTTGTATCCTGAAACGGATATTTCGTTTGGTTGGTCATAATATGGAATCTCCTTTGGGAATTCATTGATTTATTTAGAATGATAGCGGATACATAATTGATAAATTAATACGATGTATTCTTGACATATCCGAGCTCACGATTCGAAGATTTAACCTTTTAGAACAAGCACTTTACGAGCCGTCGTTAACTCTTCATTTCATTTACTAAAACGGTTTCGGTAAATCTATCATATAGCATGTTTAGCAAAAAAAACAGGGGGGCTTCACAGGAAAATGTGAACTTTCCTCAGGAAAGTATGCGGACAATCGTTTTATTCTGGCACAGTATGGTAATCATGGATAGGAGTATAGATATGACGTACTTATTGAGCTAAGCATAGTCCTTAATGAAGAAGAATATTGAAGGAGGAAAATCAAGTGAGTGAGCATCAACAGCCCCCGACAGGTTTGCCTTCCATACCGGAATCCCTGTGGAGAGCGACAAACACATTCAATGAATATCCGAAACTGACAGAAGATACAACAGCCGATGTAGCCATTATTGGTGCAGGAATTGCAGGTATCACAACAGCTTATTTGCTGGCCCAGACGGGAATGAGCGTGGTCGTGCTTGAAGCTGGAAAAGTACTGGATGGCACAACAGGCCATACAACGGCCAAGGTATCGGCACAGCATGGCGTGATATTTGATGAATTGCTTCATCATTTTGGAGAAGAACAGGCCCGCATGTATTATGAAGGCAATGCAACAGCCGCCAAGTGGATGCGCGATCTGGTAAAAGAGAAACAGATTGATTGCCAGTGGGCAGAGGAAGAAGCCTATGTCTACATTCAATCCGAGGAGAATCTCAAGAAGCTGGAGATTGAGCTGACTGCCTATGGCAAGCTGAATATTCCTGGTCAATGGGTTGATCCCCTTCCCATCCCTGTTCCGGCCAGAGCAGGTATTAAGATGCCGGGACAAGCTCGCTTTGACCCGCTTAGTTATTTACATTATCTGCTGGAATCCGCAGTCAAGCAAGGTGTCCGCATCTACGAACATACAACGGTAACCGATGTGGAGGAAGATGCCTCGCTACATGTGCGGACATATGAGAATGGTCCATCCGTAACGGCCGAACATGTCGTTGTTGCCTCCCATTTCCCGGTCTATGACCCCGGATTTTATTTTTCACGGCTGCACGCCGAGCGTTCCTATGCTGTTGTTGTTGAACCTCAGAAACCTTTCACAGGTGGCATGTATATCTCTGACGATAAACCCTATCGATCCCTGCGTACTGTCATTCATAAAGGGAAGGAACACATCCTCTTTGGAGGAGAAAATCACAAAACCGGACAGGGCATATGCACTGTCGGTCATTATGAAAATTTGGAGCGTTATGCAGCCGATACATTTGGCATTCGCAACATCCCTTTCCGCTGGTCAGCTCAGGATCTGATCTCCATCGATAAGGTCCCTTACATTGGGCCAATTACCGGACGACATGAACGTGTCTATGTGGCTACCGGCTTTGCCAAATGGGGCATGACCACAGGAACGATGGCTGGACATATCCTTACAGACCGGATTACTGGACGAGATAACTCTTACGCAGCAGTATTCGATCCTGCAAGATTCAAGGTAGACCCTGGTGTGAAAAACTTCCTTGTAGAGAATGTCAATGTAGCCGCGGAACTGATCTCTGGCAAAGTCGGCATTATTCACAAGAACACGGGAGAACTCGGCAACGATGAAGGGGCTGTTGTTCGCCATGACGGCAAACGCGCTGGCGCCTACAAGGACCCGACTGGCAAACTCTTTCTTGTGGATACCACCTGCACCCATTTGGGTTGTGAAGTGGAATGGAATGCCGGGGAACGTTCATGGGATTGCCCATGCCACGGATCACGTTACGATTACGCGGGCAAAGTCATTGAAGGACCTGCCGTTAAAGACCTTAAGATGCTGGAAGCACAAGAATAAACCAAGCTGATACCCCCATCAGCGTATATCTTCATCCCATAGACCCGGATCGGAATCCGCCTTCAGACGGAAGTAACCGATTCGGGTTTTGCGTATGCTGATCTATAGATAAAATAGCGAGAAAACGAAGTTAATCCAACTTAGCGGGACATCGTGATACGGAACTATTTTAAAATCACTACCTTGCATTAAACAGTACCGGATGCTATGATGAATTTACAACTACTGAACAATACACACTAGTGATTGGATAGAGCAACAAGGAGGAACCCAAGTGAATGTTAATATTCAATTCAAAAAAGGGGTGCTGGAACTATGCGTCCTCGTGTTAATCAACCGCCAGGATCGTTACGGCTACGAACTGGCTCAGGCTGTATCCCAGCATATTGAAGTGGCGGAAGGTGCGCTGTATCCCCTTTTGCGAAGATTGGTCAATGACGGCTATTGTACGACTTACCTGCAGGAATCCAGTGAAGGACCACCACGTAAGTATTACAAACTGTCTGATACCGGCCGTGACTATATGAAGACTCTGACGAATGAATGGAATGGTTTTGTGCGCAATGTCGCAAATCTTATAGAGGAAGGTACCCCCAATGAATAGACAACAATTCATGCAGGCAATGGAGATTCATTTAAGACCGATGGACCCGCTGGAACGGGCAGAATTGCTCGCTGATTATGAACAGCATTTTGAGATGGGATTAAGAGAAGGAAGACCGGAAGAAGAGATTGCACGGGAACTGGGGCATCCGATCGAGATTGCCAAAGAAGCGCTCGGTGACCGGTATGATGCACAAACGCCAGGATCTGATCCGTTCTACGCACGGACATTCGAAGAAATGCGTTCACAGCAAAAGAAGGGAAATCGAGCTGCACGCAACTTCTTCACGGCAATCGGACTTTTTTTCCTGAACATTATACTGGCGATTCCACTAGGACTGACTCTGTGGTCGGTATGGCTCACGATTGCCAGTTTGTCGCTGCTGGTCGTAGCCCCGGTTGCTGCTGCTGTAGATTTCTTATATCTCGGCCATTTCGAGTATTCTGAATTATTTGTTTCGATTGGAGTATTCGGTATAGGCATTCTATTCGCCATTGCGACAAAAAGGGTGTTTACAGCCTTTAAGTTGATCACTCTTCAGTATATAAGATGGAATCAAAAGACGATGAAGGGAGATGTCTAATCATGAGCACCAAAAAATGGATCGCTTTAGCGATACTATGTATCGGCATCGGTTTGCTCGGAACCTCCATATACGGAGTTCAGTTCGGAGACGAGAGAGAACCCTACTCCAAACGTTGGGAATTCAAAAATGATGAGCTGCACAATATCATGATGAATGCCAACTTAAGCGCAGATATTGAATTCGTTGTCAGTCCCGATTCCAATGGCTACATTGAAGTCGACGGAAAGTGGGACCCGGCCACCATTGAAGGTTTTAAACAGGCTTCGATCACGGATGGAACCTTTACGTTAAACCAGGAAGAGCGTTTGCGTTTGCAATTTTTCACCCTTTATTGGAATAATCAGCAGCAAACGATCACGGTTGCGCTACCTGAAGGACATCAGCTGGATGAAGTTAACATCGTCTCTTCTTCCAGTGATCTGGATCTGAAGGGCCTGCATGCCAATACCTTGGACCTTAACACTACGTCTGGAAGCATTCACCTTCAGGACATTACCGTACCAACCATTCAACTCGATCTAACTTCAGGAGACATTAAAGCTGCGGCAATTGCGGGGGATATGCAAGTCAAACAAACGTCCGGAAGTTTCACGCTGAATGGCATTGATGGCGATGTGACCCGAAGTGTACAGTCAGGAGATACCAAAATTACGCAATTGAACGGTGCAGCAAATGTTAAGTTCACTTCTGGCAGTGTGAAGATCGAGCAAGAAGTTTCCGGTTCGATTGATGTATCGGGACAGTCAGGAGATATTTCCATACAGGCAGCGCCCGATTTTGACGGCATTTACGATGCACAGGCCACTTCCGGTGATGTAAATATACCTGATTCCCCCATGGTAAGCCGTGAGGTCATCAAAGCTCGCACTACCTCAGGCAGTATCAAAATCAAACAATCATGATGAAGCAAATATTCGAACTGTGGGTAATATAGTATAATTAAATGCTAGTCCAATTCTAAGGAGGAGTTACCCACATGGAACTTAAAAATAAAACGGCTGTCATCACTGGCGCCGGTAAAGGTATTGGCCGTGCCATTGCTGAAGCACTTGCCAAGGAAGGTGTACATCTCGGCCTGATCGCTCGGACGGCCTCCGATCTTGAGGCTCTCCAGCAATCGCTGAGCCAGGAATATGGTGTAAAAGTAACCAGTGCTATTGCGGATATTTCCGATCGCACTCAGGCTGAAGCAGCCGTAGCTGCGATTGAGATGGAGCTTGGCGCAGTCGATATTCTGATCAACAATGCAGGCATTGCAAGCTTCGGCACACTGCTGGATATGGACCCGGAAGAGTGGGAACGTATCCTGCATGTTAATGTCATGGGTACATACTATGTAACTCGTGCCGTACTGCCAAGCATGATTAAGGAAAGCAGCGGTAGCATTATCAACATCGCCTCCACCGCAGGCGAGCGTGGATTCGCTACAGGCTCAGCTTACTGTGCTTCCAAATTCGCACTGCTCGGCATGACCGAATCCCTGATGCAGGAAGTGCGCAAATCCAATATCCGGGTTACTGCGTTAACACCAAGTACAGTGAACACGGAGCTGGCAACCAATGCCGGACTCAAAATTGGAGACGAAGACCGCATGATGCAAGCGGAAGACGTAGCTGAACTGGCTTTGGCGACGCTCAAACTGTCGGACCGTGTATTTGTTAAAGCCGCAGGCATCTGGACAACTAATCCACAGTAAGCAGGAGTAGTCAGACCATTTATAAAGAACAATGAATGACGGAAGCAACCATTTCTAATGATGCACTCCGTCGCCATCCGGCCGCCCGAGAAACCTCTGGGCGGCCTTTTACATATTCAGCAGCCGCCATCGTGTCCGAATACGATTCATCACGCTGAATCTCTACCCTTATGATTAATGCAGCGTTACTTCTCTCATTCTCCATTCCGCGATTCTCTGCTTATGCGTTCCACAAATGGTCCAAATCCAATTCCTTGGACACGGCGATCAGTACTACCGCGGGTTCCTCCCCAATATTGGTTACTTCGTGGGGAACGATGGCATTCCAGCTGAATGAATCCCCCGCTTCCAGAATCTCTACGTCCTCACACTGCTCTGCGCGAATTCGGCCTTGCAGAACCAGATGACTCTCTTCTCCGGCGTGCTTATTAACCCCAGTCGATGCACCTGCTGGCAGCTCTACAATGGACATGCGCATGGCACCCTTTGCCGTTAGATGCTGTACTTTGATCTGCCCACTTCCGGCAGTCGTCTCTTTGCGCTCATCCTTGCGCACCACGTTCATCCGCTGCTCCGGTGACAGCAGCAAGTATGGCAGTGGCACTTCCAGATAATCCGCGATACTTTCAAGCGTCGCGATGGACGGTGATGTTTTATTATTTTCCACGTTGCTGATAAACCCCTTGGATAGCCCCGTACCCTCGCACATTTGCATGATGGTGATCTGTTTTTGTTTGCGGATCGTACGAATGGCTAGACCAATATCCATGTTGCAATCCTCCCCCTTTGATCTGTATATCCGATCTGTATACTCAACACTCAATCTTATTCCGCTTTAGGTTCATAAAAAACAATCCGGTTACCAAACGGATCAATCACTGTCATTTCCCTTAGGTTCCACGGTGTGTCGGTAATGCCAGGTCTGGAATGCTTGTACTTTTTCCGATTGAGCGCCTCACATAATACATCGAGCGCATCCGTTTCTATGCGTAAAGCCGCTCCAGGCGTACAATCGCCATGATGTCCGGATAGATGCAATTGAATGGAGTCCAAAGATACCTGCATATATAGCGGCAAATCTGGCTCAAACCGATGTTCCCAATCCAATCGAAAACCCAGATATTCCAGGTAAAACTCCTTCGCCTTGTCTTCATCAAATATCCTCAGAATAGGTACGATTTCGTTGAGCATCATTATCACGTCCTTGGGAGTAATATGTGGATTACTTTGGCGATCCGCCTGCTACATCGTTATAGAGCATTATAGATTTCTTATACGGAACATATTTTCATAATACAAAAAAAATATTGACCCTACAATGGAATCATGATAAATTTTGTTCATCAATAAGAATATTAATTTCATATTAGTGAACTTTATTTGATTACTCATTTCTTATCAGGTGGTGGTTGCATTGAATTATTCATTGACTTACGAGGTTCGGCTTCCTTCCGATTACAATACAGAACAACAATATCCCGTTATCTTTGCCCTGCATGGCATGGGTTCGGATGAACAGGATATGCTTCGCTTAATGGAGCCTCTTCAGTCCGATTTTATTATCGTCGCCGTACGTGGGCCTATTGTTCAGGGTAGCGGCTACGCCTATTTTCAAATTAAAAGCATTGGCAATCCCGTCCGTGAGTTGTTCGACGCCTCTGTTCAGGGACTGCAACAGCTAATGGTTGACTTGTCTGCCAAATATGCCATTGACCCGGTACGGCGTTATATCGCCGGATTCAGTCAGGGAGCCATTATGGCGATGACGCTCTCGCTGATCATGGGAGATGCAATCAAGGGAATTGTAGCCATGAGTGGTTACATTCCGCAATTTGTGAAAGACGAATACAAGATACAGCCCAACTCGGAGTTATCTGTATTTATATCGCATGGCGATCAGGATCATCTCTTCCCGCTGCAACTTGGCGAAGATAACGCCAGCTTCTTCCGTGAACAGACCAATAACGTTACGTTCGTTCCATATCACGGTGGACACCAAGTCACCCCCGATTTATATCAACAATTTCAACAATGGCTTCGGACGGATGCCGCCAAGCTGACTGCTGAAGACCCGAAAGGACTGAATTCATAATGATGCCATCCCTGTTTATTGCTCACGGTGCACCATCACTCGCACTGGAGGAAAATGCATACACTGAGTTTCTGCAAAAACTTGGACAGGAACTGCCGAAACCCAAAGCGATCGTATTGTTCTCTGCTCACTGGGAATCTACAACTCAATTGGTTTCTTCAGTAGCCAACTACGAGACCATCTATGATTTTGGCGGCTTCCAGCCCGAGCTGTATCAGATCAAATACCCTGCACAAGGACATGAAGAGACAACAGCGGAGATTCAGCGCCTGTTCGGGGATGCTGGTATTCCGGTGGAAAGCGACTCTGTTCGTGGTCTGGATCACGGTGCTTGGGTTGTGCTTCGCCTGCTCTATCCGAATGCGAACATTCCGGTCGTTGCTTTATCCGTGAACCGTTATCTGTCCAATGAACAGCAGTATCAGGTTGGGCAGGCACTCGCCACATTGCGTGAGCAGGACGTTCTCGTCATTGGCAGTGGTGGGACGGTACACAACCTGCGTCAGTTAAACTGGGAAAGCGCAGGCGTTGACACTTGGGCCTTGGCGTTTGACAACTGGCTGCAAGACAAACTTGTGAGTTGGGATACAGCGTCCCTATTCGCCTATGACAAGCTGGCGCCATCAGCCCAAGCAGCCGTGCCTACGCCAGAGCATTTTGTACCATTGCTGCTCTCCATGGGTGCGGGAGATCAGAACAAGCAGGCATCACTCCTGTTCAAAGCCTATCAGTATGGCAACCTGAGCCTGTCCTGCTGGAGATTTGATTGATCGATTGATATAACACCTTATATAAAAATAACCAGACACTCGTGCGAACTCGCACGGGTGTTTTTAGTGATATGACCTTTTTTGCATAATGCTGGGAGTTGTAAAGCAAGCTATAATAACATTTAGTGGAAATGACCAAGCTGTAATTAAGGAATACTCTTTCTACACCTATCACATCTTTCTGGGAGGAACATTCGAAGTGGCTGAACAACCAAAGTCTGAGAGCTTAATGTCTCTCGTCAAAAAGGGGAACACATCCTCGGCTGTAGCTATGGCAGGAAATGCTGTACTTGCACTGTGCAAAGGAGGAGCCTTTCTATTCAGTGGCAGTGGCGCCATGTTCGCCTCGGCGATGCACTCTCTAGCCGATGCCATCAACCAAGGGTTTGTCTTTGTCGGGAGTGTGTTGTCCGAGAAAAAACCTACACGCCGCTTTCCGACCGGATTCGGGCGAGTCATCAACATTTTCTGTATGATTGCCGTTATCGTTGTTACCATTATGGCGTATGAAACGATCCATGAAGGCATTCATCTGTTACTGCATCCAGCTGCTCATTCCGGTGGTATCTGGATTAACATCGGCGTGCTGGTGCTTAACATTGTGATCGATGGAGCCATTTTGATTAAAGCAATGAAAGAAATTCTACACGAAGCACGTGCGCCCAAAGCGTCAGGCCTCGCCCTGTTCCCTGCTGCGATCAAAAATGTAGGACGTGCCGCGCCGCCAACACGCCTTGTATTTTACGAAGATATTGTAGCGGTACTCGGTGCGACACTCGCACTGATCTCTGTCGTTGTCATTGCACTGACCAATTTTGCATTGCTCGATGGAGTCGTGACAACCATTATTGGATGCCTGATGATCGCTGTCGCTTTCCGTGTAGGTTATGACAATATGATCGGACTGATTGGTGTAGCGGCTCCACAGGATGTTGAGGATAAAGTATCCCAGACCATTCTGGCAGACTCTCATGTTGCAGATATCCAGATGATGCGCATTATTCAGGAAGGTCGTTATTACCACGTTGAGGGTCTGATCGAACTGACCAAAGGATTGAGCCTTGCCGATGCAGATGATATCAAGTTCCGTATCCAAGAGAAGTTAATGACAGATCCAGACATCGCCGATGCGGCCATCTCTATTATCGAAGATGATGGTGTGAACAGCTGGGGCAAGAAGCATTCTGATGTGGTGAAATAAGGGCCTGCTCCCTTTTATAAAAGATAAAAGAAGCCTACTCTTCGCGGAGTGGGCTTCTTTACATAGCAAACAACGTGACATAGCTAATATAACTCCATGGCTGCTAAAGTTGGGCTAAACTTGTTGGTTAGAATTCGCTGAGTGACCAGCATGGGGTTTACTTCTGCCACCTTGCTTCATGCCCATCTTCATCAATTTATCCAGCCATTTCAGACGGAACGCCTCAGTGGAGCCTTTGATTGGACTAATCTCGGTTACACGTACCGGGGAGACCCCGCAGAATTTGAGAATATTGGATTTCATGACCCGGTGCCCTGCATGTCTGTAAATCAATCGATTGTACCAGCGTGGTGTATCCATGGTCACAATGATGTGGGCAGACCTTCCTTTCAGCAATTTGTCCCATAGGGGTGAGTCCTCCCGATCTTTCATCGCGAATCCAGGCAAAAACACCCGATCAATAAACCCTTTCAAAATAGCAGGCATCACTCCCCACCACGTCGGATATACAAACACCAGATGGTCCGCCCATCGGATCAATTCCTGAGCTCTCACCAAATCAGGCTCCAATTCCGTCCGCTGACGGTACCCGTACTGAAGATTGAGATTAAACTGAATATGGCTCAGGTCGATCAGTTCCACAGAACTGCCCGATTGTCGAGCTCCTTTTATATAGGCTTCTGACAGTGCTTTGCAGTAACTTTGCGGATCGGGATGACCATTAATTACCAAAATATTTGACTTCATACATCTGTTCCTCCTGTATAATAAAGTTCATGAAGGCCGAAGAAGCAGGCATATCACAAGCATAGAATGAACGCATACATAAACAAATGATCAACGGCGCCAAAACATTGCTGATTCGCGCAAAAGGGGGTAGCATGAACAACCATAATCACGGTGTGTCCATTTCCATGTTGTATCCGATTATGAAGACGCTGGTGAACAAAGGGTACGAATCCGAAGCGTTTTTCGAGTACGTCAGCTTAGATCCTGCTATTATGCAGAATCCGGAAGCACGTATTCCAGTTGAAGAGTTGGAACGGATTATGCAGTATGCTGCGAGATACTCGGATGATCTGTATTTTGGATTGAACCAGGGACAACTGCTGGACTTTGCGGACCTTGGCCTTCCTGGTTACGTCATGATGCATTCCAAGACGATTGGAGATGCACTCGCTGCTTATCAACGATATAACATCATTCTATATAGTGGATTTAATCTGGATTGGAAAGTAGCCGGAACGGATTTGATCCTTCAATTGTCTTTGCAAAATTCGGAGAAGCAGATGTCCCGTCATTGTGTGGAAGATATGGCTGTCTCGATGATGTATTTGATCAGCAAACTGGCGAATCGCCGGGTGGAGTTAAAAGAGGTTCAGTTTAGTCATCAAGCCCCCGATGCTTCAGGCGATCTATCTCCTTATGTTGGCATGTTCGGAATAGAGCCTCGATTCGGGGCTACCCGTACACTCCTGCGAATGCACAAAGACATTCTGGATCAGCCCGTATTATATTCGGATGCAAGAATGCTGAAGGTCTTTGAAACCATGGCTCAGGAAAGCAAAGATGAGCTTCATTCATCTCAATCCTTCTCTGGCAAAGTAAGTCGATGGATGATGGAGAGCCTACCAACCTTCTTTCCCACATTACAACACACCGCAGAGTATCTGGGCGTGAGCATTCGCACACTTCAGAGCCGATTGCGTGAAGAAGATACAACGTATCATGAGATATCCGTTCAGGTACGCAAGGAAATGGCATTGCGATATTTGCAGAAGGGAACCTATTCCGTGGGGGATATTGCGTATGCCTTACATTTTTCGGAGCAAAGCGCGTTTCAGAATGCCTTCAAAAAGTGGACGGGACAGACTCCCGGGCAATACCGTTCCAGTCTCAAACAGCCCATGCAGCCCCGTAGTTGAATAATCCCGAATCCAATCCTCCTAAGGGGATTAGTGATTACATGTTTTGAACCTAGACTTTAGTCTAGGTGAAGTTTAACTCCAAAGACCGAGGATACCCTTTTGCGGTTCATGGTATGCTGTGAATAACGAGAAAACATACTCCATGACCGTTCGGGAATTGATCTTGTATTGAAAAGGAGAGATATCATGGCTAAACGCACCATCCTTGCGCCTGTGCTTATTTTGCTCGGCGTGTACCTGATTTTGAACCAGGGAGGTTCACTCGGTCCAGGTACAATCTTTGCCACGTTCTGGCCCACCCTATTTGTAATTCCATTGGGTTTATTCTTCCACTGGCTGTACTTCTCCATGATTGGACGAGGGATCGGATTACTTGTTCCCGGGGGCATCTTGCTTACGGTAGGTGTTGTCTCCCAGATCGCCATGCTTTTTGGTAACTGGAGCACGATGTGGCCTGGCTTCATTCTTGCGGTAGCGGTAGGTCTGTTCGAATTGTATTGGTTCGGTGGCCGTAACAAATGGTTGCTGATTCCGATCAACATTCTGACGGTTATCTCACTGTTATTCTTCGCCGTCATGTCGATTGGCACGATGCTGAACAGTCTGTCCTTTATCCAGCCATTCTTGGCGATTGTGCTGATTATGGGTGGGGCGTGGATCATTGTGGGTCGCAAAAAGCGCATGTAAACTTCTGATTGTTTCCACTTGACCACTCCGATGACAGAACAACTTTTGATCGCTGTTACCTCCAGATTTTCTTGATTCCCCTTTAATAAAGGGAAAAATCCGGAGATAAAGGCGAGCGCTTCGCTTCTTCAGTTTGTTCTGTCCTCTCCGTTAACGTGTAAACTAAATAGAACAAAACACTTGAGCTATTTGCTCTGAGGCAGAGTAAAAATGTAGGGGTGCAGCTCGTCATTTAATTGAAATGACGAGCTGCACCCCTATTTATTCTAACGAACTGTACACGCGCTATTGGTGGTTATTAACTCCCATTGGAGTTTTAATGAATTAGAGAGACGCTGTGCATCTCACTCGAATACCTTTTATTTGCTATGCATTTTAAATTCGAGGAACAAATCGTTATAATGCGAGAGCATTTTTTTGCCCAGATTATTGTACACTTCCAGCTTACCCGTCAGTGTCTCATCTGGATAGAATCGTTCATCCTCCGAAATATCCTCTGGCAGCAGCTTCAATGCCTCGGCGTTCGGTGTAGAGTACCCTACATATTCAGTATTACGAGCCGCATGATCAGGGTCCAGCATGAAGTTGATAAACTGATGAGCACCTTCAATATTACTCGCGGTCTTCGGAATGACCATGTTATCGAACCAAAGGTTCGAGCCTTCCTCCGGAACCACGTAATCCAGCTTGTCGTTCTCATCCATAATTTCTGACGCATCACCGGACCATACGAGTCCTACCGCCGCTTCCTCGTTTGCCAGCAGCATTTTGATCTCGTCTCCGACAATCGCTCTGACGTTAGGCGTGAGGGTGGACAGTTTCTTCAAAGCTTCCTGCAGATGATCTTCGTTCGTATCGTTCAACGAATACCCGAGGCTGTTCAGCCCCATGCCCATGACTTCACGGGCACCGTCGAGCAGCAGGATTTGATTTTTCAAACGTGGGTCCCACAGATCATTCCAGCTCTCAAACGTTAACCCATCGACCAGTTCAGGATTGTACACAATACCCACCGTTCCCCAGAAGTAAGGGATGGAGTACTTGTTGCCCTCATCAAAGGATAGGTCCATGAACCGGGAGTCGATGTTGCTCAGATTGGGCAGCTTGCTGTGATCCAGCGGAATGAGCAGGTTTTCCTCTTTCATTTTGCTAATCGCATACTCAGAAGGAATCGCCACATCAAACGTCGTTCCGCCCTGCTCAATCTTGGTTAACATCGCTTCGTTCGAATCAAACGTCTGATAGATCACCTTGATGCCGGTCTCTTGTTCAAATTCCTTCAGCAAATCAGGGTCGATATAATCGCCCCAGTTGTAAATCGTCAGCGTGTTGCCGCCGGAATACCCCTGACTCTTGTTCAGATACGAAGCGAGAATCATCAAGGCAAAGGCAGCCACAAATACAATCGCAAATGTCCGAACCAGTTGCTTCATGGACGCAGCCCCCTTCCCTCAGGCGTTCGCGTTGCACGGCGGTTAATGAAGTAATACCCAACCACCAGCAGCACCGTCAGCAGGAACAGCAGCGTGGACAGCGCATTGATGGACAATGACACACCCTGCCTTGCTCTTGAATAAATCTCCACAGAGAGTGTGGAGTATCCGTTACCCGTGACAAAGAATGTTACCGCAAAGTCATCAAGCGAGTAAGTCAATGCCATGAAGAATCCGGCAAAAATACCCGGTTTAACGTATGGAAGCACGACACGAGTTAGGATCTGCCATGATCCAGCACCCAGATCGCGCGCCGCATCCATCAATGTCGGGCTCATCTCCTGAAGCTTTGGCAGTACCATAATTACTACAATCGGCACGCTGAATGCGATATGAGACAACAATACCGAAGTGAATCCAAGCTTGATGCCAATCATGGTGAATAGAATCAGAAAGGATGCACCAATGATGACATCCGGACTAACGATCAGCACGTTATTGAGTGACAGCAACGTATTCTTGGTCCGTTTGCGCCGCACATGGTAGATCGCCAGTGCCCCTGCCACACCGAGCATCGTCGAGATCGCAGAGGACAGGAGCGCAATAATGAACGTATTGAGTACAATGATCAGCAGCCGGGTATCGGCAAATACTTCCCTGTACCATTTCAATGTAAATCCTTCGAAACCGCGCATATGCCCGCCACTGTTGAAGGAATAGAAGATCAGATACGCAATCGGTGCGTACAGTATGGCGAATACAACGGCCAGATAGACGTTAGACAGCTTTCCGTTTCTTCCCATTACGCACCTCCTTCTTGCCTGATCCAGTCAGGAACATAATGATCGCCATCGCAATAATCAAAAAGACGGCAATCGTCGAACCCATCCCCCAGTCCTGGGTGACGAGAAAATGCTGCTCAATCGCTGTTCCCAGCGTAATTACCCGGTTCCCCGCAATAAGGCGGGTAATCATGAACAAAGATAGCGCCGGAATAAATACGGCCTGACAGCCGGATTTCACTCCGCTGAGCGTCAACGGGAAGATAACCCGGCGGAACGTCAGCCATGACGATGCCCCAAGATCCCGGGCCGCATAGATCAGCGAAGGATTCATCTCTTCCAACGCGTTGAAGATCGGCAAGATCATGAATGGAATGAAGATGTACACCGAGACAAAGATAAAACTGAAATCGGTGAACAAAATCTGTTGCGTGCCAATACCCACCACTTCCAGTAAGGAATTGGTCAAGCCATACGTGCCGAACAGGCCGATAAAGGCGTACGCTTTTAACAACAGATTGATCCAGCTTGGCAAAATTATAAGCAGCAGCCACAGCTGCTTGTGCTTCGTACGAGTCAGTAGATACGCCGTCGGATACGAGACCAACAGCGAGAACACCGTGATCAGAAATGCATACCAGAACGAGCTCAGGGTCATCTGCATGTACACAGGTGTAAAGAACCGAGCGTAGTTACCCAGCGTGAAATTACCTTCCACATCGAAGAACGAGTAATACACCACCAGCAGAACCGGAGCAACTACAAACAACACCATCCATAATACATATGGAATCAGATACGCATTGCGTGTACTCGCCTTAGTCTGCATGAACGGCCTCTTGATAGGCTTCCAGACGTTTATCGAACTCTTCTTCCGTCTCATTAAAGCGCATGACGTGGATGGCTTCCGGGTCAAAATACAGTCCAATACGAGCGCCTACGACGGCTTTCTTCGTGGAATGCACCAGCCACTCATTACCCGCATCATCGTATGTGGATATCTCGTAGTGCACCCCACGGAACAGCTGGGAGTCCACGTTGACCTGCATCTTGCCCTGTTCCTCGGTTGTAATCTCCATATCCTCTGGACGGATCACAATCTCTACAGGCTCGTCCCGCTGCAAACCCTGATCGACACACTCGTACTCTGCGCCAGCGAATTCCACCACAAAATCTTGCTTCATTTTGCCGGATACAATGTTCGATTCACCAATAAAGTCCGCCACAAAACGGTTAATCGGCTCATCATAGATATCATTCGGTGTTCCGCTCTGTTGAATGACGCCGCCGTTCAGGACAAAGATCTCATCTGACATCGCTAAGGCTTCTTCCTGATCATGCGTGACAAAAATAAACGTAATGCCCAATCGCTGTTGCAGCTCACGCAGTTCATACTGCATTTCTGTCCGCAGTTTCAGATCGAGCGCCGAGAGCGGCTCGTCCAGCAGCAAAATCTCGGGTTCATTCACAATCGCCCGCGCAATGGCGACACGCTGCCGTTGTCCGCCAGACATCTCGCCAATTTCACGGTTTTCATAGCCAGAGAGATTGACGAACTTGAGTGCTTCCAGCACTTTGCCTTGAATTTCAGCGGTTTTCATTTTTTTGATCCGCAAACCAAAAGCTACGTTCTCAAATACGTTTAAATGTGGAAATAACGCATAATCCTGAAATACGGTATTCACCTGCCGCTGGTGAGCCGGCACTTGGTTAATCAGTGCTCCGTTAAAATAAATACTGCCCTGTGTCGGCTCCGCAAAGCCGGCGATCAGGCGCAATATCGTTGTTTTCCCGCAGCCTGACGGGCCGAGTAGCGTATAAAATTTACCCCGCTCAATCTCGAAGCTGACCTCCTTCAATACGGCTTCATCCTGATCGTATTGCTGGGTCACCCGGTCGAACCGGATAATCGGTTGTTGTTCTGACATGCTTCATTTCGCCCCCTTTAAACTTGAGGTATACCTTGAGCCTGTACACTTCTTTTCATGCATGCTTCATTACAAATCCCATCTATTATATATGATTCAGCTATATCCGCAATGGTTTTGATGTAAACGCCATGTGTTATTTCTTCTTATTCTCACAAATACAGCATACATTACGGGTATATGTCGATATCTACGCATCCATGTAGAGCGATTTC
Source organism: Paenibacillus sp. MDV22-iso6 (assembly GCF_058408365.1). Classification (NCBI taxonomy): domain Bacteria; kingdom Bacillati; phylum Bacillota; class Bacilli; order Caryophanales; family Paenibacillaceae; genus Paenibacillus; species Paenibacillus sp. MDV22-iso6. Next base: position 346,688 of record NZ_JBZVDZ010000003.1, on the reverse strand, counting down.
ATGAGGATTTCGGAATCAAGTCATGTGAAAGGAGTCCTGTTCGTGGATATTCGTCGTAACCTGCCTTTGCTGATGATCATTTGTTTTCTGAGTCAGATGGGCGGTTTCATGATCCTGCCCCTGTTCCCTTTGTTTATTGAGGAATTCGGCCTGTCCGGCTGGATGATGGGGGTTATTTTTGCACTCTTTTATGTCGGTAAAGTGATTGGCGGGGTGCCCGCTGCGGCACTCTATCGAAAAATTGGGGGCAAGCGGGCACTTATTGCCATGCTGCTGCTGCTCGCTGTTTGTATGGGCGGTTTCGCTGTATCTTCTGCGGCGCTCGTATTCGGTCTGCTGCGGCTGCTGCAAGGGCTCGCTTCTACCGGACTTACAGTCGTCGTGCGTTCCATCATCGGGGATGAGGGGAATGTCGACAACCGGGGGCTGTACAACGGTTACATCAGCAGCAGTGAAGGCGGGGGCATGGTGCTGGGTCCGGTCATCAGCGGCTGGCTCTCGTTGCATTGGCCTTTATCGGTGCCTTTTTTACTCGTTACCGTGTGCTGCCTGATGGCTGTGGTTGCAGCAATGGGGATGAAGACAGCAGCAAAGCCCAATCCTGTATCTGAAAATGTGGCGGACGGCCACGACTTAAGCGAGTCTCCAACGCATGCCAAACCAACGCAAACGCCTGCCGATTATACAGTTTCTCCAGTAAACGCTACTCCTAGCCCAATCACTCCTGAACCGTCCACCGGACTTACCCGGCGGCAGCAACTGATTGGCTACGGTACGGTTCATTTCCTAGAGATGAGTGCTTATGCCGTGTTTCTGACTTATTTTGCATTGTATGCAGCTCATATCATGCAGTGGGACCCGTTTGCGATCAGTCTTGCCTTTACCGTCGTTGGTATTTCTACACTCGCGGCTGCTCCGATAGCCGGTTACCTGTCTGATCGGATGGGTGATCGTCTGCTGCTCTGCATGTTCGGCATGCTGATGATTGGTATCGAAGTGGTCGTTTTTCTGAGCACATCTTCGTATGTGCTGGTTTACGTGGGCATGCTGATCGGTGGCGTAGGCGGTGCATGTTACATGGATTCGTTCTTTGCTCATATCGGGGATCATATCCCGGACGAGGGTAGGAGCTCCGTCATCGGCAAAATTGTCTCTGTGGCAGAGATCGGTTCCATCGTATCGCCTCTGGTGGCTGCGCTGCTTGTGGAGCGTGGATCGCTGTATACCGTGTTTGTGTTCAATCTGCTTCTCATTGCTGCTGCAATTGCCGTTCAGGCAGTGATGCGCAGCCGTTACAGATCGAAACGAGTGTAGACGCACAAGACTGCCCACATCTGTGGGCAGCCTCCATTCATTTATTTATTCCTAATAAAGTTGCGATATGTAGTGCATTTTCTTTGATTTTATTTTTCAAATAAGGGTCTGTGTTCTCAGGCAATTCCGTCGGCTTGTAAAACTTTGCTTCAAGAACTTCCACCCCATCGGGCTTCAACTCACCTTCAAACTCCGTGCATGGGTAACCCTCCTATATTAAGTCATGATCCTTATTATAGGAGTTCAATTAATTCCCATATAGAGAAATAATATTCAGATTTATTTCCTATTTTAGAGCTCGTGCTTTGATGAAAAAACAGAAAAAAAACAACCCGTTCACACATCAGTGTGCAAACGGGCATTTCATTGGTGGGTTCTCAGCATGAGGCTGCTGATCCCCCTCGGGTTGTTGTTTTTCCCTGTCCATTCGTTCAGCTTCCGATTTCTCTGAATCCAATGTGTAAGAATGATCTCCATAGAAAAAGTTAGGTTTCACAATCTCATTGCGATAGGAACTGTGGAAAATATGCGTCGTTGCCGGCGACACCGGCGGAATCAGCCAGACCCAATCGCCTGTCAGTTCGCGCCCGGCCTTCTCTTCCCGCTGCTCAAACAAGGCAAATTGCGCTGCCGCTGTGTGGTGATCCACAATGCTAACGCCTGCTTTCTTGAACGAATGCAGCACCGCTACATTCAGCTCTACCAGAGCCCGATCCTTCCACAACGTCGTTTCACTCGAAGTATTCAAGCCAAGTGCTGCCGCTACCGCTGGTAGTTTATTATACCGAAACGTATCTGCCAGATTGCGTGCGCCAATCTCAGTGCCCATATACCAGCCGTTGAATGGTGCTGCCGGGTAGGATATGCCGCCAATCTCCAGCCGCATATCGGCAATCATCGGTACACCGTACCAGCGCATGTCCAGTTCAGCAATCTCAGGACGCTCCGGGTGTTCGATCCTCACTTCCACGATGTCTTCCTTGGGCACAGGATACCACTCTGGAGCTTGCCCCTTAGCCTGGATAATCAATGGAAGCACATCATAAGGCGTGCCTTCCCCCAGCCAGCCAAGCGACATTGCTGTCTTCGTTAGCTCAACGGAGGCAGGATCACCTACAATGCCTTCCGTCGTCTCATATCCGGCATAACGGATTAACTGGTGATTCCAAATTCGCACAGGGGCTCCCTTCGGTCCATCAGGTGGAAGAATCGTAATCATGGGAATAATCTTCCCTTTGTTGGAAGCCGCTCTGATGTGCGTCATCACAGCATCCGCTGCCGTTCCAACCGTATCTGCATGACGTGCATCAACGATGCGCAGTTTATCCCAGAATAGCCGCCCGATGCAGCGATTGCTGTTCCGCCATGCCATTTTACAGCCATGCTCCAGTTCATCCGCAGTATGCACATATGTGCCTGTGTGCTCAATCTCGTTCAAAACTGCAACAAGCCGGGCCTGCGCGTCTTCACGCGAATGGCCCAGCTCTTCATAACATCTATATATAAACCGTTCAGCTTCATCCCGCAGTTCTTCCAGGTCTGTCCGCATTATTCACTCCACCAATCTATACATCTTGAATGCCATCATTATACGGCAAGCACACCGGATTTGTAAGCGAACGGGCACTTTGTTCACGGACTCTACATATCGTTGTTCAGGATGCAGGGTAACTTAGCTTATTTGCCCAGAAATGCGTTTAACATCCAGACCTCTTTATCCAATGCAGCAGTGAATCCAATCAACATATCTTCAGTTGCATTATCCTCAGCTTCGCCAGCTGCTTGAATACCCTCGTTAATTACACCCACCATCGCTTGCAGATCAGTAACTACGGTTTCTACCATTTTTTCAGCCGACAACTGTCCCTGTGCTTCCTCAACAGGTGACAACCGCACTTGTTCAGCCATCGTTGCGACCGGACGTCCACCAATCGCCAATAGACGTTCTGCGGCTTCGTCCATATTCGCCGTAGCCAAGTTATACAACTCTTCGAATTTAGCATGCAGAGTGAAGAAATGAGGACCTTTCACATACCAGTGGAAGTGGTGCAATTTGGTGTACAGTACAGACCAACCTGCGATCTGGCGGTTCAGGACCTCTTGAAGTTCAGTGGCATGGTTTGCAAAAGTATTATTTCTAGTTTGGATTGTGCTCATGGAATTTATCCCCTCTCGAATACGATATAGTTTTGATTTTGATAACGTAACTTAACTTTCTTTCGTTTATTTAATTTAGACTTAATCTAAATCTTGTTTTAATTATAGCACTGCCCTTATCCTTTGTGAAGGCTTTAGCCTACTCTTTCGAATGAAGATTCCATGAAGCTACGCTTCATGTTTGGACAGTGTGAGAAGACCGCTTTTAACACCTCTTACACTTAGTATCTATACCTCGATTTTCGCCGGTGTACAATGACAATCCTCACGTCACATATAAAAAAATAGCCCTAATCCTCATTGAGGATCAGGACTGCACCAACGCACATAGCGCACGCTTTATTGTTGAATCAACTCGGATGTAAGGATACGGCTTACCTCTTCATAACTACCCGCAACGTGATGAGGCTGATGCTCTGATTCTGGCAAAGCATCACGATGGTTGAACCAGATCACTTTCCATCCGGCATCCACTGCACCGACAACATCATTGCGCCAGGAATCGCCGATATAATAACTGGCGTCGGAATCCGATCCCGTCTGCCTGCTTACATGCTCAAACAATCTGCGATCCGGCTTGGCGTAACCAAGGGTACCCGATATGAAGATCCGTTCCTCGGGAATAAGGCTGAATACATCCAGTGCTTCGAGCTTCCGCTGCTGATGCTTTCCTTCTCCGTTGGTAATTAACCCTACCATATGCCCTTCTGCAAGAAGTCTTCGAATAAGCTCATATACTCCCTCAAAGGGCTGGATCTGAAACTGTCTACTCAAATACTCTGCTTGCAGTTCTTCAGCCTGCCCCGGCTGTAGAGGATGTCCAAATTCCGCCATGGTTAGCTCAAATCTGCGATGACGCATCCGTTCCACCGCTTCCGGTTCCGGTACAGCAGACAAGTCTTCTTGGGCAGACAGCCAGTCGCTATAATAACGGAAGCGATGGTATGCCTCCCCATATGGGAACTCATCTGATAAACCAAGAACTTGCTGTAAAGCGCCACAAAGCGGCTGCAAGTGGTCATACAAGGTATCGTCTACGTCGAAAAATATAGCTTTTGGGGCGTTGTCGTTAGATAACATGATGGATCTCCCTTATTCGATCTCATAAAATTTAATTAATAATTACAATAATGTGGAAATAAATCCTGATAAATGCTAGCATATTTCTATAACGAATATTGCAAGGAGGTAGATTAAATGGCATTCTCCTTATATCCCAAAGAACACAAGCGAAAAGTATACAACTTAGTGTTAAATCTCTTCCTTTTTGTTGTTTCGACATCAGTGCTAATTTATATCCATTATAGTTACACTACTGTTCCAACATACAGCAACTTAATACTCATGGGTCCTATGATCAGTTGTGCCATAAGATCAGTGTACTATGCAGCAACTCTCAAGAAAATGAAGACGCATTGATAATCCCCATCGACAATATAAATGTTATCGTTGCCATAAATGAGCTTCAAAAAAAAGGTAGGTGCACTGTATTCTTTCTCTACAGTATACCTACCTTTTTCTAATTCTTCACTTTAACTTATTTACAGTATTCCGCGATCAATCATCTAATTGAGAGATACTTCACGAATTATGTGTATTCCAATTAAAGTATCAACGGTACAACCTTGCCTGCATTCACATCAATCAGGCCGTGATCCGTAATTTTCAGAGCCGGACTTACCGCAAGGGAATGGGTACTGATGGACATGATTGGGTTATAGTGCACATAACCAAGAGACAACATCGCTGCACGCAGCTCTTTCACTTGGTGTGATACTACTGCCAGCGGTTCCTCCGTCAATATACCACCCACAGGAAGTTCGAGATGGGACAACACTTTGCCGTCTTCCACCACACAGAACCCACCCTGGCTCGAAATTACCGTGTTAGCTGCTAAGATCATATCTTCACGATTGCGCCCTACGACCAATAGGTTGTGGTTATCATGTGAATATGTTGTTGCAATGGCACCACGCTTGATCGTGTCTCCACCAATCAAACCATGTGCTCGGTTACCGTTCACACCATAACGTTCAAAGGTCGCAATCTGTCCATATCCACTCTCTTCCCAGAGAAGTTCACCATTAGCAGCCTGAACCTGTGCGATATGTTCTTCCACAAAGGTTGAACCATCCTTCACCATCATAACCCGGCAGTTGTTTAAACCATTTTCAGATAACTGCGTGTCTGAGTCAGATGCTTGACTTTGCCCGTTCACCTTCGGATCAGACAAACGGATTGCAAAATCCTCGGCTCCCAGCAGATCCAATTGCACGCTTTGGTAAAAGTGAGGCGGGAACTGTCCACTAATTCGGTCCTGCTTGTACGGTTCGTAGTCGTCATAAGCTTTACGGCCATTTTTGTATACCTGCTCTACTGCAAGTGTATCTAAGTTGGACAGCAGCACATAGTCCGCCACTTTGCCTGGGGCAATGCTACCGCGATCGGTCATTTTCATCCGGGATGCAGGGGTTGAGGTTGCAGCGTAAATCGCATCTTCGGGGCGCATCCCCATCCGAATGGCTTTACGCACGATATGATCCAGATGTCCTCGTTCCACTAGCGAATCTGGCATAACATCGTCTGTTACGAAGCAGAAATGCTGAGCGACATCATGCTGAATCAGGTATTCCATGACTTCTGGCGTCATCGATTTTTCCTGAATTTCAATGAACATACCTGCCGCAATTCGCGCCTGCAAGCCCTCAATGCTCTGATGCGTATGATCGGAATCGATGCCCGCATAGATCAGTCGGTGCAGATCCAGCCCAAGCAATTTCGGTGTATGACCTTCGATCACAAGATCTGGATAGTTTTTGCGAATATGCTGAAGAATCTGATTGGTCTTGCATTCCGGATCACGGATGACGTCCACATAGTTCATGATCTCACCCAGACAGATGATCTCTCCAGTAGCGAGCAGCACATCCATGTCTTCGATTTCAATTGAACCACCTGTTGTTTCCATGGGAGTCGCCGGAACGGAGCTTGGGATGGCGTAAAACATGTCCACCGTTGTCTCACGACTGGCCGACATCATCTCCTGCACACCTTCCAGCCCAAACACATTCGCCATCTCATGCGGTTCCGCCACAATGGACGTTACCCCGCAGCGGATCAGGCCATGGGAAAAGGTTGCCGGTGTCACCATCGTACTCTCAATGTGCAGATGAATATCAATAAGGCCCGGAATCATGTAACGTCCGCGTGCATCAATCACTTCATCGGCTTCAATCATCTCCGGTCCACCTGGACCAACATACATAAATCTACCGTCCAGTACAGCCACGTTGTTCATTTCGAATCGTTTATAATAACTGTTATACACATGTACATTCTTAATTAGTTGATCTGCACGCATGGGGCATAATCTCCTTCTTCATGAGCATCTTACAGCGATCCAGAGCAGCAGTTACAACTAGCTATATTGCTCTGGATTCAGCTGATAAATGCCTCTTTTGCTGCTTCTGCTTCCTGCGGCTATTCCACAAGGACAAGTTTATCCTGCGGGAAAATCAGATTAACCCGCTGTCCGCTGAGATAAGGTGTCTCCATCTCCTGATTGGCTGTGAAGTCGCCAAGTTCTGTCTCAATGACGTACTGATAACTGCGTCCAAGATACGTGCTTACTTTGATAATCCCTGGCAAAGCATTTGCCATGTCCCCAGAGGTATCTCCGCTAACCATCAGATCATCCGGACGAATCGCACCTTTGCGTGCACCGGGACGTGCTGTTCCGGGATGCGCTGTTGCCGTGAACAAACGACCACCCGCTTTCAGCGTGATCACCTCTCCTGCATCACTGCGCTCTGCGAATTCAATAAAATTGTGGAAGCCGATAAATTGGGCTACAAATTCTGTGGCCGGGTATTTAAAAATCGTCTCCGGGCGGTCGAGCTGCTCGACAACGCCTTTGTTCATAATCGCTACCTGATCCGAGATGGAGAAGCACTCCTCCTGATCATGAGAGACATAAAGCGTCGTAATGCCCAGTTCCTGCTGAATCCGGCGGATCTCCACCCGCATATTCAGCCGCAGGTTGGCATCCAGGTTACTGAGCGGTTCATCAAACAACAGCAAATCCGGTTCAATGACGAGTGCGCGGGCAATCGCCACACGCTGACGCTGTCCACCGGACAGTTCCTGCGGGAAGCGTTTCTCGAAGCCGTTCAGGTTCACCACTTCAAGGATGCGCATTACGCGTGAAGAAATATCCTTGTCTTTTACCTTGCGCATCCGCAGGCCGAAGGCCACGTTGTCATAGACAGACAGATGCGGGAACAGCGCATAACTCTGAAATACAAATCCGAAATTCCGCTTGTTTACCGGAACCTTCGTATAATCCTTGCCGCCGAACATAAACTTGCCCTGTGTTGCTTCCAGGAATCCGGCGATGAGGCGCAGCGTAGTTGTTTTGCCGCAACCGCTCGGTCCGAGCAGGGAGAGCAGCTTACCTTTTTCCAGCTCCAATTGAAAATCCTTCAGGATCGTCTGGTTATCGTAAGCCACCGATACGCGATCCAATGTCAGCAATGCCATAGCGTTCTGCGCCTCCAATTAACGTTTAGTAAAGTATGAGAATCCGCCCATGATCCGTTCGATCACGAACATTAAAAGTCCAGTTAATACCATCAAAAGCACGGAAATGGCTGCAATGGTTGGGTCAAAATAATTTTCTACATAGGTCAGCATCTGAATAGGCAATGTGCTTACCCCTGGTCCGGTCATAAACACGGAAATGTCCACGTTGTTGAACGATTCCAAAAAGGCAATCAGCACCGCCGCGAGAATTCCTGAGCGAATGTTAGGCAGCACGATCTGGAAGAACGTTCTTACCCGTCCCGCGCCGAGACTCAGGGCTGCTTCTTCTACCGCAAAGTCAAAGCTCGACAGACTCGATGCGATAACGCGAATGATAAATGGAAGCATAATAATCGTGTGACCGATCAGCAAACCCAAATACATCGGCAGATGATAGATCACGATGAGGTATTTCATCAATGTAAAACCAAGCACGATTCCCGGAATGAGTACCGGAGACAAGAACAATGCATTCAGCACGGACTTGCCCTTGAAATCATAACGACTAAGTGCGTACGCAGCTGGAACCCCGAGCAACAGCGCCAGCAAATTCCCCAGCAGGGAAATGATGATGGACGTCTGGAACGTGCGGAGGAAACCGCCTGTGTTGAAAATATTCTCGTACCAGCGGAGGGAAAAGCCCTCCGGCGGAAATTTGAGTACCGTCCCCGGTTCAAACGAAGTCACCGAGATGATCAGAAGCGGGCCCAGCAGAAAGATAAAGACCAGCAGACTGAACAGGCCCAGCCCGATATGTTTCTCCCGCATATGTCTACCCCTTCGGATTTAAAGTTTTGGCCATTTTGTTCATGACACCGACCACGACAAACGTAATGACAATCATAATCGCAGCAACGACCGAGGCCAGATACCAGTCGTTCAGGGTCATGGCGTTCTGATAGAGGAACGTCGCAATTACACGCTGTTTGCCTCCCAATAGTGCAGGCGTTGTATAAGCCGTCAGGCTTCCGACAAAAACAAGTACGGCTCCGATAACAAGCCCTGGCACAGCCAGCGGGAACACCACCCGGCGAAATGCCGTGAAGCGGGATGCACCCAAACTCTGTGCTGCCTTGAGCAGATCACCATCGATGTTCTCAAGCACACCGACCAGGGAAATGATCATAAGTGGCAGGAACAGATGGGCCAAACCAATCATCATGGCTGCCGGCGTATAAAGAATATCCAGCGGCTTGTCCACGATACCAAGCCCAACAAGGGCGTTGTTAATCAGCCCTTTGCGTCCCAGAATAATCATCCAGCTAAACGAGCGCACAACCGGGCTCGTAAGCAGCGGGAAGATTGCCAGCGCGAGCAGAATTCCTTTGCGACGCGGCGCTTTCTGTGAAATATAATAAGCTGTCGGGAATCCGAGCACCACGCAGACGATGGTGGTGACCACGCTGACCTGCAGCGTCGTAAGCAATATTTTCAAAAAGTAAGGGTCTCTGAAAAAATGCATGTATCCTTCAAACGTGAAGGAGTTTTCTTGAAAAAACGTCGATCCGATCGTCAGGACAATCGGAATGATCATAAATGCCGCCAAAAACACAAATCCCGGCAGCAATAGCCAGTATACTGATTTCTTCATCGCGGTACTCCTGACATAAGAATTAGAGATTTATACTCGGATACTCCGATTGCAGTACCGTCCTTCGATCCCTGTTATCCCCCGATTTTTCTGATTCCTTATCAATGGAGAAAATCGGGGGATAAAGGGGAACGCTTCGCTTCTCCAGATCGGTTCTGCACTCTCCGCAATCGTATAAATATCTTATTGGGTCTAGCAATTTAAGAATTTAATGCGTTAATAAACAGTTCTAGGAATGCTTCGGCATCTACCGTTTCGCATACCAGTGTGTTGGGTTGTTCACCCAAACGGTTTTGGAAGTCACATACCATCTGACCATCGCACAAACGGCTGGCCGTCTCTACATCAACGTAATACGATTTGCGTCCAACCAGTTCCGGGGCAAGAGCGACACCAACGGCCAGTGGATCATGCAGGGCACAGGCGCGTATGCCGTTCATTTCTTCATACCGCTTGATGTAAATCTCCGTGCTCTGTGTCACGTAATCGCGCAACACCGGATCAGTTAATCGTCCGATGGCTTTTTCATTCAGCAGCGTTTGGCGGGTAACATCCAAGCCCACCTGCGTAAGCTTCTCGAAACCTGCATGCAATACAATGCGTGCGGCTTCGGGATCGGCGTACGTGTTGTACTCCGCAGTAGGTGTAACATTGCCATGTCCACGAACGACGCCACCCATGAAGATGACTTCCTTCAATAATGTAGGTAGTTCAGGACACTTCATTAACGCAAGCGCCAGATTCGTTAATGGCGCGGTCATGATTAGTGTTAGTTCGCCTGGGTACAACTTCGCTTGTTCAACGATAAATTCCGGGGCAAAACCTTCATCCGCCTGCTTGGACACGGCCGGATCGGGCAGCGCACCACCCAATCCATCTTGTCCATGTACCCGGTGCTCATAGTGAGACTTGCGTGTGAGTGGCCCAGCCGCTCCGGCAATGACCGGAATGGAGGGTGCTCCCGCCAGCTCGAGAATTTTGCATGTATTATCCGTTGCCTGCTGAAGCGATACGTTCCCACAGACCGTGGTAATTCCGAGAATGTCCAGCTTCCGACTCTTGACGGCCAGCAAGATCGCCAGCGCGTCATCAATACCGGTATCCACATCCAGAATGATGCGATTTCCTGTTTCACTCATACATTCCCAACTCCTCTGTCGTTCAATGATTGCTTGCTGCAAATTTGTTTGTGGAGCACAATCTATACCACTTCTAAATCATATCGTTCTAATGCTAAATATGCTTACTGTGCAATCTCACGGTTCCAACGATCTGTCCATGCTTTAGCCTGTTGATTCACAAATTCCATATCCAGCTTGTTCAGCTTGCCAACTACGTCCGCACCATATGTTACGCCTTCAGCTTCTTCGGCATTCAATTCAACCTTCGTATTTACCGGGGAATCCACTTTAGCTTTGGCGGATTTGGTTTGTACATCCTGGCTCAACTGCCAGTTGATGAATTCTTCGGCGAGTTCTTTGTTCTTACTGCCTTTCACGACATTGATCGTATTCATGACTGCATATGCACCTTCGCTAGGTGTAACAAACTTCGCATTTGGAACTGCAGCTTTCAGGTCTTTGAAGTACATTTCCATAATCGGTCCGCCCGCAATCTCTTCTTGGGAGAACATGTTCACGAATTCGGAAGTTTGCGTGTAGAATTTAACAACGTTGCTGCTTAATTTTTTCAGTTCCGCAAATGCTGCATCTTCATTAAACGTTTCGTTTCCGGCTACACGGGAAGCTGCATCCAATACCATTGGGCCTGCTGTTGCCGTAATATTCGGAATGGTCAGGTTACCCGCAAACGCCGGGTCCCACAGATCTGCCCATGAAGTGACTTCTTTGTTAACGAGGTCTGGATTATAAGCGATTCCGAGCTGTCCAACCGTATAGGCCGGGCCGTAATCTTCGCCAAGCGGTGCTTTGGCAATATCATAAATATCATTCACATTCGGAATTTTGGAGCGGTCGATTTTCTCAAACAAACCTTCATCAATACCTTGCTGTGCATAGTAATCGGACAAATAGATCACATCCACATTGGATGTACCTTGGCGGATTTTGTTCAAACGCTCAGCGTTGTTACCCACTTCAAGCACGATGTCTACATTATGTTCTTTTTCAAATGGACCAAATACTTCTTCATTGAAGAAATCTTCCGAGAACCCCCAAGTGGAGATGACCAGCTTAGTTGGCGCCGTGCCTCCGCTGCCTGATCCGCCTGTTGCGTTCTCTGTGCTGCTGCCGCAACCTGCAAGTAATACCGATGTCATTGCCACTGCCGCCAAACCGCTAATCCACTTTTTCATCATGATCTGATTCCCCCTGATATGTGTGATTTAACAACCCAAACCATTAAGTTGAACTAGCTTGATAACGCATTTCACCTAGAAAACAGAAAGAACCTGGAGAAACGAAGTGTTCGCCTAAAAGCTTTCTGAAAGAAAGCTTCTTCGAAAGCATAAGCTATCACAAGATTTCTACCTTTATTAAAGGGAATAAAAGAAATCTGGGGATAACAGCGATCGGAAGGTCTTCTGATTTTCGAAGGGTACATGCGTTATTTAGGGCTAGTTCAACTTAAAAAAACAAAAAGAAAAGCATTCTTGTATAAACAAGAACACTTTTCTTCGTAAACAAAGGAAAGCGACACCCGCTGCCGGTACATCATCGGTTTCTGCTTCAGAATCAATCCGAAGTCAGACGCCATCATATGAAATTGTTTGGAATCCGAATGATGAATTAGAATCGTTCGCACCGCATGCATCGAACCTGTCGATCCATCCTATGCTTGTTCCAATATCACATTCGTGATGGCCCACTGCGTGGACGCATCGTAATCCCGTAATACAGCTTCGATTGGCAAACCCATGTGCTGCTCCAACTTCTCCCTGAATTTCTTCTTATACAAGACAGACATGCGGAAGTCCACTTCCAGCTTCAAGCCGGGGGCCTCCCCTTCCAGGGCGTCAGAGCGCGGTGAACGTCGGTGCTTCGCGTAGAAGGTTACAATGTTCTGATCAATGGTCACTCTCAGGAGAGTGGTCCCAAAGCCGAACAGTTCCTTCGAAATTTCGTTATAATACTGGCACATCTTCTTCTTGCTCTCATTGCTGTCCAGCAGTTCCATGAACTCACCCACATCATTTACTACCGTACGTTCGACGTGTTAACACGATTGATTATACATATATCTACGATTTTAGGCAACCCAAAAGATATAGTTAACATGCAAATAACACATAAAAGCGAACGATAGGTATAAACTAGCGAAAACAATTCGTAAATATTCACCGTGAGCGTGCTTAGCGTTACCTGTATCTCTTTTCTCTATTATTCTTGCTTAAAAACCCAATTTTGATACTCGTTCTCTGGATGAAACTCAAAACGACTGAGCATCACCTTTTCCTGATCCGCCTTGAACCGTGGCGTACTTTTTCTTGTAGTAAATGAGACAAAAATCCCACAAAGGACGGTGAGGTCACATAGCCAAGTGAACCTGCATCCGTCCCTTCTGGGACATTATTAATATAAGAAATTATAAAGCCGACGTTGGATGTTGCTGCAATGCCTCTAAACCCAATGCAAGCGCACCGCATAGTCCTGCGTGCTGGCCCAATCCCGGCTGGACAATATATTGATCGATATGTTGCGTTATTGAGGCTGCATTCACATAACCATTCAGATTTCGTACAACCCGCTCCCGGATCATGGGGAACAGATGACTTTGCTGCATCACCCCTCCGCCCAAGATGACCTTTTGCGGGGAATGAAGCAGAATGGCTGTCGTGATGGACTCCGCAATGTAAAAGGATTCGATCTCCCAGGCAGGGTGGTCTGCCGGCAGTTCGCTGCCAGGGCTCTGCCAACGGGCTTGAATGGCTGGCCCCGCAGCCATGCCCTCCAAGCAATCGCCATGATACGGACATAATCCGGCAAAATGATCCTCCGGGTGCCGTCTCGTCCGGATGTGCCCACCCTCTGGGTGCAGCAATCCATGCACACGTTTACCTCCCGCTACAAGTCCAATCCCAACACCTGTGCCGATTGTATAATACACACAGTTTTCCAATCCCTTTGCTGCTCCCCAAGTGACTTCTCCAAGGGCCGCTGCATTCACATCCGTATCCCATCCGAAGGGAATCGGGAATTCGCGCTTCAAGGTTCCAATAACATTACAGTTTCCCCACCCTGGCTTGGGCGTTGTTGTAATGTAACCACAGGTGGGGCTATCCGGTTGCAGATCAATCGGACCAAAGGAGCCGATTCCGATTGCGGCTACTCCTTTATCCCTGAAATAGTCAATAACCTTCGCCAGTGTGGTCTCTGGATGTTCCGTTGGAAAGCTGCACCAATCTTCAATTCCCCCTCGCTCATTACCTACACCACATACAAACTTTGTTCCACCGGCTTCTATTGCTCCTATACGCATCTTGCTGTCCCCCTAGTGCTCATTTCAATTGGACTTCAGCTCGGATAGGGGATAGCTCGTAGATATGAAGCGAAGCAAATACTACATCCTTATTTTCGGACTGAACAGAGATTCCCTCAGAACCCGCATCCGGATAGATCAGATCGGTAATCACCGCTTGACCGTCATTGGCAAATACCTCTACGGATGAGTAATCCACAAAGATACGCAGATGTTGGTTGCCGTCCACTGCTTTTAATCCAGCTGCATGGCGACCCAGGAAATGTTCATGAAAATCGATAATACCCGATCGACTGCGATCAACATATACCTCATTCTGACGAACGTCCACGCCGATGAGAGTTTCATTGTCCGCACCACTTCGTAATGCAAATTGAACAGATTGATCAGAAGGCCATTCCGCATGAATCTCATAGTTTACAAGGCCCAAGGTGTTCAACTGCTCACTCACTTGTCTAATAGAAGTATTCTGTAAGGACAGTACTGGCGTGCGTGCGTGCTCCAGCTCGCGTACAGGACGCTGAACCAGCAGGACTTCTCCGTCCCTTTTCTCCAATGTCAGCTCTCTCGCAATGGTCATCGCGCCGCGGTATGCTTCGGTTGGTGTCTGATTGGCATACATCCAGTTGCTCATCCAGCCCATAAACAGACGTCTGCCGTCTTCGGCCGGAATGTCGGACCAACTGACCCCTGCGTAGTTATCCCGACCATGATCAAGCCAGCGAACGGTATGGGAAGCTTCATCAGGAACAAATGTAATGCCATCAAAATCTCCGGTGAAGTATTGCGTTCTGGAGCCTTCTTTGAAGGCCGGATCTGCACCAATGCTGACGAGCATCACCCATTTCTCCTGGCTCGCATCTCCATCCACGGCCAGCGGGAACAGATCAGGGCACTCCCATACGCCATCATGCGAACCGATCCCTGCGCCGAATTCACTGCCCAGTGTCCAATCCTTCAGATTGGGGGAATGGTACAGACATACCGTTTGACCACAAGCGATAATCATAATCCATTCCTTGGTCTGTTCATGCCAGAACACTTTGGGATCACGGAAATCCACGAACGACTCATGCTCCAGTACCGGATTGCCCTCGTATTTCATCCATGTTCTGCCGCTATCCTTGCTATATGCGAGGCTCTGAGACTGAACGGGAGGATTGTTAGGCACCTCCTGATGATGGGTGAAAATAGCCACCAGTCCTGGCTCATCGTCAAAGAATCCGGACGTATTGTTCCAGTCCACCACGGCGCTGCCGGAGAATATCATGCCATGCTCATCCGGCGCCAAAGCCACAGGCAGCTCTTCCCAGGTAACCAGGTCCTTGGTCACCGCGTGTCCCCAATGCATCGGTCCCCATGTTGTGCCAAATGGATGATGCTGATAGAACAAGTGATACTCGCCTTTGAAAAATACCATACCGTTGGGGTCATTCATCCAATTTTTCTTGGGCGAGAAGTGATAGGCGCCCCGGTAATCCGTTGTTGAAATGGTAGACATGTTGGTTTACTCCTTTGATTCAAACCGTTGAAGAGGAGACTTGCTTCACTCACGCACCTTAATGCTATGTACGGCAGAGTCTCCTCATCGAGTTTGTTTTATTGGGTATTGCGGTCATATCCCGCTTGTTTAATTTGAAGCCACTCTTGCAAGCCAAGACGATCCAGCTCTTTCAGATAAGCATCCCACTCCTGATCGATCTTTCCGTTCTGATACCATTCCGTGCGCATACGCAGCACATAGGCGAACAGATCGGTCTCAATCGTGGAGAGGCGGTCGAGTTCATCAATCGAGAAGAACACTTTTGGATAGACGTTTTCTGCTTTCATATGTGGAACCATAACTTTGTCAAGCAATTCCATACGCCATGCGGCATCATCCGGTTTGGTCGTGTATTTATCATAGTAACTGTCGAGAATGGCCAGTGGTCCTGATATACTCGTTTTCTGTCTGAGCTCAACAGGTGCAGAGCCTTCCAGCGGAAGATGCTTCAGCATGCCTTTGGCTTCATCGAATTCAAATATATTCTGCTGTGTCTCATCGCCGTAGGTTCCCCAGTTGTTCTGCACGGATTGGAGCGGATCGTACAATTGGTCCACCCACTTCGCCGTGGATTCCAGATTTTTATTGCTACTCGTAATAACCATACGTCCGCGGTCGAGACCAATACCATTCGTACGTGCAACATTAACCTCTCCATTGGGCCCGGCAACCGGAGGCAGAACATCATAGGTATCATTCATGCCTGTAATGTTGGCCTTATCCCAAGTGAAGTACATGCCATACTTGTTGTCTTTGCCCTTGGCCAGATACGTATTCCAATCCTGCTGATACGCTTCGATGTCCACGAGACCTTCCTGAACCAATTCGTGAATATATTTGACCGCTTCCTTGTAGCCTTCATCAGCTGCCGTGAATACCACTTTTCCATCGTTGGTTACAACCGTGTGATCCGAGTTCTCTCCAAGTCCAAATGCGGCAAAGAGAAATGTCAGATCTTCTCCGCCAGGCTTGTTAATGAAAGACAACGGGATTTCGTCCGCCTTACCATTACCGTTGGGATCCTGGGTTTTGAACGCAATCAGCACTTGTTTCAGCTCTTCGGTCGTCGTTGGCATCTTCAATCCAAGCTTGTTCAGCCACTCCACATTGATCCAGGGCAAGTCATCAACCGCCTGTATGCGCTGCTTGCCACTTCCGAGCTCCTCAATCCAGGGAAAGGAATAAATATGTCCGTCTGGAGCTGTAATCATGCTTTTGTATTCGGGAGCTTCCTCCAGCACCTTTTGCAGATTCGGCATGTATTGCTCAATCAGGTCTTCCAGTGGAATGATGGCCCCGTCCTTCGCCAGTTTCAGGAGATCATAATCCCCATAACCTGCGTCAAAAATAGCATCCGGCAAATCACCGCTGGCTACCGCCAGGTTTCTTTTTTCCGCGAACACATCACTCGTATAGTTCTTCCAGTTGATATGCACATTGGTTTTCTCTTCGAGTCTCTTGTTAATCAGCTTCTCGTTCGGATCAGACGGAGCCAGGGGAGAGCTCTGTGTTATAAAATTCAATGTCACTTTGCCATCAGGTGACTGAGCTTCACTCGCTGCACCGCCTCCTCCCCCGCCACAAGCCGAGAGCAGGAGCATAGCTGACAACATGGAAATGGATGCCGTTGTAGCGGCTTTTCTGGACTTGTTCACTTTTTTCATGATAATGACCTCCGTGGATTATGTTGGATCGAGCGCGATATATTTCAGGCTGTTCACTATTTGAGCGAACCTACCATGACACCTTTTTCGAAATATTTCTGAAAGAACGGATACATGATGATGAGTGGCAGACTCGAAATGACAATGGCTGAATATTTGATCATTTCCGAGAGCCGTTTCAGTTCTGCCATCGCAAGCTGATCACTGATCATGCCCGGTGCAGCCTGATTCTGAATCAGAATGGAGCGCAGAACGAGCTGTAACGGATGAAGGTTCGGGTTGTCCAGATAGATCATGGCGTCAAAATAGGAATTCCACTGCCCTACAAACGCGTACAACGCGAGGACAAAAATGATAGGTTTTGATAACGGAATGACGATCTGGAAGAAAATCTTCATCTCGGAGGCGCCATCCACATTGGCGGCTTCTCTCAGTTCTCGCGGTACCCCTTTGAAGAAGGTTCTGGAGAGAATGATGTTCCATACGTTGACTGCGCCTGGGATGATAATGGCCCATACCGTGTCCAGCATGCCGAGATTACGAACAAGCAGATAGGTAGGGATCAAACCGCCACCGAAGAACATCGTGATGATAAATATAATCATGAAAAACCCTCGCCCAGCCAGCCTATCATCAGATAAGGCATACCCTGCAAATATGGAGACGGTCACCGTCACGAGTGCAAAGGAAACCGAGTACAGCACCGCATTGGCAAATCCTCGAATCATGGCCGGATTGGATAGAATCATCTGATACCCGTCCAGACTCCAGTCGGATACATTGAAGGACAATCCCCGATTCAGCAGCACAGTAGGGTCCATAAATGAGGCGATAACGATGTAAATCAAAGGAACGACCACAACCAGTACAGCACAGGTGAGAAAGATGGCGTTCAGTGCGAGGATCAGACGATCCATTCCCGTGTGTTTGACTACCATGGATAATACTCCTTTCCTAATAGAGGCCTTCGCCTTCATTCAATTTCTTCACAATCAGATTCACAGTCACCAGCAAAATGACATTGATGACCGAGTTGAACAATCCCACTGCCGCAGAATAAGCGTAATCTCCGGACTGCAAGCCCACCTTGTAGACATACGTGGCAATGATCTCGGAGGAAGGCAGGTTCATGGACGTCTGCATCAGGTAGGCCTTCTCAAATCCAATCGACATGATTCCGCCAGCGGCAAGAATAAATACGATAGCCATAATCGGACGAATCGTCGGAAGGTCGATGTGGCGAATACGCTGAAGTAGATTGGCTCCATCCAGATTGGCTGCATTGTGAAGTTCCGGATCGACATTGGCCAAAGCAGCGACATAAATGATGGAAGCCCAGCCTGCTCCGGTCCAAATATCCGACAAAATGTAGATCCAGCGGAAATATTCCGGCTCGGACATGAACATGATTGGATGACCGGTAATCCATGTCGCGAATTGGTTAACCGGTCCTGTCGGGGATAGGAAGATGAACAGCATACCCACAACGACAACAACCGATATGAAGTTGGGTGCATACAGAAACAATTGAATATTTTTTTTCACTCCAGCTTTACGTACCTGATTGAGCATAAGAGCAAGTAGAATGGGCACCGGAAAACTGAATATCAACCCCAAAAAGCTCAGTTTAAGCGTATTCATTAAAATGATATCGAAATTGGGTGAAGCTATAAATTTCTCGAAATGCTTCAGTCCTACCCACTCACTGCCCATGATGCCTTTGATTGGACTAAAATCCTTAAATGCGATAATGGCTCCGTACATCGGGATGTATTTGAAGATAAGGGTCAGGATCAGAGCTGGTGCGAGTAACAAATACAAAAAATAATTCTTTTTGAACTGCTGCATCCTGTGACCGGTTGATGTCCTCTCTTTCAACGCCCTTCCTGTACCCTTTTTGGTATCCACCGTGTTATCCAACACATGACCTCCGTTCATTCCTGAAGTTGACAATTGTTTGTAGTAAGGGCTTTCAATATTTACAATTGCTCATTTAATAATTTACAATTTAGCAGGTAATCTAGGCATTAGTCAATACATTTTGTAAAAAAATAATTGTGCATTTGATAACATTTTGTGTGTTTTTTGAGTTATGAATGTGCATTAAATGGTATATATAACGTTTACTCTTTAGCCTTCAACCTGTCATTTTCCTTATCAGAGGTAGGATATTTTGTACTAATTATCATTTGTAACGAAACTTCTGAATATAAATAATAGCGCATTATCTGAATTAAAAATGTAAACTAAATTGTGCATATGTAAAATTGAGATTGCTATTTGTTTCGATCTATTATACATTTGACTAAGATAATACTATGGACGACCATATGATCATTAGAGGTGAAGCACTAGATGGCAAAAGAAAAGGTTACGATACAGGACATCGCGGATGCTTTGGGCATCTCCCGGAATACAGCTTCCAAAGCCTTGAATGATAGCGGAAACATCCCGGATGAGACACGTAATCGTGTAATTAAAAAAGCAATTGAACTTAAATATAAACAGTTTGCCTATATGGAAAATGAGCATGTTCTAACCAAAGCTCCAAGCAATATCGCCCTGTTAACGGAAAATCTGCCCAATACATCTCACTTTGGTTCAATGTTAATCAGCGGTCTGGAGAAAAGAATCAGCGCAGAGGGGTACAATCTCTCCATTCATATTGTGCGTGAGGTTGATCAGGATTCACTTACACTTCCTAACAATTTTGATATTTCCAACGTAGATGGCATCATCTGCATTGAATTGTTCGATCTGAAATATACGCAGCTTATTACCGATCTGGGAATTCCCACAATCTTCATCGATTGCGCTTCTGACATATGTTTTCCGGAATTTCATGCAGATTTGCTGCTGATGGAGAATGAGCACAGCACGTACCAGTTAACCAGAAAGTTAATTGAGAGCGGTTATAACCATATTGGATTTGCCGGGGATTACAATCATTGCAAAAGCTTTAATGAACGTTGGGTAGGGTATCAGCGGGCCATGCTGGAAGCGGGCCTGCAGGTCGATCCATCCGAATGCATTGTGGATGATGACCGCCTGTTCTTCTCGAAGCCCGGCTGGTTGAACGAGCGAGTAGCGGAGATGAAGTCACTGCCTGATGCGTATGTGTGTGCCAACGACTTTATCGCAGTCGATCTCATCAGAGCTTTGAGAGCGAGGAGTGTTACAGTGCCGCAGGATATCGTCATATGCGGCTTTGATAACGCACCTGAATCACGGATTATTGAGCCTGCATTAACGACGGTTCATATCTACAGCAACGAAATGGGCATCAAGGCTGCGGAGATGCTGTTATCCCGGATTGATCATCCGTCACAGCCTTATCAGGTCTCGCATATCGTGACCAAACCGATCATACGGGAGTCCACTCCCACACTTATGAATGCCAATCCACAAACCGTTTAACTTATCTCATGAATCTCTAAAAAAATAAATAGCCGTATCTTTCACGCAGAGTAGATCGTGAAGGATACGGCTTTTTTTAAAGGGACTTCTATATGCCCTTTGTATGATGCATTCACAATATGATGCGAACAGGACGCAGCCTTTAACCAACATTCGTAGCTCCGTGCTACACGGATGCCTTGGATGCTCCTTTGGCCGAACGTACCTCTGTGCGAATCAAATTAAAGATCATAAAGACCAGAACAACGAGTTGTGGAATAAAGGTCTCCCATGTCGGATACATGCCAAGCCAGCCAATCGTTGGCAGACTCGGCACAACATGAGCCCCCAGCGCTGCTGAGACTTGAAGGGAGTGAATACTCTCTCCAAGGAAACGAAATACCAGATAATAAATCAGCAGCGTAGCGGTCAGGAAAAACCATCGTACAGGCAGACGTACACTGAACTGAATAATGGCCACAGCCAATACAATCAGGATGAGCAATGCTGCCCCCATACCGATCAACATCTGCGAGGTATCAATTGCAGGCGCCATGCCAATATAAAAGATCGCAGTCTCCGCACCTTCTCGCAAGATGGCGAGTCCCGCCACAGCAAAGAGTGACCACAGACTCCCCCTTGCCAGTGCACCACCTACCTGTCGCTGTACATAACTATTCCAGGAGCGGGTATTCGATTTGCTATGCATCCAATGCCCAACCGTCAACATCAGTAAAACGGCTGCAAGCCCCGTATACCCCTCAATCATCTCCCGTGTGCTACCCGATGATGCCACAGCAAGGGTCAGCGACAGTACAACGGCCAGCGCCGCACTAAGCAGCAGACCACTACCGGCACCAGCCCAGATCCAGCGCCGGGCCGCAGTCTCGCCACTTTTCTTGGCATAAGCGAGCAATGCAGCCAGTACCAGAATGGCTTCCAATCCTTCGCGAAGCAGGATCAATGCTGCATCCCATGCCGTGTATGAGGTAGTAGCCGTTAACGGCTCCAGCCGATTGATCATGCGGGTTACAACCTCGGTTGCCTTCGCCGTATTGGGCGGATTGGAGACGACATATCCGGATGCTTCCGCCATTTCATTCTCAATGGCCGTATATGAAGCGGGAGATGATATTTGTACCTGACCTTCAACCAAAGGCCAGGCCACGATAAACTGCTCCAATCCCGTTGCAGCAGAAGTGGTATCCCCGGCTTGAATCTGCTGCTCTATTTGCTCCAGTAATTTCAGCAGGTCGGACAATGAAGAAACACCAGAGGATGCTGACGTATCCTCAACTTCCCCTTCCTTGAGTGTCCCTGCACTGTAGTCCGTGAGCAACGTGACTAGTTCCTGCATACGCTCTGTTGCCTGTTCTTCCTTGCGGGGCTCGGCCTGCATTGAAATACGAACCAGGCTGATGTCTTTTTCTAACTGGCTGTATACGCCAAAATGATCCTGACGGATCGGAGCTTCGGTGCCTTTCCAGGCCGTAACAATCCGTTTATAGGCATGCTCTGCCTGGGTCCAATCGCCCTGTTCCATTGCACTCAGACTTTTACGTGCGTCTGGCAGCAGCCTTTCGGCCGCTTTACGGCCTGCGTCGCTGCTCTCTTCCGCACCCTGAAACGCCTCAATGTACTGATTGGTCGCACGGGCAAGATCCGCCAATGCTTTCTTGGCAGCATCAGAATCATTGCCCGACAGTGCCTGTTCCGCTTTAGACAAAGCTTCAACTACAACGCTGGCGGTCGTCGCAACCTGATCTGCGTTCTGCTCCGGCACCAACGTGCTGGCAGCATCCCACAGTTGCCGGAATTCGGCGACGTCCTCCGTGGCTTCTGCCAGCTTGCCCTGTCCCGCTTCAACCAAGGCGCTGCCCACAGGCGGCAATAGACTATCCAGTTGTTTTTGCACGGACTGCTCATTGTTTTGGAGCCCCTCAGCAGAAGCGTGTGGCATGCCCGGTAAACGAATTACACTGGACCCCACCATCAGAAACACCAGCAGCATCAGCAAGGAGCGCATCAACCTTCCTTTGTGCAGCAGCCGCTTCTGCGCCTTCCGATCTGCGATCCTGCTCATCTTTGTCATCCTCCCCATTCCTCTGAAACCGATCAGTGCCATCTAACCTTCTACTAAATCAAGGTGTCCCCAATATATCCGCCATTCGTAATCCCCGGGAAACAGGCAAATACAGCACTGCCTGTGTGCACGGTATATTCGTTCAGCTTGTCGTTCTTTGCCAGTCGTTTCTGAATCGGAATAAACTGCTTCTCCAGGTCCCGTTGATAACTAATGAACAGCAAACCTGCATCCAGCTGTCCGGTCTTGGCATCGAGCCCACTCGAATACGAGTAGGAGCGGCGTAAAATTTGCTGACTGCCATCACCCTTCGCGAGACGCAGATGTGACGTTGCCGGAATGACAGGCTGTCCATCGGCAGACTTGGCCTTCAGATCTACCGGATCGAACTCGCCGCGGCTGCCGAGCGGCGCTCCGCTATCCCGGTGGCGGCCAAATGTCGCCTCCTGGTCTTTCAGTGTGGAGCGGTCCCACACCTCCACACGCATACGAACCCGGCGGACGGCCATATAGCTGCCGCCAGCCATCCATCCCGGACCGTCAGCAGGCTGCGCCCAGACGGTCTGGTCCATCAGCACGGCATCCGTTGTATCCGGATTGCCGGTGCCATCCTTGAAGCCGAGCAAGTTGCGCGGTGTTCCACCCGCAGGGTCAGCTCGGCCCGTGCGCTGGAATCCTTCCTGCGTCCAGCGCAATACCGCATGCCCGCGTGCGATGCGCGCGAGATTGCGGATGGCATGGAAGGCGACCTGCATATCGTCTGCGCAGACTTGCACGCACAGGTCGCCACCACACCACTGCGGGTCCAGCGCATCTCCGGCGAATGCCGGCAGATCGCGCAGGCCCTTGGGCTTCCGGCCCTGCAGCCCGAAGCGCCCGTCAAACAAAGAGGGCCCCACACCAAACGTCAACGTGGTTCGTGACGGTGTCAGGCCTGCCGCTTCGCCCGTATCGGTAGGGGGCGTATTCAGCGTTGTATTATGTTCGCCAATCATTTCTCCGGCGGCCATGGCAGCGGCGGCAGCCGTCCAGTTCTTGAACAGACGGCGGAGATCATCCGCACTTCCCGCCGTCACATCAAAGGCAGCGAAGCAGATGAAATCCTGAGCCGGGGTGGTGATGCCCGCCTGATGCTTGCCATAGAAGGGCAGGCCCTTGTCTGGCGCGGCCTCTTTCACTACCGCCGAACTGCTTTTGCGGCCCAGCGCCATCAGTCCGCTGGCACCGCCTCCGCCCAAGAGCAGACCCAATCCGGCCACGCCGGTCAGCTTCAGCATTTCACGCCGTGACAACGGCTTTTTCAGCGAATCCTTTTTCTGCTCAGTCATTGTTCTACACTCCCAGTACTTGTCCCATGTTCGACAGTGGCTCAGCCAATGCATCCAGGTTCTGACTCAGCTTCTTCACGTCTTCATCCTTCAGCTTCTCATAGGAAACGTACCCGTCTCCATCCTTGAATGGAGCAAGCTCTTTCTCCAGCGCATCGAATCGGTCCGCAATTTGCTGATTCAGATCCTTGTCTTTGGCAGCCAGATCATCCTTGAGCAGGTTATAAATCTCGTGTGCTCCCTCTACATTCGCTGCAAAATCATACAAATCCGTATGGGAATAACGTTCTTCTTCACCGGTTACCTTGCTGGAGGAAACCTCATTCAGAAGTTCTACCGCACCCGTTACCATCAGACTCGCATCGATATCCATCGTCTCGACTTTAGCACGCAGGAGCTTCGCATCACTTAACAATGTATCCGCAAAGTCAGTCATGCCTTCGGTCGTCTTGTCTTCCCAAAGTGATTTCTCAATCCGGTGGAATCCGCGCCAGTCGGCAGCCTCCACATCTCCGTCACGTGCATCGATATTCGGGTCAAGATCGCCAAGTGCTTCGGCTACCGGTTCAATGCGTTCATAATACATACGAGCTGGTGCATATAATGATTTGGCAGTCTCCAGATCACCAGCTTTCACGGCATCCGTGAACTTCTCCGTTTGCTTCACGAATTCATCGATCTGCTCAATTGCAAACGCGCGATAGCCATCCACTGCGGTTGTATAATCGCTCCCGGTCGCTTCCTGATCTGCTGCATCCGTGGTTTCTGTGGAAGTTTGGTTTTCGCTTTGAGCAACAGGCGTTTCTGCCTGCTTGTCCGAAGCCGCTTCATTATTGCCGCAAGCGGCGAGTAAAACCGAAGTTGCCAGCACAACAGCCGGCAATGTCAATATTTTTTTCAACACGATACACTCCCTATGGTTAGACTGATTTGTCTATACTCGTGCGATTAATATGTCGATGAGTACAAACCCTTGGATTAACGTTCATTTAATGATAATGATTATCAATTTCGGTAATGACATCATAATTCCGGCGCATACTTATGTCAATATGAAAATAAGGGGACCGGTTTAATCATATACTCAGGTGGAAAATACCGGGTATTAATTCCCTTGAAAACATAGACAAACTTCGTCATCAGCCGTTAAAATGAGACAAAATGTCTAGATTACTTTAATTTATCAAATTGGAGGCTCATGCCATGAAATGCCCAGTATGTAATCATGAAAATGGAAATGCCAGTTTTTGCGAGAGGTGCGGCGCTAATCTAGCCCCTTCCTCCCCTACTGCAAATTCCGCTCAGGAGCAACAATCCGCTGCTGCCGAACCTGAATATACCCGTTGGTCGAGCACACAGACGACACCTTCTCACGCTCCCATTTCTCCCAACACACCTTCTGCTCCCAGACCTGTACAACATGTATCCGACTCTTCCAGCACAGAGGGCGCTTCATCTTCAGGAGACAAAAACACCAATCAGTGGAATAACATCGTACAAAATGAGAAATTTCAGCAAGCCAAAGAAGTAAGCAAACAGTATCTATCCTATTTCCTTAGTGTGCTCACTCGTCCTTATCAAACCATGAAAACCGTTGGTGAACAGCACTCTCTTAACGGCTGGATCACGATGGCTCTGATTGCGGTCCTATCCTCTACATACTTTTTGATTACATTCGGCCGGATGGATATGGACGGATTGTTCATTGGCGGGTTTATCAGACCGCTATTGTTCACCGCCATTTCCTTGATCGTTGCGATCGCATTGATGTATGCCATACTGAAGATTGAGAAAATAACGTTTCGCCCCAAAACGCTGGTTGCCCAGTTTGGATCATTACTAGTTCCCGCTGTAGCGTCGCTCGTTCTGGCGAATCTGTTTATTGTTATCTCGTATTCCATCGCTATCTTCTTCCTCGTTGTCTCGTATTTGATTATCTTTGTATCTCTTAACACGGTGCTGTTCCAGTATCCGCTGAATCGTACGAAGGCAGCCATCGATAGCATGTACAGCGTGTTGATTGCCAATGTTGTATTGTTTTTTATTCTATCTCGCTTTCTGGGCACTACAATCATTGGATTGATTAGTTTCATGTTTTCTCCATACGGTCGTATGTAGTATCTAGTTCAAAAGCTCTTACGAAGGCTCTCCCTGCTTATGCGAGGAGGGTCTTCTTTTGTTTTCAACGTCAGCAGATTGCACTCGTTGCGTTCCATACACTATAATGTGTAGTGTAAAAGGTATGTCCTTTTTTACGTAAGGATATGAGGTGAGAAACACTCCATGCTTATATCGGATCTGCACCATTGTCATTAACACTACATTATGTAGTGTATTGTTGTGATCATTTATTTTATTAAGAAGGGTAGAGGAAATGGATATGAATATGAATCATATGCAAATGGAGCACGAGGCAGGGACATCCTATCTTTGGCTTATCATTGGGGCAGTCGTTCTATTGCTCTCCATCGCAGCTTATATCTGGTCTTCACGCACCCAGAAGTCTGTACTGGCACATATGAAGAAGAATGAACGAGCTGTGATTAAAAAGAAAACCCGATCTATCCGCCTGGCTGCTCATGCACTACTGGGGGTATCGATCATTGCGTTTGTTCTTTTCTTCATGCAGGGCGCATTTACCAAGTATGACGTTGCGGATCTGAATGCCGGTGCTGCGATCGAAGTGACTGACGATAAATACTACGGAGCCGATCATACGGAAGAGCCGATTCAATATGAGATGACCATCCCGACATCGGGGCCTCATAACCCGCATGATATCAAATTTGGATTCTACACCGATTTCCCCGGCTATCCATATCTAGTACATAATCTAGAGCATGGGGATATCATCATTTATTACCGTGAGAATGCAAGTGATGAGCTGAAGGAGCATCTGAAATACCTTGCCAAGTTCCGCAAAGCTGGATCAGGTATTCTCGCTGTACCGAACAAAGACATCCCCGAGGGCAGTGAGGTCATCGTGACGGCATGGACCAAAACGATGAAGCTGGACCAATTCGATGATGCCAAAGTAGGCACTTTTATTAATAAATATATTAATCAGGGACCTGAGAAGATCCCTGCCTCCATCCGCCAGGGTGGCGGGACGATGTAATGCCCTCTTTGTAGTAACAGCAGCAAATGGTTCCTGCAATCATGGGGAGTCCAAGAGATGAGATATCCATTTATACGTTTCAAACAAGATAAGCTCCTGGATCTACTTGATCCGGGGGCTAATTCTTTATCATGCACATGCCGATATTTTAAATAGAAATGAAATACATATACGTACGTTAGCAAAGAAGGAAGCTTGTTCCATTAAGACGATCATCCAACTTCAATATAAGAATTCATAGTCCTACATATCAAGGGGGAACATTTCTACTAATGAACAGTTTGTTTATGCGTATCTTTTTATTTTTTTCCTGTCTGATGCTGGCGGCAGGAGCCGTTCTCGGCATTACCATGTATCGCTCATCTGCACAGCTGGTTGAACAATCGATGGGCATGCAGGCACAGGCTGTTGCCGAACGAGCAGCACAATCCATAGACACCTCCCTGTATGCGCCGCTTAGTACAGGACAGGATCAAACCGAGTATTACGATACATTGCGCGAACAACTCAGCCAGCTTCGTCAGGCCAATGGATTGAAGTATCTATACACGCTTGGTAAGCGTGAAGATAACGGAGCCGCATCGTATTATTACGTGGTGGATGGCGCTGCTCCGGATGTGGAAGAGGATGATTTCTCTCCCTACGGGTCCCCAGAAGAGAACCACTATGCGGGAATGCTGCAAGCCTTTGCACAAAACGAACCTTTCCGGGGCGATCTGACCCAGGATGAATACGGCGCAACGATTACAGCCTATGTACCAATTCACGGGGCTAATGGGGAACTGCTTGGTCTGGTTGGCGCAGACCTCGACTCCACCGCCGTCTACGAGTTAATGACACGCAATCGGATGACCATGATCTGGACTGCCCTTGCCATCGTATTACTCAGCGTGCTGCTGGTCTATGGATTTGCTCATTATTTGACCCGTCCTCTGGTGAAACTGAAGAAGATCATTGCTGAGGTAGGCAAGGGTGATCTGACCGTCGATGTCGAGCTTGGACGGAAGGATGAGGTCGGACAACTGGCTTCGGAGTTCAAACATCTGGTCACGGATACAAGAGATGTCATGACAGGCATCCGCAAAAGCTCCGATTCCCTGCTGCAAGCAGCCGAAGGGGTATCCAGACACTCGCAGGCGACAGCGGAAGCCAGCCAGCGCATTGCCGAGCACACAGACCACACAGCCAAAGGGGCTGCGGAGCAGGTTGCACGCGCGGGGGAAGTTACTGTAGCGATGGAGGAAATTACACGCAGCATGCAGCATATTGCGAATTCATCTTCCATGGTGGCTGATGTATCCGAGGAGACGACCCATAACGCGATACAGGGCCAGACCAACATCAACACCGCGATCGACCGCATGGACAAGATTCATCAGGCCAACGCCCAGATGGAAGCATCTACCTCCCAGCTTGCGCAATACTCCAGCAAAATTGAATCGGTAGCCCACATGATGAAGGGCATCGCTTCTCAGACCAGTCTGCTGGCATTAAATGCAAGCATTGAAGCTGCTCGGGCCGGGGAACATGGCAGCGGATTCGCCGTTGTTGCTTCCGAGGTTCGGAAGCTTGCGGGAGAATCAGAGCAATCGTCCCAGCATGTGACTGAACTGATCGCAGAAATGACGAGACAGACTGCCGTTTTATCTTCGCATATGTCGGCCAGTACCTCAGAAGTTCAAGCCGGTCTTGCTGTTGTTCAGGAAGCAGGACGTTCATTCACGTCTATTCATTCCGGCATTGAGACGATGAATGAACGTCTGCACGAAGTGTCCGCCGCTTCCGAACAGCTCTCCGCGAGTGCCGAAGAAGTATCTGCTTCCGTTGAGGATATGGAACATATCTCGCGCAAGTCCTCTTCCAGCATTCAGGAGGTTTCGGCTGCAACTGACGGGCAGCTTCAATCGATGGATGAGATGAGTACGTCCGCGGAATCCCTTCGTGTGTTGTCTAGTGAATTGAACGGGTTGATAAGCCGATTCAAAATATAAATCGGATTGCAGGTGGGCAATCCATGGGAGCCCACCAGATGAATACAAAAAAGCCGCAAGGCAGGGAACGGAAACATGGGGTCTACCCCATTCCTGTTCACTCTGCCTGCGGCTTTTTATTGTTCTACCTTTAATGGAGGCTGGCCTCGCGGCTGCCTGAATTAATAACGCTGCGGAGCAGCTTTTTTGCCCAAATCCGTCATGTATGTGAAGAACGCTTCTGGATCGGTATCATACACGAGTTGTACTGGACGTCCGTCTGCTTGTTCCACCGTACGGCCTTGGCTTGGACCATCCGGAATAACAATACAGTTCACCGTTTTCTTCTTCACGATGTCCTCACGTCCAACGGAAGCCGTAGTCAACACATCCCACAGATAGTACGTGGAATTCGTTTCACTGTATACCAGCGGCGGACATCCTGCGTAACAGTTACCCAGGAAGTCAACGCCTTCAAAGCGGCGCTCTGCAGCCCAACGGTTACGTACAGCAGGTGTCAGAGGTACTTTGTTTGTGCTTTCCAGGGCTACCAGATCAATCTGGATACCGCTCTGCCATACACGGTAAGCCGCTTCCGGGTCCCAGAATACGTTCCATTCTGCTGTACCATCATGCTCAGGCTCTTCAACGTTCCCTCTTTCGAACGTTCCACCCATCCATACAAGCTTGTCAATTTTCTCTTCAATGTCTGGTGCTTCGTCCAGTGCACGCGCGAGGTCAGTCAGCGGTCCTGTGAACAGGAGCAGCGTTTTGCCTTCGGTGTTGCGCACTTTCTCAATCAGATGCTGGTGAGCCGGAACGGCAGACAAAGGAGCTTCCATTTTGCCGGACTCGTTCAGTACTGGAAGTGCATCTACATAGAAGGAGTGCAATCTCCACGCCGCAGGAAATGGATTTTTCCCTCTGGAGTTGGATTTCGCTACCTCTACGGAATATGTGCCGAAGCGATCGATAATTTTACGGCTGGCATCTGTAGCTGGCTCTAGATATCCATCTGCCGGAATAACCGATACACCGGTTACATTTACATTGTCCATTTGCAGAAGCATGAACAGCGATACGAGGTCATCCACGCCGCCGTCATGGTTAAAGTACACATTAAGTTGGTTCGTCATGCTTGTTTTCATCCTTCCCCCTGGTTGTCCCATTGATGTTCATCCCGTCCGTCTGCCTGTGGCTGACGTTACCTCTATTATGTCCCAAAACCCTTGGCCACGTAAACCTTCCTCGTACAAAGAAAATAGCGACCAGGTTTGTTTCTGCGGATATTTTACAGTTCCTCCATTCCATCTCAGCATATACCCGGATCAACCTGCACTCCAATATAAAAATGGTAAAAAAAGGACAGTAGGCTTGAGGTCCCCACTGTCCTTGTCTGAATCTATCCGTCTATTACATGGATTGTTTTTGCTTCTCTTTGGCCTTCTCTGCAACAGGCACATACTTGCCTGGCCAGAAAGCCCATTTGCCCAGCAACGTTGTAATGGCTGGCACCATGAACGGTCGAACAAGGAACGTATCGAGCAAGACACCCGCAGCCGTGATAATACCGAACTGCACCAGCACCTGTATAGGCAGTGTTGCCAGCACGGCAAACGTACCTGCGAGAATCAGACCTGCGGAAGTAATAACAGATCCGGTTTCACCCACACCTTCCTTGATCGCTTGGCGAAGTGGCATCGTTTTGCGTTTTTGCCAGATGCTTGAGATCATGAAGATGTTGTAGTCCTCACCCAGCGCCACAAGGAATACGAAGGAATACAGCGGAATCGCTCCCTGAATGGCGTCTGCTCCCAATCCATAGTGAATAATGAGCCAACCCAGGCCCAATGCAGAGAAGTAGGATAGTACTACTGTCGCGATCAGATACGCCGTCGCTACGACGGAACGCAGGTATAACAGCAGCAGCAATGTGATCATTCCGATCACCACTGGAATAATGATGCTGGCATCCCGCTCTCCAGTGACTTCGATATCATACTGCTCAGCCGTCTGACCGTCGATCCAGACATGGCTGTCCACGCTTGTTATTCCAGCATCTTTCAATGCCTGTTCAGCCGTTGCCCGCAGATCCGGGATATGCTGCATCGCCTCCATAGAGTATGGATTCAGATTGAATTCCACATCGTAAGCGGTGATGTTTGCATTCTCAGCACCCTGCTGCGCTTCACCTACCTTGCTTACGTAATCCAGCGATTCCAGGCGTTGTTTCAGATCTGTCTGGCTGCCTTCTGTATCGATAATCACTTTCGCCGGAGCGAGTTCACCTTCCGAGAACTGTTCTCCAATGACTTTGAAACCTTCACGAGAAGCAACATTCTCCGGGAAGGATGATAGCAAGTCATACGTGAATTTAATTTGGCTAGAGAAAGCAGCCAGTCCACCCAACAACACCAGTGTAATCGCCAGTACTGTCCACGGTTTGGTTACTACTGTACGGCCAATCCAGCTTTCCTTGATTTTACGCGGAGCAGGCGCTGGTTTGCCTTTTTTCTTCGCACGTTCTACTTCCATATCATGCGTACGCGGTACAAACGGGTAGAATGAACCTCGACCGAAGATCGCGAGCAAAGCCGGAACCAGTGTCAGGCTCGCAATAAACATGATGAAGATGGATAAACTGAATGGTACGGCAAAACGGTGATAGGCACCATATTCTGCGAACAGCAGTACAAGCAATGCTGCAACAACTGTAAATCCACTCATGGCAATCGCACCGGACGATCCGGTAATCGCCTGGAAGAGTGCTTTCTTTTTATCCGGCTCATGATAGAGAACTTGACGGAATCTGGAGATCATGAACAGACAATAGTCCGTTCCTGCGCCGAACAACAGCACCGTCATAATAGAGATGGACTGCGCGTCCACTGTAATCCAGCCCTGATCCGCCATAAATCCGAGAATCGGACTGGTAACCATATAAGCGAACCCAACTGCAATAATCGGGATAATCGCCAGTACGGGCGAACGGTAGATCAACAGCAACAGCACGAGTACCAGCACAACTGTTGCAATCAGCAGAGATACATCCGCAGATGAGAATAATCCACTTGCATCAATCGATATCCCCACCGGACCTGTAACCCGTGCACTTAGTGCGCTGGCATCATCGATGGCAACATCAAATGGATCGGAGCCAAAAATATCTTTCGTTTTCTGCTCCAGCGCTTCAATGCCCTCTTTCAACTGTGACGAATCAGCTTCCTGATTGAAAAAGAGCGGCATAACCAAGGTGCTTCCGTCTTCCGAAAGCTGACCTTTCAGAGCCTCTGGCGGCAACTGATATAGTGGCACCACAGATTGCTGCTGCTCCACCGGATCTTGATCCAGTCGCTCCGTTAACGCCTGAATGTTCTTAATCTGTTCATCCGTCAGCCCGCCGGCTTGACGCCATACGATAAGAGCGGGAACACCTTCGCCGCCGGGAAATTCTTTCTGGGCAACTGCTGCCGCCTGCACCGAGGGCTTGGAATCACTCAGATCCTGCGCGTTATTGGTTTCACGGTCACCAACAGCAGGCCACACCACACCAAGAACAACCGCGATGATGATCCATACCAACAGTGTAATCCATTTGCTTCGTTTGCCGGCAACCCAGCGGCCGTAGCCCGAACCTTCTTGCATTGTCTCTTCATCTCCCTATTTTGGTTCTATGAAGCCGTTTTTATGTGATAAATATAGAAATGAACCACGGGTCATAGTATAATTGACTTAATTATATATACCGGAAGGTTAATATTGCAAATACTAATTTTGTGAACACTTTTGTACAGCCAACATGAATAAGTAAAGAGGTATGCAACCATGAGCAAAAAAACGAACCCTCCCCGCTCGCCGGGCAGGCCCAAAGCCGGTGCCGATCAGGCATCAGCCCAGTCGAAAATACTAATGACCGCCTCGCGGCTATTTATGGAATACGGGTATGAGCCCGTCTCTCTACAGCAAATCGCCTCGCTATGCGGCGTAACCAAAGCATCGATCTATTATCATTTTTCCAGCAAACCGCAGCTATTCACCGTCGCCATCACCAGTATGATGGCTATGGGCATGCAGCAGACAGCTCTCCGTATGGATGCACCAGGTACATTACAAGAGCGGTTGGAGAAAGTTGCGGAAGGACGGATGCAACAATCCCACGTCGATACCGAGACCATGATGCGTGAAGCCAATACCTATCTGGATGCAGATCAGCTGGCCCAGATCCGTGAAGCCGAAGTCCGCATCTATGAAGTCCTCGCCACCCACTTTAAGCGGGAGATGGACAACGGTTATTTGCGATCTGCCAATCCGATGCTGCTTGCCCATGCGTTTACGTCCTTGCTGATGCTGGCAAACCGCGAAGGCGTGCGCGACATGCATGCTACGATTGCCGATCTGGCACATGAGCTGGTAGCTTTATTTTTGGACGGAGCCGCTCACAAGGCGTAAAGATCTCTCCATGCTTTTGCCAATGCGGCGATACCAGCTCAATCAGTCCTGCATGACGATTTGAACCCATAGGAGGAATAAACCATGTCCCAACCAACACCATCCGCACGCATCCCACGTCTGTTAGAAACGAAGCGCATCTATCTGCGTCCATTTGAATCGACTGACGTTGATACCTATTTCCCCGGATTGTTTGACGCCGAGATGCGCAGACTTACTGGAACACAAAACAGCTTCACCCGTACCCAAGTAGAACGTTACATCGAAAACGCGGCCCAGGATGACTCACGCCTGATGCTGCTGATTGCCTTGCAGGAGAATGACCAGGTCATCGGAGAGATTGCCCTGATGGATATGCATACCAAAAATCGCAGTGCGCACATCCGAATCGCCATTGATCATACAGAGCATCAAGGAAAAGGATATGGCAGCGAGGCATTGCTGCTTATGCTGGACTACGGCTTCGGTATCTGCAATCTGCACCGAATCGAGCTTGAAGTGTATGCCTTCAATCAACGTGCGATTCGTACATATGAGAAACTAGGATTTCAACGTGAAGGTTTACGGCGAGATGCCTTGTATTACAATCATCAATATCACGATTCCATTCAGATGAGCATGCTGGAGAATGAATTCCGAGAGCGGCATGTCAGCATACTTGGATAACGAAGACTACGTGCTACCGGGAAGGAATCTCATCTGGTTGGTTTACGTTCCCGGCAAATAACCATGCTCCAGTGGATTTATGCACTACAGCAACCATAAATGGACGATTAACCTCCATCTTGATTGGATCAGTTGGTGGAGCACTTCCAGCCTGCATCTCTACCAGCGTTGAAGCTGCCGCTACAGTCCCTTGCTCGCTCACTTCCATCACGGCACGATGCAGTACCTGACCAATGTATGCTTGCAAGTTCGGCCCGGGAGACATCATTTCCGTGAAATTGGCAGCATACGGATCAAAGGCCATTTCCATCCCCATCTGCTGCAACGTCTCTTTCAGGTTTATGCCATACTCCGCACGAAAACGTGGCAAGGACAGCTCAACTAGGCTATATTCGGAGCCACGATCAAGCCGTTTTGGGTCATCCAGCAACTGCTGCTGAACCTCATCCAGCGTACGCCCCTCTCGTGGTAAAACGACAAGCAGATGCATCTGGCCATCTCCGTAAGGCAGCCTCACCGCCTGCCAATCCTCATTCTCCGAGTATTGGAACTGCTTTGTCTGATGCATCATCCGCACAGATAATGCCTTTCCATTTGCCAGCTTAAACTCAT
This sequence comes from Paenibacillus sp. MDV22-iso6, assembly GCF_058408365.1. Taxonomy (NCBI): domain Bacteria; kingdom Bacillati; phylum Bacillota; class Bacilli; order Caryophanales; family Paenibacillaceae; genus Paenibacillus; species Paenibacillus sp. MDV22-iso6. Next base: position 311,779 of record NZ_JBZVDZ010000003.1, on the reverse strand, counting down.
CATCCGTCGTGTACTCCGGGTCAAACTCAGCCATCCAGTTTCCATCAAATGCAATGGCATTCACCAGAATCATCAGGGTTTCCTTTGCAGGTGGCTCCTGCATCAAGTTTGGACTCATACCTTCGGTGTGCTGCTTCACCCATTGATTGATCTCTTCCTTTGCTTGTGCTGGTTGTCCATTGAGTGTCCTGATTTCGGCTTCATACGTTTGCTGTACGGCTGTTTGGTACGTTTCCTCTACCGGAATTCCGTCCTTCACCCACATGGAGTTCGCAATACCGATCTGTATGCCTTTTCCCGGATGGGTCAACAACTGCTGCAAAGCCGCTTGAGAAGCATTCACTTGCTCCATTTCTAGCTCCGACCAGCCCATGACCTTTGCCATCTCTCGCCTAGTCTCACCTACGCTACCGTTATATGCCATGCCAATCGCTGCCGCAATGCTATAAGGAGAGATGAGCAGATTATTCCCATCAGTCTTCTCTTTTGCGCCCATCTGTTGAAGGATGTGCAGTCCCATGGTGTTCATGGATTGGATTGTTTCAGGTTCGATCTCTTTCAGAGCAGCTTTTCGTTCTGACTAGGACAGCTCCTGATTCAAATTGAATTGCATCTTGTTCGGGTCCCCCTTTGCTGAACAGCTCGTCATGATCAGCCCACTTATACAGCATAATAACAGTAGTACTCCTAACCGTGCATGCATCGTAATCCCCCCTCATCCGTAATACTCAGATACCCGTCATAGCAATTTACTGATTCCCTTTTTTTACTAGACGTACGGTTGAGAAAAAAGGTTACTTTACACTCATATGCTAAGGTCACCAATTTCTAATGTAGAAAACACCATTCAAAACGAGTCAAAACGGTTATATCTATACCATATACGAATGGAGGGATTCCCTATGATTCCAGCAACGTTGGAACAATTAGAGCAAGTTCGCAAGGAATGCCGCACCATGGTCAAAAAGAGAGCCACCGCTTCCGCTGGTACAACACTCGTTCCTCTTCCAGGTACAGACGTCCTGGCTGATGTGGGAATGCTCATGCAGCTACTGCCTGCCATTAACAATAAATTCGGATTATCGCAAAAACAGCTCGACGGGTTGGACCCTGAGACCAAATCCATGATCTACGGATTCGTCATGTCCATCGGAAGTAAAGTCATTGGACGTATGGTAACCAAAGAACTGGTAGTAGTCGTGCTAAAAAGGGTCGGAGTACGCGTAGCCACCAAATCAGTCGCCAAATTTGTACCTTTTGCAGGTCAAGGACTGGCTGCCGCGCTCAGCTTTACAGCCATGCGGTATGTCGGCAACAAACATGTTGAGGACTGTTATGAGGTCGTGAAACGTATGATCGAGCAGCGTGAATTACTACCGGGCGAGCCGGCACCTTCTGCGCTTGAGGAAGCAGACGAAGATCCAAAGCTGGAGGTAAAGACGTCATCCGGCGACAACGAAGGTAAAGCTCCAGAAGATTCGAAAAAGGACTAAAGAAAGAAGAAATTATATCGTGGGACTTTCCGCGGTAGCAAACAAATAGCCGGGTTCACCTAAAGGGTGAACCCGGCTATTATTTTAATGCCATCTAGGATCAGATCGCCTGTGGCTGTTGCTCCGTAAACTGACTGTTGTACAGATCAGCATAGAAGCCTTGTTTCTCCATCAGTTCCTCATGATTACCCTGCTCAATCACGTTACCATGATCCATGACAAGAATCAGGTCGGCTCCGCGAATGGTGGACAATCTGTGGGCAATAACAAAGCTGGTGCGATCCTTCATCAGATCATTCATCGCTTTCTGGATGAACACTTCGGTCCGTGTATCGACACTGCTCGTCGCTTCATCGAGAATCAGAATGGCCGGATTCGCCAGAATTGCTCTCGCAATAGTCAACAATTGTTTCTGCCCCTGTGAAATGTTCGATGCTTCTTCATTCAGCACCGTATCATATCCATCAGGCAAAGTACGAATGAAGTGATCAGCATGGGCCGCATCGGCTGCCTTGATGACTTCTTCTTCCGTTGCGCCTTCTCGGCCATAGGCGATGTTGTCACGAATCGTTCCGTTGAACAGCCATGTGTCCTGAAGCACCATCCCAAACAGGCTGCGCAGCTTGCCGCGCTCCATGTCCACGATATTAACACCGTCAATTGTAATTTGGCCGTCCTGAATTTCGTAGAAACGCATCAGGAGGTTGATCAGCGTTGTTTTCCCCGCTCCAGTCGGTCCGACGATGGCTACCGTCTGTCCCGGTTTTACATCAATATTCATATTTTGAATGAGTAACTCATCCGCTTTATATCCAAAATTCACACCATGGAATGCAACGGCACCCTGTGGATACTGCAATTGTACTGGTTTTGAAGATTCTGGAACCTCTTCCTCTTCATCCAGCAATTCAAATACCCGCTCCGCCGAAGCGATGGTGGACTGAATGATATTCGAGATGTTGGCAATCTGGTTAATTGGCTGAGTGAACTGACGGGAGTACTGTGTGAATGCAAGGATATCCCCGATGGAGATGGCACCACGTGTAACAAAGATCCCACCGACCACACAAATCAGCACATAACCAAGGTTACCTACAAACGTCATCAGTGGCATAATAATCCCTGAGATAAACTGGGCTTTCCAACCGGATTCATACAGCTCTTCGTTCACTTTTTCGAACTGCTCTACCGAATGTTCTTCCCGTCCAAAGGCTTTGACCACCTTATGTCCGGTGTACATTTCCTCGACATGGCCATTCAATTCACCAAGTGATTTCTGCTGGCCTGCAAAGTGTTTTTGCGAACGGGATGCCACCAGAATAACAACAACTACACTTAATGGCAGTGTCAAAATGGTTATCAGGGTCATCCATGGACTAATGGTCAACATCATGATGATAACCCCGACAATGGTGACTACAGACGTAATGAACTGCGCCAAACTTTGCTGGAGCGTATTACTGATGTTGTCCACATCGTTCGTCGCCCGGCTTAATGTTTCCCCGTGGGTACGGGAGTCAAAATATTTCAGCGGCAGACGTCCAACCTTGGCACTGATCTGCTCACGCATGTCATACACAACTCGCTGAGCAACACCAGCCATCAGATATTGCTGAATGTACATGAAAGCTGCACTAAACAGATAGAGTCCCCCAAGCAGATACAATACTTTCATCAAGGCAGGAAAATCAATGCCGGCCCCCTGTACACCCTGAAGGATGGCAATAGCGCCTTTACTGAGAATATCCGTACCTTCTGCCATAACCTTTGGGCTGATAATGCTGAACACGGTACTTAGAATTGCAGCAACCAGCACACCCAGCAAACGATAGCTGTGGGGCTGAAGATAACGCATCAAGCGTCGCAGTGTACCTTTGAAATCCTTCGCTTTCTCCACGGGAGGCCGCATGCCCATTCCGCCTCCGGGATGACCCGGCCCGCCAGGGGGACGAGATGACTTGCGTTCTGTACGTTCACTCATGCGATCTCCTCCTCTGTCAGCTGGGAGGATACAATCTCGCGATATACTTCATTGTGCTCCATCAGCTCTTTATGTGTTCCCGAACCGACAATCCGTCCCTCATCCATAACCAGAATGCGATCTGCATCCATAACCGTACTTACGCGCTGAGCCACAATAAGCACTGCTGCTTCAGTCGTTTCGGACTTCAGGGCAGCACGAAGTTTGGCATCGGTTTTGAAATCGAGAGCCGAGAAGCTGTCGTCAAAAATATATACTTCCGGACGGCGAACCAGTGCGCGTGCAATGGACAAACGCTGCTTCTGTCCACCGGATACGTTGTTACCTCCCTGCGCAATGACGCTATCGTAACCGTCTTTCATCTCCGTAATGAAGTTCTCTGCCTGGGCCGTTTGAGCGGCTCGAACAATCTCCTCCATCGTAGCGTCATCCTTCCCGTGGCGGATATTCTCCGCAATTGTTCCGGTGAAAAGAATCGCTTTTTGTGGTACAAATCCGATTTTGGCCCGCAGATCTTCCTGCCGTAGCTCACGGACATCTGTTCCATTTACCCGTACACTGCCCTCCGTTACATCATAGAAACGTGGAATGAGACTGAGCAATGTGGATTTACCTGAGCCCGTACCCCCAATAATCGCTGTGGTCTCACCCGGGCGTGCCGTAAATGAAATGCCTGACAACGCAGCATTTTCCGCACCCGGATAACGGAATGTCACGTTATCGAATTCAATCGTGCCTTGCAACGATTTCATCTCACGAGGCTGCTCTGGGTTGCTGAGATCCGGATGCATATCCAATACTTCGTTGATCCGCTCTGCCGAAGCCGAAGCTCTTGGAATCATGACAAAGATAATGGAAACCATAATGAGGGAGAACATGATTTGCATCGCATACTGAATAAAGGCAATTAATGAACCAATATTCATATTCCCGCTGTCGATACGCTGTCCACCGAAATACAGGATGGCAATCATTGAAAAGTTCATAACCAGCATCATAACAGGCATTAATGTTGCCATGAGCACATTCACTTTAATGGAAACGTCTCTCAGATCTGTATTGGCTCCATTAAAGCGAGCACGTTCATGTTCCCCACGATTAAAGGAACGAACCACGCGAATCCCAGTTAGTTGCTCACGCAGGACCAGATTGAGTCGGTCGAGTTTTTTCTGAATTTGTTTGAACAAAGGTAGACCTTTCGCACCAATCAGTGCAATGGCTCCAGCCAGTACAGGCAAGACAACCAGGAAGATGGTCGATAATTTGGCATCCTGGGATACCGCCATGAAGATACCACCGATACACATCATCGGAGCCATAACCATCATGCGCAGCATCATCGTTAATACGTTCTGTACCTGCGTAATATCATTGGTGGTACGGGTAATTAGTGAAGCTGTACCCAATTTATCAAATTCCTGCAGCGAATAGTTCTCCACATGGCGGAATACTCTGCTGCGCAGCTGTTTGGCAAATCCACCCGCTGTGCGGGATGAAAGGTAACTGGCTGTGATGGAACAAGCCGTGCCTGCTATCGCAATCACCAGCATCCAGCCACCAATCTGCCAGATGTATGGAACATCTCCTTTTATTATGCCGCCATTAACGATGTCCGCCATCAGGGTTGGCAAATACAGTTCAGCTAACGACTGTAACAGCACCAGACCCAGTATGAAGAAAATGGGGACTCGGTAAGGCTTAAGCATGCGAAACAATTTCATCATGGCTTATCATCTCCTTGTGTGGACGCATCCATCTGTTGGGAAACCTTTGTATCAAAAAAGGTGTACACCTTGGTCAACAATGCCGCTAATTGAAGACTGTCTTCCTCACCCAGATGCTCAACGAGCTTATTAAATATCTCCATGCGCTCCTGATGTGCCGCCCGAATAATTTCACGACCTGCTTCGGTAATGGTGATGCGGACTGCGCGACGATCCTCCGGGTCCATGGTTCGTTCAACCAGCCCTTCGTCTTCAAGCCCTCGAATGACAGGAGTAATCGTCGGCGATTTCACACGCAACAAAGCACTAATTTCCGATACTTTTAGTCCTGGATGATTTGAATGTAGTGTGTCATTGAAATTAGGAGGATTATCCTGCCAATTCAATCGTTCTCCCGGATGCATGCCGTGGAGCAAACAACCCAGTACCATAATTTCATTGTGATTACGCCCATGTGGTTTATGTTGCCTCCATTTGCCTTTATTAAACTGCATAATGGAATACAAAAGCTTCTGGGCAACCGGATCTATGCCAGTCATTATTGTCCCCCCTTTAATTTCATTATCATTCCATAGACGTCCAACATCATAGGACATCTATTAAATAGCATTCCAATTAAATAGCCAATCAATTAATTAGGTGTACTAAGTATATTCCTGCAAAAGTTGAATGTCAAATAGCAAATGCACACCAAAAAACCGTGACTTTAAAGTCACGGTTTTGAACCAAAATATAAGAATCAGGACTGTGAAGCAGAAACAGTTTTGAGCGCGGAAGCAAAAGGGAAATACTCCTTCGCATTGTTGTAGGCGATGCCCTGTACGATCTGTCCAAGCAGTTCCATATCATGTGGTACCTCGCCCTGTTCGGCCCATTCACCGATGAGGTTGCAGACCAGGCGGCGGAAATACTCATGTCGTGTGTAGGAGAGGAAACTGCGGGAATCGGTTAGCATACCGACGAAACGGCTGATTAGACCTACATTCGCCAGCGCCTTCATTTGAGCGAGCATGCCGTCCTTCGTATCGTTGAACCACCAGGCTGCACCAAGCTGGATTTTGCCTGGAATGCCGCCGCCCTGGAAGCTGCCGATAATCGCTGCGAGCACTTCATTGTCCCGAGGATTCAAGGAATACAAGATCGTTTTCGGCAGTGCCTGCTGCTGCTCCAGCGCATCGAGTAATCCGATCATGGCTGAGGAAAGCGGCGTATCATTAACGGAATCATAACCGGTATCCGGGCCAAGCTGGGCGAACATACGGCTGTTATTGTTGCGGGCCGCATTAATATGGAACTGCATTACCCAGCCCCGATCTGCGTACAGCTTGCCGAGGAAAGTCAGTGTTACCGTCTTGTACTTGTCCTCTTCCTCACGACTAACCTTCTCCCCTGCAATAGCCTTGGCAAAAATCGCTGCTGCTTCCTCACGTGTGGCCGTGCCGTAAGGTACATAATCGAGTGCATGGTCAGACACCCGGCCTCCTACGGAGTGGAAGAACTCTACCCGGGACTCTAGGGCCGAGAGGAATGAGTCATAATCGAAAATCGCCGTTCCGGCTGCCTGCGACAGCTTGCCTACCCATTCCGAGAAGGTGTCACGGTTCAATTCCAATCCTTTATCCGGACGGAATGAAGGCAGTACAGCGGTATCGAAACCTTCGATCTCCTGAATCTTCAGGTGATATTCCAAGGAATCACATGGATCATCCGTCGTGCATACCACGGTAACATTGGATTTGGTAATGAGATCACGTGCACCGAATCCGTCACTGTTCAGCTTCGCATTTACTTTTTCCCAGATAGCCGGGGCGCTCGTCTCATTCAACACTTCATAGACACCGAAATAACGCTGTAATTCCAAATGAGACCACGCGTACAGCGGGTTACCAATCATCATCGGTACAGTTTTGGCGTACGCCAGAAAACGATCATAATCGGTTACGCCCTCTCCTCCCGTAATGTACTGCTCCTCAATCCCGTTTGCGCGCATCAGCCGCCATTTGTAGTGATCACCGTATAACCAAGCCTCTGTAATATTGCCAAAGGTTTTATTCTCGTAGATCTCCTGTGGACTCAAGTGGCAGTGATAGTCAATAATCGGCATGTCCTTCGCATAGTCCTCATATAACTTGATCGCTGTTTCATTGTGCAGCAAAAATTGTTCATCCAGAAAAGACTTCATTCGCCTCGCACGCTCCCTTTAGGTGAGTTTACGTTCATATGGGTTTACTTCCCAATCTTTACGCTACACTGTTTGCCCACAAAGTTCAATATAAAATGATAGCGTTATCACAAAAGGTTGATTTAGGCATATTTCCTGGAACGAGGTATACTGGTTTTAATCTAAATGATGCTGATCTGAAGATGATAGAAGGAGATGAAATGGATGAAAATAACATTTCTCGGTACAGGAGACATGTTCAGCGTGGAGCAACACCACAACAGTATGCTGGCCGAATTCGGGGATACACATCTGGTGATTGATTTTCCGGAATCCAACGTAAAAGCATTAAAGGAATACGGCTATCCCATGACGGATATTCATAATGTGTATATCACCCATCTGCATGAAGATCATATTAACGGAGTACAGATGCTCGGATATTATTCACAGATTGTGGGCGACCGCAAGCCACGTCTGTTTATCCACGAAGAACTGGTTGATCCGTTATGGAATATTTTATCCCCAGGCATGCGTTATACAACCGATGGGGAGCGTACGATGAGCGACTATTATGATATCGTACCTTTACCGGATGGAGGCACATTTGAACTGGGGGGCGTAACGTTTGAGACTTTTCGAACACAACACGTGCCGGGTATGGTCAGCAACGGCCTTCTTGCAAAGCCCTACTTCTACTATAGCGCAGACAGCACGCTCGATCAGGAACGGGTAGAGCAGGCCGCCACAGACGTACAGCTCATTTTCCACGAATGTCATATGCATGATCTGGTGATCAAATCACACACCTCACTGAAGGATCTGCAACAACTTCCTGCCGAAGTGAGACAGAAAACTGTGCTCATGCATTATCATGATGAATACGCTGATGCGGACAAACGGGCACAGTTCAACCAAGAACATGATCTAAGAATGGTGGGCACGCTGGAGTCGTTTGAACTGGAAGTGTAGTACGCAACTCGAACTATATGTATCACCAAAATAAAGAGGCGGCATCCATTCAGGTTCCTTTGAAGGAGCATTTCGGGTGCTGCCTTTCTATTGATCTGCATTCCATGATTTCATATATTCAATAGTTTCAGGAGATGGTTTGGCTTTCACATGAATGTAATCTTCCGTTCGCTGATCATTTGGTCCGTAGGAAATTTTGATATATATATCCTGATACGTTTTAATGCTATTGCTATGGATCTCCGCTTTGGGCTTCAAAATATAATCTCTGAGTAAACTTAATCCCAACGGTTCTTTTCCAGGGCCCAGAGTCGTCTCGTGCGTATTTCCCGTATTGGAGTTAAGGAGCTCTGTGGCGTTAATACTATTCATCAAGGATGGATCAAGTGTAAAAGACTGTATTACATTGACCATCGGTACCCGGGCCTCTTGAACAGAAATCTCATATATAATGCGGTCCAGATCAGATTCTTGATGAACTCTAACAGTAGCAGTCAAGCTATAATCATCTGGCAAACGCTCCTGAAAGGAATCTGGATTTTTCAGCAAACGCTGGGTCAAATCTCTTCGTTCGGTATTCAGCGTATAATCATCCGTTCGCTTTGGTTCTCCCCTTGGCCCTTTGTTTGTTCCCCAACTGCAAGCCCCCAGACAGACCGCCATTACAAGCAGCCACAACCCCAAGTGTACTAATTTCCTCACCCGATTTCCCCCTCGGTATGATCTATCTAAGATGAACACGAACCGATTTTAATAGTAATCATTATATTGGTTTATTATTCCATATAAGGATAACACGAATAAACTCACTCCACCTAACATAAAAAACCACCTGCCTGGCAGATGATCACCAGTTCAGATGGTTTAACTGTCTATATATGAAGATTCACTGATCAATGATCCTCACCGTATTATTGAGCATCAGATTCCTCACCCTGATCCGGAAGAACCCACACGGAGACGCCCCCACCACATACATGGAAAGTGGCCCATCCGTCTTTCTCAATAGTAATGCTATCCTCACAGCTGTGCGTCAGATCGGTCCAGACTTCGCCAGCACGGTGTTCGCCAACAAACATTCTTTTCTCACCATCATCACCATTCGAGATAACTACTGCACAACCAGAACCTTCGATTTCGTCCACCCCGCGGCGTACCCACCCAATCGTGTTCGCGTGATCGAAGTAATCTTCCTGCTCTCCATAAGCTTTGTCGTAACGGGCTGACATCAGAATGTCGAGAATGTCCTTCTTGCCCTCGACAGGTTCGGGACCACCAATGCCGTAATAATCACCGTAAAAGACAACCGGATAACCGTCACGACGCAGCAGCGTCAGCGCATATGCGCTCGGCTTGAACCAATCGCCTACCCAGGATTCCAGCGCTTCATGCGGTTGGGAATCATGGTTATCGACAAACGTTACAGCATGCGTTGGATGTGTCTGCACCAGGGTATCATCAAAAATCTTGGAAAGATCGAAATCCCGCCCAGCCAGAGAGGCTTCATGAAGTTTGTAATGCAGGGACACATCGAACAGATCAATCTGATAGTCCACCGTATCCAGGAATTCACGGCATGCATCGAGATTGGAGTTCCAGAACTCACCTACAATGTAGAAGTCCTGCCCGCGTTTGCGGATCATCTCAGCAGCGAATTCCTTGATGAATTCGTGGTTGATATGTTTGATCGCATCCAGTCGAAAACCGCTGCATTGCAGCGTATCGATGAGCCATTTTCCCCATTGGAGCATTTCCTGCCGGACATCCGGGTGATTGTAATCGATATTGGCGAACATCAGGTAATCATAATTGCCGAACTCATCGTCGACATTTTGATTCCAGTTCTTGTTATCCCCCGCAATGCGGAACACACCGCTCCGTTCTTCCTTGGCATCAAAGTCGGTACCGTTGAAGTGTTCGGCGTTCCATTTGAAAGAGGAGTACTGATCCCCGCGGCCCGGAAATGTGAATTTGGTCCAGCCCTCAATCTCGAACGGTTTGGAGATTTCCTTCAATCGATCATTGGGATCAACCTCAATCACCTTGAAAACTTCCGTCTCATCGGCCCCCGCCTTATGGTTCATCACCAGATCCACATAGACGGCAACACCATTCTTCTGGCACTCGGCAATCGCATCCACCAGTTCCTGCTTGGTACCGTATTTGGTGCGCACGCTGCCTTTCTGGTCAAATTCGCCCAGATCGTACAGGTCATATACGCCGTAACCGGTATCCTCGGGAGATACGGCTTTGGTCACCGGAGGCACCCACACGGAGTCAATGCCTTTTGCTTTCAGTTCTGGCGCCATTTCGGCCAATCGTTTCCAGTGGTTTCCGTCTGCGGCCAGGTGCCATTCAAAAAACTGCATCATCGTATGATTTCTCTTCATTCCCAACCGACCTCCTTGATTGCTTTCGAAGCGGACCACGGCACGTATCTGTATCGTCCTTGTTCGTTCGTATGCTATCCAAGTAATACCCTTTTCGGCCTATCCTTCAATCATGCACAGCAAAGAAAGCTGAAAAAGTCTGCGATCGATCTTTAGCTATATATCGTTATTGGGGTGAAATCCGTGTGTAGTCCTGCCATTCCTCGGGCAGCAATGAACGATATGGTTCCTCGGTGAATCGATCGTCGACCAGTACCAGTACGCCCTTGTCCTCTTCCGTACGTATCAGCCTTCCACCTGCCTGCAATACCTTGTTCATGCCGGGGAAAACATAGGCATAATTGAATCCATTGCGCCCTGTCCGACTATAATAATCGCGGAGTACGTTGTTCTCCAGACCGATCTGGGGAAGTCCGGCACCGACCACCACAACCCCATTCAGACGATCACCCGGCAGATCCACACCTTCGGAAAACACACCACCCATAACGGCAAATACCAACCGTGTTCGTTCAGGATGTGGCTGGAACGCGTTCAGGAACGCCTCCCGTTCCTCTTCACTCATGCCCTGCTCCTGCATCACGACTTCTGCCTCGCCCGGCTGTTCCATATACGTCGCATGTACTTCGCGCATATAAGGATAGGATGGGAAAAAGACGAGCAGGTTGCTATGTGGCCACTCTGCAACCAATTGGCGCAGCATATTGGCAATTGGCTGTCTGGAACGTTCACGATCCCGATAGCGAATCGATAATGGCAGCAATCTCACATCCAGCTGCTCCCGCTGGAAAGGCGAAGCAATACGTAAGGTATAATCCTCTTCCTCCGCACCTAGCATATCCCGGTAATAACCAAGAGGTGACAATGTCGCAGAGAAATGAATGGTAGAGCGGAACCCTTTGGCAGTCTGGCGCAGCAGCACAGATGGATCCAGGCAGAACAGCTTCACTCGTACTTCACTTCGTACACATTCCGCATAGGTAATGAAGCGTTCATCGTACAACTTGGCAATACGCAGGAAATTCTGTGCGGTGAAGTAGGCTGCCAGCAGCAATTCATCCGTCTCGGCATTTCCCGAACCGCCTTCAACAAGGCATTGCTCCGCAACCATGACAAAAGGCTCCAGCAGTTCAATCAGTTCCTCTGGCGCCTCCTGTTGCAGCAATTTGCCCTCATCCCCACCGTTTTTGCGAAGCGTAATCAGGTATTTGTCGATGGCTCCCGTCCGATCCGCGATGGCTTTAGCCGCGGTCACACTGCTGCCCAGCGTTTGGAATTCCCTTTTGACATCCAGAAAGACGGCCTTCTCCAGCTCTGCCGAAAACATCATTCGGCCCCGATCGACCAGATTATGTGCCTCATCGACCAGTAATACCGTCTTGCGCTTCTGCTCCTCCAGCATTCGTTTGAGCGAGATACGCGGATCGAAAATATAGTTATAGTCGCAGATCACCGCATCGGCTGCATACGCAGCATCCAGTGAAAATTCAAACGGACATACCCGATGCTTACGTGCGTACTGTTCTATAACCGGGCGTGTCATTAACGTCTCATGTTCCAGCATATCCAGCACGGCTCCATTAATACGGTCATAATATCCTTCGCACATGCCACACTGTCCCGTATCACAGGCTTCCTCTTCCTTGAAACAGATCTTGTCCTTTGCGGTCAGACTGATCACATGCATCTTCAATCCTTCCGCCTGCATCCGGGCAAAAGCCTCTTCTGCCGCCACTCGCGTCGTCGTTCTTGCGGTCAGATAGAACAATCGTTTGGCTTCTCCTTCACCAATGGCCTTGACCGTGGGAAACAGGACTGACATCGTTTTGCCAATACCCGTTGGCGCTTTCGCCATCAGTCCCTGCCCCTCGCGGATGGTCTTGTATACGGCTCCTGCCAGCTTGCGCTGTCCCTCTCTGTATTTGCGAAAAGGGAAAGGCAGCTCTCGCACGCTTATATCGCGCTTCTCTTCATACGCCACAATCATCTCTGCGTATGGCGCGTAACCAGCGACCAACTCTGCTGCAAACTGTTCCAGCTCCTGCCGTTCCAGCATCCGCCGAAACCGTCTTTCCTCATTATTCACGGTGTGCACGTATGTAAGCTGTACCTGCATACGGGGTTCATCATGCTGAACAGCGTACATATAGGCATACATCATGGCCTGCGCCCAGTGTACGGGGGCCCCATCGCCCAGATCGTCCAGATTGCCCGCAGTTGATTTGATCTCATCCACCGTCAGCTGACCATCCAGACGAATCAGCCCGTCACATCGTCCCTCCACCACGTAGGTCAAGTCTCCATGCTGCAGTTCCACTTCGAGAACCACTTCTTTCAAATCCTCTTCTGTGTAATCCTTCTGCACTCGCTGGTGTATCCGGGTTCCCTCCTGCATCGATGCATTCGAGCGGAACCCTGGACGTATGCTGCCACTGCGGTACACATATTCCACCAAAGGCCTGACTGATATTCGAATTGCGGTTGTCATGCGATCACCCGTTCTGTTTGTAGTGACTATACTTTATCACGAAAAGCGGTGCTCAAACCAGCCAATCAGCGGATTGGACTCGTCCTTTCCCATATGCTATGTTGGGGTGTATAAGTTGAACTAGATAAAGTTACACTTGCCACTCCGATGACAGAACAATCTTCCGATCGCTGTTATCCCCAGATTTTTTGATTCATTTTCACAAAGTTAAACATCCGGGGATAAAGGCGAACGCTTCGCTTCTCCAGCTTATTTCTGTCCTCTACGTTCTCGTGTAAAAGTGTAGTTAAACTTATATAGAATGTACGTAAATAAGGAGGCATCTTCTATGTATATCTATTTGGTTCCTTCACCAATTCCGGATGCACTTGCTGCATATCCGCATCTGACTTTGCGCAGCGAGGAACAGGTTCGTTTGGCCATTGAATCGACAGAACGTCTGATGAACATCGAGTCCGATGACAACGTAGCGGCGTACGAAGCCTTCGATGCCGCAGGCTCCTGGACAGGCGGCGGTTATGCCGTTCTCAACAATATACCGGTAACCGAAGATGGACGGAACGACTTTGAGGAACGTTTCAAGAACCGTGCGCGCAAAGTGGAGGATGAACCCGGCTTTGTCGGCATTCGTGTGCTTCGTCCTTTAAAGGACGATACGTATGTCGTACTTACACTTTGGCAGTCCGAGGATCATTTCAAAAACTGGCAGCAGTCTCAAGCCTATAACCATGCTCACCGCAACCGCAGCACGAGTGAAGGGCTGACCGCACAGAAGCCCACCATGTTTCCAAGACCTTCATTCGTCACGACATTCACCATAGAGTAAACGAACGGGAGCAAACTTGTTTTTGTGCTCCAGAATCTGTATGCAAGTTTACAGATATACTGTGATCACACTTTGGACAAGCATCATTTAATTATTTGTACTTTAAAATGATAACCCCTTCCGCCTCTTCTTCAATGGAAGGGGTTTTTTGTATACGTGAGGTCAAGAATGATCCCAAGCTCCTCTCTCCTTTTTCCAATAATTGAAAGAAATGAGCAACCAAGAAGTTCGGTGCTTTTGACACGACATACCATGAGATAGCATAATACTTGTTAAATGAAACTTCGGAAAGGAAGGAAGGCGGTAACTTGTCACGCAATTCACTCACCCGGTTTCTAAGCGGACCGTTTATAGTGTTTACCGTTATTATGATGATCAAAAGCTCTCTGGCCTGGATTGTGATCTTCGATGACATCCCCGTCTGGAAACCGCTGCTGACAGAGTTGCCGCTGATCTGGATCTGCTTCTGTCTAATTGAATGGTTCGCAGCCAAACGCCGGATGTGGCTCTATCTCGGACTAAATTTGGTGCTATCGGGCATCTTCTTCGCAGCTATCATGTATTACAAATATTATGGTGTTATTGTTAATTATCACGCGCTCGCACAGGTTAATCAGGTAACCTCGGTCAAGAGCAGCATGTTCTCTTTGCTCGATCCGTATTATTTGTTTATTTTTGCAGATATTCTGGTTATCACGGGGATTCTGATTCGTCGGCGGATCAAGCTCGGCGGGACTGAACGTCCAGGTAGAGTGCCGCTTGAACGAAGGGCTAGAAGACGGATTGCCTCAGTCATTCTGATTCTGTCGATGATGCTGTGCATGCTCAACATATACCCCAATCGGGCGAGTATGAGCGAGATTACACAGGCGGAGCAGATGGGGATTCTCGGTTACGAAGCGTACACCATCCTGGCTGATCGGCCTGACAAACCCGTGCCCTTTGATCAAATCGATCAGAATCATATCGACGAGATTAAACAAACGACAGCACTACCCGCTGTTGTGGAGGAGGGTGCAGCCAAGGGACGAAACGTCATTGTCCTCCAGCTCGAATCATTCCAGAACTTCCTGATCGGATTGCAGGTGGACGGACAGGAAGTTACACCCAATCTGAATAAGTTGGCAGGGCAAAGCCTGTATTTCCCCAACTTTTATCAGCAAGTGGGACAGGGAAACACGTCGGATGCCGAGTTTGTCGTGAATACATCGTTTTATACACCGCCCAACGGAGCCGCAGCTACCGTCTATGCTAATAAGGAATTGCCAAGTCTGCCCAGACTGATGTCCGCGAACGGTTACCAAACAGCCACATTCCATACAAATGATGTGCACTTCTGGAATCGCGATCAGTTATACAAGGCGCTTGGATTTGATCAGTATTATGACATCAATTATTTCGGAACAGAGGATTCCATCGCCTTCTCGGCATCAGATGAAGTATTGTACAGCAAAACACTTGATAAACTCGAGGCCATGCAGGACACGGGATCACCTTTCTATGCACAAATCATATCCATGTCTGCACACCATCCTTACCATCTACCAGAAGATAAAAAAAGTCTGACGTTGCCGGAACGGTACGTTAATACGTTGCCAGGGGATTATCTTGTATCCCAGCATTATGCCGATCAGGCGGTGGGACAATTTATTGAGGGACTTAAGGAACGTCGACTATGGGAAAATAGCGTGCTGGTCGTTTACGGTGACCATCTGGGTCTGCCTATCTACTCTCTGGATCGGACTGACGAGAAGCTCATGCAGGAAATCTACGGTCGGGAGTACACATCTGCGGACATGATTAATATTCCACTTATCGTCACGGCTCCTGGCATCACGCCGGCTGCTCAGCTGGAACAGATCGGAGGACAGGTGGATATTCTGCCAACGATCGCCGGGTTGACCGGTGCCTCTCTCCAGAACCAACTGTATTTCGGGCAGGATTTGCTGCGTGATGGAAATAATCTGCTGCCAGAGCGATATTATTTGCCCTCCGGTTCCGTACTGAACGATGCTTCACTGTTCGTTCCTGAGACGGGGTACGGTGACGGTACTCATTACTCCCTTGCGGATGCCGGGAGACAGGATGTCGTCTCGGCAGAGCTTGATCAGGAGAAGGGGACGATTCCAGACAGTCTGGAGGATGAACCGGCCGTGCCCGCATCTGCCATACCAACCGAAGAGGGATCGACCTCTCCCGAATATATTACGAAGGAACAGTACGATCGGGCTTTGGATCTTCTACACTTATCCAACAGTTATCTGAGTCAGTTACCGAATCGAAATGCCGTAAAATGATCCAACATGCGAAATGAACTTATTTTTAACTTTAACTATTTTAATCCATCATGAAAAAAGACAAGAGCCCATGAAAGGTCTAAAACGACCTGATTCATGGGCTCTTTCCATTCCTTCTAACCTCTATATCTAACACTTTCTCCCCAACTTTCTAACAAAAAGACACCTATAACCACCCGAATCATCCATTGCCAACAAATTCCCCTCTTTAGTGAAGACACCTGGACGTTCCTGTTCCTTGAGGAGCGGGTTAAAATGAAAGCGTATTATTCCTTGTTGAAGGAGGAGAATTATGAAATTCGATCTGAACTTTGTACCCTTCAGTCGCAGAGAGTCGTTCCTTGCCGTCTCTCTTCTGCCTGAAGGCAAGAATAGACAGCAGGGCCTCTACCTACGAACTGTGCGGGGTGGGGATGATAAATTTGGCGAGGCGTTCCGTATTGAACTGTTGGATCAGCAGAATCAGACGATTCCATTCACGGCAGAAGCTTCTCCAGAAACTGTCCGGCTGAATTCACCAGTGTCGGCAATCTTTGCTGAAATCTGTATTTCGGATAGCTGCACGGTCCGCTTCCGCTCGAAAGGGTGCGGGATCAGATTGACCTTTATCCCCTCAACTTATGATTATGCATATGAGGTCAATAAGAACAGCTGGGAAGTAAATAGCTTCACCCATGAATGCCGCTTCATGCTGACTGGAATTGTAGGTGACATGAAGCTGGAAGTGCCGTGGGATAAAATCAAGAGCTCACGCGTAATCGCAGAGTTCAATCCGGATACAGACACGAATACAGCTGAGTTTGCCGTTGAGGAGTTCCGCACAGTATGGGAGCCTCGCCCACAATGGGATTCCTTTGATGATGACGTAAAAGCGGTTCGGACTGAATTCAGCCAGTGGCTGGACAGCAGTCTTGCGATCCCTGATCGCTGGCAGGATGCGCGGGAGCTCGCGGCTTACATTACTTGGTCCTGCCTCGTTCCGGCGGAGGGTTGTCTGACGCGTCCAGCTATGTATATGTCGAAGAACTGGATGACGAATATATGGAGCTGGGACCACTGTTTCAATGCGATGGCGCTTGTTCGCCATGATCCAAAGCTGGCGTGGGACCAGTTCATGATCTTTTTTGATCGGCAAGATGAGAGTGGATTAATTCCTGACTTTGTGAACGATAAATATGAACTGTGGAACTGCAACAAACCTCCTATTCACGGATGGACACTGGCTTGGATGATGCAACGTACGGATTATATTCGCGAGGCGCAGCTTCGTGAAGTGTACGGCCCATTGTCCAAGTGGACGAAATGGTGGTTCAGGTATCGTGATGATGATGGTGATGGGATTCCCCAATATAACCACGGTAATGATTCCGGTTGGGATAACAGCACCGCGTTTAATAATGGAATTCCCGTAGAAAGTCCGGATTTAGCTGCCTTTCTGATTATCCAGACAGAGCTTCTGGCTGAAATTGCTGGGTTGCTTGGGCTTACGAAGGAATCTTCGGAATGGAGAAAACTGGCGGATGATACGCTGGAGAAGATGATCAGCCACTTCTGGAAAGAGGATAGATTTATCTCCTTACGTTCAGGTACACATGAGCCTTCAGCTGGAGACAGTCTGCTGTTATTCGTTCCGATCCTACTGGGTAAACGCCTGCCTGAACCCATCAGAGATCTTCTTCTAAAAGGGTTACGGGAGGAGAATCGCTTCCTAACGGAAAATGGTTGGGCGACCGAGAGCATAAGCAGCCCTTACTATATACCAGACGGGTACTGGCGTGGACCGATCTGGGCTCCATCAACCATGCTGCTCGTGGAGGGCGTAGCTGCTGCCGGTGACCTGGAGCTGGCTCGGGAAGTATCCCGCCGCTTCTGCAATATGCTTAGCCGGAGTGGTATGGCTGAGAACTTCGATGCGCTGACTGGTGAAGGCCTACGTGACAGGGCATTTACATGGACATCAAGTGTGTTCCTGGTTCTGGGGCACGAGTACACAATCTAAAACCAATATTGCACGTCTCTGGCTGCTGTTTTAAACAGCTTTCCGGGGAGGTGCTTTTCCCGTTTCCTCGAAAAATTTTATTTGCAAACAACAAATTGAAAGCGTTACCATGAAATGATTGGATTCTTCTATAGGCTACCTGTCCATGCTAGAATGCAGGTAGATATAGTTATAGCGAGAGGGGAAAACGTTTATGAACATCCAATGGATCAGGCAGCTTAATAAACGCATTTTCTCTGGTTCCTACCGCAGTATACGGACCAAGCTGCTCTTCTGTTTTCTCATCGTGACTCTGATTCCACTGCTCTCGCTTGGTGCGTTGTCCTATTACCAATCCGCCAAAATCATCAATTCCCAGTTTGGCAAATATGGTGAAAATGCTGTAGCGCAGTTGGAACAACAAACGAGCTCATCTTTAGGCCGAATGAAACAAATGAGTGAAACGATCTACTCGTATTTGCTTGATCCCGCCCATACAGATCTAAGGAATCAAGCACCTATAAGCTATAGCGAAATCATTGAGAAGAATGACTTTGAAGCCCTACTGAAATCGCTGCGGACGGACCAAACCGCAGGAATCTATATCATTACACCCTCTGGCTATTATTATGGAGAGAACAATTTGGATGTTGCCAAGCTGAGAAATATGCCAGAATGGAAGACAAAACCCACTTCTTATAAAGGACTATACTGGCTCGGCTTTTATATGCAAAATCACGCAATGAGCAGCTCAGACGATTCGAATCTTCCCGTCCTTGGACTCGCTGTTCCGATTCATAATTCCAACGGAACGCAAAACGGCAGCACCATACTCATAGAGGAGAATGCGCAGGAACTGATCCATATGTTCAAGCTGTTTGAGACAGATACGAAGTCGCATCTGACCATTAAAGCTTCGGACGGAAGAATTATATATGAAAGCGCACCCAATTTTACGAAGAAGGATAGTGATATTACATGGATTCGGACGCTTGCCGTGAACCAGTGGACCATCGAAGCGAGATTACCTGCCAAAGCCTTCTACTTGTCCTCGGGCATTATTCGGTCGAATACCATTGTCGTAGCCATTATTTCATGTCTGCTTGCCTTTGGATTCGCCTATCTGTTCTCATCGAGGTTTACAGCACGTATTCGTACGCTAAAGGATTCGATGCAGAAGGTCAGCTTCGGTAAGCTGGATACACGGATGCCGATCGAAGGTAGAGATGAGCTAGGTAGCCTTGATATGAGTTTTAACCGGATGGTAAGTGGTGTCCAATCGCTTGTACAAGAAGTGGAACAGAGCGAAAGACTCAAGAAGGAAGCGGAACTGAAGGCTTTTCATTATCAGATTAACCCTCACCTGCTGTTCAATACGTTGAACTCCATTCAGTGGAAGGCCCGTCTGGAAGGGGCTGATGATATCCGTCAGATGTTATATCACTTAACGATGGTGCTGGAAGGAAATCTGGATATATCGCAGGAACTGATCACGGTGGGCAGAGAACTACGCATGATTGAGCATTTCTTGAAAATTCAGGAGATCAGGTACGGAAATGTGTTCAGCTATGAGCTGAATTGCGAGGACTCACTGAAGCAGTATCTGATCCCGCGTATGACTCTGCAGCCGCTGTTTGAAAATATATTTTTCCACGGCTTCACGGATGGAATAGGTGTAATTAAGCTGGATGTCACCGTAGAAAAGAATGAGCTTCTGCTGACCCTCCGGGATAATGGAGCGGGTATGACGGAAGAAAAACGGGAGCGTTTGCTTGTTCCAGATCCAAAACGTCGTGGACGCGGAGGATTAGGCGTCCAGAACGCAGACCAGAAATTCAAACTGCATTTCGGCCCGCAGTACGGGCTTACGGTATTTTCGACTAAGGGTGAAGGTACAGCGATTGTCATTCATTGGCCCAAAGAGGAGGAGCGTCCGGATGGATACAGCAAAGAGAATTAAGGTGCTGATTGCAGATGATGAGAGTATTGTACGGAAAGGCCTACGTTCGACCGTAGCTTGGGAGAAATATGGAATGGAAGTTATAGCTGACGCGCCCAATGGACAAAAAGCCTGGGAAGCCTTCCTGGAGCATCAGCCTGAAATTGTAATAACAGATATTGTAATGCCAGAGATGGATGGCATCGAGCTGTCTCGCAAGATAAAGGAGATGGCGGCGAAGACCAAAATAATTCTGCTCAGTTGTCACCGCGACTTTGAATACGCACAGCAGGGAATTCAACTTGGGGCCTCCGGATATCTTTTGAAAACCGCTTTTGAGGACGAAGAACTTGAAGACATGTTAAAGAAGTTCCAGCAGGAACTGTCTGTCTCCGCTCCCCCCTCCCCAAAAGATGAAGTGCGTATGGAAACACTGCTCTTTGCATGGCTGAACGGACATAGCTGTAAATTTCCAGAGGAGCTGGAGAAGCTGCATGGCGGTCAATCGCATGTTAACGGTCAGCCGCTGTTGATATATCTGATTCGAGCGGCAGAATGCGGAGCATCTTGGACCGAGCTACTACAAGAAGCTGAGAAGAATGACCGCAGCATGCGCAAGGGTACGATCATTCCTTATGGAGAAGAATACTACTATTGGATCGTTCCTGATACGCTGCGAGGGTCTGCAGAAAGCCTGCTGGTAGAGAGTAAGAGCCAATGCAGTCAGTTGAAGTGGACTCGTAAAGAATCCTTGCTCCACAGCGATGATCTGAAGCAGGCGTTCCAAAACCTTCATAAAGAAGCTGAGCTAGAGAAGCTGTATGGGATATCCGTAAATCATTGGCCAGATCCGATCTGGAAAGCCGTGAATCTACTGTATGCTAATCCCGCAGCTGACTGGTCAGCCAGCGAACTGGCGGAAGAGGTTGGGCTCAGCCGCAGTCATTTCTCCATTCTCTTTAAGAAGGCTGTCGGCGATAGCTTCATTGCCTTCCAATATAAACGGAAACTGCGCCTTGCATATGGCCTACTGCGGGATACACATCTAACCATGCAGGAAATTGCGGAGCGAACAGGACTAGGAGACAGCAAATATTTTAGCAAATGGTTCAAACGCTGTACGGGTCAGACACCGAGTCATTACCGTGCCCAACAAAAAGACGACAGCTCTCGAACAGATTGACACCTGCTTCAATAATTCGAACAAAATCACAACAACATTCGAATAGATACACGTTTTGAACCGCTTTCATTCGCGTTACGATGAAAGCGGTTCAATTATTATAAACCTCACTGACTGGGAGCTGACAATATGAAAAAAAGAATTTCACTCATTGTCCTTGCAACGACGCTGATGGTATCTATACTGTCTGCATGCAGCGGTAACGCTGGAACAGCCAATCCGGAGAACGGCGGTTCGGATCAGACGAAGACGCTTCGTTTTGCAACCTGGGATACGGGAGACGCGCTCAAAATTGAGCAGGATATCGCGAAGAAGTTTGAAGCAGAACATCCCGGTACAAAGGTGCAGGTTGAGGCCTATGCGGACGGATTTGACCAGAAGCTTGCCGCAGGCTTTGGAGCGGGCAACCCGCCAGACGTCATGTACATGTGGGACTTCCCTACTTACCATCAATCTCTTGAACCACTGGATAGCTTCGCAGAAAAAGATAAAGACCTGAAGATAGATGATTTTTACAAAGGATTGTTCAACTATGGAAAAATTGACGATAAGTTATACGGCATTCCGGCCGGCTTCACGACTCGTGTCGTCTATTATAACAAAAAGCTCTTTGATGCTGCGGGTGTCCCTTATCCTAAAGACGGATGGGAATGGAGCGATTTCCAGGATATCGCTAAAAAGCTGACGGATCCATCTAAGAAGCAGTACGGTTTCGGTGCACGTGCCGAGAATGATACGTATGACTTGCAGGGCTTTGTCTGGAGCAACGGTGGCTCCTTTATTTCCCCGGATGGTAAAACCATCGAAGGCTACATGAACAGTAAAGAAACCGCTGAAGCTATCCAAATGTTTGGTGATATGGTGAAGGACGGCACCGCCGTGCTTACAGGTGGTAAAGGCCAGCAAAGCGGTGATGATATTTTTAAAGGCGGTAAGATCGCCATGTGGGAAAGCGGAATCTGGCCGCTCGAATCATTCAAACAAGCGGGAGTTGATGTAGGTACGGTCGAAATTCCGGCTTTTCCAGGCAAACCGGTTAAAGGTGTACTTGCAGAATCTGCCTTGTCTATTGCTAAAGACTCTAAGCACAAAGATCTGGCATGGGAATTCGTTAAATTCTATGTCTCCAATGAATCGATCAAAATGCGTGTTGCTGACCTGCCAGTACGACAAAGTGTTGTAAACGAACTCAAGAAGGATCAAGATCCGCTCTACAAACCTTATTACACCATGCTTGAGCGTTCGGACAATACACCTGCATTTCTACTCAATCCGAAGTGGAATGAAGTGAACCGACAGCTGTCGGCTGCAGTGGAAGCAGTTATGCACGGCAGCAATGCCCAAGAAGCGCTGAATCAGGCGGTTAAGGACAGCGAACGATATTTGAAATAACACTTGTAGAAAGAAGGTTAGGAGATGGCTCAGACCTACCTGCAGAATACATCAGAACCGACAGCTACCCTTAAGGCCTTGAAAAAACGTAGATGGGGTGGGCTTGCACCCTACCTCTTTATCTTCCCTTGGATATTTGGATTTGTTTTCTTCACTTTAGGCCCCCTGCTGTTCTCATTGGTCATTTCATTTTTTGATTGGCCAATCGTCGGTAAGGTAACTTTTATCGGGCTAGACAACTACGTAGAGATGTTTTCGAATGATCCGCTTTTTTGGAAATCTTTATTTGTAACTTTGAAATTTGCAGCCCTCTTCGTTCCGCTCAATATTATAGTCGCACTCGGACTTGCCATGCAGCTCAATCAAAGGGTTAAAGGAAGCGCCATTTTCCGTACGGCATTTTATCTCCCCTCTGTAATTTCAGGTGTTGCGCTTGCTATGATCTGGTCCTGGGTATACAGCGGAGACTATGGAATTCTGAACTACTTCTTGTCTGTCCTGGGTATTCAAGGGCCCGATTGGCTGAATGATACAAACTGGTCGCTTGTTGCAATGGTCGTTGCCAGCCTCTGGGGACAAGGATCGATGATGCTTATTTTCCTAGCTGGACTTAAAGGCATTCCTAAGGACCTGTACGAATCGGCTTCAATCGACGGAGCAGGTAAAATCCGAAAGTTCTTGAGTGTAACCATTCCGATGATTACGCCAACCATTCTATTCAATCTCATCACATCGATTATTGCAGCATTCCAGCAGTTAACTCTCGCCCTGCTACTTACGGGAGGCGGGCCAATGAAATCAACCTATTTCTATGCGATGTACATGTATGAGAACGCTTTCAAATACTTTAAGATGGGTTACTCTGCCGCCAACGCCTGGTTTATGTTTCTGATCGTGCTTACCTTGACATTTCTGGTATTCAAATCTTCGGAAGCCTGGGTGTTCTATGAAGGTGAAATGAAAAAGCAGCCGCAGAAGAAACTTAAGGCCAGTACAAGGGGGCGGTCCTGATGAAAAAAATAGTTGCATACACGTTGCTGATTGGGTTCTCACTGCTGTTCATCGCCCCACTGTTCTGGGCGGTAACCACGGCACTGAAATCACCGCAGGAGCTCTATCTGTTTCCTCCCAAATGGATTCCGTCCGTCTGGAAATTCAGTAACTTCGCAGAGGCATGGAACATTCAGCCCTTTAATTTATTTTTGAAAAACACACTGATCGTTACGGTCTTATCCACCCTTGGACAGCTGATATCCTGTACGCTCGTCGCTTACGGCTTCGCCAGATTCCAGTTCAAGGGGCGTGATTTCCTGTTTCTTGTCGTTCTGGCAACCATGATGATCCCTTGGGAAGTAACGATGATTCCGCAGTATATGGAGTTTAACTATTTGGGTTGGATTAACACACTCAAACCGCTGATTATTCCATCGTGGTTCGGCTCTGCCTATTATATCTTTTTATTGCGGCAGTTCATTATGACCCTCCCCCGGGAGCTGGATGAAGCAGCGACGATTGACGGCGCTAGTAAAATGACGATTCTGCTGCGAATCATCGTGCCGCTAATGGGACCTTCGCTGATCCTGGTCTCCGTATTCCAGTTCATGAGTTGTTGGAATGACTATCTGGGGCCTCTCATTTTCCTAAATGATCAGACGAAATATACGTTAACGTTAGGCCTATCTCAATTTAAGGGCATGTACGGTGTTGATATGCAATCCATCATGGCCATCACCTGCTTAATTTCGATTCCGCCACTTGCGATTTTCTTCTTCGCCCAGCGTTACATTGTCGGCGGAATCGCCACGACAGGTATTAAAGGATAGGACACACAGATAGAGGAAAGGATTGACGATCATGACTGTTATGAACATTGAGCGCGACTGGGATAACCTCAGCGTGCTGGAGAGAAACCGTGCGAAGAGTCGCTCCTATTTTATTCCTCATTCCAATAAAGAAAGTGCTCTGAGCTATGACAGAGGAAGCTCTCCTTGGTTCAAATCGCTGAACGGCATTTGGAAATTCCAATTTGCTGAGGGGCCGGATCTGGCCACCCCGGATTTTTATCAAAATAAATATGACACCTCTAGTTGGGATAATATTCGTGTCCCTGGACACTGGCAGTTGCAAGGATACGGAAGTCCGCATTACACGGATCTCGACTACCCATTCCCTGTTGATCCTCCTCATGTACCTAATGATAATCCAACGGGTAGCTACGTAAGGGAATTTACGCTGCCAGACCATTGGGACGGAAGAGTTGTTTCACTTAAGTTCGACGGTGTAGATAGCGCCTTTCATGTATGGCTGAATGGTTCATTTGTCGGCTACAGCCAAGGCAGCCGCCTGACATCAGAGTTCGATCTGACCCCTTTCCTTCAGGCGGGAATTAACCGATTGGCGGTCCGGGTATACCAGTGGTCTGACGGTAGTTATTTGGAGGACCAGGATATGTGGTGGATGAGTGGCATTTTCCGGGATGTCTATCTGGTTTCCGAGCCTTCAGCATCCCGTATTACAGATTATCGAATTGTAACGGAGCTAGATACAGAGTTTACCAATGCGGTACTGTCGGTCCGCTTAGATCTGGATGGAGAAGAAGTTCAGGGCACGGTACAGTTGCAACTGCTGAATAACGTTGGCGAGCAGATCCTGTCTGCTGAGAAGAATCTAAACCATCCTGCAAGTGTCGAGTTCAATCTGCCTGTGGCAAATCCTTTTTTATGGAATGCTGAATCTCCTTATTTATATCATCTAATCATTTCAGTGGTTGATTCGAAGAATCAGGTTATAGAAACGATTGCCCAGCGAGTTGGGTTCCGCCGTGTGGAAGTCAAGGATGGACAGTTCTTGGTGAATGGAGTACCGATCCTTCTCAAAGGAGTAAACCGGCATGACCATCATCCAGATACGGGACGAACCGTCACGGTATCCACCATGCTCGAAGATATTCAAATGATGAAGCAGCACAATATCAATGCGGTGCGGACAGCACATTATCCGAACGACCCGCGGTTCTATGATCTGTGTGATGAGTATGGGTTATACGTTATGGAAGAGACGGACCTGGAGACGCACGGCTTTGAGCCGCTGGGTAATATTTCACGACTTAGTGACGACCCCGCTTGGAAGGATGCTTATGTTGACCGCATCCGCCGTATGGTGGAGCGCGACAAGAATCACCCTTCCGTGATTTTCTGGTCGCTTGGCAATGAATCGGGATTCGGCTGCAATTTCCGTGCGATGTCTGCATGGTGCAAAGCCAATGATTCCACACGTCTTATCCATTATGAAGAAGACCGTGAAGCAGAAGTATGTGATGTGGTGAGCACGATGTATTCTTCGGTGGAGAAAATGGAAGGATTCGGCCAGCTAACCGATCATCCGAAACCGCATATTCTATGCGAATTTGCCCATGCGATGGGCAATGGGCCCGGAGGGTTACGGACGTATTTTGACACCTTTGATGCTTATCGGCGTCTTCAAGGCGGCTTTGTCTGGGAATGGATCGATCATGGGCTTAGCAGAAAATTAATCGATGGCAAGGCTGACTATGCTTACGGCGGAGATTACGGAGATGTACCGAATAACAGTAATTTTGTTATTGACGGGCTGGTTCGCCCAGACCGCACCCCCTCTCCGGGACTCATTGAATATAAGAAAATCATCGAACCAGTGAGGGTCGAATTAATAGACGCAGGAAAGATTCGCGTAACGAATCGGTATGATTTCGTGACTTTAGATCATCTACAGGTTCATTACAGTATCACGGCTGATGGAAGAACCATAAACAGTGGTGCACTCGTACTTCCTCAGATTAGTCCGGGTGATAGCGCAAACGTATTGATTCCAAATTTTATTTTGACCGATCAACAGTCGATTCATCTCGAACCGGGTACAGAGATGTGGCTGAATGTCGGATTCACGCTGGCAGCAGACTGCGCTTGGGTAGCACAGGGGCATGAGGTCGCTTGGGCGCAGTTTGCACTGCCGAAACATTCAACCCCAGCCGTATCTTCCCTGTCTCAGTTGTCTGTAGAGCAAAAGTTGTCAGTCACGGAAGAAGGGCGAGAGCTAATCCTTGCGAATGACAGTTTCCGTATTTCTTTTAATCATCTACGTGCAGGGGTCACCTCACTTCACCTGAACGGAAAGGAACTCGTTCATCATGGACCACGACTGAATTTCTGGCGTGCTCCGATTGATAACGATATGTATGTGCTCCCGGATTGGCGCAAGGCACACCTCGATCGACTGACCGAGCGGATAGACGACTTCCGCTGGGATCGATTGAATGAAACATCTGTGCGTATGACTTGGACTTCACGCATAGCACCTCCTGTCTACGATTGGGGCTTCCGCTGTGAAACGTCCTATACGGTTACTGCAAGTGGACTAATCATTATAGATGTGAAGGGAATACCGGAGGGAACACCACCCGCCATGCTGCCGAAAATCGGTCTTCAAATGGAAGTACACGGAGATATGGACCATGTGAAATGGTATGGCCGCGGGCCGGGAGAGAGCTATTCGGATAGCCGGGAGGCCGGACGCTTCGGCGTATATCAGAGCAGTGTAGATGGATTGTTCACGTCATATATTTATCCCCAAGAGAACGGAAATCGGACAGATGTAAGATGGGTTTCGATTGCCGATGGAGCAGGAATCGGTCTGCTGGCGGCAGGAGCGCCAACGCTTGATTTCAGCGCTAGACGTTACACGGATGGTGATCTGGAGAAGGCGCAGCATATGAGCGATTTGGCACCTCGTGATTTCATTACTCTGAATCTGGATTACCGACAGAACGGACTGGGAAGTAACAGCTGCGGCCCAGCACAGTCGCCTGAGAATAAAGTTAAACCGGAAGCGTTCCGGTTCCGCATCTTGCTTCAGGCGTATATGGCGGAGGATAGCGCGCCTACAAGGCTGAGCCGCCGAATGAGTACAGAAGCGATGCAATATGAAATGGAGGAAGATCAACATGCTTAATACACAGGACGTTTTGAATTTATCTGGCAAGGTAGCCGTCGTTACTGGTGGGGCATCAGGCATTGGGCTGGCCACCGCTGAGCTTCTAGCGAGCTTCGGGGCACATGCTGTCTTGATTGATATTAATGAGGCTGCGGGTAACGAGGCAGTCGCCAGTATCCGTGAACAGGGAGGCCAGGCCAGCTTTTACTGCTGCAACGTGACCTCTGCCGCAGATTGTGAACGCACAGCTTCAGAGATCAAATCAGCTTTTGGAGGAATTCATATCCTGTTTAATAACGCAGGGGTTATCCGCCGCAAAACGGTTACCGAGTTGGATGAAAGAGACTGGGATCTTGTACTAGATGTCTCACTCAAAGGTGTCTTTCTCCTTTCTAAATATGTAATTCCCATTATGGAGTCTAGCGGCGGAGGCAGCATCATTAACACAGGCTCAGGTTGGGGACTGAAAGGTGGAGACCGCGCAGCAGCTTATTGCGCAGCAAAGGCAGGCGTTGTCAATCTGACGCGTGCCATGGCTATCGACCATGGAGCAGCGAACATTCGAGTCAACTGTGTATCACCAGGGGATACGGATACACCTCTCCTGCGTGACGAAGCGAAGCAGCTGCAGCAGGATGAGTCAGCATTTCTGGTTGCCTCTGCAGGAGGCAGACCGCTGGAGCGTCTAGGTACACCGCGTGATATCGCGAATGCCGTATTGTTCCTAGCGAGTGACTTATCCTCATGGGTAACAGGCAGTGTTCTCGTTGTTGACGGAGGCGGAATCGCTTAGGACGATAAAAATTACCATTTTCCCAACATATGAACGGAGGCGTTAATTGTGGCTGATAACAAAACATATGCCCATCCCTATATCCCAAATACCGTTCCGGAGGTCCGGGACGCGATGCTGAAAGAAATTGGTTTAACGTCTATGGAGCAACTCCACGACGCGATCCCTGACAGCCTGAAGCTGAAGCGGGAGATGGACCTTCCGCCAGCCATGAACGAGTATGAACTGCGCCGACATATTGATGGACTGTTAGCAAAGAACAAGCACAGTGGAGATTATCTTAATTTTCTGGGTGCAGGATGCTGGCAGCATTTCATCCCGGCTGTATGCGACGAGATCAATCAGCGTTCTGAGTTCGTGACGGCCTATGCCGGAGAACCTTATGAAGACCATGGTCGATTCCAAGCCCTATTCGAATATCAAAGCCTGCTTGCCGAGCTCGTGGACATGGATGTCGTAAATGTTCCAACCTTTGACTGGGCTCAGGCGGCTTCCACCGCGATTCGGATGGCCGGGCGTATTACAAGGCGCAAAACCGTGTTGCTCCCGCGTTCCGTAGATCCGGATAAGGCGGCGATTATTCGTAATTACTGTACTCCGGTCATGGACATTCAGTATGTTGACATCGATCAGGTAACAGGACGAATGGATCTGAATGATCTGCGCAGCAAATTAAATGACGATACGGCGGCAGTATACTTTGAAAATCCCGGTTATCTTGGAATCATTGAGGATCAGGGTGCCGAGATATCTGAACTAGCTCATAAGATTAATGCCGTTTCTATTGTAGGTGTTGATCCCATATCACTTGGAGTTCTGGAGCCTCCGGGCCATTACGGGGCCGATATCATTTGCGGAGATTTACAGCCGCTGGGTATGCATATGAACTTTGGCGGTGGGCAGGCTGGCTTCATTGCAACACGTGATGAGGAAAAATACGTCATGGAATACCCTTCCCGGCTATTTGGCATCGTGCCAACCGAAGTGGAAGGCGAATATGGCTTCGGAGATGTGGCCTATGAACGTACATCATTCGCTCTTCGGGAGAAAGGCAAGGAATCGGTAGGAACTCAGACCGCATTATGGGGCATTACGGCAGGAGTATATCTGGCTCTTCTCGGTCCTGCTGGAATGCAAGAGGTTGGCAGCACCATTATCCAGAAATCGCATTACGCTGCAAAACAGATATCACGAATTCCAGGTGTATCTCTTCACTTCGAAAATGGCACCTTTTTCAAAGAGTTTGTTGTTGATTTTAATGATACAGGTCTAACCGTTGATGAGATCAACCAAAGATTAATGGAGACAGGAATTTTCGGAGGTAAGGATCTGTCTTTATCCTACCCATCATGGGGTCAATGTGCACTGTACTGCGTTACGGAAACGCATACCCAGGCGGATTTGGACCGACTCGTCGATACTCTTCGTTCCATTGTCAGCACATCATAACGATCATATAGAGGAGGACTGAACGCCATGAAACGAATTCGCAGAGATCATAAGGTTCGGAAGTTTCACCAAGCTAAATGGGATGAGCCCGTTATCTTTGAACTTCACCGACCCGGGGAGCGAGGCGTCGTGCCGCCGGGAACGGAAGCGACTGTAGCAGCTGAAGTAGGCTCCGCAGAAGACAACATACCGGCATCCATGTGGCGGCGCACTATTCCCGCTTTGCCAGAAATCGGGCAGGCAAAGGTACTGCGGCATTATCTGAGATTATCCCAGGAAACGCTGGGATCGGATATGAACGTGGAGATTGGTCAGGGAACCTGCACGATGAAATATATTCCCCGGATTAACGAAATGCTTATCCGCAATCCACGTATGACCGAGCTTCATCCGCTACAAGATGTGGATTCTGTTCAGGGGATGCTGGAGATATTCCACAATCTCGATCTGGCAATGCGAGAGATTTCGGGTATGGATGCGTTCTCCTTTCAACCGAGTAGCGGAACCCAGGCACTTCTGGCTATGGCCTCCATCGTTCGCGCCTATCATGATTCGCGCGGTGAAGGTGAGCAACGTGATGAGATTATTACAACGATCTTCTCTCATCCTTCGCAAGCCGCTACAGCTGCGGTTAAGGGATATAAGATTATTACGTTGCATCCAGACGAGAATGGATTCCCGGACCTTGAGAAGCTGAAGAACGTTGTCTCCGAGCGGACTGCCGGATTTGTTGTGGCTAATCCAGAGGACACAGGCATCTACAATCATCGTATCCGCGAATTTACGGATGTCGTGCACGAAGCTGGTGGTGTCTGCTACTATGATCAGGCTAACGCCAATGGCCTGCTCGGAATTACACGAGCGAAGGAAGCGGGTTTTGATATGTGCTTTTTCAATCTTCACAAAACCTTTGCTGCGCCCCATATGTGCGGTGGTCCTGCTACGGGCGCTCTCGGAGTGACGGAAGAATTGAAGAATTTCATGCCCGGCCCTTTGGTGGATAAGGAAGATGACGGACGTTATATTTTGAGAGAACAAACGGAAGTCAGCATTGGTAAGGTACGGAGTTTTCACGGTGTAGCCCAAACTGTACTCCGCTCCTACGCCTGGATTATGAGCCTCGGACCGGACGGTCTGAAAGATGTCGCCCAGGTGGCGGTGCTGAACAACAACTATCTATATCATAAAATTGTTCAAATACGCGGAGCGAGTGCCCCGTATGTCCAAGGACGCCGTTTAGAACAGGTACGCTACAGCTGGAAACAACTCACGGATGAGACTGGAGTGACGACGGAGGATATTACGCGAAGAATGTGCGATTTTGGCTTGCATTACTGGACCTCTCATCACCCGTATATTGTTCTACAGCCGTTCACACTGGAGCCAACGGAATCCTATTCCAAGGAGGATCTCGACGAATATATCCATGCGCTGGAGCATATCTCAAATGAAGCCTATACTCAGCCAGATATCGTCAAATCAGCTCCGCATAACAGTACGGTGCATCGCAATGACGAATCATCTTTGGACGACCCGAAACAATGGTGTATTACTTGGCGTGCATATTTGAAAAAAACACAGCCAGAGCTTCACTAACTGCATTAGCATGTACGCTGTAGCTACTCTTATTGTGCATATAGAGGAACATTAATATTACTCGTTTTATAAATAGACAGAAAAGCAGAGCCCCTCAACCGTGTTGAGGGGCTCTTTAATATGATTCTATAGCTTTCAGTGGAGTTAAGATAACGATCTCTCCGGTTCCTCTTTCCCGTTTACACCGATTTTCTTATTCACTCAGCATGGACTGTGTGAAACTGATCCACTCCCGGGTTGCAAAGGATAAATATCGGTCCTTCCGCCAAATCATGCCGAGCTGCCACGGAATCACAGGTTCCATCACAGGTATAATGCGCACACGCATATGATCCACCTCACGGCAGATCGTTTCTGGCAGCAAAGCCACACCCAGATTGGCAGCTACCATTGCACTGAGCAGGTCCCATTGGGAACTCTCGTACACCACCCGAGGCTGGAATCCCGCATGCTGACAGGCGGCGATAATCCGGTCATGCAGCGCAAAATCTTCCCGAAACAGCACAAATGCATCATGCTCCAGCTCGCGCAGCGCGATGGACTCTTTGCCCGCAAGCGGGTGTGAAGGGTGTACGATCAGATTCAGTTTCTCTTCCACAAAAACAAAGTGGTCCACGAGTTCATCCACGGTAGGCAGAACGGAGACACCAATATCCAGTACACCACTAATCACATCGGCCTCTACTTTTTTGGCACCGTCTTCGAAGAGCTGAATGGTTACCTGTGGGTAAGCTTTATGAAATTCACCGATAATCATCGGAAAAAAGCTTGAACCTATCATCGGCGGCAAGCCGATCCGCAGGTGTCCTTTCTTCAGATTCATCAAGTCATCCAATTCGGACGATAAGCTGCGAAATGACTTTTCAATCTCCAGCGCCTGCCGAAAAAAGACATGCCCTGCATCCGTTAACGCTACCTTCTTGCCATAACGATCCAACAAAGTTACGCCCAATTCGTCTTCCAAGCTTTTGACGGTTTTGCTAATCGTCGGTTGTGTAATGAACAGCACTTCGGCTGCTTTCGTGAAGCTTTGCTGCCGCGCAACTTCCAGAAAATATTGCAAATGGCGGATATCCATCGTCTGATCCCCATCTCTCATAGATAAATGGAATGGTAAACATTCTTAATATGCATTTTACTCATGAAAGAATGCGATGTAAAATTTGTGATATCAAGTGAATCATTTTCATAATACATTTGGCTGCTTTAATCAGGGCTAGATATAGATCAAAACGATTCAATTTGTCTATATCTAGTTACTTAAATTCACTTTTAGTGAGTTATGAAATTGATTCAAACAACGCTTCCATTCATTTTCATAAACAACTCAAAATCATCACGTTCATTATACAAGGAGGGATTGAAGTGAAGAAATGGGGCCTTGGCATTTTGCAAGTTGCGCTCTTGATGGCCTTTTCACTGCTCATGGACCAGTTGGCCCGTGCTCTCCATCTACCTGTACCAGGTTCCATACTCGGTATGATCGTGCTATTCATTCTGCTTCAGACCCGGGTCGTGAAGCTGCGCTGGATCGAAATTGGAGCTGCCTGGCTGCTTGGTGAACTGCTGCTGTTTTTCATCCCGTCAGCCGTTGGCATTATGAACTATATGCCCATGCTGGAGCAAGACGGACTGCAAATTTTGTTTATTGTTCTGCTTAGCACATTTCTGGTCATGGCCTGCACAGGCCTTGTTGCCACCCGAATCGCCAAACGAAAGGAGCGTCACACCGGATGATTGGATTCCTCTGTCTCTTGTTAACCGTCGGTATTTACTTGGTCGCCAAACGCATGTATCGCAACCTGCCCAAAGTGTATCTGTCTCCGCTGCTGATTACGCCGCTTCTTGTCGTCGGTGTGCTGCTCGCAACAGGCACGGATTACGCAGCCTACAGCAGTGGTGGTAAATGGCTAAGTTTGCTGCTTCAACCGGCAACGGTAGCCTTCGCCATACCACTCTATACGTTTTTCCATGTACTCAAAAAACATATTTCCGAGATCGTCTTCAGCGTTATGACGGGCTCCGTCGTAGCGGTCCTCTCTTCTGCCCTGCTCGCCAAATGGCTGCGCCTGGACTCCGGACTCATTCATAGTCTGATTCCAAGATCGATCACGACCCCTATTGCCATGAATGTATCGGCTACCATTGGAGGCATTCCGGCGGTTACGGCGGTTTTTGTCATCATGACCGGTCTGCTGGGGGCGATTATGGGGCCATCCATTGTGAAAATGCTGCGTATTGATGGTGAGATTGCACGTGGTACGCTGCTTGGAACCGGTGCCCATGGTACAGGCACATCCAAGGCTTTTGAGCTCAGTTCACTGACAGGAACCATCTCCAGCATCTCCATGGTACTGGCCGCATTGTTCACATTAGCGGTTGCACCCGTGCTATCCAAACTTATTTTCCCATAATAGATGGAATTAACCCTATTTCTTGAAATATTATTGTTGTATTAAAGCCCTTTCTTCCTTACAATAAGGACAGGTTTTAATTGTGAATATTGCGGGGGAGATGCGATGAAAAGAACCGGAATGAAGAGATCTCTGGACCGCCTTGGACGAATTGTCCTTCCCAAAGAAATGCGGGATACGATGGAAATCCATATCGGCGATCCGCTCGAGTTTTTCATTGAAGGGAAAGAGTTGATTTTGAGAAAGTACAAATCAACATTGTGTATTTTTTGCGGTGATGTGGATACTGAAATGTATTTCAAAGAGCAATTCATCTGCCGGACTTGTGCAATTCAATTAAAACACCCGGATGACACTCCCGATTGGTTCGTTCCTCCAAACAAACAGGCTCCTGCACCCGTGGAGCGTCCTGCTACCGAATCCGCCACAGTCTCATCTCCCGCATGGGAAGAAGGGACTACAGCTGCCAACCATGAGTACCCGGACCTGCGGCCGAAGACGGCACGCATGCTGCAACAGATGAAGGAAATTGTTGAACAGAATCCTGGTTTGGCTCAACAGCAAATTGCGGAAAAGCTTGGCATTAGCCAAGGACGCGTCTCCCAACTTAAAAAACTACTATAATAGGAATTTATTCGATTATTTATTAATCAGGAGACCTTCCGTTTCAAGAAGTCCCGTTGCAAGAGAACCCTTTGAAATCCGTGGGTTCTTCTTTTTTTTGAGATAAACGTAAAAAAGACGACTACCGCTTAATCACAGTGGTCATCTTTTTCAATATTCGTTACTCCAGCGTCTAACTCTTTAGACCTGCACGAGATCCATATCCATTTCTTCTGCTTCCAGTTTACGCATGCCCATAATAAGAACGACAATGTTGGCAACCAGTAGCACTGCCGGGAAAGGAACAGCCGTATATTGTCCGTAAATCAGATGACTTCCCACAGCCCCAATCAGAATAAACGTCAATACTCCTGAAGCCAGAATACGAGTTCGTGGAATCAACAGACCCACCGCACTGAGCAGCTCTACTGCACCAATGAGATACATCGTCCATGTAGGATAAGAGAAACCTTCGAAAGTCTTCACCATCATCTCTGCTCCACTAACCTTGTTAACCCCCGCCATTACAAACACACCTGCAAGCACAACCAACGCAATATATCCCAAAATTCTTAAGCCTTTGTTCATATGTATAATCCTCCTGAAAATGAATGTCCATATCCATCTGTTGTATAAAAAGCAATCTATGTAAAAGTTACTGCGTAACTCTATTTTTAAAATGGGCAGTTTGCACTGCAAAAAAAGGTACGTGCTGAAATTATACATATTAATAATTATTAACTTACTTTTATGAAGTGAGTATATAATAATAACATTATTTATTCAAGTAATTTTTTGACGAATAGTGTATAATACATACAAAAGGTATGTTACAGTACATTTTGTAGTAACATGTTGACTTCATTGTCCCTTACTTTGGTCAGAGCGGCAGAAAGCCACGCACTTTTATATATACGAATATACGAAGAAATCCATCAATACTTGAATCGAGGTGAACACGTTGAAGCTGAGAAAAGTAAAATCACCAAGTCCCTGTCTCATTACTCAGGCCATGGATATCATCGGTAAGAAATGGGTACTGCTCATCATGTACCAACTGTTATCCGGACCGAAACGATTCACAGAGCTGGAAGCAGAAATGGCGATTAGCGGTCGGTTATTATCCGAACGTCTAAAGGAGATGGAAATGGAAGGTATCGTAACCCGGCATATGTATCCTGAAATTCCGCCCCGCGTAGAGTATGAATTGACGCCCAAAGGAAGAGCCATCGAACCCGTCATCAATCAGATTTACAACTGGTCCTCAGACTGGTTGAAACAGCAGCAGTCTACTAAGTAGCCAGATTCTGATTCATGTACAACACAAAGACGCCTGAATTGAACTGATCTTCGGATCAGTCCAGATTCAGGCGTCTTTTTCATGTGGTTATATTTCTGGTTACGTCATAAAAGGATTAATGAGAGAGATGTTTGGAGCGCTGAAGCTGTATCGGCAATCCCGAATCTGCCGAAACCAATGCCGCCGTTGTAATTTCCTGTGTACGGCAGGCATCCGCATAATCGGACAAAATCCGTGAACGATCTCCGGTACGAAGGGCGTGAATGAACGCTTCATTTTCCCGCTCATACGGGTTATGCCCTGCTGGAATCTCCAGACCTGCCATCGCATGAGGGGCAGCACTTGGCAGAAGAAGACGTTCAGGCGTCCAATCCCAGACTCCGGCGTCCGTGTAAAACTGGAGCCCTGCGCCGCCTTCACCATCTGGCAGCAGGCAAGTGTTGGCAATGCTCGCGATCGCCCCACTTTCTAGCTTAAGCGTTACATTCGCCACATCGGCTACCGTGACATGTTCGTGCTTCTCATGCATGCAGCGCTGGGCCGCTGCAGCGTATACCTCTGTCACTTCACCAGCACAGTACCGCAGCAAATCCACGATATGGGTCGTCTGTTCCACAAACTGCCCCCCGGATCCTTCCTGGCGACGCCACCAGGCGACTCCTGGCATTCCGCCCATCCAGCGCCCAAGCGCCATGCCGACGGTCTGCTCTTTCATCGCTTCTTTCAGTACCTGTGCAGCCTCCTGATAACGGAAATGATAACCTACCGATGTCAACAATCCAGACTTCTGTACCTGATCCAACACCTGACGAGGAATATCCATGCCTGTACTCAGCGGTTTTTCCACCAGGAACGGGATACCCCGACGAACCAATTCAGCTTCAATCGATCCATGAGACATCGGAGGAACACAGATATAGACTGCATCCAGCTTTTCACCATCCAGCATATGTTCAAGTTCACCGTAGCCAACAGCATCATAGACGGAAGCCATAGCCTCCGCCTTTTCCAGCGTTGTTCCACAGACAGCTGCTACACGAACGCCTTCCATTCGTGCCAGAATATCTGCATGTACCTTGCTGAACCAACCTGTTCCAATGATTCCGATCTGTAAAGTCATAGATGTAAACCCCTCTCCTTGTTACACGCTTACATGTTCCATTCGACCCCCACATGCGAAATCCTGCATTAAATTTTGCCCGATGCTTCCAAGAGTAACTGATCCAGTTCATTCGCAAATCGTATCGCTTGCTCCTCACGCCAATCCAGGCGTTCAGCCATAAACTGAATCACTACTGCCTTATACTGACGGACTTCGTCAATGCGGAAAAACAGGTCTCCGGTGCGTCTCACAAAAAAGTCTGCAGGTGTCACAGCCATCTCCTCGTCAATGGCATAACGCAGCATCAGCAGCAGCTCCTGCGACATACCATGCAGCTCTGCCTTTGCCCGCGGGTCAGGCATCCGCTCGTACAGTGCGCCTACATTGGAACCATACACTCGGGCTAATCGTTCCGCAGTAGATCTGTCGAGCCCAAGTGCTACTCCATCCTTAATCTTGCGTTCTGCATACGCGCCAAATCCGGCGGAACCGCCAACATGACCTCCAGAGATTGGCATCTCTTTCGTTATACATGGTCCAACGGATTTCCCCGTCTCCTGCTCCAATTGGCGAGCAGTGAGATCAACAACCATCTCGGCCATTTTGCGGTACCCAGTTAATTTACCCCCGGCAATGGTGATCAACCCCGAAGGGGCTACCCACACTTCATCTTTGCGCGAAATTTCGGAAGGTCCTTTGCCTTCCTCATGAATCAACGGACGCACACCTGCCCAACCGGACTCCACATCCTCGGCTCGAATCCGAACGTCCGGGAACATGCCGTTGACGGCATCGATGACATAATTCCGGTCTGCCTCAGAGATTAACGGGTGTGCGGGATCATCTTCGAATACGGTATCTGTGGTTCCCACATAGGTTTTCCCATCCCGCGGGACAGCAAAGACCATTCGTCCATCCGGTGTATCAAAATATACAGCCTGCCTTAACGGGAAACGCGTACCGTCGAATACCAGATGAATACCTTTGGTCATCTGCAACGTTTTGCCCTGGCGAGACCCATCGATCTTGCGCAGCTCATCCACCCATGGACCGGAAGCATTAATCACCTTGGTTGCCCGCAAATCATAAGATTGACCGCTGATCTGGTCCACAGCCTGAATACCTGTAATAACCCCATTCTCCTTCAGGAATTTCGCTGCCTTCACATAGTTCACGGCCAGTGCACCGCGCTCTACCGCTTCCTTCATCACTTCAATGGTAAGCCGGGCATCGTCCGTTCGGTATTCCACATAACGTCCACCACCCAGCAGTCCTTCCTTGCGCAGCAAAGGCTCACTGTCTGAGACGGCGCCGGCATTTAACATTTGGCGTCGTTCACTACGCTTCACTCCGGCAAGCCGGTCATACACCATCAGGCCAATGGACGTGCTGAATCGGCCAAAGGTACCCGCCGTATAGACGGGGAGCAGCATCGGTTCGGGTGTCGTCACATGCGGCCCATTCTCGTATACCACCGCTCGCTCCCGTCCCACCTCAGCTACCATCTTCACTTCAAACTGCTTCAGATACCTTAGACCGCCATGCACCAGTTTGGTCGAACGACTGGATGTGCCTGCCGCAAAATCCTGCATTTCCACCAGTGCTGTCTTTAATCCGCGGGAAGCTGCATCCAGCGCAATCCCGGCTCCCGTGATTCCCCCACCAATAATCAATATGTCAAAATGTGCATTCGCCATCCGATCCAGATATTCCGTACGCTTTTCCGCCGAGAACGATGTTGTCATCCTGATTCCTCCCATTGATTACCTCTGTTTTACCCACAAAAGCACAAAAAAAGACCACGTCATTCGCTTCAGCAATTGCTGAGCGGTACGTGGTCTCTCCCGATCTCCAGACATCATTTTTTTAACTTGTGACTTAATCCTATCACACAATTAAGGCGGCGTGAAGGCCTGAAATGACACATTATTCAAAAAAATTTCAAAAAGTTGTTCTGCCTGCGGATGGAATTTCAAGCTGATCCACTAATCATTTATTTTTCCTTATAGTGGGTATATGTTTTCTCTTCTCCAGGAAAATAACCCCTGTAAGTTATGCATCATTTTCCACCAATAAATATCATTTATTGTAGAACTTTAACGAAAAAGTACAAATGCCCATTCGAAATATAATCCACTCATTTGAAAACCATCGCTGCCTTCACTGCACGTTGCCACCCTGCATACAGTCCTGTACGCTCATCTTCAGCCATAACCGGATGGAAGACACGCTCCGTATTCTCGTGATTCGCCAATTCATCCGCGCTATTCCAATAGCCTACTGCAAGTCCTGCCAGATAAGCCGCACCTAATGCTGTCGTTTCGTTCACATTGGGACGCTCCACAGGAATATTCAGAATATCACTCTGGAATTGCATCAGAAAATCATTGGCAGCCGCTCCCCCATCCACACGCAAGGCATTCACCGGAATACCTGAATCGGATTCCATTGCCGTCAGTACATCCTTGGTCTGATACGCCAGTGCTTCCAGGGTTGCACGGATAAAATGTTCTTTGGTCGTTCCTCGCGTCAAACCAAACACAGCTCCCTTAACTTCACTGTCCCAGTAAGGGCTGCCCAGACCCACAAATGCAGGCACCATATAAACGCCGTCTGTAGAGGGTACACGTGCCGCATAATCCTCACTGTCTTTTGAGGAACGAAGCATCCGTAAGCCGTCACGCAGCCACTGTACCGCCGAACCGGCAACAAAAATACTGCCTTCCAGCGCATACTCGATTTTACCATTAATGCCCCATGCAATAGTTGTAATCAGCCCGTGGTTGGACTGTACGGGTTGTTCTCCAGTATTCATAAGCATGAAACAGCCGGTGCCGTACGTATTTTTCATGCTTCCCTTTGTATAACAGCCCTGACCGAATAATGCCGACTGCTGATCTCCTGCTGCTCCGGCAATCGGAATCCGATGACCAAAGAAATGGTAGTCAACCGTGTGTGCGTACACCTCGGATGAACCGCGCACTTCCGGCAGCATCGCTTTGGGAATGTCCAAAATTTGCAGCAATTCATCATCCCATTGCAGATCATAGATGTTGTACATTAAGGTGCGAGAAGCATTAGATACATCGGTGACATGAGTACCACCGCTCAGCTTCCAGATCAGCCAACTGTCGATCGTACCAAACAGAAGCTCACCCTTCTCTGCACGCTCCCGGGCACCAGGCACATGATCCAGAATCCACTTTACCTTGGTTCCCGAGAAGTAAGGGTCAATGAGTAGACCCGTTTTGCGATGAAATAGGTCACCCAGACCCTTCGCCTTCAACTCATCACAAATTCCAGCCGTTTGTCTGGACTGCCAGACTACTGCATTATAGATGGGCCGGCCCGTTTCTTTGTCCCATACCACAACCGTTTCCCGCTGGTTTGTAATGCCGATGCCGGCAATCTGGATCGGCTTGATTCCACTTTCGGCCAGACACGAAGCCATCACTGCCAGAATGGAGCTCCAAATTTCATTGGCGTTCTGCTCCACCCAGCCCGGCTTGGGAAAGTACTGTGGAAATTCCTGCTGTGCAATATGCACAATCTCACCGCTCCGGTTAAACAGAATAGCCCGGGAACTCGTCGTCCCCTGATCTAGGGCCAGTATATATTTTTCCATACAGACAACCTCCTGTTGTGGGATTACTGCTTATATTCTGTATGCGATTTCTTGTAGTGCCGAATCAGGTCCGCGTTGGAAGTGGTTACTGCAGTAGCTCCGGCTTCCAGCGCCAGTTCAACCTCTTCCGTTGAGCGGATCAACCCACCTGCAATAATGGGTATACCTGTCCGTATGGATACTTCTGCAATAATATGCGGGATAACACCGGGCAGTACTTCAATATAATCCGGTTGGGTCTTGGACAGCAAAAGATAACTTTTCTCCAGCGCATTTGTATCCAGCAGAAAAACGCGCTGAATGGCTGTAATCCCTTTCTGTTTCGCCTTCTGAATTACACTGGCTCGCGTCGAAATCAGTCCTGCCGGACGAATATGCTGGCATAAGTACTCTGCGGCATATTCGTCGTTCTTCAGCCCCTGCACCAGATCGGCATGCAGTACTATTTTTTTACCACGTCGCCGTGCTTCTTCCAGCAGACTATGAAGCTGCGCAATATGCGTATCCAGCATAACCCCATAAGTGTAAGGGCCTTCAATCATTGCTTCAAACTGCTTCATGCTCTTGGCAGCCGGTAACACATACTGTCCCTCAAATGGCACCTTCGTTCCTCCCGCATAAATCAGATGCCTATATTGTATAGTTCGTATGGTATGAACGGCAAGCAAAGTCAG
Organism: Paenibacillus sp. MDV22-iso6; assembly: GCF_058408365.1. NCBI lineage: Bacteria > Bacillati > Bacillota > Bacilli > Caryophanales > Paenibacillaceae > Paenibacillus > Paenibacillus sp. MDV22-iso6. Next base: position 270,431 of record NZ_JBZVDZ010000003.1, on the reverse strand, counting down.
GACCGTCAGATTAATTCTTCGCGTGAGACGGGACCGTTCCATTCTCTAAACTTAAAAAAGCTGTTCATGTATACCCCAGAAGGAGCATACACAAACAGCTTAAATTGTCCTGTCTATTGGACAGAATGGCAAACAGGCTTTATGTCAAAATCATATTGAACGATCGATCGGGATCGGGATCAACCTTTTAGGCTTGGGCGTGTGGAAGCAAGGTCTCTTCGCCAGCCCATGCATCATTTTCTGCCAAGTGACCAGAACGGCTCACTTTGGTCTGCAAATATTTTTCGTTAAAGGACGAGCGATCTCCCCACAGTGGCACACGTCCACCTACATTCAGTCCCGCTTCCTGCAAAGCAGCAAGCTTGCGTGGATTGTTCGTGATCAATGTAACAGGAGCTGAACGAAGCGCACGCAATACGGCAATGGCATCATCATAATTACGCGCATCGTCTGTGAACCCAAGTTGCAGGTTAGCGTCAACGGTATCCAGACCTTCCTCTTGCAACAGGTATGCCATCGCTTTGCTGAACAGACCGATGCCACGGCCCTCATGATTCGCCAGATAAAAGAGTGCTCCTGCTCCATGGGCAGCAATCATCTTCATCGATTGCTCCAGTTGGAAGCCGCAGTCACAACGTTTGCTGCCAAAGATGTCGCCCGTATGACAGATGCTGTGCATCCGAATCAGTGCTTCCTGTGCTTCGGCAAAATCACCGTACACTAATACGCTGGATTGCTGACGTTCAGCCAGTTCGGCAGTAGCGAGAGATTCAATCAGCTCGCCGCTTTCCATAGCTTTCTCCGATTTCATCCAGCTGTACCACTGGAAGGTGTGTGTCTCTCCATCAAGGTTCACCGGAAGCTTAATCGGCCCAACGAGGTAAATGAATTCTTTTCCACTCGGAAAAGTCTGGATTTTGGGGGCAAGCAGTTGAATAATATGTGAATTAATCATTAGTAAGTTCCTCCTGTTAAGCCATCTTGGTTATGAATTGATTCGCATCCAGACGGAAAATGGATCACTGGATTGCATATCATACGTATCTATATTATTGTCATCATCATTAGTTACTTTATGTAAGCAAGTTTAAAATAAAAATTATGTTGTGTCAAGTAACTTTTGTTTCTAAAGTAACTAATAAATTTATGATACGCAACCGACACAAATTTGTGTTTCATTTCAGGAATATTGGGTATGAGTTTATAAACTGCTCATACACTTATGTTGTAGTCCATCGCACTTCATGCCTCGAACTTAACGATGAGGGGGTTATCACATGATCCGCCGGAAAAGAACATGCTGGACAGCCATTCTGCTAGTCTGTGTCATGCTGGTGAGCGGATGCTCCATATGGCCGGGACAGAACGATTCATCGAGCAATAAAAAGGTAGCGCTTACATTATGGTACTGGAACCGTTCCATCGATGATAAGCTGATTGCCAAGGCCAAGGAAAAGTTCCCCAATATTGAACTGACCGCCCAGAAAATCGGTGGTGATTTCAAAGCAAAACTCAAAACGACACTCGCTGCGCGCTCAGGTGAGCCCGACATTGTCGCATTGAACGATTGGATCATGGAGCTCTTTCCCAGCGAGGACCGTTTCTATAATCTGTATGATCTCGGCGCAGGTGACGTCGAAGACCAATATCTGGATTGGAAATGGAAGCAAGGCGTTACACCGGGTGGACAAATGATCGGTTTCCCTATGGATACGGGACCGACAGCCCTCTTCTACCGTGCAGATCTATTTAAAGAGGCCGGATTGCCTTCCGAGCCTGAAGAAGTGGCTCGCCAGATCAACAACTGGGATGCCTATTCTGCTGCAGGAGAAAAGATCAAGGAAAAGTTCGGAGGCAAGGTATTTCTAACCGACAATATTGGAACCGTTTACAATCAAGTGTTATCGCAAGGAACCGAACGGTATTTCCGTCCTGACGGCTCGTTTATCGGCATGGATTCTCCACTCGTCAAGCAGAGCTGGGATACCGCCGTATCCTTCAAGCAAAAAGGGCTGCTCGCTAATGCAGACGGCTGGACCCCTGGCTGGAACGCAGCGATGAATAATGGTGAGATCGCTTCCTTTGTGGGAGCCGTCTGGATGAAGCAGGTACTGCAGGAAGCCGCGCCGGATACCTCTGGCAAGTGGCGAGTCACTCGCGCTCCTGGTGGAGACGGCAATAACGGTGGATCATTCCTGTCCATTTTGAAGTCAAGCAAACATCCAAAAGAAGCGTTCGAAGTCATCCAGTGGCTGCAAAGCCCAGATAACCAGCTTGAACAGTACAAAACGTTGAACCTGTTTCCTTCGGCACCTGGTGTGTTCGATACACCGGCGGTGAAAGAAGAAGAACCCTTCTTCGGCGGACAGGCAACAGGGCCTGTATTTGCCGAATCGGCACAGCATGTGCCAGAGGCTTTCTTTGGCGAACGATACCCTTCGGTGCACAACATCATTACTCGGCGGCTGAATGATATTGCGAAGCAAAATGCCGACCCGGAGCAGGTCTGGCCTGATACGGTTCACCGTGTTGAGCGGGAGTTACAGCGTTAATTCAAACACTCTTATGAGATGGCAATCCGCAAAGGAGGAATTCATATGGCTGTAACCGAACCTCGCCTCACTCCGGATCCGGGGAAGGTAAGTCCGGATTTGGATCGGCAGAAATCACTCTTGTCCCGGATGTGGGAACATCGTGCACTCTATGTGGCGATCTCCCCGTTTTATATTCTGTTTGCCGTGTTTGGACTGTTTCCAATCGGTTTTTCCTTATATCTGGCCTTCCACAAATGGGATGGCATTGGTGTGATGACCTATAACGGACTAAACAACTTTAAATATATGCTGACCGATGCAGAATTCTGGCAAGCGGTGGGCAATACGTTCATGATCTGGATATACGCGACCATCCCGATGTTGTTCTTTGCCCTGATCATTGCGTTTCTGCTGCATGCACCGTTTGTGAAGTTCCGTACGCTGTTTCGCGTGGGATATTTCCTGCCGAACGTGACGTCCATCGTGGCCGTCGCCATTATCTTCGGTGCCCTATTTGCCAACAACTACGGGTTTCTCAACTATCTGTTACAGTCCGTCGGACTTCCAGTGGTGGAGTGGCTGAACGCGCCATGGGGCATCAAAGTGGCAATCTCCTCCATGGTGGTCTGGCGCTGGACAGGATACAACGCAGTCATCTATCTGGCCGGACTTCAGAGCATCCCGCAGACATTGTACGAGGCAGCCAAGATTGACGGCGCATCCGGGATACAGTCTTTCTTCCGAATTACGATTCCGATGCTGCGTCCCGTCATTCTGTTCACTGTGATCACATCGACGATCGGCGGCATGCAGCTATTCACCGAGCCACAAATTCTCGTGGGTAACGATGGCGGCGCAGGCGCAGCCGGAATGACCATTGTGTTGTACCTTTACCGCGAATCTTTCATTAATAACTACTTTGGCTACGGTGCTGCGGTTGGTTGGGGCATGTTCCTCATTATCGCCCTGTTCTCGATTGTGAACTGGAAGCTCGTTCAAGGCAAGTCATCCTGATGTGACAAGGGGGGAGCGCTCATGACGTCCAAATCTCTCAAATCGCTGGTGTTGTATACCGGTCTTATCGGGGGCATGCTCATTTCCATGTTCCCGTTCTATTGGCTGATTGTAATGTCTACCCGGACGACGTCCGACATTTATAAGTTCCCACCTCAGCTCTGGTTTGGGAGCGAGCTATGGAATAATGTCAGTCGGGTGCTTCAGCAGATTGACTTCTGGGGCGCATTCATGAATACGTTGTTTGTATCGGGCTTGGTGACGGTACTGGTGCTGTTTTTTGACTCATTGGCAGGATTTGCGTTTGCGAAGTTTGAATTCCCGGGTAAAAAATGGCTCTTCGTCCTGCTGCTCGCCACCATGATGGTGCCTTCCCAGCTGTCGCTGGTCCCTTCCTTCGTGCTCATGGCGACGTTCGGATGGGTTGGTTCCTTCAAAGCCCTCATTATTCCGGGCATGGTGAACGCCTTCGGCATCTTCTGGATTCGCCAATATGCCACGGAGTCCATACCGAATGACCTGCTGGATGCCGGTCGAATCGACGGCTGTAATTTTTTCCGGCTCTATTGGAATGTAGCGTTGCCCATTCTGCGGCCTGCCTTTGCTTTCCTCGGTGCGTTCACGTTTATTGGTGTATGGAATGATTATCTCTGGCCCCTGATCGTCTTAACGGATGCACGAAAGTATACGCTGCAGATTGCGTTGTCTCAATTAAACGGATTGTACAATACGGATTACGCGATGGTTATCGCGGGTACATTGCTGGCTGTTATTCCGCTAATCGTGATGTTCCTGTTCATCAGCCGCCAGTTTATCTCCGATATTGCCGCAGGAGCTGTAAAGGATTAGGGATCGCGCATTTTGATCCATCCCTCAAGTCTGATATTCTTATCTATAGATAAATACCAGATGCCATATAAGTTGGATGAATAGACAGCATTCATTTCACTTATATATTCAAGAAAGAGGGATGACAAAATGGCTTCTTCACCCTATATGATCGGCGTAGATATCGGCACCACCTCCACCAAGGCCGTCCTGTTTGAAGAGAACGGAACCATTGTGGCTCAAGGCGGTGCCGATTACCCGCTGTATACCCCTACTCCTGCGATTGCAGAGCAGGATGCAGAAGATATTTTCAAAGCGGTAGTAGAATCGGTTAAACAAGCGACCTCCAAGGCCGGCATCAAACCGGATGAAATCCTGTTTGTATCGTTCAGTTCAGCCATGCACAGCATTCTGCCTGTTGATGAACACGGCAAACCACTGATGCGGGCGATGACTTGGGCAGACAATCGCAGTGCCGAGTGGACGGAAGCACTCAAAACCGAAATGAACGGTCACGAAATCTATTTGAGAACAGGTACGCCGATTCATCCGATGTCACCTCTGACCAAAATTTTGTGGCTAACCAGAGATCAACCTGAGCTGTTCAAACAGACGCACAAATTTATTTCAATGAAAGAATACGTATTTTATAAATTGTTCTCCGAGTATGTGATTGACCATTCCATGGCCTCTGCCACCGGAATGATGAATCTCGAAAAGCTAGACTGGGACGAGGAAGCTCTCCATGTCGCAGGCATCACTCCGGATCATCTGTCCCGCCTTGTGCCGACGACACATGTACTCAAGAAAGGCTTGAATCCTGAGTATGCCAAGGAGATGGGTATTGCGGATTCGACGCCATTTGTCATCGGGGCAAGTGACGGCGTGCTCTCCAATCTGGGCGTAAACGCCATTGATCCAGGCGTCGTGGCGGTTACCATCGGGACCAGCGGGGCGATTCGTACCGTCGTGGACAAGCCGGTCACCGATCCAAAAGGACGTTTCTTCTGTTATGCGCTCACTGAGGATGCGTGGGTGATTGGCGGTCCAGTCAACAATGGCGGGGTGATATTCCGTTGGATTCGGGATGAGTTTGCGGCATCCGAGGTAGAGACAGCAAAACGACTCGGCATTGATCCGTATGAAGTATTGACCCGTGTCGCCGAAAATGTACCACCAGGCTCGGAAGGCCTGCTGTTCCATCCGTACATGACGGGTGAGCGGGCCCCACTCTGGAATCCGAATGCACGCGGTTCGTTCTTCGGCCTGACGCTGCATCATAAGAAGGAGCATATGATTCGCGCTGCTCTCGAAGGTGTCTTGTTTAACCTGTACACCGTCATGCTGGCGATTGAAGAGAAGATCGGACGTCCCAAAAAGATTCAGGCCACGGGCGGATTCGCCCGCTCTGAGCTGTGGCGCCAGATGATGGCTGATATTTTCGACCAGGATGTCATCATTCCCGAAAGTATCGAGAGCTCCTGCCTGGGGGCAGCCGTACTGGGGCTATATGCTCTTGGCCGCATCGATTCCCTCAGCGCCGTCTCCGGCATGATTGGATCGACGCATCGGCATCAGCCAGACCCGGATAGCGTTCGCGTCTATCGCGAACTGCTGCCGATCTTCATCCGCATCTCCCGCAAGTTTAAAGAAGAGTATGCCGATATCGCTGCTTTTCAGAATAAAACGATGCAGAAGTGAGTTAGCTACGCCAACGAATCGCTGCACGTTAAAGAGGGGCATCCCACTATGTCTATGACATATGGGGTGGCCCTTCTTCATGTACTTTTTTTGTACAAATACCCCAAGTACCATAGTTGCATTGCCCACCACACCATCAGCAATGGTGACATGATATGCAAGATAGATAACGAAGTATCTCAATAAGAAGAACCACAAAAGAACATTTATGCATCCAAATAAAACACCTAACTTTGAACTATCTGTAGGAAATAAATTAACGCCTAACTGATCCGGAGTACGACAAAAAAAGAGAACAATTAATCGAAAAGTAATCGATCGGTTGCTCCCTTTCTATTTCAATCTGGATATGCATCTATATCCTAATTATTGCAATCATCCATTATATTTGCTGAATGCATCCTTATCTGCCTGCACATTTTCCAAATACACAATCTGTCCCGCCTCATTCACACGAGCGATATCGATGCCTGTTTTGGCATATACCGTTCCGTCCGCAGCTTGTCCGCATACCGCCCAGTTCGTTTGATAGCTACCGTCCGGCTGAAGCTTCCATTCGTCCCACATGTGTTTCACATCGCTATTGTATTCATAGAAAGCCTTCATAAAACCATCAAATCCCGTTCTGCTGGTGCCGTTCAACACAATCTCGGCATCCGGTGTAAACAGGGACAACAAATCTTGCATCGCGCGTTCGTCTGTACGGGAAGCGTCAAATAAACGGAAATAGTTGTTTAACAAGGTAGTCATGGGTATTCCTCCTGAGGTTGATAAGCTGATTTGGATTTCAGTTCGAAAAATTTCAAACTAACTGAGATGAAATGTACCACACTTTATATCTCCAGAACAACCCTTAGTTCGAAAAAAATCAAACATTGAAAGAGATTGTCGAATATGCTACCGTCATAGATATGAAAACTCCAACGATACCTATGGCTTCGGAATTGAATCTGACCACGGTCTGCAACGCACTTGGTGATCCGGTACGGATGAAAATTGCACACTGTCTGGCCAGCTCTGGCGAGAAAAACTGTTCCGCCTTCGAAGTAGACCATATTTCCAAATCAACGTTGTCTCATCACATCAAAATCTTGCGTGAAGCAGGCCTTATCCGGCCTCGCATTGAAGGCAAACAGCACTTTTATTCTCTGCGGAAGGACGATTTGAACACTCGTTTTCCCGGTCTTGTAGAACTGATTCTGAATACAACCGAGGAATATGTACATTAAGGAAAACGAAGCTTGAATCTTGCGATACATCATCTTATGGATTGTATAAAGGAGGTTGATTTCTTGGATAAAAAGGCGGCAAAAATTCTGCTGGGCACCTTCTGGGGAAGCGGCGGCTGGAAAACAATATCTGCTCCCTTCTCGGGGGATGACTTTGAATATGCCAAAAGCAGAGGTGTTATGTTCGATCCACTGACCATTACCCATGATGAGATCGTCGCACGTTTGCATGAGATTCATCAGGACAACTCCATCAAGCGACGGGTAGTATCGGCATTTTTACACAGTTTATCTACCAAAAAAGTTTATCTGCGCAGCGCCCTTTCCAGCTGGGCTTTAACATCGCAACTGCCTTTGCATACCTACGAGGAACGCCGCACGCTGCATGCCAACACCAGCTCCTGTGGGGATTGCAACTTCCTGCGCCTGCAATCGGACAAGACGTACACGGACGTCGATCTGAATGTACTGAACTTTGAACGGGTAAAGTGGGGCGGGGTTCGCCATAATAACCTGTTATACTGCCTGATGGATCTGGATCTACTGCTGGCTAGCAAGGAAGCCATTTATGAAGTGACTGACGCAGACATCGCTATACTTGTGAGCATGCTTGAAGCAGCGCAAACCTGCGAACCCCATGAGAGTGCACGCGGGTTGGAGAAACGCTGGAAAGGCTTGTTTCCTTCGAGCAAACAGGAACGCGACGCGATCCTCGAAATCTGGGGTGCATCCGGTCTGCTTGTTCCGCAGGATACGCCACGAAAAAGCAGAGGCGGATACAGCGACTTCCACTTTGCAGCAACCTGGCAGGGCGATGACGGTTATAGTGCAGATGCGGCGATTTCCATCTTTGGTTCCTATCTGCCCCAGAAACTCTAAGCTAAATTTGGCTCTCGTACAAGTTTGAATTAAGCTTAGGTTACAATAATGACATCGACAGATTTCCTGTTTAGCTCGTATAATAGGGGGAAATTGGTAGATAGGAGTGAATCAAGCGAATTTATGGTATACATACTGGCTTTTATGCTGTCTTTTGCTGTCGTGGTTCTGCTTATTCCGCCGCTTGGTCGACTGGCACATCGGCTCGATTTTGTGGACAAGCCCCGAGAAGATGTGGAGCGTAAGCTGCACAGGCAGCCCATTCCACTGACGGCGAGTTACGCGATATTTACTGGATTCTTCCTGACATACATTGTTCTTACGAAAGAAATTTCATGGGAAACGGCGGCCCTGGTCGCCGGCGGAATGCTTCTGTTAACGATTGGTACAGTTGATGACTGGTACAAAACCAAAGGCAAAGACTTCCCTGCCCTGCCCAAGATGCTCGTACAGGTCTCTGCCGCAGTGCTCGTATTTGCTTCCGGCATTGCGTTCACCGGGTTCGTGAATCCCTTCAATTCCGAATACATTATGCTTCCGATCTGGCTGCAATTTATTCTGACGATCCTGTGGATCTTCGGTGTGACAACAGTCATTAACTTCACGGACGGCATGGACGGATTGGCAGGCGGTTTGTCCGCCATCTCAGCCATTACACTATTTATCGTGGCAATGACCAAAGGCCAAACCGATTCTGCCCTTATGGCCATTACACTGGTCGGTGTAACCCTGGGTTATCTGAAATATAACAAAGCCCCCGCCAAAGTGTTCATGGGCGATGCAGGAGCTACGTTTCTCGGCTTCATCCTGGCGGTAATCGCCCTGGATGGTGCTTTCAAACAAGCGACCATGCTGTCTATCTTCATTCCGATTTTGGCACTCGGTGTGCCGATCTTCGACAACATTTTTGTGGTCATCAAACGTTTCATTCAAGGCAAAGCCATCTATCAGGCAGATGCAAGTCAAGCCCATTATCGCTTGCTGCGCGCTGGCCTGAATCACAAACAGGTGGTTGGCGTCCTGTATCTCATCAGTACCTGTCTATGCCTCTCTTCCATTATTTTGATGCTGGTAGAGATGTAATATTAGTAACAAACGTTTCAACAAAAGATGTAAAAAAAGAGACGAGCCCACTGATCCTATGGCTCGTCTCTTTGCTATTTCACTGACGAAGTGAATTATCCTTTTAATAGAGTAACTACCGATTCGTGCACAAACTTCTGTCAACGCGCCATACTCTATCCGATCCCTGCCCTGCCTGCATCTGCACCTGCACCTTATATTCGCTCTTATCTTGAGGCTACAGGTGGTAGCGTGACCGCAGGTTGCTGCCCATCTGCCCAACCCGGTCGATCAAGTTCAACGAGACGGCGATAACGCTCTTCCCGGGCTAGCAATTGTTCGTGAGAACCCTGCATGGTGATCTGTCCATTTTCCATAAAAATAAGTTCATCCATCCGTTCCACTCCCATCAGGTGATGGGTGACCCAGATCATCGTCTTGCCCTGCATGCTGTCCAGAATCGTCCGCATGAGCGCTCGCTCCGTTACAGGATCAAGTCCTACAGTCGGTTCATCGAAAATAACGACAGGCGTTTCGCGAAGAAGTACCCGAGCCAGTGCAATCCGCTGTCTTTCTCCACCAGAGAAACGAAGTCCTGTCTCCAGCATCGGGGTATGATAACCCTGCGGTAAAGATTCAATGAGATCGGATAAACCTACTTGCGCAGCCACTCGCTGGATTTCCTCGTCTGTTGCATGCGGACGGCCGATCCGCAGATTGTTAGCTACTGTTGTATCAAATAGATGTGGACTTTGGTTCAGCACCGCAATGACATCCGTTATATTTTCGCCCATCGTTTGTACTGGAAGATCATTGATGAATATGTTCCCGGCAGATGGGAGCAACGCTCCCTGAATGAGCTTCAGAAGGGTTGATTTCCCACCGCCGCTGCGACCGAGTATAGCCAAGTGTTTGCCCTGCGGAAGATGAAGAGACACCTCCTGCACAGCCAATGGAGCACCTGACGTATAACGATAACTCACCTGATCGATCTGAATATCGGCTCGCAATCTGGGAGGAATACGTAGGCGGATACGTCGGTCCGACGCTTTTTCCTTACGCTCCAGAGAACCCAGCTGTTGTCCTTCTACAGGATTGCTGCCTGATATACCTGTCGTCATATCATCTTTGGCTCCGGCTGCTGCTTTCGCTTCTTCAGTTCCAGACTGTTCTGGCAGATGCTCTTCACCTTCCAAGTGCTGCAATCGTTCCAGCGATTCACGATACTGCGGGATATGCTCCACCGCATCTCCTACGGGCAGCAGTGCTTCCGTGAGTGGAAACAACACCAGCACAAATGCAGCAATCATAACCGCAGGCAGCTGTCCGGCAGAAGCCGCACTTCCCGCCCATAAGGTCACGGATACCACCATCAGTCCAATCACGCACTGCGCAACCAGATCACGCCAGCGCGTCCATTGCCGCAAGCGGAGTCGAATCATATCTGCCTGTCCTTCAGCCTCTTCCTGCTGACGCACAAATTCTTCAGCTCGTCCACTCGCTATCCAATCCCCGAGGCCAAGCACACCATCGGTCAGACGAGTGTACAACTTGGCGTTTTCCCGCTTCAGCCGCACTCGCAACTTCCAAGTCACTCGGAGGGAAATGGCTGGCAGCACGGCAACCAGAAACAGCATATACAACCCCATCCACATTGCAAAACCCAGATCAACGCTGCCAAAGGCCACAACAGCTCCACCGTACATCATGAGCGCCGTAACCGCCGGAAATACTGTACGCAGGTAAATATCCTGCAGTCGTTCTACATCCTCTGCAAGAGCAGCAAGTACGTCTCCCGTCTGCATACGAGAGCGCAGGAACAGTGCCTGCGGCTCCAAAATCCGATACAGCTTCACGCGCTGATCCGCGAGTATACGCAAAACCGCATCATGACCCGCCAGACGTTCGACATACCGGAATACGGCACGGAAAATCCCAAATGCACGAACACCCACGATAGGTACATATACCATCAAAATATTTTCAGGACGGAGCGCCGACTTGGAGATCAGAAACCCGGAGGTGAAGAGCAGCAGCACAGCACATAATGTAGCGCATATCCCCAGCGCAATGACTGCCACGAGTCTCCAGCGGTACTGTGCCACGTACGGAGTGATCCAGCTATTCTTTTTGCTCCCGCTCCGGGCTGTTTCTGTCTGCTCATATCCGGCTTTCATCTTACACCGCCTCCATCTGGGCCTGAATCATCTGGTAATATACGCCTTGTCGGGCCAACAATTCCTCATGTGTTCCCGTCTCTGCAACCGTGCCGCCCTCCATCACGATAATGCGATCCATATGGGGCATCCAATGCAGTCGATGTGTTGCCAAAAACACCATCTTACCCTCAAACAGCGTTAACATCGTCTGTTTCAGTTCATACTCGGTCTCCACATCCAGATGCGCAGTCGGCTCATCCAGCAGTAGGATCGGGCGCGCACTAAGCAGAGCTCTCGCCAAAGCTACCCGTTGCTCCTGTCCCCCACTGAGCTGCCTTCCCCCAGCCCCGATCGGCTCCTGCAACCCATTCGGCAAGGAGGAGGTAAGCTTATGCAGACCTGCTGCGTGAATGGCGTCAGCCACCTCCGCGTCCGAAGCTTCAGGCATATAGAACCGAACATTATCCGCTAAGCTGCCACTGAAAATAGTTGGATGCTGCGGAATCGCCGCCGTTTGTTTTCTCCAATCTTCCATCATCTCTGGAGATAAGGGCTGGCCGTTATATAAAATCTGACCTGAAGTAAGCTGCTGGAAACCCGCCAGTACATCAATCAGGGTCGATTTCCCTGCTCCGCTCGCTCCGATAATCCCTACTTTACCAAGACCAGAAACCTGAAACGTCACATCATTCAGCGAACATGGCCCGTCTTCCTGATGCCGTACCTGTACGTTAGTGAGCGCCAGTCTGCTCGCTGCCTCCCAAGAGGGTTTCGATGAGAAAGCAGCCACACCACTTCGAGCATCCACCTCACGCATGACCACCCGTATGGTGGATGGAGCCACACCGCTTAGGCCAGAAGAAAGCTCAGAAGAAGAGGATTCTCCGTTCTTTTCTGACACCCCATGCAGAACAGCACTCGTGTATGCTTCCTTTTGCTTACGTTCGGCCATTTTCCCTCGTTCAATCATCTGGCTGATCGATTCCCCGGCCTCTTTACCGTCCAGTGTAGCGTGGTAATCTGCGCCTACCATTCGTACAGGCAGGAAGTATTCCGGCGCGAGAATGAGTACGGTCAGCGCTGGTCCAAGCAGCATATGTCCTTCCGTCAGGCGCAGCCCCAATCCAACCGCCACCGAAGCCACCGACAGCATGGTGAAGAAATCGAGTGCGAAGGAGGATAGAAAAGCCATACGCAGCGTAGACATCGTAGCCTTGCGATATCGCTGACTGACCCGAACGATTGTTTCTCCATGCTTAACGCTTTGTCCCAGTGTTTTGAGTGTTTCCAGTCCACGGAGCGTATCTACGAAATGGTTGGCCAGCGCTTTGTACGACTTGAACTGTCCATCGATCTTGCGTTGTGCAGCCAACCCCACCAAAATCATAAACACAATCAGGATCGGCAGCGTCAGCGTCAAAATAACCCCGGACATCATATCCAGCTTGAAGACATAGAACAGAATAACGATTGGCGTGAACCCCATCCCCAGCATTCGGGGAATAAACAGTTCAAGATACGTCTTATACTGGGCTGTTCCTTCGCGTGCCAAGGTTACCAGGTGCCCTGTTCCTTCCGTTTTGGCAAAACGCGGCCCCAGCCGGAACCACTGCTCCACCATCTGTCTACGCAGATCGTTCCCTGTCTTCTCCGCGTACCGCGAAGCGATGAGCTGCAACCAGAACGATAGGGCATAGCGGGCGGCAAAAGCGGCCAGGAACAACAGCAGCACTGGGTACTGCTCCGTTACAGGTGAACCTTGAAACAATGCCGTAATCGCCTGTGCCAGCCATTTCGCCTGCATGATAATCGTCATTGCCTGCAACAGTACCAGCGCTGAAGCCAGCGCCAGTACCGGTCGAATGCCCGGCAGCTTCAACAGCCCCCGTCCCATATCAGTACTCCAGGTGATGCTGGTCGTTCAGACGTTTGCGGAAAATATAATAACTCCAGATCTGATAACCGAGTACAAACGGAAGCAGCGTACAAGCCACAATCGTCATCACTTTTAGCGAATATGCACCGGATGAAGCATTGTAGACCGTCAGGTCAAACGCCGAACCCATTGAACTCACCATGACCCTTGGGAACAGACCGATAAATACGGAGGCAAACGCGATTGCAATCACGGCTCCAGTCATGCCGAAAGCCCAGGCTTCACGTTTCTGTCGCACGAAGTAAGCGGCCAAACCCAATGAAGCAGCGCCAAGGACAACCATAATCCAGAGAGCCCAGCCGCGTACGGCAAACACATCGGTCATGAAGTATGTCATCACAGCGTAGATCACGAGGATCGCGGCCAGCGGCAACATCAGTATTTTGGCCATATTCAGGGCACGTTCTCTAAGATCTCCGACGGTCCGCAATGAAGCAAACAGCAAACCGTGCACCAGACACAACAACGTAACGCTCAACCCACCTACCACCGTATACGGATTGACGATGTCCAGGAAGCCGGGACGGAGCTGCATCTGCGCATCAATAGGCAGACCTTTCATCAAGGTAGCGAAAACAACCCCGAACAGGAATGGCAGTAGCGCACTGGAGACTACGATAATGATGTCCCATGTTTTGCGCCAGCGTTCATGTCTCATCTTGCTGCGGAATTCAAAGGCAACTCCGCGGCCGATCAAAGCCAGCAGCACCACGACCAGTGGCAGATAAAACCCGCTAAACAGCGTGGCGTACCAATGCGGGAAGGCTGCAAACATTGCACCCCCTGCCGTAATCAGCCAGACCTCATTGCCATCCCAAAACGGACCGATCGAGTTGATTAGAGTACGACGTTCACGATCCGTTTTGCCAATCATTGCAGTGGACATGCCCACACCAAAATCAAAACCTTCCAGAAAGAAAAAACCAACAAACAAGACGGCAATCAGCAAAAACCACAACTCACTTAGTGACAACAGAATAACCCCCATCCACGCCGAACGGATCGGCCGATTCATCATGCTCCTCCGGCTTTTCGACTGCATATGGCCCTGCCTTGATTTCACGAACGAACAGATAGACCATCACCGCTCCCAGGATTGCATAAGTGACTGTAAATGCGATGGTGGAAAACAAAATCTGACCTGCGCTTACGTTCGGGGATACCCCGGCTTCCGTCGTCATATAACCGAATACCGTCCACGGCTGCCTTCCTACCTCAGTCATAATCCATCCCGATGTATTGGCGATAAACGGCAGAGAGATGGCAAACACCATCAAGCGCATAAACCATTTGCCTGCTCCCTCTAATTTGCGGCGCATCGCCAGGAATGTACCGTAGATCGCTAGCAAAATCATCAATCCGCCCGCAGCAATCATGATGCGGAAGCTCCAGAACGTCGTCCGTACCGGTGGAATATAGTCCCCTGGTCCATACGTTTGCTCATACTCCGCTTGCAGCTCCTTCATGCCTTTGACACTGCCAGAGAACTTGCTATAGGACAGATAACTGAGCAATCCAGGGATTTTGATCTCGCCGGAATTTTCCTGTTTGTCCGGATCAACAAAGGCTACCACCGTCCATGGTGCCGGATCTTCCGTCGTCGTCCATGTTCCTTCACTGGCCGCCATTTTCATAGGCTGCGTCTCCACCAGATATTGCGCCTGGAAGTGACCCGAGAAGGCAACTCCCAGCGAGGAAACCAGACCAATTATGATGGCAGTGTTGAACGATTTGCGGAAGATCTCCACATCCTGCTTCTTCATCAACTTGTAAGCACTAATCCCGGTTACGACGAATGCGCCTGTCATTAGGGCACCAAAGATCGTGTGTGGGAACTCTACCAGCAGTTGACCATTCGTAATCAGTGCAAAGAAATCATTCATCTCAGCGCGGCCATTATTAATCTCGAAGCCAACCGGATGCTGCATGAATGAATTGGCTGCCAGAATCCAGAGCGCAGACAGGAATGTGCCGATGAATACCAGCCAAATGCAGGCCAGATGCACCTTCTTGGACAAGCGTTCCCATCCGAAAATCCAAAGCCCAATAAAGGTAGACTCCATAAAAAACGCCAGCAAGGCTTCAATTGCCAGTGGCGCACCGAACACATCCCCGACAAACCGGGAATACTCGGACCAGTTCATGCCGAACTGGAATTCCTGAAAGATACCTGTGACCACACCGACGGCAAAGTTAATCAGGAACAGTTTGCCCCAAAATTTGGCCATCGTTTTGTAAACTTCCTTACCCTTTACTACGTACAACGTCTCCATAATCGCTACCAGCAGTACAAGACCAATGGACAGCGGTACAAAAAAGAAATGGAAAATCGTTGTGAGCGCATATTGGATACGCGATAACATGATCGGATCCATACCGTTACCCCTTCTTTCTGTTCATATCGCAGTTTTCGTATTTGGCATTGAAGCCCCTTCTTCAGTTTCTGTCAGCCAAACACGTATTGATGAACGTATTGTGCCAGATAGACTATTTTATACATGTGACAATTATCACAAACCCTGCCATGACAGCAAAAAAAAGTGACGATGGTCACACAATAGAAAAAAACAAGCCTAATGTTAGAGCTTGCCAGCTTCGTCTATTCACGGAAGATGCTCATGTTTAGGACGGAACGCCCATATGTTAGTCTCAGGCATAAAATACGCTGGGCAAAAAAGGCATTACATATTGAATTATTGGATTCATTGATATCATTCAAAGCAGCGCCAATCCGATGTTTATCAGATGGTACTGCTTCAATCCATGAACGGACAAAAATGCAAATCAAGTGAGGTGATTCATCAATGGAAGAGCTGTCTCCGATCCCGGACCCGGAGCCTTATCAAGGGGTAGATGTAGAAGAGTCAAGTACGGCCCTGCCTGCCTTTCGTTATGTCCTTTTCCCCCGGAAGGGAGGATGGTCTGCTTTTCCCTATCCAGACATCGCTGCTCTGATGGTTGCGGAAGGGCTTGTCTACTATGTCAGTAGCCTGGAGCGCTCCGAGGAAATGCCTGCGAATATCACCGTCATCACGCTTCCCGAAGCAGAACAATTGCTGCAGGAGCCCCGTACGGTTGCTGTGGTTGCGCATCCCTACTGGCTGACCGCCACAGCCTCGCTCCATCCGGAGCTCTGTATTGTACTTCTTCCCGAGCCAGTTGGTGAAGAAGCGGAGTCCCCCTTATGGGAGAGCTGCATTTCAAGACTGGTCGGTATCGCCGATCTGGTGGGCACGACTTCAGAAACACGCTATATGAAGCTGGTATTCCAGGGGGTACGCGCCATCTGGCTGAATGGAGAGGATACCTCTCCTGCTGGTGTCATGCAAAAGGATGACCTCGAGGTCCCTCTCCGGGACTATGAACTGCTATTCCTGCATGCGCTGCGACAGACGCTCTCGGGTGTTCAGGATACGGTCACCCAGCTGCAATGCAGTGTGCGGGCCGACTTCTATCGTCAGCTTCGTTCCAAAGCAGGAGCGCATGAGACGATTTCCTTTTTGCTGGCAGCCTATGAATATGTGCTAGAGGATTCCAGAGCGGCCACTTCACTCAAGGAAGCCTTCTCTCACGCGGTATTAAACGGGCGCAATGATTGTGTAAGCTCCCACTATCGATTCCTCTCCGCGATTCATGCAAGGGCCGGGGAAATCGAGAACGCGTTGCAGGTGTATGGAATCAGCGCAGGTAACGATCAGGAACGGCACCATTATGAACAACTTTGTCGCTGGCTGGAGGCCGGGGAGGAACAGCTTGTCCGGGCAGAACTGCTGCGTCTGAATGATGATTATGGAAACGCATTGCACATTTTGGATGAACTCGGAGGCGAAACGGCACGGCATTGGAAATTTCGTATCTATCAGGAGACTGGACGTGTGGAAGATGCATTAGATTTGGTGCATGCAGTGGATATTCAGGATAGCCCCAGCCGACAGGATTATCGGCAGCTATCGGGTCTAGCTCTGGCTCTGCGCGGAGAACGTCACGGGGCGGTGAGACAATTTCTGGAGACGGCACTGGAGGATGAAGATGCTCTTGCGCGAATCGTCGAGATGGAGCTGTTGGATCAAGCCGTCCAGCAATTGCTGGGGGAGGTGCCATGATGCTGGACCCGAAGAAGCGCAGACAACATGTGAATGGACCGATGGTGCACAAGGATATACGATCCGAAACAACTCATACTCCAACGGAAACGCCGGAATCGCTGCATGCTGACCCAGAGGGGCAAGGCGATCAGCAGCATGCTGCAAAACACCAGGATACAGGCCTATTCAGAGAGCCGTTTTCCGTTCGTCGGGTTCGTAAAAGTCAGGGCAATAAACTGACCGCCATGCTTCAGGTACGTAACGAGCGCGGGCGATATCTGGAGGAAGTGCTGGACGATCTGAGTGAATTCGTAGATGAGATCGTCATTGTGGACGATGCCAGCACAGATGGAACACCCGATATATGCAGAGCCTATCCAAAGGTCGTTCGTCTGGAAGTGCTGGAAAAGCCATTATTTGCGGAGGAATGGCGATTACGCAACGCTCTATGGCAAGCAGCGGCAGGTACCTCCCCGGATTGGCTGCTCTCGGTTGATGCCGATGAGCTATACAGCACGGAAGCGAAGAAAGCAATACGCGCTCTGATTAACCAGGATCACGCGGACTGGATCGCTTTCCGCTTCTACGATATGTGGGGCGGACGAACCCACTATCGGGAAGATGACCTTTGGGGGCTTCACCGACGTCATACCGCTTCCCTGGTCCGTTATATGCCAGGTTATCCTTACTTTTATCCGCAGCAAAATCATCATGTGCCTCGTCTTCCCTTGCCCTGCACTGTATTGCCTGGAATCAGCACAGAATTGAAAGTCCAGCATCTGGGCTGGGCCGGAAGTCTGGAGGATCGGGTTCGGAAATATTTGCGTTATAAACGAATTGATCCACACGGCGAGTGGGGCAGCCTGGAGCACTATGAATCGATTCTTGATCCGGAGCCCCGACTGATTCCGTGGAAGGAGGAGCAGTGAAATGGGCGTGGTCAGCATATTGACACACAGCTTCACCGATGGATATAACCGGGAATTCAGCCGGGTGTTCGGGGGCGGTCTGGAGCGTTACGTCCTGGATTTATGCAGTGTAATCCGCGGATTGGGACACATCCCCGAGGTTCATCAACTGTCCTATTTTGAAGCTTTTCAGACCCGTACGGAACAGATTGATGTGTACGGATATGCCTACGATATGAATGATGTGCCCGAAGCTTTTGCCCGAATGGCTGCCGCAGCACGAGGACCTGTGATCTATGCAAGCTGCCTGTGGCAGCCCATTGCCTACAAGCCGGGCAGTCTCGGCATCTGCCACGGTATTAACTGGGATCGTCCCGCGCTGCCGCTCGAAACCAAGCAGCAAGTCGCGGAGCATATTCAGCTGGCACTGGATGGACTTGTACGCATCGTGTCGGTCGATTCGCATTTTCAGACCTTTTGCCGTGCTGCTTGTACGTTTGCCGATGCCGGTCAGGTTGTGCTCATTCCCAATGCAGTGGATACCTCCTACTTCACGCCTGCTCCGCCAAGGCGTACATTCGAGCATGAACAGGAAGAAGAATGGCTGGCAGCATGGAAGAAGGATCTTGCAAGTCATGAAGATCATAGTGAAGCTGTCATCTCGGGGTTGAATGCTCCGTCATCCGTGGGGGAAAGAAACGATGGAAACGGCATGGTGCGGGCGGACAGATCCGAGGTGACAGTAATCGCTGAAGAACTGGACTCGCCAAATATCAGACAGGGCATGGCTGGTCACCAGCCAAATGTGCTAACGGGTAATCATTTGAAGGAGCAGGAGGATGAAACAACGACTGCAATCCATGTGAGCCCTTCCCGTCCACTACGCATTTTATATCCACGCCGCATCAGCATGGAACGGGGCATTATTCCGATGATGCTGGCAGCTGACCGACTGCTCGGTGCCTTTCCTGATCTAGAGGTCGAATTTGCCGGAGAGCTGGTTGAAGGCAGCACGGTGGGCCGATCCTTCCGGTATTGGCATCGCACGCACCCTCATGCGGATCGAATTATACAGCGCACGTATGATTTTCGGGATATTCGCGAGGCCTACCATCAGGCAGATATCGCCGTGATTCCGACCGTCTTCTCGGAAGGAACATCCTACGCTTGTCTGGAGGCGATGAGCTGTGGGCTTCCGGTTGTTGCTTCCAATGTTGGCGGTCTGAATGATCTGATTCAGGATGGCTTCAACGGACTGCTGGTACCTCCAGGTGAAGAAGCGCTGACCGCTGCGCTGGTACGCCTCGTTCAGGATCGGGCCGAGCGGGAGCGGCTGGGTATCTATGCCCGAGAGACGGCGCTGTCCTACGACATATCCCACTGGCGGCGCAGGTGGAGTACGGTATTGGAATCTTTTTTGGCAGAAGCAGGATTAAAGGAGGGAATTCGGGGATGATGGATACGCCAAATGCAACGGATTTCACGGAATCAAGATACATTCGGGAGGGTGACCCCAAAACGGATACATTGGTTTTTCCACTGCATCCTGCGTGGTGGAGCCGTCCGTACGAGTACGAATGGGCACGCTTGTTTGCGCGGCAGGAAGACGTCGTACTCGACGCTGCCTGTGGTATATCCCATCCGTTCAAATTCTGGCTGGCAGAGCACTGCCGGGAAGTTCATGCCTGTGATTGGGATGAGCGCATTTTGTCCAGAGAAGCGATCCGGCTGGATATCGCTTCTGATTTTGGTGAACAGGCCGCACGTGACCTGCCGGAATCGAGCCTGGACCGACTAAATCTTGCGCAGGCCAATCTGGCTCAGCTTCCGTATGAATCGGAGATGTTTGACAGCTTATTCTGCATCTCTGTGTTGGAGCATCTGGATACAGGCACGATGCTGCGCGCCTTTCGCGAATTCGCCAGGGTGCTGAAGCCGGACGGACGGTTGATAGCCACGTTTGATGTGCCCGAGATGCGTCCGGACCTGCTGGAGACGATTATGGCTGTTACCGGACTGACGATCGAAGGCAAGCTGAGCGTGAAAGAACCAGAGGATGCCATCTGGTCTGACATGTACGGCCCGGCAATCCGTTGTTTTCGTGCTGTTATTCGTAAAGAGTAATTGGGATGGATAAACGGGATCACGGATCAGGGGCATAGATTAAGATTAACTCTACATCCTTAAAACCCTTGGATTGCCTAAGCGTTAGAGATGAACCAGCAGCATGCTGCACTGGTTAGCGTATGCTTCGGTGGATGCTGCGCCGGGTGATGTCAGGCGCAGCAGGGTGTGCAGGCCCGGCGGGATTGTCGTCGTCGGGCTGCCGGAAGCGGCAGGTTGCCGTGCAGTGACTTGGGCCCATTTGGCCCAATCACGCGCAGTGCGCTGCCGCCCGGCGAGCAAAGCGAGCGTGCCCGCCAGTACCATGGCGGGCACTTCGTGCGTGAAGGGCTGCTGCGCGCCATGCGGCGTGCCGAACAGCGCAAGCAGCCCTTCACGCACGCTTGCGGGCGCGCGCAGCAGCCCGCAGCGGGCCGCAGGCGGAAGCGCCGCGAGCAGCGCCGGCGCCTGGCCGGGCGGCAGGGCCCGCAGCAGGCGCAGCCATGCGGCCCAGGCGCCTACGCGTGCGAGCGCCAGCGCCGCGGCGTGCACGGCCTGCGGCGCTGGCGCGGCGCAGCTGGCCGGAGCGCCCCGCAGCAGCGCATCGGCTGCGCGGGCTGCATCGGGCGTGGCTGCCTGCTCGCGGGCCTTACGCCGCGCTGGCGGCGACGCGGCTGCGCCTCGCGCTGAGCCCGCAGCAGCACTGGCGAAGGGCTCGCCGGGCTGCTTGTGGCCGAGCGCCCACAGCACCAGCGCCGCCTCCGGCCCGTGCTGCGCATGCGTCGCCCAGGGCTGCAAAGCCGCACGGGCAGCGGCGTCCTCGCCGAGCTGGGCCAGCGCCAGCCCGGCGGCGAGGGGCTGCGCCCGCAGCGCGGCGGACAGCGATGCCGCGTGGCGCAGCAGCCATTCGGGCCGATGCGCATCCAACGCGGCCGGGATCAGCGACTGCCAGGCCGCAGGCGGCAGGCTGATCCGCTGGGCTGCGCTTGCGATGGCGTTCGGCCGCCCGCTAGCTGCGGCCAGCAGTAACAGCCGCTGCCATGCTGGCAAGCTGCCGGGCTGTACGGCGAGCGCAGATGTATAAGCCTTAGCTGCCTCCTGCCAGCAGCCCAGCCGTTCATGGGCCATGCCTTCCAGAGTCAGGCTGCGATACGTTCCGGCACCGGACACGGACGTATATCGACTGGCTGTGGAAGCTGCTGCTTTGGCCTGCTTGAGCCAGTCGAGCGCCGCAGCATCCCGTCCTTGATCGAGCTCCAACACAGCACCAAGCTCCAGCAAGTCAGGGAAGTCAGCATACAGCGGCCTCCATTCCTCAACGATAGCGAGTGCTCTCTCTGGGCGGCTACGTTCCCGCCAGGCATAAGCCGTTTTGAGTACCAGATCCGAATGATAGCCACATTCCGGCGTAAGCTTTGCCAGCAAAGGTTGTAACAACTTGAGCGCTTCATCGTATCTCGCTTGCTGAAACCACTCGGCAGCCATGGCATATAACAGTTCCGGTTGATCCGGCGACTTATGGAGGGCGGAGCGAATCAGCCGCATATTGCGCTCGGGTTTATTTTTGCCAACAATAACGTGCTCCAGGTAGCCATAATGAATAATCTCAAGCTCGGAATCGACCACACCCCACGGAGCGAAGGATAGAATCGAAGATGCCACTTCTTCATGAATCATCCCTTGAAAAGCAATCCGGGGATCATTCCGAAATAAACGACACACCGCATCCGTCACACGCTCTTCTCCTGACATTCCGAGCAAACTTGTGACCTGTATCCAGTAGCCCCATACGTCGTCCTGACTTGAGGTCAGCAGCCGCTTCATCTTCGTCAGATTGTGCTCGGTCTGCATCCAGACTTCATCCGCATCCAGTACCAGAATCCAAGGATGAGTGGCCGCAGCAAGAGACAGGTTGCGGGCAGCACTAAAATCTCCGGTCCATGCCGCACTGATGACAACCGCCCCATAACGACGGGCAATATCGATCGTCTCATCCGTTGATCCCGTATCCACAATGATGATCTCATCCACAACATCCTGAATAGCATCCAAGCATCGCTGAAGCGACCGGGCCTCATCCTTCACAATCATGCACAGGCTGATTCCTGTCTGCATGTTCATCCTCCCTCCTTCCTATACGGGGTTCTGCTCTCTTTCATTCAATCTTCAAAACTCAAAACCATCCGGCCCCGGTAAATCCAGCCTAATCTGTTGAACCACAGGCCAACAACGGTCTCGCTGTCCTTCTGTCCCTTGAGCATATGCCTCCAAGTGATGATCGGCAGCACTGACAAACCCTTTCACCAACCAGCTGGTTCCCACACGTGAATCGGAGGCTCCGGAAAAGGGTTCTCCCGCTTCCTGCCGGGCTCCTTCCACCAATGGATACACTCCTTCTGCCAACTGCCCCTGACCAAGCTGAACCAGCGCATGCAGCATATCCCATTTCCCGGATTGCACACACCCTTCCATCATTAATCCAATTGCCTGCCAGCCATTATATGCTGTCCCAGCAGCCACGTTTGAGTCGTCATTTTGGGCAACGGCTTGTGAACTCCCGATTCGTTCTGTCTGTTGATATCGCTCCGACTCCGTACCCGGTTGCGAATGACGATACAGCCACGCAGTCAGTTGATCTTTCCCCTCTATTGGTCTACCTTCAATCCAGTTTAGTCGCTCTATCCAATGGGTAGCCGGTACAGAAAGCTCTCCTTTTTTTCGCCGTATCGTGTCCAGCTTAAGGCGTGCCTTGTTCCATTTTCCCTGTTGAATCTGAAGCAAAGCCTCAGCCATGGATAACCTCTCCCGCATCTCCCCGGAAAGGTCTGAAGATATGTCTGG
Organism: Paenibacillus sp. MDV22-iso6; assembly: GCF_058408365.1. Taxonomy (NCBI): domain Bacteria; kingdom Bacillati; phylum Bacillota; class Bacilli; order Caryophanales; family Paenibacillaceae; genus Paenibacillus; species Paenibacillus sp. MDV22-iso6. The sequence goes on along the minus strand of NZ_JBZVDZ010000003.1, from coordinate 247,152 downwards.
CAACAACTTCACAGCTGTATCATAGCAACGACACTGCTCCAGAATGCCCAATACTTTCTGGATCGCCTCTTCTGAAGTAATTGCAAATCGCTCCTTAATCAGCTCCACCAAGTGTTGCTCTTGACCCGAAACCCGCATGATCCGAAAAATCCGGTACAACGGCGGCAGCAGGCTCGATTTCGCACGGACTGCTTCCACATAAGCATCCACAGCACCTTCAAGATCCGCCCGCCCCTCCAGCAGCCTACCCAAGGTATACCAGGTCTGATAGGTTCCAATTCCTTCTTCTGTATGAAATATGGGTGGCGGCGGTCCCATACGAACTGCTTCACGCAGCGATAGTTCTGCCTTTTCGGTCTCCCCCAGCGCCTCCTCACATACTCCGCGATGATGCAGCAGGTCCGTGTATTCTGGGAAGAGTTCAAGAGCAGCATGGATATGATCCAATGCTTCCTGCCAGCGACTCAAATGCTGGAAACAGCGAATCTCATATTTGAACAACAGATGTGCATAACTTGTCAGGGTTGGATCAATTCCCGCTTTTGCTACGCCAAACGTCTTCAGCGCCTGTTCCGTTTCTCCCATCCGCAGATACTCGACACCCAGGTTATAGTGATGGAACGGCTGCTTCGGCTCTTCCTCCACCGCCTGTTGAAGCAAACGCAAATTCCGGTTCACCTTATCCTTGCGCTCCACAATGGCTGTCTGATACCCGTAATGGTGAATGATCATGTCTGTCACGTGAAAAGCAGCCTGTGGATTCTTCCGACAGATTGCCAACGCAATCTGCTCATGAATCCGACCCTCAAACCGATGCTCCGGCTCGTTCCTGAAGAGGCGCAATACCGGATTTACCGTCACCCCCTGCTGACCTGAACCCGTATAGTTATGGATATTTAAAAACAATCCGTCACATCCGCTGGCTGCCGTCCAGCTTCTGATCTGCTCCCGTGCATTCTCATCCAACGCCTCGTCCGCATCGAGAAAAAGAATCCATTCGCCCGAAGCCCGCTCCAGCCCAGCATTTCGTGCCGCGGCAAAATCGTCGCTCCACACAAACGGCACAACTACTGCCCCATATTCCCTGGCAATGGCAGCACTTCGGTCCGACGAACCGGTATCCACAACAATGATCTCGTCCACCGCCCCGCGGACACTTTCAAGACAATGAGGCAACAGTTCTTCTTCATCCTTCACGATCATGCATAATGAAATGTGCTTGGTCGGCAAGCTGGTTCCTCCTCTCCTTCGCATGGAACACCGTACGCCACGGAATGCCTTCGACGGTGCGCAGCTGCTGATCCAGCACAGTCTGTTGTGCCATAAGTACTTTGTCAGCGGGAGAGCGAGTTCGTTCCTGTCTGATAACCTCTAGCGCCAACCTCATATAACAGACAGCAGCTCCAGCTCTCGCCTGTCGCTGTTCTGAATCCTTCTCCAATGCCTGCTGGAAAAGAATCAATGCCTGATTGTAATGCCCTTTAGCATACACGGCTTCCCCAAGGTAAAAGAGGCTTTCCGCATCCAAATCGCCTTGTGACATACATTGAATGAGCAGATCTGCGGCAGCCATGGTGTATCCCTGGCGGTAAAGAACAGCGGCCAGCCATTGGCTATGAACATCATTTTCGTCGTGTTCAGGGTTAGTCGAAGCCATCTTCTCGTACAGCTTCCTAACAAACGCCAGTTGCCCCATCTGCACTGCCCGTGTCAATATGTTCTTACTCAGCTCCGTTGCGGCCTGAAGCGTCTGGTGAACTATTTTCCCATCTCTGTCATCCTCGGCATGCACGCGTTTTCCCGTATCCAGCAGGTCATTCAGCAGTTTCCAGCCTTCCCTCTCCTGAGGTTCTGCTGCTACCATAAATGATTCGGATACAGATAATTCATTTGTCCAATAGGTCAATGCCAAGTCCAATCGTTGCTCAGGCTGGAAGTTAATGCCCGCAATATCCTCCTCACTCCACTGATTCTGCACGTACTGCAAGGCTTCTGATACCCTGTTGGCACATAACATCCAATACAGATAATCTTCATGTTTTATAGGCGTATTTCGGTCATCTCCATCTAGCAAGTTCAATGCCTGCCCATATGCTCCACTGGAAGCAAGTGCATAAACCACATGCGCCAGATCATCCTCGTATGTTATTACGCTCGGATCTGAATCCTCTTCCTTTGAGCGCTCTTTCTTTGAATACTCTTTCCAGCGTGCGAGTAATGTCTCAGTTATGCTTTCATCCGTCTCTCCCGATTGCTGCAATACATCGGCTAACCCTGTCCATGCAGGAGCATACGTGATCTCGCTCCCCAGAGCCAGGCTGTACAGATGAGCAGACTCCTGCAGAAAGCCTCTTTTCTGTGCAAGCCTTCCCATGGCTGTATAGGCCTTGTAGCTATCGCAACCTATATCCGTTACGTAATATCTTTCCATTCGAGCTGGCTCTCTGTGAACATCTTCAGAGGACTTGCCCTCACATAATTCATCGCTTCCTGGTTTATCTGTTTGCTCAATTGCCTGCTGATGTACGCCTCGAATCTCTGCCTTGTTATTGTCCTTGAGATCAGCTCCATTGAAGCCCTCCCGGCAATCTGTTGCTCTTGCATAAGACTTGTAGGCCCTCTCCTCCAGACCCTGTTGCTCCAAAATCTCTCCATATATCAGATGCAGGTCGGCATACCCTGCATAACGCTGTCTTTCTACCGCCAATAACCCATGAGCCTCGTCATAGCGCCCCATTGCCAGAAGAACCTTGGCATAGTCCCGAACCAGGGTGGAGCGATACGGAGCTTGCAGGGGTGTATGAAGAAAGGATTCAGTAAAGGCTTCTGCTGCCTGTTCGATATTCCCTAGCTGGCAGTATGTTACCCCCACATTATAGAGGTGAAAAGGTTGCCCCGGACGATCAGCTAATTCCAGCTGCAAAAGCTTTAGATTACGCAAGGGTTTATGTCCTAGAGCAATCGTGGACGGCAAATAACCATCATGAACCAAACACAGTGGAGCCAAGGGTTCATACTCGGCAATCCCGTCTTCCTCACGGGTAAAGGAGTCGTTTATGTCCTGATCATCGGCTTCTTGTTCTCCACAATTCCTTGTACCGCCACGAACCAATTGCTCATGAATACGCCCCGCATACCGATATCCTTGATGAGCGCGAAAAAGACGCACAGGTTGGAAGATGACACTCTCTCCCGTTCCCTCGCCAATTCGGTTCTCTATCGTAATCCGCAGTCTCGAAACGCTCTTATGGACCTTCGGTAGATAATCCAAAAGCTCTTCCAATCCCTGTATGACATACTCATCCGCGTCCAGACACAGAATCCATTCCGTGCTCGCGAGAGGCAAACTTATATTTCTGGCATGTGCAAAATCATCTTTCCAACGGGTGTGAAGCACCGTTGCTCCATAATGTCTGGCGATCTCCGGTGTATGGTCTGTTGAGCCGGTATCTATAATGAAACATTCGCTGCCCATCGGCTTGAAGCTGTCGAGACAGCGGGCCAGATGATGTTCTTCATTTTGCACAATCATATGAATTCCGAGTAACCTGTTCTGCATATGCAGCCACCTCCAATGCAAAAAAAGTACATGAAGCCCACCAAAGGGACTCCATGTACCTATATGACAACAAACCGGGTTATGTGCCTTGTCCATTGAAGAACACATCAATCGTGCTGGATGCTCCCAGCAGACTGGAGCGGTAGGAAAGACGTGTATATTTGAGAAAACGCTGCGGCACCAGAACATCGACCGAGCCTGGCAAAATCCCGGTCACCGTGTCCACATCATCGTACCAGTTGGTACCGTTAGCACTGATTTCCACGCGGGCATCGACCCGGTTAAGCCCCGGCCCCCTGTTATATACAAAGAAAGAATAAGTGCCGAATACACTCGTCGTGACCGCCGGAAGCGGTGTAAACGTGTTTGCCGTTGGCGTGCTGAGAAGCTGTGATTCCTGAAAGCTTTTTTGCGAGATGGACGTCACGCTGCTGAGTGTACCTGCCGTAATCGTGGCTCCCAATACGCTGGTAATGGTACCATTCAACAAATTGGTCAACGTTCCGGCTGTAATGGTGGCACCAAGTACACTGGTAATCGTTCCGTTCAGCAAATTCGTTAACGTTCCCGCTGTCACGGTAGCTCCAAGTACACTAGTGATGGTACCATTTAACAAGTTCGTCAGTGTTCCGGCTGTAATCGTTGCTCCAAGTACACTTGTGATTGTACCGTTCAACAGATTGGTCAGCGTCCCTGCGGTAATCGTCGCTCCAAGCACGCTGGTGATTGTACCTGCCGTGATTGTTGCTCCCAGTACACTGGTGATCGTTCCGGCTGTGATTGTCGCTCCGAGTACACTTGTGATTGTACCATTCAGCAAGTTCGTCAGCGTCCCCGCCGTCACCGTGGCTCCAAGCACACTGGTAATCGTTCCGGCCGTGATCGTCGCTCCGAGTACACTCGTGATTGTACCGTTAAGCAAATTCGTCAGCGTCCCTGCGGTCACTGTGGCTCCAAGCACGCTATTGATTGTACCCGCCGTAATGGTGGCTCCCAGTACACTGGTAATCGTTCCGGCTGTGATCGTCGCCCCGAGTACACTGGTAATTGTACCGTTCAGCAAGTTCGTCAGTGTTCCCGCGGTCACTGTGGCTCCAAGCACGCTGGTGATCGTTCCGGCTGTGATCGTCGCTCCCAGTACACTGGTAATTGTACCGTTCAGCAAGTTCGTCAGTGTTCCTGCGGTGATTGTAGCTCCAAGCACGCTGGTGATGGTACCATTGAGCAGGTTTGTTAATGTCCCCGCCGTCACGGTTGCCCCGAGCACACTTGTGATCGTTCCGGCAGTAATGGTGGCTCCCAAAACACTGGTGATTGTACCATTCAGCAGGTTTGTTAATGTTCCGGCTGTGATGGTTGCGCCAAGCACGCTGTTAATTGTACCCGCCGTGATCGTTGCTCCGAGGACGCTGGTAATCGTTCCGTTAAGAATATTTGTGATAGTTCCGGCATTAATCGTAACGGTAGTCAGACCTGAGATATTACTGATCGTACCATCCAAAATAATTCCGAGTACGTTCCCGCTTGTATCGGTGTGAACCGGCTGGGCTGCGCCTGTACTATCATGACCAAAAATCAGAGTTCTCAGATTATCCGGATTCGTGTTAAACGTTGTAAAGTTAGGCATATGCCTCGTCCTCCTCCCTGGTCAAATCGGTTGTAGAATTCCACGTTCTTACGGCATACGCTGTGCCTGAAAATAAACATCGAGCCGGGTCGGCTGATCCGGTTCAACCGATTGGATAACCAGCCGGGTATAACGCAGGAATCGCAGCGGCACAAGCGCTTTGGTCTGCCCTCCGGCAATCACTTCCTGGCTGTCCACAGCATAGTCCCTGGCATTAGGGCTGATCTGAATCTGCACAAGAGCCGGATGTTCGCCCCGATTTACAATGCCATATGTGTACATGCTGAGCGATGAGGTGTCTTGAGCCGGAAGAGAATTCATACTACCGTTTGTCTCGGCTCCGACATACGTATGCTCTGTAAAACAGTGAGTAGCACCAGGGAGTGTCGTACGTGAGGAAGTACCCTGCTTGAACCGGGGACGAGTAATCCGGGAACAAGGAGGTTTCAGCAATTTAGCGCGGCAGGAACGACGGGATTGGCGGCGGCTGACATATTTAGTTGTTTGGTTCGTTTTCTTCTTGCTACGCTTCGCTGTTCGACTCATATCGATTTCCCCTTAAAAAATGTGCTTCCGCATCGTATGCCTGCATGTAAAATACGGGCACGGCATGCGCCGTTATTTGAGGATTTACTATGCATATCCCAAACCCTTCCCTTGTTTCCCACATACACTGCAAGTACAACCTCTTCACGGCTCTCTTTCAAACTTTCATAGAAACAGCTCATTCCAAAAAAATCGCTTTGATTACTTATTCAAGCAGATTGGAGGTGGATTATATGACCAATTCCAATGTATTTAATCAATCCAACGGCCCCTTATATACTCAACTAACTAATACATTCTCTGCCCCCGGCATTGAGTCCACTCCAGAGGGCGGTGCGGCAGCCGCAGGCAGTTCATTTGCACTGACTACCAATAATGTCAGTGTAGGTGCTGGACTAAATCTGTTGCTGCAGGTCGTTAATGCAGCGGGCAGTGGGCGTACCTTGTACGTCTCTAGGATCAGCGGAGGTACAACCGCAGCTGCTACACTCATTGTCTATTCCGGCGGAACCATTACAGGTGGTACCACACCTGCGCCAGTCAATACATTGTTGGGCAATACCAATACGAGTGTGATGACAACAAGGCAAAATACCGGCTCATTAACGGGAACATTAACAAGCTTGTTAAGCATTCCTCTTACAGCGGGCATGTATATGTTAAACCTGAACGGTTCTATCATCGTCCCTCCAGGGCAGACACTATCCATCAGTGCGGGAACGGGTTCCCAAACCGCCTCCATTAATCTTTCCTGGTGGGAATTCTGACATATCATTTAGAAAAGGAGTGTGCACAATGCCGAATGATCACGTGTTCAACCCGCTAAACCGTCCCGTTTATACGTCCATTACGAATACGTTTACTTCTCCCGGCATTGTGGCTCCACCTGAGAATAATGCAGGTAGTACTGGCAATCTGTACAATGCAGGCTCAACCAACTCCACAACACTAGGATTGCTGGGGGGCAGTGTTATTGCTACTGTCCAACTGACCAACCCAGTCGGGAGCGGTAAAAATGTGTATATATCACGGCTTTCCGGTGGAATCACGGTCGCGCTCAACTTGCTTTCTTCCTTCAGTGGTACCATGACTCTGTCTGCAAATGGAACATTGACATCACCGAGCACACTCATACCGGTAAACAATAATTTATCAAGCAGTAATACGAGCATTGCAACGGTACGATTCTCCGCTGCCGCTCCCACGGGTACCACAACCTTATTGGCTATGCCCTTGCAGGTAGGGCCCTTTCTATCCAACGAGTTAGGACGTTACGTGGTTCCTCCCGGTCAGTCCATTAACCTGTCGGTGAGCGGATCCCTGTCTGTTGGTGGGCTGATGGCCTCCACTTCCTATTTCTCTTGGTGGGAAGCATGATGTACTGCCCTATTAAATAGAAATAGCCGCTTACGGATAAGTAACCGTAGCGGCTGTTCATCGTTCGATCTTCTTTTTACCGTAACAATGGCAATTATGGCTGTCTGACTGACTTCTGTCCAAGTTCTCCAGTCGACTCTACCGGATGCGCTTGTTTCCCCACCCATAAGATTCGTTGCAGCAGCATGCCTGCCAAACCAATGGCCAGTGTCGCCATGCCGATATATTGAAATGTGGGACTGGGTCCTACACTCCGAATCAAGGCGCCGCCAGCAAGTGGAGCAACGACCAGCACGACACTGGAAAGTGAGTTTTGAATACCGAATACACGGCCTACATAGGCAGGCGGAGTTTCTTTTTGTAGCAAGTAATTCAACGTCACCATGAACAGACCATTGCCCACTCCGATGCATAAGCCCCAGATGATGATCCAGAACTCGGACGTTTGAGAACTAACCCAACCAAGCGCAGCAATTCCCGCACCAATCAGCAAATATCCTCCACCCAGCCCCCAGCCATAACCAATTCGCGGAAGGCGATTCAACAGGAGAATGATCACAACCGCACCTGCCCCAGCGGATGATCCCAGCCAGCCAATCAGGGCTTCGTTGCCAGGCTTGATCTCCCGAAACAGCGTCGTAAACTGGTAATCGATCATGAGGATCGCCATTAATCCAAAGCAACCAAACAGCATCGTACTCAGAAGGATGCGGCTGCTCTGAATAAAACGCCAACCTTTCTGCCATTGGCTGAATAAAGATTCCGTGGTCTCCCCCGTTTCCAAAGGACTCCCGTCCGATGAAGACGATTCTGGATTCTCTGTTAGACGCCGTAAAGGCCATAATACGGCTCCGGACAACAGACGTGTACAAGCATTGATTAAAATACAGACTTGCGGTGAAAATACGGCCACAATGACTGCACCCAGCAGCGGTCCCGCTACTTTGGAGCATTGGTTCACAAAACCGTTCAATGACGATGCCTGGAACAAATGCTCCTCTGCTACTACTTGGCGGGTGAGTGCCTGCTGCGCAGGAACATGGAATACTCCCATTAGCGCTCGTAAAGCAAGAAGCGGTAGCAGCCAAGCCGCACTTGGTGCGAACAGAATTGCAACCGTTAATACAACGGTGATCACATCACATATCATCATGATTTTCACCTTGTGCAAACGATCAGCGAGTGCACCTGCCACTGAGCCAAGTACGATACCCGGAACAGCCATACATACCGGAATAAGGGCAATGATCAGCGGATCAGCACCCCAACGATAAGCGACCATGATCTGGATGGCGAGCGCGTCAAACCAATCTCCAAAGGTTGCAAGCGAATACGCAATAAACATTCGCATGAAGCGGAAGTTGGTCCATAGGCTTTTGGAACCGCTATTGGACGAAATGGATGATGGATTGGGTTCATTTGAAACGACGGTCATACGTTATACTTCCTCCCCTGATTACAGCCTTGTTGCTGGCTTGTATGTTCCTGGCTGTAATCATAAGGGAGTTATATCAGAGGAAGATCAGAGGATGGAGCAAACGGGGATAAAAATGTGCGGATTTCATCCACAATTTGCTGTCCATAAACAGGTACGCCGTAACTTTTGGAGATATCCGCATGAATTTGAAGGTATTTAGTGCGAAGACGCCCCTCTATCCGGTGATGTGCCATGAACAACAATATCTGGTATGCCGAATTGAGATATAGCGGTGCATTCAATGTCATTTTCAATACGTCCAGACCATCGTCCATTCTCGGCTCTGCCTCTCGGATTCTCCCTTGTCTAAGCAGCCATAGGCCCTCCATTACTTGAAAACGTCCGATTTCCCGCAAGTATGGCGCATCTTTTAACCCAGAACGTAGAGCAGCCATCCGACCCTCTACCGCTTCGCCGCTGCCACCCCACAGTTCCACATACAACGCTGAGAGCTTTACCGGAAGTTTGAAATGGACCAGTTCATCTTGCTCCATCACATGATACGTTTCAATGAGTCGAGCTTTGGCTTGCTCATACTGGCCCACCTCTGCGTAGACTTCAACAATGTTCAGAATACGCAGTTCACGAAGCTGATCGGCAGACAAAGCGGATGAATTCAGAGCCTTTTCGTACAATAGCAAACTCTCCGATGGTTCAATCAGGGTATGTGTAAAAATGAGCAGCCAATACAAACGTTCCTCGAAGGGAATTTCCGTTGTTGTAATCAGCCATTCCAGATCTCCCTGAATAAAGTGGATATACAACTGATAAAATGGATCAATCTCAATGCCCAGCGCTTCTTGCTGATCCAGCAGCGTGAGCATCGACTTGCCCTGCCCATACAGATGATATTTGCGGAACAATCCATGAATCACTTCTCGCATCTCCTGATCTTGGGCGGAAGGGTTAGAGGGCAATATCGCCATATTCGATCGGATGATAAGCCGGTAACCATAACCACGCACGGTCTCCAGTGCAATTTCTTCCCAAAGTTTCAGTTTCTTGCGCAGTCGATACACATGGTCGTCCACGGTGCGTTCAACCGGATATTCCAGGGGCCATACCCGGTCCAGCAGTTGGCTGCGAGTAAAAGCTTTTTCCTTGTTCTCATACAAAAAATGCAGCAGCGCATATTCCTTCGCCAGCAGGCGAATGGAATCGGTACGCCGGGTTACGCTGTATGTTCCTTCATCGAATTGTAACGACATGCTCGGCCCTCCTATGTATGCTTACTACTTGTGATCCTTATTCTGTTCAACATACCACAAAAACCCTTTGCGAGAACGCAAAAGGTTTTTGTAATGAGATGTACTGGCTCTCTTCGGTAATCGCAAGGTGCTCCCTGGATTTAACCCAGCACCACGCGATCGTCGGCCATTTTTTTACCGCTGATACGTTCAAACTCGCCCAATAACTCAGGTACGGTCAGCGTGCGCTTACGCTCTTCACTAACGTCCAAAATAATTCGGCCTTTGTCCATCATAATTAGACGATTGCCCAAACGTATGGCCTGCTCCATATTGTGTGTGACCATCAACGTTGTAAGTCTCATCTCACGTACAAGCGTCTCTGTCAGCTCTGTGATCAGCTCCGCACGAGAAGGATCAAGCGCAGCCGTATGCTCGTCCAGCAGCAAAATTTGTGGCTGGGTGAATGTTGCCATGAGCAGGCTGAGCGCCTGGCGTTCACCGCCAGACAGAAGGCCCACTTTGGCATTGGGGCGTTTGTCGAGTCCAATGCCGAGTTTCTCCAACTGGGCGTTGAAAATCTCCCGTCTTGCACGGGTCACTCCAAAGCCCAGTCCACGGCCCTTGCCACGTTTGTACGCCATCGCCATATTCTCCTCAATGGACATATGCGGTGCTGTACCCGCCATCGGGTCCTGAAACACACGGCCAATCCAACTGCTGCGTTTATGCTCGGGCAGGCTTTTGATGGAACGATCATTGATCAGCACATCGCCCATATCGGGCTTCATGACGCCTGAGATAATGTTCATCAACGTTGATTTTCCCGCGCCATTACTGCCAATCACGGTCACGAAGTCTCCCGGGTTCATCGTCAGGTTTACGCCAACCAGCGCAGTCTTCTCGTCGGTCGTTCCCGGATTAAACAGTTTGGTCACTTGTGTAATCTCAAGCATAATCACATGCCTCCCTTCGCCTGTTGGCTCGACGAGCCCATAAGCTCTTCGGTTCGTTTGCGAGCCAGGCTTTTCTGCTTCATGGAGCGCTGCATGGTTGGGAAAACAAGTGCGATAATAACGATCACAGCGGTGATCAGCTTCAGATCCGATGTATCAAACCATTCGACCTGGAGTGCGATCGCGACCACAATCCGGTAAATAATTGAACCGACAACGGCCGCAAGTGTGGCCCAGAATACGGTTCTTGCACCCAGAATGGCTTCCCCGATAATAACGGAGGCCAGTCCGATAACGATCATCCCAATTCCCATCGTAATATCTGCAAAACCGGATTGCTGTGCAATAAATGCTCCAGACAGCGCAACAAGTCCGTTGGACAGACTGACACCAACAATGGTGGTCACATCCGTATTCGCACCGAAGCTGCGAATCATGCGTTTGTTGTCACCTGTGGCGCGCAGTGCCAGTCCGATATCTGTTTTCATAAACAGATCCAGCATGATTTTGAATACCAGCACCACCACGATTATGATGATCATGACATGCTCACCCGAAAAAGGGTTGTCCATGCCCATAATGGATTTGTTTGGTGCGCCGAGAATACGCATATTAATCGAATACAAGGCAATCATCATCAGAATACCGGATAACAGCCCGTTAATTTTGCCTTTGGTATGCAGCAGACCTGTACAAGCGCCAGCCACCATTCCTCCAGCCATTGCTGCCAAGCAAGCGAGCCAAGGAGAGAAGTCGTTGGATATCATGACCGCCGCGATTGCGCCTCCAGTTGTAAAACTTCCGTCTACGGTGAGATCGGGGAAGTCCAGTATGCGGAATGTAATATATACACCCAATGCCATCAGTGCATACAACAATCCAAGCTCGATTGCCCCTTCAATTGAACCCCAAGTCAAATTCACATTGCTTCCTCCCTGTCTATCGAAAAGAATGAGGCGAACCCGCCTGCACGTCCGCCTCGCATCCGTACTGCCGGAGGATCTCCGGTCAGATTATTGAATAATGTTGTTATCCTGGTCCTTCACTTCTGCCTTCATCTCATCGGAAACAGTGATACCTTGAGCTTCAGCCGCTTTCAGGTTCAGAATCAGATCCAGCTTGTCCGGCACAGTGACTTTCAAGTCGCCTGGTTTCGATCCACTTTTCAGAATGTCCGCAGCCATTTCACCCACTTGGTATCCGTGATCATAGTATTTGAAGCCAACGGTTGCGAAAGCCCCTTTTTCCACGGTATCCCGGTCACTGGAGAAGAACGGAATTTTATTTTTATTCGCGGTCTGGATGATTGTATCCACTGCGCTAACTACCGAGTTATCCAGCGTGATATAGAAGGCATCCACTTTGCCAACCAGAGAATCGGTCGCCTGTTTTACTTCGGAAGTGTTCGTAACTGGTGCTTTGACCAGCTTGATATTATGTGTTGCGAGCGCTTTTTCCGCATTGTTCGCCATCACAACCGCATTCGGTTCGCCCTCGTTAATAACCAGACCAACCGTCTTTACATCCGGCAAATATTTGGCGATAAAATCAGCCAATTGTACAATCGCCTCCGGGTTCGTATCCGATGCACCTGTTACGTTACCACCTGGCTTGTCCATGTCACTCACCAGTTTGGCACCCAGCGGGTCTGTCACCGCTGCGAACAGCAGTGGCTTGTCCTTTACTTGTTGAGCCAGTGCCAGTGCGGATGGTGTTGCAATCCCTAGGACCAAATCATTTTTGGAATCCCCGGCAATTTTCTGGGCAATGGACAGGTTGTTCGTTGAATCGCCTTGCGCGTTATTGTAGTCAATCGTCAGATTCTTGTCTTCTTCAAGACCAGCATCCTTCAGCGCTGCAATAAATCCTTCACGTGTGGCATCCAACGATGGATGTTCGACAATTTGCGAGATCGCGATGCGATACGATTTTTCTGCCGTACCTTCACCTGTTGTGCTGCCCGATCCCTCGGTCGTTATGCTACCGCCGCTGTTATTTCCGCAACCAGCCGCTACAACCATAGATGCAACCATCATCAGAGACATTAACCATTTCTTTTTCATGTGTGAGAACCCCTCTCCATCTTCTAAAATGTTGATGCCCTCATCGTTATCCAAGTGACACGATAGGGCGGGACAAAACGAACGCTTCAACGCATTGTTGCTTTGATCGACAAAAGCAGACAAATATAGACTTTTCTCATGCGACTGAAGTCCATGACTCGTGTTGGTATTTTATTGTTTCCCTAATATTAAGGTGCGACCTGTTTCCCGTCAATGGTTGAACCGCTTCCAATTTGCATTCATTGCAGATACGTGAGAGAAAACATTACATAAAACAAAAAAAGGCCTCTGCAATTTTGAAATAAGGCCTCTGCTAAGAAAGGATATACAACTGGGTGAAGAGAAAATACACATCATTCTTTTTCTTTTTTCAATTCTTCTAGTTCAGATAATGTTAGCCCGGTAGCTTTGATAATGGTATCTTGATCAAGCCCCAAAGCGAGCATATTGATTGCGATTTTACGTTTACTCTCTGCTTCTCCTTCTTTGATGCCTTCTTCGATTCCTTTTTGGATGCCTTCCTCCAAGCCTTTCTTGAGACCTTCTTCTCGTGCGCCCTCAATCATGGAAACTTCATCCCATAGAAATTTCTGACGGTCGATATATTGTTGACGTGCTTGCTCATCCTGGCTCAGAAACTCCAATACACTCATGGCTTTTTTCAACGCCGGTTCCGGTTCGTGCATCAATAACTCCTCCCAGCTAGACTTGGTTATCCCCTTTAAAAATAATAGCCATCGCACTAATCCATCATTCATCATAATGTTGTTGTCTTTTAACTTCGAAATTTCATCTGTCAGGGATATATCTGTATGATCTTCTCTTAAATGAAATACGTTGTGATAATGATCATTAGCGAGCATATTGAAATTAACAATGTTAATCGCTACGCATTTTTTTGAGCTGGATGTAAATTTAATAATAACACGCATCTAATACTTAATATAACGTTTTTACGTCATTTTCCAAACAAAAAAGAGACTGTTCCGAGTGATCGAAACAATCTCTATACATGCTAATTCCCAGCCGCTTCGCGAATCTGGTACGTGCATTTTTTGCCGCCATCCGCATAACATTCGGTGCGCTCCACATCAGCCTGCAGCAATGAACGGAACAGTTCCAGTTCACAGCGGCAAGCCTGTTTATAGACACTCGCTACCTGCACAATAGGGCAGTTCAGCTCGGTAAGCACATAGGTGCCATCCTCTTCCTTGGAGGCATCGGCCATATATCCGTTTGCATTCTGAATGCGCGCGAGTTCCTCGACACGTCCGGCCAGATCCTGACCTTGCATCTGTGGCTGTCCGCTGCGAAGCAGCTTGTCCCGGCGGCTCTCGAACAATGCATCCACGACACCGCTGCCCGCTGAATCCGACAGTTCCTCCAGCAGTTCCAGGGTCAGTGATGAATATGATTTTGGGAAAAAGCTATCCCCGCGCACCGTCAGATGGTACACCGCGGAGGGACGTCCAGCTGTAGCTCTGGCTTCCCGAACCTCAATCCAACCCTCCTGCTCCAGTGCCGTGAGGTGACGGCGAATCGCCATGCCGGTCAGACCAAGCTCAGCTGTCATTTCCCTTGCGGTCATTGTGCCTTGCTGCTTCAGCATGAACAAAATCCGTTCACGCGTCGTTCGTTCCTCTTCGCGCTTCACGATCAGCACCTGCTCTCCCTGCTTATGCGGTTACCGGTGCTGCCTCCCGGCAGGCATCCGAGCAAAAGCGGTTATGCGTCTCTTCGCAATCCTCACAGCTTACATGCTGGAGGTTGCAGGTTGGACAGTTAATATAACGGTCATGCGTCGTTCCACAGTGATAACAGCTGGCAATCACGATATCTTCATCCGTCCGGTTAATCGGCACGGAAATACGCTCGTCAAAAACATAACATTTCCCATCAAACAAACGACCTTGTACCTCATCATCCTTGCCATAGGTCACGATTCCGCCATCAAGTTGTGCCACGTCCTGGAAACCTTCCTTAATCATGAACCCGGTCAGCTTTTCACAACGAATACCGCCAGTACAGTAAGTAATGATCTTTTTGTCCTTCATGTCGCCCAGGTTATCCCGAATCCATTCCGGAAACTCGCGGAACGACTCCACGTCCGGACGAATCGCACCTCGAAAATGACCAATCTCGTACTCGTAGTCATTGCGGCCATCAATTACAATGACATCCTCCTGTTGAAGATGCTCGTAAAATTCTTTCGGGGACAACCGTTTACCACTAACTTCGTTCGGGTCCAAGTCTTCGTCCACACGGAATGTAACCAGCTCAGCTTTGTGACGAACAAATATTTTTTTGAACGCATGCTCTTCGACATCATCAATCTTGAATACCATATCGCTGAACAGCGGGTTGGCATGCATATCCTTCATGTACTGCTCGGTTTGCTCTGGTGTACCGGATACGGTACCGTTAATGCCTTCTGAGGCAATCAGAATACGTCCTTTTACACCCAGGTCCTTACAGTATTGCAGATGCTCTTGCGTAAACGTTTCAGGGTCTTCAATCTTCACGAACTTATAATATAAAAGCACGCGGTACGCGCTGTTACACATGTGTATCACCTGTTCCTATTCCATGTTGTTATTGGCCGGATCATCCGACAAGACTACAACGTTGCAACCTTGCTTATGAAAAAGAAAAGAAACAGCCGTCCGAAACAATGTCTCGAACTGCTGCTTTGAACATTCGACTTTTATTCCTGCATTCTAGTTTATCGGAAGCGGAATAGCTTAGTCAATATAAATGTATAGAAAGGAATGTAAGTTATGGAATACATTTTTCGCCGCTTGTCTCAATCGAACGATTAAGAATACTGAATGGCATTGGCGATCAGCATAAATACAATACCCATAGCGATCCACATGACCATCAGCGGCCAGAAGAATCTAACCCATTTCTGATACGGAATGCCGGATACCGCGAGACTACCCATTAAGGCTGAAGACGTTGGCAAAATCATGTTGGTGAATCCGTCTCCGAACTGGAAAGCCAGTACGGCAGTCTGACGGGTAACCCCGAGCAGATCCGATAATGGAACCATAATCGGCATCGTAGTCACGGCCATACCTGTACCCGACGTGATGAACACGTTCATGATATTTTGGAAGAAATACATACCCAATACCTGCACGGAGGACGGCAATTCGCCAACCGCTGTAGACATTCCGTATACTACGGAGTCAATCACGTTACCCTGATCGAGGACAACCATGATTCCTCTTGCCAGACCGATGATAAAGGCACCATAAGCGATGCCACTTGCACCTTTGACGAATTCACTTGCAATTCGACTAGGACCGAACCCAGAGACAAGTCCCGCGATCACGCCCATGCTCAGGAAGAGAGCCGCCAGTTCTTCCATCCACCAGCCTTCTTTGGAAACACCCCAGATTAACAGGGCAAAGCCAGCTACAATTGTAATGATAGTCAGAATATGTGTGATGCGAATCGTTGGCAGTTTGTTCAGGTCCACCGCAGGTGTATCTGCTGCCTGCTCCTGCTCCAGCTCATGCACCAAACCACGTGTTGGATCAGACTTCACTCTGGACGCGTACCGCATAATATAGATACTTGTCACGGAGATGAGACACACCAGGATAATTGCACGAAGCCACATCCCTGAGAAAATTGGAACTTCTGCAATGGCCTGAGCCAGTCCTACGTTGAACGGATTGAGCAGTCCGGCAGTGAAACCACACGAGGCCCCCAGCGAGATCATCGCCGTACCGGTTAGAGCGTCATACCCCAGCGCACGCGCAATGGCAATCCCGATCGGTACAAAGACCATAACCTCTGTGGACATGCCCATCGTGAATCCACCAACTGAGAACAAGGTGATGAATACCGGAATGACCCATAATCCCTTGTTGGCGAACGAACGGGCTACCCTACCTGTAAGGGCTTCAATCGTTCCCGTACTCGTAATGATCTGAAATGCTCCGCCGATGATGAAAATAAAGAATACAACATCCGCGGAGTCAACCAGTCCGCGAACGATGGACTTGGGAATATCCCATAATCCCGTTGGATTGGACTCTACATGATGGTATGAACCCGGAACGAGCAAGGATTTGCCTGTCGCCTCATCCTTAACCCGATCAAATTCCCCTGCAGGAATAATGTAGGTCAGCACAGTAGCTACCAGCACCAGAATAAACAAGATGACGAAGGTGTGAGGCATCTTAAACCATTTGCGCCGTTGTTGTGGTTGTTTTGTTATGTTTTCCAATTCATCATCCCTCGTCCTTCTGTTGTTTCCATGCTTCAAATTCATCACGTACCTGCTGCAATGCTTCCTTGTCTGCGTACAAATCGAACGCCGTCAGTGCAAGTGCCTTCGCCGCACGGTTTAGCTCAATCATGCCTTCCTCTGCTCCGGCAAGCCGGGCAAATTCAGGTGTGTGTGTTGTCGCATCTCCTAACCGAATATACGGATGGATTGCGGCTGTAATTTGGCTTACGTTACCGATATCCGATGAACCAACACCACCTGTTTGCGGTGGATCATGCACTTCAATACCCATATCCTCCAGGTTCTGCTGGAACAGACCCGCCAGAGTCTTGTTGTTATTCCGCTCGGCATAGATCAGGCCTTCCGTAATATCTACCGTAGCCCCAACGCCTTCCGCAGCATGGCGCACGACGCGATATACTTTGTCCATGACGATTTTCAGCTCTTCGACGGTCTTCGCCCGAATGATATATACGGCTTCAGCTAGCTCAGGCACCACGTTGGGCGCATCTCCCCCCTTGGTGATAATCCCGTTCACCCTAACGTCATCATTCAAATAAGGACGCAGTGAGTTTATACCCGCGTACGCGTTGACCAAGGCATCCAGTGCACTAATACCTTTCTCAGGAGATGAGGCAGCATGTGCCTGTTTGCCGTGGAACGTAAAGGTTGCGTCCACACAGGCCAGCGCACCTCTCAGTACCATCGTTTTTTGCTGCGGGTGACACATCATGACGGCATCAATCTCATTGAATACGCCATCGTTCACCATAATGATTTTTCCGCCGCCCTCTTCTTCAGCCGGTGTGCCAAGAATGACGATCCGTCCCGGAAGATCAGGGCATGCTTCCTTGAGCGCCAGTGCTGCACCTACAGCAGAGGTTCCGATCAGATTGTGTCCGCAGGCATGTCCGATGCGGGGCAGCGCATCATATTCAGCGAGCAGTGCAATCGCGGGTCCACCTGGCTGGCCTTCCCATACAGCACGGAACGAGGTGTCGAGGCCTGAAATGCCTTTTTCCACCTGAAATCCGGCCGCTTCCAGCGGTTCGGTTAACCATTGTTGTGCTTGGACTTCCTGAAAGCTAAGTTCAGGGTTAGCGTGAATGCGCAGGGATAATTCCCGCAAGTCGGGGTCCAACCGATCTACGGTTTCTTTGATTTTTTGCTTCATATGAGCTGGGTCAGGATACATATTGTTTTGCCGCCTTTCTTCAAATACAGCATTTCTATATTCAATTCAATCGAATAAATATACAATCAGATTGGATATATTGTATGTGTGACCAAGCCAGAAGTAAATTCAAAAAAATTAAGGAATAGCCCATAAAAAATTTTATGGACTCGCTAGACAATAACATATGGATATCATTAGATGTCATTATATTACTGGTTATTTTTCATATTAGCCAAGACGGCATCGGTATACATTTTAATCTTATGTACATCCTTCGAATGGGTACTCCCTATAAAAATGACACTGCCAAATAGCAATAAAATTCCTTATTTGATAATAAAATATCGGATAATTATGCATAAAGAAATGCATCTATTCCGCTATGTCTGTATCTAGCTTCCGTCCACAACATGCTGTGTTCCAGCCGTTTTCATCAAGTCAATAAAGCGACCCACCGTTGCCTGCTGCAGCACACTTTCCTTATACACTAACCACGTATTACGCCGCAATCCCTGTCCATTCTGTCGAATCAATTCCTGCTGGTGAAGGCCATCCGAATCAGACACGAAAATACCCGGAATAATGGCATAACCAAGCCCATAACGCACCATTTCCTTACATGTCTCATAGCTGTCCACACGCATCGCTACGGTTGGTGAACATTCATAGCGCTCATACCACCAGGCCGCTACTCCCTCTCGGAAGGGGCTCACAGGAGTTCCACCCGTTTTCGTCAAGGGCTCCTGAAATGCAATTTGCGGAAGCTCGGGAAGTTCATCCAGATTAATGGGTTCACGGGATACAATACAGACCGGTTCATCGTGCAGCAGATGTTTCCCCTCATACCATGGATGCTCCCCCCGGATGACCCCTACCTGAATTTCATCCCGCATTAACAGTTCCATAACCTCCACACTCAGAGCACAGGTCACAGCAAACTGAACCTCAGGGTACAGTTCCTTGAACTGCTTTAACAAGGGAGGAAGCTTGTACAACGAATAATGATTGGCAATCCCGAGACGCAGCGTTCCCTTAACCTCATTCCGAATGTTCGACAGCAGTTCCTTGACCTGGTTAAGCTCATTGAGCATTTTACGGGCATAAATCGCGAGATGCTCTCCTTCGGGAGTAAATCTGGCACCTTTTAACGTTTTATCGATAAGTGGCACGCCAAATTCCTTCTCCAATTGCTGCAAACGGTATGTCAAAGCTGGCTGGGTCATAAACATGCGCTCCGCAGCCTTGGTCAGACTACTTTCTTCGGAAACGCTCAGCAGCAGACGGCAGTCCTTTTCATCCATGATCATGTTCCCCCTTTACTTCTCGTCTCTTCAGTATAACCCAGAAAACCAGCGTTAAAGGTACAGAAAAAGCCCAACTCGATATGAGTCAGGCCCGCTCTGCTAATTTACTTCTTCTTCGATGATGATTTACTGCGAGATCGTAATGACCGAGGTGACAAAGTGGTATGATTCATTTTCCTGCACTGCCTGTGACAGCAAAATTCGGTTGCCTTCCGGACTCCAGCTCAGTGGATCAGATGCGTTATCCATTTCGGCCGAGATCTGGAACTGCTCCGCCGATTCCGTATTAGAGACGAACAGCCCTTTTTCATCATCACTTTCCGAATTGATCGTGTAGGCGATTTTGGAATCGTCACCCGACCAGCTCGTGCCGAAGATTTGTGTGCCTCTGGCAAGGGTGGCTTTTTCATTCCCTTCCAGATCGGTCAGCACCAGCGCCCGTTTGGTATCGGCTGTTTTTTTCACAATCGCCAGTCTTGAGCCATCGTTGGATGGAATTACCCTCTCTACACTTTTCAGTACCTGCTTCACTTCACCGGTCTTCGTATCGTAGCTATTCAACTGTCCGTCCGTGCCTGTGATGTAGTAAATTACATTACCCGAAACGCTGACACTACTTACATTGAAGTTTCCCGTCTTGACCAGCGCTTTGGTCGTTCCATCCACACTCGCTGATATGATATCCCCATTCATGTTTGGAAAAACGACATGCTCCTTATCCAGCCATGCTCCTTCAAAGACAAATCCATCGTCATTGCCTGCAGGAACCACTTCCCCGTTGTGCAGGTTCAGAATGAAGCCTTTGCCCGTCGATTCCTCTGGTTCTCTGTAGAAAATATACTGACTATCCGGGGACACGAGTGGTGAGCCCAGATTCACTTCACTTTCCTTCACGGGTGTATCTGTGCCCTTTGTAAGATCGTACATGTATAAGTTATGCGGGTAACGTTTCTCACCCTCAACGGTGACAGGCTTCATGGACTCGTTTACTTTATCCGACAAAATCCAGTCATTGCTTAGCCATGCTACCCCGCGCATATTCGACAGTTTATCGATTTTCTCCAGCTTAAAGCTCTGGTATACCGATGTATTTGTATTGTCCTTGACTGTAATATCCGTGCCGGATTTCCCGTTCTGTGTATGATCCCCTGGTTTCGTTGTTCCCCCGCATGCTGTTGCCGATAATAGGACAATCGCCCCGAGCGTGCCCATAGCCGCCTGTTTCCAATTCATCATGGTCCCTCCTGAGTGCTTTCTATAGACCAAGCATACACATCGCATACTTCCAAAGTTATTCAGACTTGTTTCCAACTTGTAAACTTGAATGCGCCAACGGGAAAACCAGCTGGAACGTCGTTCCTTCCCCATGCTTCGGATCGCTCGGCAACAATGTGATTGTGCCGCCCTGCTTCTCTACAAATTGCTTGACGAGTGATAGTCCCAGCCCGGTTCCCCCGGTTTTTCTGGCCCTGTCTTTGTTGACGGTGTAAAAGGGTTCAAAGATTTTCTCGCTCGCCTCATCCGGAATGGGCGTACCTGAGTTGAAGATGCGAATCACCGCTTGTCGCTCCTGCATTCGCAGTTCATTGCTTACCCGGATGACACCTCCCGGCACATTATATTTGATCGCATTATCCAACAGATTGATGAAAATATGCATCAGGCTCTCCCGATCGCTGCGGATCACCGCAGGCAGTAACGTCACCTCCATGTTCAGCGCAAACTTCTCGGCTTTGCCCCGCATCCGGCCACAGGCATCCTCCAGTAGAGCACGAACCTCCACGTCTTCCGCCTGATTCTCAAAATCATATTTCTCCAGGGCTGATAAATGTAATACCTTCTCAACCATCTCGTACAACCGCTCCGTTTCCTTGCCAATATTGCTCGTGGCATCATCCAGCAATTGCGGATCATCCTTATACATGTCCAGCAGCTCCACATATGCCTTAATCGACGTAAGTGGTGTCTTGAACTCATGGCTAATGTTACCGATATATTGTTTCTGCTGCTGCTCCAGAGCCTGAAGCTTCTCGATAGCGAGCTGAAGCTTCTGCTGTTCCGCATGCATGGTTTCAATATTTTGTTGAATCGATGTGCTCATATAATAAATGCCCTGTCCCAGTTCGCCCAATTCATCCTTGCGACTCACTGGTGATTCGGTAATATAATGCCCTTCACGAATGGAATCGGCAGACTTCTTCAATCGGGTTATAGCAACAGCAAAACGATTGTAGAAGAGATATCCCAGAATGAAGCTTAACCCAACAACCGCAATCCCCGCCCACATAAACAACTGAAGGATACGGGCATAGAATTCATGATAGCTCTGAACCGGATACTGCATGCGCACAGCACCCATCTGTCCATCCGGTCCGTCCAGCGGTGCTACATATAGCAGGGTATCCCCCTGTTCGTGATAAGCAATTTTATTTTGCAGCGCATAGTTCAGCGTCGCTGTGATATCTGCACTTTCCTCAGACATGATTGATGAACCAACCTGCTGTCCCTTCATATCATAAAGCGCGATGGGCAGACCTGTGGAGCTTGCAAGCTCTTGAGCCAACTTGCGGCCATTTTGCTGTAAAAAAACCTCCTGCTCCAGACGAACGGACTCGGTATAGTAAGACTGCCGCACATTCAGATTCACCAGACGGGTCTGCTGGGACAGAATGGTCTCGATCTGCGTCTGCTGGTTGCGCTCAATACCTCGCAATACCAGCGAGCTGAGCACAACGACGGTCAGGATTAGCAATGCAGCTAGAAAAACGCTGAACTTCAGCTTGATGCTGATTCTCATACCGAGCCGCCCGGTTCAGGGGCTGATGCCTTATAGCCAATGCCGTATACCGTCTGCAATTTTTGCTGGTCGGTATCGCCGATCTTTTTGCGCAGCCGCTGAATATGAATATCCACCGTGCGTGTGCCCCCGGCATATTCCATGCCCCACACTCGGTCCAGCAGATCATCCCGCGTGTATACACGCTCGGGGTTGGACATCAGAATGGTCAGCAAGTCGAACTCTTTTGGCGTCAAATCCAGCTTCTCCTCATTCACCGTCACGGTGCGGTGAGCGATATGGATGCGCAGTGTTCCATTGACGATAACCTGATTCTTCTGGTCGTCAGGGGACGGGCTGCTTTTCTCCACACGGCGCATCAATGCCTTTACCCGGGCGAGCAACTCGCGGATCTCAAACGGTTTAGTCATATAATCATCCGCGCCCATTTCCAGGCCTACGATCTTATCCACGATATCATTTTTGACAGTCAGCAAAATAATGCCGATATCCTCTCGATCCTCCAGCCTGCGGCATACGCCGTATCCGTCCAGCTTGGGCATCATCACATCCAGAATCATGACCTGCGGATGGAATGACGCCACCTTGACCAGCGCTTCTTCGCCGTCATTTGCTGTCTCTACTTCATATCCTTCGCGCCGCAGCGCGTAAGCAATGGCACTGACAATGCTTGACTCGTCATCCACGACCAATACTTTTTTATTCATCGAAATCATCCTCTATATGTGTCATGAGTTATCGTATTCTTTGGATCTATGTTAACAAGGTATGGCCTGATTAGCTATGGAGGACTTTTCGATTTGTGAGAAACTCCAGAAACGTCTGTATCCTCTCAGCTTCGACTTCGCTCCACTTTTTTTATACCCCAAACACAACAAAAAGAGCCAACCCGTAATTGGATTAGCCCTGTAAAGTGTAATTTCAGTTTCATATCACTGCTTAGGCAGCAGTTTTTTGATTTCCTCTGCAGAGAGTCCGGAGGCTTTCACCACAGCTGACATATCTACGCCAAGTGCAAGAAGCTCGCGAGCCATTTCCACTTTACCTTCTACTCTACCTTCTACTTTCCCTTTGGCTTCACCCTCAGCACGTGCACCTTCAATCATCGACTTTTCATCGCTTAGTGCTTTCATCCGTGCATCATAAGCCATTCTCGTAGCTGCATCCTGACTCAGAAATTCCAGCGTGTCCATCGCCTTTTTTAGCATCGGTTCATTCATCGCCAGCACCTCCCAGTTTGATGGATCAATCCCTTTTAAGAATAAAAGCCAGTTCACTAGTCCACCCTTATCCATAGGGACAGGGTGTTGATCCAGTTTGGTCAATTCCATCACATGAATTTCTATATCATCTGTCAAACCAATACCTGTATGATCTTCGCGTAAATGAAAAACATTGTGATATCGTTCATTGTCCAGACATGAGTAATTTAAAATATTGATCGTCACACATTTTTTCAAAAGATTATAGTTTTCGCCCTTCTTGATCTGGTGAGAGTACATTTCACTCCAGTAGAACAGCGTCCTTTTTTCCATATTATACGGATTAAACAGCTGCATCTCAATGTTGATTAACTTACCCTCCACCGTACGCGCTTTGATATCTAAAATGGATTGTTTATCTTCCGGACTATCTTTGTCCGTAAACGTGTTAATAAGTGTAATCTCCGTAAGAGGCGACTCACCGGTTTCAATAAACGTGCTGTTAAGGAAAGCTAACAAAACATCTTTACTTTGCTCACTTCCAAAAATACGTTTGAATACAAAATCAACTCGAGGATCGAGCAAATCCGTCATCCTGCATCAGCTCCATTCTTACCCAGGATTATATCATAATTCACATACTTTCTTCAGCTTAACGTTGGACCTGCATTCACATCTGATCACTCTTCAAAAGACAAATTCATTGGCTCGTCCGACATCTCATACTCTGTCTCCATATGAGTCAATGGTGTATTCGGATCAACCTCTTCGAAACGGAAACTATCCACCCAAACTTTTCCTTTGCCGTTCAAAATAACCCCGAATGAGATGACCGCACTGCCCTGCGGAACACCTGATGATAATGATAGGGTGACAGAAGCGCTTCAGACGCCACTTCTTCAAGCCCGATCTCCTCGTACAGATTCGTTTCAATAAAGTAGAGACTTTGCCGAATCAATTCACTGTATGAATTCAAATAAAGTCCAGCCCCTTTCCATATCCTTACTATACGTGAGGCTGCACATCTCGTTTTGATCATTTTTGCTAACCTGTTCTGGTGACAAACTTCGCTACAGCCCCCACCTATGATCTGAACCTCTCTAAGATAACGAGGTAATACTGCACAAATAACGAAAAAAGAGCCCCTCATCAGGAGGAATGCTCCATCCCATGATTGGCTCTTCTTTAATAAGACTAACGACTCCAAGTGAGGCGTCCTTTTATTTCTATACTCCACTCAAATCGAAATTATTTTCCAAAATCAACATCATACTGCCGGCACCGGCTGAACTCCAACTTCCTCCTCATGATCCAACAGATCATGTTTCTCCCAAGCCCGGCTCTTCCAGCGGAAATACATAATGACAGCGCGTGTCCACTCGTCTGCGGCAATCGCAAGCCATACACCGGCGAGCCCCATGTGAAGCTTGAACACAAGCAGGTAGCCTAGCGGCAGGCTCATGCAGACCATAGAGATCAGTCCCATGTATACCGGGAACTTCGCATCACCTGCGGCACGAAGGGAACCAATAATCACAATGTTGCAGGTTCGCCCGGTTTCCAGCAGAAGACTTAGCAGGATGACCTGTGCCCCTAGCTTGATGATTTCCGGATTATCCGTGAACACACTCATCAGCGGAACACGGAAGAGAATAATAATTACATCGATCACAACCGTTGCGAGCAGCGCCCATTTTACACTGTCGAATACGCGTTTGTATGCATCGTTCTTGCGCCGTGCACCGACCAGTCGGCCAACAATAATGGAAGTTCCCATTCCGATCGCCATGCTGAATAGATAGATGTAGCTTGAAATGTTACCCGCATATTGCCGGGTTGCCATCGCTTCAGCACCCAGATAGGTTACGTACAGTGTGAAGACGAGCTGGCAGGACTGATATACAACGGATTCCAGTGCAGAGGGGATACCAATTCGCAAGATTTTGCTGATAAATTTCTTCGAAAGGTTGATGTAATAGCTAAACTCTACCCTTACATCCATAACCCGATAGAGCAACCAGAAGAAAATAATCAAACAGATCAGACGGCTTCCGACCGTTGAGATCGCTGCCCCTTCTACACCAAGCTTCGGCATGCCGAAATGGCCAAAAATAAGGGCGTAGTTACCAACGACGTGAATCACGTTCATCAGAACGGAAACATACATCGTCTCTTTGGTGTAACCATGCGTACGAATCGTCGCGGCCAGCGCGTTAATCAGCGCCTGAAGGAAGATCCCGCCTCCGACAATACTTATATAAGAACGGGCAAAATCGTATATTTCACCTTGGATATGAAGCAGTGTAAGCAGATGTCCTCCTAACAGAAGGAAGCTTCCGCTCAGGATCAGTCCAACAATCAGATTTAGTGTAATCGCATTACCTGTTACCTGTGCCGCCTCACTCAACTTCTTCGAACCAATATATTGTGCCACAACAATAGCAGCGCCATGTCCAATGACTTCCAGTACAAGAATCGCAATGGAAATAATCTGGTTGGCTGCTCCGACTCCGGATACTGCATTATCGGACACTGAACTGAGCATGAACGTATCCACGCTCCCCATCAACATAAACAAGAAGAGTTCCAGGAAAATAGGCCATGTTAGCCGAATCAGATTCAGATCCTTGGCATCCGAACGCAGGGACTCTTTGGTTGAGGATATTGCTGTCATTTTCTCACCTTTCCCGTGTGGGCTTTAATTCTTAGGGTATGTTAGCACAGGTGGTTTGAAAATGCAGTAGTTTTGCGAAAAAACTTGAAAGTTTTTTGAAATTCCAATAATAGGTATTTTCAGTCCTTTCATTTAGTTTGCATTATAGAGAAGAAATACATTCATATAGTCGTTCTAAATACATGTTCTCAGGAGATATACGAAGTCCGAGACGATGAGCAAAAACCCTCACACATCCCTATTGGATCGGGATATGTAAGGGTCCAAGGTTTAAATTAGCCAATAACTCATGTGTGGTGCTCAGATCTATCCTTTTACCGATCCGGCAGCAATACCTTCCACAATTCGATTGCTCAAGACGAGGAAAGCGATCAGGATCGGCAGGATGCTAATCATCAGTGTCGCACCAATCACTCCCCAATTTATTTCACTGATCCTTGCGTTACACCGTTGATAATCCATTTTTGTGCAAACAGGTAAATGATGATCATCGGCAGCAACGCCAGAAGGTACGATGCAAACGCCAGGTTGAAGTCAGTATTGAATTGACCCTGGAACACATATTGTACCAGTGGAAGCGTGTATTGTGCCGGATCACTAATAATAATGAGTGGCAGCAGAAAGTCATTATAGGTAGACAGACAAGTTAGAATACCAACCGTGGCACTGATCGGCGCCATCAATGGGAAAATGATTTTCCAGAATGTGCCCCAGGTTGTTGCTCCATCTACGAAGGCTGCTTCCTCCAGCGCTACCGGAATGGACCGAATGTAACCTACATACACAAATACGTTAAAGGCGAGACCATACACCGTATGCAGCAGGATAAGACCCAGAAGATTGGTCATTTCCAGTGACGCAGTCAGCTTAACAATCGGCAGCATGATGATTGGAAACGGAATAAACATCGCGCTGACGAAGTAATAATACAGCCCTTTGAAAAATTTCCGCTTCTCCATATTCCGGGCAATCGCGTAAGCAACCATAGAGTTACTGAGCAAGGTCAGAATGACTGTTGACGCAGTAACAATGGCACTGTTACGGAACGATTGGAAGAAGTTTGTCATGTCTATTGCACTTGCAAAGTTCTCCCAGTGAAGCGTTGTCGGAATAGCAAAGACCGATTGGGCCATTTGCTCCGGATTTTTCAATGCGATTGTAACCGTCATATATAAAGGGAACAGAATGAACAAGGTACCCAGAATAATTAACAACATAACGGGCCAGTTGGTACGTAAACGGCTTCTCATTACAGATCCGTCTCCCTTCTTTGCAGGAACCGGATTTGCAGAATCGAAATCACCGCAATAACGATGAAATAGATAACCGAGTTCGCAGATTGATATGCATATTCGCCGCCTTCAAATCCACCCGTGTAGATCAGATGGGAGATGGACTGTGTTGCCCGTCCCGGTCCACCATTCGTCAAGGCCACGATCTGGTCAAAGACCATCAGTGAGTTTTTCATCGCCAGCACCATATTAATTGTGAAGAACGGGGCAATAAGCGGAAACGTAATGCTCCAGAATTCACGCCATTTTCCAGCGCCGTCCAGATTTGATGCTTCATACAATGTCGTAGGGATGGTTTGCAATCCCGCCAAATACAGAATCGTATTCAACGCGACTGATTGCCACACCGCTACAATTACGATCCCAATCCATGCCAGACTTTCGCTGCCCAGAATGTTGGTGGATAGGGCGTTGATGCCCAGGTTTTGTCCCCAGATCGGGAATACGTTGGAGAACAGGTAGTTAAATATGTAACCTACAATCAATACACTCAGGATATTCGGCAAGAAGTAGATGCCACGGAAAAAGTTACGGAACTTGATCTTGGCATTCAGCCCGAGTGCAATGAGCAGGCTTAGAATATTCGTAAGGATCGTTACAACGATCGCAAACTTGAAGGTAAACCAGTAGGCGTTGCCTACATTGTCATCTTGAAACAAATTGAAATAGTTTTTGAATCCAACAAAATCATAACCTTTACCGAATCCGTTGTAGTTCGTAAATGAATAATAGATCCCCTGGAGGGCCGGCAGCGTCATAAATACAAAGAACAGTATTACCGCCGGAACCGTCATCCAGTAATAAGGCGCGATGCGCTTGTTCATACTCCATCCTCCTTCGGACAAGGCGTTATCGCCGATTCGCTACCTTGTCCCATTCTTTGTCGAGTGTATCCAGATAGTTGTCGATGTTCTTGTTTTGCAAAAAGGACTGTACGATGGAATTCAGCTGCACCGCAGCCGGAATATAGTGATCGGCGAAGTCGATAACCTTGCCCTGCTCAATGTAAGGTGTCAGTTCCTGTACAGCAGGATCATCTTGTTTTACACCTTCCACCGCAGAGAACAGCGTCTGTTCCTTAATGTACTTGCCTATATTTTCAGGCTCCAGCAGAAACGCGATGAACTGCTCGGCCTGCTCCTTGTTTGGTGTATTCGCTGAAATGGTAAACAGAGAGTCGATTCCGTTCACCAACTTGATCTGGCTCGGATCGTTGCCTGTCGGGAATGGGAAGAAACCAATGTCCACATTCGGGTTCGCTTTACGAATCTCGGAGATCGCCCAGGTACCCTGGATGTACATATAAGCTTCACCATTGGCAAAGGCACGGTTACCATCCGAATACGCTTTACCGAAGTTGTCGCCGTGACCGTAATTCATCAGCTCCAACTGCTTCTCCGCAACCTCACGGTATTTCTCCTTGAAGGTCACTTTGTTCTCGCGACGCTCCAGGTAGAAATCAATACCAACCAAGTTAGGTCCGAGTGCATTGAACGGCAGATTCGTCTGCCAATCATCCTTGTATGTGAAGTAAAACGGAATTTTACCCGCATCCTTAATTTTTTTGGCTGTAGCAATCAGCTCGTCCCAGGTCTTGGGTACGTTCAGACCCATTTCTTTAAACAAGGTTTTGTTGTACATGATGCCGTTTGCATTTGTTGCGTATGGAACACCTGTCACTTCATCCATGCCCGTGACATCCTTCAGCATCTTTATGTAGTTGGGATCGATCGTTTTTAACAGTGGACTGTCTGTCAGATCGGCGAAAATATCACTCTGTGCAAGAATGGAATAGGTATCGGTTGCCCCCATTGCCATAATGTCTGGTACATCGTTCTTCACCACACGTGTCTTTAGCACCGTCTCCGCGTCAGGTGGATTCACCTGAGTGACCTGAATATCCGGGTGTTCGGCGTTGAATGTTTTGATTAATTCGTCAAAGGTTCCTTTGGCTTCGGGTTTGTTCTGAAAAAATTCAACCTGCACTTTGCCATTGGCATTATTCCCGCTTGTGCAGGAAGACAGAAGTACAGCCGTTATTCCACAAAGCAGCATTAACCCGAGTGCCTTGGTAAGCGATGTTCTCATGTTGTACCTCCCTCAGCTTATATACGTAAAGATTTACCCATTAAATTAGTGAAGTAACCACGTGGTTAATCCTTCCACCGTTTTATACTTAGAGCGTTGACTATAATGTGTCCTATTATTCCTAAAACGGTTTCGGTAAAATTGAATCAGGCCCACTGAGCGCGAGTCCGCTCGTCGACATAACAAAAAAAGGACATTGGAATATATCCAATGTCCATCATGTATTCAGTTACGCTGCTTACATCACAGCTGTTGTTAACTCTTTATCAACGCTCTATTTTCGGCAAAGCATTACGTAAACGCTTGGCTCGGTAACTCTGAAATGCACGGATTAACATGCCGATGACCAGCATAACCACGCCAACATTTATCGCTACATCCGCCAAATTGAGAATACCACGTCCCGACGGAAATACGAGAAAATCCGTTACGCGTGCGTAGATAAAACGATCGATTGCATTACCCAAAGCACCACCGACCATGAAACCGGCACCTGCCTGCATCCAGAAACCGCGAATCTCACCTTTTCTCCGATAATACATCATGCCCGCCACGAATAGAATGGCGACCACACCGAACAGACGCGCATTCCCTTGAAACAGGCTGCCTGCCATTCCACTATTCTCATAATGCTGCAATTGCATTCCCGAGTCGCCAAGCCTCATCGTGTCCCCAACTTCCATATACATCCTCACCGCCATCTTGGTTCCCTGATCAACCAAGGTAACCAGCAGTGCTACAAAATAAAATAACATTGTGCCACTCCTCCTGCCGGACGCTCAAAAGTTAAACTAAAGGGTCTCCGCTGTAACATTTCCTTCACTTTAACACACCCGAAGCGTTGTCACCAACTGGACAGAGAACGCGCATTGCACACACTCATAGGAATGGAATGGGCAAAAAAAATCCGTACCTGAAATAGGCACGGATGATGAATACTTTTATTGGAGTTAAAACCACAATTTTATTGAATAGCAGAGAGCACATCCAGCAGCATGGATTTGAATTTCGTACGGTCAATGGCCTCGCAGACACGTACATTCGGCTCTTTACCGAAACGTCCGTTGATATCCACAACGCTATATCCGCGCGTTAACTCTCCTGCTGCTTCTACATCCACATAATACTGACCGGATTTGGTCATGAGCGACTCATCTGCGGCAACAGCCATCAGCAACGTATCTGGATGAGTGGTGCCATTCAGTTTATGTACCGATTTGTTGAACTGCATCACCACTTTGTTGATGGCTGTGAAGAAATCGGCACCAGATGTACCCAGTGCTGCAATTTCAGCGTGATCATCATCATCCATAACAGAATACTGAGTACACATTTCCCAGCCAACCATGGTCGTCGGAATGCCTGCGTGCAATACAATTTTGGCTGCTTCCGGATCTACATAGAAGTTATACTCCGCGGCTGGTGTGATATTACCCAGTGCATTATTCGTTCCACCCATGATGTAGAGGTGAGCAATCTCCGGAATAATGGTTGGGTCCTTCTGGATTGCCATCGCAATGTTGGTCAGAGGTGCAATGGCCAGAAGCGAGATTTCGCCCGGATGTGCGTGTACCTTTTCAATGATAAAATCAACCGCATGCCCTGCCTCTGGACGCTGGTCCGCCTTCGGGAAATGGGCTCCGCCCATGCCGTCATCACCATGTACGTCTTCCACCGTGCGGTGCTGGGCCTTGCCATAGGCCATCAATGGGCGTTCGCACCCTTTGTACACAGGCACCTTGCCGCCATGTCCCGCAACCTGTACAGTGTACAGGGCATTTTCAACCTCCTGGTCAAACTGTACGTTCCCACCTGTAATCGTAATGCCCTCCACCTGGAAATGGTGCAGTGCCGTCAGGATCGCAATCGTATCGTCTCCTGCTGTATCTGTATCGATGATGACTTTTCTCATGATGCCCCGCTCCTTCTTCGTTGAATTGATATTCATTCCAAATAAACACTAGGGTTTATTTTACATCAAAAACGTACCGATGACGATGGAAACGCCGATGATAATGGAACGCAGCAGCTGTGCTACCGCCATATTCCCTCGTGCGATTTCGTCACAGACCCGCATCTTGGGAATCAGGAAGTCAAATATAATATAGACCAGACACAAAATAATGATTCCAAGCGCCGACCAGAGCAGCATATCCAGCCACGAATGCGTGGAGAAGGACACCATGCCCACAATGATACACAGGCCCAGCAATTTGCTGCCCATATACATGCCTGCCGCCTCGTTACCTTTCGCGATTTCCTCGCTATCGTTATACCGGGTCAATTGGCTAAAAGCGAAATACCCACATACCAATACTACCAGCAGAATGCCTACACCTACCGCTACATTCAGCAGGTTCAATCCCAAATTGTCCATTCCTTCTCCTCCTCGTCATCCATCCGTTCATTGACCAAAGCCGCACAATAATAGGCCATATCTCCGGTTACCTTCTCCCCGATCCGGGGCAGCACACCGGCAAAACGTCCACCGATGACAAACACTCCTGTAAGCAAATAACCGCTGTATTCGCCATCCTCTGTCTGAATCACGGCCTGTTCCATCGGTACCAGCTGCTGATATATTTTAGGCTGATTATTATAATAGGCTGCGATCTCCTCATCTTCTTGCAGTTCGTCTGTTGTGTTGGAGTTCATCGGGGCGTGCAACTTATGTGAAGCAGCAGTTTGGCCCCCATGATGATCCGATCCCTCACCCAGCAGCGATGTGCCTCGACCTTCGCGGCCCCAATAGCTTTTAGCCACATAGGGCATTGCGCTCCATTCGAAAGGTCCAGCTTCGAAATAAGTCGGTAGCAGATAACGCGAAATCGCCGCTAACTCTGCATCATCAAACAGCCGAAACCCGCAATATTCCATGGTTTGTTCATTGCGTTCATAGAGTGACCAGATCGCCGCCATGAAACCCTTGCTCTGCATCAGCACATGCTGTGCAGGATTCATCAGGCCCAGGCGGCCATCCTGAACCAATTCAAGCAGTGCTGCGCCGATGTCCACGCCGGTCGTTTCATCTCGATCATCGATTAGATATTCCAGGGGATAGAGCCGGTACAACAGGTTGATCTCGCGTCCATGATGGTAGAGCGCCTCCCCTGGAATAATCTCCAACTCCTCCAGTGGAGCGTAGAACGTTTCATACCCCTCCTCCTGGCACAGCTTCATCAGATACTCCGTATTGGTCCGATCCTCTACATGCTCCCCAAATGAAGTAAAGGTCACCGGGCCCAGCAAACCCTGCTGTGCGTAAGCATCCAGCCAGCGGTGAAAGCATTCCCGGATACATTCATCCATTCCTTTGGACGGAGCATGGAGCGATGTTTTTTCAACCATCCCCACCAAAATACCTTCCAATGCAGCTGCTTCAGGTATGCCGGTTGGGGTATCCGTGTTATTTTCGATACATTTAGGTCCGGCTTCCCCAATAATCCAGTCCTGCCGAGTAATCCCGCCTGTCACCATCTCCATACGAGCCGCCGGAATAAGGCCGGAATGAATGCCCAGCTGCTGCTCCAGGAAAGAGTCGGGCATGTATTGCTGAATAAAACGCATCACCTTGCAATATATCCCGTCTACAGCCTCAACTGCTGCACGCAATTCCTGCATCTCCGCAGGGGAATAAACCGTCAATGCAGGCACACAATATTGCTTGCCATACATGCGATGGTAGGGAACCTGCTGCCCTGCTTCGCCCCTGAATACTTCTTCATGACTGAACGGCAGTTGGTTTATATGCCTCATCAGGTTCTAACCTCCCGAACTGCGGAAGAAGCTGCCAAAGCCGCTCGATTTTGAACTGGATTTGCTGTAGGAGCTGCTGTCCTTGTTGCTCCGATAGGACGATCCGCCACCGTAATAATAGTGCCCACTGCTGGAGTCATACTCACATCCGGTATCGTATTCTGGGTCACACTCGTCGCTATTGCTGCTACAACCGGATAATACGGCTGGAACCGCAAGCATTAGCGAGAAGGCAACCAGCTTGGCGCGTGATCCAGGTTTGGGTTTGGGATTTTCGTCCATTACAAATCTACCTCCTTCATAAAAAACAACACTTTCTTGCGATCCGCATCCAACACGGAATACACAAATTCATAGGTCGTACCGCCCCGGACCATGTAATGGTCCAGCAGTTGCTCGGCAAGCTCCATCGTGTACGAGGAGGATTCTGCCAAGTCCAATTCCTGAAATGCACACCCATTCCACAGCATGTATTCCGCACTGTACATGGAGGACATTTTACACATTGCCAGTGCAGCGTCCGCAATCGCTGTACCGTATTCCGCAGGTTTTTGATTGTCATACTCGGTCACGTAAACTGCATGCTCCCGACGATCCTCGCATTCATTGGACAGATGCGCCCAGAGCTTATTTTTCATCAGGGTAGCATCGACCAGCTTGCGCATGAAAAGCTCATCGCGAGTACCCGATACCTGCTCCAGTACGCCCGTCTCCACCTGCCGGTCATCCGACCAGTTCCGATAAGTCAATGAATAATAAATAACGATAACCTGCCTTTCTGTGAGCTCTAAGAGGAGCCGTTTCAATACACACAAACGTATTAAACGCATGAGAAGGAAAAAAGTTACACTATTCCCGATGACATGTAAAAAAGCATTTTGCATAAATCCCAAGAGTGGTTTTCAATCAGCAAGATATAGATCGAAATGAATCTATTCGTCTAGATCTTTTGCCCGCGAACAATAAGAATCGAATTATGCAAAATGCTAGTAAAGATAACATTGTAGCGATACACAATTTTACCAGCTAATTATCTCGGATATCATCCCGTTATAAAGCTAACTTTGAAAATCAAAAAGGCCAGAGATCTCCCTCCGGCCTTCTTTCCTTCTTTATCTATTTCAAGATCTATTTCAAGAGAAGTCCCATAATCTGACCTGTCTCACAGCTCTGCCCACTGGGCCAACATATCATTGTATTCACCAGACAATTGCTCACGTTCGTTCCACATTTGCTCCAGCTCGTTTGGATTATCCTGCACGGATTCAAGCTGACGATCCATCTCCTGGATTTGCCCTTCAAGACGGGCCAATCTCTGCTCCAATTGTTCAGCGGACAGCTTTTTGGAAGTGGCCGTTGTATTAAGCGTACTATCGGACTTCGTCTCCTGTTTCGGTTTTGAACTCCCACGTGATGGAGTGGAAACAACTGCTATATGCTGATTTGCCGCGGCTGCGCGAGCTTGCAGATCAAGCTTCTTCTCGCGATAGGCTTCATAGTCTCCCAGATAAGCGGTCATCCGCCCATTCTCCAGTTCCCACACGCGGGAAGCGAGTCGATTGACGAAGTAGCGGTCATGTGAGATGGCAAGCACCGTGCCTTCGAAATCAACGAGCGACTCTTCGAGCGCTTCCCTTGAAGCGATATCCAGATGGTTGGTCGGTTCATCCAGCAGAAGCACATTCGGCTTGCGCTGAACCAGCAGAGCCAGCCTTAGCCGTGTCCATTCCCCACCGGATAACTGTCCTACCGAGCGAAATACATCTGCTCCATAGAATAGATATCGGGCCAAAATGCCGCGTGCTTCTCCTTCTTCCACACCCGCTTCCAGACGAAAGTACTCCAGCACATTCAGCTTTGGATTGGAAGGCTCCTCCTGCTGGGCCAGATAGCCCACATCTACACGTGCACCCCACTTCAGGTTGCCTGCACTCGGTTGTTCCTCTCCCAGTAACAGCTTGAACAAGGTCGTTTTGCCTGAACCATTGCGTCCAATGAGGGCAATTTTCTCGCCATATTCGAGTAATCCCGATACACCGCGCAGAATCGTGCGTTCTCCATAAGCCTTTTCGACTTGTTCTATCACAGCCACCCTTTTTCCCGTACGGTCTGTAGGGCGTACATCAAAGTCGGCGTTACGCCGCTCCAGTACCGGGCGTTTCACCTGTTCCATCCGTTCGATTGCTCTACGCATAGAGGCTGCTCGTTTGAAGAACTTTTCATTGTCCCCTATTCGACCCCATTCTTCTAGTTTTCGTATCGTTTCTTTCATTTTTTTGATCACCTTCTGCTGCTCCTTGAACTCCTCGAATTGCTGCAACAGTCGTTGTTCCTTCACTTTCATATATTCCGTATAACCGCCAGCGGACGTTTCTGCTTCTCCATCCTCCAGCTCTAACGTCCGGGATGCTACACGGTCCAAAAAGTAGCGATCATGTGAGATCAGGATAATCGTACCTGTGTACTCGCACAAAAATCCTTCCAGCCATTCCACCCGCTCCAGATCAAGATGGTTGGTCGGCTCATCCAGCAATAACAGATCAGGCCTTACAATTAGCTGTGAAGCCAGCACAACCCGGGTCTGTTCACCACCAGACAACGAACCAAAACGCCATCCGTAATGCTCCTTCGCAATATCCAGACCGTCTGCCACCTGATCGATCCGGGCATCCATCTCATATCCACCCTCACGCTCAAACTGTTCCTGCAATGTCGCGTACCGCTTCAACAGTCGCTCCAATTGGTTCGGATCGGCTGCACAGTCTGGATCGGACATCTGCTGCTCCATATCCTTCATTTGACTCCGGCACGCCATAAGCTCCCTGAATCCAAGACTCAGCACATCTAGCACCGTGTAATCACCCATTCCCTCCGGCACCTGAGCCACGTAACCGATTCGTGTATCCTTCTTGATCATCAATTGTCCTTCATCTGGCTGGTTCAATCGTGCCATCAGGCGCATCAATGTCGTTTTACCGCTTCCGTTGCGGCCGATCAGTGCGACCTTGTCGCCTTCCATAATTTCAAACGTAATGCCGTCCAGCACCAGATGTGCTCCGTGGTATTGAGTCAGTTGTTGTGCGCTTATAATCATCATAATAGGTTCCTCCTATGGATTGGAAGATCCTGACCACAACACAAAAAGAGCCGCAGGAGGTTAGCTCCGCGGCCCTTCAGAATTCAAGCAAAATTGCTTATCGTCCGAATGAGGTCAAGGCAGGCATCTTCTCGCAAATGTTAACTTTCGTATATTCAAAATTGGACAGACTTCTCCCGTTGGTTGGAAAAGTATGAACAATGCCAGCCATAGCAATCGGTAGCTGGCTAATACGGTTGTTAAGCATCTCGTGATTCACCTGTCTTCACCTCCCTTGTCATAATTAATGTCAATATATCACAGACGAATGCATTCCTGCAACCATCCCGTCCGCCCAAATCAATGTTACTGAGACGCACTCGTCACATTAGTCCCTTCTACGTCGTCGCATGACCACATCCACAATAATGGTCGTAATTAGCGTGAGCAGGCCGGAAGTCATGAGGGATACTCCCATTAAGGCATATCCAATTCCGTTCCAGCCACCTATATCCACACTAATCATGACTATAACGGCTCCGCCCAACACCACCACACAAGGCAGAATATATTGGGCCCATGTCATACGCTGACCTTGCAATCGATAGATCACCCATCCGATTAACAGCAGTACAACGCAAACAAGGAGTATCCATAGTACTAATCCTGTCATTGAAACGCCCCCTTCTCCTAAGCTCAGCTCGTTTCTCACGAATATCAACTGAAGCTGGTATCCGTTGACTTGAGATATGATGAATATGACAGGATTGTATCACATCTTAAAGCCCTGCATTCCACAAACATTTGAGTTCGTGAACGAGGGCTTCCTGTTTTTTATGCGATGATGAGATTGGCCAATTTCTCAGAGTCCTTGCGTCTGGTCACCAGTAAGTCTCAGTAAAGGCTGACACTTGCAGCCTGGCGCTGTTCATAACGCAATCCTTTGTATAAATCGGCTTTGCCGACCGAATGGAACAGCTCCATTTTATAACGAATGACTTTTCGTGCCTCAGCAATGCATTCCGGGTAAATCGCGTTAGGGTCCCATAACTCGGTTGTGCTTAAAATTTCGCGAGCTTTTTTGAAATATGCGTGCTTCATATCGCTGGATATATTGATTTTGCAAATGCCCAGCTGAACGGAGTACGATACCTCCTGATCCGGGTTGGCAGAACCGCCGTGAAGGACGAGAGTATCGACCAATTGGCTGATTTCTTTCAGAATATGCATTTACAGCTCCGGTTTGATATGCTTTGGATATATGCCATGGGCTGTACTGATAGCCACCGCGAGTGCATCGATCCCCGTACGGGCTACAAAATCTTGCGCCTGCGCCGGGTCTGTGTAAGTAACCACCGATACGCCGCCTTCAATCAAGAACGGCGCAGCTTCAGGTAACGTTGAAGCTTCGTTGTACCAATACAACCACAGTCAGGAATACATTTCCGAAGTCATGAAATACGCTACGCTTACGTAACGGAAGGGTACGATGCGATTACAATACCGCAACCGGGTAAAGCAGGGTTCAGTCGTCCGGTCAGCGGACAGGTTACGTCCGAATTTGGCCCACATACACAGCCGGTTACTGGCGAAGTAGGAAAACCACATGAAGGCGTAGACTTTGCCTGTTCCCAGGGACAGCCAATACCAGCATCTAAAGCCGGAAAGGTTATTATGGCCGGTTGGCAAGATGCGAGTAATCCAAGTAAAGGTTACGGCCAATATGTACGTGTGGATCAACCGGGACTAGCACCGGAATTGCATTTTGAGATCATTATCAACGGCAGAAAAGTAAATCCGTTGCCGTTTGTAGGGGAATAAGAGCATGCTAAATGAAAAGATCATTGTACGGGTAAGGGATCAATTATCTGGATACGAGGGCAAGACCATAGGTGTTGCCCGTCAAGGTGATGTTTTTATTTCCCGGAATCCGATAGGTCATTTGAGTGATGCTAAATACCTGACATACTATAAGCTGGGCAGAAGTGACTTTGTAGAGCCGTTCAAGCGCTCTACAAAGTCAGTGGATCGAACAGGAAGAAAAGTACCAAATATACTTCAATGAGCTTTCTGAGCGATTTATGCCCATTATAGAAGCCTATTGCCAAGAGGATGGGGCAGATGTAGAAAACTATTGGTCTGTTATGGAGAAGCAAGGCATCGAGAGCCATTGCAATGATCTGATGCTCTTCAATCGGTTCCTATAGCATACAGCCAGGGGAACTTGAAGAAAATGAATCTGCGAATGTTAGGAAAATCGATCAGGTTTATGAGATGATCAAGGGGGTTAGTAAGATTTTTGAGGTTAGGGCTGGATACAGCTCAGTAGAAACAGAGTTCATATATATCAAAACTGATGATTCTATATTTTGGAACTCTGGAACCAATGCTAATAACGATGGGAATACATGAAGCAGCTCAGTCAATGAGCTGCTTTTTTTATTCTCTAAAGTCGATGGAATACATACATAGAATTAAACCATCTAAAAATGGCTTAAAACATGAAACTCAGCTTAAAAACAAAAACCTCAAATTACCGTTTGTGCATTCTATTATAAATTGCAAGCAGCTAAGTACTTTATAAGGTAGTAGGAACTGAATGATGTAAACAAGTCACAATCTAAACAACACCGCGATATTGAATTTATGATAACAGTAAAAGAAGTTTGTTTTACAGATGACGAATTGTAATATGAAGTGCGACACCTACTGGAAATAAATAAAAAAGGGCCCATGGCCGGATTCGTGTAGAATGAAGTCACCATAACAACCATTCACACAAGGAGAATCCACCATGAGCTACACACATCCTAGCATAATCGAACGCAGCAAGCTAGAAATCCTCTACAAGCAAGGCCACAGTTCGAGAGCCATCGCAAAAGAATTAGGAAGGCATCCTTCGACGATTTGTCGTGAATTGGATCGTGCTACTTCATCACAACCCTATTGTGCAGAGCAGGCTCAGAGCGCTCATGAGGAGCGTCGTAAAGCTTCTATCTCACCTAGTAAATGGTCCGAAGCCATAGCCCTTTCCTTGGAGGAAAAACTGCTGGCAACGTGGTCTCCAGAGCAAACCACGGAACGTTTTCGCATCCAAGGCCTGCCGTCGGTCTCCTTTAAAACCATTTATCGCTGGCTTTACGCCGGGCGTCTGGTTCGAGGCACGCTACAGGTCCTTCGGCACAAAGGGAAGCGTCAGAAACCCACAGAAACTCGCGGTAAGTTCGCGATCGGCAGATCGATTTCGGATCGCCCCAAAGAGGTTCGTTCCCGTGAAACGTTTGGGCACTGGGAACTGGATACCGTCGTATCGGGTCGGGGGAAAAGTAAAGGATGTGTAGCCACGCTCATTGAACGCAAAACCCGCCTGTATACCGCCATTCTCATGCCGGATCGGACTGCATTGTCGATGGAAATTGCACTCGGTGTAGCCATTTCACAGTATCCTAAAGGCAGCTTTCTAACCGCTACGGCTGACAGGGGCAAGGAGTTTGCTTGCTATGCAAACTTGGAACGACACATCGCCTGCAAGTCTATTTTGCTGACCCGTATTTCTTCCTGGCAACGCGGTTCCAATGAAAATGGGAATGGATTACTGCGGGAGTTTCATCCCAAGGGCACGGATTTCGCTCAAGTACAGGATGAAAATCTTGCCCGGTCACTCGATTTAATCAATCACAGACCACGAAAATTCTTGGGCTGGAGAACCGCTCACGAATCTTTCACAGAGGAACTGTCGCACTTGGTTTGACAATCTGTCAGATGAATAAATGACCTGCCGCCGTCTATGATGCATTATCAGAAAAAAAGTGCGTTCGTTACGCTCGATCTGATAGACGTAATCTTCAAGTGAATCGATATTGTAGTAAATCATTAGAAAAAACTATCCGTGCCAAAAAAGGATAATTTTATGCCCTTTAGATACTTTATGGTTTGTAGGGGCATAAGGAAGGAGGGATATGTATGCTGAAGTTGGATTTGAATGTTATTGGTATCTTCAAGTTGAAATTGGACTTTAATTGGCGTAAATAAGAGTTTTATTTGCGGGATCTCGGTATAGACTCAATACTTCTACCAGCACCAAGACCTGAGAATGAATAAAAGATATCCGCTGCCATGATACTTACTGCATCAGAATAGAATTCTAATCTTGAACGAATTGATCAAGTCTATGAGATGATCAAGGGAGTTAGTAAAAGTAGCAGCTCATAAATGAGCTGCTACTTTTTATACTCTATTAGTTTTCGTAAACATTACCAGCACCAGTACCATAGCCACCATTAGAACTAATTCTAATTTTGGCGTTAGAAATTTTATTAACGGATAAATTTATGATTTCATAGTATTGTGAATTTTGGCTGTGAGTATCATATACTGTTTTTTGACCATACCATTGAACAGAACCACCAATTTGAGTTATGATTTCATATTTGACGTACCAATAGCTTGTTGGAAGAGTAAAATTTGTAACACTTTGATATCCCATAATAGAAACCCAATTATTGGATGTGTTGAAGGTATCAAGCCCAGTAAGAGTGCTTCCATCCCAGTTATTGAAGCTGTAGTAATCTAACGTTGTATTACGAGCAGTTGCCAATCCAGAGTTATCAATATACTCTGTCTTTTCAACATCAAGCGGTTTAACTTCCCCGTATTCAGGTGAACCCGGATCAGCATTAACCTCATAAGGAATCAAGACTACTTTCCAATCATTGTCGATTTTTTTCACTTCGTAAGGTAATGGTGGAAGAACTGTATCTACTGTTGTGAATTGAACAGACAAATCAACTTCAGAATTGCTAACTTCTGTTGATTCAACAATTTTAAAATCAGCAACTGGAGTATCTGTCTTTGCTTGTAGTTCATAAGCAGCCCTGCGTTCTGTGTCATTTGCATAAATAGGTTCTACAGAATTTTTTATCCGGCCTTCGATATCTTTAGAAATATAGGATTTAAAGTAGTCTGTAGCTACCTGTGTTGCTTCTTCTAATACTTGAGAAGATGACTGAGAAGGAGAGGCACTAGCGGAGGGAACAACAGCAACTGTTAAGAGCAAAGACATAGTTAAGATTTTGATTTTTTTTGCAATTTTCAAAATAATTCCTCCATTACTATAATTTGTGTAACAAAGTACAGTATAAATGGTATCTCTATTTTTGAAAAGGAAATCAAATCCATTTTTTAATTATTCGTCCATAAACTGCATAGCGTGAATCGGAGTACCTTTAGTGACTTCACCAGTCGCTGTGTTGATTTCTAATGGCTCTACTAGAACCTTCCATCCATTTTCGCTTTTAAAGACTTTAAATGGGAGTGGTGGTGATTGTTCATAGCTTTGTCCTGCATACTCTTGAACTACATAAAGCTGAACTTCACTACTGCTGATCTGCTGGCTTTTCACAATTTCATATCCAGTAGTAGGATTTGTTTTGAGATCATTTACATATCCTTCTTCACGACTTTTCTCATCCAGATAGTTTGTATCTTTTGAATAAAACATCATTCCCTCTGCATCCTTAGCGATGTAAGCATCAAAGTAGCTAGTGGCTGCATCCATTGGGGTTTGGGCAACGCCCCTTTCTGCCATTGAAGTGGATGCCACTAAAATTGAACCTGCAACAACTCCAGCCAATAAAAGCGAAACTAATTTTTTTCCCTTCATAAATGAAAGCTCCTTTTCAAGGTTGAATTTCCTAAATTTTCTTTAGGCCTAGTATATATAACGTAACAAGTTATTGAAAGGTTGTCTGATTTTCATTATATTTTTCTCCCCATACAACATAGGATACCAATTTCTTACTCATTTTTTAGTACATTAGTTACATATTCCGTTTCTTTATAAATTTCCGTAAAGGTATATATACAAAAAAGGATCGTCAGCATATCTGCAACGATCCTTTTTTTCAGCCTACTAAAGGAAGGAATTAGTTATATACGGAGATGTCTCCTCTTACGTTACCTTTAATTATAAAACGATATTTTTTATCAGTATCTAAACCAAAGAAGTTCTCAGAATAATACGTTCCAATATTAAGTGTTTTGCTTTGATCCTCAAAATATCCATCTGCGAACCAATTATAATATGCAGTGTACAATTGATATGTACTGTTAGTGCCGGTATTTTTCTTACCAGTTATAGAAACTTGAATTTGGTTTACACCTGTGAAATCTTTGGGAATTTCATAAAAGCTTTGCACACTGAAGTTAGCTGACCATAAGAGTGATTGAATAGATATGTCAGGTAATTTGAGAGCATTAACTTCTTGACTAGGAGCCTCAAAGATTTCAGCATATCCATCAGAAGGGCCATATTTTTCAGTAAGTTCTTCTGTGAGACTCTTTTGAGCCATTGCGCTGCCGGCTAAAACCAAGCTTAAAATTGATGTAACAGCGATTACTTTTTTTAGATGCTTAAAAGGCCTAAATTTCATTGCGATACCTCCAAATTATGGTATAATATAGTCTTACGTGTTAATATTACTACATAATACAATTTAGGTGGGAAAAAAATGAAAAAAAGAAAGAAAATATTTTTAATGTTGATATTGTGTATTTTTGGAATGGTAATTGGCGGTTGTTCTGATGCTACTGAGACTTCAAGTTCCCCTGAGAAGACAGTTACAGATTATTTAGAATCAATAAAGTCAGATGATGTTGATAAAGCTTTGGAAAAAGTTCATCCAGATTATCGCCCTCAAAAAGATTTAATTAAGAAATCTATGGACCAAGACCATATCATAGAATTTAAAGTTCTTGGTAGTGAGGATGATGATGTGAAAGCTAAAGTTAAAACTGAATTAACAGTGGGGGAAAGGAAAACCAAAAATGAGATTACCTTTAATTTAGAAAAACTTGATGATGAATGGAAAATTATACTAAACCAAAATAAGTAAGCTTTCTTCAAGGGTTGAGCCTTCAGTGCTCGACCTTTTTTCATTCGACGGACTGTCGTGTGCGATTCTCCTAATATCGTCCGTAAAGGTATACCTTTACGGATGATACAAAAATAGAATATTTACAATCCCTAAAGGTATTGAATTGTTTTTATAAACGTTGTTAATTATATTAACAACGTTTATAAACTAACGAGAGTTGATTATGCAAACATTTACGAGAATATACGATTATGCCAGGTATCCACCAAAGATCAGAATGAGGACCGTAAATTAACCGTATTACGGGAACAGAGTATTCCAGAGGAGATTGCTCAGAAAGCTTGTTGATTGAGGTTTCCTCAGGTGAATCTTATAGCAGATTCGTCAACATTTTGATTCTCCTGGCCTCGACCGAAAGGCTGGGCACCATCTTTTTTCAAGGCATCAGCTGCGTGCTTTTTATCAGCTCCATCGTCTGCTCCTGCGTTATGCAAGTGCAATCCCCGTTCCCGGCTTTCGTTCAAGGTGAATCCCGCGACGATTCAAGCTGTGCTCCAACGCATTCAGTTCCCTGTAAATCGTTTTTTCAGACCAGTTCATCTGACTGGCCATTTCTTTGACCGGAACGAAATCCCGACGCTCCAACAGAAAATGCAGAATCTGATATTCTCTCCAAGATAGCACTTTCATTAGGGAATCACTCCTTCCTTACGCCCATAGCATAACACCCGGCCTTTTTTTGATAAATACTAAAATATGTCCATTTCATTCGGGTCAAATTAATACAGCTCCTGTTCAGTGCTATCGGAACTCCTGTTGATTTAGGCACAACGAAAAGGCTCCTGATCGGGTTCCCTGCCCAATTAGAAGCCTTTTTAGATGCCTTTTTGTCTCCGTTTTCTATTCACCACTGGCTGCTCATCCTGCACTTGTCCTTCTGGCCCTGTTGCCTCGTTGCTATTGTTGTTCCAATAGAACCCGACGTCGTTAGAGCTTGCATCTGCAAGTTTCACTTCAACCAGTTGGCAAAAAAGTCCCGGTATCCCTCTTTCATAATCGTGCGCGAGAAAGCACCAAACGCATACTCCCGGTTGTCTTCCGACACACTGCGCGGCGCAGCCCCAGCCATGTTCACCAATTCAAACCAGTTATCCTCGTTGCCTGCAAATGCATGCGTGGAACGGATGTGTCCATAGCAGGCATGCTCCGGCTTCACAACCATTTTGCCCATCGCCATCGCTTCGGTCAGCGGCATCGCAAACGTATCAAAGGCCGAACAGCTCCAATACACCTTGGACGAGTTCATCAGCGTAAATACTTCATCCTGTGTCAGTGCAAATTGCAATTTCACGTTGTCCGGAATGTTGTATTTCTTCATGCTTTCCTCATAGCGGCGACCGCCGAATACCATGTATACTTCCTTGTCCGGGTTCTGCCGGGCGTATTCCAGCACCAGATCCGGGCGACGATTCGCTTCATCCCGACCGATCCAGAGCACGCGATTATGCACAACCTGACTCGGGTCGTAGTGGCGATG
The DNA here is from genome assembly GCF_058408365.1 of Paenibacillus sp. MDV22-iso6. Lineage (NCBI taxonomy): Bacteria > Bacillati > Bacillota > Bacilli > Caryophanales > Paenibacillaceae > Paenibacillus > Paenibacillus sp. MDV22-iso6. Next base: position 202,339 of record NZ_JBZVDZ010000003.1, on the reverse strand, counting down.
CGCCAGCTCTTCGTTGAAGCCGATCGGGATGACGTTCACATCATGTACACCGAAATTGCGGCCCAGTTCTGTTTTCAGAAACTCCGTCTGCACAATCGCTTTATCCACCATCGTATAAAATGGCTTCATCATCTCATACCCCGTCAGCGCCGGGTCGGGAAAGCTGTGCGGGAACAACACACTCTTCGGTAAAAACATCTTCAAAAACGTAAACCCGGATACGGTGTAGATGACATGCTCTATATTTTGGCTATATATCTGGTCTAATACGATATCATAGTTCACCAGGTCGCCTTTCTCATGCTCATAACCCGGTAACCAGTCATACCCGCTGACATGGCGCTCCGGCGAGATGAACACAATTTCCACGCCCAGCTCCAGCCCGATCTGCTTCAACCGATCCGCAAATACGCGCGGGCCCTGTGCCTCCGAGAATTGAATTTTACGCATTACGAGTCCTACTTTACGCATGTTCTGCACCCCTCATTTCTATTCCCTTCAACACTGCTTCATGCACTGTTTCAGCGTCATTGCCGTCTCGTGCCACTGGTTCCGCAGCTGTTCCTCCGGCCATACACAGTCTGCACTTCTTAGATCCCCATCAATCAGACGCAGCATCCAGAGCGAGAATACAATGGCATATGCGCGGTACCACTTTTTAAAAGAAACCCGTTCAACCTGAACGCTATGGCGCTCCAGCCCGTCCAGATAAACATCGATAATCCGCTCCCGCAGCTCAGGCGTAACGGTTCTCGGGAACAGCGGATGCGATAGATCCACCAGATGATACACGTCCCAGAGAGCCGTATTCAGATGCGCATGCTCCCAATCGATAATCACCAGCCTGCCATTCACATCCGCCATGTTGCCGGGATGCAGATCTCCGTGACACAAAACACGAGGTAACTCCTCCTCTGCCGTATGGATTAGCACGGCGATGTTGTGCCAATCCGATGGTGACAGCGTGATCTCCAGTTTGGACAACAAATCAGCGGTGGATTCCTTTTGCCCAAGCAGATCATCCAGCATGTCCCGGATTGGCGGTTTCTGACCCACCCGGGGCAGCTCAGCCCAATCTGCAACAGATAACGTGTGCCATTCCGCCATATGTGCAGCAGCAGCCAGCAACGTCTCTTCCCGCGAATCATGCACCAGTTCGCCCAGATCCTCATAAATAATCCAGCTCTGTTCCGCGTTAATTTCACGGTCTGATGCAGCAATTAGCGCTGGATATATAGGCGGCAATACAGACAGCACATGCCTGGACATCCACTGTTCGCGCCCATATTGCGCAGGATTGGTAAGCGGTTTGAAAATATAACTTTCCCCGGTATGAACAGTGAAACGCTCCACATACTTGCCATTCATGCCTTTGTAGAGCCGTTTCCGGCTTGTTATATATTGTTCATTCAACGTCCCTTCGGGAGTCACCCAGCGATGCGCCTGCACGTCTTCATTCACGCCATTCACCTTCCATTTCATTCCCCAGGCTTGGAGCTGGTGCCGCTGATGTTTGCTTTGCAGCCCCACTTCTGTCCAAGCTCCTTTGCCCGTCTATCCGTTATTATTTCTATCCATCATACGTTGCCGTTCATAAGCCTGCAAGCTTTGAGCGAAAGCACTTTTCCTAGCGTTAAATAAGAGATTCTGAAATGGTAGTTGCAATTTAGTTAGTAATCACTTACTATACAATCATGAAGAACAAACCTCATGTCGACAGCAAAAAGAAAGACATCCTACAAGCGGCAATGCGCTTGTTTGCAACCAAAGGCGTTGACGGCATTTCCGTCAAAGAGATCGGTGACGCCGCCGGAGTAACGGATGCGGCGATCTACAAACATTTTAAAAACAAAGATGCCGTTGCCCTTGAGGCTTTCACCCAATATTGTGCGGACTATACCGCCCTGATTGACGGGTATGTTCGCCAGGAGGGCCCGGTGCTGGAACGCTTCCGACAACTGATTACCGAAGTTCTCCACCTGCATGATGAAGATCCCTACGGACTGCTGCTGATTTCACAAAATCATGAGATTTTCATTGAAGCTGGAAGCAGTGAGGATTACCGCCAACCGCTGGATGCGTTGATTGATCTAATCAATCAGGGAATTATGCGAGGTGAGCTGCCCGCTCAGGATTCACGGCTCACGGCCGTTCTGGTCATTGGTGCTATTACGCGCCTGGCCGTATCCAGTATGCAAGGTGAACTGCCAGAGCTGCTTGTTCCATACACCGGAGAAACCGTTCACCGCCTTGTGTCGATGTTGGGCCAGGGGGCAAATGATATGGGGCAGAAGCGGGCGGAATAGCTTTGCGAAGATCGTTCCGGTCTGTCGGCGATCAAGAGATGCATCTGATCGCACAGTGCTCCTGTGTAAAAACATTCTTTTAAATTAGAAGCGCCGGCTTCAACTGACTTTCAGGAGGTTCCTGAATATTTACCAGGTCATTCGTGACCTTTTCTTTTTGCACATGAGGTTAGTGTTCATTAACTAAAATAGTCAGGACGTGTCATCATTATGAAGAAAATATTAATTATTCAAGGCAACCCCGTCTCCCCAAGTTACAATGGCGCAATCGCCGAAGCTTATCGTAAAGGCGCTGTGCAGGCAGGTGCCGAGGTTCGCATGATCACCCTAAACGAGTTGGAATTTAACATGAATTTAGCAGGTGGATACCGAAATAAACTTCCACTCGAACCCGACTTACTGGAAGCCCAAGAGGCGATTAAATGGGCAGAGCATCTCGTATGGGTATTTCCGATTTGGTGGGGAGGACCACCAGCTTTGTTCAAAGGATTCATCGACCGCATCTTCATGCCAGGCTATGCCTTCAAGTATCACAAAGGTAAACTTTTCCCGGATCAACTGCTCAAAGGTCGCACCGCACGCATGATCACCACCATGGATGGTCCGAACTGGTACTACAAATGGTTCCAGGGTGAACCTGCACACAAAATGATGAAAATCTCCACCTTTGCTCTGACAGGCATCAAACCTGTGCGCATAACACCTGTAGATCTGGTGGGCAAACAGTCCGAGGAACAGAGAAAGAAATGGCTGGAGAAAATTGAGCAGCTTGGACGGAAATTGGGGTAAACAAACAACTCGTTCTTGAAGGGATTTTCATATAATGTTATCACTAAATTAAACGATATATTCTTCTAACAATTTATATTCGAGACTATTTACATTTAATAGAAAGAAATTAAACTTAACCAAAAAAGATACTGCGTGCATAAGCACAGCAGTATCTTTGTCCATATATAAACGCTATTCAAGTAGATGGGATAACTCAACTCCAAGACAGACTAAGCTTCCAATGCAATGCCTTCATAGAACCGACGAATGACCTTCTCGGCTGGTTTACCATAAACTCCGTATCCATCATCACTCAAGGCATCTTGCTCCTGATGCAGATGGGCGCTCCAGTCCCACAGACCAAAGCCGCGTACCCACTCCCGCTTACTTGCATGACGGAACATGGCTTCATAGAACTGCTCCTGCTCTTCCGCATTCACTTCACCTTTCAATCCCCAGTCGTTCGGCACCTGTGCCGATCCACTGCGGCTAGGGCAGCCCGCTTCTGCGAAGAAAAAGGGTTTACCATAAGGTGCAATGGCCTGTTCAATCCGATCCAATTGCGCTTCCCAATCTCCGATGGGATAGTACCCACTGGACGAGATGACGTCCACGGCATCCCACCAATTCACATGCCCTTCCTGATACTTGTCGGTGTTGTAGGATACTAGCCCCGAATACACTTCACGCACTCCCGCGATGACCTCGCGCCATTCCTCGCTCCGACGCTCAGACTGCACCATCTCACAACCCACAATAAACATCTCGCATTTCTCACGCTCTGCAATGGCCGCATAATGCTTCTGATACACGGTATAACTGTGGAACCAGTCCTGCCATTTTGGCTCACACGGCACATCGATATCAAAGAAGTTAATGTGTGCACGCCATGTGCCATCGGTGCAATTGACGGTTGGTTTCAGAATGACCCGCAGTCCCAGTGTGCGGGCATAACGTATCATATCCACCAATTCATCGTCTTCCACCATATGTTCACCCTCATATTTGACCTCTACAGCCTGCGGACGATCCTGATGTGCCGCCAGTGCAAAAATAACATGCGAACTACCAGTGCGTTCAGCCATCAGACGCAAGGATTCTTTCGCTTCCGGCTTGCGGAAGTCTCCCCTACCACTCATCCAGCCAAATGTAAATCCCTTGATGTATTCCATATGCATTATTCCGCAATGCCCCTTTTTCAATTAATGTAAAATGAATGACCGAATGTATAACACGTCCCACTACGATTGCAGTACCATCAGCTTTTTTTAAAATTGTTTCACTTCAATTATAATTTGCCTTCCTCACGGTCTCCGGCAATGACTTCGTCGGTCTCGATAACGTAGTTCACAATCTCTTCGACAGTGGTATAAGCCACTCCAACGTATGTGTCGGCTGCACCATAATAGATGGCAATCCGTCCTGTCTCTGCATCATGCAATGTGGCGCATGGGAAGACGACATTGTCCACAAAGCCTTGCTCCTCATACCATTTTTCCGGGGTCAGTACGAAGTTGGAGGAACGATATTTCACTTTGGATGGCTCATCCAGATCCAGAATGACCGCACCCATACTATAAACAAAACCATTGCACGTTCCGGTTACGCCGTGGTAGAACATCAGCCAGCCTTCGGACGTTTCAATCGGTGCCGGACCGCCGCCAATTTTGACCGATTGCCACCAGCCCTGACCACCTTTGCTCATGACATGACGGTGCTTGCCCCAGTACACGAGATCCGGACTTTCGCTCAGAAAAATGTCCCCGAACGGCGTATGTCCGCTGTCGCTTGGTCTGGACAACATCACATAGTTATCAATGATTTTGCGTGGAAACAACACGCCATTGCGGTTGAACGGAAGCATCGGATTTTCGAGACGTACAAACGTTTTGAAATCTTCCGTCTTCGCCAAGCCCAGCGCTGCACCGTAGAAATCGGTACACCAGATGATGTAATACGTATCTTCCACTTTCACCAGACGTGGGTCGTATGCATAGTTCGGCATAAAGGAATCGCCGTTCTCGTCCACAAAATTAATTCGTTGTTCTTCAATATTCCACTTCAGGCCATCCTCACTGGATCCCATGTGCAGGTGTGGACGTCCATTAATGGTTTCTGCGCGGAATACTCCGATGAATTTCCCCTCATAAGGAATCACCGCACTGTTGAAAATACGGGCAACTCCCTTGACCGGGTTACGCGGCACAATCGGGTTGGCGGAGTGTCTCCATACCGGGCCTTCTGTTCCCTCCGGTTTATCCTCCCAAGGCATATTCGGCAATGCATCCCCAACAATGTGTACGTTTTTCGTATCAACAACTGTCATCGTTTCATTTCTCCCTTCGTTTTTATTTAACGGAGCCTTGTGCGAAGCCGTTGTAGATGTACTTCTGTAGCAGTAGGAAGATGATCATCGTTGGAATGATGGCGATCATGATCCCTGCGCTGATGACCTCCCACTGTGATCCGAACGGTCCCTTGAATTTGAAAAGAGCCGTGGATATGACCTGCAAGTCTGTCTTGGGCATGTACAGGAACGGTGTGTAAAAATCATTGTAGATGTTGACACCCTTCACGATAATGACCGTTACAATCGCCGGTTTCAGTAGTGGCAGAATGATTCTCCAATAGATCGTGAAGTAGGAAGCGCCGTCCAGCATGGCGGATTCATCCAGCGCATTCGAGATGGAACCCAGGAATTGCAGGAAGATATACACCGCGATGATATCTGTACCAAGGTACATCACAATGGCTGCCCATCTGGTATTGAACAGGTCGAGCGCGTTGATGATCTGGAATGTGGCGACCTGCGTCGTCACACTCGGAATGAGGGTAGCGAGCAGAAACGCGGCGACCATAATTTTCTTGCCTTTGAATTTGAAACGATCCAGCACATACGCGATCATGGAACCCGTTAACGTGGCACCCACGATGGAGATGATCAGGATGATAATCGTATTTTTGAAACCGACCAGCATGTTGCCGTCTACAAAAGCCTTGGTATAGTTCGCAAAGTTAAGCCAGTTGGCTGGCGGGGCCAGCGGACTGCTGGTCGCATACTCTGCATTGGTTTTGAGCGATGCAAACAGCACCACAACGATGGGTACAAGCGCAATGAACGCTGCGAGAATGAGTGAAGCATATTTAAATATGTTCGCAAGGGTATATTTGAATGGTTGCACGTTCATTCCTCCCCTTTCATGGTGACACGCTGAACCAGCGTAACAAGAATGACAATAAACAGCAGCACAACAGCCATTGCCGATGCCAAGCCCAGCTTGCCGTACTTAAATGCCAAGTGAACGGTCTGAATCACAAACGTCTCACTGCCGTTGGAACCATCGGTCATAATGTATGGAATATCGAACGCACTGATTGCGCCGCTAATCGCCAAAATCAGGTTGAGCTGCAGGATGCGTGTGATACTCGGCAGGATGATATGGCGGAACTGCTGCCAGCGATTGGCTCCGTCAATATCCGACGCTTCATAGACATCTTTTTGAATGGAAGAGATCGCACCCAGGAAGATAATGAAGTTAAAGCCCATGTATCTCCATACCGATGCGCCTGCGAGCGACACGTTAATAATGTTCGGATTCCCAAGCCAGAGCTGGGTGTACTGCCCAAGACCGACTGCCTGCATAAGTGTATCGAGGGTCCCGTCCGGTTTGAAGAAAAAGAGGAAGATAAATCCGATGGCTACGCCATTCAGCAGATAGGGGAAGAACAATATGCCTTTGAAAAAGTTTTTGCCGCGGATTTTGAAGCTTAGAATCGTTGCAAAGTAGAGGGCCAGACCCATTTGTACGAAGGTAGCCACAAAATAATACAAACTGACAATAAACACTTTAAAATACTCAGGGTCACTGAATATCCGCGTGTAGTTCTCAAACCCCACATAGTCGAACCTTTTGCTGTATCCGTTCCAATCAGTGAAGCTGTATTTGAACATATTAATGACAGGCAAATAAGCAAACGTGAACAGCAGTGCCAGCGGAATGATCGAGAAGGCACAGATGATAAATATGCGTTGCGCTGAATAGCCCCAATTCGAAATCTTCAAGTATTTCATGCTCTCCACACCTCCAAGCGGTTCTGCCGCTTTTATATCGAAAGACTCCCGTCCAATGAACAAATCCGGCTGGATAATCAACCACCGAAGGTGGCATTTCACATCCGATATGCTGCTTCCAGATGCAAAATGCCGTAGGAAAAGGGGAGACCCTCTCCCCTCAGCCAAGGCGTGGTGCCTCGCTGTATTTCAGCGGTGGTCGGCCAACAGGTAGCGCCTTTACAGATCGATGAATCCCCGCAATCTGCTTATTTCGCCAGTTCTGTCCGCGCTTTAACCCATTTATCATTCAGATCCTTCATGATGTCATCGTACGATTCGCTGCGATTACCGATGGCAGCTTCGATAATGCGTTTCTTGAAGTCAGGCTGCCAGAGGCCAATCTCGCCTTCGTTGTCGATTTTGTCAACCAGACCTTCCTGTCCTTCTTTGGCAGGAGTCAGTGTGGAGAATGTAACGTCTTTGTATTGATCCAAAATCGGTGGCAATTCCGCATTTTTGTCTGCGCTCATGCCTCCGCCTTGCTCAACCGCATAGTTTGATTTCGCCAGGAACCAGTCAATCCAGGCTTTCGCAGCAGGTTTGTTCTCGCTATTCACGTTCATGCCGATGTTATAGTCTGCTGCGAGTGGAACGACAACATCACTTGCATTCGTAGGAAATGGCAAGAATCCGATATTATCCGGTGTATCCGTCAAGCCTTGAATTTGGGTAATCGCCCAAGATCCAAGCGCCATCGTTGCAATTTTCCCATTCGCCAGATCAGCCTTGGAGCTTTCCCAGTCGGTTGTGGTCGGATCTTTCTCAATCAGGCCATTCTTGGCTGCGTCGTAAAGCACTTTGTACAATTCATAGTGCGGCTTGCCAGCCACAAAGTTTTCATCCGTGTTCGGTTGGTCAATGTTTACATAGTCCACACTGCCTGCAACCGTCGGCAGATCTGCTTCCCATTGTGTCAAAGCCCAGCCGGAGGCATAGTTGGTGTACAGTGGAATCGCGTCCGTATTGTCTTTCACCAGTTGGAGTGCAGCCTGGAATTGCTCAGGCGTTTTGGGAACTTCCGCAATGCCAGCGTCCTTGAACACCTGCTTGTTATAGATGATGCCAGAGAACGTGATAACGGTTGGAATTCCATATATCTGACCGTCCACCATACGTTCTTCGATGCCTGTGTACTTCTCTTTCAGCTCATCGTACGTGCCTAGTGGTTCAAAAAAGTCCGGAATGTCGGCAATCGGTACGCTGGTGGGGATCATCAGCACGTCGCCATAATCTTTGGTACTCATACGAATCTTCACTTGTCCCTCATAATCGGCCAGTGCCTGGAAGTTTACTTTGACATCCGGGTATTCCTTATTGAACTCCGCGGCGTAATCTTTGAATACGCTATCAACAATATCTGTACGCTGCGTGAGAACGGTGATTTCACCCTTAATATCCGCAGGATCTGTACTGATTTCCTCTCCTGCCTGTGGAGATCCACCCCCGGAAGAGCAAGCTACGAGCAGAGAAGTGATGAGCAGCATGGTAAGCAGAAGCATCCAGCCTTTGTTTTTTCTCATTTGGTTCTACCCCTTTTCTAAGTTAATTTAAGTTATCGTTAAGGTTACAAAATGAATTTTATTATGGCAGTGTTTACCTGTCAATTAAATTATTTATTACTTAGCAAAAGTTTTTATCACAAGATTCGTTGACAACGTATTTTCCCGACACTAATATTAATAAATAAAGTTAACGTTAACTTAAATATCAATTGAATCCTGTACTTTGAAGGAGCGCTCACTTATGACTCACACCAATGACACCAAAACTGAAATAAAAGAACACTGGGAAGGTCATATTCTGCCATTTTGGTCTGCCCTCAAAGATCATAACAACGGCGGATTCTACGGCTGGGTCGGTAATGACCTTCAGGTCGATCCACTCGCTCCCAAGGGCGGAATCGCCACGGCACGACAATTATGGTCTTTTGCAGCAGCCTACCGGGTAACCGGAAATGAAATCTGGCGTGATCACGCTGAACACGCTTACCGTTTTCTTGTGGACCATGTGATGGATACGGAGTATGGCGGCATGTACTGGATGGTCCATGCCAATGGAGAACTAATGGACACGAGCAAGCATGTATATACGCAATCCTTCGGCGTTTACTCACTGAGTGAGTACTATCGTGCCACCGGGGATGCATCTGCTTTGGAACTTGCGAAAACGCTTTTTGCCCTGATAGAGGATCAAGGGCTGAATGCCGAATTACCTGCATACAAGGAACAATTTGATCGCTTCTGGAATGAACAGCCCAATGAAATGCTGAGCGAGAATGGTGTGATCGCGGATTACACGATGAATACGCATATTCACGTGTTGGAGGCCTATACCACGCTCTACCGAGTGTGGCCAGATCAGCAGGTGAAGACGGCGCTGGAACGCTTGCTCGGCATCTTATATGAACGGGTGTATGACAAAGACACGAAGTTTCTCGGGGTATTTTTCAACAAGGATTGGGACTCCATCATCGATCTACGCTCATTCGGGCATGACATTGAAGCCAGCTGGCTGATCGACGAAACGTTGAAAGTGCTGGGTCTGGATCAACACCCGGAGTATTCTGCGATGGTTACGGATATTGCCTATAGCATTTCCAATGTGGCTGTACAGGCCGATGGCTCCCTGATGAATGAACAAGAGGGTGACCGTGTGGATGAGAAACGGATATGGTGGGTTCAGGCTGAGGCGATGGTCGGCTTCTACAACGCCTATGAGCGTACAGGTGATCCTTTGTTTTTGGAGAGAGTGGAACGCTTGTGGACATATACGAAGGAACATATTATCGATCACCGTGCTGGCGGGGAATGGTACTGGTCGGTAGACGGGGACGGCACGCCGGATCAAAGTGAAATCGCCGGACCGTGGAAATGCCCGTATCACAATAGCCGATTCTGCATTGAACTAATTGAGAGGATGGGATAACGATGATACACCCCAAATACAATGAATTATTGGAGCAACAGGAGCAGCTGCTTACGCGCCAAAATGAAATTGACTCTTCCTTCTACAATGGCGTATATGATAGGTACCGTTATCCGGTAATCACACGCCATCATGTACCGCTGCACTGGAGATTTGATCTGGACGAAACGACGAACCCCCACTTCATGGAGCGTCTGGGCATTAACGCTACGCTTAATCCGGGGGCCATCTATTTCAATGGCAAATACGTGATGGTCATCCGAACCGAAGGATTGGACCGTAAATCCATCTTCGCTCTAGCTGAGAGTGATAACGGCATCGACGGATTTCGCTTCACAGGCAAACCCTTAGTGTGGGAAGATATCGATGCCGACGAAACCAACCAATATGATATGCGATTGGTTCAGCATGAAGATGGCTGGATCTATGGTATTTACTGCTCGGAGCGCAAAGACCCTGAAGCACCAGCATTTGATACATCCAGTGCCGTAGCCCAGGCAGGACTTGTCCGGACACGCGATCTGCTCAGCTGGGAGCGTCTGCCCAACATCAGGACCAACTCCCCTCAACAGCGAAATGTTGTATTGCACCCCGAATTTGTAAAGGGTAACTATGCGTTCTATACACGGCCACAGGACGGATTCATCTCCACAGGCAGCGGCGGCGGGATTGCCTTTGGTCTGTGCGATGATATTCTGAATCCAGTAATTGAGGAAGAGACCATCATCGATGAACGGAAATATCATACGGTATACGAAGTGAAAAACGGCCAGGGCCCTGCTCCGCTCAAAACGGATCGCGGCTGGATTCACATTGCCCACGGGGTTCGCAACACGGCAGCGGGTCTTCGTTATGTGCTGTACACGTTCGCCACGGATCTGAATGATCCGGCACGCATCATCGCCAAGCCGGGCGGACATTTCATTGCTCCTTATGACGACGAGCGCGTAGGCGATGTGTCCAATGTTATTTTCTGCAACGGTGCAGTGGTCAACGAACAGGGTGAGGTCTTCATTTATTATGCATCCAGCGATACCCGCTGTCATGTGGCCACAACGACGCTGGATAAACTGGTCGATTACACCTTCAATACCCCATCTGATCCATACCGTTCCCTGGATTGTGCCAGCCAGCGCGGTGACCTGATTGAGCGGAATGAGAAGCTTCTCCAAAAGCAATTGGTTTAAAACCGAAGATCAGCCTTCAGGCGGAAAATGCAGCATGCTGAAAAATTAGCGTAGCGCTAACCAGAATTTCTTTATTCCATGTGGGTAACGATGTATACTAATATGGATTGTTGTTATGTTTTAAGGAAGCGCTAACCATAATGACAGCACATTGTACGTAAACCGGCTTGAAGGAGGCGACCAAAGCTGAAGAACAATATCACCATGCGGGATATCGCCGACAAGCTCGGAGTTAGCAGTGTGACGGTCTCGAAAGCATTAAATGATAAAGATGGCGTCAGTGGCGAATTGAAGGAAAAAATTAAAGTGCTTGCCGTTCAGATGGGCTATCGGTATAACGCCGCAGCCCGTTCGATGAAGGAAGGCCTGACTCATAATATTGGTGTTATTATCCCGGAGCGGTTTACCGGACCTACACAATCGTTCTATGTACGTGTATTCCAGCGCATCACCAAACATCTGGAGGATCAGGGATACTACGGTATTCTGCACATTCTGAATGTGGAGGACGAAGAGGAATTAATCCTGCCGAAGCTCTATAGTGACAACAAAGTGGATGGTTTCATTGTGCTTGGACAAGTCAGCAAGGAATATATCGAGCTGGTCCAGTCGATGGAGGTACCCAAAATGTTTCTCGATTTCTACGATGAGCATTCTGATATTGATTCTGTCGTTACCGATAACTTTTACGCTGCTTATGAGCTGACAAACGTTCTGGTACAGCAGGGACACCGCCGCATCGCTTATGTGGGGAATCTCTATTCTACTAGCAGCATTCAGGACCGGTTCCTCGGTTATTACAAATCATTGCTGGAGCATCGGTTGCCGATGAATCCGGATCTTGTGCTTAATGACCGCGATGAGCGAGGTACGTTTATTGAAATTGATCTGCCAGAGCAGCTGCCTACGGCTTTTGTATGCAATTGTGATCAGGTGGCTCATCTGCTCGTTCAGAAACTGACTTCCCTGGGTATTCAGGTGCCTGCACAATGCTCTGTGGTTGGGTTCGATAATGATATCTATGCCACACTCTCCGAGCCCAAATTAACTACGGTTGAAGTCGATGTGGAACAGATGGCGCGCACTGCGGTTCATTCCATGCTCAAAAAGATCGATAACCCGAGTCGCAGCTTCGGCCGCGTACACGTGAAGGGCAATATCATTTATCGTGATTCGGTGAGTGCAGCACCTGCCCTTTCGGATAACGTATCTGACTAAAAAGGTACGAAGACTTCCCATTCCACAAAAAGGGTGCTCCCGGCCATTACGGCTGCAGGAGCACTCTTTGCTTATGAAAAAAAGAGAAAGTAGTCAGGAACCACTACAGATCACGGCCACTCTCCACTCGATTCCAAAAACCTAACTCCTGTTACAGCCTAGTAACTCGTCTTCAGCCAGTTGTCTTTGGACCAGGATAATTTGCCTGCACCTGCTCCGCTTGAACCGGTGAGGCGTGCATTCAGCGTCGCTGGATCATCGGTAGCGTAGCTGTAAGGAAGTGAAGAGAATCCGTTCCAGGAGAAAGCTTTCACTGCGGCCGGAACCGGGCTGAGCGGACTGCCGGATGTATCACTGTTTCCACGGAATGAGCTTCCATCCAGAGAATACATCGTGTCAGTCACCTGAATTTTACCGGTATATGTTGCGTCGGCCGGGTCCGTCTGGTTATTGCGGACCGGGAACAGTACGTCTTTGATCACCGACTTTTCGACCAGTACTGCACCATCTTCAGTGGAAATAGCTCCGTTGCCGATGATATCAAAATGATACCCTTTGGACGAAATCGCCGTTGCCATTGCAGAAGTGATTCTGGATTTGGCCGCACGTGCCCCTGTCGCATCCATCACAATATTGTAGGCATGCGCATTGCCTCCGCGCAGACGCGGCATGCGATCCTGGATATCTTTGTACAAGTTATGGTGCAGAGTTATGGACAGATTAGCATTGGCCGATTCGAAGCTGGTCGAACCAACCAAATGACCTTTTTTCTGAGGAGATGAAATGGCAATGATATCGGCTTTGCTGAGCCCAACCGCGCTGCTGCGCAGGTAGTTGTACATCGGATAGGAAGCCTTGTTCGCTTCCAACTCGTTAATCTGCTGGGTAACCCAGCTGTTTGAGCTGCCGTCATCCCCTTTGAAGAGGGACCAGGAGATGGTCACACCACTCGTTCCTTTTTTCGAATCGACAAGCCCGTCGTAGGCTTTATTGAATGTGCAGTGATCAATCCATACGTTGCTGTTCTCTTCAAGGGTGATGTAATCCCAGTCGTTTTTGTCGTAGTCACCTTTGGTCGCTTCATCCCATTCCCATAACTCATCGAATTCGAGGTTGCGGATAATAACGTTGGAACTGCGTTTGACGCTGATGGCTCCGTGCTTGATCTTGGCCCCGTTGGCTGAGAAGATGGTCAGGCCATTAAAGCTGTCGATCGTCAGCTTGCTGACACCCGTTTGCTTCAATACAGGATGAGTCAGCGCATCATTATGCTTGGCAAAAGGCGATGTCTGTGCAGCGCTCGGAATTTCGTTCCATCCCAGATTCAGGTCGTTCATAATCTCGACGACTTTGACACCAGAGTTCTTTTTCAGCGCCGCAGCGAGATCCGTTGCATTGTATACCTTCTTATACTTGGACGTGTCCGACTCGCTGATGGTACCTCCACCCGTATTGCCTTGGGAGAAACCTGTGAGATTGTAATCTGCATTGCCCGCTGCCTGTACACTTGTCGGTCCAGACAATAGGGTGAAGCCCAACGTCAGAGCCAGCGCGGCACTGCACCATGTTCGAATTTTGCTTTTCATAAAACCATTCCTCCCTAATTATAATGATTGCGTCTGTCCATCTCTGCCATCGCGAGTCACGAAGGACATGTCCTCAATGTAAATGTTGGAAGCGATTACAACAATAATCCTTATCTCAGATCGTTTTGGGATCCTGATATCAGTCCTCAAATAACACCCGATTTAACCCGGAGCATTCCCATTTCAACTTATAGACATGAAAAAAAGCCCCCAAAGGGGCTCACTATTATCTCGAATATTCCTAATTTATCTTTTGATGGAACGTGTCCAGAACCCGCCATGGAACTGTTTGGGCTCAACGGTGATGACAAATGCTTTGGGATCAAGCTCCAGAATCGTCTGATATAGAAGTTTCTGGTTTTTGCGTTTCGCCAAAATCTCCATAACCAGCCGATCTCCATCTCGTCCACTACCAACCCAGGCGGTGACACCGTATCCTTTATCCCGCAAGGCATTCGCTACATCCCCGCCCATCTGGTTACAAATAACCTTAACGGTAACGTAACCAAGCGCAATCTTCTCTTCGATCCAGGCACCCAGCAATACCCCCAGCCCATAACCAACGGCATATACAATTAACGCAGATGGCTGGGTCAGATATTTGAGTACCAGATTCAGACCGAGTACGTAGATCACAATTTCGCCCATACTGATGAGCGCAGCAATATATTTCTGTCCTTTGAGCGTCAGAATCATCCGAAGTGTATAAGCAGATACATACACAATCTGGATCAAAAAGATAAATACCAATATTTTAAACAATCGCAATCCCTCTTTCCTGACTTTCACAACGAAATGGGCCGTTTGTTGCGTGCCTTCTTTCCGCTTCCTCTACATATCATTTATTCTTCTGCATGTTTACTCTATCTCCATCATTGGACGTTATGCGGTCATTTTAAACGGTTGAACGTAAATTGGACTGCATTTTCTATTTTCTGCGCACTGGCAAGCCGGAACTGACATTATAGAGCCCTTTTCACTCATTATCAACCGGCCTGAGACCCAGGGGCGAAAATCGGCGTGTCTGAATATGCTGAACCAACAGCAATTCGATTGAGGCGTACAGGCAAACAGGTTCGGGAAACGACGGCTACCAAAAGGGGGAACTGTCATGCAGTTGTGGCAAGAGATGCAGCGGGAAGGTATGGAAGAACTCATATTTTGCCATGATCCACTGAGCGGGCTTAAAGCCGTCATCGCCATCCATAGTACGGTGCTGGGTCCCGCACTCGGGGGATGCCGCTGCTGGACGTATGCATCGGAGGAAGAAGCGGTTCGGGATGCCATCAAACTCGCGAAGGGCATGACCTACAAATCGGCGGTCTCCGGTCTGCCATATGGCGGCGGCAAAGCTGTGGTATGGGATGTGCCCGCCGAATTGATCATCAAATCGGGCGATGCCAGCCCAGACAACAATCTGAATCCCAAAAAAGGCAAAAAGAATGTCGGATCCCATACGAACATCATTAAAGGCAAGGATACATCGAACGGATTAGATAAGGATTTAGATAAGACATCCAAAAACAACCTACAAGCCTGCCGGCGTGCCGAAACGTTCCGTTCTCTGGGCCGCTATCTGGAACGACTGAACGGACGTTATGTGACGGGGCTGGATCTGGGCACTACGGCGGCAGATATGGACCAGATCCGGCTGGAGACGGTACATGTGACTGACACGACCGGATCGCTTGGTGCACAGGATGATTTCACAGCTGAGATGACCGCCTACGGTGTATACACTGGCATTGTGACATCGCTGCGTCACCAAGGCATTGACGCCTTGCAGGGCATTTCCGTTGCCGTCCAGGGACTGGGCAAGGTCGGGTATGCCCTGTGTCGTTACCTGCATGCAGCCGGGGCACGGCTCATTGTGGCAGACGTTGTACCCGAACGTGTACAACGTGCCCTTGTGCAGTTCAGCGGCGCCATGTCGGCCGATCCGGCCCATATTCACGCCGCTGACTGCAAGGTGTACGCCCCCTGTGCCCTAGGGGGCGTACTGACCCCGGCAACGGTGGAGGAGCTGCGCTGCTCCATCGTTGCCGGGGCGGCGAACAACCAGCTCAGCCATCGGGAGCTGGTTGTTCGCGGCATGCAGGCGCGCGGCATCCTGTACGCGCCTGACTATGTGCTCAACGCAGGCGGAATCATCAGCACCGCCTACGAGCTGGAAGGCGCAGGGCCAGACCTGATCCGCCAAAAGGTGGCGGGGATTGCGGGCACGCTGTCCAAGGTCTATGCGATAGCAGAGCAATCTGCCCTCTCCACGGCGGATGCAGCCGATCAGCTGGCAGAAGCTGTCCTGCAAAGCGGAAACCCCCATGCTTAGCATACCGATACCGATTTAACACACTAATTCAATCTCCCAATCGTTTAAGTGCTACAGAATCCAGATCACTGTTACAGCTCGCATATCATTTATTTTCTCCATCTTTAAAGTACATCGCATCACGTAAAGAATTAGAAAAAACGTAAAAAAGCCAATCCGATTCATCAACACCGGATTGGCTTTAATCAGCTTTTCTTCAGGATTCCATCTGCTAAACTTCATCAGGCAACCTCAACCAACCTACTACCGCCCGCCTTAAACTTCAACCATTACAGAAGCCCGCTTCACCCGATGCAGCATCGTCCAGAATAGCATGTTAATAAATACTAGGAGTGCTACATAGATCCAGATGCCTGCTGGTATGGTGCGGATGAATACATGTAGTCCCCATAACAGTGCCATGAGCGGAAAGAAGGCAAAGACGAGCCAGCCGTCACTCTGTCCGGCCACACTAAAGGATTGGGAAAACGGCGGTTTTCGCATCAACAACTTTCCAGACAGCGGAATAAGTGCAGTTGCCACCAAAAATATTACGATCAGATCAGGAAGAATTCTTAACCCAAAGGTCCACACAAATACAATGGCGTTCAATATAAATACGGGTAAGAACATGTTGCATAAGAAAGCTTTTAGCGCTCCACTATATAGCACATTCTCGTTGGCCAGAGGGGCTGCCCGGAAAGTCCAAAACGCCTTGTATTGTCCGGAATACTTCAGCATGGTCACAACAGACACAATCAGCAAGAGCACAATATATAGCGTGTAAAAGAAGGAGCTTTCCCTAAATTCTGCCCACGAAGAACTCTGCAATTGGGTGAACCAGAATACATAGGGCAATACAAAAGATAAACCCATCGACGGGTATACCTTCAACTTGAACTCCCTTTCACTTCGCATCATACTGGCAGACAAACGAAAGCACGCCTGCTCTTCTCTGGAACGGGAGAATACCTTCGCCATGATGCGATCCCAATTCCCACGTCTTCGTCCAGAGGCCTGACCTGCGTGTGACATTTTCTCCAAATACAATTCGAAGGAAGGCATCAGCTTCACGTACACCAACAGACTGACCATTGGAACGATCACAGCAAGCGCTGAGAAAGTATACAGCCAGGCATCTCCCCCGCCGCCGAACAGCAGCTCAAAAACCGCTGCATACCATACCGGAGGCAGCAGTAACTGCCACCAGGCAGGTGTGAACACCATATTAAAGTCGATGATGCTGAACGAACGTATGACCAGCTGATAGCCTACGGCAATGCCGATGGAAAGAAGGATTTGCATCATATTGATCATGTCCTTAAGCTTCTCGCCATCCAGAAACTTCATCATGAATAGATAGATCAGGGACGTGGTCACCAGAATTAACATATTAATCAGCACCAGTTCCACCAGAAAAAGCAGGAAAAAGCCGATCCCGTGGGCAATCAATCCGGCTACCAGCGGCGCAGCCGTCAGAGAGCCTGTCAGGAGCAACAAATAAACCCCTGCGTGAATGGCACGAGCCAAGCCAACAGTGCGTCCATTTACCGGCTTGGTCATGATGATATTACGATCCCGAATATCGAGCAGTACCGAAGAAAAGTCGGAGATCATGGAGGTCATGATCATAAACATCAGCATGGCGGTCACTAGACCCATCTGAAGCATATAATGTCCCGTATCCCAGACGACAAACGGAACCATAATCAGCCCCATCAGTGCATACAACCAGAGGGAACGCAGATACAGATTGCCTTCTTTCTGCTCCTTATTGCCATTGCGTGCTGACAATACCGTCGGTACCCTCCGCTGATCCACCTGGAACTTCACCCGTAGAATCAAACGCAGTACGTCATAATCCGCTCCTGTTCTGGCGATGATAGGCCGAAAACGATCCAGAATCTTCAGCGTGCGGAAGTCGGAGGATTCCGCCATATCAGTACACCTCCTGCACGATGGACACAAAACGTTCTGCAATTGCCCGATGCTCATTGAAGCCCGTCAGTTGATTGAATACTTCCTCCAGTGAGCCTTCCATGGATTGCTGCTGGAGCTGCCTGAACGTACCATCCGCCATCACGCGTCCTTCGGCAATCAGAACGATTCGGCTGCTGATCTTCTCCACCACATCCATGATGTGTGACGAATAGAATATCGTTGTACCCTTGGCCGACAGCTGTGTCAAAATCTCCTTTACCACCATTACACTGTTGGCGTCCAGACCGCTTAGCGGTTCATCCAGGAACAACAGATCCGGGTCATGCAGCAGCGCGGAGATCAGCAGCACTTTCTGACGCATGCCTTTGGAGAAGGAAGCAATGCGGGAATGATATGATTTTTCCAGTCCAAAACAATCCATCAACTGCTTCGCCTTATAATCGGCATCTTCATAGGACAACCCGTACAATTCTCCTATAAAGGTCAGATACTCTGCCGGGGTTAATTGCTCGTATAGCTCCGCGACTTCCGGTACATAACCGATTCTTCGCTTATATTCCGCGTCACCATCTGCGATATCCTTGCCAAAGATGCGGACCGTACCCACATATCCCTCAACTAGTCCGAGCAAAATCTTGACCGTCGTGCTTTTACCCGCACCGTTCGGACCAATATATCCGATCATCTCGCCCCGATTCACTTCTAAATCAATCCCATTTAGCACATAACGCCCGTTATACCGCATACGCAAGCCTTCAATTGACAGTACTTGTTTTTCACTCACTTCGTTATCCAGCCCCTGTCTCTACTATTTCTACAATTCTACTAGTTTACCACAGATTGGATTAACAGAGAGGGATGAAGAAAAATTAAAAGATCTTTGCTCTGCACAAAGAAGTGCATAACAAAGATCCTGAATTTATAGAATAGAATTTGATTTTTGTTAATTTATCAATTAAGTCTGGTAATTATTTTTTTTTTATTTAGTTGAAATTCTAATTAGTAAAATGTAAAACAACACACCTCCTACCACTCCAAAAAAAGCATATAAATCTATAAAAATATAAGCTATAAACGCGGATGATATCAACGTCACAATAATCCCAGCTCTATTTTTCAATAATATTCTATAGGTTAGATAACCTAGCAATCCAGAGATTAATGTCGACAACAAAAAAGGAAGAATAATGTACATTTGCTAACCTCCTAACTCGCACTCGTGTTTTACCATTTTTATTTTGTGGCAGGATCCTACCAGTAATATATCTTAGCAATGTAATCGTCCTGAGGATTAAGCTTTTCCGTTATTTATACTAATACCTTATTTCTGCTATTGATAATCTAAAATTAGAATAAAAGGTTCAATTGGAATGTTTAATCTCTAGCTTATAGAGCTTCATATTTTTCACAATTAAACCCCTGTCCCACTCATAATGAGGGACAAGGGTTTAATTGTGAATCTTTATGATGATTAACCAACAAAACAATCAATCCTTATTGAACCTTAACAATCTGGAAGTGCTGATTCGTACCACCATTATCTGTCCACTGGATTGCAGCTGCCCCGTCTGCCAGGGATTGTCCCGAAATATCAAGCACCTTGCCTGTGCTGCGGTTTTTCAATTTATAATAACCACCGCCCACACTAACCAACTGCCATTGCTGACTGGCCCAGCCGCCATCGTTCCACTGTTCAATAACAGCTCCATCTGCTGTGGAACCATTCTCTACACCGATTAGCTTGCCGCTGGAACGATTGATGATTTTGACATAACCGCCACCTGCATCCGTGATCTGCCACTGCTGGCTGGTCGTTCCGCCGTCTGCCCGCTGCTCCAGATCCGCACCGTTATCCGCAGAACCACCGATGACATTAAGCAATTTATTACTTTTGCGACTAATCAACTGATACGAAGCATTCGGGTCCCATACATCGGGCGTATCCACTCCGGTTACGGAACCCGTGGCTGCATCAATGGTAATACTGCTTGCCCAGTTCATCGCCAGACTGGTTCCACTTGGGAAAGACAACGGCAGCCACACATACTTAGAATCCTGCACTGGTCCGCTCCAGGCGCCAGCCCAGCGATCACCCATATAGAGATAGGATGTTGTCTGTGAGCCTTCCACCGGAAGCACGTATGCGGATTGGGAACCATAGGTTGTACTATCTCCAAAGTTGCTCAGGCCGCTCCATGTGCCAGTTATGCTGGTAGCAGTCGCATATTTGGCCTGATTCGGATTCCATCCCGTAGCCCCGGATGTGATCAGGAAGTAGACGCCACCCTTTTTGAACATGGCAGGTGCCTCACGATATTGACCCGGCCACAGCGTCGTTACGAGCGATTCCACACCGAGAAAATCTGGAGTCAGCTTGTAGATATTCAGGTCGGCATTCACTTTGGTCGCTGAGATGAGATAAGCTGTTCCGTTGTCGTTGTAAACTGTCATGTCTCTCGAATCATAGCCAAGAGGCCGATAGCTGCCTACATACGTATAATTTCCATCCACTGTACTTGAGGTCGCTACCGCCACTCTGGCTTCACCGTAGTCGACCCCGTTTTCCTTATGCATCCAAAGAACATACTTGCCTGTTGCACTGTTATAGATGACCTTCGGGCGTTTGATGTTGGAAATGTTCAGCTCGGCAGCCGAGCTGCTGGTGAGCACATCATTGCGATACTCCCAGTTTTTCAAATCTGCTGAACGATATACAGAAACCGCCTTGAACGTTCCATTAGGGTTGCGATTCTCCCCAAACCAGTAATAGTACCCATTAGCCTTAATCATCCCGCCCCCATGGGCATGAATGACATTGCCGTTTGTATCCTTGAACTGTACCCCGTTGGTTACACTGAGTGGAGCAGCGGAAGCCTGTTGTCCTGGAGCGACCAGCATACCTAGCGATTGTAGCGCCAGGATTAGAGCAAGCAGATAACAAAGGCGACGAGTGAAACGATGTGTTTTTGTTTTCTTTTTCAACCAACCCTCATTCATAGAACAATGCACCTCCGTAATTAATTTATAAAGCGCTTACAATAAAATCGATACGTCTCTTCTTCCTCCGATCGATGATGCATTTCATAGGATTACCTGTTTCTCAGACTGGCTCGGCACTCACCTCCTGATTACGATTGTATCCGCCATCCCCCTGCTCGAATAGTGAACAATACGGCGGAACATGTACGAATAAACACTGAACTTATGGAGTGAACAGCAAAAAGACGCTTCATCCGAAGCGTCCTCTGTTATACACAATCTAAATCCCTATAATATACGTTATTTATTAATCTTCGTCGTCAAAATCCTGGTCAAACGAAAGCACTTTGCCTGTATTGGCATCGACGTCTACATCGGCTTCACCGTTTGCTGTTCTTAGTTCCACTTCATAAACATAACGGCCGTTATCATGATCCAGTTCGATTTCGGTTACTTTTCCGCCTGTCACCTGTCTCAGGGCAATGTTCGAAGCTTGTGCCTCTGTCAGTTTAACCTGTTTTGAAGCAGCTTGATTGGAAGACGTACCTGCCACAGTTCCATTATAATCATCGTAATCCTCATCATCGACTACTGCAAGGATTTTACCTGTGTAAGCATCCAAACGAACGACAACTTCATTACTACCTTTTTTGTCGATTTCAACTTCATAGAACGTTTGGCCGTTTCTGCGCTCCAGATCCACATCATCCACTTTACCATCCGTTGCTTTCAAGGCTGCTTCTTTGGCCTGTGCGACCGTCAGCAATGTACCTGTGTTGTTCTGGGTCTGTGTTACTGATTGTGTATTGGACGTTTGCGTAGGCTGTACCGATTGTCCGTTTACACTCCCACTAGCCAGAGCGGCTGATCCTCCGAGCAACACCGCTGCCGACAAGCTGCCAATCCATAGTTTATGTTTATTCATCATCATCATTCATCTCCTCGTTGTTATTCTCGTTCTCGTCTACAGTTATAGATTAACCTGTACGAATGAGAGTTCAGCGAGAGTCAGATTAGAATTTGATGAGAAAATGAGTGAGAATCTCACAGAATGGCTTCTATACCTTTAATCTTCGTCATCATCCCAAGTGACCGAACGAATCGCGCCTGAAATGGCATTCACCTGCACAATAGCCTCACGACCGTCATCCAGGTCAATTTCAACCAGATAATACGGATTGCCACTATTCGTTCCACGGAGTTCGATATCATCCACTTCACCAGGAACCTTAGCCAGTGCCTTCTGCTCTGCTTCTTTCTCGCTCAGAAATGAAGTCTTGGTGCCTTCCCCTGTTGTCGGGTCGGGCGAAGATGCTTCCAGCGGCTTTGAAGACTGTTTCTCCCCGTTATACGGATCAATGGTCCATTGCTCCCGACCATTGTCCTTCATCTTGAATACCGCCAGATACACCGGGCTCCCCTGCTGCTCGACAAGTTCGAGCGACACCAGTTCGGCATCCGTTTGTTTCAGCAATTCCGTCTTGATCTGTTCTCGGCTCCATAACGTCTTCTCCTCGGCTTGTGGGTTGGACTCCAGCCGTTTAATGGAATTCACGGTCGCCGTAACCGCATCAACTTGTACGTCATACAGTCCGGTTTCTGAGCGGAGCTGCATGATGTAGGTTCCGTCCTTCAACGTGGAATTCAGGATCTCTCCCGGATATTGATCCAAGACCGCTTGGGCCGCTGCATCTGCTGTTAACATCACTCGGTCTGATTGCCACGGCCTCCACCACATGACCGCTATAACGACAAGGAGAGCCAGGAGCCCCGCACCCCACCAAAATGAACGTCTTGGCTTCGCCCATCCTTTGCGTCGTTGTTCTTCCCGTTTCATTTCCGGACGCCCCTCATGCTCTTCCATCATGGTTCCCCCTTACGCACTCTCTTATGATCCGTAATCCTACTGTGTTTACCAGTATATAAGAGAAGAATGAGATTTTCATGAGAGTGATCCGTTCTGTACGGATGTGGGCAAAATTATCGAAGCCTCGGTTCCCCTGCCCTCGGTGCTGTTTAATTCAATACGTGCGCCCACGGCTTCTGCGATATCTTTGGCCAGGGAAAGTCCCAAGCCCGAACCGCTTGCTTCGCCGCTGCGTGTTCTGGCCTGATCAACTCGATAGAAACGGTCAAACACCTTGGACAGTTCCTCTTCCCGCATACCGATTCCCTTATCCACAATACATATCCGACATTCCTGCCCCTTTGCCTCCAGCCGGACTTCAATGGCATCCTCACTATATTTACGAGCATTGTCCAGCAAAATAAAAAGCAGCTGCTTCAGCTTGCTCACATCGCTAATCGCCCATATCCTGCCCGGATCCTCACAGTGAACTTCCCGATGATAGGCTTCGCGAAATGCACGTGTGGAATCCAGCGCAAGTTGGGTGATATCCACCCGCTCCAGCTGTACATTCCACTGCTCTGGCTGCTTTGCCAGCAATAGCAGCTGCTCGGTCATCTCTCGCATGCGCACGGATTCGGACAGAATGGCTTCTACCGCCTCGTCGAATACTTCGGGACGTTCCTTGCCCCTTCGTTGCAGCAAGCTGGCATAACTTTCAATGATGGTAAGTGGTGTTTTCAGTTCATGAGAAGCATCAGAAACAAAGCGCTCCTGCCGCTCGAAGTTGGATTCCAGCAGATCCATCATACGGTTGAACGTCTGCCCCATCGTTTTCAGCTCATCCTTCGATTTTTCGTCGAGCGGAAGTCGCTTGAACTGGCCGCTCGACTGGATATCACTCATCGTACGTGTCATCTGCTGGATCGGCCTTGTCATCCGGTTCGCCAGAATACGGCTGGAGATGATGGCCGGAATCAGCGCGATGATGGTAACGGCAACTAGAACTGTACGAAGCACAGACAGGCGATTCTCGGTATCTTCAATGCTCTCGGTGACTTGTAGATTCACTACTTCTCCATCCGGCCAGATCACTGGAACAGAGACCCAGACATAACCGATTTGTTCAACTTGGGTATACTCCGATTTTTTTTCGCTTTCGTATTTGTAGGACAGCTTGCTCAGCTGCTCCTCTGCCGAGGTCGTCACCGGCGGGGAGCTGGTGCCGTCTTCATTGACGATCCGCAGCATGCCGTCCAGCGGCGCGTAGGCCCGGAGCAAGTCGTCCGGCGGAATGGAACCGGCAGACTGGCGCACTCCTTTTACAATAGACTCGGCCTCAGCCTCTACCCGCTTGATCTCGTTATCGATCGACATCCGTTCGAACACGATATACACCGACAGGTTGACGGCAATCAGCAGCACGGCGAACAATACGGACGAATATCCGTAGATTCTGCTGCGCAGACTCATACTTGCTCCTTCAGGACGTAACCAACACCCCGAACGGTATGTATTAAGGGTGGTGTGAATCCGTTATCGACTTTTTTGCGCACATAACGGATATACACATCCACCACATTGGTATCTCCATAATAATCGTATCCCCAGACGGCCTGAACAATCTGGTCCCGGCTCAGCACCTGGCGCTGGTTTTGCAACAGATACACCAATAGATCGAACTCACGCGGTGTAAGCTCAATCGATTGACCATCCCGGGATATCTCACGGGTTCCTTCATTCAGCTTCAATCCACCTGCGGTGAGCCAGCCTGTCTCATTTTCCGCCGTGTGCTCGGGTGATTGCGCCGTATCCCGTGGGACCGAAGTGGCAGAGTGGGTAGCAGCCGATGCAGCACTCAGGCGCAGTGCAGCGCGTACTCTCGCGAGCAACTCTTCAATACGGAACGGCTTTGTAATGTAATCGTTGGCTCCGAGATCGAGTCCGGATACTTTGTCTTCCACAGAGTCTTTGGCTGTAAGCATCAGAATGGGCACGGTCGCATCTTTGGCACGTATCCGTCGCAACACTTCAATCCCACTCAGACCCGGCAGCATAATATCCAGCAGAATCAGATCCCATTGCCCCTCCCCATACATCTCCAGCCCTTCCGTTCCGCTGCCTGCCTTGCCTACCTGATATCCCTCATACTGTAATTCCAGTTCAAGCAGGCGTGCAATTTTGGGCTCATCCTCGATCACCAGCACGGCTTCATTCATGCAGAGCTCCCCCTCATTCCGTCATTCCATTCTCCCGTTATATTACAATACGAATTACAATTTACCTAAGGCATCCTCTACCAATTCATCCCCGGTGATCAGATCAAAAGCCATTCGATACGTCTTCTCCTCCTGGAGGGAAGCAGCGATGACACGAGCCACATCTTCACGTGGAATACTTCCCGGTTTCAGATCTGTTCCTACAGAGATTTTGCCGGTACCCGGCTCATTTTTCAAACCACCTGGACGGATAATGGTGTAATTCAGATCACTTGCGAACAACGCCCGATCGGCATAATGCTTCGCCACGTAATACGGCTTAATGGCGTCGGACCACTTCTCCCGCTGATCTGCCCCAAACGCACTGACCAAAATATATCTGGTAATTCCCTGCTGCTGTGCCGCCTCCATTGTTTTCACCGCACCATCGAGATCAATGAGCAATGTTTTGTCTTCGCCCGTAGATCCACCGGAACCCGCTGTAAATACAATGGCATTGTGATCTTTCATCGCCTCGGCCAGATCATCCACGCTGCCTTCCAAATCGCCAATCACGACATTGGCACCCAGCTGCTTCAATGCATCTGCCTGCTCCGGTTTGCGAATCATCGCGGTGACCTGATGTTTCCCTTCCTGTGCCAGTTGCTGCACCAAAAATTTGCCGATTTGTCCGTTCGCTCCAATGACTAATACGTTCATATGTCATTCTCCTCTCGGTTTTCCTTTTTATAAGCTAGCTTTTTATAAAACAGACTTGTCTTTAATTTAAACGAAAGCCGACGCTTCTAAGCGCCGGCTGCTATGTATTACTACCGTTCAGCGCATCTGGTGTGATGCGGATAACACGTCTTCCCTTTAATATACCATACACCCTATACGGTTTATACCGAGCACTTTTTTCTTCAATACATATCTGATAACAACGAATATATTTCAATATCTCGCTTCAAGGAACTTAGCCCCTATGCTCTACCGATGCTGGTTAAAAATAAAGAAAGGCACCCCACGTGGGGTGCCTTTCTGCTGCATGGCGTACAGGTATTAGTAAGCCAGTGCAAACAAACCGTGAATATGAGCAAGGTAACGGATGTTACTTGCTTCTTTCATCATGGTTGCTGGCAGACCTTTCAGACGAGTCTGGTTGCCACCGATCATGCCGACAGCATCCTTACGACCCAGACTTCCGAGTGTACCGGAGAATACTGGTGTGAAGGATTCCATTGCGCCACCTTTGAACATTACGCCCAAGTTGTGACCAATAGTTTCACCCATTTGCCAAGCCAATTGTGCTGTTGGAGGGTATGGACGAGCGCCTTCGCTAGGGAAGACCACTGCGCTGTCACCAGCAACAAACACGTCTTTATGGGATGTGGATTGCAGTACTTCCGTAACTTTCGCACGGCCACGATCCACTTCAATTCCGCTGTTGGCAACAACTGCATTACCTTGAACGCCGCCTGTCCATACGAGTGTGTTCGTAGGGATCGAGCTTCCGTCTTTCAGCAGAACTTCATTTTCTTTCATTTCGGTAATCGCTACGCCAACGATGAAGTTAACGCCACGTTTTTCCAGACTCGATTTTGCACGCTCAACCAGTTCTGGCGGGAATCCTGCCAGGATGGAAGGACCTGCTTCAACCGTGTACAGGGAAACTTCTTTGAAGTCGATACCTTTTTCTTGGCATACAGCCGGAAGAAGGTCAGCGAATTCACCAACAAGCTCGATACCTGTCAAACCACCGCCACCGATAACAAACGTAGCGTCTGCTTTGTTGCCGGATTGTTTGTAAGCATCCAAACGAGCTTCCACGTGTGCACGAATGCGGTTAGCATCGCTAACGGATTTCAGCGTGAAGCTGTACTCCTGCAATCCCGGAATTCCGAAGAATGCCGTTTCACTGCCCAAGGCAACAACGAGTGCATCGTAAGAGTAAGTAGAACCGCTGGTCATGAGAACTTTTTTCTCGTCCGGCTTGATTGTATCCACCGTATCGATTTTCAAGTTCACATTTTTACCACTCAGCAATTTTTCGAGTGGAAGGGCAACTGCTTTTTCAGCAATGCTTCCTGCTGCAAGACGGTGCAGTTCCGTAATAATTTGGTGCGTAGGGTAACGGTTCACGACTGTAATAGTCGCTTCTTCCGGTGTCAGGTATTGACGCGCAGTCAGCGCAGTCAACAGACCACCGTAACCTCCGCCCAAGATCAAAATTTGCTTCGACATATCCATCCTCCGTTCTTCTAATCTTAACGTTGCTGTTGTTGACGCTCGTTCAGGATGCTCAAGAATGATTGAGCAAAACGCAGCGTTTGTTGTACGTTTGGATCTTTAAGCATTTTGAGCATAGCGAACAAACCAACCGAAGTTTGCTCAGCTTGCGCACGATCACTTGCTTCGATGGCAGCAGAAGCTACACCTTTAGCTTTGTCTACAACAGGTTTAGCAAACTCGCCCATTGCGCTCATTGTGTCGCTGATCAGAACTTTGTCTGTAGCTACGCTTTGTGCAAAGTCATAAGCTTTGGTCATAGCAGTGACCATTTCAGCCAGTTTAGGCAAGTTCTCCACCAGAACGGTCAGAGACTCCTGTACCTCAGGCTTCATCAATTGATCCAGTACGTCCAAGGACTGGCGTTGGGAAACGTCGGCACCTTCTGTAACCGGCACCTCTTGTTGAGTAGGCGATTGTGACATAAGAGAAAGTCCTCCTTTACTTTGGGATAGAAGTCCGCGACTTTCATGATGCCTGTCAAGCAGAGCCGAACCACAAATACATCCAATACAACTAAATGTACCAAATTTCACACAATAGAATGAGCATAGCCCAAGGGCCGTTCCCACATCGTGTATTGTATCTTGGGTCTATTGCGGACAACATGTGTTGACGCAAAACGACAAGCAGGCCGAAACCGAACTCTATACCCCTATATTACACCTCTTACACATGAACATGAAAAAGAAATTTTTTACACTTGTGAAGATATTGTGAACATTGTAACAAAATCGATTTTTTTGTCAAGCATTGTGGTCGGATTAAAATCGATTATTCTCCTGTCCCAGATCCGTCATCCTACCACATGTGGTAGGATGACAAGATCACATATGACCATATGTGCGATATGTACACAAGGAAGGATTTTTTCAACTGAATTTTTTCAGGAATTGTTTTCCAAAGCCATGAATTTCATGCAACGAAATTGGTCACTGTCGTTATTATGCAGCTAGGGGTGCAGCCTTATTCCTGAAATGACATCATTTCTTGTTCAAGTATGAACCTATCCTGGCACGAAAGCAAAAAAGACAGAAAGAAGGCCTGACGGCTCGCCCTGCCTTCCTAATATTTGTTTCACTGTTTGCCCGATCTGATCATCACATTCAGGTCACACCATAACGATTTCTGGGGAAAGCTGATCCATTTCTTCAAGCAACGCTTTTATTGCAACGACAGCAGCTCGCTCTAATTCCTCCACCTCCAGAAGTATCGAGATAGCTTGATCGACCTGAAGCTTCTCGTTTGGCTTTCCGCCTTCAGGAAAAGGAAAACACTGTTTGAGCACGTTTAACCTTTGGGACATGTTGCGATATAACTCTTCCGCCCGAAGACAGAATGGAATCAAGCTTGAATAGCGGGGAATAGAAGCCCACTTTAGAGAAATTTCTTTGAAAAACTCATTTGCATAACGTCTTGCATCCCACAAAACCGCAATGTTATAGGCGTGACCGTTCGGTTCTACCCGTCTATATTCTAGGGCTTCTCTCCAGACCGCATAAGCAGCCAGACCACTGACTGTATTCGGCAAGGTATACGGGTCCTCCCCACGATAATGAGCCAAAGCATCCGTCAGTGCCGCGCGCAAGTTCATTTCTCGTATCATGCCATCTGATTCCGCTGCCAGTACAAATACTTCCTGATTCACCCCCCGGCCCACATGATCATAGGGAATTGTCACTGATTTAATGAAATCTGTACCGTACAGGGTCCGGGCTGCATCATCATAGCCATAAATCAGTCCGAATTCGGGAATATTCAGGTCCCATACTACGGCCGGAATTCCCCGATGAATGGAGTAACGAATCAAGGAGAGAGCCCGAACAAGCCTTGGATTTAGCAACCTTTTCCCCTTCGCTTTCTCCTCTAGCATCGAAGGATCGATCAGATTGGCATTGAGTCCAGCTTCGCTCGCCAAAGCCTCAACCGCATGGGAACGATAACCCATATGGTGCAATCCTCTGATAAGTACCTCTTTGAAGTTATAGGCGGTGGGTCCAGCGATATGTATGTCCTGAGACAGGATGGTCAGACGAAAAGAAAGTCCACTCATCCCCATAACCATGGGGAGAGATGGAGATGAACCGATATAACCTAACATCTCGTGAATGGATGCTGCTGCCGAGTTCCAGGTTTGGGGAGCCCGAAACGAAAGGGGTTCCTCCAGAATCACTCGATTTTGCCCGAGTGAATTCCACTCTGCCAGCATTTCTTCTACGGATAAATGAATATGAAGCTGCGACACTTTTTTACGTGAACGGGACAGAATTTGATACGCATTGGCACTTGTCAGATTGAATTTACAGGCAATTTCTTGCGGTGACAGCTGCTCCATCCAATACGATGTGAAGACCTGCTGCTCTCTTAAATTCAGACATCCCAGCAGCTTGTAGAGATTATTCCTCATTTCCTGCTGAGCAACAGCTTGATACGGATCATAGCCAGTCTCCTGCGATATCCGTTCGGTGTCATTCAAAAGATGGTTCAGCGTCTTGTCGAGCGAGTCTTGATCGCTCCATGAGGGATCATCGGCTCCAAATGCAAGGAAAGAAGAAAAATGTTGTTCACGCTGCTGCTCTCGGCGTTGCATATGTGAGTACGCCTGATTACGCACAATGCGCTGCATCCAGGCCATAAAACGCTCGGCATTCTGAAGCTGCCCCATATGAATGAACGCCCGAATAAGCCCATCCTGTAAAATGTCTTCTGCGAGATAAGAATCATGTGTAAGTGCTCGCACATAACGGAACAATTGCCCACGGTAACGGTGAATCAATTCACCAAAAGCCTCTGTATCCCCAGTTTGGGCTCGTTGGATAAGCGCGACATCCGGCTCCTTTTGCCGATTCTCGAATGTCTCATCTTCCCCTGGCCTGATATGGCGATTGTCAGCTAATTCATCCATGTGTATCTCCCCTTCTCATAGCCTTGCTTCACTTACAATTACATTATTCCATCTTCAAAATAGCAGCTTCGATCATGGCTTCCGTCTCCGCGAGTGCCACCATGATTGTCGCAGCAGCCTCCCAGTTCCGGGAGACAAGACGGGATTGGCATTCCCCGAATTGGCGGGATTGTGCGTATTTCAAAGCAGAAAGGTCAGGATGGATTGTTTTAAAAAATAACCCATAATCATGGGCACGACGCGCGCCTACTGGCAGAGCAAAATACACATAATGAGCCCACTCATTACCATCGATTGCTCCAGCACGAACCTGTTCCGCCTTATGTAGAATTGCTGAAGCTCCGGTTCGTCCTTCCTGTGCAGCAATATCATGGATCTGTTCTGTAAGGGTTGATTTGAACCAAGTAAAAGCGCGGCGGTTAATCTCCTCCAGATTAGGCTGTTCAATGCGTTCAGGACTCAACCATCGTCGATACACACCGCTGCTCCACGGGAATTCAGACTTCCATGCTTCCTCAAGTATATCCAATGTCAGGAAGACATTCGGGAATCCAGCCGGGTCATGCAGGCATATTTCATCGCCCTCCATATTCAGCGCCACTACATAATGATCGCAACCACCCAGGTTGGGAGAGTTGGGATTGTAGACGAGTTTGCCCATATCCAGCGGACCCATCATTACAGGACCCTGCTTCAAAGCCTCTCTTAGCTCATCTACAGGCATCTCTGTACCCCGTGATTGCACACTTTCGCGCACACTAAATCCCAGAATGCTCATCGCCTTGCTGATGGCCAGATCAGGACTAGAGGTACAGTTATCAAAAAAGAGAAGGTCTTCCTGCGTTCGAAAGGCCCCTATTGAAAAGCCACCGACGTTTCAAGCAGACCGGGGTCTACCTTTTCTCCAATGGACGACAGCAGCATTGAAGCTGAATTGGCGTAGCAATACGCACCATTTCCAATATAATTGCTCATGTCATAACATCCTCTCATTCCTTTAATGAAGCACGCCATTAGGCAATGCCTATACTTATACTGACTCTTCGTACAGATCATTTCTGACAGAATATCCAGAAGAAATTTCTGCTCGTATCACAATAGCAACGTTTAGAATACGGACATCCCGGTTAATAAGGACTACACCAGAAACGAAGGAGATGTTCGATATGAGTAATTCAACTAGCGATAAAATCAAAGCAGGCATCAACAAGGCGAAAGGCGAAGTGAAAGATCAGATCGGTAATGCGACTAACAACAGATCCCTTCAGGCTGAGGGCAAGAAAGACAAAGCCAAAGGTGCTGTGCAGGACAAAATTGCTGATGTAAAAAAACATCACTAGATCCATTCGTTAAACGTGAACACGCACGACAATTCGTGCAGTAAATATAGGATCATTGCCCGACCGTCCATACTGGTTGAAAGCCGGGATTCGACGGGGGCGCAAAAAAGCCAAGGAAGGTGTTATTCACTAAACCCTTCCCTGGCTTTTTTTGCCCTGGTTAGATAGCCGGAACTGCATATCTCGCCATATCGATAATAAAGCTGCGTGCTTCTCTTGTCGTGTGGTATTCACGGCTGAATTGTCTTACCCATTCGGGATGTTCCTGATACCATCGAAAGGTCTGCTCCAGTCCCTGCTCCAGCGTCGTCTGGGGAAACCATCCGGTCTCTGATCGTAATTTTCCCGAGTGAACGACCAGACTCGAACCTCTGGACTGGGTGGGCTCCTGCTCCCGAATCTCCGCCGTTCCATTAGAAGTATGCAATTGGTGCAAATGATCTCCGATCTCATGCATGGTTGTTCCTTGCCCTGTCGAAA
Organism: Paenibacillus sp. MDV22-iso6; assembly: GCF_058408365.1. Classification (NCBI taxonomy): domain Bacteria; kingdom Bacillati; phylum Bacillota; class Bacilli; order Caryophanales; family Paenibacillaceae; genus Paenibacillus; species Paenibacillus sp. MDV22-iso6. The sequence continues at coordinate 169,946 of NZ_JBZVDZ010000003.1, read as the reverse complement.
TGTTATAAATCTGCTGATCTTGTCCATTCAGCATAATCTGTTCAATCGCTCGCAGCGCATCATCCACATACAGAAAATCACGTACAGCTGATCCCTGAATATCCAGAGGAAGGCCGTCCATCATTCGGCCAAAATTACGCGGGATAATCCGGTCCGGCAACTGCCAAGGTCCATAGAGATTGGTCAAACGAAATATTTTTACAGGAAGCTGGTAACATTGAGCGTAGGATCGTGCGAGCATCTCACAGGCTACTTTGGAAGCGGAGTACGGGGATACTGGCGCATATTCATCGGATTCGTGATACACTCTCCCCATCTCCCCTCCGTATACCTCAACGGATGAAGCCAGCACTAAGGGAATATGGTGATCGGAGGCGTATTGCAGAATGGCCTGTGTACTGAGGGTGTTGTTACGAAACACTTCTCCGGGGTGATGATACGAATAATCAACGTGTGGCATGGCTGCCAGATGAATAATATAGTCTGTTTCATTCGGCAAGCTGAATCTGTCCTTCGCGAGATCACAACAGATAAAGGCCATCTCATGAAGTGGAGAGCTGTGAACAAGCCTCTGACAATAATCATCCTGGTCCACCAGGGTGATTCGATGGCCCTTTTGCGCCAAATACTGTGAAAGGTTAAATCCTACAAATCCAGAAGCCCCTGTAATGACAATATTCAAGCACATTCCCCCTTGGGATTAATACAACAAGTTCACTGAAGAGAGTCTATGTTCTGATTATAACCTTAAAGCGATACATTTTGTATCATTTTATAATTGTTTTTTGTTCTTCTCCAGAAATAAACGGGTAATGCCATAGAGAGGTGATATTTACGATGAAAGAGGCCATCAACAATGTACAAACGATGTTATTTCAGGACGATGGTGTGATCCCCAATCATCCGAGTCTGCCTGTACTTCTGTATAAAGGAATTTGGGCAACAAATTCAGCTCGTGCAGAGTCGTTGCTGAACCAAAACGGATGGGGAAACAGCTGGATTAACGGTGTGTTTGATTATCATCATTTTCACAGCAATGCTCATGAAGTACTTGCAGTGGTGAGTGGCTGGGTTGAGCTCATTCTTGGTGGGGAACATGGAAAGGTTGTGTGTCTTCATGCAGGAGATGTGGTCGTATTACCTGCGGGAACCGGACATAAGCGGCTGAGTGCGAGCCGTGATTTCCGCATTGCAGGGGCCTACCCAGGTGGCATGAGCTATAATACCCGAACGGGTGAACCGGGAGAGCGTCCCAAAGTTCTGCGTGAAATTCACGAGGTTCCCATCCCGGATACAGATCCAGTCTATGGACAAGAGGGGCCACTATTGGAGTTATGGAATCAGAATAAGACATGAAAGAATAAATGGACTGCTCCTGGATAAAAAAAACTACCGGGAACAGTCCATATTTGGGTTACTGGGGGAGCCTCACACTGTAGAATCGCATGGCATGTGGCTTCCCTTCCATCTCAAGCCGTCCTTGTATGATCAACTGTCGAACACGGTATTCAATGAATGCGTCTCCGACAGCTTGTTCGAGATGGCCCAACACCTCACCTACGAGGCGGGCTGATTTTATATACTCGCCCGGCTGTCTTGTTAACATAACTTCTCTGGCTTTCTGCATAATGTACTCATCAATCGCGTCTTCGGGCACACTCTGAATCTGGCCATCCTTCATTAAACGCAGAAGTCCAGGCTGTACAGCCAAATCCACCCACTCTTGCTCCATGTGTCTGCGTTCCTCCAATGACAACGGTTCGGCATTCACACAGTGCTGCCACATCGCTAACAACTTCTCAGAAAAAATTTCACCTGTTCTAAGAACATCATGCTGAACTTCAGAATTATTAAATAATTCCTGATATAATGCACTGGTCTCGATCAAATAGATAGGACCCAGCCTATCACGCAGCAAATGCATGGCATATAAAAGCCCTGTTCTCTCATGAGCATTATTCGCATACCAGATGGTGATGCGTGTATCTTCATCAATTGAACTCAACATGTTGTTTAATTGAATCAGCTCATCCATGCCTCGGACGGCATATCTTCCATGCTCACCCAAATAAAGTTTCTCAAGTAGCCAGAGGTGCCTGCGGTGTAAATCCGCCTTGTTCGTCAGATCGCCCAATGGACCGATGGCATAGTAGTCATTCATAGAGAAAAACCGCCGCTCCGAGCGACCTGGAACCTTGCCCATCGCAACTTTAATGCTACCTAGCGGCGATTCTCCAATCGCTATATGAATTTCACGTGGTTTCTGTGCCATCAATTCCTGTTTCTCAGCTTTCTCCCGGTTCCGATTCTCGTCCAATGTCTTAAATATCGACTGTATTTTCGTTGCAAAATGAACAGAATGTCCTTCCGCTGACTGATGACTGACTGCCATATCTGCGCTGAGATAGAGCGTACGCAATAACGAACGCAGCTCGTCCTCATCCATACGGTACAGCTCCTGATCAAAATCAAAGATATTGTCAATCATGCTTATCCCCTCCAAACAGTCTAAACAACTGGTCATATCCAAATTTAACCATTCAAAATCGAGTACGTAATTGTTTCATCGTAAGTTTACGACGAAATAGACTTTCCAGAGGAGTGACTCAGATCATTCATTTCCTCACGATTCGATGATGAACGGGTGAAGTGCCGCTCCAACTTCCGACTTGCCCAAAGGGATACCGCGATAAACAACAACACGCCGCCCCATCGCACAGGGTGCTCCATAAACTGAGCTACATTGGAACCGATATACGTCACACAGAAGATCATAATGGCTTTGCCAAAACTCACCGCAAGCAGGAAGGACATTAATCTCATCCGCGCAATACCTGCCGCTACATTAATAATGACGAACGGACCAACCGGAAAAATACTCAACAAAAACACATAACTGAACGCATTCCGCCGAATCCATACCATGCTGCGCTGCACACGGGGTTTATTAGCCCAACGTTCCACAAAAGCCGACTTTCCAATCTCCCGTACAATCAGGAACGTAACGGTACAGCCGAGTACCATCCCGATCCATGAATATAAAATTCCTGCCCATAGCCCGTACACGGCTCCGTTAACCCCAACAATGAGCAGTGTAGGCAGCGGGGGCACGAACGATTTCATAAAGGTAAGCAAAATTGCCGGTAAAGGGCCCAGGGAGCGAAACTTCTCCAGCCAAAAACGAATATTCTCTTCCGTAATATAGGACATGATGTCCAAAGATGCCGGGTTCATCTGCTTCCCTCCAATCTATACAGTTCAAATTTACTAAAGATGTGGTGCCCATTATAAAATACATCTGGTAAACGGATGTGAAGTTTCACGGCTCAGTTCTCCCCAGTATAACGTACATATGAGCGCTGTACCGTTGTCAATTTGAAGAAATTTCACCAGCGAAGCTAAAAAACAAAAAAGCACACCCTGACCTATTCAGTCTTGGTGTGCTCTCTATATCGGATATCCCGCTTGAAACCCATAGTGAACAAGCTTGGGGAAGTATTTGTATTTCGCATAAACCGTTTATTCTAGCTGAGCTTCCTGCATTGCCAATTCATTCAGCTCTTCCTGATGCGCAGCATTCCACTCGGGAATACCGGAACGCATGAATTCTTCGGCATCCATCGCTGCTTTGGACTGGTTGCACAGATTGCAGGCGCAGACACAGTTAAGTGGGGTGGTATGCCCACCTTTAGCTCGTGGCAGAAGATGGTCAATCGTGTCTCCATACGATCCACAGAAGTAGCAGGTATAGTTATCACGGGTCAAAATAAACCGTTTGAAATCCTTGTTGCTAAACAATCGGCGGATCGTGTACCGATTAACCACAACAGCGGCTTTTTCCTTGACCAACGTGACCGCCAGCTCCATATCCACTTCCTGATGCCAGCGCCGCCCTTTGTCCGTCTTGCCACGCATGCGCACCATGCCCTGCCGATTCGTCCGAAGCGATGACGGATCTTCCGGATCAATCGCTACAGGCACCGCCGGAGTATGACGGCGGGGACGGCTTTCCGTTCCAGCCCCATGGCTGCGGCTGGAATGCACTGGCGCCCGCTGCCCGGATGATCCGGCACGGGCTGCGTCTTCGCCGCCTGCCTTAGGCGCACGCTCCTTGCGTGCCGGGCGTGGCTTTGACCCGGGCGAGCCTGGCTGGCGCACGGGTGCAGGAGGCGCAGCCTCCATGGCCGTGCCCGGCGCTTGGCCGGGGGCGGGCTTTGCAGCAGCGGCAGGCTGCGCGGCTGCTGCTGGGGGTCCGGCGACCGCGGCATCGCCACGGTCGCTCAGGTTCGGCGCACTGGCCTCAGCTATGCTGCGGGCCTGTCCTGCGCCGGACGGCAGCGCGGCAGCACGTTTGCGGCGCCGCTTGCGTTTGCGTTTGGCTGCGGTCTGCTGATCCGCAGCCCCTGGCTCTGCTGCCGGGCCTTGCGGCTTGGCTAGCAGCAGAGCCTTCGCCGCCGCAATCTCCTGCTCGGCGGCCCGATCCGTGCCAGCGGCTATACGCGCGCTGGCACGCTTCGCAGATGGATCAGCATTCGCTGTAATCACCTGCGAATCCCTCTCTTGCAGATCAGCCCCCGTTTGCGGCTGATCTACCTTCTCGCTCTCCACCTCAGTTCGGGAGAGCGATTCCGTCTGCTCATTACCCGAATGCAGCTCTGGGCGCTTCGCCTTTCTCCTCCTTCTCCTCTTCTTGCGGTTGCTCGAAGGCGAAGAAACAGTTGAAGAAGCAACGAAGTCAGCCGTTTCACCTTCCATCGAAGAAGATGAACATACGGACGGCTTAGACTCCCCATGTCTTTCTGAAGTAGAAGCAACAGAAGGCGTACTATTTGCTGTATCCACGATCCGTTCTGCTGTATGACTTGCAGATGCAGAAGGCCGTGCAGCCGCAGCACCTTTATGACTCTTTATCGCCTCATCCGTAGGCCGGAGTGAGGTATTATCGTTATCGGCTTGTCCACCGAGCTGACGACAGTCGCGACAAGCGCCACGTCTGGCTCCCGGGCCAGCCCGCTTTCCGGTTCTTCGTCGAAATTCGGACAAAGGTCGCTTTTGCCCGCAATACATACATGTCTTGGTCAGTTGCGCTTCATGTTCCGTCATTTCCTGCCGGAAAGGGGCCGAGCCCATCTCCATGTTGTCACCTCGGTTCCGTATGAATCCGGTTTCTTTCTATTGTATCACATCTGCTCGCCAACACACTCATAGCCAGATGTCCCATAGTCTTTTGTCTTGTACTCCTGGGTCTGCCCCACGCATTCGTGAAGGATGTGTTCCACGTATTCCAATATATCTTGCATCGGTTTCCCGCATTGTTCACATGTTGTCATTGTTCTCACCTTAATCCTGTTCTTAAAGTTATCTGCTTATCAAATGATAAATTGTGTTCCGCCTTCTCATTACCCTTCGCTTATGAAAAAGAAACATCCGTTCCCCATGTATGAATCTAATCGGCAATCAAAAAAACCGTTCCCCGCTCAACCCTAATGGTCGACCAAGAAACGGTTTATTATTCCTGTATTAGCATAAATATTTTAACGAACGTCGAGTTGTCCCGAGTTTTGTTGTGGTACCAGACGTGGCTTCGGTTTTGGCAAATTGCCGAATATTACCCATGCAAACGGAACAAATCTTGCCGTGAGTCCAACCACAATCCACGATGCGATTAACGCCACACCAAAACCTCCGGCGTACCACAGGTGAATCAGCCAGGATACCCCGGTTTGTGGTGGATAATTCCGATAGATCAACAGGAAGAATGGATGTATCAGATAAATACCGAAGGACAGTGCCCCAAGCCGATTGAGCGGCTTAACGATCAGCGATGGTCCTTTACGATAGAGAAGGTACGCAATCTGAATGAGCACCAACGCACAGGCGAACGTATGCAGATTCCAGAAAAACTCGTACCACAGCGTGTTATATGTCGCAATCTTCAGGCGCAACAGATAATAAATGTATACATGGCCGAGTCCGGCAAAAATCCATACCGCCCACAGCAAAATCCATGAAACTACACGAGCTTTGGTTGCATTTTCCCGACTAATGACAAACCATTGTTTAATCTTCGGAAAGTATACCCCGATAAATGCACCCAGCATGAAATAAGAGAAGTACGAGAATGCCCAACTTCCCTTGTTCGGCACCTGGAAGCCATATTTATTACTTACGATAAATGCCCACTGAATGAGTAACCCAATCGGTACCGACCATTTGACGACTGAGGGATATTTCTTGAGCAGCCACAATACCAACGGGAATAACAGATAAAATTGCATGTTAATAAATACAAAGTACAGATGCGTATACGCCTTGCCGGTGAACAGTTTTGTTATGAAGCTTACTGCTGATTCTCCGAACGGACGGCCCTGATAATGCGTGAAGTGCAGGATAACAAAATACAATAATGAAAATAGAAAATACGGTAGTAAAATGTAAACAAATCTTTTTTTGTAAAAATTGCTGACCAGCTTCTTATCTAGCGGGCGAGAATAATAGTTATAGAACAGTACAAAACTGCTCATGAAAATAAACGTTGGTGTACCATATTTCATAAAAATATTAATAAAATTGTACAGCCAGTAATACCCTGAACCCGTCATGTCTACCGTCGCATATGAAGTGGAATGCACACACAGCACGCCGATGATCGCCATTGCCCGTACGAGATTCAGCTCTGGGATTCGCTCTCTTTTGATTGTTTCACTCATAATTAGCGTTTCTCCTTAATATGTTTCGTTGATATGTCTAAGATGACTTAATACGATAAGCACACTATCTATTAAAAAGCATAAAGCTTAAGATGGGTAGTCCAAATTCTTAAAAGTTCCTAAATATTCAACATGTTTCACAGTCTTTTCATGTCTATATATGTAAAAAAGACCGCTATGACGCGGCCTGCGAGCTTGTTTCGTATCTGTCCAAAATATTGCTGGTTCACTGGGATGAAAATGGTAAACTTCAATGCTGACGACTAGCTAGAATTTGTTTATAGATCTCAATAGCCGATTGTCTTGAGGTTTTCAGATCCACAATGGCATCCTTGCGAGGCTGATGAATCTCTTTGCTATGCAAATCCTTCAGGTCAGGCAGCCATTTGCGGATATAATCCCCTTGGGGATCATACTTCTCTGACTGTGTCGCCGGATTGTTCACCCGAAAGTATGGAGCTGCATTCTCGCCAAGTGATGCACACCACAGCCAGTTGCCCCGGTTTTGAATATTGTCATAGTCACGAAGCTTGCGTCTGAAATACGCTTCACCTAGCGTAAACGGGCATTGCAGATTTTTGGTAAGAAACATTGCGGTCAAAATACGAAGCCGATTCGGCATATGTCCAGTCTCATTCAGTTCCGTCATCGCTGCGTCGATAATCGGAATGCCTGTCTCGGCCTTGCACCATCGTTCGAAGTGAACCTCGCTGAGCAGCGACAGATCGTATACCTTTTCATATGTAAAATAATGACTCTCATACACCGCCCGATACAGATAGAAGTCGCGGAAGCACAATTGTCTGATCCACTCGTCCGAATGCTCCGTGCGTTTCGCAGCATCGTACATCTTGCGGATGGATACAGCCCCCACAGCTACATAAGAACTGAGCCGGCTCGGTTCATAAGCTTCATATTCATCCCGATGGTCGCCGTAATCGGCAATTCTATCAGATAAAAATCCATCCAACATTAGATGAGGATCATTCAAATCAGATACATCATATGCCAGCAATTGTTGTGGTACCTGGAAGGTCTCTGGCCATTCTATCTGCTGATCACTGACCTTCACCTCTGCAACCGTAGTGGTTGAAGCTGGATTAGGATGCTCATTCATGAATTCCACCCAGCGTCGGTGGAAGGCAGCAAATACTTTATATGGCTCGGACTTGCCCGTAAAATCAGCGAATCCCTTCAAATCCATCAGCAGATGATCCGTCAGCTGCGTAAATGTGACTTCTCGTTCCTCGGTTACCTTGCGTATTCCACGGTCCCGTTCAATTGCATATGGGGTCATATCCCGATGAACTACAACTTCATCTATACGACCTTGCATCTGTTCGAGAATATAATCAATCACCTCAGCTGGTTTGCCATAAGCCATGTGCAGCGTACGGCCTGACTCGCGGTACCGCTTACCAAGCTCTACAGCATGCTGTAGAAAATTCACTCCACTATGTTCCTGTTCACGACCTTGCCGCAGCAGAAACGGATCATAGATGAGCACATGCAGACTCTCTGCATCCTGGTGCAGTAAATAATCGAATGCGACCAGGTCATCTGTGCGCAAATCTTTGCGATGTATGAATAACTTCATGCTTCATCCTCCTGCCTGAACTTCTGCCTACTTTGCCGTTAAATCTTCATACAGCCTGCTTGTCTCCAGCTCCGGTTGATGTCCCAGTTCCTCAAGCAGGGTCAGCGTAAATGAATGATATATTCTGAGTATGGCTTGTTGATCATCCATGGATGCACTTACCCTCATCATTAATCGGCAGATTTCTTCGGCATATGGCTCCCGTTCCTGTAGTTCACTCAACTGCTCCATCGCTTCCTTGCCCCGTCCATGCTTCATGTCCCATTCCGCGATATCCATAACCAGTCCTATATACTTACTTCTCAGATCTCTCGCTTTGGCTTGAGCCCAGCGATAATCATGCTCCTCCAGATAGTCACCACGGTAGAGGGGGACGATATCCCGCAGTTGATCGACATTGTCTGATGTAACGTCAGCGTATGTCATACCTTGCTCGAACTGCTCTACATCACTCACCAGATTACCCGATAACAAACGATAGCGGTTCATGTTGTATTCCAACTTGCCCGTCATGTTCCATTCTTTCAGCAGTTTACGGATCTGATAAACGGAAGTATGCAGATGCGTTAGCCCTTTCTCTTGCGAGACATCCGCCCACAACTTATCGAGCAGAATCTCTTTGCTTACCCAATCCCCTCTATGGTGAAACAAAAAAGCAAACAGTTCTTGCGATTTGGCTGTGCGCCACTTGTGCTTCTCTGCTTCCTGATCCAGGCTTCTGTAGATATCCAGATGTTTAAAAGTAAGCAATCCAGGCACACGGGTATCCAACTCCACAGCCTCAGATTCCAGAACCTCAGCAGTTGCAGCAACCTGAGAGGATGAGGATATCATGCCTGCGGCAATGCGATCGATCGTTTTGGCAAGCCTCGCTGAACTTACCGGCTTCAGCACATAATCCAGCGCCTGAAGTTCAAAGGCTTCAACCGCATGATCGGCGTAAGCCGTTATAAATATAATGCGAGTACTGCTGTCCAATTGCTGTATATATTCAGCCGCTTCCAGTCCATTCATTTCCGGCATGCCAATGTCCAGAAATACAACGTCCACACGCTCTTTTGCCAGAAAATCCAGACCGGCACGGGCTGTTGAAAAACACTGCACGGGGGTAATTCGCCCATCCGATCGTAACAGGCGCTCCAGATGAAGCTGCGCCGGTTTCTCGTCATCGATTACAATGGCTTTCATCGCTCTTCCAGCCTCCTGCCGTGAATTATTCAATGGGAATACCGATTATCTTGGCATTCGTTTAATAATCTGTTAACCAAATTCGCCTAACTCGGCCCATTATTTGGAACCACTTTTCTTCTCCACAGGTATGCGAAAACGTATTAGCGTTCCTTTCCCCGAATGACTCTGAATCTCCAGCCCTTGACCATATAAAGACAACAGGCGCCGATTAATATTCTGTAGCCCTACACCTCCAGGACCTTCGATTCGCCCTGAACTTACCTGAGCCAAACGCTCAGGAGGTATACCTACTCCATCATCCTTTACCACAATGACGATGTGCTCATCTTCCCTGGTAATGCCAAGGTTAACCGTACCGCCTGCAGCACGCTCCATCACCCCGTGACGAATCGCATTCTCCACAAGCGGTTGAATACTAAGCGGTGGCAGGTAAAGACGAACATCTGGGTCGATATCATAATGGACCACCAAACGTTCCTCGAAACGTGCTTGTTCCAGATGTACATAGGACTCCACTAACTCCAGTTCCTTCGCTAGTGGAACTAGTTGGTCGCGGTTCTGGAAGTCGAAACTTCCTCGCAAGTAATGACTCAGTTCAATAAGCAAATCGGTCGCTTTATCCGGATTGACGGCGCATGTCGCTATGATGACGTTGAGCGCGTTATATAGAAAGTGCGGTTTGATCTGGGCCTGCAAAAAAGCCATTTCCGTACGAACAACCTCCTGTACCGAGGTACGCATCTCAATTAACGTCCGTACTCTTGCACGCAATTCACCTGCATCCACAGGTTTGCTCAGAAAATCATTTGCTCCTGCCTGGAATCCCATTTTGATATCCTCTGGCAGCCCACGAGCTGTCAGCATTAGAATGGGCAACTCGGACAAGGAACTGTTCTCACGCAGCTTGCGACACAGCTCAAGCCCGGACATTTGCGGCATCATCCAGTCTGTAATGACAAGATCAATGAAGGGGTGTTCTTCACGAAGCTTCAGTGCTGCTGCCCCGCTATCTGCTGCAATGACACGGTAACGTTCCGTTGATAGAAGATTGAACAATACCTGTCGATTCACAGGATCATCGTCCACAATCAGAATGGTATGCTCTGCTTCCAGATTATCATCCGTCTCATCCCAATCCACAGCTGCTGCCGTATCCTGCGCTCTTCTTTCTTGGGTAGATACATATTGGGCTGCAACAGGCCTCGAACTCGCTTGCAGCAAAGGAAACTGCACAACAGGCAGGGTAAAATGAAAAGTCGAACCTTCACCTAGCTCCGATTCTACCCAGATGGTCCCTCCCCCAAGCTCGACCAGTTTGCGAGTGATACTCAGTCCAAGACCAGTTCCCCCGTTAACCCTCTCACTTGTTCCATTGCCCTGTTCGTAAGACTGAAATATGTCTTCCAGTTTATCTCGGGTGATACCGACACCTGTATCGGCGACAGATACCGTCACCATAGCTCCATCCACACGAGCATAGATACGAATCTCACCCTGCTTCGTGTACTTATACGCATTGCCCAGCAGGTTGTACAGAATCTGCCTTAGGCGATCCTCGTCCGCTTCAACCAACGGCAACGCTGGAGGCCATTGTTGGATCAGTACAACCGGTTTATCTTCAAAGGTAAAACCGGAGACTTCAACGACCGTTCGGGCAACTGATTCGAGGTCCACAGCACTCCGTTTTAATTCAATTTCACCATTCTTGAGCTTGGAAAAGTCCAGAATATCGTTTACCAGCAGCGAAAGCCGCTTTCCAGTGGAGGTGATCATGGACAGATTTTTGGCCTGCTTGGGTGTGACCGCCCCGGCCGCCCCTTCTAGCATCGATTGAGCTATATTAATGATGCCATGCAGGGGAGTTCTCAGTTCATGGGACGTATTGGCCATAAACTCATCCTTGAGAATGTCAATGGCAAGCAAACGTTCAGACAATGCTTCAACTTCACGGAATGATTGTGCGAATCGGGTCGCTGTTAGAATCATCTGTGCAAAGACGAATAACAGAAGCTCGTACAGCGCAAGAAATGTCGTATCCACGGTGGTGAAAGCACCAACGGTGTGCAGCACAACCACCATAAATATACTCATCATGCTCATTAGGACAAAATGACCGTCGTTCGGTTGCTTTTTCAGCCAGTGGAGCATAGCTCGCAGCGTGTAACCAATCACCACCAGTGAAATCAGCAGCATAGGCAGCTCCAACAATGAGAATAGAACAGGAGACAATGTAAGGCCTACCACGCATTGGACTATTACCAGAACCACACCCAAGCGAACAAACCATTGATGTACCGCTCCAGGAACAAGTGCATCCATGTAACGTAGCAAGTAATAATACGCAAGAGCCGCGCTGAGTAATTGCAGCCGCAGAATATCATTATTCGGTAAGAATGGTAACAGGGTTCCCAGCAACTTCTCTCCATGAGTTAATGCGTACATTGCACCGGACAGGCTGAATAACCCTAGATACCGAAGCTCTTTCTCACTGCGCCGCAGCCGGAAGAGCATCAGGAAGAAGGCCGCTGGCAGAATAAATCCGAACAGTGTCATCAGATCCTTGAGCCAGTCCTGCTGTTGGCCTTTCAGAATGCTGTGCTCGTCTCCGAACAAAATGGATGCAACAATGCCGCCAGACGAGTAGCTGTAATTCGATACCTGAATGATAATATCTGCGATATCACCTTCTATGGAGGTAAATCCCGTAAAAGGCAAATTGAGCTGAATATCGGTATTTTCCGTTGTACCTGGCAGCCCTTTGCCGCCAATCTCTTTGCCATCTATGAATAAACGATGGGCCATGCGGATATTTTGAGTACGTATCCCATAATCGTTCTTCTCTAATCTCGGGGGAATGCGAACACGCAAATGATAGGTCCCATACCCGTGCGCCTCTCCAAGAGTTCCATTCCATCGGGATGGGACATGGATGGGGAGAGGCTTGGAAAGTGGCTTGCGTCCGGAGACATCCGCCTCAAAGTCAACGGGTGCCAACAATTGGCCCGGATAGAAATCCCACGTACCATCCAGGGAAGCAGCCCCCTGTCTATCGAAATTCCAGCCGGTCAGGTCCATAACCCCATCATTCGCATGAGGGTTGCCGCGCTCGGTAAATAACGTTTGTACAATGGAACCCAGAGGAAAAACAACAATACATATAAAGCTAATGGTGAGCATAATCCAGTGTTTTCTCATCTATGTAATCCTTCCGCCTCCATGGCGAGAGACGTCTAATTTTGTCGTTTTATACCTATAACTCCATGTTACACGTTTCTGTTGCTGACGGAAATAGTTCTTACATGATATTTTAACGTCAAAAAAGCCACAGGCTCAGCTACCGGAATGCAGACCGGAGTAGGACCTGTGACTTTTTTGAACTTGTTGGCTATCTGTTTTACTTTTCTCGTTTCCTTACGCTTGTCCAACGACCTGGGCCAGTTTCTGCACAATTCCAGTCCATCCCTGCTCCATCCGTTCACGAATGATGGCATGAGCCTGTCCAAATTCAGTCAGTTTGTCCGCGTCCCAGCCACTGTGAATCAAGGTAAAGTCGGTGTCTTGTCCTTGCTCCGTCAGTTCAAACGTAAGCGTCCAGTCCTTACCCCATTGGAATGACAGCTTGCGTGGCGGCTGAACTTCCGTAACTTTACACGGTGATTTTCCGAAGGGTCCAGCTTCCAGTATAAATTCATGCCCTTCCACTGGCTCTAGATTGCTTGGCATAAACCATGATCCCAAGCCTTTTGACGTCGATACAATCCCCCATACTTTCTCCACAGGCGCGTGAAGCAACAGCTGCTCCCGAATATCTGGCAATGCACTTGAAGATTCCATGATATCTCCTCCTAGATATATATCAGTATTTTGCATCATTCCATTTATCGCTCATGGAATTGATGCAAAATCCCCTTTTAACTTATTGTTCGAAATGAAGTGATGAGTGTCAAATAAATTCTGCTAACAACAGGTATTATGGCAGGTACTCTGTTGACCCACTCTCAACCCCACCCTATAATTGGAATATATTACACAAAAGGTGCGTGATTCCCTATGATAGTCTGCTCTGAAAAATTCAATTCCAACCGTTGCCGGAAGGGATAAACATTTCGTAGCTAGTCCCTTCCACATTCTCATTTTAATTATGTTGTGGAGGAAACGTTACATGTCTTTTAGTTATTATGGTCCGTTATGTACTGAGGTTTATAATGCCACCAAGCCTGTTGGCCACTCCCTTGGAGGCGATATTGAATTTTACCGTAATTATCTGACGAACTGCAATGGACGCATCCTGGAAGCGATGTCTGGCTCAGGTCGAATGCTGATTCCATTACTTGAGGCTGGTTTGAACGTAGACGGTCTTGATTATTCAACGGATATGCTCGATTCATGCCGTGCTCTTTGCTCCATGTGGGGATTGCCCATGCCTGAATTGTTCGCTGCTGATCTGGAGACACTTGATCTTCCTTACCGGTATGAAGTCATTATAATCGCCGCAGGCTCCCTGCTACTTATTCAAGACAGGCAGGCTTCCATAAAGGCCCTGCGTAATCTGTATCAACATCTGGAACCGGGAGGTCGACTTGTGCTGGACCTCTTTCTACCCGATGTAACGAATACGACCTCACACTACTCAGGTACCTCGACTGTTCAATTACCGGATGGCGATACGATTACAATGGAGAGCAAAGACATCGAAGTCAATATGCTTCAGCAGTACAAAGTAAGTTTAATTCGCTATGAAAAGTGGCGCCATGGCACCCTCATAGCCACAGAACTGCAACAGCTTGCATTACGTTGGTACGGTGTGGAGGAGCTGCGCATGATTCTGGAACAGATCGGTTTCATCGACGTTGTTGTATATGCTGACTTCGATCCCAAACAGGCACCTTCGCGTTCTGATCAGAAATTTGTGTTTGAAGCTACACGTGGAGTGCCCTCGAAGTGATTTCACTTTCAGGCCAAAGCGCTAACGAATCGATCTCACCGGGAAGGATCCAAGATCGAGGAAGAAACGTGCCTACGATTCGTTAATCCGTAAACCTGTGGAAATTGCAGCTAATAACAGCTGCTCGGTTCGTTAGATCGTAATGATACAGAAAAGGGATGTCCTCCGTCATGTTCATGACTTATGGGACATCCCTTTTTAATTGCATTTATATAAATGTTCTAATTAAGATCAGTATCCGCGGGAATATGGCTGTGCAACAGGCGCTTTATCTTTGCTAACACCCAGTTCCAGAGCTGCATGAGTCGCCCAGTAAGGATCGCGCAGCATACCTCTGCCAACCGCGACCAGATCTGCATCACCGTTGCCGATAACTGCTTGAGCCAGTGCTGAATCCTCAAGCATACCTACCGCAATGACAGGAACGTTCAGTTCTTCACGGAAACGACGAGCAAAAGGCACTTGGTAACCAGGATAGTTACCCGGTTTACGTTGTCCGGAAGCCCCTTCACCACCGGAGCTAATGTGGAATATATCCACGCCTGCTGCCTGATAGGCACGGGAAATTTCAATGGTATGATCAATATCATATCCGCCATCAGCGTACTCCACTGCCGAAATCCGCATAATCAGAGGCATATCTTCAGGCATTTCTTTTTTCACTGCATGAATAATCTCGACACCAAAACGGGAAAGATCCTGTCCATACGCATCCTCGCGATGGTTCATCAGCGGAGAATGGAACTGGTGGATGAGGTAACCATGTGCACCATGCAGCTCAATAGCATCGACCCCAGCAGCTACTGCGCGGCGTACACCGTCCGCAAACTTCTGTACCATAGCTTGTGTTTCCTCTGTAGTTAAAGCATGTGGCGTATTGAAGCTCTCTCCAGGGAAGGTAACCACCGATGGAGCTACAGGTCGAGCCGCATCCTCTGCTTTACGTCCAGCATGCGCGATCTGAATCGCCACCTTGGAGCCATAAGCGTGAATGCCATCCACCAGCTTGGTAAAGGCAGGAATGTGTTCATCTGACCAGATGCCCAAATCATTGTCGGTAATACGTCCGTCCGGATCAACATCCGTCATCTCAATCACGATCAATCCTGTACCCCCAACCGCACGGCTTACATAGTGTACCTGATGCCAATCGTTCGGAATACCGTCTTTGGCAGTAACGGAATATTGGCACATCGGTGCCATGACGACACGGTTATTTAGTTGAAGTCCCTTGAATTGATACGGGGAAAATAATTTCTCTGTCATTTCAATTACATCTCCTATTCAATATGATGATGATATATGTTGAGGCAATTCCTTGTTTTCCAGATCGGAAAACAGCTGCCCATGCTTGCCGCAGTTGTCCTGCTTCAAATCCTCAATCACTATTATGAACCTAACCTATAGAAATACAAGTACGTACTTTTTTGTGAGATAGTACCCTTTTTTATACCTAGTCGACCCTTTCCTCTGATGCATTCACCACAACTCTAAATGAATCTAAAACATGATATGATAGCCATACAGACATACAGGTTATAATATACCCAACTATAATAAACCGAGCCGAAGGAGCGATTACTGGTGAAAGATATTTTAATTCAAAGACTGACAACCTATGCTCAAATGGATACGCAATCCGATGAAAATAGTGAAACCTGCCCTTCCACACCAGGCCAGCTGGTCTTGGGTAAATACCTGGTTGAAGAATGTAAATCCATTGGATTGCAGGAAGTGACCATGGATGATAACGGCTACGTAATGGCGACATTGCCATCCAACACCGACAAGGATGTTCCAGTGATCGGTTTCCTCGCACATCTGGATACAGCAACCGACTTCACAGGCAAAGATGTCAAACCACAGGTCATCGACAACTATGATGGACAGGATATTGTGCTGAATCAGGAATTGGATGTAGTGTTATCCACCACTGATTTCCCTGAACTGCGTGAATATAAAGGCCACACCCTGATTACAACAGATGGCACAACACTGCTTGGTGCGGACAATAAAGCCGGTATTACCGAGATCATGACGGCAATGGCCTACCTGATTGAACACCCGGAATTAAAACACGGAAAGATTCGTGTTGCTTTTACCCCGGATGAAGAGATTGGCCGTGGGCCGCATAAGTTCGATGTCCCTGCTTTTGGCGCCAAATATGCCTACACGGTGGACGGCGGACCTCTCGGTGAGCTGGAATACGAAAGTTTCAACGCGGCGGCTGCCAAAATCACAGTACGGGGCACCAACGTGCACCCGGGCACAGCCAAAAACAAGATGGTCAATTCCGCTAAAATTGCGATGGAGTTGAACCGCCGATTGCCTGCGGAGGAAGCTCCCGAATTCACAGAAGGTTATGAAGGATTCTATCATTTGTTATCTATCGAGGGAGACGTCGAACTGACCAAGATGAGCTACATCATCCGGGACTTCGACCGGGAGAAGTTTGAGAAACGTAAAGCGTATTTGTTGGATGTCGTGGGCGAATTGAAAAGCAAATATGGCGAGAAAAGCATTTCCATTGAATTGAATGATCAATACTATAACATGCGTGAGAAAATCGAACCTGTGCGCCAGATCGTCGATATTGCACATGAAGCGATGACTCGCCTGGATATCGAACCTGTCATCCGCCCAATTCGGGGAGGCACAGACGGTTCCCAGCTCTCGTACATGGGTATGCCTACACCCAACATCTTCACGGGTGGAGAGAACTATCACGGCAAATTCGAATATGTATCAGTGGATAATATGGTGAAGGCCACACAGGTCATCGTGGAAATTGCTCAACTATTCGAACAGCGTGGAGATATTTAATTCAATTCAAACATAAAGCTACAGCACAGCAATTCAAATGGATCATCCACCGACAGGTGGATGCAAAACACCCTCTGGCATAGGACATGCAGAGGGTGTTTTTGTCGTACTAATGGTTTAAGAATGCTGTAAAATAGCAGAACTATCCTTATTTATTCGTACATATTACCTCCCGCAATTTCGCGCAGCTGCTCCAGATTGCAGATGACAATGTTGCGCTGTTCTTTGCGGATGATTTCACGGTCTCGGAGGTCATGGATGACCCGGTTCAAGTGTCTATAGCTCGTGCCCAGCATATCCGCCAGCTCTGTTAGCTTGGAGGTCTGGATTTCTTCTGTGATCTGCTCCCCCTGCTCCATCGTGGACAACAAATAGCTTGCAAAACGGCTCTCGACAGGATAAAGCAGATTAAGACTCGACAGATTCGAGAAGGTATATAATTTGTGGGTCACATGACTGAGCATAAAATGGAGAAACTTCGGGTTTTCAGCATATGTATTCTTGAGATAGCGATAGCTTACACCGAGCAGCAGGCTCTTATTGACGGATTCCACCGTGTTTTTGGCTTCCTTGCCATTGACCAGCTCCAGATCACCTACCAGCGCAGGAGGCATACTGAAACGAAGCAACAAAGACTTGCCATTCGGCAGTGTTGTATAAATCTTGAGCTTACCCTGGACGAGAAAATATAATCGTTCGGGCCGTTCACCTTTGGCACATATAATCTCACCTTTGGAGGCTTCGAGCAACCTTAATTCAGCAAGCGCAGGTTCGTCGAGCACCTGATCCAGGCCATGCTCCCGCGCAAGCTGGCGCAGCAATCCAAAGTCCATAATTTCTCTCATCTCGGATAAACCCCCTGTGTGAATCTACATATACAATGGACACATGTCCCATAAACGATATAGGTTCGTACAAATATCTTGATATAAAAATAGTTACAACTAGATTTTATATCCAATACATTCATTTAAATGGGAAATATTCTAAAATTCAGCCTTCAAAATGACAATATTTTATGAAAAAAGGAGTACATGATAGCGCACTCTTATCCGATGAAAGATAAAGCAATAAGCATAGTTACAACTGCTAATTTAGAATCCAAATAAAGAAAGGATGGTTCGACCTACTATGAACGTTGTAGATGCCCTTTTGAAAGTAATGCCTTATATCCGTCTGATTCTTAGAGAACCAGCCAGTCTAACGGTGTATGATCACGAGAAGGTATTGTATTCTGTCTCCACTGAAAAGTTCAATCTCGGATTCAACGAAGGCGATCCTCTTTTGGATGGATATAAGAACTTCACCGCTCTCAAGAACGGAAACGAAGCCTCTCTGACCCACCTGCCGGCAGAATACTACGGTATTGAGCTGGATGTCCTTAATATACCGATCTTTGATGACAATCATCAGGTCGTTGCTATTTTCTGCGTATCGTATGATCAATCGAACCAGAATCAGCTTGAAGCTATTATACAAGAAAACCAAACGATTAATGGAAACCTGGTTGAAATGGTCCAGCACGTTGCCGCTCATGCGGAGGAATTGCAGGCCACCAGCGAACAGATTCTGGAGAATACACGCCTGGCGGTAAAGAATTCGTCTCAGATCAACAAGGTTGCCGGGTTCATTCGTGAAATTTCTGAACAGACCAACTTGCTTGGGCTCAATGCCGCTATCGAAGCTGCGCGTGTAGGTGAAGCCGGAGCAGGCTTTGGTGTGGTCGCAACGGAAGTGCGCAAACTTTCTGTCGATGCCAAACAGGCTACCAGCGATATTGATATCAGCTTGAAAGATGTACAACAGGTTATTAAACAGATGGAAGTCGAAGTATCCCAGATTGCAGCTTCTTCTCAGGAGCAAGCCACGCTCGTATCCTCCTTTACGGATGTCATCGAGAAGCTGAATGAAGCCGGAGAACGCATGAAAGCTCTGTCTGAACAACTCATCAGTTACTCTGTGAACGATTAAGGGCAGGTACATCTCCCGATAGGATGGTTACCCATTCCACCAGATATACTGAACATTAACTACTTTATATGTAATAAACAGGACTTGGAATCCCCGTCCCCGTGACGGAAATTCTAAGTCCTGTTTCATTTGTCTTTTTATCGTAGTGTATGTGGATCTCTTGTTGTATTTGTATCCGTTATTTCTTCGTTATTTAGCAACTTCACTTCATTTTGTTCCTACTACCTCGGCCTCCGACTCCCAGCATTCCACTTCGCCCGGAATGTGAATACGGTCCCGAGTAAAGATCGGGTCACGTCCTTCGGCCTTTTGTTTCTTGTAATCTTTCAGCGCATCGAATGTCACCTTGGACAGCATCAGGATGGCAATCAGATTCACCACAACCATCAGCCCCATGAATAGGTCGGCCAAATCCCATACCAGCTGGACCTTGGCAACGGCACCGAACAGCACCATCGCGATAACACACACACGATATACCCACAGCCAACCTTTATTGGATTTGATAAACTCAATATTGGTCTCCCCGTAGTAATAATTCCCGATGAGCGTACTAAAGGCAAACAGGAACACCATGACTGCCAAAAATCCGGACGCCCATGAACCCATATGCACACTTAATGCCGCTTGAGTTAATTCAATTCCACCCAGATTGGAACCTTTGTATACACCTGATAGCAAAATAATCATGGCCGTGCTTGTACAAATGACCAAGGTATCCGTCAACACGCCAAACGCCTGAATAAGCCCTTGTTTGACCGGATGTGTTGTATCCGCCGTAGCGGCAGCATTCGGCGCACTACCCATACCCGCCTCATTGGAGAACAAACCACGTTTGACACCATTCATCAGCGCGGCTCCAAGTGTACCACCAGCGACCTGTTCAATGCCGAAGGCATTTTTCACAATCAGCGCAATCATGGCCGGAAGCTGTGTGATGTTCGACAGAACAACAAATGCAGCCACGCCAATATACAGCACAGCAAGAACAACGACGATGTATTCGGACGCCTTGGCAATCCGTTTAACACCACCCATGATGATTGCCGCAAACACAACGGCCATAATAATACCTACCGTCAACCGATCGATACCGAATGAATTTTTGAATGCGACTGTAATCGTGTTGGACTGCACAGCATTAAAGACCAAACCGAACGACAACGTGATGAGAATTGCGAACAATATCCCCATCCATCGTTTCCCGAGGCCACGCTCCATATAATAAGCAGGACCCCCGCGGAATCCGCCCTTATCTTTGATTTTATAAATTTGAGCAAGTGTACTCTCCACAAAACTCGAAGCTGAACCAAAAATCGCGATAACCCACATCCAGAATACAGCCCCTGGTCCCCCCAGTGCGATTGCCAGTGCAATACCTGTAATATTCCCGGTTCCCACGCGCGCTGCCATACTGATACAGAATGCCTGAAACGGCGAAATTTTGCCGGGCTCCTTGCTCTTTGGCTCCTTGAGCACTTTCACCATATCTCCAATCATGCGGAATTGCATGAACCGGGTCTTGGTCGTAAAATACAAACCACATACGACCAACAAGATGATTAACAGCTTGGACCATAGAAAATCATTGAAAACTGCAATAATATCTTGTATTGTTTGCTCCATTGGCAATGCCCCTTTTCGTTGATGGTTCGTTAAAAAGCGTTCCCCAGCTGTATGACTGAGCGAAAAATTCTCATACTACTTCATAAAGGCATGCAGTTCTATCGCCTCAGACGGACCGTTTTGTGCTGAAGTACGATAGGTTAAGAGATCGTTTGTACCATTCTGCATATCTCGGAATCCACATTTTCGGATGTTACCTATACTACAGGGGCATCTACGGAAACCGACAAATACCTACACAGAAACATTTAAATTTTTTATAAATAAGCAACGTTTATCCATTCACTGTCACTTTATCTGACATATTTGTTAGCATGCACGGGTCTTCACATCAGGATATACAACCAAGTATGATAATAGGGGACATTAATAGCAGGGAAAGATCATTTATAGATGCAGAGAACGGAATATATAGGAGTTAACTTAATCAGAAAGGAGGACACGGAAATGCGTTATTTTATTGTGGATGATGATCCTGGGATTCGATCCATGCTGATGGATATTATTGAAGATGAGGGGCTCGGTGAGATTGTGGGAGAAGCCGAAGATGGGGCTCATATTCATGCTGAACTGCTGGAGCTGCATAAGGTGGATGTACTGCTGATTGATTTGCTCATGCCGCAGCGAGACGGGATTCAGACGATACGTGCACTTGAAGGAAGGTTCGATGGCAAGATCGTGATGATCTCCCAGATTGAGTCGAAAAATATGATCGGGGAAGCCTATTCGCTTGGCATCGAATATTATATTACGAAGCCGATTAATCGGCTGGAGATCCTGTCTGTTCTGCGTCTGGTGGACGAGCGTCTGCGTATGCAGCAATCCATCGCAGATATTCAGCGTACGTTGCAAGGACTGTCTAGACTGCAATCTTCCGAACGTGCTTCAACACCAGCCCCCGACAAAACAATTACGACCGCAGGACATTTCCTGCTATCCGAGATGGGCATGATCGGAGAAGCGGGCAGCAGAGATTTGCTGGACATGCTGGAATACCTGGAGCAGATTGAAACGGAGGAGCATAAGCTCTCTCCATACACGTTCCCATCACTTAAGGATATCTTCCAGAATGTAGCCATACGCAAACTGGGTTCCGATGCCTCACCAGCGGAAGTAACGAAGGAGATTAAAGCATCTGAGCAGCGCGTTCGCCGTGCAATTTTCCAAACATTAAGCCATGTCGTATCGCTCGGACTCACGGATTACACACATCCGAAGTTTGAGAATTACGCGTCGAAGTTCTTTGACTTTACGGAGATTCGCAAGAAAATGCTGGAACTACAAAACAATGTGGAGCCCTCCTTGTCTCAGACCCGCATTAATACCAAAAAGTTCGTTCAGGTACTTTATCTGGAAGCCAAGCGGCTGTTGCATTGAGGAGTAACAAAAAAAAACATGCGCTCATGATTGAACTGGAATGATACAGCATTCGTTCTTCCTGCTGTCTATTCCAGCTATTATCATGTGCGCATGCAAAAAAAGCTCATCTATATCCATCAAGCCCTCGGCTTGCTTAAGTGCATTCGATTATACTCATTGATCAATTCATCCAGTACCATGGACTGCTGAAGCACATCGGGATGTCCAAATCTACCCTCGTTATGCTCTACCAACATATGAAGGTTATGTCTGGCTTTCTCTATTTGATTTTTCAATTCCAAACTCATAACCATCGCGTCTAATCCCTCCCTATTTCTGTGTTACATTTTAGGTTTTCCTGTCAATCTATAGTTGGATTAACATATGGCATAGTTCACATGGATGTTTTGTATCCTTCTCCAATTTTTGAAAGTCTCTATAGCTATCCCTAGAAGACGATCCGAAAATGGCTCTGCAACGCCTAATTGAAGGTTGGAATACAATTTCACGAGCAAATTTTCCCCACTAACTTCATAATCAAACAGTTGTGTCATTATTGTGTATGTTGAAAAAACCAAAAAACACCTCTCTATCTAAGGCTTACCCAAGGGGTTACCCTATATCGATAGAGAGGTGCTTTATCGTTAAATCACTTTAATCAATGTGTGACCTTCACTGTGATGACTTCGCTAGAAACCGATCCACTTTCGTTAATCCATTCCACAACGTACTCATACTCGCCAGGTGCACGATCTTTGATCACTGCTGTTGCTGTCTGTGCATTCGGAGATGCTGCAGCCAACGGTTGGCTGTCGACCTCTTGACCGTTCTCAGACAAACGATAGGAGGTGGCATTTGTGCCCCACCACATATTCATCGTAATCGTGTAGTTTCCATCCCCATCCCAGTTGTCATGAGAGAGCACCGGCTTCCCTGGTGCTGCATCACGAACGATTACGGTATGCGGAGCGCATTCGGTCGTCCCTTTTGAATTGATTAGTTCGCAAGTATATACATACGTACCGTTTACCCGACCCGAAATATCCGTGGATGCCTTTTGGGCAGAAGGGCTTGAAGCCGTGAGCTTCTGCGTATCGATCAGTTCACCGTTCTCATACAATTTATACTGTGTACCGTTATTCCCCCACCACATATTCATGGTGATGGTGTATGTTCCATCCGCCAAACCGTCGCCATGTTGGTTATCGTCGGACAAGGAAGGTACACCCGGTGCACCTGTGGCTTGGTCTGCGGCGATGACTGTCACTTCCACGGAAAGCTCGGTGATGAGTCCCGCGCCGTTAACTGCTTTGGCTGTAAAGGTGTGTTTTCCCACCAGACCCGTCAGTGCAATCTCATCACCCTGTTCTACGGCCTCACCGTCCCAAGTCAACTCCAGAAGAGTAATCCCGGACTCCGGATCTTCTGCCTTCACATCAACTTGGAGTACATCCTCTTCACTCATCTGTTCCGCAGGCATGCCTGTAATGACCGGAGGTGTCGTATCTTCTACTTCTTGCGGACCACCTACATAACGAATATTCGGTGCCGCTGGCTGCTCCATGCCTACTCCAAGATGGAAGCCGGTATGTGGCGGCTGGTTATAGGCTACATTTTGCCAAGCTACCCCAAGGCGGTAGACTGGATCATGCATCAACGTGCGAATACGCACATCCGTCTCATCTGTCGTCGTATAAATGCGTAATTCCGAGCTGTCCTGACTGCGCCACATCACTTCTTCACGCCAGTCTCCAAACAGATCTGCCTGCAAACTCGGGTTCGCTTTGGTGCTATTGTTCGAAGCTGCACCTGTTGCCGTCAGCAGATTAACTGTCGTTTGGTTCTCATAATCCCATTTGTCGATACGAATATCATCCTGAAGCTCACGCAGCAGGTCACCGTCCCACCAGATGCCGAAGTTGGTGGACGATGGAATCTTCGTCGTGATCAGTTCCCCCTGAGCACTGTAAAGCCCGGTGATTGGAATATGCTCAGCATTGGTAATGGTTGCAGCCCATACCTCAGCTCCCGGATAGTTCGGATCAATATCGGCAGCCATGCCACGTCCGGTATCGATGCCTGTGAACACACCCCAGAGGATTTCACCTGTAGCCGCATCGCGCATTTCCATACCATACTTAGAATCTTTATGTTCGTGTACGTCGAACACTTCCAGTCCTGGACGTGTCGGGTCCAGATCACTCAGATGCATGGCATCGCCATGACCGAGTTTCGTATTGTAGAGCGGTTTGCCATTATCGTCGATGGCCATCGCACCAAATGTAATCTCATCCTTACCGTCGCCATCCACATCTGCAACCGAGAGATTGTGATTCCCTTGGCCTGCATACTCGCCGTAGCCATCGTCGCTTGAGTCAAAACGCCATACTTTGCTTATCTTTCCATCACGGAAATTGTAGGATGCCAACACAGTACGCGTATAATATCCACGGCTGAACATGGCACTTGGATGTTCGCCATCCAGATACGCTACCGCTGCCAGGAAACGGTCCACCCGGTTTCCATAGCCATCGCCCCAGGAAGCAACATCTCCACGCGGCGGATCATATTCCACCGTATCCAGTGCTGCTCCGGTTTCACCATCGAACACCGTCAGGAATTCATCACCAAGCAGAACGTAACCGGAACTGTTCCGGTGGTCTGCATTGGCGTCTCCAATGACTTTTCCTTGTCCATCGACGGTACCATCTGCGGTACGCATCATCAGTTCGGCTCTGCCATCACCATCGAAGTCATAAACCAGGAATGGAGAGTAGTGCGCACCCGCACGAATATTCGGCCCCATATTGATTCGCCACAATCTTGTTCCATCCAGCTTATAGGCATCCATATAGACAATACCGGTATATCCGGATTGGGAGTTATCCTTGCCGTTGTTTGGCGACCACATCAGAACAATCTCATATTCGCCA
Organism: Paenibacillus sp. MDV22-iso6; assembly: GCF_058408365.1. Classification (NCBI taxonomy): domain Bacteria; kingdom Bacillati; phylum Bacillota; class Bacilli; order Caryophanales; family Paenibacillaceae; genus Paenibacillus; species Paenibacillus sp. MDV22-iso6. Next base: position 144,791 of record NZ_JBZVDZ010000003.1, on the reverse strand, counting down.
TCACCATCGACATCGCCCACGCTGGCATCACCCGCATAATACGAATACGGCTGCCCGTCTTTCGTATAGGCATCAGCAGGCTTTTGCAGAGGTACAGACAGGTATTGCTCCTGCCAAACGCCGAATTCCTTCGTTGCCGCTTTTTCAATGCCGTTTTCTACCGTCATGACCCGGTATTTGGACGCATCGGTGCCTTCGGCATCCGTAAAGTTGGTGCTTCCCGTTATCGGTTCATCGTTAAGCTTCACACCATCCCGATACAGATTGAAAGCAATGGTCTCGGCATCCAAGCCTAGCATGCGCCAGCCGATATAGTTGCCGTTCTCTGTTTTTACAGCGACCGGAGCACGGTCCAGATACTCCATTTCACGATTCAGCGTCGTTGCTACTGGTGTTTCGAGTGCAGCCGAAAGTTCCGATACCCCTCCCGCATTCACAGACGCCACTTTATAGAAATAAGGAATGGTGCTGAGAATGGTGGAGTCTGTGTATGCCGTCTCCTTGGTGCGAGCGATTAGATCATACGGTCCATCCTGCTTCACAGCACGATAGATTTGGTATGCACGCGCTCCTGTTGATTCCGTCCAAGTGATGGAGACGTCATTTTTGTTGATGCTTTGTAACGACAGACCTGAAGGGACCTCTGCCTTGTCTACAGATGAATCAATCGTCGATACAGGCAATGCATTGGATGCTACCGATTCCGTACCTGTACGATCCGCAGCCGTTACCGTATATACATAATTCATGCCCAGGTCAATCTTATTATCGGTATAGGTTGTTGCATCCGTGGTTGCCAGCAGCTCGGCCTTGGCCGCTCCAGTTGACTGACGGTATACCTTATACTGTACGTCATCGGCAATAGCATTCCACGACAATGCAGCCGTGATCGGATCACTCTCCAGATCCAGGCCATTCAGTTTCAGATTGGAAGGGGCCACCAATACAGGTGTAATCTCAAGTCCGTTGAGATGCGCCGTAGCCCCACTGAAGACCAGATTCATCTGCCCGTCCTGCACGGTAATCTGATTGATCACTTTTTCGGCAATATTCTGAGCACCGGAGGATACGGTTCCATAATCTTTGCCTTCGATGTTGATGTTGGTTTTTGCTGACCCAATCCAGTCCCCAGTGTACGTCTTGACCGAATAGGTACCATTCGGAAGATCCACTTTGAATTCATATGATCCGTTAAAATAGATCACGAAGTCACGACGCAGGTTATCCGTCGCACTGCCACGATCCCGATCCGCCATATTGGCGGAAGACGTTAATCCATAACCGCGTTCTGGCGTATACAGCGTATTCCGATTGACTTCCGTATACCCTTCAGCAACCGGAGAACCTACCGGGCCAAAGTCATATCGATACGTTGCCGATTTGGTGGTGAAGCTGACTTCATCCGAAGGATCGGATTCGCCGCGGCCATTCACAGCCGTTACTCGAACCGTGTACGACTTACCTTCAACCAAACCGCTTAGCGTTAAAGTAGGTACGGTTGCCGTTCCTGCCAGTTTGTAGGCAGTTTCCGGCTCTGTTGAGAGCTTACGGTATACTTTGTAGATGTCTGCGGTGTCATCCGCCGTCCATTTTAATACCGCTCCGGCGTTGCTAATGCTGCCTGCCTTCAATCCAGCAGGTTTGGCAGGCAATTCAGCTGGAACTTCAGCATCCTGAACCGCTTCCGATAACGGCAGATCCAGCTCACGAACCGCACCTGCAACCAGACGGGCAATCTGAATCGCTCCATATTCCTGGAAGTGTGTATTATCCGTTGCCCCGTTCGGGAACGCCTGATAGATGCCTGGTGATACATGGAGGAAAACAGACAATGTCGCTTCCGGTCCAATGGAATCATAGTACGCAATGCTGAGTGCGCTCAGATCAATCAGCTTCACATTTTTCTCCGAAGCGACCTCTTTCATCGCCTGCACATATTCAGGGAAAGATACATTGAACTTGCCTGTGTCTGCGTTAAAGTCCCTGCGACCCATTGGGGTTACGAGAATTGGGGTAGCTCCCCGCTGCTGCACGCCGTCTATGTAGGTTTTCAGATAGTTTTTGTAATCGGCGGGTGAAGCATAACGGTCAGGAACACTGATCGTTGCATCATTGTGTCCGAACTGCACGAATAGATAATCTCCCGGACGAATGAGGCGCAGAATCTCATCCAATCGGCCTTCGAAAATAAAGGATTTGGAACTGCGTCCACCAATGGAATGGTTCTTAATCTCCACGGCACCACTGAAAAAGGACGGGAACATTTGTCCCCAACCCGCTTGGGGCTCCCAATATGGATTATACGTCTGCATCGTGGAGTCACCCGCAAGGTACACAGCAGGTTTATTCCCTGCCTCGCGTTCCTGTTGTTTGGTGATCACGAGCGCATTGATATTAGCGGCCGTTCCGGAGAATTCAAAGTTCATCTGCCCATCCACCAGGGCAATATCGAAGCTCATCTCCAGATATTCACCCGCTGGCTTGGTATTCTGCTGAACCTTGTTCATGCTCTCCACTTTGATCGCAATATCTGTGTTGCCTGCACTGTCGCCAGCGACAAGGGAGACGGTATAATCACCGTTCGGCAAATCCACCTTAAATCCGCTCCCATCGGCGATTTTGGCAAAATCGGATTTTATCGGATCACTTGTACCCCGATCCTGTACCGTTACCTTGGATACATCGGTGAATCCATAGCCACGTTCCGCCGAATAAGCAGACGTTGCGTCCACACCTGTATATCCATTCGCAACAGCTCCTGAACCAAAATCGAATTTATAAGTGCCTCCACCGGCAGCTTCATCAGCCGATACGGCTGCACTTGCTGTTGGTGTGCCAAACATTGTTCCCCACCCCAGACTGGAAATTGTAAATACCCATAGGAGCAAAACCAAACCAACCTGCCGCGTCTTCGCGATCATGAACACCCATCCTTTCGTTTCCTCATCATAGAATGATTAAAGCCAGAACGATGGTACAACCCATAAGTAAGCGCTTGCATTTTGTCGTTTAAAAAAAGAACTACTTTTTGATTAACGGATCACCTCTTTAATTTTTAATTTTCAAATTCTTTAATGCTTCACATCAGTAAACTTTGAGGCAAAGGTTTTCATTTCCCCTCGATACTATCCCTTCTTCCAGGGAATGAACATGTAATTTTCCGTCTTTTTCCACCAAAAAACCGATCTCTTCGTTCTTGATCTCTAACACAAGCCTTACAAGGGAAGGGATAATGCCCCAAAAGGTAATAAAATCCCTTTTCATACGAAATACATTCAGGTACAATAGGGCGATGTGTGTGTCCGGACCAGGCGGATACGAAATACGAAGTATAGAGGACGGTTCAGTTCGAACGGATCATCCTGATTTGATTATTTGGAGGCTCATCAACACCATGCAAACCGATTCACAGACTAAAGTCAAAATCATAAACGCCGATCCCAGCGCGATGGGATTATTTGGGTTGGCCATCGTCACTCTTGTCGCTTCCTCCCAAAAGCTTGGCATTACAGACGGCCTTAGCTACGCTATTCCTTGGGCGATTTTCCTCGGTGCCTTTGCGCAGCTGTTCGCTTGCATTCAAGATTCCAAACGCAACAATACCTTCGGTACAACTGCCTTCGGCGCATACGCATTCTTCTGGTTCGCGATGGGTGCCAACTGGCTGATCAAAATGGGCGTGTTTGGCTCCACTCTTGCGGAACAGGCAGATGGCAAGCAGCTCGGATTTGCTTTTGCCGGATACCTCGTGTTCACCCTGTTCATGACGCTGGGTGCCGTGGAAGCCAACAAAGTATTGCTCATCATTTTCATTCTCATTGACTTCCTGTTCCTTGGCCTGACCTTTGACGCTTTCGGCGTAGCTCCTCATATCTTCCATACCATCGCAGCTTATGCTGAAATGGGAATCGGAATCGTGTCGTTGTACGGCACAGGTGCTTCCGTACTGAACGCTCACTTCGGCTATACGTTCTTGCCCATCGGCAAGCCGGCTGGCATTTTCAGACCCAAGGCTTAATATACAGCATCAAACCGCCAGCGCGCCGGTCCGCGCCTGGCGGTTTTTTTGAATCATGCTTCACTTGAATAGGGATACAGCTTCTTTTTTACTTTTTACCATTTTTTTATTTCTTTTTCTGAAAAAAAGTATAATATTAACATGTCATATACGACATTCTACTAGGTGAGGGAGTTTATAACAAATGAGAAACAAAGCAAGATCGGCAGTTTTATCCTTAGCACTAGCCGCAACTTTGGCGATTCCAGCAGTAGTTAGCGCTGATAGCGTCCAAGCAAATCCGGCAGATGAGACAACGCCACCAATTGTTACTCCGTTCTCTGTTGGTAACCAACAGCCGCTCACAACTGTGAGCGCTGCTACTTCCATCGTCCCCGCTTATTTCTCGGTTCCAGCTGGTTACGGACATGGTAAATTCTACTTCCTAAACAATGGAACAAGCAATCTAACTGTTACGATGACACACTCATCAGGATTAGAGTATATTGCAGCTACTGTTAAGCCGGGAGCAGCATATACTTGGAGAAGCACGGCGGATTATCCGCAAGGTATGCGCGGTGGTGATTATACCATCTCATTCCATTGTTCCAGTGGTGTAAATGCAAAGTGGTCTGCATTCGCTTCCAATAGCGTCACTGAAGCTAACGCATAAAACATTAAAATCCGTTACGACTGATTATTCACAAAAAAGGATTCGAAATGTAACAGTGTATGACAGTCTATTATATTGGTACATCAGACGGCATGTCGTCGACGCTAGAAGCGCCTTAGCTTCCGATAATATCGGTGAACGAGCAGGACTCAAGCAGTCGGCTATTGCCCGTCTGGAGAGCTCCGCGCAGATTCCGCGCTTCGATACGCTCCAGAAGGTGGCTTTTGCGCTTGGCTTGCGCTTTGAACTGGTTCCTGATGGCGAGGAAGAAGTGACCGACACCTATACTAGAAATAACATATAGAGAGGATGGACGCGGCATATCTTGCAGCGTCCATTAGCCATACTGTCAGGAGGACTACAAAGAATGAGAGAGATACCTAAACCTACGGAATCAGATCAAGTGGAGAGAAAGTATGTGCGCGAAACACGTTGTTTCAAGACGGCAAGAGTATTTCCAACCGATGTAAACAACCATAATACCTTGTTTGGCGGCAAACTCATGTCCTACATCGATGACATTGCATCCATCGCCGCATCCAAGTTGTGCCGGGTCAATACCGTCACGGCTTCGACCGATTCGGTGGATTTCCTGTATCCGATTAATCCGACGGATTCGGTAACATTGGAATCCTTCGCATCGTGGACAGGACGAAGTTCAATGGAGATTTTTGTTAAGGTAATCCGCGAGGATCTGAAGACGGGGGAGAAAAAGATTGCGGCGACCGCATTCCTTACCTTTGTCGCTTTGGATGAAAATAACCGTAAACTCATTGTTCCTCGCATCATTCCGGAGACGGAGGAAGAGAAGAAATTATACGAGACTGCTCCAGCTCGGGCAGCCATGCGGAAACAACGGCGGGAAGAAAGTAAAAAATTCGCCGACTTCCTCACCGTTAGTTATCCCTGGGAATAAGAGAACCGGGCACGCTATTTAGTCCTGAAGCATGCGTTCATGAATGGTCCGACCCCTCTGCCCTGGTTCAATCAGGAGACGGGTCGGTTTGATGTTAATTAGCGCAGTCAGCTGCTCCCCCATGTAGTGGGCAGAATACTTGAACCCAATCTCTGCCCAGTGCATAATCACACCAACGGTCGCAGATACCAGGTAACTTAGCATGATATCGTAATTAATGGTGTAGTCGCTGTCTTCGGTCACCAATACAAAATCCTCGGTTAAATATGTTCTGAACATATTGCAGAGTCTCGTTCCCATATCCCCATGCATCGTCATCAAGGCTCGAAAGATATCCTGATGCGCTTCGATATATTCAAATACAGGCATCGTTGATGGCAGCAATGCCGTCATATCCACTTCTTTTAACTCCGCGTAAGGTGATGCATAAGCTTGTCCCACGCCCTGCATGAAATCATCCAGAATGAATTGCAATAGCTCGGGTTTTCCAGGAAAATGTAAATAGAACGTTCCCCGGTTATAATCTGCCCGCTCCGTAATGTCACGAATCGTGACGGCTTCAGCTCCCTTTTCCAATATCAAAGAAACCGCCGCAGCAATGATGGCATCCTGCGTTCTTCGTGCTCTCCGATCCTGAGGGTGTTCAATAATCAACATTTCCACCTCCTCTGTCCATTATTGTAACCTAAATGAACACCGCTTACATCTCTGTCCGATAGCTGACATATGCGCTGTCAATGATGATTGTCACATTTCTATGTATATCTTAACATTGAGATAGGAACGATAGACCACAGGTTGAATGTTCACTCACAGTTCACCTGATTACATTTTATAAGGAGCGAATACATGATGAGTACATCATATACCCAAACAGCCGTTATTACAGGAGCAGCCGGAGGCATCGGTAAAGAATTGGCACGCCGCCTTGCTGAACGCAAAATTAATCTGGTGCTGGTCGACCTGAACGAAGAAGCCATCCAGCAAACCATCACGGATCTGAAACTCGACAAAGAGCACGCCATTGCAGTGAAAGCAAACGTATCTCAAGAAGCCGACGTGAAAAACTATGTGCAGCAAGCACTTGATACGTTTGGTCGTATCGATTATTTTGCCAACAATGCCGGCATTGAAGGTCCAACCGGACTGATCGAGGATCTGAGCGTTGAAGCGCTCGACCTCGTATATAACGTCAATGTGCGCGGCGTATTCCTTGGTTTGCAGAACGTCATCCCTGTCATGAAAAAACAAAAATCTGGTGCGATTCTGAATACCTCTTCCCTCGCAGGTCTGATGGGTGCTCCAGCCGTATCTCCATATATTATGTCCAAACATGCCGTGATTGGCCTCACCCGCACAGCAGCGAATGAACTCGCGCCTCATGGTATTCGGGTTAACGCGGTATTGCCAGGCACCATTAATACCCGCATGATGCGTCAAATCGAAGCAAACTCCGGTAATGTGGAAGATTATCAATCCGCTACCGTATCCGCAATTCCGATGGGCCGCTATGGTGAACCGGAAGAAGTCGCAGCCATCATGAACTTCCTGTTGTCCGAAGAAGCTTCGTATGTCACCGCTTCGCTCTATACTGTCGATGGCGGTATGATGGGTCAATAAGAATAATGGGGCTAGCCTAACTTGGCTGACGCTTTAAAAGGTATTTCCGAGTGTACAATCCAAAATGACCTCAATTCCCACAATAACGTGGAGGCTGAGGTCATTTTTTTAATAGATTGATTTAAATTTAATCCACGTAGCCTGCGAGACCTTTTTCCATCAAGTAGTCCATTTCAGCATCCAGTATGCCTTCAACGGTTAGTTCATCCAGCTTTACATCTTTGCGGCTCAAAATGTAGTCGGCCAGATCGTCACCGTCGATATCCACGTCGCCTTTGGCATTTTCATGCGCCTTGTTAATGTACGCCTGCTCGTGCTTCAGGACAAGAGCGATATTCGCTTCGCTTGCCTTCGTCTTCTCTGCAATATATGCCTTCATTTCCTGTTCATTCATTGAATTTGCTTCAGTCACGTTAAAGTCAGCTCCTTGATTCATACGTTCTGTTGCCATTGTAGCATAGGTTAACCCACAACAGACATGCCTTATTCCTTATCCCTAGGATAAACGAACGTAAAATGTTGCACCTTCCCCTACTACACTGCGGGCGTAAATCTCACCTTTGTGCTGCTCCACGATCGACCTTGCAATTGCAAGACCCAATCCATGTCCACCATGTTTCCGTGCTCTGGAGGCATCCGTGCGATAGAAGCGATCGAAGATCCGGTCCAGATGTTCGTGCGCAATGCCTTCTCCCGTGTTGGAAACGGCCAGCACAACGTCATTGTTCTGTTTCTTCAACGATACGTTGACCGAGCCTTTGGCTCTGGAGTATTTCACAGCATTATCGAGCAAAATCAGAATGACCTGCTTGATCTGTTCGCTGTTGCCATGAACCATGAGCTGCGGCTCAATGCTGTAGTCCAGGGATATATTTTTCTCAAAAATCACGGCCTCCATCGTTAAGATAATCGTCTCCACCGCATCGCTCATATTGAATTTGGCATGAATCATCGAGGATCTTGAATCGTCAATTTGAGTCAGATATAACAGATCATTCGTCAGTCCCGACATGCGTTCCGTCTCCGACTTGATGTAATGCAGCCATTTGGCTTGATTCTCAATCGTATCCTCCCGGTTCGCGAGAAGCACATCTGTGTTGGTATTAATGATCGCCAGCGGCGTTTTCAATTCATGTGAAGCATCGGCTATGAACTGCTTTTGCTTTTCAAAGGCTTCCTTAACCGGGGTAATAGATCGATTGGCGAAATAGCGGCTCAGGAAATAGATAACGATCAGCATGATCAAACCTACGACGGCAAAAGTATAAATCAGATTCGTAAGGATGCCCTGTTGGGCCGTCACATCGATGAACACAATCATATGCCCTGTGCTGCTCGGGTCGATCACATAAGCCCAGTCCGTTCCATTCAGTGTAAACTGTCCGGTCTTCCGATCCAGATCTTCGACTTTATTCACCTTTTGCAAAGCTTCAGTATAGAACGTGTCATCCATATCAAACCTGGAGTGTGCATCGGTGATTTTCCATTCACTGTCCGTCTTGACCATGAACGATACAGAGCGTCCTGGCGGTGAATTCGGATCACTCCCCGGTGCTCCATCGGCAATGGAATCGGATGGCTGAGATCCTGCCACTGAACCCCTGTCATCACCGCGCGGCATCTTGCTGGAGTTGTACGGACCATGATAGAAATCCGACACTTTGAACAGCTCCATGTTGGTTTCCCGCTGTACATTCTGGTACGTAATGATGTAGATCGTGGCAAAGGCAACCAGCATCATAATCGAGATGGATACCAGGTTCACGATCAGAAATCGGTTTCTGAGTTTCTTGAACATCAGGACGTCACCTCAAGTACATACCCCACACCCCGAATCGTATTGATGCGGACCGAGGAGTTCAGGAAGGTTAATTTTTTGCGTAAAAACGAGATGTACACCTCCACGTTGTTATACTCCACTTCCGAATCGAAACCCCACAACTTCTCAATAATCTGCTCTTTGGAAGTAATGGCCTGTTTGCGCGTGATTAGCAGTTCCAGCAGTTCATTTTCCTTCAGATTCAGCTTGATCTCCTTGCCTTGCACACTCAGCTTCAGCTGCGTCGTGTTCAGTTCGATGTCACCGAACTTCAGTCCATCCTCTGGAACAACTTCTCCCTTCCTTCTAAGGGCTGCCCGAATCCGTGCGAGCAATTCCTCCGTGGCAAAGGGCTTTGCTATATAATCATCGGCTCCATAATCCAGCCCGGTCACTTTGTCTGAAATTTCTCCTTTGGCTGTGAGCAGAATGACAGGCGTATGATTGCCTTCGCTGCGCAGTTTTTTCAGCACGGTAATCCCGTCCATTTCCGGCATCATGATGTCCAGCAGCAACAGATCATAGATTCCGCTTAGCGCATAATCCAGACCCGATCTCCCGTCATGCACCATGTCTACAGAGTAATTGTGTTTTTTCAATATTTGCGATACGGCTTCTGCCAAATGAACCTCATCTTCCGCAATTAGTATTCTCATCGGTTCTTCATTCCTCTGCATGAATTGGTTTCGATATATGTCAATCTATTATACCAACGATTGTAGCAACCGAACCTTGAATCAATCTTAATTTCAGTTTTTTCGCGAACTATTAAAGGAAGGTAAAAAAAGATCAACGGAATGTAAAATCATTTAAGATTCATTCAAGGTTGGCGCTCTAAGATACAGACATGGAAGCAATACACGATGCAACAAAACATACAAAACATGGATGAAAGGACTGAACCCCAATGGCAATTGAAGTATTCAACCGATATGAGAGCAAGTATCTCCTGACAGATGAGCAATACGAGAACTTCTACACCGATCTGCTGAAGTATATGGAGCTGGATGCCTTTAACAAGAAACACGAGTTTTACTCCATCAGCAATCTGTACTTCGACACACCGCAGGACTCCCTGATCCGCGCAAGTCTCTCTAAACCTAAATACAAGGAGAAGCTGAGACTGCGGGCATACGGAGTTCCTGAAGAGAATGCGAAGGTATATCTGGAGATCAAAAAGAAAGTATTTGGCTTGGTGAACAAACGCCGAACTGCCCTGAAGCTGGATGAAGCCTACGAATTCGTTCGGACAGGCAAAGCGCCTGATCTCGCCGATTATATGAATAAACAGGTTGTCGAAGAGATCAAGTATTTCCTCCGGCTGTACGATCTGGAACCAAAAGTATATCTGGCGTATGAACGCAAGGCACTGTTCGACAAGAACAGCCGCGATCTCCGCATCACCTTTGATACCAACATCCGCAGTCGTAGATACGATCTGAAGCTGGAGCAGGGAGATTATGGTGAGCCACTGGTGAAAGACGGACGCTGGCTGATGGAAGTCAAAGCCGAGAAAACCGTTCCGATGTGGCTCTCCCAACTGTTATCCGAACACGGTCTTTACCGCACCGGATTCTCGAAATACGGCAATGAGTACAGACATCTGGCCAGAACAACCAACCTGAACTACCAGACTGAACGAGAATTGCTGCCGGGTACCGATTTCAACCCATCCATAGAACAAGAAAAAACAATCACAGAAAGAGAGCGTGTCCTGTATGCTTGATTCCATCTTTAGTTCCGCACTAACCGATACAACTCTGACCTTCAGCAATGCCATTGTTACCATCGGCCTTGCCATCATTATGGGGGCCATTATCAGCCTGACATACATGAAGACCAATCAAAGCACCTACTCCCAGAGCTTTACGCTAACCATGGTTGTTTTGCCAGTCATCGTAGCCATTATCATTCTTCTGATCGGCAGCAACATTGCCCGTGCATTCAGCCTCGCCGGTGCCTTCTCCATCATCCGATTCAGAAGTGCGCCTGGTGACCCGAAAGATATTGCTTATGTTTTGTTCACCATGGCTTCCGGTCTTGCCTGCGGTGTAGGCGCATTCGGTTATGCCGTAATGTTCACCATCATCCTGTGTGTACTGATGTTTGTCCTGAGCCGCTTCAACTTCGGAGCGAAGAAAAGCCAGCAAAAAACGTTGAAAGTGACTATTCCCGAGAATCTGAGTTACGAAGAAGCACTGGACGAAGTATTCCACAAATTCAATGTCGTACATGAGCTCAAAAAAATCAGAACAACCGAACTTGGCAGTCTGTACGAGCTGGTCTACAACGTCACCATTCATGAAAGTGTCAATCAAAAAGAATTCCTCGACATGATCCGTACCCGAAACGGTAATCTGGATATCTCGTTAACGATGAGTCCAACAGCCACTGAATATTAAAATTCGAAGGGAACGATATAATATGAAAAAGAAAATTATAACTGGCAGCAAACTGTGGTCCGTCGCGATGATTACTGCAATGGTTACGGCTTGCAGCGCTCCGGCAGCAACCAACAGTACTGCAAACGCCGCAGTGTCAACGACAGGGACAACCAAAACCGTATCCGTCAGTGAACAAACCTCGGTGAAGTATGCCGATCTGGTCACAATGGATGCAGACGATACCAACGTTAGCTGGAGTGCAACAGATTCCACAACGATTAAGCTGAACGGGACGATCGCTTCCATCACAGGATCGGGTGCAAAAGCAGCAAACAGATCAGTAACTATCTCCGCAGCGGGTACCTATGTACTTAGCGGCAAGCTTACCGATGGACAGATTGTAGTTAATGTTGCTGATAAGGGCACCGTACATCTCGTATTAAACGGGGCAACAATCAATGATAACGACAGTGCAGCCATCTATATCCAGAAAGCGGGCAAAGCTATCATTACGCTGGAGGAAGGAACCGAGAATGCTGTCTCCGATGGCAAGACATACGTATACGCAGACGCTACAACGGATGAGCCGGATGCAGCTATCTTCAGCAAGGCAGACCTGACGTTCAATGGTACAGGCAAGCTGACGGTTACAGGCAACTACAATGAAGGTATTACGAGCAAGGATGATCTGAAAATCGTCAGTGGCACAATTAACGTCAAATCCGCCGATGATGGCATCAAAGGTAAAGATATGGTGGCGATTCAGGCAGGAACTATTACCATTGATTCAGAAGGTGACGGCATCAAATCCACAAACGATACGGATACGACCAAAGGCTTCGTTGCCATTGCTGGAGGTACATTCAACATTCAGAGCGGCAGCGACGGCATTCAAGCGGAAACCGCATTGGTTACGGATGGCGGCACATTTAACATCGTAACCGGAGGCGGCAGTGCCAATGCACCAGAAAAAGTAGAAGAAGGACCATTTGGCGGCGGTGGCGGCGGATGGGGTGGCGGTACACCTCCAACCGATATGGGTACACCACCGGATGGTGAACCACCTGCTGATATGCCGAGCAATAATGGAACGAACGCAGCAGGTGCAGCACCATCCAGCTCTACAAATGCAACAGCACCTGCTGATTCCAATGCAGATGCAGACACAAGCACAACGGCTGCAGAAGAAGAAACGACGAGTGCCAAAGCACTTAAAGCCGGAGTTGACCTTACCGTCAATGGCGGTACGTATACGATCGATTCCATGGATGATTCCCTGCACAGCAACAACAATGTAACTGTTAATGACGGCAAGTTCAGCATTGAATCCGGTGATGACGGTATTCATGCAGATCAGGCTCTCACCATTAACGGTGGAACGATCACCATTGCCAAGAGCTATGAAGGTCTTGAAGGTGCAATCATCACCCTGAACGATGGGAATGTGGATGTCACTGCATCAGATGATGGCGTGAATGCTTCTGGTGAAATAACTGCAACTGACGCTGATGCTGATGCCGATGCTGCAACCACTGCAGATGACAGTACTAAAGCAGCCGATACCGATACAACTGCAGTTTCCAACGCTTCTGTTACAGAGACGACTGGCACAATATCAACTACGGATCAGTCCAATCAAAGTACAGACGCGAATAGCAATGCTCGCCCACAAGGCGGTGGGCCAGGTGGTATGCCGGGTGAATCCGCCAGCAACAGTGAGCTTCATATCAACGGCGGTTCCCTCACCGTAAATGCAGGCGGCGATGGACTGGATTCGAATGGCTCCATCTATATGACAGACGGAACCGTCATTGTGAACGGTCCAACGGATAATGGCAACGGTCCACTCGACTATGATGGTACATTCGAGATGAGTGGTGGATATTTGGTCGCTGCCGGCAGTTCCGGCATGGCACAAGGTACATCCGATACATCAACTCAAAATACAATCGTGATGACATACCCTGAAACACAAAAAGCAGGCACACTCGTTCATGTGCAAGACAGTGAAGGCAATAACATCCTGACCTTTGCTCCAGCGAAAGATTATCAATCTGTTGTGGTTAGTTCCCCTGATCTGAAGAAGGATGGATCTTACGTGATTTACTCCGGCGGAACATCGACGGGCAAAGCAGTGGATGGACTCTATACAGACGGAACGTATAGTGGTGGGACCAAAGTGGTTGCCTTCCAATCCACAAGCAATGTAACTTGGGTGAATGAATCTGGTGTTACAACTGCCAATACAGGTATGGGTCCAGGTGGAGGCGGTGGCCAAGGTGGATTCGGCGGCGGAAGAAACAGACCGCAATCGGGTACAACAACCGATACTACAGGTACAACGGGCACTACGGATACCGCGAAGTAAGTTAAGATTCAGGTCATAAAAGCCAACAAATAAATGATTAAAAACAAGGGATGTCCCATACGTCATGAATATGACGGAGGACATCCCTTGTTTTTGCTATTTTGTTCTAAAGAACCTCGTACAAGCTATTCGCTCCCAATGGATGAAGGAATAACGTTGCTGATGTTCATTAAATGCTGCATTCCTTGATTATTCACCGTTTAAGATGCGGTAGGTTTGTTAGTACTCAAAACGTATATACATACACCTTGGTACGCAACGTGTCCCGGCATGTGATTGTCCGTAGCGGTACCTTGCCTGGCAATGCAAAACAGACGCTAATCACCTTTGCTCCCGGAGGCAGCTCCCGAGTGAACTTGTCGACGAGTCGATTCATTGCTCCAGGAAACAAATAACAGATGACGCAATCTGCGTGTTCATATGAACTAGTATAGATGTTGCCACGGATGAATCGCAGCCGTCCCTCCAGAGAATGGCGCTTTCCCTTTGCTCGCCGTAAGCGGACACTTAGAAAAGCAATCAGTTGGGAGGCCCATAAGGGAACAATTGAATTCTCAATACCCGTTAGCCGTTTGCCTGGACAATGCCTCACTACGTCCAGTGCGAGCGTTCCCCAGCCGGAGCCTGCTTCAATCACGTCACCGTAACCGGGAATACGGTTGACCTCTTGAATGACTGTCTGCCTGACGATGCTGGATGTGGGCATCGGTGAGATTCCATTTTTCCAACTGACCAGCACGATGGATACTACCGATATAAGTGTCACCACAGCAATCAGCCATGTGATAAATTGAAATATGAACATAACCTCAACCCTTTGGATTTTAATTAAGAGGCGGCATTTGCACCTTCATCATAACAAAAGAAGCTTCCCCAGGTCTAAAAAACCTGACAGAAGCTTCCTGCTTGTTATTCTATTTTGGGTTAATCTCATTCCATCCCGCTGCTCATTTCACGCATTCAGTCCGGCACATGGGACTTCATGTATACACCCTTTTTATACACCGACTTGATTGTAAAATGTACGCCCAGCTTGCGATTCGTCCGGTAGATGAGCGAGTTAATCTCGTCAATACCCACCGGCTCACTCTCCAGCATGCTTCGCTCCGGCCACACTTGGCCGACAATCTGCTCCCGTGTCACAAAGTGATCCAACTGGCTGTACAATAGCTTGAACAGTTGGTACTCCTTCTTGGACAGTGGAATCTCCACTTCTCCAATCTGCACGGTTTGCAGGTGATCCTGCAAACGCACACCCTCGCCCAGCAGGTCAGATATCCGATATTCTCTCGTTTCTTCGAGATCCCCTTCTACGCGAAGCTGAATCAAGCCGTTGACCAGCGTCAGGCTGTCTCCTTCGGCAAAAGGGTATTTCTCATAAGGAACGAGACGCTGCCCGTTCAATTCTGTTCCATTTTTACTATCCAGATCCTCAATCCACAGCTGATACTGAGCATCATAATGAATGCGGCAATGCCGCTTCGATATCAACTGATTGTAGACAGACAAGTCCAATTCATCTCCACCCGTATAACGCCCCACTGTAATGGAACGCCCCTGGCTGACATAAGCGAACGAACCGTCACTTTCCTGCCCTGGTGTACGAATGACGATTTTTGCCGTCTCCCGCATGTTATTCTCCCACCTTCAAAATATCACTCTATCTCTATGAGCGCTTTCGTTCATAAATAATGATAAATTCATCAGATTTGTTCCATTGTTTGCATCCATAACAATTTATATAGTGTATACAGGCATCGTCATATGCTTTTCTCTACTATACCAGACGTTGTGCCTTTTTTCTCATAACGGTCATATGCATGCCTTAGCCCAATCAACAAGAGAGGTCCCTCATCATGAACAAAAAAAACATTTTCATATATGTGCTGCTCGCCTTCACCCTGTCCATTACCTTAACGGTGCTCTCCCGCATCAATGATGATCGCGGAGAATCACTGAAAGGTACAACCATAACCGAAACGTCATGGTTGCAACTGAATACCCAGCGGTAAGTATACTCTATTATAACGTGATCAACAGAAAAAACGTTTCACGAATGTCATCTTATGCTGGGTAATCCCATTCTGAATGAGGTTCAGATCATAATCCGTTCATCAGAATAAGGCCCCTGGACGCTAAAAACCAGCGCTCAAGAGCCTCATTTTAATGCATATTTATGATATGGATACCAATCAGTTCATCCGATAATGACTTATGTCAAAAGCGATGTTGCAACGGCATTCCCCGCCCTCAGCGCCGCTTTTTCCTGATACCAAGTTTCCTCCACCCATACACAATAAGAGCTACAGAGCCAGCAATCCATAATAATTGCCATAACATGATACTCAGATCAAATCCCATGTTGTATCCCTCCCCCCAAAGATTGTGAATGCTGTATCGAATATCCTAAAATTGGTTTTTTTATCCTACGGCAGATCGGATTCATTAGACTGTTCTATCTCTCTAGCCTGAATTTCCTCCATCCGGCTCGACACCTTCTGATACAGATAAGAAATGCCAAGCAGCAGTACGCCAAAGCTGAAATAGGCAATGATCTTGCTGCCAGATGTAAGCAATCCCACATCATAGAACACCATTTTCCCGGTGGAAAATAACGTCAGGCCCAGACCGAGGCGCCGAATCATCACATATTTTCTTCGGAACCCGTAGGCGATATACAGGATCGCAAGCAGCAGATAGATTAGGCTGAACATCAGCCCTACATCTCCCCAATGGAACTGGACCGTCAAGAACACGGTGATGACACCCAGCAGATAGACCCCTGCGATAACCGGATACCATTCAACGCTCTTGAACTGCCCGCGGATTGCCGTGATCAGCAGATCCCTTCCTGCAAAAAACACGCCCACATTAAAGATAATTAATACGAGTAAACCTACGACTTCAGCCGCTGTGTGCTGCTGAACATCCGGCTGAAGTGCCGGCATGGATAACGTTACTGCCAGTGCAATACAACAGCCCACCGCATGCAGGAAGACGATGTAACCCTGCACGATCCGATCACGCAAAAGCCTCACTTTACTCAATCCATAGGCCATGGCAATGGTCAGCGCAGCGAACATCAGCCATTTGTAGAACAGGTATAACAGGAATGAGTCATCGACTGCTTTTATATACAATTCATTCGATTCATACAGCACATATAACCACAGATTGGCGAGTGTGACGTACTTGAATGCATTCAAAAAGCCAAGCTCTGTCTGGCTATATTGATACTTCTCCCCGGATAGGGAGCCGTTGCGATCTAAGGCGTAATAGAGCGTAATAAGCAGCGCACCCAGCGTAATGCAGGAGTATTTTAGCATGAAATAGGATTGCTCCCCCATGATGAACAGCACCAGCACGTCATAGTACACAAAAGTGAACATGCACAGAAGCACGATTCCCCATCCGGCACGTTCCACCAACTTGAACCGCTTCAGATGTCCGAGCGTAACCAGCAGAACTCCTTCGATCAGCCAGCCCATAGACAGCCATTTCGCACCAAACTGGAACGGTATAATCAGAATGGCAAAGGTCAGGGAAGTCACGTAGAACAATAGAAGGGTCTGCTTTTCCTGAGGCATCCTCTGCTGGATAAAACGGGCGAGCCCGAAATAGACCAGAGCGAAAATCAAAGCAAGCAAGCCTTGTGCGTCATTCCATCCCGCGCCATCGAACAATACATACAACATCAGACAGCTGATGCTCGTATTCATGGCCAGGAGTGCGAAGTCCCACCAGGTTAACTTCACGCGATGTTTGAAGGGATACGCCAGTGTAATGCCGAGATATAATGCAAATGTCACAATGGAATACACCATGCCGATCTTCTCACTTGGTGAGAGCCATAACAGGATGAGCATGGACGGTGTGTTGAACAGAAAACTGATATAATGCACAATCGGCCACCGTTTGCCAAATGAAATCAAAACAATAATTCCGTTTAAGAGCAAAAGATAGATCATGGCAACATACACAGCCGAACCTTGAAGGCCGAAATAGGCCATGTAGGAGATTAATGGTAAATATCCTCCAACCAAACCAAGTGAGCAGATCGTCCTGGACTGATACCTTAACGAAAGTAGAACGGATAACGCCGAAACCAGCACCGACAAGGCAAGTCCCGTATATAATCCGATGATATGCAATAGAAAATAGCTGTAGAAAATGGAGCCAAACAGAACCGATATCCCGCCGCCCAGCAGCCCCATCGCGAACGTCTGTCTTTTACGCCGGAACAGCCATTCTCCCCCGGCAAGCATAAACGCACCAAGCAGGAAGAACGCTACGCCTTTCACCTCATCGCTGAACCAGGTCTTGTAGGAGTACTGAAAGGCTGCACCAACGCCAAGAATGATCAGCAGGATGGCGACCTTGTTGATCCAGCTTAGGCCAATCTTCATCTCCATCCGGTTCTGGCGAATGCGCCGCTGAATGGTCTCTTCGCTTAAGCCTTCCTCCGCCATATGCTCGTATCCTTGTTGCATCTGCCCGCGCAGCGCCTCTTCTCTCTCCCACAGGGTCTGTCTATGCGCCTCAATTCGTTCCTGCACCTCAGCAGCCAGATAAGCGATTCTCTCCTTTATCTCAATGGCGTCGCCCTGAAGTTCCTCTGAAGCCCTGTTGAACAAGGCATTTAAATTCACTTTGCTGCGATGTTCATGCGCTGCGAGCCGATCATTATGTACACTCTTCTTTCCTCGGAAATACGTCTCCATCTTCTCTTGGGATACACGAATGAGATTCAATTTCTCATCCAGCATCTGTTCGGACAGAGCCATGCGAAGACGGGCATTCTCTTCTTCCATTTTGCGTGTGCGTACTTCAAGTTGTTGCAGCTTGAGTTGATGCGCTTCATATTGCGCACGCAGTTGTTCGTTTTGGACGATCAGGTCATCGGATTGATAGTCCTGAAGCAGAGCATTATATTCCTTTACCAGCTGCTTCTGCTGCTCCTGAACCTGGTGAAGCCGATCCTTGAACTCTTTCATGAGCTTCCTCCGTTGGTTGATGTTGAATTCATTCCCTATATTTTACTATATGTATGCCATAAAATGGGGTTTAAGGAATAGAATCATTCAACCGTTTTCTGCGGATTGGAAGTCGTTACGGGATTTTTTCAAAAAGCTTACATAAAAAAAAGCCCAGGAATCATCAGCTCCCAGGACTCTCATTCATTGATATAGTCATTCTGCATACGTATACAAATTCCGGTCATCTTACTGAGCCTCGGAAACTTGCTTACGCCGGATCTTTCGTATCCGCCGTCTCCGGCTCCATAATTTCGGTGGTATCCGGGTCCAGCCAGTTCGCGAGCAGGGTCCGTACATATTGCAGATCACTCTCTGACAAATCATAGTACCATGTGCCGCTGCGTGTTGCGCCTTCACCCTTCAGCATGTAATTGCTGATTGTTGGCGTGCTGTCTTTCATATATAGAGACTCGGCAAATTTCATGATGAAATCCGAGTTCATGTTGGTTGTAAAATTCGATCCAGCGATTTGGATAACGTCCGGGATCTTGGTCAGGTTTTTGACCTCAAGCGCACGATTCATGAAGGCACTTAGAAAAAGACGGTGCCGCATCGTCCGATTGAAATCGGAATCTTCCCGGTAACGCACATAGCCCAGCGCTTCTTCACCGCTGTAGATCGGTTTGTTCGCTTCAACAAACAGCTTCTCATGGATTTTCAATTTGTTCTCAATATTTTTCTTGATCGGCAATTCAACACCGCCAACCGCATCAACAATATCCTTGAGTCCGTTAAAATTAATGGCGGCATAGAAATCGACTTTGTTTTCCAACAAATGCTCCACGGTATCCATCGCCATCTTGGCTTCACCATGCGCATAGGCTGAATTAATCTTCGACTTCACATCCCGGCCGATAATATCGGTGTAGGAGTCACGCGGAATTGACAGCAGCAACACTTTATTTTCTTCCGGACGAACGACAGAATAGATGATCGTATCGGAACGACTAGGTTCGTTATCCCGTTGGTCAATCCCTAGCAACAACAGCGAGAATGGATCAGTATGTTCTACAACGGGTGCATCCTTATCGCCAACCGGCTTGAAGGATTCATCAAGGGCTTCCTTTACAGTACCCGAGGCAAACAGGTTAAATGCCAGCAGGACGAGTTGTTTTTGATAGATAAATCCGACTCCCCCCAGCACAATGAGTGTGCTCAGGATGATGATTAGAGGCTTCTTCCATCTCTTCTTCGGTTTCTTCGGCTTCCGTCTGGTTAAATGTGCGGCACTGTTCTCCATCATATCTCCTTTAATAACGGTCTTAGAATCATTTAACTATATTAATAACACGTTTTCAATAGATTACGTTATAATCTGCTATACAAGAAATGACACAGAAGGAGCGATGAACGATGGAATATCGACGTTTGGGGAATAGCGGACTGCGCGTTTCCGCACTTGGACTCGGCACCAATGCCTTTGGTAAACGGGCGGACGACCCGACTTCGATCCGCATTATTCATGCGGCACTGGATCAGGGAATCAATTTTATCGATACCGCCAACATCTACGCCGGAACGGAATCAGAGCGGATTATCGGACAAGCCCTGGCAGGCAGACGGGAAAACACTGTGCTTGCTACCAAAGCCGGACTTCCCCGGCATGAGGGTCCCCATGGGCGCGGTTCCTCCCGCTATCATTTGCAGCAAGAGCTTGAACATAGCCTGCGGCGTCTGCAAACGGACTATGTGGATCTGTATCAGATCCATACTTTTGATCCGCACACACCGCTGGATGAGACGCTGCGCACATTGGACGATATGGTCACTTCCGGCAAAGTCCGCTATATCGGAGCTTCCAACTATGCAGCCTGGGAGCTGATGAAAGCCCTTGGTACCAGCGAGCTAAAAGGATATGTACGTTATATCTCGACCCAAACCAGCTACTCTCTGGCTGATCGCACACCTGAGCTTGAGCTTGTACCGATGTGTCTTGATCAAGGCGTAGGTATCATTCCATATTTCCCGCTGGCTGGTGGCATTCTGACAGGCAAATACAACGGTGAAGCGGGCGTGCCTTCCGGTTCCAGAGCGGATACCGATCCGGCCTTCAATCGTTTCCTGCTGGAACACAATATTAAATTAGGTGAGCAGGTCAGCGAAAAGGCATCGGCGTATGGCTGCTCTCCAAGTGTCCTGTCGCTTGCATGGCTGCTGGCACGCCCTGCTGTTTCGACGGTTATCGTTGGGGCAACGAGCACGGAACAGCTGGAGCATAATCTGGCTAGCCTGGACATGAAACTGACCGATGATATAATCTCGCAGCTCGATCAACTCAGCGACTCTTTCCGTCATGGTAAGCCATTTGCGACTTATCGGATTAATTGAACCAATACAAAAAACCTCCCGGCTAAAAAGTCTGGGAGGTACAACTTCACTACACTCTGTAGTCTAATAAAGCATAGAAAAAATCTTTCTATGAATTAAACATCTGTTTTATGTTGGATAAATTCCTGCATGATTTCCATGTATTCATCCTTACGATCACTTAACACATCAAAGAACACCTTGTCCGCGGCTTCAACAAGATGAATACCTTCAAGCGCCAAGCGAGTTCCTTCCGGCGTTGTTGTAATAATATTCGCACGGGTATCGGTAAGATGACGCTTGCGAGTTATTAACTCTCTCTTTTCAAGAGCACGGAGCACTTGAGAAGTAACGTTAACATCCACATTGGCAAATTGCGCAAGCTGGACCTGAGTTACCCCCTTGCCCTCTGTATCGCGTTCATTAAGCCACACACAGGCATGCAATAATACAAATTGGGGTTGTGTTAATTCCAGAGGCTCGAGCACCCTGCGTATTTCCTTTTGCCACATCGTAGTAACCTGCCATAGCAGATACCCTGGACTTTCCTGAGCATTTTTATACCGTGAGCTTTCCATCTCATATACCTCCATCATTACACCTTGAGCTTCATCCTATCTTATAACGATTGTCGGAACGCATGCGTTTCAACGTTGTACATTTTCAGCGGAAAACATTAGCGTGAAGGAATAAATTGCTTGACCCATTGACCAAATCCATGCGGATTACGGCTCTGGATCAGGACTGTACCTTCACCTCGGAATCGGCATACCAATCCTTCTCCACTGGTCACGCTAGATAACCAACCTTGTGAAGCTTTCTCAATGCGATAATTCATATAATTGGGCCATGCGACCAAGTGGGCATTATCCACGATCACTTCTTCACCCGCAGCCAGATTAATCGCATGGATTGCACCATAGGATGATAGGAACACTGTTCCTCGCCCACTGATCTCTATAATAAAGAAACCCTCTCCCGAGAAGAGACCTTTCTTCAAGTTTTGCATTTTGGTATTCACCTGGATGCCTTCCGTTCCGGCCAGAAATCCATCTTTCTGTACGTAGAGCGAATAGGAGCCATCCAGTTCAATCGCCTCCACATCCCCCATGCTGGAGGGTGACAACAGAATTTCCGCAGATCCACCTGCAGCCGTTAATTCCTGAAAAAAGAATTTCTCGCCGCTGATCATTCGTCCGAATCCGGCAAACATACCGCCTTCAGCAGATCCCTTCAAGTCAACGGTTGGTGTCATGGATACCATGGCCCCGCTTTCTGCCTTGAACCGTTCTCCCCGTTGCAATTGCACCTTAAGCATCGCAAATGCACCATCATATAGAATTTCATAGTTCACGGCTTCATCAGCTCCTTATTGTCCGTGTTAAAATCATTTAACCCATTATCCTCTAACACTGAGAATTTGTCTCCGTATTCCTTAATAATGTGCTGATCTCCCCAGTTACAAAGGGCATTTAGAATCGGTTCCAAACTTCGGCCATATTCACTCAGTTCATACTCCACCTTGGGAGGTACCTGATTATACACAATGCGGTTCACAATCCCGTCATCTTCAAGCTCCCTCAGCTGCTGTGTTAACATTTTCTGCGTAATTGCGGGCATAATACGTTTGAGATCACTAGTGCGTTTCTTCCCGTGTGTCAGATGGCAGAGGATAACGCATTTCCACTTGCCACCGATGACTTCAAGTGTCGCTTCAACTGAAATATTATACTTCTTTCTGATCATGCTGAATGTCCTCCCGGAAATTGTTATTCATAAAAGCAATTGCTATATAGGCACTAAAAAGTACGTAGGGTACTAAAAAGTACGTACTATTCATTTTATGTCGAATAACTCATAATAGCATTTGCCGGTACGTAAATCTACATTCTGGGGAGTTGAACAAGACATGTTACATGATTCAAAACGCAGTACCTGGGCACTGCTGGCGCTGGCAATCAGTGCGTTTGCCATCGGCACCACTGAGTTTATCAGCGTTGGTCTGCTGCCCCTTATTGCAGATGACCTGGGCATTTCCGTAACGACAGCGGGACTGACCGTTACTTTATATGCATTAGGCGTAACCTTCGGGGCACCGATTCTGACCTCATTGACGTCAACGGTGTCACGCAAGACGCTGCTGCTTGCCATTATGGTTGTTTTCATCGCCGGTAACACCATGGCGGCGCTCTCGAGTGGAATTACCATGCTGCTCATTGCGCGAATTGTCTCCGCCTTGGCACACGGAGTATTCATGTCCATTGGTTCCACCATTGCGGCAGACCTGGTTCCTGCAAACCGACGGGCGAGCGCTATTGCCATCATGTTCTCTGGTTTGACCATTGCTACAGTAACTGGTGTACCCCTGGGTACACTCATCGGTCAAAACTGGGGATGGCGCGCAGCTTTCATTCTTATCGTTGTCGTAGGTGTTGTGGCCTTTATCGGCAACATGCTTCTCGTGCCATCCACGTTGCAACGCGGAACGCGAACTGCCTTCCGAGAACAACTGAAGCTGGTAACAGGCGGACGGTTGCTGCTGGCTTTTGCCATTACCGCCGTGGGATATGGGGGAACGTTTGTGGTATTCACTTATCTGTCCCCACTATTGCATGATATCAGCGGGTATTCCGAGAAAACGGTCGCGGGAATTCTGCTGCTGTACGGGATCGCCATTGCTATCGGCAATATTATCGGGGGGAAAGCCGCCAACCGCAATCCGCTCCGAGCACTCTTCTATATGTTTATCATCCAGACCGTCATTCTGGGCATACTGTATTTCACAGTTCCATTTAAGCTGGCAGCGTTACTCACGATACTCGGCATGGGTCTGCTTGCCTTCATGAATGTGCCAGGGCTTCAGACGTACGTCGTGACGCTCGCAGAACGTTATGCTCCACAAGCCAAAGACGTCGCCTCCGCCTTCAACATCGCAGCCTTTAACGCAGGTATCGCAATTGGTGCATATTTGGGCGGTGTAATCACAGATTCCATCGGTCTGATTCATACCACATGGGTTGGTGCAATTATGGTTCTGGCTGCTGTTCTTCTGACTGGTTGGGCAAGAGCGCTTGATCGTAAAGATCCCTATTCCCCATCAGAGTCGTAAGACAGGTTAGGAGGTTCAGTCAGATATCAGCCTAAACACGCGTCTTTCCTAGGTTGAAGCTGCAACTCGGAACCGGTTTCGCCTTTATTTTAATCTAGTATAATACGTTAATTCGAATTTAATCTACTATGACTTAATGAAGGAAACTAGAATTTATCGTTTAACATCGTTACTATCATTTTGATTCATAATATGAGGAGGACTTCACATGACAGCACAACATTTACAATCCACAGTAGCTTTAAATAACGGCGTTCATATGCCTTGGTTCGGACTGGGCGTATTTAAGGTAGAAGAAGGAGCTGAATTAATCGAGGCCGTTAAACAAGCCATTGCTCACGGTTACCGCAGTATTGATACAGCTGCTATATACGGCAACGAATCCGGTGTAGGCCAAGCGATTGCCGAGGCATTGAGAGAGAATAATCTGAAACGTGAAGAATTGTTCATTACGTCCAAAGTGTGGAACGCAGACCTCGGATATGATGAGACGCTTGCGGCATATGAGACAACGCTGAACAAACTTGGACTGGAATACCTGGACCTGTATCTAATTCACTGGCCAAAAGCAGGCAAATACAAAGGCGCATGGAAAGCGATGGAGCAGCTGTACAAAGCAGGCCGCATTAAAGCCATTGGCGTCAGCAACTTCCACATTCATCACCTTGAAGATCTGCTCCAGGATGCTGAAGTGAAGCCAGCAATTAATCAGGTGGAGTACCACCCTCGTCTGACTCAAGCTCCACTTAAAGCATTCTGTGAGAAAAACGGAATTCAATTGGAAGCTTGGTCGCCGCTGATGCAGGGTCAACTTCTGGACAATCCGGTTCTGACCGAAATTGCCACTGCAAAAGGTAAATCGGTAGCACAAGTCATCCTGCGCTGGGACTTGCAAAACGGTGTCATCACCATTCCCAAGTCTACCAAGGAAAAACGTATCGTCGAGAACTCTTCCATCTTCGACTTTGAATTGTCCAATGATGAGATGGAGCGTATTAGCGCTCTGAACGAAGATGTTCGCGTTGGACCCGACCCGGACAACTTTGATTTCTAATTGAAGTTTCTAATTATGTCGGAGTATATTTCTTCTAGATAAACTAAGTAGGGAAAAGCCTTGTTGGAGCCTGCTTTGACATACCATAGCCAAAAACCACCGGATCAAGAGCCGGTGGTTTTTGGTCTTCCCTTTTCTTATCTTCTTCTGTTTAGCGCCGAGAAACAATCCATGTGTCATATTCTCTTTCCACTAACTAAGCTCGCCAACACTGCACATTTCAATTAAAAATGTTGTATTTCAATTTTTAACTATTGAAGCTGCCACAAGGCAGGAACGTTGGATGGTTCCCATCCTGACAAGGAGGTGTGGGGCTGCAAACATTTATACGTCTTGCCGCTATATGTGACCAGTTGTCCCGCAGTATAAGCTGTGTTGACCTGCCATGCGGATACACCAGGATTTGTCGTTTCGGCGGCTGTCTTCACACTCACCGCGTTGCTCGCTGCAGACACGTTGCCTGCCGCATCCTTTGCTTTTACCGTAAATGTATACGAGGTATCCGCAGCAAGTCCGCTGATCGTTGCCGTCGTACCGGTTACCGTTGTTGCCAGTGTCGTTCCGTTGTACACGTCATAACCCGTTACACCCACATTGTCAGTGGATGCCGACCAACTCAGCGTTATGCTGGATGTGGTTTGTGCCGTCGACGCAAGGTTCGTTGGTGCAGTTGGCGCTTGCGTATCACCTCCCGGCTGAGCCGTTGTGCTTACAGTTACAGCATTACTGGCTGCAGACAGATTACCTGCTGCATCTTTTGCTTTTACCGTGAAGGTATAGGAAGTACCCGCTGTAAGTCCGCTGATTGTTGCTGTCGTTCCGGTAACCGATGTCGCAAGATTAGCGCCATTATAGACGTTATAACCGGTAACCCCTACATTATCCGTTGAAGCATTCCAAGCCAACGTTACAGAGTTTGCCGTCACACCTGTCGAACGAGCATTCCCGGGTACGCTTGGTGCCGTCGTATCTACTGGTGGCACTGTACCTCCAGTAGGCAGATCGGCTTTCAGTTTGTTTTGAAGTGTTTTGTTACGGTCACCGCTGAGCTCCCAGAACATCGCTCCGCCGAGTCCTTTGCTCTTGATATAAGCCGTTTTATATCCAACGGACTCCGCATCGTCATAGCTGATAAAGCGCTTGTTGGACGCATTATAGAGATATGGCACTTTGGCTGTGTCATTCCAGTAACGCGTGTACCCGTTTTTGTTGATGTAATTGGCTTCCAGATCGTAGAAATCAAAAGAGCCTGCTTCCCATGTTCCAACGGAAGAACCACCCGTGCACGTCTGATACTGTCCGTTGCCTGCTTGTGCGCATCCATCCCAGCCACGACCGTAGAATGGAACACCAAGCACGAGTTTAGCGGCCGGTACGCCTGCATCCAGATGCCCTTGTGCTCCGGCTGCCACATTAAATGTATTGGCATCTGGCACGCCAGCGGCTGAAGCTGCAGGATCATAGTTCAACGGCGCATTATGTGCGCTGATTTTTTGCCAAGCCCCGTTAAAATCGTATGTCATAATGTTAATCCAGTCGACGATGGCAGCAATTTTTGCAAGCTCCGTATTGGAAGCATAGGTCGCAGATGCACCGCTTGCAATCGTAAGCAGATACTTCTTGCCGTCCACAGCTCCCGCTGCATCCAATTTTTCACGGATTTTGCTCAGGAGCAATGTGTAGTTTTGCTTATCTTCAGGACGTTTGCTGTTACCATCGAGACCGCCTGATACCGGGTACTCCCAGTCCAGATCTACCCCGTCAAAATTGTACTTCCGCAGGAAGTCAACAGCAGAGTTCGCAAAGACCTCTCGAGTTGCAGCAGTCGCGGCTACATCAGAGAAACGGTTGGACCACGTCCATCCTCCAACGGAGATAATAGTCTTCAGGTTAGGATTAGTTTGTTTCAGCTTGTTAAGCTGATTGATATTACCTGCAATGGGCTGATCCCACGTATCCCCTGCAAATGTCTTGCCCGTATCGATCCATGGATCGCCGAGCACAATCGTTCCGTTCGGTACATTGATCGTTTGGCTTTTTTCATTCTGACAGGTCCAGGTTACAGGATTGGGGCCCGAAGGGTCCGGATTTCCATGAATGCCGTTCCAGCAAATATCAGCAAAAGCATAGTTGATATGCGTCACTTTGGTCGGATCGATATCAGCTACATTATAGTTTCTGCCGTACGCAGCCCAGGACGGATAGTAACCAACAATTTTATAAGAATCTGCTGCTTCGGCCGTAGCAGGTTGGAGCGCGAAGGAAGGAACGATGACGGATAAGAGCAGGGACAGACCAAGGAAAAACTTTGCAGTCTTCTTAAAAGCAGTGTGTTTATTTAAATGTATCATTTAATACACAACCTCCTCTGTCTTTTGCGTGCTAAGCCCATTCAGGAATGGACGATGTGCGTTCGAGAACTGGTTATTCGTATACGCGTCCCAGTTGATTGACCAGGTCATAATGCCTTTGAGTCCGGCATAGCCCGCAGGCTGGCGCAAGGTATAGGAGCCGCCGTATGATACTCCTTTGATCAGATAATTCAATGCCTTTTGCAGCTCAGCTGGCGCCGTATAGCCGCCTCCAGCCGCTTGCTGGGAAGCTGGTACGCCAATCGCGATCTGGTCCGGGCGCAGAGGACTAAAGAATGGACCCGAGCTTCCGCCTACGTTAAACCCTTGAAGCAGCATTTCGGCCATGGCGACATGGAAATCGGCTGTTCCTTGAGCGTAAGAACGTCCATCCAGCCCCACCATCGAACCGGTGTTATAGTGCTGCACATGAAGTAGGGTCAGGTCATTGCGCAAGGCATGAATCACTGGAAGATACGCCCCCCAAGGACCACCATAGTTCAGATATCCGCCTTGTACATAGGCCGTTTCCGGTGCAGCGGTCAGGACGAAATTAGCACCAAAGTGTGATTTAAGCGCTTTCACGCCGTTAATCAGGTTAACGATCTTCGGAGTCGTTGGACTGCGGAAGTCGGTATCGCCCGCATTTAAAGACAGGGAGCTTCCTTCAAGATCGATGTCGAGACCATTGAATCCGTAAGTTGAAATAATGGATTTTAGGGAATCCTCGAACTGTTGTCTCTTGGTCGCATCTGTGAGCTCAATCGTGCCATTGGCTCCCCCCATAGATATCAGTACCTTCTTCCCTTGGCTTTGAAGGTACGCAATGTCCGACTTGAACTCTTCTACCGTAGCGTTATACGGAGTAAAAGCGAGCGTTCCGCTGCCGGGTGAAATCGGCTCGGCAAAGGAGACATTAATAACATCATAAGCTGTTGAAACGTTGCGCAGTTTAATGTTGGTAGAGCCATTATCGAAGTTGTGCCAGTAGCCGATCAGCCATTTGCTGCCGCTAGGCCCAGGATTCGAAGATCCGTTGGAAGTGGTAACGCTGAGAGAGGTGCTTGCTGCGGACAGATTGCCTGCCGCATCTTTTGCTTTGACTGTAAAAACATATGTGGTGCCAGCTGTCAGTCCTGTGACTACAGCCGTAGTCGTTGAAGTGTTCGCCGCGAGAGTACCATTCCGGTACACTTCATATCCGGTGACACCCACATTATCCGTGGAAGCGTTCCAGGTAAGATTGACCGATGTATCCGTGACGAGGGATGAGGTTAAACCTGCAGGGACGGAAGGTGGTGTCGTATCCGGAGTTGGAGTTCCTCCTCCCGTACCTTCCCCCACGTATTTCCACAATGCAGGCACATTTGAGGGCTCCCATCCGGTCAAAGCCGTATGGGGCTGAATACATTCATAATCTTTATTTAAATAGGTTACTAGATCTCCTTGTTTGTATGCGGTGCCTGCCTGCCACTGGGCAGCGGCGTCTGCTCTTGGTGCAAACCACGTAATAATCAGAAGAAATGCCAAAGCGAATGTAATGACCGGGCGGAATCGAACAGCTTGATTCAAGCAAAATCCCTCCTGTATTCAGATTATTTTCACCTTGCAAACAAAGCTTCACTGGTGCACTTACATGTGATCCGCGATCTATAGAGCTTATAAAACCGTCTGACGATGAGTATCGCTTCACTCCCTTCCCTTATCAAAATGGACCTTCCCTCTCGTATTCTTTTTTTGCAGACATCATCCAAATTTACAGGGAATTTACAGATCCTCACCCTGTATTTAATCAGTAAAATGCAATTGAGATAAGGGATAAATTATTTCTATGGGGGGCGAAAAATGTAATATACCGCACAAAAAGGCCATCTACCAAGTCATTAAGAGACTTGATAGATGGCCTTTTTTTATTTTATTTTATAAATAAACGGATGTATTACCACGCTTATTTTAACTTCGAGGAGACTAGTTCAAATGACAGCATACCTTCGAAAGGTTGCCACCCATCCTCACCGGATAAAATAACAGGCACACTATATTCGGCCGCTTCCTGATCACTGAGTATTTTCGACCATGGAACTCTCCCCATCACACTTCCGGCCCCAGGTCCGGCACTATGATATTCGAAGTACGCTACCGTCGCTTCCGCATCGTTCTTGTTCCAGTTATGCCAGCCCTCCTGCTTCACATGCGCCCCCATCCAGCAGTTCAGGAAGCAGACTTTGGCATGATTACGCCACGGTCTGCCTAGATATACGGACTGAACGGGGGCGTTGCTGGTCAGGTCACAATCGATAAACACATAGCCATAACGTGCATCCTCTGGTGTGGAAGCAGCCGTGATCCAGCCATTCACTTCTCCCTCTGCAGCAGCAACATCGCTCAAGCGATTCTTCGCAAAAATCTCACAGCCCTGAAACACAGCCGTAGCCGAGCCAAAAATAAAATCCACATCGCCCTCAATGTAACAGTCCTCATAATATTGGCGCAGCTTCCGCCGCTCTGCCCCGTCACGCGGCCCCCCGAAGAAACTCCGGTCAATGGGCTGCTCGGGCAGCGGTCCGGTAAAGATCGTGTCCTGGTGACCTATAAATCGGCAATGCCTGAAGGCTGCCCGGTCCCCATCCACGTAGACAGCCAACGCCTGACCCACCTCACGACCAGGTCCAGCCGAGTTGATGAAGGAAAGTCCTTCAGCGGTGAACTCATCTGCACCAATAAAGGTCGTGTAAGAATGAAAGGTATGATACAACTCCCCGTTCGGGAACTTCTTGAGCGCATAATCATCATACGTGATGATAGTCTGATCAGCTCCCGCGCCGACGAGGTGAACCATCGGCTTCTCGATGTGTAGTTTTTCAATATAAGTGCCTGGCTTTATGCGAATCGTATACTTTTCAGTGCAGTCGGCCGGAATCGCATCAATGGCAGCCTGAATAGTGGGAAAATCGCCGCTTCCGTCCGCAGCAACCAGGTAACCATTCCTGTACAGATCCACATCTGATCCATGTGACAGAGGTTTGTTCATGGCAATCGCTCCATTTCCAGCGCAGCCAGCAAGAGCGGTGCCATGCCCATGAACGAGTCACTTACAATCTGCTCGCCGACATAATAACTGTATGAACCATCCCGATCCAGACTGAGCCCTGCCCCGTGACAGATCGCGTTCAGCTTCACGCCTTCCTCCGTTTCTTCCATCAAACGGGACGTCAGTCCATGCCATCCCTTCTCTGCGGCCTGCCTGAAATGCGGCTCAAGGTAACGCAAGTGAACGCCCTTCGCCATGGCATACACAAACATGCTTGAACCGGAAGCTTCCAGATAATTGCCCTTGCGGAATCCCTGGTCCAGCACCTGGAACCAGAGCCCGCTCTCCTGCTCCTGTACACGTACCAATGCATTACACATGCGCTCGAAGATGCCAATGATTGTGCCCCGTTTCGGATGATGAATCGGGAAGTGCTCCAGACTATCCACGATCGCCATCGCATACCAGCCCATCGCCCGGCTCCAGAAGTGTGCGGAGCATCCGGTTACGGAGTCGGCCCAGACCTGCTCCTTCGATTCATCCCATCCATGATAGAGCAGACCCGTGCGCGGATCACGCGTCTTGCGTTCGATTAGCAAAATCTGATGAGCCACTTCATCCCACAGATCAGGTCGGTCAAACGTCTTAGCATATTGCGCCAGGAATGGCGACGACATATACAATCCATCCAGCCACATCTGGAACGGATAGATTTTTTTGTGCCAAAATCCGCCCTCCGACGTTCGGGGCTGTCCAGCGAGCTGGGCTGCGAGCAGATGCGCAGCTTCAGCGTATCGCTGATCCCCGGTGGTTTCCAGCAATTCGAACAGGTTCTTGCCCTGATTAATCTGATCCAGGTTGTACTCTTCCAGGGAATACGTTCCGATGGAACCATCCTCCTGAACATACAGATCCATATGTCTTTTCATAAAAGAAACATACTCGTCCTTGCCGTATTGCTTGCCAGTGCGTGCCATTGCCATTAACGTCATTCCCTGAACATATGCCCACCGTTCCGAAGGAAACACATGATAGCCCTCTCCATCGCATTGCTGGCAAATCATCTCCGCTATTCGCTCCGACCAAGATAACTGCGTCTGTACTTGCATAAAAGAACCCTCCCTGGACCTTGAATGTTGTACTCAGCCTATCCTTAATGCTCAGACACCTGCTGACGGCAAACTGCCGTCGAATTGCGATGATTCAGCTTCGGTTGGATAATCACCGGATAATCCGTCTGCTCATCACGGATCAACGATACGATCAACTCTGCTGCCTGTGCTGCCAGTTCATCCAGCGGCGGGCCAATGGTGGTTAGCGCCACCTCGGCATACTGCATATCCGGCAGATCATCATAACCGATTAACGAAATATCATTCGGCACATTGTAGCCGGCTTCCAGCAAAGCCCGCAGCGCGCCTCGGGTCACCAGGTTGTTCAAGCCAATAAATGCCGTTGGCGAATCTGATTCAAACGTATAATTCCGAATGGCAAAATAACCATCCTCCCAGGAGGAATGTGCAGGCAGCACATGGCGTTGATCAAAATCAAGGCCTGTGCGCTGCAACGCTTCCCGATACCCTTCAAGCTTGATATTTTGGGAGTTGCCAATGAAACCAATCCGGCTATGTCCCAGTGATTTCAGATGCTCAACCGCTTTGTATATGCCCTCTTTCCGGTCAATCTTGATGTAAGGGGAATTCGGGGCTTCATCTGTACCAAGCACAAAACATGGCATGTTGAGTGTCGCGAACTTTTTCCAGAAGGCATCCCGATTGTCCAGCGCATAATCCCACAGGATACATCCATCCACGCGAAGCTGGCTAAAAACATCCAGCCCATCATCCGCGACGACCAAAATCATCTGGTATCCCCGCTTCTTCAGCTCCGCGTGCAGATTGCCCGATATATTCGAAAACAACGGATTGCTCAGTTCATCAAGAACAAAGCCAATAATGTTGCTTCTGCCGGTGGAGAGCTGCTGTGCCATAATGTTTTTTCGATATTGATGCTTCTCCGCAACCGCAAGCACCTTCTGCCGCGTCGCCGGTTTGATACGGGGATCACCGTTGAGCGCCTTGGATACTGTGCTGTAGCTCACTCCCGCTAATTTGGCAATGTCCTTAATGGTTATCAAAATCAATCAACACCTCTCAACCCTTGGGAAGCTTATTGCTGTGCAGCCTTATACCGGTCATATTGCGCCTGTCTGCCGGCAATAACCTGCTCAATGTTCATTTTTTTCAAAGTTTCAATATAGCTGTCAAACTGGTCCAGACTGGCATCTCCACTTATAAATTTGAAGTTCATCTCTTCCACATATGTCGTAATATCCGGCATAGACATGCTCTCTACACTCGCCTCATCTGGCAGAGCATATACAAATGGAAACGGCTCGTGGATGTAAGGCTCCAATTCCTTGTCGAGCTTGGCATGCCATTCGGCCACAACGGAATCCGCCGAATCGGTAGACTGAATGTTCGGCAGATTCACGGGACCAATGCCGAGTTTCTGGATATAGTCATTATCTTTGCCTTTGTCCGTGAATGTCTTCACGCCATTCTCTTCGGTGTACGTATCATCCTTGATTCCCCACGTATAATACGTCTGCGCTTCTTCACTAACCGCATAATCCAGGAAACGGAAGGCGAGTTCAGGATTTTTGCTATCTTTGGAGATTCCAAAAATCCCACTCACAGGAGTACGTCCAATATAGAACTGGTCTCCATGCGGTCCTTTCAGTGGCAGAATGCCTTTGAAGATGGGCTCCGCCGGATCATAATCCTTGAACAGCGGGCTGTAGACCATCGACATGTACCAGCTAAAATTAAACGTGGCTCCGGTTACATCCTGCGAGATGCGGGAGGTCACCTGATCACTTGTGGTACTGGCATAGTCCACCCCGAGCAGTCCTTCTTTGTACAGCCCGTTCAGGTACGACAGATATTCCTTGTAGGCAGGCTCGTAATAGCTGAAATGCACCTTACCCTGGTCATCAGCATAGAACTGATTGGACAGATCGAGGCCAAAAGCAGGACCAAATGCCATCGGCACAAACTTGGATTCCATGGACAACGGTATTTCATCCGCCTCGCCGTTTCCGTTCGGGTCGTCTGTCTTGAATTTGCGCAGCATCGCTGTGAACTCATCCAGTGTCGCAGGTTCGTTCAGCCCCAGCTTCTTCAACCAACGTTCATTCACCATAAACAAGGGCATGTAGTTTTTCGTAAGCGTTTGCTGCGGAACATAATACATTTTACCATCTGGCGTCGTTAAACTGGCTTTGACGGATGGGGATTTGTCGTATATTTTTTTGAGATTCACACCATACTTCTCCACTAGGTCATTCAGCGGAATAAACAGACCACTGTTAATGTATTTCATGAGCTGATCCTGATCTGGCAGATAGACGATATCCGGCAATCCCGTTCCAGCCGCAAGCCTTGGATTCACCGCATCTGCATAATTCTGTGGCGGAATGAGATCCCAATCGACTGTTACCCCGGCATTACTCTCAATTTTCTTCACAATCTCCGCAGTAGAGAGATCCACGTTA
The DNA here is from genome assembly GCF_058408365.1 of Paenibacillus sp. MDV22-iso6. NCBI lineage: Bacteria > Bacillati > Bacillota > Bacilli > Caryophanales > Paenibacillaceae > Paenibacillus > Paenibacillus sp. MDV22-iso6. The sequence continues at coordinate 110,570 of NZ_JBZVDZ010000003.1, read as the reverse complement.
GTCGTCCATGCGTTAGTCCCGAGAATCGACAGCTTGGCATCTTTCTGGTCCGTTACCGGACCTGCCCCTGTGTAGTTGAACGCTGGCTCCGAGCTTGGTGAAGCACTGCCCTTATCTCCCCCTGATCCTGTACTGCTGCTGCATCCGGCGAGACTGATAGCAAGAATCACCGCGAGAACACTTTTTCTTCCGGCCCCTCTGATTATCATCCGTTATTCCTCCTTGTTATGAACAACCTTGGGTGATGCATGGTGATCAATAAGGCTATCCTTTCACGGCTCCGAGGGTAATCCCTTTGACGAAGTACCGCTGGATAAAAGGGTAGATCGTAACGATTGGCAGAATGCTGACCACAATCGACACATACCGAACCTGAAGTGTGGACACCGCGAGCGCACCCGTGGTCATCGTGCCGCCCATTTTTTGCATGACCTCCGGTGATGCCATGATCAGCACCCTGCGCAGGAACATTTGCAAGGGCTGCATATCCTGTTTGCCCAGATATAGCAGGGCTGAGAAGAAGTTGTTCCAGTGGAATACGGCGTAATATAGCGTCAGCACAGCAAGCGTTGGCTTGATAATGGGTATCGCCAGACGATACAGCATCGTCAGTTCATTGGCCCCGTCTATGCTTGCACTCTCGAAGATTTCATTCGGAATACCCTCAAAGGCTGAGCGGCAGATCATGACGTTAAACGTAATGACCAGCACAGGAAGCACCATCACCCAGCGGGTGTTATATAGCCCCAGTGACGTAATCAGCATGTAGACCGGGATGAGTCCACCCGAGAAATACATGGTGAAGGCGATGAAAAAGTTCAGCTTTCTGCGCAGGAAAAATTGCTGCCTGGATAACGGAAATGCAGCGAGGCACGTAGCTACAATATTCAGCAATGTACCTATAACGGTGTACCACAGGGTGTTATAGAAGGACACCCACAACTCCCGGTATTGGAGCACCATTTTGTACCCGGACAAAGTGAATCCTACCGGCCACAACGCAACCTTTTGTTTGTCGATCGCATCAACTGAGCTGAATGAAATGCTGATCACGTACAGAAAAGGATACAGCGTAACGACGACTGCCAATATGGTCAGCAGGTAGACAAATCCGTAGAATAACCGGTCACTTCTCGATTTTTGCATACAGGTCTCCTTTGGGTCGGGATATGGTCTTACCAGAGTGACATCTTGGTCAGACGCCGGGTCATCGTATTAGCCGCGAACACAAGCACAAAGGTGATAATAGAGTTGAACAGGCCGACGGCTGTCGCAAATCCGTAGTTCTGTCCTTCAATCCCCATTCGGTATACGTAGGTGGATAACACGTCTGCGGTCTCATAGGTAGCACCATTATAAAGCAGATATACTTTCTCAAATCCTACGCTCATAATGCCTCCAAGCGACAGGAGCAGCAGGATGACAATCGTTGGTTTGATACTGGGAAGTGTCAGGTGCCATAGCTCCTGGAATTTGTTGACGCCGTCAATTTTGCCGGAATCGTACATTTCGGGGTCAATGCCCATAATGGCTGCAATGTAGATAATGGAGCTGAAACCAAAGCTCTGCCAAATATCGGAGCTGGTGAATATCGTTCGGAACCATCCGGCGTCCATCATGAAGTTCACTTTCTCCATACCGAGCTTGGCAATCAGGGTGTTCACGATCCCGTCCGTGGGTGACAGGAAGTTAATAATCATGCCTGCGACCACGACGGTGGAGATGAAATGCGGAAGGTAGGTAACAGTCTGGGCGAACCGCTTAAACGTCTGATTCTTGATTTCTACAATACAGACGGCGAACAGAATGGGGATGGAGAAGCCGAACAGGAGCGGCAGGAAGGCGAGCAAAAACGTATTGCGCAGCAGCCTCCAGAAGTAGATGGAATTCACGAACTGATCAAACCACCTCAGGCCCACCCATTCCCCGCTGAACATTCCCTGCCCCGGCATGAAATTGCGGAAGGCCAGCAGCATGCCCGGCATGGGAACATACATGAAGATGACGTAATACAGAAAAATGGGTGAGAACATCAGCAGCAAATACTTATCCCGTTTGATCAGGCTGAACAGCGTGGACATGCGATTTTTCACTTCATAGACTCCCCTTCGCATTAAAATTACAACGTTTGAATTTTTGAACACAAACATGCCACTTCATGCATAAATCAAATCATCCCCTTAAATACAAAAACCGTTAAACCCCTTTAATAATGGAATATTACAATAAATAACAAACGATTGAACACGTAGATATAAACACAAAACAAAAATTACAACGTTGTAATTTCGCTACAAATGTATACGCTTACATAAACTATTTTTCCCATCTTAGCAAAGTCCATCTGGTTTGGCAACAACAAAAATCAGTGTTTGCTTGCGAAGAGATCTAGATGCTTTTGTCGATCTGGGAGACAGGTTAGCGGGCAAAAAAAGCACGAAAAAAGGGCAATGAACGTGTTTCTTTCGTTCTGCCCGGTTCTTGTCCTGCCTACGCCAGCGTTCTGGTGCAGCGCAGGATTGTTCTATTTTTGAAACGTGTACCTGTCCTCTTCGGATTCTACATCTGGTTTCGATACTCCATCGGTGTTACACCCGTCAAGCGCTGAAAAGCCCTGTAGAACTGACTGACATTGGAGAACCCCAGCCCAAAGCTGATGGTGGTCACAGAATCTGTTGTATGGCGCAGTCGTCGGGTGGCTTCCTCCACACGCAAATTCAGCACATACTGATACGGCGTTGAACCTGTCAGTGCCTTGAAGGAACGCATAAAATGATATCTGCTCTGGTGCGCAACCGCCGCCATCGATTCAATGTCCATTGGACTTGTATAGTCACTGTGTATATACTCCAGCACACGCCGCAGATGGGGGTCGATGAACGCGCCGCCGTTGCTATTAGTTCGCTGAAGCAGATTCGAAAGCTGCCCGCAAACCAGGCTAGACCCCACGCTCCCCGCCACACCTATTCCTGCGGTTGCCAGCGTCAGGTTACTCCCATTCGGTTGACCAGTCAGCATTCGTCTAAGATAGGTCTCTACTGCAAGCTCTGCTTCCTGTATCTGCAATGGTTCGGGCGCATCGTCCAGCAAAATGGCGTTCCAGCCTCGAAACAGTCTGCTAATTTCAGCAGGATCGAAGCTTTGTGTTGTCCGAAATTCGGTCTGCACCCCTTGCCTCGCTGAATCCTCCAATCCGCCAGCTGGCGGCTTACGAAACTTGATAACGATAACCGCGGAATCCGAACCAATCTCAAAAAAGTGCTCCATCCGGGGATGTGCAATAATCCCCAGTCCTGCTTGTAGTGGATAAGCATGCTGTTCCTGCACCAGATGGCATTGTCCTCTTACAGGCAACGTAACCTGATACCAGTCATCATGCACATGAGGTTCATTGGTGAATCCGCCAGAAGCCTTCCACAATTCCAATCCATTCAGCATCATATTTAATTCCATCGTTTCCTCACCTGCTGACATTATAGCAAATCGTGCTCACTTTCCAAGCACTTTTCACAAAGACAATATCTGTCTGTATCTTTTATCATGGTAAAAAAAATAATTCGAGGTGATCTCCCGTGGCACAAGCCGCTGTAAGCAAAATGCAAATCAATCACTCCGCCAATTGGGCGCTTGCCGGAGTCAGCTTCGCCCATCTGCTGAATGATGCGATGCAGACCGTTGTTCCGTCTGCTTTTCCGCTTTTCCAGCAGACCATGCAGCTCAGTTTCGCCCAGATGGGCTGGATTGCCTTCACATTGAATATTACCGCATCCGTTCTACAGCCGCTGGTCGGTTATATGTCTGATCGCAAGCCCATGCCAATCCTTCTGCCTGGCGGCATGTTGTTCTCCCTCATCGGTGTTCTCGGCTTTGCCTTGTCTTCCGAGCTATGGATGCTGCTTGTCTCCGCAGCATTGATCGGCATAGGTTCATCCATTCTGCATCCCGAATCCTCACGCGTTGCCCATCTGGCGGCAGGTCGAGGACGCGGAATGGCACAGTCCATCTTCCAGGTCGGTGGCAACACAGGTCAGGCTCTCGCCCCGTTGCTGGTTGCCTTTATCCTTCTCCCGCATGGACAGCTTAGTTTTCTGTGGCTAATGGCTTTTGCCCTAATCGGGATCTTTATCCAGTCTTCCGTTAGCCGTTGGTATAGAGACAAATTGGCGGAAAATCGCAGCCGTCAGCAACAGCCTGTACAGGCAAATGGCATTGTGCAGCCTGCTGCCCAACCTGTAAGTCGGGGATTTATCGCTTTTACAATGGGGATCCTCATCCTGCTGCTGTTTTCCAAATTCGTTTATATTGCCGGCATGACCGGATACTATGCCTTTTATTACGCCGATGCGTATAACCTGCCTCTTTCGCAGGCCCAGATCTGCCTGTTCGTTCTGCAATTTGCGGGTATGGTTGGAACCCTGCTCGGCGGCCCACTGGCTGACCGTTATGGACGTAAACCGATGATCTGGTTCTCCATCGCGGGTACTGCACCATTTTCACTGCTGCTGCCTTATGCGGGACCTGCTCTATCCATGGTATTATGCGGCATCATCGGTTTGATTCTGATGTCCGGCTTCAGTGTCATCATTGTCTACGCACAGGAGTTGCTGCCGCGTCATATTGGGACGGTATCGGGATTGTTCTTCGGCCTGTCGTTCGGCATGGCGGGACTCGGCTCGGTTGTGCTCGGTTCCCTGATTGATGTGACCAGCATTTCATTCGTCATCAAGCTATGTTCTTTTTTGCCGCTGCTCGGGGTGTGTGCTGTATTCCTGCGCCGGGATCGGCCAAGAAACGCCTAATATGCATTGAAACGTCAGTCGTTTTGTGACTACAATAAGGTCAGGATAATGGAGACAGAGGCTAAACAGAAGGAAGGAATAACCTATGATCATTGATGTACAGCATGTTACTTGGAAAAGGGGACCAATCACCCTGCTGAACGATGTCAGCTGGCGTGTAAACGAAGGCGAACATTGGGCATTGCTTGGCCTGAATGGTTCCGGTAAAACCACACTCCTGAACATGATCACCGGATATCTCTGGCCCACAGAAGGTACGATATCTGTGCTCGGACACCGTTACGGGGATGTGGATTTGCGTGAGCTGCGGAAGTCGATTGGCTGGGTCAGCTCCTCCCTTCAGGAAAAATTGTATGGCACCGACCGCACCCAGTACGTCGTGATCAGCGGTAAACATGCCACGATCGGACTATACGATAAACTGTCCGACGAGGATCTGGATCAAGCACGAGAATTGATGCATACACTCGGCTGTCAGCATCTGTGGGATCGCGAATACCGTACCTGCTCCCAGGGGGAGAAGCAGAAGCTGCTCATTGCCCGAGCCCTGATGGCTAACCCGCGTGTTCTCATTCTGGACGAACCCTGCAATGGACTCGATTTGTTCTCTAGAGAGCGGCTGCTGGAAAGTATCAGTGAGCTAACGCAGAAGCCGGATACCCCTTCGCTCATCTACGTGACTCATCATACGGAGGAAATATTACCTGTGTTCAGTCACAGTCTGCTGCTCCGGCGGGGTGAGATCGTGAATAGCGGATTAACCAGCGAGTTGATGAACAAAGACGTACTGAGTAACTTTTTTGAATCACCTGTGGATGTGGACCGACATGGAGAACGTGTATATGTCAGAGCATCGGATAAATAATCTTCTATATCTATTCACAGTCAGAACAGTCGAAGTAGCCCAAAATCTTATCCACATGTGGACAGGTTTTGGGCTGTTTGGCTATATTATGAATTATCCACAGTGTTCTGTGTACTATTTCCGGGCAGACAGGAATAAAAACAACGGAATCCGCTGTCTGCGCAGGTACGTCTCCTCGTTCACAAAATGCTGACGCTGAGGCGCCGATTCCCGCAGATGCTGTACTTGAAATCCTGCCTGCTGTAATGCCATATAGTAGGATTCGATGGAGCGATGCATTTTTTTCACCGTACCTCCAAGCCATTGCTGATCACGAAATCCCTCCACAAAATACTGATCGACGACCCAGTTGGTTCGGACCCCCGAAGGCTGCAACGTGGACGTGATCACAGGATGTTCTACCGAAAATACGAATGTGCCATTCTCTTTTAACGTGTGGTATACCTTGCGAAATAGGCTGTCCACATCCTCAATATAATGAATCGCCAGTCTGGATATGACCAGATCATATGTATCTGCAGGATAGCTCCAATCTTCCATATACGCTTGCTCAATTTGTGCGTTCTGACCCTTTATCGATTCATTGGCAGCCTGAATCATATTCACTGAACCTTCAATTCCTGTGTAACTGCCACCACGGTGGGCGGGACCCAACAGTTCTGCTCCGAACCTCGCATCCCCACAGCCGAGATCTAATATGCTCAAGCCCCCAACGTCTCCGACTAACTCCAGCATTACAGGCTTCTCCAACGTATCATTGGCATTCTCCTGCCACTGCCGGCGTTCCATATACTTCTCGAAATTGGCCCCGTCTTCGTAAAAATCTGATCCCCGTTCGCTCATTGCGCAACCCCTCCGTTACTGTAATGAAGTTCAGCTCTCATATTCAGCCTGGAAGATTATACAGAATATCGGCATAGGTTTCTACAGCAAAAAGGCTGTCGCCCGAAATACTCCAGCAGACAGCCCTTACGTATTAGAATTATAGTTCATTCAGATTGATCCATATAAGGTCGGCGCCCGCCCTTTTTGACGAATTTCCAATCCACCTCAATATTGTGGCGCATCCGGCGCAACAGCTTAACTGCAATCTCGATCTCTTCCTCCGTTAAGCCCTCCAGCGTTACCTGGTCCGAATGAACACCCTCCCTGCGGATGAACTCCCAGGCTTCAAGACCCGCATCTGTCGGATATAACAACTTATTCTTTTTATTACCCATTGCCGACTGTTTGACGACAAACCCGTCCGCTTCCAGTTTGCTGATGGCTCTAGCCGCAGTGGTCCGATCCACTTTGATTAATTCAGCGAGCTGGTTGGGGATAATACCAGGATTCTCACATATGCGATAAAGATACAAATACTGTCCACGAGACAAGTTCAGATGTTGGAATTCAACGTTGCTGATTGAATCCAAACAGCGGGCAATCATGCCGATTTCACGCAACACTTCTTTTTTTTCAGTCAATGGATTCACCCCTCTATAAAATTGTTGCATTCGCAACATAATTGATGATATAACTGAATTGAATCAGTTTAAATTTTAACCATGATAAAACATCGAACAGGTATATATTCAAGCTATCTACCAGTTTACCATGCCAGAATAGAATTACTATTGACTAAAGGAGAAACATTCATGAATACAACTATTGTTGAAGTTAATAACCAGGAATTGCTCGACGCCTGCTTCGCCATTCGTACCGCTATTTTTGTTGAAGAGCAAGGGGTGCCGGCTGAGGACGAATTCGATGCTTATGATGCACTGGATACGGAAGCAAAACATATCCTGCTCTACGTAGACGGCGTTCCTGCCGCCTCTTCCAGACTACGTGTGGTCGAAAATGTTGCCAAATTGGAACGGATCTGTGTCATGATCGATTATCGGAAACATGGACTTGGTCGTGTGCTGATCGATAAGCTGGAGCAGATGGCTCTCGCTCAAGGGCTGGAGAAAGCCAAGCTGCACGCACAGGTACAAGCCTCCGGATTCTACGAACGTCTCGGATACACGGCAGCCTCGGACGTATTCATGGAAGATGGCATTCCTCATCTACTGATGACCAAAAAACTGAAATAAATACAAAAAGAGCATCCTCAAAGTTCAAGAACAAGACTTTGGGATGCTCTTTTTGGTTTCTAATGAACCCAGTCAGTGCTATTAATGGAGATTCAACCATTTTGGGATTGTAACGAATCGTACAAACCTTATTTTCTGTTTTTGCAACCTAACTTGCACCTTCTATGTCAATTTGACTGCAATAACGTGACAAAGAAGCCAGGCGTTAACCTGACTTCTTCTCTTGCATCCTTATCCCAAAGCCAGACGACCTGGCTGAGATTCAGTGGCATTATTTTTCATCTGCTTACTACGCAATTGTCCGCAGGCCGCATCGATATCGGTACCATGTTCCATGCGTACAGTTGCGTTAATGTTATTCTTTTTCAACGTATCATAGAAGCCCAGAATGGACTCTTCCGTGCTCCGCTGATACTGACTGTGCTCATCCACCGGATTATACGGAATCAGATTGATGCTGACCATACTCTTGCGGCTGGACAACAGTTCAGCCAGTTCGGCCGCATGTTCACGCTGATCGTTGACATCCCGGAGCAAAATATACTCAAACATAATACGCTTGTTCGTCGTAGCCAGGTAATAATCCACTGCATCCATCAATTGTTCAATCGGGAAGGCCCGGTTGATCTTCATGATATGTGTCCGCAGTTCGTTATTCGGTGCGTGCAGGGAGATCGCTAGATTAACCTGCAGACTGCTGTCTGCAAATTCCTTGATCTTGTCAGGTAGCCCACTCGTGGATACGGTGATCCGTTTAGCCGCAAGTGCCAGCCCTTTACGATGCTTGATCACTTCAATAAAGTCAGTCATGTTCTGGAAATTGTCAAACGGCTCGCCAATTCCCATTACGACCACGTTAGTTACCCGCTCGCCTTGACCAGCTGCATCAAGATACTGTTGTACATGCATAATCTGTTCCACAATCTCACCACCGGACAGATCGCGGCTCTTCTTGATCAGCCCGCTCGCGCAAAAGCTGCAACCAATGTTACATCCCACTTGAGTAGTTACACATACAGTGAGACCGTATTTTTGGCGCATTAAGACCGTTTCAATCAGATTACCGTCCTGCATACGCAGCAGAAATTTCACGGTGCCGTCAGCGGATTCCTGCTTCACATGTTCACTCAGCGAGTTCATCGTGAAGTGCTCGGAAATGACATCCAGACATTCCTTACGCACGTCCGTCATGTCTGTAAAATCGTGCACACGCTCCTGATATAACCATTCCCAGATGCGGGAAGCACGGGATTTCTTCTGTCCGTGCTCCGGTAGCCAGTCACGTAGTTGCTCTAATGTTAATCCATATATGGATGATTTAATCATGTTATTGTCCTCTTTTCGCAAAAAGCATATGGCTTATCGGTCTATCGAAAAAACCTCTACTCTGTATTGTCCCAAAATTGACGAGGGAACACAAGGGCTTTTGCATTTCTTCCAAGAGGTTTTATCAATGGCAAATCTGCACAGTAACGTACTTCTCCACTTCAATTCCCAACCGTTTAGAAGTGAATAATACCGGAGGTGTGCAGCAGAACCAGAAGCACCAGGATTGGCGCTATATAACGCAGCATGAACAGCCATACCCGGAACCAGCCTGCACGCAGGCCGGAAGCTTCGGCTGCCTTTTTCCAGAAGTATCCGGCAAAAATAGTAACGAGCAATCCACCAATCGGAAGTAAAATGTTGGATGCCATAAAGTCCATCCAGTCGAACACACTCTTCGAGCCAATCTTCCATTCAGGGAACAATCCAAGCGACAATACCGAAGGAAGCCCAACGATGAAGACCGCAAGTGAGATGGTCCATACCGAACGACTCCGGCTCCAGGATAGTCTCTCCATGAAATATTTCACCGGAACTTCCAGCAAGGATACAGCCGAAGTTAACGCCGCAATCGCTAGGAGCACGAAGAACAACCCACCAAACACGAAGCCCAGCGGCATAGCCGAGAAGGCTGCCGGCAGAGCCACAAAGATCAGCGACGGGCCCTGATCTGGTGCAATCCCGAAGGAGAATGTCGTTGGAAATATGATCAGACCGGCAATGAATGCATAGATCAAGTCACCCGCACCGACAGCAATGGTTGCTGCACCGAGCGATTGATTTTTATCAACATATGAACCGTATGTCACGAGAATACCCATACCCAGCGATAGGGAGAAGAAAGCATGTCCAAGCGCAACAAGCGCAGATTCAGTCGTAAGCTGCGAGAAGTCAGGATTCAGGAAGAAGGAAACTCCCGCACCAGCTCCTGGCAAAGTCACTGCACGAACCATCAGGATAATGAGCAGAACGAGCATCGCTGGAATCAGCACTTTGTTAAACTTCTCGATCCCATTCGATACCCCTTTGGCTACGATCCAGCCTGTAATCAGAACTGAGATCAGCTGCCACACAATCGGCATATAACCGCCTACAAAGTCACCAAATTGCCCAGCATAGTCAGGATTGTTATACAGCGTGCCGCTGAATGACGTCACTGCATATTGCAGCGTCCAGCCTGCAATGATGACATAAAAGGAAAGAATGATAAACGGCGTCAATACTTGCAGCAAACCAGCCGCAAGCCACCCTTTTTGCCCACCCGCTTTGATAAAGGCCGTAGCCGCGCTTCCTCTGCCGCTACGACCAATCGCAAGCTCAGCCAGCAATACGGGCAGACCAATCAATAGGAGACAAACGATAAAGAGCAGGAAAAACGCCGCTCCCCCATTCTCTCCCGTAATATAAGGAAACTTCCACATGTTGCCGAGGCCCACTGAACTACCAATGGCAGCCAGGATAAATCCGGCCTGTGAGAAGCGTTCACCTTTGCCCGGTTCGTCTTGATTCAAATTGGAATTACTGGACTTACTGAAATTCATTATATCTACTCCATCTGTTCTAAGATTTTCCGTTATTATATAACAGTCATCCACTCAGGTCATTCGAAAATCGAAATTAATCGAAATGTTATTTATTTACAGGAATGTCTACATTAAATATGCTGCCCTTGCCTTCTTCGCTTAACAAAGCAATCTGACCATGATGGGCTTCCACTATCCACTTCGCAATCGCAAGCCCTAAACCGTGTCCTCCCGGACCACGTGTACGTGATTTGTCCCCACGATAAAAGCGATCGAAGATTCGCTCCACATCCTCCGGCCTGATGCCAACGCCCGTATCTGCTACAGACAAATGGAAGATAGGACGTCCATCTTTATCCCGATCCGACAGCACCACGCGAACCTCCCCACCCCGTGGAGTAAACTTCACAGCATTATCCAGCAAAATGGTCAGTACCTGTCTCAGTTTCTCCGGATCGCCATTGAGAACCATCTTATCAGGCCCTTCCAGCTCCATTCGAATGCCCTTTGCCGCTTTGAGACGCCGAATGGATTGCATCGTCTTTTCGGCAATCGGACGAAAATCGAAATCCCGCTTGACCAGTTCAAGCTCATCCGAGTCAGACCGTGCCAGAACGAGTAGATCTTGCACCATACGTGTCATTCGCCTGATCTCATCTTTCATGTTGGAAAGGGTTCTTCTGGCAAAAGAAGGTGCGTCCTGTCCAAGCTCCAGCTCAAGGGCGTTAACGGATGCCAGCAGCACGCTCAGCGGAGTGCGCAGCTCATGAGAAGCATCTCCTACAAACTCACGTTGTCGATTGTAGGATTTCACAATAGGAACCATCGCTTTACGGGACATCAGCCAACCGATGAGACAGGCAATAAATACAAACAGAATCGCCAATAAAATTAGCAGCATTAGCAGCCTGTGCAGCAGTTTGTATTGCGGCGTTACATTAATACCCGCATAGAGCGTCATTTCTGGACCATTCTTGGTCAGCACATTCTGGCCGGTTACCATCAGATGGAGAGTCGATGGTGCAACGGGTGCAGCATCTTCCTCTCCGTTATCCAATACATCTGCGGGAACGCTCAGGCTTACCTCTTTAATCTCCTTGGCACGTGGTTTCCAGTCCTGTACAAGCCCCAGAAGGTCTGAACGCATCCCAGGGAACATTTCATTGCCTGAGATCACTTTGCCGTCCGAACCGAGGACATAATAGAAGAACTGGTCGCTGCCCGATCCCCATAACCTTCGATTATCCAGCGTATCTCCGGCCTTGCCTTCTTGCATATTCTTTTCCACCAAAGCCCGCTCAACCGCAACGAGAGAGAGAAGATTATCCTTCTGACCATTGATGACAATGTAAGATAACAGAACATAGACCACGCCTACAAATAGTGCAAGCAGCACAATCGTCAGGCTGCTGTATGTGAGGGTAAGTCGACCCTGCGTACGACCGAACAAATTTCCTTTAGTTCTTCCTGGATGGATGCCTTGTTCGTCTCTACCTATTCGTTTTCTATTGTTCAAGCTTGTAGCCCACCCCTCGGATGCTATGGATCAGGTGTTGTTTGTTGAATAGCTCAAGTTTTTTGCGCAGCAGCTTAATCGTGGCATCCACAATTTTGGTCGAAACGTCCGAGTCGTACCCCCAGATCCGTTCCAGGATTAATTCGCGGCTGAGGGTAGCGCTCTTGTTCCGTAACAACAGATCCAGCATCTGAAATTCACGAGGGCTTAACTGGATGACCTCCTCTTCCATACTCAGCGTCAGGCTGGAACGATTCAGATACAGACCATCCAGCTCAGCAACCTCTTCCAGCAGCGGTGCATAATTACGGCGACACAAGGCTCTCAGCCTGGCTTGAAGCTCTTCCAATTCAAATGGCTTCACTAGATAATCGTCTGCTCCTGCATCCAATCCCTGAACCCGGTCACACAGCGCGTCCTTGGCGGTTAACATCAAGATTGCTCCAGCATAGCCGTTCTCTCTTAATTTCTTGCATACGGATAGCCCTGTCCATCCAGGCAGCATCCAGTCCAGTACAGCCACATCATAATGAGAATCCATGCAATAGTGATAGGCGTCTTCCCCATTTCCCACCCATTCTACAGTCCCAAAGCCGGTTTTCTCCAACATATGAACAATCAACTCACCCAACAAGGAATCATCTTCAGCAAGCAGTATGCGGTGTGTAGTCAATGTGAACCTCCTAAGAAGCAGTATGTGATAAAGACGAGCACGCCAACCCTGCCCGGTTTAATTTTCAAACATTCTCGCACTTCCAGATGGTCCGTGTCCAATACATCGCGTTTGTAAAAATACCCCAGTCTGTCTTTCTCCGTTTTTTCACCTTTCGGGATTACAGTAAGGGTGCAACAAAAAATAAATCAAAATTAGGAGTGAATGTACAATGAAAAAATGGATTCCTGCCATGCTGGGTGCAACGATGATCTTCTCTGCCACATCGGCTTCAGTATTTGCCGCCACCCCGACCGCTGTAACTCAAGTCTCTGCTGCAACGAATGCCAAGGTGAGTTCGAATGGATATAATATCAGTCTGGATCAGAACTCCCTGTGCTCCAATACATCGCTGCAAAAAGTACTCGGCCTGAGCAAAACGGAATTGCAAAAGCAATTCCAGGCTGGTAAAACGTTGGCGGATCTGGCTAAAACAAAGGGCGTCAGCACAACTAAAGTAACCAACGCCTTGTTGCAGCCACAGCTGACCAAGCTCGCAAGTGATCAGAAGTCCGGCAAGCTCACGCAAGCCAAAGTGGCTTCTATCAAGACAGACCTGACCAAGCAGCTGAATAATTCCCTGACCAAAAAAGTGACCACCGTAACGACGGTAACAACAACGTCTACGACCACTTCAACCACATCCAAGACGGCTGCGGCTACAGCAAAATCAACGGATACCACGTCATCCAATAACCTGACTAGTCTGAATAAATCTGCCGCGGCATCTGCACTCAACCTGTCGCAAACGGAGTTGAATCAGCAAATCAAGGCTGGTAAATCCATCGTTGATATTGCCAAGGATCAGGGCGTAGACAAGAGCAAAGTCATTAATACTGTCGTAACCAAAGAAAAAAGCTGGGTCACTTCTCAACTGAATGAGTCCTGGAAAAACACGACCGGTACTTTAACCACAGAGCAGCAGCAATTCAAGGACAGCGGTTATTTGGCCAAGGCTGCCCAGTTGTTCAACACATCCGCAGATGAGCTGCAAACCCAACTGAAGAATGGAAAAACGTTAACTGCGATTGCCAAAGAAAAAGGCGTGGATTCCAGCAAACTGACGGAAACACTCCATACCTATGCCAAAGAGCAAGTAACCGAGCAATGTAACCAAGCCAGCTAATCCCCTTCCCCATTAACCCCAAACTACCACCAAACCATAAAAAGAGAGGGTCCTGTTCACAGGACCCTCTCTCCATCTATTGCATGATACATCTTTTCACTTCCTTGTCTTTCAGCAAACTTTAAGCTTCCATCCGAGTAAAACATGACCCAAAATTCATCCCTTTTTCAGCTTGGTCACCTATACTTGCACCAATCTCAATCGCCCATGCTGAGGAGGAGAAGGATGAACACACTGAGCTACAGAGATCCAAATACCCGATGGAACAGGCATTTCTGGCTGTATGCGGCTCTAATTTTCACTGGCGGTCTATTGCTGCGTTTGTACCTTGGAACACAATTCAGGGGTTATATCGGAGATCAGTCCCTGTTCGTCGATTGGATGAATGCCGTCCACCAATACGGGGTTCGTGAATCATACCTGTATGGAAAAGATCAGAACTATCCCCCATTGTTTATCTTCATTCTGGGGTTGTACTGCTGGATACTGGGTGGGCTCGGCATAACCGCCTCAGCTGGCAATCTGTCCATGAAAATACTGCCTATCGCCTTTGATATGCTGTCCTTGGCGGTCTTGACCCTCACATTCAAAAAGCTAAGCTCTGGCAAACGTTTGGTGCTGCTTGCAGTTCTTTCCTTCAACCCCGGTCTGCTGGTCGACAGCGCCATGTGGGGACAGATCGACATCCTGCACAGTACATTAATGGTGCTGTCTACCGTTCTGCTGCTATGTAATCCTCTATTGGCGGGTGTATTGTTCTCCGTTGCCCTGCTGGCAAAGTTTCAGGCGATTGTCATTGTTCCGGTGATCGGTATTGTATTACTACGCCAGCTTTATCACAGGCGATTTCGCGGCACGTTTCTATTTGTAGCAGGATTAATGATGGCTATCCTGCCTGTGCTTCTCTATTTTGCTGCAAACGGAACCCTCGGCACCATGCTGACCAACGCCTACGGAAGCGCCGTTAATATGTATCCGCAGCTTTCGCTGAACGCCATGAATATCTGGTATCACCTGCTTGGTGATCCGGGAACCAGCGATGCTACGGTGTTGTTTGGCATAGTAACGTATAAAATGTTTGGTCTGCTGCTGCTTGCCATTGCCGTGGTTGGAGTAGCGGCCTATCTACTGCTGATTAAGGAAATTCGTATTCCATCCCTGCTCATTGCAGGTGCAGCGGTGAATCTCGCCTTCTTTATGCTGCCAACGGAAATTCATGAACGTTACAGCATACCTGCTTTGTTATTCTTGGTTCTAGTTCCGTTCTTTGAACGTAAATGGATGTACGCTGCAATCACCTTCTCCCTGACTACATACGTAAATATTGCCATGATCATGAGCACGGGCTCTGGTGGCGACTTTGGAGCTGAGGAAGGGCTATCTCGCATCGGTGGTGAGCATGGTAACTTTGGCGGAGGACATGGAGCGAGCTTTAGCATGCACGGTTCGGGACTGACCAATGACTTGATGTACAGCATGGGTATTTCCATTGCGATGATCCATATCGTGATCCTGCTCTGGGTTGTATATGCCATGACCCGTGAAATTCTGGATGGACGAAAAAAACGGAGCTGAATATTATTTTGCAAGAATAAAAAAGAGGTGTTCCAACAGCCATTTCCATGGTTGCCGAAACACCTTTATTCCCATTAAATTTTAATTTCAAGCAACTCATATTTGATAATGCCCATCGGCGCATTGACATGAATGACACTGCCTACTTCTTTGCCCATCAGTTCTTTGCCAAGCGGGCTTTCGTACGATATTTTGTTATCAGCAACATCCGCCTCGGCCGGACCAACCAGCATGTATTCAATCTTCTCGGCGAATTCGATATCATTAAGCAGAATGGTTGAGCCAATGCTTACTTTGTTCGAGTCGATATTGTCCGAAGTGATGACTCTTGCTTTGGTCAGCATTTTCTCCAGAATCAAAATGCGGGTTTCCATAAAAGCCTGATCATCTTTGGCTGAATGATACTCACTATTTTCCTTCAGGTCACCGTAACTGATCGCGAGTTTCAGACGCGCCGCCAGTTCCTTACGCTTCACCGTCTTTAATTCCCTCAGTTCGTCCTCCAGCTTTTCCAAGCCTTCCTGTGTCAAAATCACTTCATCATTAGCCATTTTTTCCATCTCCTAATCTTGCTTTCTATCTATATTCTAACCTATATCCACTCCAAACGGTTAACATACCAAGAAAAAGAAATAACGCTCCCATTGATGGAAAGATGTGTATGCGTAACCTTTACTGTTACTTACTATTATAGGTAATAAACCTAGAATCATCTCAATACGATGTCGCATTTTTTCTATAATGGTCATTATTGCCATATAAAGTCTTCTAACCTACAATAGACGATACTGCTATCGAAGGAGGAAATATTTTGTATGCAACGATTCAATTCATAGGGCTCTTCCTGATCCTTCCTGCTGCCTCCGGGTGGATTATGTTGAATAGTTTCTTGAAAAAGGCTTCGGGAAATGGCCGGAAACTTCTCAAGGTGTTCGAATTTATTTTTCTGACCATCACTCTATTGCTTTTCGCAGCAGGTCTTGCAATAGACAGTATGGGTGTTCAGGGAGGAGAACCCTTATCCATGTATGAAGATTCCGGCCTGATGGCATCCAATTACGCCACGCTGGATCACCGTAGTCTTCTTGTCCTTTTGGTCACGTTATTGCTTGGCTTGCTCGCTTATTTAGCAATGTTCACACGTCCAGGTAAGCTCTCACCGATCATTTACACCTTATGCAGCAGTATCCTTGTATTGAATATTGTTTGGGGTATCGTCTATATCACGCATACCGGCATTGCATGGTACACCGAGACGGGCATGTTCTTGATGTTTGCTGTGCTTCTGTTGCAGAGCAGCTATCTATCACTCATCTTCCTATATATTGGTCGATTGAAACGTTCATGGGATGGCTTTATCGAGGCTACTCTGGTTGAATATCCAACGTCATTGGATATGGAGCATTTACCAAAATGGCAACGACTGCTATACCGGTCTATCATTCGCTTTCATACCGCCCCGATGGTGTGGACCATTCTGATGTTTCCCTTACAGCTTGTTATACAACTGATCCTTATTCTGTTTGGACAACGCCCGGATAGCGCCATTCGCGTATTTCTGGATACAAGCAGCTTCAATTACTCCAGACTGCCGGCTCCACCGCCAAATATGATTCCCGGTGATGGGCACTATCTATGTACAGTTGCAGCCGGTGGACATCAAAAATGGGTCAAACCCGTGCGAGCAGGCATACGACATGGCCACCTCATTCACGTTAACCGGCAACTCATGATCGCCAACGCATTCGAGCATGTTATGGAGCAGTATACACCGCGGTTCCATGGCTTAGTTCGAGGTGTGTACAATCGCTATGGATATCCAATTAGTAAACATATTCGTTCCGAATGGACCGCCGATATCGTCTATCTATTGATGAAACCGCTCGAGTGGCTATTCCTCATCGTCCTTTATACAACAGACGCTCACCCTGAAAACCGAATTCATATCCAGTACAGTGAGATGCGAGGAAAATATACA
The DNA here is from genome assembly GCF_058408365.1 of Paenibacillus sp. MDV22-iso6. Classification (NCBI taxonomy): domain Bacteria; kingdom Bacillati; phylum Bacillota; class Bacilli; order Caryophanales; family Paenibacillaceae; genus Paenibacillus; species Paenibacillus sp. MDV22-iso6. The sequence continues at coordinate 93,072 of NZ_JBZVDZ010000003.1, read as the reverse complement.
CGTTTCTAGAAAAACGGAATTTTAACTGTACCGGTACAATTGAAGCAAACCAGTGTATTCATTTCATCCGTTCACTTTTACAATGAATTCAGGGCAGCAGCAATTAATAATACGCCCACTACATGACTCGAGGTGATCTGGATGAATGTTACATTGACTCCATCTGAAATACAGGCCTACCTGAAACGGATAGGCATTCATAATATCAAGGAACCCACCCTGGAATTCCTATCCGAAATCCAGCAGGCACATGTGCAGCATCTATCCTGGCAAACGGTCGATATTTTTGCAGGTCGGCCTGCGGGCATTGATCTTCAAGAATCGGTCCAGCTTATATTGCAAGGCCGCAGTGGTTACTGTTTTCATCTGAATGGCGCATTCAGCGTTCTGCTTCGCTCTCTGGGATATACGGTGCATTGGCATCGTGCCGGAGTTCAGCCATATGGAGAGCAGCCACGTGTGAACTCGTTCCATCTCGGTCTGTCGGTCTCTTTGCCAGATGCAGACCCGAATGTGGAACGTTGGATTGTGGACGTCGGTCTGGGCGGCATGCCCTTTGAACCGCTTCCTCTTCGTTATGGAACCTACGGTTCGGCGCCGTTTACGTATACATTAATGCCTTCATCCGTAGCTCCTGGCGGATGGCGACTTGAATATGAGCCGAACGGGCCAAGTGAGGGTGTCGACTTCGCTCCCGAAGAGCTTACCAACCTGGAGGAGTTCATTCCCAAGCATGAATTCTACAGCCAGTCAGCCGATTCGCCTTGGCATAACACATTTTTACTCCGTCAGAGGCATGCTCTCCAAAGCAACGAACTACGTGGATGTATGCTCCGGATGCATGACCGTGAAGGTATCCGCAAAAAGGAAATTCAAACCTACACCGAGTGGAAAGACGTATTGGCTGAGAAATTCCACGAACCGTTGGTGAATTACACAGAAGTGGAACGCAAAGAAATGTGGGGACGGGTACAGGCTGCACATGAAGAATGGAAAAGAACAAAGCAGGTATGAAGCGACACGCGCAGACCCGATAAACCGATGATTATAAAGGAAAGTGTGCAATCCATGCCGAATACATCGTCAGGTGATAAATGATGATAACGATTCAAATTCTTCAAGTTCCGGCAGAATTGCCGGAGTCATACTGGAATCTTTTTCTGTCGCGAGTATCTGAGGAAAGACGAGGACAAGCTTCACGTTTTGTACATCAGGCGGACGCCTATCGCTCTGTTCTGGGTGAAGTGTTGACCCGTGTGGCGCTGAGCAAGTTGACTGGCCTAAGGCCGGGAGAGCTTTCGTTTACCCGTAACAAATACGGCAAACCTTCCCTCAGTCACCATGCTGATGTTCAATTTAATGTCTCGCACTCCGGCGATTGGATTGCTTTAATCTCTGGCGGTGACGCTGCTCTGGGTGTGGATGTTGAAAAAATAGCGCCTATCGACATGAAGATTGCGGAGCGATTCTTCTCTCTCACAGAGAGCCAATTTCTGGCTAGAGAGCACGCTGAGATGCAACTGGAGACCTTCTACCGACTATGGACGCTGAAGGAAAGCTACATCAAGGCCGTCGGCATGGGCCTGTCCATGCCACTTGATTCATTCTCCATGATCCGCAATGCTGACGGGAACTGGCACTCGCCAGAAGCAGCCGCATATCCATTCCTCAGCCTGCGGCTGGATCACGGTCATATGTTAGCAGCTTGTTCCGCAGGAGAAGATTTACCCACCCAGCCGGATGTCATCACAATCGAAGGGTTGTATCAAGCATTATTATGAAGGAGGGGTTACAAACCCCTCCTTCATTTTTTACATTTTATCAAAACGTGCATTAATCCCTTTCCGAACCATAATTTTCAAAAAAATGATTAACATTCTGTCCAGTTAATGGTACTATAGGACCAAAAGGAAGAGAAGTAGGTAATATAGATCAGGTATTTATAACTATTTTCTACAGTACATACTTGTTAATGCTCGATTCTCTCTCCATTTATTATTTTAGAAGGAAGTGGACAAATGCATATCTTTTTGCAAAACAATGCAGGTGTGACCAAAAACGTTAAGGTTGGTTTCAGCTGGACAACACTCTTTTTTGGATTTTTTCCTGCGCTTTTCCGTGGTGATTTGAAATGGGCTGCCATCATGTTTTTGATTAGTGTTGCTCTTGGAGTCTTCACTGTGGGCATCGGAGCTTGGGTTAGTGGAATCGTATTCTCCTTCGTTTACAACAAAATTTACATTAAAGAATTGCTGGAAAAAGGCTACCGTCCTGCAAATGCTGAGTCTCAAGCGGTTCTTGAGAGAAATCAGATTATTGCTCGAGCAGCATAAACTTAGAAAAGAATGTAATAAACATAGCAATTTAGATTTTATTGTAGATTGATGAACTAGCACGCATGTAGAAATACCGAAAAGTCCCCGGCGAACCCGCCAGGGACTTTTTAATATTCAATGGACTGCATACACGTACTCCTGATCTGAAGAGATAGCATGTTCAACTGCCAGGCTACAGGACTTAACCTTTCGATTGTACAGACGATTCCTGCGTCAATGATGGAGATTTCTTTTGCCTCCGAAAGAGACCCTGACCGTTGTTTTTCCGTATCGTTGCAGCCGCGTCAGCATCGCTGATTTTCAGGGCAAAACATAGGCCAATTAACAAAAACGCAGCAGCCCCGAGCAAAGCCAAACGGTACGCCAGCATATTCGGCTCCATCGCTCCAGCCGCAGTCACCGTCGTTGTACCCACGCCAGCCAGAACAGCAGACAATAACGCCATTCCAATGGCGGAACCCAGCCGATTTTGCACCGTGAACCAGGTGGAGGCTCGTCCCATGGAAGGAGGCGGTATTCGGGCAAAAGAAGCAATCTGTACCGCGCCTACCGTCTGCCCCAGGAAGATCCCCACGCCGAACAATAAGGAACGAATGAACCACGGATTCGTATCCACTGTAATCTGACTAAGCGTAATGAAAATCACAGCCGTGCAGATCAAACCCATGGATATCAGCTTACGCGGACCCAGCCGAGGATATGTCCAGGGCACAAGCTGCGAAGCGATCATAAGTCCCAGAGCTTCAGGGAATGTGGTTAGTCCTGTCTCCAGCGCAGAGGCGTTAAGCACGTTTTGATACATCAGCGGAAATACATACAACATGCCCAGCAGACCCGCTGCTCCACATACCGACACCAGACCCGAATAGCGGAATAAACGGTCTTTCAGCAAATGGAGATCAAGCAAAGGCTGCTTCGCGCGCAGTTCGGCAAACACAAGCAACGTGAGCAGGATGATTCCCGTCAGACCAGCTCCAATAATAAGAGGGGAAGTCCACCCTCGCAGTGGACCCTGACTAAGAGCGTACATCGTCAGAGCGAGTCCTGGGGCAGATAATAACCACCCCGGTACATCCAGTCGACCGGCTCCCTGTTCTTTGTGCTCCTTCAGATAAATCATTCCGAAGATTACCGCTGGAATGCCGACGGGCAGATTCACATAGAAGATCCATCGCCAAGAGAGCTGGTCCACAATCAATCCGCTAACAATCGGCCCCAGGGCCGGGGCTAGCGCGATGGGCAGTACGAGCATTCGAGATACCTTGGCCCGTTCCCGGGGAGGGAAGGTTCGAAACAGCATCGCCATCCCCACAGGAGTAAGCAGACCACCCCCTGCACCCTGCAAAATGCGAAAGAACGTCAGCGTACTTAATTGATCGGCCGTCGCACACAGTGCAGAGGATACCGTAAACAGTGCCAGTGCCGATAAGAAAACTCGTTTCGTTCCCCATCGATCACCAAGCCACCCGGCGACAGGCAGGAATACAGCCAAACTCACCAAATACCCCACATTCAAGGTACCCGAAGCAGCCGGGGGAACCCCCAGCTCCTCACTAATGGTTCGTAATGCTACGTTCAAGACCGTTCCATCCATAGCCACCATAAACATCGCTAACACATAGACGATGCTAACAATGACCTTGGGATTCAGACCGAATTTCATCTGCTAGCCTCATGAACGGCTCCAGGCATACCGATTTCATCACAGAGGCTTAACGGTTTCAGATCTGTCCATTGCTCGGCGATGTAATCGAGACACACCCGGCGCTTGGCCTTGCCAAGCATCACGGTCCAACCTGCGGGTACTTCAAGGGATGCAGGCCAGAGGGAGTATTGCCCCTCCTCATTGATTAACACCAGATAATTGCTGTCTTCATATTCAAATGGGTTGCTCATCGCCTTATCCTCCTATTTATGTTGAATTTCGCGCTTGTTCAGCTCTTCCAGCTTGGCGGCCAGTGTTCGGCAGATTTCCTCCAGCGGTCCAGGCTGACAGAGGTCCTTGTGACGGCAAGCGATATCATGACGTTCCAATTGGCCCCCGATATACGCATTCCACATTTCCGGTTCAATCGGGTCGAACCAGTCCGGAATAATGGTGGAACGGAAGAAGATCAGATCCCCCTCGAATCGGGATGGCGTATAGGCCCCCAAGATCCGTACGGAATTTTCATAGGTCTTCCGCAGCTTCATGATCGTATCTTCGTCCAAACTTGCCAGTGCACTGCCCTCACTGCGCAATTTGCGCATAGCCGTTGCCATATCCAGCGGCCCATCCCCAATGCTGTCCGGATCATAACCACCCAGTGCAAGCAATGCCGTTAAGGCTTCTTCCTCATCCGGTTCTCCGCGAATCGGCAGATAGTGGCTCGGATACGCATCCAGCATGGCAAGAAACTCCACTTCTTCCCCTTCCGATTGCAGTTGTACCGCCATAGCCTGGGCTACGTTACCTCCGAGAGACCAGCCAAGCAGACGGTAAGGTCCCTCAGGCTGTACCGAGCGGATATGGCGGATGTAGTCTGCTGTCATATCTTCCAGTGTAGACGGAAGTTCCTCGTACTCAGCAATTCCTCTGGCCTGTAACCCATAGAGCGGATATTCCATGCCCAGATGTTTCATCAGCCCAGCATAACACCAGCTAAGTCCTCCTGCAGGATGGACACAGAATATAGGCAGATGTTCCCCATGCGTTCTGAGCGGCAACAGAACTTGAAGCGAGCTTTTTCCGGAATCGCTATCCATCTCCAATCGCTCCACCAGCCCCGCTACGGTAGCTGTTTCGAACAGAATGCCGATACCCGGCTCCCTTCCCATCGCTTCACGAATGCGGCTCATCAAGCGAACAGCCAGTAACGAATGACCACCCAGCTCGAAGAAACTGTCGTCAATGCTAACACTTCGCATGCCCAATACTTCGGCAAACAAATCACAGAGGATCTCCTCCTGCGGGTTGCGAGGCGCTCTGCCACCTGTCGTTAATTGCATTTCCGGTGCGGGTAGTGCCTTGCGATCGAGCTTTCCATTAGCTGTAAGCGGCAGGCTCTCCATCGCTACAACCGCAGATGGAACCATATAATCCGGAAGGCTGGCAGACGCATGACGACGCAAGGCAGTCGATTCCGGTATCGTCCCTGTGTCCGAAGCCGGAACGATATAAGCTACAAGACGTTTATCCCCCGGCTGGTCCTCACGGACAATTACAGCAGCCTGGCCCACGCTTGAATGCCTTGCCAGCACCGCTTCAATCTCGCCAAGCTCAATGCGGAATCCCCGTATTTTCACCTGCTGATCCGCCCGCCCCAAATAATCAAGCGAGCCATCATGCAGACGCTTCGCCAGATCTCCTGTCCGGTACATACGTGTGCCTGGTGGACCGTATGGATCAGCAACGAATCGCTCAGCTGTAAGATCAGGTCGTTTCCAATAACCACGAGCCAGACCCGCTCCGGCTACATACATCTCTCCGGTTACTCCTGTTGGTACAGGCTCAAGCTGATCATCCAACACATATACCCGAAGATCCGGTATGGCGCATCCAATCCAGCTGCTCGCGCCTTCCGTAGAACTGCCTGCATGCAGTTCCTGGTAGCTGACATGAACCGTCGTCTCCGTGATGCCATACATATTGATGAGTCTTGGCGCATCATCAGCATGACGTTCATACCAATCATCCAAGCGCCCAAGCTCCAGTGCCTCGCCTCCAAAAATGACATAACGGAGTGCAAGCTGCTGTCCCCAGGCCGGATTTTCCCTGTCAGCCTGCATGAGTTGGTAGAATGCGGATGGCGTCTGGTTCAATACGGTCACCTTTTGCTCAGCAAGCAACTGCAGGAACGCTCCAGGTGAACGGCTAATCTCATGAGGAACAACGACTAATCGCCCTCCATGCAGCAGCGGTCCCCAGATTTCCCATACGGAGAAGTCAAATGCATAGGAGTGGAACAAGGTCCATACATCACTCGCGTCAAAATGGAACCAGTGCTGCGTGGCATCCAATAAACGGATGACATTGGCATGCGGAATAACGACCCCTTTAGGCTTGCCTGTCGAACCCGAGGTATAGATCATGTAAGCCGGGTTCAGAGGTGTTACACGCCCATTGCGTTCACTATCCGCAGGGTTTCGATCATCCAGCATCTCCAATTGCTGCAAAGTATGCAAATCGTCCATATTAATACACTGAATTTCTGCCACCTGCGGAAGCAAGGTGTATACCTCTGTACTTGTTACCATTACTTTCGGTGCTGCATCTGTCAGCATATGTGTCAACCGATCTGCCGGATAATTGGGGTCAAGTGGTAGATAAGCGGCTCCTGCTTTTAGCACAGCGAGAATGCCCACAACCATTTCAACAGAACGAGGCAAGGCTAGCGCAACCATTTGTTCCGGTGCCACGCCTTGAGCGATCAGTAATCTGGCAAGCTGATTGGCTCTTGCATTCAGCTCCCTGTAATTCAAGGTGATATCCTCACAGGTCATGGCAGTCGCTTCCGGATGAGCCGCTGCTTGTATTTCAAAGCGCTCGGCTATGGTCAGTTGTGCATCCTCACTCAGCGTAAAGGACCATTCTTTTTCAAGCTGGGCCTGCTCTGTTGGGGTCACGACATGAAATCTGCTGATTCGCTCATCCAACTGCTGCACTGCATCTTCAAGCACCTGCATCAATCGGACCACAAGTTCACCTGCAGTAGACTCCCGGAAGAGATCTGCACTATATTCCAGCACACCTTCAATTCCGCCTGGAGACCCGTTATGCTCACGCTGCTCTGTCAGCTCAAGGGTTAGATCAAATTTGGATGAACCCACACCATGAATGCGGGTTTCCGCCGCAATATCCGGTAGATCAAGACGAATATCCGGTGTATTTTGCAGCACAAGCATCACTTGGAACAGCGGATGTTTGGAACGCGACCGAGGCGGATTTAATACTTCAACCAACCGTTCAAAGGGCAGATCCTGATGTTCATATGCAGCCAGGTCGACTTCCCGCACACGAGCCAGCAGCTCACGGAATGTTGGATCACCTGAAGTATCTGTGCGCAGCACAAGGGTGTTAATGAACATACCCACGACTTCATCCAGCGCATCATCGCTCCGTCCGGCAATCGGTGTTCCTATCGCGATATCCGTTCCTGCACCCATTCGGGTAAGCAGCAAGGACAGTGCCGAGTGCAGCACCATGAACAGGCTGACTTTATTCTCACGTGCGATGATCATCAATTGCTCATGCAAACGTTGACTGATCGTAAAAGGCACTGACCCACCGCGATAACTGGACACGACTGGACGTGCGTAATCCGTAGGGAATGTAACCTGCTCCGGTAAATGGGCCAGCTGGTTGCTCCAGAATTCCATCTGTCTTGCAATCAGACTGTCCTGCTGGTTCTCATTCCCTAGCAATCTCTCCTGCCACACCGCATAGTCGGCATATTGAATGCGCAGCGGCTCCCAGGCAGGTGAAGAACCCCGCAAGCGTGATGCATAAGCCACCGACAGATCGCGGATGAGCGGTGACAATGACCATCCATCCCCGGCAATATGATGCAGCAGCAACAACAGCACATGCTCATCAGCGCCGATTCTGAACAACTCGGCACGAATGCCTGGTTCAGTGGAAAGCTGGAAGCTGTAGCGTGACGCTTCTGTCAGAAGCTCGGGAAGCCCCTGCTCCGTAGCAGCGGTTACATTCAATTTCACTTTGACGTCAGCAGCATTCAGAATATGCTGGCTCGCAGAACCCATTTCAGGCGGATACAACGTTCGTAATGTCTCATGACGGTCTACAATATCCTGCAGGGCGTTCTCCAGAGCATCCGTATCCAGCTTCCCGGCCAACCGGGCAACCAGCGGAATGTTATACGTCGGATTGGCGCCTTCCAGACAATACATGAACCACAACCTCCGCTGGGCAAAGGAGAGCGGAAGCTCCCCCTGACGTGAAACAGGCTGAATAACAGGTCTCACCGATTTCGCCTGATCCAATCGTTTGGCTAGGCCTGCGGCGGTTGGAGCTTCAAATACACTGCCAATCGTTAGATCTGCACCGAATACATCACGGATACGTGCTGTAATTCGTCCAGCCAGCAGGGAGTGCCCACCCAGTTCAAAGAAATCATCGTCAATGCCCACACGACCAACACCAAGAATCTCAGCGAACAGACTGCACAGAATTTCTTCTTGTGGCGTGCGCGCCTCCCGTCCATTGGCAATTGACAGCAAAGTAGGCACAGGAAGCCGTTTGCGATCGATCTTTTTATTCGGTGTCAACGGCATCTCGGGCAGTAGTGTGAATGCAGCAGGCACCATGTAATCCGGCAACGCATCCGCCACGTAAGCTCTTAGTTCTGCCAGATCCATACGATTCTCAAGTTCAGACTCACCCACTACGTACGCTGCCAATCGCTGGTTTCCCGGTTGGTCTTCGCGAGCCATGACCGTGACCTGAGCTACGCCAGGATACCTGGAGATTACCGATTCAATCTCGCCCAGTTCTATCCGGAAACCTCTAATTTTGATCTGATGATCTGCACGACCCAAATAATCGATAGAACCATCCGGCAGCCATTTCGCCAAATCTCCTGTACGGTACATCCGACTGCCTTGCTGACCGAAGGGATTGGCTACAAAGCGTTCTGCGGTCAGATCAGGCCTGCCCAAATACCCGCGCGCAAGCCCTTCGCCTGCGATATAGAGTTCCCCTACTACACCCGAGGGTACTGGCTTTAAGCCTTGATCCAGCACATATAGCTGCGTGTTGCGAACCGGACCACCAATCGACGGTTTCCCCATCACCCCTGTGTCGAACGAGGCAGCCGTGGAATAAATAGTCGTCTCGGTCGGGCCGTACTGGTTATTGACGTGACACCCCAGTTCCTGTAAAGAAAGCTTCAGTTCCTCCGTCAGCGCCTCTCCTCCGGTAATCACGGTTAGCCCATCGAATCGTCCTGGGCGGCTCGTCACCAAAGACTGCCATAACGTAGGCGTAGCCTGCATGATGGTGGTTCCCAGCTCTCTCATCTTCCCAGCCAGAGCTACCGGATCAAGAATCGTCTCTTTGTGTGCAATATCCAGCCGGGCACCCGTTGTAAGCGGCAGAAATACTTCCAGTACGGATATGTCAAAAGCAATCGTAGTCACCGACAGCCAGTGGTCCTGCGGACCAACCTGTAATCTCGTCTTCATATCCTCAAGCAGATTCGCCAGCCCCAGATGGGTTACGGCTACGCCCTTGGGCTTACCTGTGGAGCCAGAAGTGTAAATAATATACGAAGGATTGTGCAGAGAAGCTGTACTTGTCAGATCTTCACCTTCGGGATTACTTCCAGGATGGCGACTCACTGCCGTAGCAGTATTCGGTTCATCCATGACCATCATCGGTACACTGGATATTGTCGGCAGACTGGAAACATGGTCCATCACCGTCACCACACAAGCAGGCTTGGCATCATCCAACATGTAGATCAGACGCTCTTCGGGATAGTCAGGGTCAAGCGGCAGATAGGCGGCCCCCGTTTTGTGGACAGCCACAATGGCAATGACCACTTCGAGCGAACGAGGCAGAGCAATGGCCACCCGCTGTTCCGGTCCTGCCTGATATCGTTGTATCAATTCATGAGCCAACTGATTCGCTCGTTCATTCAGCTCCGCATATGTCAGAGACTCCCCTTCGAATGTCAGCGCCGTTGCAGAAGGTGTGCGGCGGACCTGCTGTTCAAACAGTGCTGCTGAATTGCTATCGGCCGTCACCCCTCCCGTTCCATTCCATGTCACCAATACTTGTTCACGTTCGGCAGGGAGCAGCAATTCCAGTCGTCCCACCGTCTCCGTCTCCATGCCTTCCTGCATTACCAAGTTCAGCAGCTGCATATAACGAAGCTGATGGTTCTGCAGTTCGGAATCATTGTAGATAGACGGATTCGCATCAAAATCAATACTCAGCCCATGACCATGCCCTTGGTCCACCACATGAATGGACAGATCGTCTACCGGGCCCGTGGACAGGTTGTGAATCATGCCGCGCTGCCCTGCAAAGTTTAATTCATGGTGGAATGGCATGACATTAATCATGGGTCCGAACAGGCGACGATTCTCTCCAAGCAGCTTCAGATCACGCCGCAGATCCTGATGCCGATAGCGTTGATGTTTTCGTACCGCCCGAATCTCCTGTACAACCTGTCTCAGCAACTCTGACACGGTCAGATCCGACTCTACGTTGAGACGCAGCGGAAGCACATTCATGACCATACCCGGAACCCGCAGGGATGTTGATCCCAAACGGCACATCACGGGCAGGGCCAGCACAACATCGGTCGCCCCTGTCATTCGGTGAACGTAAATGGACGTTGCCGCTACAAACAAATCCGGCCAAGTCACACCGAACCTTGCCGCTGCCGCCTGTATTTGCTCACGCTGCGAGTGTGTAAGCAGACCGCTCTGTCTCAGGAAATAGGTAGAGGTTCGCGGAGCCCGTTCCCCCAGACTGACTACATCCGGTTCATCTGCATACCGATCCATCCAGAACTGACGATCCTGCTCTTTGTCCACGGAGCCAAGATAAGCCTCGTCTTCCTGAAGAACGGCCGTCCATGAGCCAAACGATGCCCCCTGCTGCACTTGATCTACAGCTTCTCCTCGTACACTTGCGGAGTATAGGCTCGCCACCCTGCGGGTAATCAGCGAAACGCCGTATCCGTCAATCGCGATATGATGGATGCGCTGATACCAGTAATAACAATCATGGCTCACCTGGAACAATGCCTCCGTGAAGAGTGGACCTGTCGCCAGATTGACGGGATTGGCCAGATCATTTTCCATCCAGGCCAGTGCTGCTGTGTGTGGCTCCGGTTCCTTCCTCACGTCGATAACATGAAATGTCCAATGATCCGGGTTGCTGTTCAAAGACTGCCATGGACCTTGTTCATTTTCGCCATAAACCATATTCAGCGATTCTGCTTCCGAAACGGTCTGTCGCACACTTTCTTCGAATCGTCCGGTGTCTACACTACCCTCGATGACCACATACTCGGCGGTATTGTACATCGGATTGTCCAGATTCAACTGCTGAGCGAACCAGATGCCGGACTGTGCAGAGGAAAGGGGCCAAGCCGTGTCCCGACTGTGCGACGTATGCACGGCCCCGCTCAAAAGTAGTCTCCGTTCGGAAGCACCTTATTTTGGGCCTTATCAAGCAATGCTGCCCATGCAGCCAATGTAGGCAGCTCCGCCAGATCCACGAACGTTACCCCCGCTCCTTCCACTCGAAAGCGCTCAGCCAGACTCATAATACGAATGGAATCCAGTCCCCACATCTGAATCAGATCATCGTGCTCTCCAATGTTGCCAGGCTGCTCCTGGAGCATCTCTCCAACCTGATTTCTCAATGCTTCCAACGTGACTTGTTCAACGCCATGACTTCCGTCCTGAATTGGCTCTGCTGCGGATGCCGTTTGCTGCTCAGCCTCCAATACAGCCACCTGAGCAGATGCAGCATAGGAGCGCTCCCCTTGCTCACCCACTTCGGATTTCAGTGCTCCTTCATTTCCGTCAGCGGCAGAATCATTTAGAGATTCAAGTAAACGTCCGGTTGTCAGTGTTACCGCGCACCTTTCTGCTGCATACGTCAGGGCCATGAGATGTTTTTCCGCCGAGAAGTCAGCTACTGCATCCGCAACCAGGAACGCCTGAATGTCTCTCATAAAGGCTTCACAAGAGGTCATCAGACATCCGATATGTGCATAAATACCGCAAACGATCAGTTGATCGCGGCCATCCCGCTGCATTAGTTCAAACAGGTCTGTTTTCTGGAAGGCGCTATATCGCCATTTGGTCATGAACGTATCCTGGGGAGCGGGTGCGAGCGCATCAATAATCTCTTTTTGCACAGGTCCTCCATCAATTCCCGCACCCCAAAAGTCCAGCTGTAACCCACGCTGCTCCGGAGTCTGTCCGCCCGGTTGTGCGGAGTAGACCACCGGAATGCCAAGCTCATGACACTTTGAACGAAGTTGTGAAATATGATCGATCAGCTCCACAACAGGGGATTGCCCTGCCGTAAAGGCGTTCATAAAATATTGCTGCATATCATGAATCAGGAGTACCGAGCGCTTCGCATCCGGTGTCCACATTACCTTGTTGACGGGAAGCTCCGACTCTACAGGCATTGCATAGGGTTGAATCTTTGGAAGTGCCATGAATATCCCTCTTTTCAGCTTTATTTATCACAATCATGTTCATCACTGCGCTGTAATGCTATCTATCAGAAATAACAATTAGGATATGGGCTGTTTAGCCGTAATCATCTCACGCAACGCTTTTTTGCTTACTTTGCCAACTTGAGTTTTGGGAAAAGACTGCACAAATTCAATCCGATCCGGTATTTTATAGCTGGCCAGACCCCGGTTACGTAGAAAAGATTTCACTTCGGCAGCTGACGGAGCTTCACCGCTCGGCACGATAAATGCACAGGAGCGCTCGCCCAGATATTCATCCGGCATGGATACCAAAGCCGCATCATGCACAGCAGGATGCGCCAGCAGATGATTTTCCACTTCCTCGGCGGCCACTTTATCGCCGCCACGGTTAATTTGATCCTTCGCCCGTCCTTCCACAACGAGATATCCATCAGCCGTAAGACTGGCAATATCTCCGGTACGATAGAAACCGTCCGTGGTAAACGATCTGGCATTATGTTCATCAGCCTTGTAGTAACCTCGAATCGTATAAGGTCCTCTTGTCAGTAAATGCCCCGATTGTCCTTGTTCCACATCCATGTCCTCTTCATCCACAATTCGTACTTCATCATACGGAGACATCGGCTTGCCCTGAGTGTTAACAATCACATGCAACGGATCATCCAGACGGGTGTAGTTCACCAGCCCCTCCGCCATGCCGAACACTTGCTGTAAGGTGCAGCCTAGGACGGGTTGGACACGTGCAGCCACCTCGGCGCTGAATTTGGCTCCACCAACCTGAAGCACCTCAAGTGAAGGAAGTTTAATCCCCAGGGTAGCCGCCGCATTCAACCATATGAGTGCAAGTGGTGGTACAAGAGCCGTTATGGTTACCTTATGGCGCATAATGAGTGGAAAAGCTTCATCCGGGCTGGACCCGCGTGACAGTACAATGGTTCCACCCGCATACAGCGTACCCAGAAAGCCGGGTGAGCTCATGGGATAGTTATGTGCTATAGGCAGAACGGCCAGGTAGACACTATCTGGGGTAAGTCCGCAGACTTCCACACTTCTCCGCAAACTGTAGATGTAGTCATCATGAGTGCGGGGAATCATTTTGGACAGCCCGGTACTTCCACCAGACAACTGTAGAAAAGCAACATCCGAAGAAACTGGCTCATCCGGCAGTGTGACTGGTGCTGTATAAACATCCTCCAAAGCCATAAACCGCCCCGCTTCCCCCGCCACGAATACATGCCGAAGTCCCGGAACCTCAGCCTGAACCTCTTCGGCCAGTGTGCGGTAATCAAACCCTCCATCCTGATCAGGTATCACGTATGCTACGGCCTCAGAGAAACGGGCAAAATACGTAATCTCACTCTTCCGATGTAAGGGAAGTGCATATACAGGCAGTGCACCAATGCGGAATAAGGCAAAACACACCTCGATAAACGCCGTAATATTGGGCAGCTGGATAATAACTCGATCATGCTGTCGTATTCCTTTGGCATATAAGCCAGCGGCCAAACGATCCACCCGATCGTTCAGCTCCGCATAGGTTAATTGTTGTTCACCACTGATAACGGCTACTCGATTGCCATATAGTTCAGCGCGCTGGCGGAGCATCTCTCCAAACGTAATTCCTTCCCAGCAGCCTTCCTGACGATAACGTTCGGCAACTTCCTCAGGCCAGGCCTGAAATCCTGACAGCATCATTCATTCCTCCTTCATACTGGACACAGATGAATCCAAACCCATGGCGAGCAGCATTGTTCCGAATTTCGCTGAGGTCTCTGCCAGCTCCGCTTCGGCTGTAGAACCTGCCACAATACCCGCGCCAGCGAACAGTTTAAGCGTATTCCCTTCCACTTCCGCACATCGGATCGTTACAGCCCACTCGCCGTCACCCTCACTGTCACACCAGCCCACCATGCCGGTGAATAATCCCCGTTCAAACGGTTCCTGTTCTCGGATGGCTTCCCGAGCGGCCTGTACAGGCGTTCCACAAATTGCTGGTGTAGGGTGGAGAGCAAACGCAAGTTCCAGTGATGATGTGTTCACATTAGCAAGCTCCCCGTGAATTTCCGTAGATAAGTGCCACATGGTTCGTGTTTGGATCAAGGAGGGTTCTGCCGGGACGGATAGCTGCTTACACAACGGACGCAGCGCTTCCGCCACAGCCTCAATGACTACTGCATGTTCATGGCGATCTTTGGCGGAAGCCAGCAGTGCTTTTGCACGGCGACGGTCCTCAGCCGGATCATCACTCCGGGCAGCAGACCCAGCGAGTGGATTGGCTCTCACTTTGGACCCTTTCCGGGTAACCAGCAATTCGGGACTCGCTCCGATATAAGTCCGATGAGTTTCTTTTTCCGCCTCCACATAAGCGCGTTTATTCTTTGTTATATCACCTTTTGCTAGAGAGAGTTTCGTCATCGGAACAGCAAATGTATATCCGTGTGTGTTATCCCTGAACAAATTACGGAGTAACTGATGCGTGTTCACAATCGTCTGTGAAGTCACATGCAGTGTACGGGATAACACCACTTTGTGGAGATTGCCTTGATTTAGATCCAACAAAACGTTTTTTACGCTTTGCTGAAATATAGCTCCGGCAGGTTCTTCACGTACCTCACAACCCACTGCAGCTGGGCGTTTTTCCACCGATGCTCTGGCGTCCGGGGATAAAGGATCAGCCCATTGGATCTTCTCTGGCACGAATAGCTCTGCAGAAGAATGTATCGGATCGAACGGAATGGCGCCGACCACAATCGGTTTCGTTTGGCCCGAGCGTCTCGCCTTTTCCATCAACTGCTCCATCCGGTTAATGAAAAGCTGCGTTTCTTCCTTCCGCTTTTGTTCAGTAACATTAACCGCGCCCATGGAATCCGTTGTATTCCCTTCCGATACCTCCATGGCAGACCATCGGATCTGTTCCCCTTGAGCTAACAGGGTATGTTGCGGTGAAGACCAGAAAAAGGACGTCCCCTCCCGATATTGTTCCAGAAGGTGTAAGGCGGAAGTTGCAGCAACCGTACCCGCTTTTGACATGATTATCATCTCCTTATCTTGATTCAGGCACCTAGCGTGGCGCCTCCGTCCACACACAAGTTATGCATCGTAATATGTCTAGCCTGATCCGATACCAAAAAAAGCACACTATCCGCTATATCCGATGGCAACGCCAGCCTGTTCAGTGGTATGCCCAGTCGGTATGCTTGCTGGGAACCCGCGATAACGGCCTGTGCTCCCTGCTCATCCGCCCACAATGCACGCTGCATATCGGTATCCGTCGAACCTGGAGATACAATGTTACAGCGGATATGATCTGAGGCGTATTCAAGAGCCAAACATTTGGTGAACATGGTTGAAGCCGCTTTGGAGGCTACGTAGGCGGACATATGCATCCGGGGCACACCAGAAGCATTTGAACCGACAGTAACGATCGCCCCCGACTGACGTTCGGCCATGTATCGCACCACAGCACGTGACATGTAAAATACACCATGTGTATTCACGTCAAAAGTTCTTGTCCACTCTTCATCGCGGAGCTCACTCACAGCCCCCGTGTATAGTACTCCCGCTGCATTCACCAAAATGCCAATCGGACCTAATGTATTCTCAATACGCTGGATTGCATCTTCGACGAATTGACGATTAGATATATCCACAGGACAGGCTGTTGCTTGATAACCCTGACTATGCAGATCTGTGACCAGTTGATTCAACTGATCCTCTCGTATGTCGACAGCTGCAACAATAGCGCCTTGCTCGGCAAGCAATCTCGCCACGGCTTCACCAATGCCTTGTGCAGCACCGGTGACTACGGCTACTTTTCCATCAATTCCTGTGTAACTCACTCCCGTTCCTCCCTTGCATCACTGCTCCCTCTCCTGTTTGGAGAGATATGTTATCCTGCTGAATCTGATTGGATCATCCGTAAATCCATAACATTTCACTCCACTTGCCTTTCGCCCAATCTCCCATACCGATACCTCTAATTGAGAAATACTGTCGCCTCTTCCCTTCTACGACTCCGGGCTGCAGGCAAAACGAATAGCACGACTAATCAGAAATGGCAATACGGATACATGGTTTTCTTCTTCAAACTCGGTATATTTAATGTCCAGACCCGGCTGATTCAGCGCAGATAACCGTTCTGTAAGACTCGAAGCTTTATCATTGTTGCGGGCAGGATGCGTCTTCTCCTGTTCACCCATGCCAATCCACACATTGACGTTCACGGGATGCTCTTCCAGCCGTGCGACAAATTCCTGTTCCTCCGCCAGCATGACGTTCTGGTTCCAGTGAAGGGAAGGGCTACCCGCAATGTAATAGCGAAAAGCTTCTGGTTTCTTGAACAGCGTATGCAATACGAACAATCCACCAAGGGAATGGCCAAAAATAGCCTGTCTGCTCCGGTCAATCCGATACTGCTGTTCCATATCCGGCTTCAGCTCTTCTTCGATAAACTGCAAGAATTCATCGGCTCCACCCTGTTTCGGTAAAGGTGTTCCGTCCGAATTCTGGGTATATTCCGTTGTGGCCTGCGGGGTAAAGTCATAGTAACGGTGCGGCGAAAAAGGGCCCGCCGTTGGATACCCAATGCCAACAACAATGGCCGGAAGTGCTCCGGTCTTCTCCGGTCTGCGGCCCTGTACACGAACAGCTTCGACCATCGTGCCAAACACCGAGTTGGCATCCAGCAGATAGATCACCGGATACCCCGAAGGTGGTGGCGCTTCTGCCGGTTGGAATACCATGATCTGATAGGCATGATTGCCGTTGCGTGACTTCATGGTCCATTGTTCGGCACGGGGAATCTGTACTGTACTGCGTGCGATATGTTCAAGGGTGCCAGATGCGGGTTGATTGGGTTGAAACGTCATTACGGATGGTTCCTCCTCGTTGTTCTGCGTATATAAGTTGAATATTGAATTACACATACACTCCACCGTCAGAATAACCTTCCAATCGCTGTTATCTCCAGATTTCCTCTATCCCCTCTTATAAAGGGAGAAATCCGGAGATAAAGGCGAACGCTTCGCTTCTCCAGGTTTTTTCTGACGTCTCCGTTTCTGTGTAGTTCATAAACTCAACTTATACTGTTATGTTTAATATAATTATTGAAATGTATGAGATTGATTCTCATTACCAATTATAAAAGAGTAAATCCGGCTGTCCCATGGACGATATCCAGAAATGATTTTGATTATCTCCATATTTCCACATTTCTGTAACTGACTTGGTTACTCCTAAAATAAAAAAACTCCCTCACGGAATGCCTAAAACGCTGGAATTTGTCCGGTTTCTGGCACTCCGCAGGGAGCTACATTTCTCATATTGTGATCAATACATCAATGGATTGCCTCTATTATTGCGTTAACGCCTTCAGCGTGTCGTCAATGACATGACCGTAAGCAATCAATCCGCCGCCCAGCCACGGAGCGGGCTCCACTGCGTATACATTTCCAGCTTTAACGGCTGGCATGCTGTTCCATACTTTGGTATCCGTCATTTCCTTCATGCTCCCCGGACCCTGTTCCACCGTGAAAATAAAGTCGGCATCAATCTCAGGCAACACCTCGGTCGATACCGTTGCGCTGTTCTCCGTTTGTACCAGTGTTGGCTTGCCAAGCCCCAATTGCTGATATACCACGTAACCACTAAAGTAGTTACCACCCATCATGCTGATCCCGCGAGGTGCAAAACGAATGATCGCTGCTTTCTTGCCTTCGGTAACTTTGGCGAGCTTGGCCTTAGCATCATCTACCTTCGCATGATATGTTGCAATGGCTTTTTCGGCCTCAGCCGTTTTGCCCAGCAGATCACCGATCACCTGCAAAGACTTCTCTACATCACCCGAAGCATTCGTAAATACGTAGGTTGGTGCAATTTTCGAATAACTCTCATATACACCGTTCTCAGCATATTGGGCCGTGTGTAGAATAATAAAATCCGGATTGTACGCCATTAGTGCTTCAGGAGAAGGCAAACCACTGGAGAAATCCAGTGTTGGCACTCCGCTCAACTGGTCCTTAAGGTAAACATGGCCTTGCGTACCACTCGCCCACTGAGCTACCGGTTTAACGCCTAGCGTCAGCAGAGAGTCTTCCAGATAAGGTGCAAAAACACGCTCCGTATGCTCAGGAACGATAACATCATGTCCCAGATCATCTTTGACAGTTCGTTCTCCTTTGGTTTCTTCCGTATTCCCTTCGGTTACAGCAGTCCCTGATGAGGCCGTGGTCGAAGCCTCCGTTGTTGGCTGCTCTTTCTGTGCTTCTCCCTCAACTTCTGATTTTGAACCACAGGCAGACAGCAAACCCGTAATCAATACCATTACGAGCAAGGCCGAGAAACCGGTACTACGAAATGGACGAACGGAACGGTGTCCGTTACCTTTTTTCTGTTGAAACATGACATATCCCCCTTGATAAACATTCTCATTTAGATAGATGGATTATATGTCATGTAGCCCGGGAATCACCATGGACGTTATCCAGATATACATTTGGACAATATCCCGTGAAAATCAGGAGCGCTTCATCCAGCATGCGCATCACGCCTACGGCAGAGTAGTCAAACCAGGGGTCACCTGTGATCAGATGAATCTGGTATTGCCTTACTGCCTTAAGCTGACGCCATACCGGCGAGTGCTGTAGACTGAGCCAATACGCCCGCGATGCGGCCTCAGGACACACCATAACAAGAATCCGATCTGGATTTAGTGCAGCCAGTTGTTCCAATGTTAACCGTGTATTGGCCTGAACATCGGGAAACGTCTCCAGTTGTAATCCATTATTGTACAACACCTCTTCAATGCCCGGATTTCGATACAGATAAAGGTGCTGACCATACACCCGGACAACGATGACCTTCTCTCGGCCCACTTTCTGTTTTACGGAATCCCGTGCCTTCTCCACTCGCTGATTGTATACACCAATCCACTGCTCTGCCTGTTCTTCCCGTTCCAAAAAAGCAGCAATCATGCGTAACTGCGCACGCCAATCCAAGTGATACTTCGGTACAAAACAACAAGGTGCAATCTCAGCCAGTTTGGCCTGATCCTGGTCACTGATCTGATCCGTACCGACAATAGCGTCCGGCCGGATATGAACCAAACGCTCCACGTTGGCTTCAAATCTCAAGCTGGTATACGGGTCTGTCAGTCTCAAATGTGACTGAATCTCTGTTCGGTGCGCGTTATAATAATAAGCGGTCCATTTGGGGTCAATCGGTGCAGCGACAGGCATGACATTAAGCGCCAGCAGCTGTCCAATAATGCTGGAGGAGCAGGTGGCGATGCGTATTCTCGCATTTTTGGCATAATCCGAAGGAGATACGCCCACTTCTTTTTTAAATTTGCGGCTGAAATAATACTCATCGCTATAGCCCACTCTCAGCGCGATTTCACGAAGTTTGTATCCTGTTTCTTTCAGATATCGTTTCGCACGATTGATGCGAAGATCGGTCAGATATTCCATTGCACTCTGCCCGTAGGTCTTCTTGAACAGGTCCACGAAATATTTCGCACTGATATTGGCTTTGTGGGCGAGATCCGCAATAGACAAGGGTTCGTCATAGTGCTCATCCATATATACTTTTACCTTGGCAAGATCCGTCTTGGGACTGCGGCCGGTAACGGGTAAGTGCGCAGGGGTCTGCGAATCATTTTCCAGTAACATGAGGCCACTCCTTTCGATCTGCTTGATCGGTTTGATATGAAATGTACAGGGCAATACAGCCGGTACTATATTAGACTAACGAAAATGATAATCATTATCAATTAAAATATCACATTCTTTTCCATTCAGTCAATCCATATATGGAAGAATGTACACAGTTCGATGTTGAGACTATCGCGTAAAAGGCAAAAAAGCTAACTGCGTGTTTTGGGCACGAGTTAGCTTTTGATGACGAATTTTGCAACATTAAGTTTGTAAAAATTTGAATTGAATTTAATCCCGGCTCCGCAGCTTGCCGAGTAGACGAATAATTTCTAGATACAGCCATACCAGCGTAACCATCAATCCAAATGCACCGTACCACTCCATATATTTCGGAGCACCGTTGTCGGCACCACTTTCAATAAAATCAAAATCAAGTACCAGATTCAGTGCGGCCACAATGACGATGACGACAGAAATGCCGATTCCGATCAGGCTGTTGTCATGCAGATAGGGAACGGTAATCCCGAAAAAACCAAGAACAAAACTGAGGAGATACATAATCATGATGCCTCCGGTTGCTGCCACAACCCCCAGCTTGAAATTCTCCGTAGCTTTGATCAGTCTTGTCTTGTATGCCATCAGCAGAGCAATAAAGACGGCCATGGTCAGCAAAGCAGCTTGCAGCGTAATGCCGTTATACAAGTATTCATACGTAGCCGAGAGTGCTCCGAGGAACATCCCTTCCGCAACGGCATAGATCGGCACAAGATAAGGCGCTGCAACAGGTTTGAATGAAATAATCAATGCGAGGATAAATCCGACAATCGCCCCTCCATATGCAAGAGGAAGTACTTCCTGCCCATTGAAAAACATCATCCAGGATGCAAATGCACTGCCCAGCAGGATTACCAGTGTAATAAACGCCTTGTTTACCGTACCGTTAATCGTCATTCTAGTCTGATATCGATCATCTCCATATCCTCTGGAGTCTTCAAACGTACTATCTTTGAGTGTAGGGTTACCGCTACGTCCGATCAAAACAATCACCTCTTCTATGTATTTGGTTAATCCTGTACTACCATCTCTAGGTTCTACATTGCTGTTTCTACGAACTACATATTAAATTACATATTGAAAAATAAAAATTCTAATGCTTTTAAGCAGACGTGGGATGCAATCCGCAGATCACATCCTTGTCTGTTGACGCAAGCCATAGGCTATATGTCCCAAAACTTTGCGAAAAATACTTTACACTTTATTCAGCACATTCCATCATTTGATTCCAATTCTTATCGCTCTTGGGGCACATTCGAGATACTTATTTGTATAACACTTTATCTACATTGTATTTCGCACGCATCGTGTTGATGATATAGGTCTCGTAAATTTCGCGGTCCACCGGATCTTCAATTACGCACACTTCGATGGTAGTTACTTCCTCGCGGTGTGACTTCATTGGTGATACCGTATCTTCAAAATGTTTCTTGATGCGCGGTCTTAATTTTCGTGCTTTCCCGACAAATAACAACTCATCAGCAGCATTGTAAAACATGAAGATACCGCCTTTTTCCCGTGTAATCAGGTGGAAATCGGTAAATCCATAAATGTGGCTAAGCTGTGGATCAGCCTGCTTCGTGATGATGACATCTGGTGTTGGCACAGTAATATTAATCAATAGGTTCACTTCCTCATTATCTATAGGTTTACATCCTATCATATATTATAAAGGGAAACCATTTCATTAATAAGAAGCAAGATTCAAGCTTTTTTCAACTATTACGACAAATATTTCAAAAAAAAGGTTAACTTCCCTGATTCAAAGTGGTACTATAGGGGTATGAGGAAGAATTTGGGCACTAAGACATATGTCTTTATATCTACTTCCGTCTATTGTACCCTATGATTGATCATCTTTTTCATACTGAATTCTGTTACGTGCGCACGACAAGAGTACAGTTAGCAAGAACCTAGCTTTATAGCTTTACGATTCATCATCTATTCGACCCTTGCAGCAAGCAAACGTAGAAAGATCCTAGATTTACGAAGATAGTATAGAACTGGATTGACCTAGAAAGCCTGCAATTATAGCCGTACGAGAGTAAATAGACACACGTAGAAGGACAGATAGCTATCGATCCTAGAGAGACTAGTCATGCAACGCCAACCTAGAAAGTTATAAGCAGCAGCACTATAAAAGATGGATCACGTTTCACCCCAGCCCGGCATGATGCCAGGGCTTTTTTACGTTTGCGCAAACAACCAACCACCTCCGCAGGGAAACAGAGGTATCGTGGTTCTTTCTGCGGGGGTTATAATATGGCAAGATAGCAAATAAGGGAGTGATGGGATGTATTCCGATCTGCAACTGACGGAGGACCGCCCTGTATATATACAAGTCAAAGATTATATGAAGCGATTGATGCTCAAAGGCGGCCTGCAAGCCAAACAAAAGCTTCCTTCCACCCGCGAACTCAGTACACTCATGAAAGTAAGCCGCAGCACGATTCTGCTGGCCTATGCTGAACTTGAGGAGGAAGGCCTGATTTACGCGATCAAAGGCAAAGGCAATTACGTAAGCTCCACCATTGATGCACCTGAGGCAACATCCGGGTGGCAGCTGGACTGGAACGAACGTGTCAGCGATTATGCAATCCAGGCAGAGCAGTATGATCTGATGAAACATGGCTCTGGCTCAGAGCGTGGTGAGATTTCATTTACCAGCATCGCGCCGGATGAGAAGCTGTTCGACATGCACAATGTCAAAAGAGCCTTTCTCGACCGGATGTCGCTTGAAGGGGAAGTGCTGCTGAATTACGGATATGCACAAGGCTACAGACCTCTTATGAAGTATCTGCTGCGCTATATGGAAAATAAAGGTGTCGACCTATCCGGCAAAGATATTCTGATTACCAACGGATTTACTGAAGGTTTTGATCTGGTACTGGGCGCACTTCGCAAAAAAAGCGGCAGGGCCCTGTGTGAAAACCCGACACATCATACCGCTGTTAAAAATCTGAGACTTCATCAATTCCATCTCACCGGTGTGGATATGGAATCAGATGGTCTGGACCTAAAGCAGTTGGAACGGGAACTTGCAGCCAACCCGTATGATCTGGCCTATCTCGTGCCCTCCTACCACAATCCAACCGGGATCGTCACATCACCTGCCAAACGGACAGAGATCATTCGGTTGATGAACCAGTACCAGGTGCCGATTATTGAAGACGGCTTTAACGAGGAACTGCGCTATTCCGGTTCCCATGTCTCCCCTCTGATTGCTAGTGTGGGCAAAGGGAATGGACTCGTGTATCTGGGCAGCTTCTCCAAGGTATTGTTTCCGGGACTGCGTGTAGGCTGGGTCATTGCGGATGCGGCGCTGATTGATTACCTGGAAAGCATGAAACGGGCGCGCAGCATTCATACCTCGACGCTGGATCAGTCACTGCTCTATCAATATCTAAGCAACGGCAATTTCGAGAAATATTTGAAGCGGGCCCGTACGGAGTACAAGCGAAAATATGAGCTTGTCGTTCGCTGCTTGCGGCAGTATCTGCCGATGTGCCGGGTTTCCGGTGAAGGCGGACTTCACCTGTTCGTACAATTTCCACCAGAATACCGCACGAGGGAGCTGCTGGCGGCTTGCAAGGCAAAAGGCGTTACCTTCATGCCCGGGGATACCTTTTATCTTGAACCAGGCCAGGGACAAAACACGATGCGTTTGGGCTTCTCCCGAGTCAGCGATGAGAACATTCGCAAAGGTATTCGCATCATTGGCGAGACGGTTGCTCAAATGAAATGAGGAGGATTAACATGAAAGTTGGCGTTATTATGGGTGGCACATCTTCGGAGCGGGATGTTTCTCTGCTCACCGGACAGGAGATGATGAACCATCTGGATGGACAGAAGTATGAGGTTATTCCAGTGGAGATCAACAGCAAACGAGATCTCATTGACAAAGCCGCAGGATTGGATGTGGCACTGCTCGCTCTGCACGGCAAATACGGCGAGGATGGTACGATTCAAGGTACGTTGGAGTCGCTGGGTGTTCCTTACACAGGCTGTGGTGTCCTCGCGAGCAGCGTATGCATGGACAAAGATATGTCCAAACGCCTCATCCAGCATGCGGGTGTACCTACTGGCGAGTGGCTTCAGGTAAGCAGTCTGGATGAATTGTCATCAGTCGCTGTGCAGCAGTTAACGTATCCCGTTGTGGTAAAGCCCAATTCAGGCGGTTCCAGTATCGGCACACAAGTGGTGCAGGAACCCTCGGCTCTTCATGCGGCTGTAGAAGCGGCTCTCGTCTGGGACGAAGTCGTCATGATTGAGCAATATATTGAGGGTGAGGAGATTACCTGCGCCGTTCTGGATGGTCAGATGCTTCCTGTTATCTCGATTCGTTCAAATGCCGATTTTTTCGATTACACCTCCAAATATAATGATGGCGGCGCTGAGGAGCAGGTCGTCCATTTGCCTGCGGATTTGCATAAACGTGTAGAAGCTGCGGCATTAACCTGTTACCGGGTGTTAAAATGCAGTGTCTATGCTCGCGTGGACATGATGATTCGGGATGGCATGCCCTATGTGCTTGAGGTGAATACGTTGCCAGGTCTTACTGGAAATAGCCTGCTGCCCAAAAGTGCAGCCGCTGCTGGTATCTCCTTTGCCAGTTTGCTGGATTCCATTATTGATCTCTCGTTAATAGAACGCCAAAAGGAGGCAACTCGATCATGAGTCTGAATGTAACGATTCGTAACAGTTCCTCTGAAGATCTGCAAGATATGGTCATTCTTATGGATCAACTCGGTTACCCAACCACGTATGCCGAGATGAAGGAGCGTTATTCGCACATCGCTGCGGATTCAAACTTTGCAACGTTGGTTGCCGAGGTCCGTGGCCGTGTCGTTGGACTGATTGGCCTCCAAACATCTTATCTATATGAAAAAAACGGAAGACACTGCCGTATTATGGCTCTTATCGTGCATGACCAGTTCAGAAGCTCCGGCATCGGTCGTCAGCTTATTCTGGAAGCAGAACAATGGGCAGCCACTCATGGCGTGGATTCCTTGTCTCTAAACAGCGGCAATCGCCCGGATCGTGAAGCTGCGCATGAATTCTACCAACAGATGGGCTTTACCGCGGGAAGCACCGGCTTTAGCAAAAAGCCGCAGGCTTTGCAGCATAGCTGACTGTTTACAAAGTAACATCAAAAAAACGCCCATTTCCGACACAAAGGTCGGAAACGGGCGTTCTCTATTTCGCTATAAGTAAATTATCTTTTGGCCTTCATGGATTCATACGCAGCAAGTAACTCCTCTACAGCCACGCCATTAATCTTCATTCCTGCCACCTGACACTGTTCCAACTGTACGCCGGATAGATTACAGTCATTGAAATGACTGCCCTTGAGGTCACAATGCTCCCAACGCATGGGTGCTCTGTCTGCGCCGAGGTGTGTATCCTGAAAATGAACACCATCCAAAGCACAGAATTCAACCTTGCTATCTGTTAAACGCAAATCGGCCAATAATATGTTGGTCATATTCAGATTGGTGAATTTGCCCCCACTCAGGTTGCAATCGGTCATCCGGATATCCCGAAGATTGCTGGTGCTGAAGCGAAGTGAATCCAGATCAGCTTGGTAAAATTCAGTAACCGTCTCATCCTTAACATTGGATATTTCCTCGGATGGGAGCTGGATCACAGGCTCTATTGTTATGATTTTCTCATATCCATATTCATCTTCAGACGCATAGAGACAGATATAACCCATTTTCTCATAAAAATGATGATTATCCCGCTGTCTTCCCGACGTCTCCAGCTTCCATATCCCAATCTCCGGGAATTCGGCCTCAACAAGCCTGATGACCTGAGATCCTATACCCCGACCATGACAAACGGGATCAATAAAGATTTTATCCAGTCTCGCATGCCTGCTTCCCAATACATTGACACTGACTCCACCAATGGTACATCCATCCCATTCTATAACGTAATAGTCCCATTCACGGATCACGTAACTGTGCATACGAACAGACGAATAGCCTGGTGGACAAAGGTTGCTGTCCGGAACTGTGTCTCCTTTAGCCCAGACCCTGATCGCATGATCAAAGGCTCTGGTGCATATCTCCGTGAGCACTTCAGCATCCTCATGGCGTGCACGACGAAGCTGAACTAGAGATTGCAGCCCCAGTGAAGATGCTGGTGCCGGTTGTACTTTATGTCGCTCAAAATAATCGTAGTCTGCCTGATCCGAAAGTTTTCTGCGAGAGACATAACGAAATCCAGCATGCTCAAGCACCTTGCGTGAAGGCTGGTTAAACGGCTTTACAATACCCACAATTCGATCCAATAGAGTATGTTCAAATAAGTATGTCGTTAAGGCATTCACTGCTTCTGTGATATACCCTTTATTCCGATAATCCCGTGAAATGGCGTAAGCCACTTCACGATCATCACTATCCAGCATGTCATTGGGAAACACACCACACCAGCCAATGATTTGCTGATCTTTGTTGTGTACAACAGCCAGCATGACCCGTACATCTTTCGGATCGAACTGCTCGTAACTGCCAACAACAAATTGCAGAAAACCATGCAGCTGTTCCTCTGTCATCCTCCATTCGGGAAGAATATCCGTGATTTCCGGTTGTCGGGTTAATGCGTACAGCGCGTACTGGTCTTCCAGCGTTAGTGGACGTAATGTAATCGAACTGGATTGGATGATTAATTGACTTTTCATATATAACACCTCTGGGGATTTATTTGGGATGG
This sequence comes from Paenibacillus sp. MDV22-iso6, assembly GCF_058408365.1. Classification (NCBI taxonomy): domain Bacteria; kingdom Bacillati; phylum Bacillota; class Bacilli; order Caryophanales; family Paenibacillaceae; genus Paenibacillus; species Paenibacillus sp. MDV22-iso6. The sequence continues at coordinate 66,120 of NZ_JBZVDZ010000003.1, read as the reverse complement.
CACGACAAAAAGGAGCACCTCCAATAGAGACACTCCCCGATTCGTTTCATCATTTCAGAAACGCCGAAGCTCCTCGTAATGGGTCAAAAAGGACACACGTATCCCGTTAATGGTCTAACGGAATTTTTTCATTGTGTTCTTTCATGATCATTACGAGAAATCTGGCATACTCTGAAATCCCCTCTCAACCTAAGACTCACATACAAATCTTACTTATGGCCGGTCGATGAAAATCCAGCCTGTTTCTTTTTCCTTATCTACAGATGCTCCAAGAGATTCGGCCATAAAGCGCAGCGGGACGTAAGTTTTGCCATTTTTGCCCACATAAGCAGGTTCGACCATTGTTACTTCCTTGCCTGCAACGGTGGCCTTCTTGGAACCCACAGTCAGGACAATCTCATCGCCGGTGATATCGTCAATAACGACGATTTTATCCGACCCTTTGGTCCATTTCACTTCAGCATCCAATTCCTCGGACAGATAACGAAGAGGAACAAATGTTGTATTTTTAACAGTGACTGCGCCATAGGTTTCGTCGTCCGGATACAACATGACATATTTACGGGTGATTCCCGCTTCATCTTTCAACAGCTGATACACAAGTGAATTGGAATCAAAATTGCGCAACATCTGACCTGGAGTGATATCTCCCTGCATCAGATCAATTGCACCAGCCGTTTTGTCCACGGCATCCACAGTTACTGGTCCACCAATATTCCACAGTTCACTGTCACCATATACGGATACCGATTTGATCGGCAGATCTTCAGAAGCAGGCAACGCTACTTTGAAATCATAATTCTGTTTACGGATATTCAGTGCGCTGTCCAGATAAAAGTCCAATTTGAGATTGGTCTCAGTTCCGAACACCGTCTTCAATTCAGGTGTTTCGGTCAACAAGTTGGCTAGTTCCTTGTCGTAATTGGCAAGAATCTCGTCAAGACCGCCCTTAATCATTTCATACAATGAAGCAACTTCGGCATCCCGTGATTCGCTAATCGTAGAAGGAAGGGCACTGCCGTCGCCAATATCAACCGTGTTGAATGTAACGAGGATAGGGTAGAACACATCATACAGATCTCCAATCAGATCCTTGAGTCCTTGCTCATCCTGAGCAACACTTGTCAGAAACGGTTTAACCATGGCAAGAAGCTCTTCTCCACTGATCTCCACATGCAGCTTGGAGAGGCTCAGCGATTCACCGTTAACCGATTCCTGTACCGGCGTTACGGAAATATTTTTCGGGTTGGACAAATGCTTCAGCGCAAAGGTCAGCAATTTCGGGGAAAGCTCCTCGATCTGCTTCTCCAACGCCTTCGTATCTAGCATAGGAAGTGTGTCATCCTCCAAAGATATGTATAGAGGCTTTTGCGCTCCGTCTACATCAATGACCATTTCCGATTTATCCATCGACAGATGGAAAGGTAATTTCTTTCCTTGCATACTCAGTGTACCTTTGACAGACGCCGTGTTGGAGTCCTTCACTTTGGCATCTTCAATATCCAATGAAACGGAATTAATGAGTTCAATCATTTGAAGCGCATCCTCATCGACGAGGTTTGCTGTAGGTTCAATTTTTATATGCATCGACTGTTTGGATTCACCGGACTTGACGGTTGTGCTGTTGACAACGGCTTTGCTAATATCTACGCCACCTACGGCCTGACATCCCGTAAGCGTAACCATCATCAAAACGAGTGGTACGGCAATCCACTTCAATAGCTTGTGATTTTTGATACGATCTCCTCCTTAGGAAAAATGTGGTTCACTCCTATTATGAGGGTTATAGGTAATTGTTGTAAACCGGATCGGTAAATAAATACCAAAAAAAGGCCGAACGATGGTCCGACCTCGGGTATGACGTATATTTAAAATTTGGTGTAATTGGCTTCAACAACACTATGCCTAGTCCAATCATAAACAGTTCAGTTTATTCTTTTTCCGTATCCTCTGCCTCAGTGTCCTCATCGGATTCTTTACCATCGGTACGTGCAGGGGTTTCAAATTGATCCGGTTCGTCGTCTTGAATGGCTTTGTTCTCTTCATTCTGGTCTTGTGTCATATCGTATTCCCTCTCTTCTACCGGATTTTAGGCAACAATCTGTGCCTTGTTTCTATCAATAACCGGAATAATGAAAAATTAAACAGACAGAGGTGGGAACTTAGAAAATATAAAAGACAATTCCGTTCCCACTTGCAGCCGTTGCCTGATATAAAGCCTGAACATCATTTAGTGTCTGAACGATCTCCTGGAATGTCTCCTCTGCGTCCCAATCCTCCATGACAGGATACACGCCCTCAGCTACCATTTGTTCCAGGCTAAACCGTTTCTTCAATTCTTCAGGTGTCAGTTGTTCTAACGCCATGTACGCCTCGAGCACCTGTTCATTGTTCAGCAGGAACAGATCCATGTCTGAATAGTTGCCCAGATATTGTTCGCCTGCCAAAGGGACCACATATCCCAGAGGAGGCTGCCCCTCTACCACTTCACCAGTCAACGTAAACTGAAGCATCTGCCACATTTTATCGATATCCAGCTCGACCGAACAATCATGAACACTGACTTCACCTGACTTAATGGATGCAATTAATTCATTGGTGACAACAAGATATCTGCCGGACATGCCCATACCCTTATCCCTCCTATGTATGTACTTCCCTTCTTTCCCATTAACCGTGCATGTTGTACAAGAATCGGGGTAAAGAGGTGGAAAGGAACAATAATCTTCAAGGAGGAGCGGAATCCATGAAAAAGTTTGATTACAGCCTCAATTACGAGGAGCTTGATCTGCGCAAGCAGCCTGAACTGTATACCGTTGGCCGGGGAGAGCAAGGAGTATTAATGGTGGAGCCCTACAAAAGCGAAATTCTACCGCACTGGCGGTTCAAAACACCTGAAATTGCGAAAGAATCCTCGCAAAAGATCTACGAACTATTTTTGGAGTATAAGAAAAAGGATGACTTTGTCGGTATGGATATGGCACGCAAGTTTCTGCAAATGGGCTATACGCGGGCAAGGCGGTATACGAATCATAAAGGCGGACGCAAATACTCGAAGGAGGACGGCTCCATCCTGCCTTATCAGAATGATAAGGTGAAGGCTGAATCAGCAGCCATTTTCAAAGCACAATGGGAGATCGCCAAAACGGATCCGGATTATGTGAAAATGAAGCAGGAGCACCGGGAAAAGTACGAGTCGGAGAACGCGCAGAAGCATGGGTGAAAATACATGATTTATGCAGACGTTCATTTTGATATAATGCAATACATCAAGCTTCACACACGAGATTAACGATGTATACCCATCCAAAGGAGCCCTCATGAACCCACCTAGCCACCATTTCATCCTGACGCTTGTTTGCATGACCCTGTGTCTGTTTATTCTGCTTCCTTTGCCTGCCTCTGCAGCCAAGTCTGAACTTGCCAGACAACATGAAATGACAGCCTTTGGCCCGCTACAAAGCGATGTTGACGGGATGCAGCCGGGATGGAACCTGGGAAATTCTCTGGATACGGTCGGACCTGATGAAACGTATTGGGGCAACCCGCGAGTTACCCGGGAACTGATACAGCAGATCGCTGCTCAGGGATACCGAAGTATTCGTATTCCCGTAACATGGGATGGGCATATTGGGGACGCACCAGACTACACTGTTGATCCAGCCTACATGGCTCGTGTTCAGGAGATTGTCCAATGGGCGCTGGATGCCAACCTCTATGTCGTCGTGAACGTTCACCATGATTCCTATCTCTGGATCAGCCAACTGGAGAATAACCACGATCAGGTGCTTTCCCGTTATAAAGCAGTATGGACTCAGATTGCCAAGCAGTTTAAAGATGAACCGCGTAAGCTGATGTTCGAGAGTGTTAACGAACCGCGCTTTAACCGCGGAGCAACAAATGCCGGAGATATGGGCTCGGGCAGCAATATTGATGAGGCACGGCAGTTGGAGCTTTTGCATGAATTGAACACTGCATTTGTTAAGTTGGTACGGCAAACAGGTGGAAATAACAGCGAGCGCCCGTTGGTCCTGCCTACGCTGGAAGGTTCACCAACACAGGTGAGACTCGACAGTTTGCGGCAGACAATAGTGGGGCTGAAGGATCACAATCTGATTGCTACGGTGCATTATTACGGATATTGGCCGTTCAGCGTCAACATTGCAGGGCATACCACCTTCGATACGGATACGAAAAATGATGCGGCCAGCACGTTCAATAATGTTTACAACACGCTAGTTGTTCAAGGTATTCCGGTTATTCTTGGTGAATATGGCCTGCTCGGTTTTGACAAACATACGGATGTCATTGAACAGGGAGAGAAGCTGAAATATTTTGAATTCATCGGTCATCAGTTAAAAGAAAAAAAGATCACGTCCATGTTATGGGACAACGGTCAGCATCTGAATCGACAAACATTCCAGTGGGCTGACCCGGATTTATTTCAGATGATCCAAGCTTCCTGGACAGGACGTTCTGCCGTAGGAGAAAGCGATCTGCTCTATTTCAGACAAGGTTCGCCTGTGGGAGACAGACCATTGACGATCAAGTTAAACGGAAACAAGCTGGTTGCCCTGTATGCGGGTGAGGAGATGCTGAAAGCTGGCACGGATTATTCGTTCAGTGGCAACACGTTAACCGTCAAATCCACTGCGTTATCCCGGATGATCAGCTCAACTCAGAAGCTTGGGAACAATGGGATACTCACAGCGAAGTTCAATCAGGGCGCAAAATGGAAATGGAATGTGATTGTGTCCACGGAGCCCGAGTTGGGCGACGCAACAGGTATAGTAGACTCCTTCTCCATTCCCACCCAGTTTCAAGGTGATCAGCTTGCCACGATGGAGGCTGTGTATACATCCGGTGAGAACACAGCGCCACAGGACTGGACACCGTTCAAAGAGTTTTTGACCACATTTGCTCCTTCTTATGAAACGAATGAAATTAAGCTACAGCCCGATTGGCTCAAAGAACTGCACGCTGGACAGATCGAGCTGACATTTCACTTCTGGAGTGGTGAGCTCATTCGCTACACTCTGATTAAGAACGGAAATCAGGTGACTGGCGAGGTACGAAATTGAGCCTGTTCGCGGGTTAGGATTGTACGACCCGTTGATTGCAATGGGCTCTGCTGGATGCAGCAGCGTGACCTACACTGTATTGAAGATTGTTCAAATAGAGACGCTGCCAGTGGGGTATTTCAGCTGGCAGCGTCTTTGAGTTTGGTAGGTTTGGTATGGTTAAGCCTGTGCCTTTTGCGGCTTGCCACTCTTCGAACGGGGCCGAAGCATACCCCCTACGATCCTCAGCATTTGTCTGCGCGGCATAAGGCGGGCGAACTGGGCCGTCCAATAATTGGAGGCACCTGGCACAGCATACGGCTTGCCTGACTCCAACGCCCTCATCGCCACTTCCACAACATGCTCAGGCGTATCCCGTTTGCCTACCGAGGCCTCTTCGGCTCCTACTACGTCAAAGAATGAGGTATCGGTTGAGCCAGGGCATAGAGCCAAAAACTTAACGCCTCGTTTCCGGTTCTCTTCATACAACGCCTCTGTAAAAGAAAGAACGAAAGATTTCGTAGCCCCATATACAGCCATGTATGGATCAGGTTGAAAAGCAGCTGTTGAAGAAACATTGATGACGGTACCGTTCCGTTTTTGCAGCATACCTGGCAGGAAAAGATGGGTCATGTTCATGACTGCGAGTACATTCAGCATAATCTCTTCCTGCTGCCGTGCACCATCCACCTGCTCAAACATTCCATGCGTGGCAAATCCCGCATTGTTGATTAATACATTAACCTGTATGCCCCGATTCATACATTCCTCATAAACGTGTTGTGGTGCATCCGCCTGGGATAAATCCGCTACAATCACTTCCGTCTTCACTTGATAGGTTCGCTCAATCCGTTCTGCCAATTGACGCAATTTGGACTCCGATCGGGCCACCAAGACCACATGTTTTCCTTTTGACGCCATCTCCAATGCAAAAGTCTGCCCAATTCCTGAAGAAGCCCCTGTAATGAGTACCCATTGATTTTGAACCTGCTTCATATCTCATCCACCTTTTCAGAACACTCGTTTTTTATTGGAAACACTGTTTCCTAATGAAATCATCGTACTCTCTTGTCTTCGTACTGTCAACTTCTTTTGATCATTTGACGATTTCCAGCGTAAAACAGTAGAATGACGATAAGAAACACGGTTACCGTTAAACAACAATATGGATGTATGAGGATGAGATAGATGAAAGATCACAATTCGGGTTCCAAAGAATCCGCTCACACGGTCACTACCTTTCAGGAAGCCAGACTCCAGCACTCCGAAAACCTGCGCCAAAATATTGTGCATGCCGCCGCATCCTTGCTGCAAGAGCACGGCCCCGAAGCCGTTACAGTTCGGCGCGTGGCAGAACGAATGGAGTGCTCCACCAAAATCATATATAACCTCTTCGGCAAGAAAGAAGGGTTAGCTAAATATCTATATATGGAGGGGTGCTCTCTCCTATCCCAATCGTTTGAATCCGTGCCACAGCAAGCATCATTCGAGAATTATTTTCGCGATCTCGCTTATGCCTACTGGGATTTCGGAATTACACAATCCAGCTTCTATCAGCTGATGTTTGGCGGTTCTTTTGCAGAATTCAAACCAGATGCAGAGAGTCTGCAAGGAACAGCAACTGCACTCAAACAAATTACGTCCCTGGTTGCGGTCTCAATTGAGCAGGGAATGCTTAAGGAGAACGATCTCTTGCTTGCAGTTCGTATGATCTGGGCCCCTCTGCATGGCGTCATCCACCTGTACCTGGGAGGCCATATTGAGAGTGAAGAGGCCGCGAAACGGCTATATGATCATACGTTGTCCATGGTTATTCTTTCTCTTGTTGGAGTATCCTCCAAGGGCTAAGCCATGAATGGATAAGGAAACGAAAGAAGGAGCAGGCACTTCATCGCTCGGATGAAGGACCTGCTCCTTTTTATCATTATATATAAGGGATTACTATCGCTAATTAACGTGCGGTTTCGTTTTCAGCTTCCCAACGCGAGATTTCAGCACGGACTTTGGGAGCCACTTCTTTGCCGAGCAGTTCAATAGCTCTCATTACCTCCTCATGCGGCATCGTGCCGAGGGGAGTGTGTAACATGAAGCGTGTAATACCAACTTCTTTACGTAGATAGATAATCTTTTGAGCAACGGTATCCACATCACCGACATACAGCGCGCCTTCCAAACTACGTGCCGCGTCAAAGGTTGCACGGCTATAGTGTCCCCAGCCGCGTTCACGGCCCAACATATTCATTACTGCCTGAGCTGGAGGGAAGAATTTCTCCACAGCTTCATCTGTTGTATCCGCAATGAAGCCATGAGAGTGAGAAGCAACGGTCAGTTTGGAAGCGTCGTGACCTGCATGTGCAGCTGCTTTTTTGTACAACTCCACCAGTGGTGCGAATTGAACAGGACGACCACCAATAATGGCGAGAACAAGCGGTAATCCAAGCAGACCCGCGCGGACAACCGATTCCTGGTTACCGCCACTCCCGATCCATACAGGCAGCTTCTCTTGTACCGGACGCGGGTAGATACCTAGATTATTAAAGGAAGGGCGGTGTTTGCCTTCCCAGGTTACTTTTTCCGAATCACGCAGCTTTAAGAGGAGCTCCAATTTTTCATCAAATAATTCATCATAATCATTCAGATCATACCCGAACAATGGGAATGATTCGATGAATGATCCCCGCCCTGCCATAATCTCCGCACGCCCATTCGAAATACCGTCCAGCGTTGCAAAATCCTGAAATACCCGTACCGGATCAGCCGAAGATAGCACTGTTACAGCGCTGGTTAGGCGAATGCGTTTGGTCTGTGAAGCTGCGGCGGCCAAAATGATAGCGGGTGATGAAGCGGCATAGTCGGCACGGTGATGTTCTCCCACGCCGTATACATCCAGCCCCACCTGATCTGCCAAAACGATCTCTTCAACGACGTCGCGAATACGCTGCGCATGACTTATAAGTTCTCCTGTTTTTATATCTGGGTTCGTCTCCACAAATGTACTGATTCCGATTTCCATTGTCTATTCCTCCCTGGTATGAAGCGATCCGTCGTTCATCTAACCTATTGTAAGTAGATCACCTTTTGTTATTTATCTTGATATTGAACTATTTTGAGGAAAAATACAAGTGCCCCCTGTTTTCCAGAGGGCACTTTCGTGACATATTCTTCTCAAAATCCAATGATTTAATGATTATTTCTTTTTCCCAATGTACAGGAGATGAGACGAGATTCCCAGTATTGACGGGTCTTTGGCCGCCTCAATCATATACTGGATCAACTCATCGTATTCTCCGCGTTCTTTCCAGTATTGCTGCTGCTCTTCTGTGAGCATGGCTCTCAGACTGGACGATCCAATCAGGTCTACCGTTTCGAATCCGTGCTGCTCCATAAACGGGTTAATATCCTGAATGTTGAAATAGTACGCCCCTGTAAACCGTCCTTGATCCATATGATCGAATGTTCCCTTTTCCACAAAAGAACGGATAGCTTCCATGTGGTCATGTGGTTTCCATTGCTGCGGGGATTGCAAAGAGGTAATGCCCATTCGCATACGACTCTGCATCGCTACAAACACAGTTCCCCCACGCTTGGTGACCCGATGCAGCTCCCTTACCGCAGCCACTCGCTCTTCTTCCGTCTGCAAATGATACAATGGCCCAAGCATCAGAGAGGCATCATACGTCTCATCTGCAATGCCGTTCAGATGGGTCGCATCCAATACATGGAAACTGTCAAACTGCTGTGTCAAATCCAATTCCTTTGCCTTCTGCTGAGCCATATCCACAGATGCAGGGGTCAGGTCTGACAGCGTGACATGGTATCCGAGCCTGGCAAGCTCCATCGCATATTTGCCTGGTCCGGCGCCATTGTCCAGCACAAGTCCGGTTGCCGGAAGTGACTCTCGGATATAATGCATGTTAATGATGAACTCCAGCGGTTCCCGATCCAACCTTCCCCACTCGTCAAATCTGGAATAATACTCAATCACACGTGATCTTTCCATGATTCTGCACCTGCCTTTTCTCAACATTAAGGCCATATAAAAAAACAAAAACCTGCCGCCTCAACTAAGAGGCGACAGGTCTGACCTTCGCGGTACCACTCTTCTTGATCCATGAACAGGATTGGAAACATCATGCTCCAACCTATCCTGCCATAACATCTCAGGACCTGATGACGGAGGTTAACCGTCAGGATCTACATGAAGTCAGCTTATAGCATCATTTTCAACATCCAGCCCTTTCGTGTGCTGAACAATGACGATATTCACGTAACTACGGTTCGATTCTGCTGCTCACAGGTGAGTTGGGGAAAGGTTGGACTGCCTTGCACCGAAGCGACAGTTCTCTGGACCAAACCTTGTGCCTTAATACTCCTGATCATTGCGTTTGACTGTTAAATTTTATCCAGTATATTACTTCTAAATATTTCCTGTCAATTCTTATTTTCCAGTTGCACAGCTACTTCACGTTCCGGTTCTTCTGTGCTGTACATCCAGGGATATACGATTGCTGTATCCGACGTGTAATTATTATATCGATCAATACCCAGGTTTTTTCCGTCACCGGCAAATTGAGTTTTGGCAGGAGTACCATAACTTCGTTTGCCCTTCTGGATCGTATAGGTCTGATTAATTCCACCAAAATGTAGATCATCACTATATCTCTCCACGTACAAATCACCGTCTTTACGGTAATATGTCCAATGGATTATAGAACCGCCCAGATTTGAATCAAGGTACTGTGGTTTCTCCCCAATCTCGGATAACGTAATCGGCTCAAATTCACCCTGAAAATAGTTGACTTTATGGCGAGCGTACAAGGTCATTGGTGTATCTTGGTTGATTTCTAGACCAGAGGTCACTTCGAAGCGCAGTTCCGCTTCATGTGCCGGATCGTCCGACGGCCATACCCCTCCAATTAACTGGCTGCCATTTACATCAAGTGTGTATTGCAAATATGGTAATTGCATGAAATATTCGCTATGAGTAACGATCAGCCTGATTTGGGTGGGTGTAATTATGGCTTCCTTGATGACTGCTCCATCCGACTGCTGATCCAGAGGTATATTTAGCACTCTTTTACTCGTACCACTAAGCATCTCTGTTTTATCCAGACGTATACCAATATCCAGTGATTGCTCCATTTTGCCTTCTTCTTTACTGTAAGCCAGTACATAACTTGCTGCTTGTTGCTTCAACTTCTCCAAGTTATAGAACTGTTCCGATATATATTCACCATGTTCTCCCGGCTTTCCATATATGCCCGCTGCATTCCCTTCCAAAATCTGTCCTTTCTGATCGTATATCTTTACATACGGAAAGGCATAGTCACGAACCTCCGGTTGATCAAAGGTTAATGATGTAGACAACATCATCTTATCTTCCTTTTCATTGAATGCGCTCACTACAAGTTCACCCAAACCATCCTTATTGATATTGAACACCTGTGATTGTTGCTGAAAAGGATTTAGGGTAATTTCCTTTTCTTCCGGAACTAATATTTGGATTCCACCTACAGTGAAGTCGACATTCGCTTCTTTTCCTGATGGTGTCCACTCCGTCTCAAAGTACCCTTTAAACTTTCCATCGGTCTGATCAGGAACATGGTAGTATCTTCCCTCGATTAGCTTACCACTCTCATCCCGCAGGCCAATAGAAGGGAATTGTAATGTATCACCTCCGTACTTACCAGGGTCCAATGTATACAAAATAACCGTGCGATTATCATCGGAAAAGGCTGTATCCAGTGTTAAAGTCACACCGTTGACCGTTACGGACTGATTCAGTTTCTGTCCAAGATCCTTTTGCATGGCATTCTGGATACCACTACGGTCATTTAAAATTTCACCCCAGTTATAATGGACTGCTGCATATACTGGCGTCGCCATGAGAATAACTGCAGCGGTTCCTATCAGTGCAGTCTTTTTCCATTTGATCTGTTGCGGCAGATGTTCTTTATTCTCTGATACATGAAGCTCTGGGCAACGCTCCTGATCCTGTTGAATCTGATTCCACATGGCATCGAAATCGGGATAGCGAATATCTGCATTATTTTTCAGATGACGAGACAACGATTTTCCGTATGCTTCACTATACATTTCCCCTTTCTGATGTTGCTTTCTGGCTTGATCCCATTTTTTCCTAAGCAATCGAATTCCCTTATATACTCTGGACTTCACCGTTCCCAGTGGCACTTCCAGAATCTCTGCAGTTTCGGATAAACTTAATTCGTTCATATAACGCAGCAGAATCGCTGAACGTATCTTTTCAGGTAGCTCATGAACCCATTGTGCCCAGACCTCGGACTCCTCCACATGTTCGATCAACGTATCAACCGGATCAGCAGTTCGTTGAGGGGTGAGAATAAACTGCCTTTTCTCCCGCTGCTTGGCTGTGCGTTCCCTCTTCAGAAAGTTAAGACAATGATTCACCGTAATTCTCATCAGCCATGTCTTCATGTATTCAACCTTCTGCCAATCCTGACGAAATACCGTAATAAAAACATCGTGGCATACATCTTCGGCATCCTGAGCATGATGGAGCATGTAATAACAAGTTCGGTACACATCCTTGTTGTATATCTCAAACAATTCCTTTTCGTTCAAAAGCTTTCCCTCCTTTCTCTGCATCAGCCTTCTCAAATCTATAGACAAAGCCGATCCTTCAAAGGTTCATTCTTACCCTTTCTCCATACAACAAAAAAGAACCTTCACTTCCACAGCATTGCAGAAATGAACGTTCTTTATGGTTTAAGACAAGGCCAATAACATGGCAATCCAGCGTGCCAAAAGGAGATGCTAGATTTTTTTCACAAACTCGGACTTCAGCTTCATCGCACCCAGGCTGTCGATTTTGCAGTCGATGTCATGGTCACCGTCAATCAGACGAATGTTTTTGACTTTGGTACCCTGCTTAACTACCAGCGAGCTGCCTTTCACCTTCAAATCTTTAATGACCGTAACAGTATCGCCATCACTCAGGACATTACCATTGGAATCGCGTATTACTTTAGTTTCTACCGCATTCTCTTCTTCAGACGCTAGCGCCCATTCGTGCGCGCACTCTGGACACACCAACAAATTACCGTCCTCGTACGTGTATTCGGAATTACATTTGGGGCAATTAGGCAAATTAGACATATGTATTAAACTCTCCATTCATTTTGTGGCTTCCTCGCAAGTATACGGGAATGCAATCTATTGTTCCACATAGGCCACGCTGGTTAATTGATTTAAACTAAATTTAAGATTGCCCCGCCCCCTGATTTAAGGAAGGTTCCTTATACTGAAGCTATAGAAGAAAAATGGTGGAGCATCACAACGAAATACTATTCTTAAAAGTCGTGTCTTACACGAAATGCTGATATATATCCTATAAAAGGAGTTTCTGCTCATGTCACCCTATGTTTTTCCTGTCCAAACGGCTTTCTTTATTTTTGTCCTTATCGCCATGTTTCTGCTGGTTCCTTGGTTGATCTACGGATATCGGAAAGATGGATTTTTTAGCTGGTCGCGGTTTGGGGTCAGCTTCTCATTTATTTTCTACCTACTGGCTGCGTACTGTCTGGTTATTCTTCCTTTCCCGACCACTCGTAATACATGTGCACAGCAAGCAGCGGATACCGTATATTACAACCTTGTTCCGTTCACCTTTATAAAAGATATTATGAAAGAAACACCAATCGTCTGGTCTCAACCCGCCAGCTATATGGGAATGATTCAGGGCAGAGCTTTTCTGCAGGTTCTGTTCAACGTAATGCTTCTCATGCCACTTGGCGTGTATATCCGTTATTTTTGGCAAAAGAGATCGTACTGGAAACAGGCTTTGTTAAGCGGATTCGGCTTATCCCTGTTCTTTGAGATTACCCAGATCACCGGCTTCTACGGTTTTTATGATTGCCCGTACCGGCTGTTTGACGTGGATGACCTGTTACTGAATACTTCAGGAACGATACTGGGATTTTTCGCAGCTCCCATCTTGCTTGCCTTATTCCCGTCTCGAGCAAGTATTCAGGCGAAGAGCGAGCAGATTCTGGAACAAAACAAGGTCTATCCTGTGCCTCAATTGCTCGCGCTTATCATTGACGGTGTAGTTGTTGTATTCCTGTCCAATCTGATGTCCATTTTCAATTGGAGTAGTACAAATGTGATCGTCAGTGCGCTAAATACGGTGATCGCCATGCTGTTTGTATTTTTCTTTATTCCATCCTTGCGAGATGGCAAGACTCCAGGGTCTGCCCTCATGCGGTTCAGATATGTTAACCGGGAAACTGGCGAGCCTTCAAGCGCATCCCTGTTCAAAAGGTTGCTGGCACTTTATGCCCCTTGGATCTTGGTCACCGTAGCTCAATTCATAACTGATTATGCCTTTCTGAACGAAAATGTGATGCTCGAACCTTATAAGGTGTGGATCTCTGTCGGAATTTTTGGTCTGCATATGCTTATTCTCTTGGTGTTATTCGTGCATGTCATGCTGGTGCTGTTCTCCCGAGGCAAGCGTGCGTTTTACTGTGATGATGTGTCCAAGACACGAGCTTCAAGAAAATAAAATTCCTGACTCACAACACTCACAGCACATAGTTTCAGATGACAGATAGTACCGTAGCGTTTGCCATTAAAGCCGGCAAGTTTGATCCATCGTAAAAAAAGGTGTGCCTCGTCAGCCAATGACGAGACACACCTTTTGTCTATGTTGAGATGAAGTCCAAACAGGGTCGAACTATAGCCCCAGCAGCTCACGTTTGGAAGCTTCCGGGTCATGGACCACCTCTACTTCATGATTGAATATCAGCGTAGCGCGATTATCTTCGTAGGCAGGCCAATCTACTCCCGATGTCTCAGGCTTGCCCTGCTTGGCAAACGAAATCCATGCATCCTGCACTTTACCTGCAAGTTTTACCGCGGCAGCATCCGGTTCGGCATTCATAAACTTCAATACAGGTAACGTATTAAAAGCAAAGAAGATATCGATACTATGGATTGATTTATGCAGCAGTGGATGCTCCGGCATCACCCAATCAAACCGATACATCCATACAGGTGCATGTTTCTGCTGAGCAGCCGCATATTGCACAGCCGAGCGCCAGAAGAACAGATCCGTCATCACCTGGGCCTGGCCATCTGCAGTTTTGGGATAATTGTCCGCAATGGCAGCCCGATTCTCCAGATCAGGTGTCATAAAATCAACAGCCTTCACCATGTTGATCTCTTCGGAGTAAGGCACCTGAGGCTGAATGAACAACGAGCCTTCATGCAAAGTGGTTCCAATCAGTACAGGGATATCCTGTGCCGCTCCCTCTTCTACCGCCTGAAGAGGCGACTTCGGAAGTGTAACTCCATCCAGTACGGGCTGGAACAACAGGGCCATCCCTGCACCGCTTTGTTGTTTGACCGTCTCGCCAGCAGCGATGATTTGCTCCACTGGAATGGATTTGAGTTTATGCAGGTCATCCGGTGTTACACCCAGAACCTTCAGCATGCCATCACGAATGACTGAAGCCTGCTCTGCTGGCATGACTTGTGAGGCTCCACTTTGCATAATGGCGCGGTGGAATAACCCTTTGGCTGCTGGCATCGCCATCAAAGCCGCAATACTCATGCTGCCCGCAGATTCTCCGAATACAGTGACGTTATGCGAATCACCGCCAAAAGCTTCGATGTTGTCCTGTACCCATTGCAGCGCAGCAATCTGATCCAGTAAACCCACATTAGATGTAAAACCATCTCCAAGCGGAGCCAAATGCAAGAACCCTAGCGGCCCCAGGCGATAGTTGATCGTCACGACGATAACGTCTCCCCGGAGGACAAGTTGTGTTCCATCGTACATGGGCTGGCTGCCAGCGCCTGAAACGAAAGATCCGCCATGAATCCATACCATTACGGGAAGTGGATCATGGCTTTCTTTTTCGGGTGCCCAGATATTCAGGTAAAGGCTATCTTCCGATTCCACCGGAGGCTGTCCAGATAGACCCTCGGCTTGAGGATTTCTTGGCTGTATATTTTCAGGACCGAATTGTTTCGCCTCCCGAACTTCGTCCCACGACTCGGGTGGGATTGGAGCCTGAAAGCGTAATTCACCCACGGGTGGTGTAGCATAAGGAATGCCTTTCCATACACTCGTTCCATGCAGAAGCTCTCCTTGAACCGTGCCATATCTTGTGTTTACTTGAAGTTCCCTCATGCGCACATACATCCTCTCTACTGATCGATAGTTCCAGTTTACGACTGGTATTGTTCAGATCTGGGTGTAACTTTGAGCTGATGAAATTCTGTCTCAAGGTTTATTAAATAACGTGCACGAAGAATAATTTTGTATTGCTTCAACGCCCTTTCGTACGTACTGGCAGGCGCGTTTCCACTTATTTGAGTATAGATCTCCGCGATACCCATTTACAAGTTTGTCCAGATTCAAGTACCACTGCTACGTTTCACGTGGAACTTTTACAGCAATAATAAAGACTCCGCTTCAATTAACGAGCGAAGTCTTCTATTGCTGCCCTGAATATTCCATCAACTTGCCCGATGTATGGATCAATTACTGCCGTTTACTTTTACCGGATAATGAACCGTATATTCCGCGCCTTCAATCCAGCTCCCGGTTATATGATTACGTCCCTTAACGACAACCCGATCACGGTATACATCCACATGCAAACTCTCACTTCCCTCCAGATGCTCATCCTCATCCGTCCAGAGATAAGCTACGGAAGATGCATTAAACATCGTTGGCAGCTGTCCGCCCCCTTCGTACATGGTGCGATGAGCCTCTAATTGCCAATGGGTGTGCCCAGAGAAGAGAATGACCTGCGGATAACGACTTAGAATTGCCTTTAATGCTGCGTCCTGACTCACACCATACCAACCCTGTTCCTTCATGGAACCCGCGACTGTATCCATCAGTGGTTGATGGAGAAAGACAAAAATCGGCTGCTCAGGCAATGCTTGCTCCGACAGTTTTGTTTCCAGCCATTGCAGTTGATCGGCAGACATATCACAATCTTTCGGATGAGGCTGCTCCGTACCTAGAAAGATATAATGATAACCGTCGATCCAGTGGTCATGATACGATCCGTTCATACCTGTGATTGCTGTAAAATCACTCAGCCGCTTCTGCCATAACTCTTCAATTGAGATGGAATTCTGGGGTTTTTCAATACCATGAGCCTCGACCTGGCCCATATCCCCTGAATGCCCCAACACCTGACCCACTTCGTGCTGGGTCATTGTGGTCAGGTTCAGCGGCGGATCTCCCCATAGAATGGCTCCAATATCATGATTGCCTACAGTGTAACGGATTTGAGGCAGTGATTCGCCGTGAGCCTCCAATATACGCTGCAACTCTTGGTATTCTTGCGGCAGTCCACGATCGGTCACATCGCCCACATGCATAATTCCGCTGCTGCCATGGCTATACGTTGCGATGTCTTCCAGCGCTTTCTCCAGATGACGGTTATGGATATGATCAGCCTGCTCTCTCACATGAGTATCTGTGATGACCTGGAAGCTGATTATCGGTTGTTCGTATTTATTTTCATTATCCATCAGGAATCACTCCATTTCAGTCCAATAATGCCAATCAGAATAAAGCCCATCCAGACGATCGACATCGCCTTCAGACGTTCACCCAGAAAGTAATGTCCCACGATCCCAATCAATGTAATGCCTACACCCGACCAGATGGCATAAGCAACACCCAGCGGCATATACTTCACAGCAAAATTCAACAGGGTAAAGCTCGCTCCATAACAAGCAAACATAAGAATGGAAGGCCATACGCGGGTAAAACCATCCGAGACCCTCATCAGAATCGTACCGCTCAGCTCCAATCCAATCGCTAGGGCAAGTAGTATCCATCCCGTATACGAATGGTTCGTCATCGGTTTACCTCGACTTCCAGCAATTCATCAAACGAACGAACCGTAAGATCCGCGAGCTTGATATGAGCAGGTTCGCCGACAGCAATCTTCCAGGCAGCTCCGGCAGCACGAGCCATCTCCATATCACCATCCGTATCGCCGATCACGACAACTCTTGCAGTAGGTACACCCAGACGCTCACACGCCAGCAGCAACATGTCAGGAAACGGTTTTCCCCGTCCAACCTGATCCGTTCCTACAACTACGGTGAAAAAAGATTCAATCCCCATCCACTTCAAATGACTTAGGGCATTTTCTGTCTCATCCGCTGTGACGACACCCATTTTCAGTCCTTTGCTGCGACAGTGCTCAAGAAAGGCAAGAACGCCTGGGAGGGGCTGAGCAGGGCGCTCCTTATTCATTGCGTATTCTGCCTGTAACAAACATTCCCTCACAATAATTTTCGCTTCCGCCCAGCTTAATCCTGCACGATAGCCATGCCAAGTTAATACGGCGTAGACTTCCTCCATCGTTCCCATGGCAAGGGGTCCTCGCACATCATAGCCGTTCATTCGTCCCTGCTCATCATGGAATGTTCCCCATATATGAGGAATCTCTGCTGCATTGAACTGAAGGCCACGGGCAGCAAGCTCTTCCCGGAAGTTCTCCATCACGCAATCGGTCCAGAAGCCCCACATGGCTGTAAAATCAAGCAATGTCCCATCCTTGTCAAATAAAATAGCCTCAATTGGGGTAGAAAGGCTCCCCAGCATTAAATCGGACATCGGTTACGCTCCTTGTCTGCTGAATTACTAAGTCAGAAAAGCGGCACATATGACTGACTGCACCGCTCCTCCAAGTTAAGCTGTTTCCCTTGTTATTTCACGCGATCCAATTCTTTTTGAGCCTTTTCTTTGGCTTCTTTCAGCGCTTGTGTCGCTGGAATGTTATTAATCTGCACCTGATCTGCTGCATCCTTCAGTGCATCATTGATTTTGCCTCCGGTCGGGTCCTGGAACGGAGCCGAAGCATGGGAAGCCTGCTGCAGTGGAACCTTGATTTGCGGGTTCTCTTCACTGAACGTTTTGAAAGCAGGATCTTCTTGAGCAGATTGACGAACTGCAATGTAACCTGTGTTCATGGACCAAGCGGCTGTATTCACTGTTTCCGAGAAATACGTCAGCCATTTATAAGCTGCTTGTTGCTGTTCTGGACTCGCTTCGGCCGGGATACCTGCCATGATCGCACTCGCTACAGGTTTGCCTTGGCCTACACCTTCCCAGCCCGGTTGTTCCATGGCTGCAACGATGCTGAAATCGAGATCTCCCTGGTCACCGCTGGAACCGGTGTATCCAGCTGCTTTATTTTTCATGACATCATCAATGGTTTTGTACCAGTACTCCCAGCCTTGGCCGCCAAAATGAATACCCATGTTCTTGTCCTCATTAATCCACTTGCGGAACAGCTCCCACGTCTCTACCCATTCCGGTGAATCAATCGTTACGGTCTTGCCGTCATCACTCAGAATTTTCCCGCCTTTACCCAGCACGGCGTCGATCATGTTATCGCTACCCCACATCGGCTCCCATCCGTAGAAGGTTGTCTTGCCATTCTCCTGCTTGCTCATCTTCGCTGCCGCTTCAGCAAGTGCCTCCCATGTGGTCAGAGTGGCAGGATCGATATTATTACCTTTCAGCGCATCCATACGGTAATACATGATCTGAGTTGTTCCGTACATCGGTAAGAAATATTGCTTGCCGTCTACTTTTCCCTGCTCCAGGAAGGTTTGCACGTAATCTTCCTTGTTAAAGCTCTGATCGGCGGCGATCAGCTCATCCAGAGGTGCATAGTAGCCTTTGCGCGCCCAGTCGATATTGGAGCTTAGTACAGCGGCGGGTACTTTTTTCGAGGCAATGGCAGCCTGCAGTTTCTGTTCGGTCTCCGTGTAATCGGCTTGTACAATCCCTTTCACAACAACTTCGTTCTGGGATGCATTGAAGGCGTCAATCGTCTTCTTCATGTTATCTCCCAGGTTACCACCCAGACCATACCAGAACTCAATCTCGACCGGACTACTTGATGCAGAATCAGCTCCATTCGCAGCTACTGCATCTGAACCCGTGCCCGTGCCGCTTTCGGCAGAGGAACCACACGCGGTGATCAGGGCAAAACTCGCAGCCAGTACCAGCGACATGCCCTCTCTCCACCTGAGCTTTAATTTGTTCCGCCATTTCATACTCGCTTGACCCAATTTCATTTTGATTCCTCCTATATAAAGTATGTTGTGAAAATCAGTTCTTGTTCACGCCGGCAGTAATATTCACACTCTGCATGATCGTTTTCTGGGTAAACAGGAAAAGGATAAGCAGCGGTGCGATGGTAAAAGCACTGGCAGCCATGATCTGCGGCCATGCCAGACCGTAGGCTCCACCTTCCACGAAAAAGCTGCGCAGACCTGCGGATACCAATTGCAGATTCGGGTCTTTGGTAATGAGCATCGGCCAGAAATAGTTGTTGTACTGGTCAATGAAAGTAATCAACACCATCACGGCAAACGACGAACGAACCAGCGGCGTCATAATGGTCCAAAGAATGCGGAAGTGCGACGCTCCATCCAACTGGCCGGCTTCCACCAATTCGTGGGATACCTGCATGAACGCCTGACGAATCAGGAAGATAGAGAACACACTGACACAGTTGGACACAATCAGTCCGGTATAGGAATCCAGTAATTTAAGTTCGCTGAGCACCAAATAACTGGGCAAATAAACGGCGGTACTCGGAATCATGTAGCCTACCAGAATCAGTCCGGTGAGAACCCCTTTTATACGAAAACGCATATGGGTGAGTGCATAGGCCATCATGCTGGAGTTAATGACCTGGATCAGACAGATCGCTGCCGCTACCCCTGTACTGTTCAGAATGTAACGGGCAAATGGAGCAGACTGCCACGCATCCACATAATTGTTCCAGCGGAACGTTTCGGGCCAGAAGGTTGGCGGGAACTGCCAGATCTCGTCATTGGTCTTTAAACCGCTAATGACCATCCAGTAGAACGGAAATGCCATCGTCAGACTCACCAGCACCAGCAGCAGATAGCGAAGTGCGGTAGCAAATCCTTTTCCTGCACGAGGGACCTTCCGTTTCTGCACTTCCTCACGACGATTATCTTTTCTTGTTTGGTTGCTTAGAGTGGTCATGTTCATCAATAGTGCACCAGGCGTCGGCCGAGCAGGAAAGATACTCCTGACAGCAGAACGCAGATCAGAATAATAACAACGGCGATGGAAGAAGCCTCGCCCACATTGAAGGACTCAAATGCAGATTGATAATACATGTAAAGCAGTGTTCTTGTTGATCCCGCTGGTCCCCCTTGCGTCATCACGTTGATCTGGTCATAAGCCTGAAGCGACTGAATCGTCAGAATGATGGACAGAAAGAACGTGGTGGGTGAAATCAACGGCAGTGTAATGCTTCGGAACTTGTCCCAACTGCCTGCCCCATCAATCGATGCCGCTTCAAGTAAATCGGATGGCAGATTACGCAATGCAACCAGGTAAAATACCATGGACCAGCCAATCGACTTCCACAGCGTGACGATGAGCACAGCTACCAGTGCCCAGTTCTGATCTTTCAGCCAGCCGATCGGGGATATGCCGACCCATCCAAGCAACAGGTTGGCCAGCCCCACTTCAGGTTCGAAAATCCAGGACCACGCAATGGAGACTGCGACAGTCGGGGTCACCCAAGGGGAGAATAGCAGGGTCCGGAACAGGCCGGAGGACTTAATCTTGCTGTTCATGAGCATGGCCAGCGCCAATCCACCCACAATCGTAGGCACTACACTTCCAAGACCGAACAACAGCGTAACTTTTAATGAACGGTAAAATTCAGAATTGGTTAGCAGATAGCTGTAGTTATCCAAACCGACGAATAATTTGTCAGGACTCATGAAGTCCCAATCCGTAAAACTCAGATATACAATGTATCCCAAAGGCCCCAGCCAGAAAATGAGTAATGGGATAAGGGCAGGAAGGGTGAAGAGAACCGCTTCTGTCTCCCTCCATAATTTCACACGCAATTTGCACACTCCTAATCGTCCAAATTTTATTTAATTTCTCTAAAAATCATGCCTTCAAACTCCCTTTAATCTCTTCTGTACAAAAATGATTGTATAATACATTTGAAAAATGTAATTCCGGGTTATGTTAAAATAACGCGAGGTCATGTAAAATATGAAAAGGAAACAGGGAGTCCCATCCATATACTAGAGGTGAGATTGTGGGAAAAGAAGCTGCCGAGGACCAGAACCATTCGTCGTTGTCCTATCGGCCCGAGCTGAGGGAGAAAGTCATTGACGCCATTGCCAATACCATGGATCTGTATGGAGTCAATCATTCATTTGGTCAACTGTATGGCATTATGTATTTTGAGGATCGTCCCATGACGCTTGAAGAGATGAAAACGTCCATGAACATGAGCAAAAGTAATATGAGTTATGCTGTACGTTCGCTTACCGAATCTCAGATGATCTATAAATTGGAGGAAAAGCGGGAACGCCAGGATCAGTATCTGGCCGAAACCAACTTTTTCCGTACGTTTCAGAACTTCTTCGGGGCCAAGCTTCAACGGGAAATCGACGTGATGCAGGAAAGCCTTTGGGAGGTCATTCCGCAGTTATCGGAGATTATTCTCGCCAGAACAACTCCGCCGGAGGAACGGGAAGACGCTTTGCGCGATTTGCATAAACTTCAGCATGCGGAGCAGTATTATGAGTGGTTGCAGGGATTTGTAGATCAACTGCGGGATGGAGTTTTTTACAAAGACGCTCCACATGAAAGTGATTAAACACGCTAAGGAATCATATACGCCTTATTAATAGCATTCACTTCGTTCGTTAAACTAAAAAAGCCAACTCGGCGAGCAACGATGTGCTTGCTGAGCTGGCTTTAAATAATTTAAAGGGGAGCCCCGCCATGTTTTCATGGTTGGGCTCCCCTTTTGTTATAGATATGGTTATCTTATTTCTGTGCCGCAGCCTCAATGTCTGCAAAAGCCCAGTGTGTTGCAGGTACGTCTATAAAAGATGGCGTAGTTACGCCTGTTACCGGCGTCCGTTTGAACAGTACATTTAATACTTTCACGGCTTCAGCACGGGTCAGTTTGCTGTTCGGTTTAAATGTATCATCGTTATATCCGGTCATCAGGCCAGCCGATTGTACGTAGGCAATTGCATCGAAAGCCCAAAGGTCGGCGGACACATCTGTAAATCCAGCACCATCTGTTGCTTGTGTTGTGATGCTTGATGCGTCTACGCTTTGTTGCTGTATCCAGCGGTATGCAATGGTCGCCATTTGTGCACGGGTAATCGAACCTTCGGGTGCAAATTGAGTGGCGTTCATACCGTTCATGATGCCTGCGGATTGCGCTTTTTGAATATCACTCGCTGCCCAATGGGTAGCAGATACATCGTCGTAGTTTACAGCGTTCGAGGATGCAGTTCCCGCTTCATCAGACAGATTACGAGCCAGCATCGCTGCCATTTGCGCACGGGTTACGAATGCATCCGGACGGAAATCCGCACCAAAACCGTTGATATACGGGTTGTGCGAGCCTTGGGAAGCTTTCAGTCCATCCACCACAACGAGGGTAAACGTGCTGAATTTGTTAACTGTAAACTCGATGCCTTCACTGGAATCACTGAGCTTCACGAGCTTACCTTGAATCAACTCTTTCGTGCCGTCACTGTGTTCAATGTACACAGCCAGGTTGTTCAAAGCTTGCTGGCGTGCAGCCGGATCAGTTGGCAGACTGTCACGCAGCGGTAATGTCAGTGTTACTTCATGACTTTGCATATTCGTTTCAATCTCAACCGGACGAGCCAGTACTTTCACGTTTGAATTTGGAGTAATCTGTTGAATCAACTGCTCTTTCTTCGCACGTTCTTCCACTTCTTTACGCTCGGATTCCTTTTTCAACGGAACGACGCGGAAGTATAGATCCTGGTCGAATCCGGCAATCGACTTCGTTGGAACCGAGATAATAGCGTTCTCTGTGGAAATCTCAAGGTTAAGCCCACCATCGTTCAGCTGTTTCACCGCTGCTTTTGGCAGTTCAATGCGTGTCTCAGACACAGCATCTTTGGCGTCAGGGATGACAATGCGTGCAGTATTCATGTTTAATTGCTTCGCTTTTTCCACCGATTCCTTGGCAATCGCCTCAGACATCTTCACGAGGTCCTTAATCGTACCGTCTGCCTCGGTTGTACGTGTAATTGGCGTTTTGGTGAGGTTGGTGCCATTCGCTCCGTTCACGTCCACGACGATTTGTTCCTGCTTGGTCGTCGGTGTAGTCGTTACAGGTGTAGTCACTGAAGATCCTCCACCTGTGCTTCCGCCCGTGTTTGGTGTTGAACCATTTCCGTTGTTGCTATCGCCATTCGCCGTGAAGACAATCTTCACCGCACGTCCTGGCAATAAGTCACTGATGGCTTTGTAACGAACCCATACCGTTTTGTCACCACTAAAATCAAATTTCTGAATAGAAGCAACATCAATCCAGTTCAGTTTGCCGTTAAGGGAGATCTCCATGGTGTCATCCAAGCCAGTTATGGTGTTGTTGATATCGTTTCCCGTTACATTTGGGGCCGTAAAGAATTGGTTGATCACATATTGTAGATTCCCAACATCCTCGTATCTGTCTTGTTCGTTAAGCACCCATTCGGCCAGTTCTTTCTTGCCTTCCGGGCTAAGTTCAGCTCTTTTAGATAAATCAAGGGCACCTGTACGTCTAAATTTATAGTTATCGAAGAATGCTTCCCCTGCAATCCATTCGTTCATGGCATGATCAAGCCATTCATCCATTAGCGGAATAGAAGTAGCATTCTCAAAGGATTCCAAAGGCATAGAAAAGAGACTCAGTACAATCTCCGGATTAACAATATTCCCTTTAAATTCTCCTTCCAACCTTTCAAAAGCCACCTGATGCAGGTATTTATAAGCGAAAACACCCTTATCTACATTGCTACGTTTCAAATGTTGTTGCCCAATGCTGCGTAACACATTTGTCTGTTGATCATTAAAATATTTCGTTCCATCCATCAGCTGCTGTGCAAATAAATCCAGTTTGTTCTGGATAAGATCGAGTTCCTTCTGCCCCCAAATGGATTGCGCCAAAACTCCCAGATCAACCATATATTGAACCTGATCTTTATTCTTATAATCATTTTTCACATAATCGATCAGGAATTTAGCAATGAATTTCTTAACTTGCAAAGATTCATAGTATCCATTCGGAAAATTAATTTTCAGATCAGGATTTTCCATGGCCAAAATCATATCATTAATATTATCGCTGTTGCTCTTTGCAGCATTTACGGCAGCCAAGGCATCAGTTTCATTACCAGGGAAAAATTGATCAAATGCAGTCTGAATGGCTTCAAAACTTGCATATCCACCAATCGGTCTTTCAGTAAGCATATGATCAGCCAACTGCTCCTTCTGTTCTGGCGTCAGGTTATCCATCTTGCCTGTGTCCAAAGCGAAGCTCGTTATCGGACTTTCGATATACTCGCTGTTGTAAGCCTTCGTATCCTCATAAATGTTATGGAATTTATCCAATGACGTTAACATTTGCTCAGTCGTGTTTGCACGGTTAATGAAAGGTGTTTTTTCCACAGCTGTGTCTATATATTTCAAAACACGTGAAATGGATGATTTTCTTTTCAGTCTCAATTCATATACATAAGCAGTTGTGCGTTTATCTACCTCGGAGGCAGTGCTATATGCAGCAATGAGTGGATAGAAATTATCTTCAGCACTCGGATAATCAAAATGATTTATTCTTTCTGCTTGCTTACTATACAGGTTATTAAGTGCAACTAATGCATTCGGTCCATCGATTTGGCGAGTCACTTCAAGAGCTTTCAGAGCTAATTGCACCAAGAACTCAACTTGCCCCTTTTTCTCATATCCATAGCTTGTTGGCGCTTCGATATCTAATAAGTATTTTGCAATAGCCTCCTGATCTTCTACAGGCAAAGATTCAAAATCAGGCGTGCCAATGAATTGCTTATTACTAAGCAGCAAGATAGCTTCTTGGATAAAGTCATTGCTGTTACCCCGGTCTGCTTTCTTTTTGAGTTCGTTGTACTGATCCAGCTCACTCAGCTGCACAGTAAATTCAATAGATTGCATTTGATAC
Organism: Paenibacillus sp. MDV22-iso6; assembly: GCF_058408365.1. Lineage (NCBI taxonomy): Bacteria > Bacillati > Bacillota > Bacilli > Caryophanales > Paenibacillaceae > Paenibacillus > Paenibacillus sp. MDV22-iso6. Next base: position 41,006 of record NZ_JBZVDZ010000003.1, on the reverse strand, counting down.
GTAGCTTCCAAATATCGGTCTTTAACTACTACATTGAAATAGTACGTATCGCCTTCTATTAGATCTGTAATTATTTTCGAAAATGTACCATTTGTAGTAGAAGCTGAACCATTAATCAAATCACCATAAGCCTGGCCTGATGCTCCACTGATTTGTTGCATGTCTGCAAGATCAGGAGCATTAGATATGTAAACCTGGTAATTTACATCAGGTGGTGTAGAAGATGAGGATTGTGCATACTCCCACTGTAGTTCTATTGATTTCTCGTCCACATACTTTATCGTTAATAGACCGTTATTTCCGGGTACCGGATACGATGCCCCTGCATGTACCTTTCCTGCCGGTACTGCTAACCAAGGAGCTACCAACACCAAAATGAGCAGCGTGCTAAATATTTTTCTGTATTGCATATACGCTTTCCTCCCTAATCTCGCTTGTCGAAATATAGGTCTAGTGTAGTACGCAACTCTGAACGGATTCTGAACATTCACTCCAATAAACGGAAAAAAATCCGGCCTGTAGGTGAAAAACAGTCCGGATTTCAAATATTTTTCGTCATTATTCATCATGTTTACTTCTTCATTTAATTATAGAGTCCTATATTCTATAAAAATTAAGATTCTTGTCACGTCGTCCTATACTCCTCCACTGCTCCCTGTATAACAAACAGGTAGACGCATCAAATCATTGTATATCCGCCATCCACAAACAATGTGCTTCCTGTCGTAAATGTATTCGTCATAAGGTAAGTAACCGTATGTGCAATCTCCCCATTGTAGCCCACACGCTTGAGCACAGACAGCCTCTCATAGTCTTTAAAATGTTCACCGCGAGGTGTACCCTCCTGCCCCTCTCGCCAGATGGTTCCGGGGGACACGACATTCACGCGAACAGGCGCGATCTCCACTGCAAGTGCTTTGCCCAGACTTTCAATCGCTCCGTTACACGCAGCGTAAGAGGCCCCGCCCTCCAGTGGGCGTTGGCTGAAGCCGCCCGACATTAACGTGATCGAACCCGAAGCCGATAGATACGAAGCTGCGTATTTGGCAGCAAAATATTGAGGCCAGAACTTGCCCTTGAAACAGCTTTCGGCCGTCTCTCGATCTGAAGTTAACGGACCACGGGTGTATGCAGCTCCAGGGGTGAACAGGTGATCGAATGCACCAACCTGATTGAAAAATTGTTCGATTTGCTTTTCATCCTGATTGTCCAATACGTACACTTCGATGGACACCGTGCCAGTCTTGCCTTTGCCTGCGACACGAGCAATCTGCTCCCTTGCTTCCTCGAGTCTGGTCTCCGATCGTCCCGCGATAACTACATGTGCACCAGCCTCAGCAGCCTGGATTGCCGTTGCAAGTCCAATTCCAGAGCTTCCTCCTATAATCACGACACGTTTATTCTCCAATGTAAATGGACTCATTCTGCATCTTCCTCTCGTATAGCCGGATTTTTCGTTTTTCTAGCATTTGTTCATTATTATCGAAAAGATTAGCCCTGAACAGTACGCAATTGAATCGTACCAGGTACGAAAATTCGTACTATTGGAACCAGATGACACAGTTATTCCTGCCCAATTCACATAGACAAAACAAGCAGAACGCGAAAAAATCAGGTATGATGAAGTTACATATAGTTGTTTAAATTGAGGTGAATACTATGGATTTACAAGAGCCACGCTTACAAGGTGTACTCGTTACGTTGGAAGCCATTAATGGAAAATGGAAACCGCTCATCCTGTTTATTTTATTGAAGGAAGGCACGAAGCGATTTGGTGAACTAAGACGCATGATTCCCGATGTAGCACAGGGCACGTTAACGAAACAGCTGCGGGAGCTGGAACAGGATCAGATTATTGTGCGCACTCTCTATGGCGATGTTCCACCGAAGGTCGAGTACAGTCTGTCCAAACACGGGCAGACGATTGGTACGCTGTTGGATGGCATGTGCGGCTGGGGCAAGGCTCATCTGGAGTATTTGAACGGAACCAAACATATGATTACTGCGGAGAAATTAGTCGAGGAATCCCATAACGAAGCGAAATCTGAATAAAAACTCATGCCTTCATCTCTGTTAGCAGACGAGACGCCAGTATTGCCATCTGTTATGAACAGGCTACGCCTCATAACCGAACCACAGAATGTTAAGAAATCAGACCCAATTTTAGCACTCTCGCAATATTCTCGGTTGTACGCTCCACATTCTCCGGGCCTTCGCGCAGAAGTTGTTCCAGATCAGCCGCCCCCGGCACAATACCGAACACCGCGTCAATACCTTCAGTGTACAACGTATCTATCCCTTCACCAACGTAACCTGCAATGGCGATAACCGGCTTGCCTGCTTCCTTGGCAGCACGCGCTACACCGTAAGGCGTCTTGCCAAATTTCGTTTGAAAATCAATGCCGCCTTCGCCCGTAAACACCACATCCGCATGTAGCAGCTTGTCACGCAATCCAGTGTATTCAATGATGATTTCAATACCTTTGCGCAACACAGACTGTGTAAAAATCAAAAGCCCTGCGCCCAAACCACCTGCCGCACCAGCACCCGGCACATCAAGTATATCCTTGTGCAGCTGCTGCTTCACCACATCTGCATAATGGGAAAGATTCGCATCCAGCACCTGTACCATCTCCGGTGTAGCTCCCTTCTGCGGTCCAAACACCCGTGAAGCGCCATGCTCTCCACATAACGGATTCGTTACGTCGCAGGCGACAATGAACTCCACATCCTGCAATCGTTCATCCAGGCCGGACACATCGATATGTGCCAACTGATCAAGTGCCCCACCTCCACGTGCAAGTGGATGCCCGTGTGCATCCAGAAAAGTTACGCCAAGCGCCTCGGCCATGCCTGTACCCCCATCGTTGGTCGCACTTCCACCAATTCCGATAATGATTTTGCGAATACCCTGATCCAGACACGCCCGAATCAGCTCTCCCGTGCCATAGGTTGACGTGTGAAGCGGGTTCCGGGTTGCCTTGGTCACCAGATGAATGCCGCTCGCCGATGCCATCTCAATCGCCGCCGTTAACCCATCGCCCAGAATACCATACTGCGCTAGTACAGGCTGTCCCAGTGGCCCGCTCACCTCTCTCTGGTGAATTACGCCGCCAGAAGCATCCACCAGCGACTGCACTGTTCCTTCGCCTCCGTCAGCCATCGGTACATGAATATAGTTGGCGGTTGGGTAGATTTTACGCAATCCTTTCTCCATGGCCACACATACTTCTTTCGCTGTCATGCTCTCTTTAAATGAATCCGGTGCCAGTACAAATGTCGTCTCTCTCATCTTCTCCCACCCCATCCGTGTTATTAAAGGATAAACCTTTTTTGAGCGCGCTTTCATTATAGTTACTGGTAAGCCAAATAAATATTGATGAACAGACGAAATTCATTGTGCACGTGCACAATGAATAATGGCAGGACCGAATATCCTGCCACCCATACACTAACGTGCTTCGCTGCTTCCTAGAGCAGCACACGGTGTTCCATTATATTTTTCATACTAATATGGGATTTGGATGGACCAAGCTTCACAAGCGAGTCTTGGAACTCTGCAAGCTCTTCAATGGTTGCCGTCTGTACCTTGATCAGATAGTTGTACTCACCGCTAATCCGATATAAATCCGTAACCTCAACAGCCTGTTCACAGAAGTGAACGAATTCCTCACAATGCTCTGTTTTGAGTAAAATAAACGTCGTTGTCCCACGATTTAGTTTGGACAAATCATAGATGGTTGAATATCCCGATATGACTCCGTTTTCCTCCAGTTTGAGAATTCTCTCCTTGACTGAAGGCTGGGACATGTTTACCTCTTTGCTAATCTGTACAATTGGCATGCGAGCATGGTGCTGCAGCAAACGCATAATCTGCTGGTCGATCTCATCTATAACATAACCCATTTGTAGACCCTCCCGAGAATCAGGCTAATTTAATAAGTTTTTTGGGATAAAAGAGCTTATATATCGCAACTCTCACTCCATTATATCCTTTGATATCGCATGGTTCCAATGCAGCGTTCCCTTTATACTTTAGAAAACAATCTGAAGAAGGAGTGATGAGCATGAGTGTAAACGGACTTGCTCACGTAGCCATTCAAGCACGTAATTATGAGGATACCCTCTCATTCTATACGAATGTATTAGGATTTAAAGTTGGTCACTCCTGGAGTCTGCCCGCCTTTCAAATTACTGAGGCGTGCATGCTGATCTCACCGGATCAACGGACCTGCATTGAACTGTTTGACCCCGGAGCCGTAATCGCGGCCGAAGGTGAACCAGCAGAGTCTCCCGAAGCAGTAAAACATGGGGCATTACTGCATTTCGCCTTTTACGTAGACCATGTGGAAGAGATCTACGAGCGAGCGCTTGCTCATGGTGCCAAGCCTTATATTCAACCCGCTTGGATCTCACTTGGTGAACCCCCGCTTCAAGTTCGAAATGCGGTTGTGCATAGTCCAAATGGTGAAGTGATCGAATTCCTCGAAGAGGTTGATTTTGACCGTTCCTCTACATCATCTATCTAGCGTTACACAAACCGAACAGCCTGTTGCGCGGAAATCCGTGGCGGCAGGCTGTTTTATATTATGTTTTTTGAGTGATAAGAAAGCGAGCATATGAGCATAAGACATACTCCTTGCCCTCCTTGCCCTCCTTGCCCTCCTTGCCCTCAATCCCGCTCTTCAATGCTCGGCTTATACTCCTTTAACTTCCCTTCATACACCAGCTGCAGTTGTTCACTTTGGCGAAAATCATCCGGGGTCACCAGCGCAGGCAGCTTGTTCCACAGCTTGATGCCTGAACGCTGCAGTATCTCGGCAACAAATTGCGAGCAAAAGTAGGAGTTGCTGAACTCTACTGGCTCCTTCAGCGTAATGCCAATCACACCAAGCAGATTGTACATATATTTCTGGCGGCTGCGAATGAAGATGTGCAGCACCCGTTTCATTTTTTCCACTTCACGCTCCGTCACCTGAAGCTCATAAATGACACATGTGGTATTTGGATATTTACTGTATGTACCTGTCTGAATATCTTCCTTCACAAACCCGCCATTCAGCGGATTGCTCGGATGCTTGCGACCAAAGCTGTACAGCTCGGATAATTCCCGGTCAAATGAGATGGAGGCATGATTGTATGGCGCTCTGGTGTAACTTTGAATGACTTTGGTAAACAACGTTCCCGTATTCGTAAGCAGGATATAGATGGAGCGTGGTTCTGTCATAACGAAATTTCCCCTTATCAAGTTGGCACTATTCCTTCATAATAACATAGGTACCCTATATTGGAATCTTACTTCTGGATAAGCAGGTGATTGTACTTGAGCAGTTCACTCTTTACCTTAACACTGATTTTTATTGCTTTATTGGTCATACATATCGTGTACAAAATCATTACGAAGCTTCAGCCGGATAAGGATTATTCGGGCATTGGCAACAAAATCAAAACCTGGTGGGGCATGTTTGTCATCTTCTGTCTCGCCACCCTCTTCAATCCGATTGTCTCCCTGATCTCCCTTATGGTACTCACCTTTTTCGCGCTGAAAGAGTACTTCTCCATGATCCGCAGCACCCGCAAAGCTGATCGTAGGCTGTTTCTATGGGCGTATCTGGCGATTCCGGTACAGTTCTACTGGATCTATATTGGATGGTATGGGATGTTTATCGTGTTTATTCCGCTATATGTCTTCCTGGTGTTACCTCTGCCACGTCTAATTAATAAGGGCACGGTTGGTTTCCTGCGCAGTGTCAGCTCGACGCAATGGGGATTGATGCTGATGGTATTTGGACTTAGTCATCTGGCCTACTTCCCGTTCGCAACACCGGAATATGGCTCAAAGTTGGTCTTGTTCCTGGTCGTATTAACCCAGCTGAATGATGTGGTGCATTATCTGGCCTCGCTCTATCTGGGCAAACGCAAAGTGGTGCCCACGGCCAATCCTTTTTTGACATGGGAAGGGTTCGCCTGTGCATTCGTTGTAACCACCGCTGCCTCTTATTTCATTCATCCTTACCTGACTCCGTTTGATGCACGTTTCGCACTTTTCATCGGTGTGTTGATCGCTCTGGCAGGGTTCTTCGGAAGTCTGACGGTTTCTGTTCTGAAGCGGGATTTGTTAATTGGGGATGACAATAAGTTCGATGCGCTGAAAAAAAGCTACCTGAGCCGGGTCGACAGCCTGACGTACACCTCTCCGGTCATGTTCCACGTGGTGCGTTATTTCTTCGACTTCATGTAGACGGAGTATCCGTTACAGATACGAGATGCCGAAACACTCAGTCGATAGAACAAAGTGTAAGCTTGCAGATCAATAAAAAGCAGCCTTGACGGCTGCTTTTACTCATTTATGGGAGAAATGAAGGCGCACGTATAATGTGTCTGTTTCATTTTCCATTTTTGAATTAACAGAAAGCACTGCACACGGTTATGATCTGCCTGATTATTTTAATTTAATTTCCTTCTCCGAGGTCACTTCTTTCCCCTCTTCATTGGTAAATACAAAAGTCGCTTTGCCGCGTTCACCCTTCATCTCATCCGAATAAATAAATCCGGAGAATTGCCCGTCACCACTGATATAAAACCCTTCTTTTCCATTCGCGCCATGCTCGATCGCTTCCTTGTAGGAATTCACAATCGTTACCGTGTTGGACGTCCAGCGCATCTCGGATAAAGCATAGCCCTCAGGAATTTGTTTTATCGCAAAATCAAAGCTATTGCCCTCGGACGGCTTATCCGTCTGGTCAATGACGATCATGACCTGTCCTGCCGTATCAGCGGAGGATTCCGATTGGGCCGTAGGCTTGCCTTCATTCCCACTTTCGTTCGCCTGATTATTGTTATTCTTCGCCTCCATATTGGGAACGGAACTATTTCCCGCTTCCTCTATGGGCTGCTTTGATTGTGGGTAGGCGTGTTCCTGTACGGATTCGTTGTTGTTTTTTGCCCCACATGCGCTGGTCAACAGCAGAATACATAGAGCAGACACCCAGAGTATAGATTTATTTTTATTATTTTTCATCATTGGAACTCCCTCCATTTATCTAAAGTAACAAACCTTATGCATTCATCCAAAGAGAACTTCCCAAACAGCACCTTCTATAGTAATTACTACACCATATCGTCTCACATTAAGCTCCATATTATGTAAATGAGTACTAAATTCAATTCGTTAATACACTTCGATGAACCCTGAAATGTTGGCGTGTTACCCTGAAAGGGTCAAAAAAACATGCTATTTGAGGGGGTAAAAGGTTGAATCGCTTTGCTTTTATGATGCTCGTTATACTCGCCACTTCGCTTATGGGTTCATCCTTTGCTGTGGGTAAAATCGGATTGACTTATGTCTCACCCATTCTGCTGGTCGGCATTCGATTTACGCTCGCTGGAGGACTAATGGCGCTCTGGGTGCGAAATAAAAATCTTCCCGTGACCGCGCCTGACTGGCTCCGGTTATTCGTCATCGGTCTGTTCCAGACGACGGGTGTGATGGCCTGCATTTTCCTGAGCATGCGCACTATTCCTTCCGGGCAGACATCCATTCTCACATTTACAAATCCGCTATTGGTAGTTCTTCTCGGGAGTGTATTTCTTGGTCTGAGATATAAGGTATACCAGTGGTTTGGGGTGCTCATCGGTATAACAGGAGTTTTCATCACGCTTGGTTTCCATCTTCAATTCTCCGGAGGAACGTTACTGGGTATGGGGTCTGCCTTGTCCTGGGCGATCGCTACCCTCTTGGTCAAACAATGGGGCTCACACTTCAGCACATGGGTGCTAACGGCATATCAGATGTTATTCGGCGGACTAACGCTGTTATTGCTCAGTTTTACCATGGAATCAACAAAACTCATCCTGAACACCACGTCCATAGGGGTGATTCTATATCTGGCGATCCTCGGTTCCATTGTGCAGTTCGCTACGTGGTATTACCTGTTAAGCAAGGGCGATCCGGGCCAGACAAGTGCGTTTCTGTTTCTTGCTCCATTTTTCGGGGTCTTATCCGGCTGGCTGCTTCTGGGCGAAGTCATTCGGAATTACGTCTATATGGGCGGGCTATGCATATTCCTGGGGATCTTTCTGGTAAACTGGACTGGACGAGCAAATAATAAGGACGTATTGATAAATAAAATATTCGTGCCTGATTTTCGGCGATGCCCTGCGCATCGTTTTTTTATAATATCAATAAGGATAAACTCTACTGATATAAGGACGTGCGCCCAATGATTTCTGCTGAACTGAAAGAACAATACTATCAGGCTCTGGTTGCCAAGGATTCGGAATACGAAGGTTTATTCTATGTAGGCGTCAAGACGACGGGTGTATTCTGCCGGCCTACATGCCCCGCGCGAAAACCAAAATTCGAAAACTGTGAATTCTATGAGACGGCGCAGCAGGCATTGCTTGCTTCGTATCGTCCTTGCCAGCGCTGCCGCCCGTTGTCTCATCCCAATCAGGTATCTGATGTGGTACGCGTATTGGTGGAAGCCGTGGAGAACCATCCGGAGAAACGCTGGAAAGGCCAGGATTTCAAGGCATTATCCATCGACGAATCCACCGCCAGACGTCAGTTCAAGAAGCGATTTGGCATGACCTTTGTGGAGTATGCCCGTGCCCGTCGCATGGGACTGGCTCTGAAAAATATTCGCTCCGGTCGCACGGTCATTGATGCCCAGCTGTCCACCGGCTACGAGTCTGGCAGCGGGTTCCGGGATGCCTTCTCGCGAATCATGGGCGCAGCGCCTACACAAGTAGATGAAGAACATGTATTGAAGGCGTCCTGGATCGACACACGTCTTGGACCCATGATGGCTGTAGCCGATGAGAAAGCATTATATCTGCTCGAATTCGTGGATCGAAGAGGTCTGGAGCGCGAGGTGGAACGATTGCGCAAACGAACGAAGTCAGCCATTGTACCTGGAGTAACAGATCCGATTCGTTCCATTGAACGGGAACTTGCACAGTATTTTGAAGGCACGCTAGCTGTATTCCATACCCCGTTGTTCTGGTTAGGAACACCATTCCAGAAGAGTGTATGGAAGCAATTGATTGCGATCCCGCCGGGGGAGACGAGATCATATCAAGATATCGCGAATGCACTGGGTAAACCCACAGCATGTCGAGCGGTAGCACAGGCCAACGGAGCCAATCAACTGGCCATTGTTATTCCTTGTCACCGTGTGATCAATGCTAGTGGTGAACTGGGTGGATACGGAGGAGGCCTGACTCGCAAAAACTGGCTTTTAACTCACGAGAAGCAGGGTAGCTGAGTACTCAATAGATAAGAAAAGAACGGCAAGTGATATGAAGGATACAGCTATGTAACGGAGGAGATAAGTCTTATGAGTACCCTACAAAAAAAAGCGTTGATGTTCCACCAATCCCATACCAAAGGCAATCCATTGGTTCTGGTCAATGTCTGGGATGCCGGGAGTGCACTCGCCATCCAATCTGCTGGAGCAGCAGCAATCGCTACTGGAAGCTGGTCTGTAGCTGCTGCCCACGGTGAACAAGATGGAGAAGCGATGCCATTCCAGCTGGTACTGGACAATCTGGCCCGGATTACAGCGAGCGTGGATTTGCCTGTTACGATCGATATTGAGGGAGGGTATGGCAGGTTGGCGTCAGAAGTGAAGGGAAATGTGAGCCAAGTGATCCATCACGGTGCGGTAGGAATTAATATTGAGGATCAGCTCCCCTCTGGCGCGGGACTGTACGCTGTGGAGGAGCAATGTCTGAGACTGTCGGCTGCCCAGGAAGCTGCGGAGCAGGCAGGCATTCCGCTGTTCATTAACGCCCGCACAGATATCTTTTTGCAAAATGCACCTGAACGACACAATCACGCTCTCCTGGAAGAAGCACTTATTCGCTCCAAGGCATATGCAGAAGCAGGCGCCAGTGGTCTGTTCGTTCCGGGCTTACAGAATCAACAACTGATTCAGGAATTGTGTGAACGTTCGTCGCTTCCGGTCAACGTGATGGTTACATCTCCTGAACCCTCACCGAAACAACTTGCCGGGCTGGGTGTGGCACGCGTAAGTTATGGTCCTTATCCTTATCTGCAAGCGATGGAATACCTGAAAGAACTGGGGCAAAGTATTCTATCTGGAAACTAACACAAAGGCGCGCTTCTCATTTTCCACCAGAGGGAAGCGCACTTTTTCACGATATTCATTTAATGCTACTATTATAAGCGATCATCTATGATGTGAATCCTCAAACAGGTGCTATACTGCGCCTGTTTTTTGATGCTTATCTTTTCACCTATGTATGTTATAATCACCACTACCCAACACTAACAGGAGGAAAATATGCTTAACGTTGAACAAAAGCTTGAAGTGCTACAATCGTATCCCCAACTGCAACGCAAAGATGTTTCTCTCGGCCGTGTTAATTTCCACTACGAAGAAAGTGCGTACGAGAAAAAGATTGTTGCTCTCCATATTCATCCTAACGGTAACGGTTATATCTATGCAGGGCTACTGCCCAACTATGAGACAGATAATAAAGGATTCGTCAATATTCGTGATTACTCCGAAGCAGATCTACGCACATTGTTAGATGAAACGATTAAAGCAATGTCAACCAATCCCAACGCAGTAGAATCAGAAGAGCCAGAACAAGCCAAAGCTGCTCCTACATTGGCTACAACCTCTACCGGTGGCGGAACATGGGTCGATGAAGATGGACATACACTTACTTTAAAATATGAAGATGACATGTGGTATGTGTATTCCGGTGTTAATCTGGATATGGCTTTCGAAACGCGTAGCGAAGCAGGCGAGTATCTCAAAGAAGAAGGATTCAAACCACAAGCTCAAGCTTAACTCATACAAAAAAACACGAGGCGTGTATGTACGCACTCGTGTTTTTCTGATCTTATCAATCTTTTCTGCCTTTCATTGTAAGCGGTGCATTCTTCATCATGGGGTACGTGCTCAGAAGCAAAGCACCTCCAATGACCCCCAGAGCGGTGAACAATGTCATGCGATTGACTCCCGCAATCCACAACATAAACTCACTAAGATCGCTCAAAGTAAATACCAGCGTGACGATTAAGCTAAATCCAAAGAACAGACTGAAAAAATTGCGCATCCCCAATCTGATCCAACAGACGGTTGAAAAGATGGACAGTCCCAGCACGAGAAAACCAATCATCAGATCGATCCACAAATAGGAGAAAAAATGATATTCGCTTGAGTACAGCATGCCTGGTTGATAAAAGGTTACGCGAAGTGTTCCATATTCAAGGAGAAGATGCGTAATAAAATAGATTATATTCAGGATGGTAATTGTGCCTATGACCATCCAAACCGAAATGATATAGAAGGATTTCATGAACTGAATGCGTGTACTCCCTATACCTATCGCAACCGGAAACAAGGTAACGATTCCCGCAATCGCAAAAGCACAGATCCCTCCATACATTGGACCACAAAGTTGTGTAGTATAAGCAATATCGAAGATGAATCCAATGGCCAGATAGACTACAGTAAGCATAAGGGTGATGAAGGAGAAGATCATCAAATACCAGCGCATATCATCCAGAATCAGCCGATTCGTACCTTTCACCGAGTTCATCGCTTAATCCCCTCCTGATTACGCGTCCTGTTAACCAAATAATCCTGTAATGTCGCCTTCTCAATGGAAAGCCCCTGCGTATGAGCGATGTCTTTCCACGTTTTCGAGTATGGCTCATCAATCATCACTTTCAAGGTCGATCCCATCTGGGAAGATTCTATGACCTTCACGTCTGCGGTGACTCGATTGATATCTTCTATTCTCCCTGTTAGAAGAACTCCTTTTTCGCGCATCTCTTCCATCGACTGATTAAACAACACTTCCCCTGCTTGCAGAACGATAAGGGACTCACATAAAGGCTGAATTTCCTCAATATGATGGCTTGATATTAGAATTAGACGCGGGTTATCTTCATAAGTCTCCAGTAAAGCATTGTAGAAATATTTACGTTTCTCAGCATCAAGTCCATTGGTGGGCTCATCAAGAATCGTTACCCTTGCGTTACTGGCAAGACCCAATATCATCTGAGCGGCGGTCTTCATGCCTTTTGAGAATTTCACGATCTTCTTCTTCTCTGGTAACTCGAAGATGTCGATTAGTTGCTCGGCAAGAGCCTGATTCCACTGAGGATGGAAGTATTGACCGAATCGAACCATGTCCTTGATCGTCCAATTTCTACCCAGGGGATGGTTCTCCTGGATATAACACAGGTTCTCCTGCGCAGCCAAGTTATTGTATGGATCCTGGCCCATCACTTGAATGGTTCCAGCATCAGGTCGGTTATGGCCTGCGAGTAGACTCATCAGGGTTGTTTTGCCGGCACCGTTTCTTCCCCACATTGCACTGATGATCGGCTCATTTTCATGCAAATTAACGTTGTTCAGAACCGGCGTTTTTGTTTTCTGATAGCTGTAGTTCATCTGCTCGATATGAATCATAACTCACTCTCCTTATCCTTCTTGCCGCGAATCAAATCAATAATCATATCCTCATTCATGTGAATCCGTCTGGCCTCTTCAAGTAAAGGTTTAATATATTCCTCGTAGAAATGCTGTTTTCGCTCAACAAGCAACGCTTCCCTGGCTCCCTTCGCAACAAACATTCCAACACCCCGCTGTTTGTAAATGATACCTTTGTCCACGAGCGTTTGAAGCCCTTTGCGTGCCGTGGCTGGATTAATATTGTAAAAGCGAGAGAGCTCATTGGTAGACGGAACCTGTTCCTCTACCTTCAATCTGCCGTCTACAATGTCATCCATAATCATCATGGATATCTGATGAAAAATGGGCTGAGATTCATCCAAATTCGATTTCATGCGATTCCAACTTTCATTCATCGTTAATTAGTTAGTCAGTTAGTTACTCATGTGACTAACTATAGTATACGGAAACCAATATGTAAATAGGCGAACCACTAATTAATCAAATTTTTCATTTTGGCTCGATTGTATTGATTAATAAGACCGTCCAGAACTACAGATTGCTGGATGACTTCAGGATGAAGCAGACTACCGTATTCCGACTGTAAGCGGTGAAGCTGTTGTCTGGCTTCTTCGATCTGTGACATTAACTCCAAGCAATCCATAGTACCCCTCCTTTTTGTCATATTTTAGTTTATTATGCCAATCGATAGGCCGCAAGGGGTACGACATACTTATTCTTCCACCAGACGCAAAAAAAGACGCCTCTGAATGAATATTCAGAAGCGTCCCTTACCAATTTTTTAAGTTCCGAATCCGTGGTCAGCAGTTCTCATAATGCCGGGGTCTGGAACTTCCTTGACTGAGACAGGTTCCGTAGCAGGAGCTACAATGTAAATAATAATACTACATGTAGCTATCAGCAAAGCCAACTTTCTCTTCATTGAGTTTCTGCACCTCACTAATGATCAATTTGTATTGCTGTTTCGCCGTCTCAGTTGCAAACTCCCTATATTGCTCAAACAGTCCGACACCTCTAAGCATACCTCGTCCACTGCTAATTTCAATAGAGAATCGCAAACTATCCAGAACAAATTGTATTCCTGTGAAATACTCGTCTTTCTTTAAATAATACGCAGCGAGATCTGCTAAAAGACGTAGATATCGATCATCTGTAACCTTTCCAATTCGGTTGCTCTGTTCCTGGTACGTAAAGTATGATTCATACTGTTCGAGCACATCATCAATATTTTTATCATAGCGATTGGCAGCAGTCACAATATCACAAAGCGCCGGGAAAATTTCATTTTCTTTTGTTGAGATGTAATTCAAATATTCAGGCAATACATCAAACTGTCCGCTCATTAATTGATATATATAACGGTTTCCCTCAGCCCATTCCTGAAACTGATTCATAACTACCATCTCGTCTTGATTAGGGTTCTTCACCCAACTGTTATCCGTGTATAAAGAAACATATTTAAGCGCGCCTTGATAGTCTTTAAGTTGATAGCACGCACTACCTGAAGCCAAATAAGAATACAGAATGTAAAATACAATCGGTCTTTTGGTTTCTTCCTGTTTCCTTCTCCCATTAAGCTCATAATGGATGGTTGCTTTCACCCTAAGCTTCTCGGACAGCTCCTGAACTTTATTCCATCTGTGCAAAGCACCAAAGGCATTAATCAGTTCGTTGAGCGCATCCAGCTGATAGCGTTCATCCAGTCGATCCACATAGTATTCAAATTGGGCCGCAATGATTAGATTTCGTTGCTGATCATTGCTCAGCCCCAATCTGAATAGTCGATACTGACATAGTGCAAGCCGTTCGGAGTGTTGCATTTTCTCACTCTCGGCTATCGTTTCATATAGTAGAACGGCCGGTTTGAATTTACCAGCATGGTAGAATTCTTCAGCCAGATCAAATAACAAAGGGATATAAGATAGATTATCCATCATCAACCGGATAACATCTTCAATACAATTCAATTTATCCAATTCTGCACATCGATGAAGGAATGGTCCCAGTCTTCGCCAGTCAGGGGCAGCATGGACAAAACACTCATCTATATACAATTCATAGAAGTAACCTTCTTCAAGTCTCATAGCTGAAGTGATTCGATCCAGCTGCTGCATCGCAATCGGACGATTCTTATTCAAAATGTTGCTCAGCGTACCCGAGTTAATTCCTGACGTTTCCGAAAAAAGACTAATGGACATCTGCTCACGCTTCAGATAACTCTCTAAATGATCGCGTATCGTGGTTGTCGGCTCCAAACTAACACCACCCTCCAAAATAAAAAACCATAAACAGGATTAACGGTATGCAAAAGTAATTATATGTAATAATTAAGCAAGGGTCAATAAGATAAATTCAACTAATTTGTATTAATTACAAAATAATCCTTTTGTTAAAATAGAGGCCCTACCCTTATTTTATACCGGGAACGAATAAGCATCAAATAAAGGATAAAATAAAAACACGAGCGCTATATACGCTCGTGTTTTACATGCAATACAGCAGATCATTCTGCTATGTATTGATTTGGGTTTAAGGCAGCACGTTGCCAGCTGCACGATAGATTTCGTACCACTCTTGGCGTGTAAGGTGAACATCGCCAGCTTTGATGCAATCCTGCAAACGCTGGATGTTCATTGTACCTGTCACGGGCTGCATTTGTGCCGGGTGACGCAGCAACCAGGCAATTGCGATGGTCGTGTTGCTCACTTCATATTTTGCAGCAATCTCATCGATCTTCGCATTCAGTTCCGGGAACTTATCGCTGCCCAGGAATACGCCTTCGAAGAATCCGTATTGGAACGGGGACCATGGTTGAATCGTGATATCATGCAGGCGGCAATAATCAAGAATACTGCCATCACGGTTAACCGCGGCATCGTTCTCCATATTTACGTTGATTCCACTGTCAATCATCGTGGTATTGGTAATACTCAACTGCAGCTGGTTGGCTACCAGTGGCTGTTTAACGTATTTTTTCAACAGTTCGATCTGGTTCGGATTCTGGTTGGATACCCCGAAGTGACGCACTTTGCCTTCGCGTTCCAGCTGGTCAAAGGCTTCAGCCACTTCTTCCGGTTCAACCAAGGTGTCCGGACGATGCAGCAACAAAACGTCCAGGTAATCGGTTTTCAAGCGTTGCAGAATGCCATCCACCGAATTCAAGATGTGCTCTTTGGAGAAATCAAACATGCCTTTGCGGATACCGCATTTGGATTGAAGAATCATATTTTCACGAACCTGGGGATTCATCTGCACAGCCTCTGCAAAGATCTCCTCACAAGCCCCGTTTCCATAAATATCAGCATGATCGAAGAAGTTCGCGCCTGCTTCCATGGCGGAATGAACAAAATGTTCAGCTTCTTTGCTGCTTAATGAATTAATCCTCATGCAGCCAACGGCTACAACCGGTATTTCGAGTGCGCTGCTGCCAAGTTTAATTGTTCTCAAGATGATTTCCCTCCATATTCGAATAGTATCGTACATTCATTCTCATGATCTTTGCCAACTAGTATATACTTGTCTTCCGTCTATGATTGTGACACAGAACTGCAATCGGTTTCAATGGAATTTTAGATTTCTTATATGGAATAATGGAGGTTTTTTTCTGCATCGTTCCTCCATCTACACTTCTTCCGGAACTATCACTTCAATATGCTGAGGCAATACACTGATTTGAATGGGCAAAGAAGGCCCTTCCTCCCCATCCACATTTGTGCGAATGGCTTCTATAGAACGGACGTGAACTTCTTTTGCTGTAAAATAATCAACATCCTTATGGTTCTTCAGATTGCCAAACAACAGGGACGTTCCGAGTGTTACCGTATTAAAGACATTCATGCTACGGATCACAAAACAATGAATTAACCCATCATCCACCGCTGCTTCCGGGGACAATTTCTCAAAACCTCCAACCGAATTGGTCAGTGCCGCGAGAAAAAGTGGAGACTCCCCTTCCCAAAACTGCCCGTCATACTCAATAGTTAGTGGCTTGGCCGGTGTATTCATCAGATCTTTCAATCCTTCTTTCAAATAAGCGAATGAACCCAGCTTCGACTTCTCTTCCGAAGATACAGAGAACAACGCCTCTGCCAATGAACCAGCTGCCACCACGTTGGCAAACAGACGATCATTGATTTTACCAAGATCCACCCTATGGATCTGCTCCGAACGTAACTGCCGAATGGCTTCCTCCGGATCAAGCGAGATATTCAGCGCACGCGCAAAATCATTCACCGTACCCAGCGGCACCACACCCAGTCTGGGACGATGCTCCTGATCCATCATGCCGTTAATCGTCTCATGCAGCGTCCCATCTCCTCCGATGGAAATGACGAGATCACAGCCATCTTTGCAGGCACTCAGACAGTAGTTGGTCGCATCTCCCTCACCAGCCGTCTCATTGACTACCACTTCATACTGCTGTGATTCAAGAATTTCTTGTACCTGGGACACATATTGCTGAGCCTCTTCTTTACCCGACGATGGATTACTAATGATCATGGCTTGGCGCATACCTGCATCTTCTCCTCCAAATGGCTTTCTTACTTCATCTATACCCTTTCTGTTATGGAGTTGAATAGCATCTGGGGGAGTTGTACAATTTTTTTTGAAAAAGATGGCTGGAAGAGTGCAGTATGGGGTTTGTATCATATAGAATAGAAGTAGATGTTCTACCTGTCATGAATTTCTTGTTCCTTTTGCCCTATGATGGGTTAATAACTATAGATGTGTTTTTATTCGTGCCTGCATAAGTTAAACTGATCTATTTACACTTACCACTCCGATGGCAGAACAACCTTCCGATCACTGTTATCCCCGGATTTCTTTGATTCCCTTTTTCTAAAGGGAGAAATCCCGTGATAAAGGTGACCGCTTCGCTTCTTCAGGTTTTTTCTGCCCTCTCCGTTATCGTGTAAATATTGTACTTACCTTATATATCATCAAAAAAAATCAATCTGTTCGGAGTATTTTAAAATCGGAATCGGAGGGAATTCATGCAATGAGAAGAATGACTCTACTATTTCTAATCTTCATCCTGAGTCTTGGGGCGGCTGGGCAAGCGATGGCCTATACTACGGCAGACTTGGGCGAAGGAATCATCAAAGATCCTGCACTGGAGAACGGACTGAAGCTGATCCTGAACATACCGGTAGATTCCCCTCTAACTTCCTCCGATCTGGAGCAGTTGCACGTGGTGGATCTAAGCAATGCAGGCATTCAAAGCCTGTCCGGTCTGGAATACGCCACGAATCTGACTCACCTCCGGTTATATGGAAATGAGATTGAAGACCTAACACCGCTTGCGCATCTGACTCGGCTTCGCGAGGTTGACGTCCGCAATAATTACATTACATCGATTGATGCACTGGCTGATTTGAAAGACCTGGGACGGCTGTATATCAGCAACAATTCCATTTCTTCCATAGAAGTTGTACGTGGATTCACCCGATTACATACGTTTCACGCCAGCGGTAACCAGATTACTAGTCTCTCCGCACTGGCGGATGCAGATGATCTTCAATGGCTTGAAATCTCGAATAATGCGATAACGTACCTGACACCACTGGCGGATAAAAGAAAACTGAAACAGCTCAATGTGGCCAACAACCACATTCATACACTGGATGTACTAGCTGATCTGCCGAATACACTTCAGAAGCTGAATGTGGCAGGCAACGAGATCTCCGATCTGATGCCCTTGAAGCATATGACACGCCTGCAGGCGCTAGACTTCTCCGGGAATCAGGTTCAGCATCTGGCACCCTTGGAAGACCTGGTAGGGTTGAAAGAACTGAATGCGGAGTCCAATCAGATCTATGATCTGGAGCCATTACGCCAGCTGTCCAAGCTAGAAGTACTGAAACTGTCCAATAACCGGGTGTGGAATCTGTCACCGATTGCCGGTTTTACTTTTACAAGAAACAGCTCTGCAAATACTAATACGATAACGGATATCTCGGCTTCCACTTCCTTATCCTCCGGTACGCAGACCTCAGTCTCTGAACCGGAACCTGCCGGACTTACGGTGCAAAATAATTATCTGGATGTTGCGAACGGCAGTGACACGATGCGGCTTCTAAACCAAATGAATGTGCGGGAGCAGAAACGTACTCCACAGGGTAATTTTCAGCGGCTTATTGAAGGCTCTACCACAGCCTATGTCGGGGATCGTGCTTACGCACTGGAGGCTGCACCTTTTATCGATGAGGGACGGACCTATGTACCGCTCCGTTTTGTCTCCGAGCAGTTGAATGCCAGCGTGAACTGGAATCCGGATACACAGGAGGTTCAGATTGCGCAGAATGATACAACGATTCATTGGACGGTGGGCAACAAACAGGTGGTTGTGGACGATACGCTTGCTATAAATGATGCACCCCTGCTGATGAAGGATGGAAAGGCGTTTGTCCCGGTACGTTTTATTTCGGAGCAATTCAATACGACGATTGCGTATATCGGAAGCAGCAAAACGATTCTGATCTTCGAAAACAAAGCGCAGGACGAAAATGTACAACCTTAATTAAGCAAAGCATGATCAAGCACCGCGCACTTATCTCAACTTATCTTAATGCACAATTCAATTCATATGCCCTCCATGTAGATTGTTACATGCACAGCGAAGTCCCCGTCTGAACATCAGTGGGGATTTTTGATGAGCATTAAACTAGATACGATCACGCGGAAAGCGATTATTTAATCGAAAAAACGGATGCTGCCCATGGTCTGCCTGTATTCACTGGGACTCATACCAGTCCATCGCCTGAACTGCCGACTGAAGTGCGCAAGACTGGAATATCCGAGCATGGTGGCAACGCGAGTGAGGTTAAGATCAGGCTGGTGTATTAGCTGCTTAGCCTCGTGAAGCTTCAGTTCGGACAAATATCTGCGCGGAGAGATGCCGTATACTTTCTGAAACGTCTCCAGTGCATATCCAGGGCTGATTTGAAGCGAGGCCGCAATCTCTTCAATCCGAATCTCCTTATCTCCCAGCCCTTCCCGCTGGATATTCCCGGTATTGAAGCGGCTTTTGATTGCCTCGGCAATCAGTGTTGCATAGTGCGCCACAGTAGGCGATACGGCTTCTTGGGAACGGGAGGAGCTTTGCTCTGCCAATATCGCCAAAATCTCCAGCAAACCAGCCTGCATACGGAACAGATCTGATGTTGTATATTCTTCTTTGTGCTGAAGCAGATCCACCCATTTCATCATGACTTCCGTTAATCGCTGATTATCCTCGCCGCCACATGGGAACAACATCTGCACATGTCTACTCATCTCCTGGCGAAACAGAACCTCATCTACATTGAAATGGGCAATAAAGTAGGTCAGCCCCTGCTCCTGATTACATTCATTGGTATGTTTACATCCAGGCGGGATAAGCAATATATCTCCTGCTAGGAGATCATAACGGATGTTCTCCAGTATCGTCGTCTGCGATCCTTCCAGAATCAGTATCAATTCAAAGGCCAAATGCGATTCCAGCGGCACTTGCCAGCCTCGCTTTACCTTCTGCATGTGAGCACCAAACAGCTTGACGTTCCAGTCCGTCGCAGGCAGCCATCGGCTCTCCGGAGATAGATAAGAACGGTATGGTTCAGGAATGATCATGCATTTCACCACCTTGGATTAGGGCAAATTTTACGCGGTTCAGCGTATCTTCTTTTGCAATGGGACTTGATATACTGACTGTACATCATACCTAAGATTCATGCGAGGAGGAAATTCCAATGTCCCTGACATTACATGGTTATTCCACTACACCAGATCATGCATGGAAAGAGATCTCTTATACATCTACAAATGAAAACGCTAACTTAAAGCTCACAGGTGAACAGCATCAGCTTGTAGAAGGATTTGGCGGTTGTTTTAATGAGCTTGGTTATATTGCCCTGTCCCACTTGAATGAGGAGCAGCGTCATGACGTATTTCATTCCCTCTTCCACCCGGAAGGTGAACATAAATTCAACATCTGTCGCCTGCCCATTGGCGCGAGTGATTATGCAGAGCAATGGTACAGTCACAATGAGGTGGACGGCGATGTGACCATGGAACATTTTTCGATCGAACGTGATTTCAAATATCTGATTCCATACATCAAAGAGGCCCTGAGCTATAATCCGAATCTGCAATTCTTCGCCTCGCCGTGGAGCCCGCCCACCTGGATGAAATCACCGAAAGCCTATAACTATGGAACGCTGCGCTGGGAGAAGGATATCCTGGAAGCTTATGCGCTGTATTTCGTCAAATTCGTACAGGCGTACAAGGACGCTGGCATTACCATCCATCAGGTCCATGTACAAAACGAAGTCATCGCGGATCAGAAATTCCCTTCCTGCATGTGGACAGGTGAGCAGCTACGTGAGTTTATCGCCGATTACCTGGGCCCTGCTTTTGAACAGCATGGTCTGGACACGGAAATCTGGCTGGGAACGATCAACGCACCTGATCCGTGGGAAGAATTGATCAAGAAGAAAACCAATGATTTTGATGAATATGCCGGACTGGTACTTAGTGATCCCAAAGCGTACGCCTATATCAAGGGAGTTGGTTATCAGTGGGCAGGCAAAAATGCCATCCAACGTACAGCCGCGAGCTACCCGGAGCTTCGTTACATGCAGACCGAAAATGAGTGCGGTGATGGCAACAACTCTTGGAACTACGCCAAGTATGTATTTAATCTGTACCAGCACTATTTCAGCAATGGAGTGAATGCGTATATTTATTGGAACATGGTTCTGGAGCCGAAAGGCCGCAGCACATGGGGGTGGGAGCAAAACTCCATGATTACGGTAGACCCGGATGCCAAAGGAATCATTCGGAATCCCGAGTATTATGTGATGAAGCATTTTGCTCATGATGTCGTGCCTGGTGCACGAAGAGTAGGACTGTCTGGAGCCTGGAGTGGCAAAGCCGTGGCCTTCCGCAACCCTGACAATAGTCTCGTCATTGTCATCAACAATCCGTTCAAGGACAGCCGTGACCTGCATCTGGCATATGAAGGGCAGACACTCTGGTTCGAGCTGGAGGCTGATTCCTTCAACAGTATTATTATTTCCCAATCCTAATACCCATTCAAACCACGAAATAGCGTCATGTCCCCCTACTTGATGTGGGGGATATGACGCTATATTCTTGTGCAAAGTTATGGAAAGGAATGACTCTGTAAATGATTTTGCCTACCTCGTTTAAGGATTGTTCGCAAGATAATTTCTCAGCCATTGCAGTGCTGGACGCTCTGTACCATTGGTATTCACCAAATGGGAACCGCTCACCCAAGTCTGACCTTGATTAAAGCCCCACAACGTCACACCTCTAACGGCCGAATGCTGCCAGAGGACAGGGAATTTCTGCTGGTAGCGCTGCAGCTGTGTGTTATCATCGCCGGTTATATCCAGTTCGGATACATAGATCGGCAATCCGGTTGCGGCCAGTTTGTTCAATACGGTATTCATTGTGCTGACAGAAACGTTATCCATATTAAAGTAATGGCACTGGATGCCGATGCCATCAATCAGGCCTCTGCTCTTCAAGATGTTGATGATCTGAACGTATTGATCAGCTGCATTCGGATCGCCAATAATCCCATATTCGTTCAGCAGGAGTTTGGCGTTCGGGAAAGCTTGTCTTGCTTGCTCAAAAGACCAAATAACCCAGTCCCACCCTGTCGCTCCATCCCCGCCTATGGCGTTACGATAGGAAGGTTTGGCATGTAATGGTTCGTTAACTACATCGACAAACGCGGATTTGGAATATCTCTGACCTGCTGCCTTGATCCACTGGATTACTTCAGCTTTCTGATCTGCAGCGGAAAGTCCACTAATCCAACCTGGCTCCTGACTTCCCCAGACAAGCGTGTGAAACTTGAACGGAAATCCATTGTTGTTGGCATAATTGTAGGCAATATCTGCCTGAGACCAGTTCATATTATTACGCGTGGCTTCGACTGCTCCCCATTTTGTTGAATTCTCCGGCGTTACCTGATTCCAATAGGGACTGAAATTGGAGGGAACACTGCTTGCAATGATATTGCCCAAAAACTTGCTACCTTTGGCCAAACCTGCACTCACACTGCCAACCGCGACTGAGGTAGCGAGCACACCAACCAATGCCAGTGAACCTACAGTCTTAAACCATTTGGACTTGAACATGATCTTCCTCCTTTGAATTTTAGTATTCGACTCATTGGTAAGCGCTTACAAATTTCATTTTACTGGATATATTTGTAATTATCCATGTAGAAAGTATAGCTTGTCCCTCAAAAAGTATAGATGTTGGGCACTAACATGATGACTTAACTAAATGACTTACACTTTATTATATTTACAAATCTATAAATATAGATATAATGTAATTCTGAGAACTTATTATATCGGCCATATATTTTTATATAGGTGAGGAGGCATTTTTTTAGTTTAATATATCTATTTTTCTATATATATAAATATATTTGGAGGTCTAGACTTTAACATGAAATCGAAATCACAACAGGTTAATCCGTTACTCATCCTCATTCTGGCGCTCGGTGTATTCGCCATCATTACTACAGAAGTCGGCATTATCGGAGTACTGCCCCTGATCACGCAGAAATTCAACATCACCGCTGCACAGGCCGGATGGCTGGTAAGTATTTTCGCTCTCGTCGTTGCTGTGTCTGGCCCTTTCCTGACTTTGCTCGTATCTGGTATCAATCGTAAAACCATTTTGTTAACTGCCGTGCTATTGTTCGCCATTTCCAACGTAGTATATGCCTACACAACCCGATTCGACATGATGCTAATCTTTCGGATTATCCCGGCCATTTTCCATCCAGTCTTCTTCTCCGTTGCTCTCGTCACGGGTGCCAAGCTGGTCCCACCGGAAAAAAGCAGTCAGGCCGTTGCCAAAGTCTTTACCGGAATCACTGCCGGCTTTGCATTTGGCGTGCCCCTAACTTCCTATCTTGCGGAACGATTCTCGTTGGAGGCTGCGTTTTGGTTCG
Organism: Paenibacillus sp. MDV22-iso6; assembly: GCF_058408365.1. NCBI lineage: Bacteria > Bacillati > Bacillota > Bacilli > Caryophanales > Paenibacillaceae > Paenibacillus > Paenibacillus sp. MDV22-iso6. The sequence goes on along the minus strand of NZ_JBZVDZ010000003.1, from coordinate 17,567 downwards.
GAGCGGTTGTCAGTATCATTGCTTTCATCGGTATATGGATATGGTTGCCCTCGATGCCTGTGCAAGAGAAGATGTCTTATGGCAAACAGATCGGCATTTTGCGGAAACCTGCGCTGTGGCTAAATATTGCTACTGTCATTTTTATTTTTGCAGCGATGTTCTCCGTATACAGTTATTTCGCCGAATACCTTGGGCAAATCACCCGTATGGGCGGTTCATGGATTAGTGTGATGCTCTTGGCCTTTGGTGTTATTATGATCGCCGGAAATTTGGTATTTGGACAGCTTCTGCATCGGAATATTCCGAGGACCGTTCTCCTCTTCCCGGTGCTATACATGGCGGCTTATTTACTCGTTTTCTATGCAGGTACCTACTTCATTCCGATGATTATCATGGTGTTCGTCTGGGGTGCGATTCACTCTGGCGGTCTGATTGTCAGCCAAACTTGGCTTACGACGGAATCTCAGGAAGCGCCGGAATTCGGAAACAGCCTCTTTGTCTCTTTCTCTAATCTGGGGATTACTCTCGGTACCTCCATTGGCGGCTGGTTCATTGCCCAACTCGGCATCCATCAGGTCATCTGGAGCGGAATCATCTTTGGTTTGCTTGCTTTGGTATCCATCGTTGTCAAAATAAAATTTTTCACCTCTCGTAGCGGTAATTCAATTGAGACGGTATAAGAGTTAAGTGATCCGATCAGGAATGGAGCATTTTACGTTCAAGTATTAACTTCATCTGGGCATCCAGTTGGTAAGGCATAGATATGGGATCGGTAACTGCGAATTCCGTATACTCCGTCATATACACCTGGTTTTGCCTCACTGCAGGCATTTCCTGCCACCAGATGCTGCTCGACATATGTTGATACCGCTCCGAATCCAGTACCGTCAGGAACAAGTGGTCTCCTACATAGGATGCAACTTGCTCCTCTGAGATCATGAGATAAGCCTGACGGTCAATTAATTCCTTCTGTATACGTTCAGGTGCCTGGAGTCCAAGGCCATCATACAGATTGTAGGCTCCTCTGCACCAGTAATTCCCGAACACATAGATTGAGTCATCGCGTATTTCCATCACAGAGAACGTATCCGTACTCTGAATCATACCTTTCAACCGCGATCTCAGGCGCTGTGCCTTGCGCTCATATTGCTTCATTACCTTCTCCGCTTCAAACCCCTTACCAAAGACCTCACCAAGTTTCTGTAACAATACGAATGGCTTGTCGTCGTTCTGTGAAAAAATATATGTCGGCGCTATTGGCGACAACGTATCGTACTCCTCCTGATTTCCAACCAGAATCATCTCTGGCTGCAAATAGGAAATTTCCTGCGGGTCCAGCGGTACGCTGTTGACCTTATGGAAACTCGTACTCAACTTGCTTAGGTAATGCTCATTGGCTAGATTTTTGGCAACCGCTGCTGGGCGGATCCCAAGGGCAAGCAGATGACCGAGGCAACTCATCACACAGATGTTAGATGAACTTTTTCGATGGTTAAGAATGAACTGGCCCGGTGAGATTCCTTCCATCTGTTTAAATCGACGATTGAAATAGTATTCATCCCGATATCCCACCATAGCGGCCACCTCCTTCATACGCTCCCCGCGTAATAGCAGTTGTTTGGCATGTTCCATCCGCAGAGTTGTCATATAATCCGACAGATTCGTTCCTGTCAGCTGCCTGAACCAATGGGTAAACCTCCGCTTGCTAATCCTGGCCTGATCTGCCAACTCATCCACGGTAATTTCCTCGTTGTAGCGGCCTTTTAGCTGCGTAATGATCTCGGATATGTTCGCTCTTGTATGCTCACTGGAGACTTCTCCTTCGTGCTCAGGGGTATCTTTCAGTACCATGCTCATCAATCTCTGAAACTGGGTGTGAATGCCGACTCGTTGTTTGCGATCCTGCGCCATACGGCGGTTTTCAATGGCCCGGATTCGCTGCACTATGGATCGAAATCCGGCCGTATCCGTTTCGCGGGTCTCTATAAGGGAAGGGGACATTTGGCGCTCAGGATCATGCAATGTAAATGCGATTAACCACACGGATAACAACGCCTCTTCATTCATCCGAATCTCTACAGTGTGTCCCGCATTGATGACCAGGGGCACCCCATATTGCAGTTCATTTATCTTACCATCGCAAATGAGCAGACCTTCCCCCTCCTCGACCACAATCATGAGGTCGGTGGTTAGCGTTTGTCGTGGAATGCCATCTTTATGCGATAGATGTTGTAGAGCCAACCCGTGAAGTTCGTAATAAATGTCGGGAACAACGTACCGGGTTTTGAGATGAGTCAGATCCACAGCTAGCTCTCCTTTTTTCTGATAACCATTATCAATTAGAGTCATCATAACCCAACTCTTCCTTGGTTATCAATGACCGAAACTTGCCCACAACCAGCCTATTAATGCAAAAAAAACGTCCTATTATTCCATTGAATGCACCCTTGAACCGCATTACACTTGGTTTATTGATAATGATTATCAGTAAATGTTTAACCATACAGGGGGATATTCATGATACACAAAATGTCGAGATTCACCACGTTGCTCACCTTATGTTTGATTGTATTGGTTGCAACAGCTTGCGGTAAAACAGCCGATACAACAAGTAATACAGCACAGACCACCAGCCAAACTGAGGAAAAAGGAACCCAAATGGCGACCGATGCCTATGGTAACCAGGTGGAGATTCCCATAGCGCCCAAACGTATCGTATACACAGACAACACCGTTGGGGATCTATTAATTTTTGGTATCAAGCCTGTAGGTGTGGTACAGCAAGGTCTGCAATACGCGACGTATAAAGACGAACTGAAAGATGTTGCAGATATCGGCTGGCCGCCAAGTCCGGAGAAGATTGTGGAACTTCAGCCCGATCTGATTATTACATCAACTCCCGACCAAAAGCAGAATGAGACGCTCTCCAAGATCGCTCCGGTTATCCTGACCAATGAATGGGACCCTATGCCTGATCGGATCAAGCGACTGGGCGAGTGGCTCGGCAACAAGCAACTACCTGAAGAATTTCTCGCACGTCATGAAGCTGAGATTGTGAAGATGTGGACCGCACTGCAGCAGGATGGCACCATTCAGAAGGACGAGACGGCATCCGTATTTCAATACATGATTGGCCAGAAAAGATTGAGTGTGTACACGACCAGTTACCTGACCGGTTTTGTCTATAACAAGGATGGATTCAAGCCAACCACAGCGATTCAGAAAATGATTGATAACCCGGATGACTATGGCTATGCCGATATTTCCAGCGAACAGCTGCCCGAAATTGCCGGAGACCGAATTTTCATTGTGTATTACAGTGACGAAGAATTGAAGGAAGTTGAGAACATGACCAAGGGTCCCGTATGGAGCCAACTACCCGCTATCAAAGCCGGTAAAGTATATTTCGTGAATGGTGGGCTAGGTATATCAACAGATCCGCTGGCGAGGGAAGAACTGATCAAACAGCTCCCTGTGATGCTCAAAAAATAAAGGGTTTCTGCCCAACGAATCATGGAGGTTAGCGATGAAAGATTCACTTGAACGATATGATGTGACCATCATCGGCGGAGGACCCGCCGGGTTATACACGGCTTTTTATAGCGGAATGAGAGAACTGAAGACCAAGGTCATAGAAGCACAGGATGAATTGGGCGGAAGAGTCCTGACCTATCCTGAGAAAATGATATGGGATGTTGGGGCCATGCCCCCAATTCGTGGGGAACAACTCATTGCCCAGTTGATTGGACAAGCCCACACATTTGATCCGACGATTGTGCTCGGCCAGCGGATTGTCGGCATGGAGCGTCAGGAAGATGGAACCATCCTGCTCACCGCTGATCACGGTCAGCAACATCTGACCAGGACCGTTATTCTGGCCATTGGCTATGGCGAGCGCCAGAACGTCAAGCTTGAGATTGAAGGAGCAGATCGCTTCGAGGTGACCAACCTGCACTACACGGTTCAGGAGTTAGAACGATTCCGGGATCAGCGGGTACTAATTTCGGGCGGAGGAGATTCCGCTGTGGACTGGGCCAATGAGTTGCAGTCCATTGCCAGCAGCGTAACGATCGTTCATCGCCGGGATCATTTTGGCGGTCTGGAGCGAAGTGTTACGATGATGAAGAACTCCTCCGTCCAGGTTCGGACACCCTATACCATTGAAGCGCTCCACAGCAGCGACGGGACACAAATTGATCGTGTATCCCTCCTCCATACTGAGACGTCAGAGCGAGAGCAGTTGGAGGTTGATGCGGTCATCGTTAATCACGGCATGAAGTGCAACTATGGTTCCATTCGCGATTGGGGTCTGGATCTCGGTGAGTGGAACCTGGAGGTGGGAGCCGAGATGACGACCAACGTTCCCGGTGTATTCGCTGCAGGCGATTTTGTAGCCTATGATAGCAAAGTTGAATTGCTGGCAGGCACTTTTACCAGCGGTATTCTCGCACTAAACAGTGCCAAGCGATATATACAACCAGATGCTTCACTAATGGCCTATGTATCTTCACACAATGAGCTGTTCAAAGAGAAAAACCGGGCTTTGGGTATGGTTGAGGAAGAAGTTTAAACATATAAAAGAAACGTGTAGTGACTGCTCCGATCATTCCTTGTGGTGTTTCCATGGAATGATCGGAGTAGTCTCTTTTATTTGTCATTTTGTGGTTTACATTCACCATTTGTTAATCTAGTATTAAATCCAATTACAGATATCTTTACATAACACTAGATAACAAGGGAGATTACAACATGCGCAAATTTTCGCCAAAACGTTACGCCGGATGGCCCTTATCATTCCTCTTATGTGCCTCCATCCTCTTCGCACCTTTTGCCTCCACTCCGGCTCAGGCTGCTGAAGCAGACAAGGAAACCAAGATTACGTTGCTGGGAACATCGGATATTCATGGCCGATTTATGCCGTGGGACTATGCCCTGGACGGTCCAAATCCAACAGGCAGCATGACGCAGTTGTACACAATTGTAAAAAAAGTACGTGCTGAGAATCCGAATACGATTCTGTTGGACGCAGGCGATATGATTCAGGACAATTCTGCTGAACTGTTCAACGATCAACCTCAATCTCCCATGATGGTCGCAATGAACGAAATGAAATATGACGCATGGGTTATGGGAAATCATGAATTTAACTTTGGATTGGACGTATTAGAGAAGATTTCCTCACAGTTCAAGGGACAACCCTTGGTAGGTAACATTTTCAAAGAAAACGGCGACCGCTACATGCCTGCTTATACGATTATTGAGAAAGATGGTATCAAGGTTGGTGTCATCGGAATGAACACACCTATGATTACGGAGTTCGAGAAAGGTACGGATCACCTGAATGGCATCATTGTCAAAGATCCTGTAGAAGAGACCAAGAAGGCCATCGCTGAGCTAAAAGGCAAAGTGGATGTCATGGTTGGACTCATGCATATGGGACTGGATAACGAGAACGGGAACCCGGGCACCGGGGTCACGGATATCGCCAATGCCAACCCGGAGCTGGCTGCCATTTTTGCCGGACACATGCATACCCTGATTGAATCCCAAACGGTTAACGGCGTATTGATCTCCGAGCCGAACAAATATGGTTCACATATTTCACGGATTGACCTCACGTTTGCCAAAGAAGGCGACAAGGTTGTACTGAAAAGCAAGGAAGCACAAGCACTCGCTGTAAAAGCAGCTGATGGCTCTTATGAAGTGTCCGATCCCGGACTGGAAGATACACTGCATCCGTTCCATGAGTTCGCTCGTGCCGATGCCAACATTGAAGTAGCTGAACTAAAAGGAACCAACCTGGTGCCAGCAGATGAAATCAAAGGTATTCCTGCTGTGCAGATTCAGGAGACACCACTCTCAGACTTCTTCACTGAAGTCATGATGCATTACAGCGATGCCGATGTTGTTGCACATCAGATCGATAACGATAAGGCCAAGTTGGATGTCGGACCGATCAAGAAAAAGGATATCGCGTTCAACTACCAATATACCTTTGGTGAAGTAACGGTATATGAAGTGACCGGACGTGATCTGAAGGATTACATGGAATGGTCTGCGGGTTATTTTAACTCCACACGTCCTGGTGATGTGACGATCAGTTTTGATCCGAAACGACGTGCTTCCAAATACAGCACCGACGATTTCTTCGGCGGAGTGACGTATGAGATTGACCTGACCAAGCCTTACGGCAGTCGGATTACGAACCTAAAATACAGTAATGGCAAAGTGGTTAAAGAAGACGGTACGCTCAAGCTCGGCATGAATGCCTACCGGATGGAAGCCCTGATTGCCAAAGGTGGGGCACTGGAAGGACGTAAGTTCAAGCAATTATGGTCCTCCAAGGATGCTTCAGCATTTGGCGAGATTCAAGGTACGATCCGTAATCTGTCCATTGCTTATCTCAAAGACGTGATGAAGGGCGTTTACGAACCGAAAATCCAGCACAACTGGAAAATCACTGGTGCGGACCTGACAGCACCTGCACGTGCAGATATCGTAGAACTGATTAATGCTGGCATCATGTCTGTTCCTACAACAGAAGATGGCAAGTATACCAATATTGCGTCCATTAACATTTTGGATACGGTGACTCAAGAAGAAATGACCACACTTGCCTCCAAAGCGAACGTAAGTATCGCGAAATTCTCTGGCGTGAAAACCAAAGGTGAGTTCTATCAAGAGCTGAATAAAGCTCGTAAGGCGTCCACTGGCAGTGGTGAGGAAGAGACTACTACACCTGAGAAGCCGACGACACCAACAGTACCGAAACCAGACACATCGAAACCTGGAAAACCATCGACATCACCAGGTACAAGTAAACCAGGTACAGTCGTTAAAGGTAAACAAGCCAAGGTTACTGCGGCCTACCTGAACATGCGCTCCAGCGCTTCATCCAAAGCCAAAGTAGTTACTGCCGTACCGAAAGGCACCGTCCTTGAAGTAATCAGTACAGATAAGTATGGCTGGGTCAAAGTGAAACTGGATGGACGCGTAGCTTATGTCTACGGAAAATACGTAACTATGCTGAAATAGACTTCCAATTGACGACTTTAGGTAATTAATCTATTCATAAGAAAGACCTCCTCCACAATGCATGTGGAAGAGGTCTTTTACTTTTTTTAGATTTTAGAGCCGTATGTTACGTGTTCACTTACTCCAGCGCTAAGCTTCGCACCCTTTTCACAAACTGCTCCAGCCTGATTCCATTCGTTTGTTTGGTGAATTCAAGCGCCTCGTTGGAGAACCCCTCATAGGCAGAAAGGACATAATCCCCATTGACGATATAGTACATACCATAACGAGAGAAGAAATAACCTCCATGTTGCTCGGACCCTACTCCCTTATTGATCGCTGTAACTATTCTCTGACCAGGCATAAGTTTAGGCTCGAGCGCCGCAAACGCTGCGTTATAGAACAGAAATGTCTCCTTGGCTACATCTCCTCCTACAATCACTTCGTGCACCTTTACTTTGTAAGAGACGAACTCAGCTTCGTAGGGAGTCATTCCCGTATTCTCCTGCTTTTCTGCCATTTTGCGTTCAGGTGTATCTGATTCAGTGGTCAACACCATACTGAGATTCGGCAGAACGCTCACAACCTCTGCCACAACAACTGCATCTGAGAAGTCCGTGATCTCTCTAAAGGTCACTTTTTTCATCCATGGAGTCACGAGAGACTGTGGCGATAATGGGTAGTCCTCCCTTAGTTCCTGTAACCGTTCTTGGGAGAGAACATCTAATTCAATATCATCCGAGTTAGAAAAAGGGGCCGAGCAACCCAATAGACCGACTGTTAACGTGATTGCAAACAACCAACACATTACACGAAGTTGTGTCACGCATCCTTCTCCTCCCTAGCGTTTTCTCACCTTATATTAATCCCTCTTGACATCCCAGCTTGCAAGCATGCCTCTCGCCATTTCCATATTGGATTCTTCCCCAGTGATTAACGCAAACTGTGCCACAATTGCCGGGTATGCCGCCCACTGTTCTCGAATATGCTCCAACATCCGAGGCCACACCCTTCCCCCTGCCTTCTCATAGCGATTGAGCAAATCCCGCAAGCCTTCCTCTTCGAAGAGTGCATAATAGATAACAAAATCCTTGCCGGGATCGGCAATCTCCGCCTCAGTCCAATCAATAAGTCCAGTAACACGCTGGGCATCGTCGACGATAATGTGCGGCGGATGCAGATCACCGTGGTTGAACGTGGAGTGCTCAGGCCAATAGCTGTCCGTTGTCAGCCAAGCTTCCCAACGCTTGGCCAGTTGATCTGGCACCTCAAAGCTTTGTTTAATCCCCTCAATATTGGCTGCAAAAGCTTTACGAGCTTCTGTAGGCGTCTTGCTGCGCACTCCGCCCTTTACCGCCTCATCAGGATCAATGTTGTGCAATGCGGCAAGGGTAGCAGCGAGCGAATCGAAGAAATCATCGGATAAGCTTTCCTGTGGAAATCGCCATGCGTACCCTCCCCCTGCCGGATCGACGACCGCAATCGGTTCTCCATCAAGTAAAGGATAAGCGATCAGTTCCGGCGTACAAATCCGCCACTCCGGTACCTCTACCGGAAGATGGCTTTTTACAACCTCCAGCACCTTGCGCTCATTTTCAGCCCGCTCCCATACATCCTCACGCCGTGGCTGGCGCAGTATCCACTGTTGTCCCTGTCCATCGGTGGCAAACGCTACCCGAAAGTCCATACCTGACTCGTTAATTTTCATGGATTCCTCAGCAATATGAAGCCCGTTCTGTGCAGCTAAAGATTTTAGTTCCTTTTGAAATTCAAACTGCTCATTCACGTTCGATTTTGTCATTTCAGGATTTCCCCTTTACCTCAATAAAATAAAAAAACACAGACATCCATGCCTGTGCAGTTCATTTCGGATATTGGGTGTACCTGAATGCTCGCAGAAAAATAGTAGTACACTAAAGAACCACTCTAAACGAGTGTTTCTTTAATGACTAGCGGCATACGTGTAAATAGGCAAACCGATCCCGATGAGCTGCACACAGGCAGAAACACAGCAAGCGCAAACAAACGTTTCGCCATACTATCTCCATCGGATAAAATTTGCCACACGTATCCCTCCGTTCCGTAAGTTACCCATATGTTAACATATTCCATTTTTTGATTCCAGCTTAAATGGTGGTTTTTTGTTATTTTTTCAGCGATGTGTAGGAACTTTGTTGACTCAGAAACCGTAACTGTCCCTTTGGATGGAGCCTTCTTCCGAGGAATCCTACAGCCCCGAACGTGCCGTAGAATTATGGGACTGGAGTTCAGAAAGAGTTGGTTTGCATCATACGATTTAAACATCATTGTGAATTACTCCGTTAACCCACCTGCATATAGAGTATAATGAAGAGGTATACGATAAATGTACGGTGCAATGCTTGTATATAAGCATATTGCATAATTCGATTCCAAACGCTCCCGTGTACAAGTCGCTTTAAGGAATTATGCAATATGCTCTTGTATTCAAAACTAACGTAAAAGAGGTTAACGATGAGTAAGCAACAATTTAAAGATTATGGACTTGGCGAAGAAATCGTAAAAGCGCTGGATAGCCTGGGTTATGAAACCCCAACGGAGGTTCAAACCAAAGTTATTCCAGTAGCCCTTGAAAATAAAGATCTTGTGGTCAAATCCCAAACAGGCAGCGGGAAAACAGCCGCCTACGGCATTCCAGTCTGTGAGCTGGTAGATTGGAACGAAAATAAACCGCAGGCTTTGATTCTCACGCCAACCCGCGAGCTGGCTTTGCAAGTGAACGAAGACATTACCAATATCGGACGCTTTAAGCGTATTAAAGCAGCCGCATTATACGGTCAGTCCCCTTTTCATGTTCAGAAAGCCGAGTTAAAACAAAGAACACATGTCGCTGTAGGTACACCTGGACGGGTATTGGACCATATCGAACGTGGCACCCTGCCACTGGATCGGATCTCATACCTTGTCATTGACGAAGCCGATGAGATGCTGAATATGGGCTTCATCGAGACGGTACAATCCATTATTCAAGCACTGCCTAGTGAGCGAGTGACGATGTTATTTTCTGCGACGTTCCCTGAAGATGTAGCCAAGCTGTCGCGCAAATACATGAACAATCCGGTCGAGATTGAGATCAAGGCAAGTGGTCTTACCACAGCCACGATTGAACATGCAGTCATTCACGTGCCAGAGGTGAACAAAACGGCGCTGCTTCAGGACCTGTTTATTGTTGAAAATCCAGATAGCTGTATCGTGTTCTGTCGTACGCAGGAGAACGTGGATAAACTGTTCCGTGTCATGGCTGACCTCGATTATCCAGCCGATCGTATCCACGGAGGCATGGAACAAGATGAGCGCATCGAAGTAATGAATGCATTCAGAAGAGGACAATTCCGTTATCTGATTGCAACGGATGTTGCCGCACGCGGGATTGATATCACGAATATTACCCATGTCATCAACTACGATATTCCTTTGGAAAAAGAAGGCTATGTGCACCGTACAGGTCGTACGGGTCGCGCTGGTAAAACAGGTAAAGCCTTTACCTTGGTTACCCCGAAGGATGGCAGACGTCTGGCAGAGATCGAATCGTATATCGGATTTGCCATTCCTGTCGTGAAAGCTCCTTCCGAGGAAGCTGTTGACCGTCGTCGGGAAGAGTTCGAGAAGCGTTTGAAGATCGTGCCTGAACGCAAAAAGGACAAGCGTGAACAGTTGAACCAACAGATCATGAAGTTGAACTTCAACGGAGGTAAGAAAAAGAAACTCCGTGCGGTAGACTTTGTAGGCACCATCGCCAAGCTTGAAGGCGTCACTGCAGACGACATCGGGATCATTACGATTCTGGATAATGTGACGGATGTAGAGATCCTGAACGGCAAAGGCCCACTCGTACTGGAGCTCATGCAGAATACAACGATTAAGAAGATGCAGCTCAAGGTTCGCAAAGGTCATAAATAGATTTTGAACCCGTTTAAATAGAGTGTTATTCCAAAAGGGATCGTAGCTTATTTTATAAGTCTACGATCCCTTTTTTATATATTGAATGAGGTAAATGACTCGCTATCGCCGCTATATTCAGGATAAAGTTCCATTTGTTCATCAGGGTACACATTGTTCACTTGTACAAGATTCCATTTTTATTACACTAAATATGTAAACGCTTCACAAAGGACCGATATTAGGAGGTGTACGTAATGGGCAACAGGAAAGCAGTCTGGTTTCTGGTCTTCGCGCTCACGCTAACCATGTTTGGTGTTCTTCCAGAACGGACCAGCGCGGCAAGCGTGACCATCACCAACGGTTCCGATTGGCTGGATACCGCAGGCAACCCCATTCAGGCCAATAGCGGAAACATTCTGAAAGTCGGCAGCACGTATTATTGGTACGGAGAGCATGCGGTCAGCGGTAAGTTTGACAGCGTTAATGTCTATACTTCAACCGATCTGAAGAACTGGACGTTCAGCAATGCCATACTGACCAAGGATTCGGCCACCGAGCTAGCCTCCAGCAAAATTGAACGTCCCAAAGTCATCTACAATGCCTCCACGAAACAGTATGTGCTATGGGCGCATTATGAGAACGGCACGGACTACAATTTGGGGCGGGTCGCGGTAGCAACCAGCAGCACACCAAACGGTAAATTCACGTATGAGGGAAGTTTTCGGCCTTTGGATTACGAGTCACGCGACATGACTGTTTTCGTAGATACAGACGGTACAGGCTATCTGATCACAGCTTCCCGCAAGAATGGCGGGGCCAATGATACCATGGCTATTTTCAAAATGAACGCCAGCTATACCGGTGTGGAATCCTTTGTGGGTTGGCAATTCGATAATGCCTACCGTGAAGCTCCTGCCGTTGTGAAAAAGGGCAATCGATACTACCTCTTCACCTCCCAGGCTGCTGGCTGGTATCCAAACCAGGGCGCGTATGCAACCGCATCGTCCATGACAGGCACGTGGTCCGCTCTTACACCTTATGGCAATCCATCGGCCTTCGGCTCCCAGATCCATGATATTGCCACCATTACAGGCAGCAACACCACATCTTATATTTATATGGGCGACCGCTGGAATCCACTCAATCTTGGTGAACATAAACATATCTGGCTTCCTTTAACCTTGAACGATTCAAATGGAACCGCCTCACTGGAATGGTACAAAGAGTGGAATATCGATGCTGTAACAGGCACGGTAACGCCACCTTCTCTTGTTAATCACGCCCAAGGCAAAACAGCTACCGCCATCTCCACAGCCTCTGGCTCAACTGCATCCAATGTTAATGACGGCAACTATCAGACTTCTTGGGCAGCATCGTCCAGTACTTGGCCAGCTTGGTGGCAGGTCGATTTCGGTGCACCGAAGACCATCACAGAGATCGATATCTCCTGGTTTATGTATAAAGGATCGGAAGGTTATTATAAATACAAAATTGAGATCAGCAACGATGGCGTCAACTACTCCACGCTGGATCGAACCAGCAATACCACCTATGGGTTTACGACCGACGCTGTTCATTTTACCGCCCGGTATGTACGTATCAATATGGTCAACGCTGTCCTATGGAACAATCCGGGTAACTGGTACACCCCAACCCTGCATGAGGTCAAAATGTTAGGCCCAGCAACACCTGATGCGACGAATTACAGCCGTTTCAGCTCCTTCAATTATCCGGATCGGTACATCCGTCATTCCAACTTAACTGCACGGATCGACACCAACGTCTCACCTGTACTGGATTCCCAGTTCCGCGTCGTACCCGGCTTGGCCAGCTCTACAGGCATCTCACTTGAGTCTATCAACTTTCCTGGCTACTTCCTGAAGCGCAACGCCAGCAACAAAATCGTACTTGAGGCATACACGGATACCGCCACCTATAAAGGAGATGCCACATTCCTGAGCAGCCCCGGCTGGGCTGACAGCTCCAAAGTATCCCTCCAGTCGTATAGCCAGCCCGGATATTACATCCGACATTACGACTACGTATTGCAGCTGGATGCCATCAATGCTTCCAGCAGCACAACGGTGAAGGGTGACGCCACGTTTGGGCGAACCGATTTTTAGTTTAGCGATCGGAGATGAGAATGAGCATCCACATCTCGAAAAAAGGCCGCTTCTTCAGAACTCATACTGAAGACGTGGCCTCTTTTGCTTTATAAAATTTATGATTGGTGTGTACCTAATTGAAGGGGCGTATCTAGGTAAAGTATTCCTTAACACTCAGGGGGCAGAGCCTGATGCCGATTCTCGAGGAAATATGCAATGGGGAGTACTCAACGCACAGGACTCACAGACTCTAAATGAATTATTATAGCTTATTGACGATATCCAAGATTTCTTTCATATTGTATGTGTCGTCCTGAATACGCCATTCTCCTTGTTCTTGTAAAAAGGTAATCTCCCCTTCTAACGGAATGGTCTTCGTTTCTACTCCATCATAATTCGTGAATACCAAATTTAGCGTGTACTCCACGAGCATCCAATCATTTTTACTTTCTTTCATCTTTGCCTTTATATCTTCAGCATGCAGTGACGCATCTTCTTTGTCTGCCACCTGAAAAGGCAAACCCATACTGTTTCTTTCAAGATTCCGTTCAGTCAGGAAGGGCTTCAAAATCTCTTTTTTGGCTAGCACCTTTTCTACGGTTAATAATTCTTCACCCTTCGTGTTATCGACTGCAAACTCCGCCTTTTTATAATCCAAGGTCATTTCAAGAGCCTGCTGTTCTTCCTGGGCCGATGCCTTTTGGTTCGTCAATATACTCAACTGACTCGTTGAAGATGGAGCTGGCTCTTGAATACTTTCGGGTTTTGGGGACTCGTTACACCCCATCATTACGACAGACATCAGAGTAACTGTTCCGATGATATAATTTAATTTACGCAAAATCATCCTCCATCCTGTGCATTCTTGTTATTGACTACAGCTGAATACATAAGCAGGCGGCAGGTTACGGTACACCCTTGTCATGCTTACGTTTTCGAAAAATTGCTTGAGTAATCCCCGTTTAAGTAACGTGTACTGAAAAGTAATGAACTTGCCATCTTGTTTCAAATATTGCCTTGATTTAGCTAAAATGTCCAGTGATATCTCCGCAGGCAGACTCGCAAAAGGCAGTCCGGATACAATGTAATCAACCTTATCCAGTCCATATTGTCGTATGTGCTGATCGACATGCACGGCAGAATCGTGAATGATGTGTACATTTGGAAGATGACCGTACTTTTTGCGAAGTAACTGGCAGAAGCGGGCATTGTTTTCAATCAGGATCAGAACCGTCCCTGGCTGCATGTTCGCAAGCAGCATTTCCGTAAATACCCCCGTGCCTGGCCCATACTCCACAATGCATGATGCACGGTCAAATGCGATGTCTTTCACCATTTTTGCTCCTAGATATTTTGAGCTGGGGGCAATTGCTCCAATCCATCGGGGACCCTGGATGTATTGCTTCAAAAAGGATAACCATTCCATGCTGTCCGACCCCCTAAGTTGATTTCTGAGATCCGTATAGAATTCATATCTGAAGAAGCAGTCGATGAAACTAAGAAGAATAATGAAGATTTGCGACCTTGGCATGCTATATCATATTCCGGAAGGACAAACCTTGCGAATGCTGCCGGTTAAATGCGTAGAAATATCCACAAACAAAAAAAGAGCCTACCGGATTACTCCTTAGGCCCTTAAATATAATCAAAATAAAATATCTAAAATAACGATTAACGGTTTGAAAATCTGAATATCAACTTTTCTCCATCATGCGTTTGGTCCTGAAGCTCCTTATAATTGCCCTGGGTATAGTTCGATACAGTCTTTCGCCAAAAGTGTTGACCTACTTTATTTTTCTCCGAAGGATTCGTGAACAACTCCCATCGGCCCCGATATCTCTGGAATACCTCTTTTGCAGCGTGCTCTGCGATCCCCACACCTCTGAATGGCTGCATTAGAAAGAATTCATGTACAAAGAAATCCGTGTCTGCTGAACAATGAGGCGCAGTAGCCACAAATACAAAACCTGCTGGTACACCATCTACTCTAATCAAAAATGCATAGAGGACGTTCGGTTTTTCCCACCATATGTTCTGGACATCATATTGATCTTGCAACGTTTTGTAATCATCACCCATTTCAAATATCCCATGTTGATTCGGAGTGTGTTCTGCTTTCAGCCCATAATGTCCGGATAAATCATGAAGGTAGAGAGGATACATGTTTTTGATGATATATGCCTCATTGTTATGCGCTAACTGTAAGTCAATTTTCATTTTGGCTCCCCCCCACAGCTGACGTAATGTTTTGTTAGTAACCGTTCTATATTCTCATTGTATGGGTCTTCTTTCGCACAATATAGGCAGCAAACCATTTAAACTAATCCCTGCACAAAAAGCCACATTCGATTTCTCGAGTGCAGCTCTAATCCTTTAATCACTTTTTGGAATATACAATTTTCTTGATACTATCGATGGACAAACAAAATTGTTCTGTGAGTTGGTCGATGGACATGCCCGCAGCAAAGAGCTGGCGGATCTCATCGTTCCTTTGCTTCAAAATCATCCGGCTGCCCGAATTCTCGCCCCACTTTTGATGGGTTTCCTTGGGTTTGGGGATGTACACCATTCCACCAGGGATATGACGCTGGATCTCCTTTAGCAATGATTCCGGAAAGATCGTGTCTGCGTTAATATATTTCATATTTGCTCCGCTCCTTAAAAGTTAAGATCTTTAAGGCAGCAGAGTCAACCGATGAACACTTGTTATACGCATTATAGTGGTGTGGCGGAAATAGATTTCAAGCTCTATACAAACAACCGCCGTTGTTCATCGCATGGACTCTGCATAGAGCGGATCGTGAAACTTCTTATGAATTGAATCATGGTAGCCCCCCATTCTAAGTTACTTTCATGGTACTCTTATATGTTCCATATGAGAACACCATATCCTTTTACAACATTCAATACTGATTCAAACTCCGTTCCAGCATCTCTCTCACTTGTTGTTGCAGCTCCAGAGGCTCAATTACCTTCACTTCAGGCCCATAGGAGAGCAGCTTCCGCGCTGTAAAAGGAAACTCCTCAGGCGGAACAAGCCCACGCCATTCATTACCTTCAACCGACTTGAACAGTACATCTGATCCTGCCAGTCTCGCCCCAAACTCCGTGAATTGCAGCACGACTTCTACGCTTTCTCTGTTTTCCTTATAATTTATCCACTCTTGCAAAGTAGGAACCGACTCGTCGATGGAATCCAGCATAACCAACTCCTGCATGCGATCCACCCGATACAACAGCACCCGATCCTTCCTCCGGGCTGGCATATACCAATACCAGTGATCGTAATAGATGCCGATGGGGAAGACCTGTACTTTTTTATGTCCCTGCCGGGAATGATATATAAATTCAATCTCTCTTTGATCTACTGCCGCGCCTAATATCTCTGTTGTTACTGCCTCGACCTGTACAGCATGATGTTGAAGGAACGTAATGTGCTGCCTCATCCGTGTAATCAGATCCTGTACATCCTGAGGCAAAGTTGAATAATATTCCTCGGCCAGATGCTCACGAATCGATCCATACGGAAAATCCGGGACGTTCTCCAAATATTCAATCATCATAAACAACCCCAAAGCCTCATGCTGTGTAAGTTGAAGAGGTGGCAAAATCCGATTAGGAAGCACTCGGTAACCCCCGTTCACTCCGACCTCCGTATACAAAGGAAAGCCCAACTCCTGCAGATCATTCAGATCTCGCTGGATCGTACGAATCGACACCTGAAAACGCTCCGCCAATTCACGAGCCGTAAATTTCTTTCTCGAATCCATGAGTCGCATCAATGCGAGTTTTCGATTATTCATGTTCACCCCACCTAACTACGTCAACATTTGTCATAGATGGAGTGTATCATACATTTCAGAAGGGAGCGATTGATATGTCTAACAATAAAGTTGTGTTATATATTGCGATGAGTCTGGATGGATACATTGCAAGACCGGATGGTTCGGTGGATTGGCTGTTCGATGTGGAAGGCGATGGCGCCGATAACGGGTATGGCGAGTTCTATTCAACGATTGGATCGGTGGTTATGGGACGTCTTACGTATGAAGAGGTGCTCAAGCTGTCAGAGGATTTCCCCTATGCGGATCGCCCGACGTATGTACTTTCCCGTTCCAAACAAGCCCCTGCACCACATGTACAATTTACGGACGAGGCTGTGGAGAACCTGATTCCCCGATTGAAGCAAGACTCCAGCGGTGACATTTGGATTGTTGGCGGAGGCCAGCTGGTGCAATCCGTTCTGGAACAACAACTGCTCGATGAGGTTGAGATTGCCATTATTCCAAAAATCCTTGGCCAAGGAATCCCCCTATTTCCAACAGGGACGGTACCAACCCATTTCAAAATGATTCATACACAGACGCTGGGGCAGATTATTTCGATCCGCTATCAGGTACAAGGGAATTAATCGTAGTATAAACATCTCCACCCGATGTATAAGGTGTACCAAAAGAAGAGCCAGGCCTCTCTGAAGTGACCCCTTAAAGTTAGACAAATATTTTTATGCAACCTGTATGGCATGAA